>CANMCD010000005.1 GCA_947496185.1 uncultured Tenacibaculum sp.
CCTTCATTTCCATTGACACACAATGGAAAGATAAACTATCGTATGCTGCCAACTCCTACGGCATTACCAAATTTAGAAGTTGTGCCAGCCTCTACAGCAGTAGAAGAGAAGATGTTGGGTATTTGGAGTGCTATATTAGAAATAGAGGTTTCAAAGATAGGAGTCACCAATAGTTTTTTCCGTTTGGGAGGACACTCATTAAAGGCCATTAGTTTAGTAAACGAACTGAACAGTACTTTTTCAGTAGCGATAAAGCTTCGAGATATTTTTAAATATCAAGACATTCGATCACTAAGTCAATATATTGAGAGTTTAGAAGAAAGTGAAAGTTTTAGTGCTATTCCAGTATCAGAGGTGAAGGAGTATTATGAATTGTCCTCAGCGCAACGTAGAATGTACTTTATGTATGAGTTTGATCATGATAGTATTACATACAATATACCAAGCTTTTATACGGTAAGTAAAAAGTTAGATATAGCTAAATTTGATAAAATTATAAAAGCGCTAGTTGCGCGTCATAAAAGTTTAAGAACATCTTTTAAAATTCACGAAGGAAGACCAGTTCAATATATTCAAGAGGCAAGTACATTTGAGATTACTTACAGTAGAGGGAAATCAGAAAATATTGATCAAATCATTCAAGACTTTATAAAACCATTTAACTTATCAAACGATTTTCCATTTCGAGTATCATTGGTAGACATTTCTGAAGAAGAGTACTTGTTAATGATTGATTCACATCATATTATTAGTGATGGAATTTCTATTGCGATTTTAATACAAGAATTTTCAACGCTGTATCAGGGAGATTCAATACCAAATAACGCCATAGACTATGTTGATTATGCCGAATGGCAGCAAAGTGAAGAACATCAGTCATTAGTTGCTAACCATGAGAAATATTGGTTGGATAAATACAATAAAGAAGTTACGGCATTAGATTTACCTATGGATTATACGAGACCTCATGAACGAACTACAAAAGGGGAAATATATTCGGTAAATTTAAGCGAAATTCAAAGTGATAAACTACGTCAATTAGCTACTTCTGAAAATGTAACAATGTACACATTGTTTTTGGCAGCGTTTAATGTCTTATTAAGTAAGCTTAGTAATCAAGAAGATATTGTTGTGGGAACCCCAACTTCAGGGCGTAACCATAGCGATTTAGATAATTTGGTGGGGATGTTTGTTAATACCTTAGCTTTACGTAATCATGTGGATGCTACAGAGAATTTTGAAAGCTTTTTACAAAGATTACAAGCGGATACTGTAGAGGCTTTCGATCATCAGTTTTATCAATATGAAGAGTTAGTTGCTGCATTAGACGTGTCACGAGATACTGTTAGAAATCCATTGTTTGACGTATTTTTCTCATACAGTCAGCATACAGAATCTTCAGGACTTGGGGCAGGAAATGTAGAGATTAAACCTTATTACATAGGGCATAAAGTTGCAAAATTTGACCTCAGTCTTAATGTTGTTAATTCTAAAAGTATTGATCTAGCAATTACCTATCGTTCAGACCTATTTAAAGAAGAAACAATAGAAAACTTTGTTAGTTATTTTCAAAAAGTTCTAGATAATATTACTACTAATAAAACAGCACTTATAAAAGATATTGAAATATTGTCTGAAGAAGAAAAGAATACACTGTTACATGAGTTTAATGACACTTATATAGATTACAGTGATGACCTTACGGTTTTAGACATGTTTAAAAATCATGTAAACGCTAAACCAGATGGAATAGCAGTTACTTTGGAAGGTGATCAGTTTAATTACCGAACATTAGATGAAAGGTCTAATCAATGGGCAAATAAACTAGTAGGTTTAGGAGTGGTGCCAGGAAGTGTTGTAGGGATATTAATGAATCGTTCGCTTGATATGATTACAGCAATTTTAGCAATACTTAAATCAGGAGGGGCATACTTACCATTAAATCCAAACCAACCAGAATCGCGAACCAAACTTATGCTTGAAGAATGTAATAGTAAGTTTGTAATAAGTCAATTAGAACTAAATGAAATAGAAGGAGCGTATACAATTATTACGGCAGACGTGTTAAACGATCATAATATAGAGGAAATGGTGGCATTACCTCAAATTACCCAAAAGGATCTAGCCTACATAATATATACTTCTGGATCAACAGGAAGTCCAAAAGGAGTGAAGGTTTTACATCGAGGTCTTTATAATTTACTTAGCTATCAAAACGAGTATTTTGAATTGGATAACAATGAAAAAATACTCCAATTTTCACCTTATTATTTTGATGCATCAGTAGAACAAATATGGATGGCATTGACTTCTGGATCAACACTAGTATTGGTCAAAGAAAAGTTATTAAGTGAACCAACGATGTTTAGAGATTATCTAGAAGCAAAAAAGGTGACACACATGCATACGACTCCATCATTCCTTGAAAACGTCATTTTTGAACGATTACCAGACCTTAAGAGAGTAGTTTCAGGAGGAGAAGCTTGTAAGGCTAGTTTTGTGCAAAAAATTTCAAAACAATTCGAATTTTATAATGAATATGGTCCAACAGAAATAACAGTATTATCAACTATTTTTAAAGTAAACAAAGGCGATACAATAACAGAAAAAATACCTATTGGAAGTCCAATAGCAAATACACAACTTTATGTGCTAGATAAAAACAGAAACCTTTTACCTAAAGGAGTTGTCGGTGAATTGTATATCGGAGGAGAAGGTGTGTCTGCTGGTTATATCAATAGTAAAGAATTAACTGAAGAGCGTTTTGTTAAAAACCCATTTACGCAAGGGAAAATGTATAGAACAGGAGATTTGGTAAAATGGAATAACAATGGTGAGCTCCTTTATATGGGACGTTTAGACGATCAAGTAAAATTAAATGGAATTCGAATAGAAATAGGAGAAATTGAATATCATTTAAATTCAATTCCTGAAATAACTTCTTCGGTGGTTGTTGTTGATGAATTTGAAGGGAATAAATACCTAGCGGCTTTTTATACTGGAACAGAAAATCTTTATGAAGATACACTAAGTAATACACTCATGAAGTATTTACCACTTAGCATGATTCCTACATATTATGTTAAAGTAGCTAGTTTTCCTACAACAAAAAATGGCAAATTAGATAAAAAAGCACTACCCTTGCCATCGAAGAAAACAAAAGAACATATAAAACCAACAACTGAGATTGAAAAACAACTAGCTCAACTTTGGTCAGAAACATTAATGTTGGATGTTTCCCAAATAGGGATCAAAGATAATTTCTTCCAACTTGGAGGAGATTCATTAAAAGCGATCACACTAATTAGCCTAATTTCAAGAGACTTTTCAATTGAAGTTTCAGTTAAAGATATATTTATAAAACAAACTGTTAAAGCACTAGCGGGATACATTGTTGCATCCCAACAAATATCAAAAACAGACATTGAAAATAATGAAGAAATAAAAATTATTATATGACAATAGATGAGTTTATTTTAGACTTGAGAAGTAAAAACATAATTATATCTATTCAGGATAATAATATTGCAGTAAGAGATCCTGATCAAGCATTAACAACAGATATAATTGCAGCTATTAAAGAAAAGAAGCAGGAGATATTGTCATTCTACCATAGTGTTAAGAAAGATAATGAGTTTAGTTATATAAGAAAAACAGCAGAACAAGAAAATTACCCTGTTTCATTTGGTCAGAAACGCTTATGGATACTTGATCAATTATCAGAATCAAAAGGGTTGTACAATGTAACCTTAACAATTCCTATTCAAGGAATGGATATAGCTATCGTACAACGAACACTTAATTTTTTAATAGAACGTCACGAAATACTTCGAACAACTTTTAACGTTGTAAATGGTGTTCCAAGACAATTTATTGAAAGTGTAGAAAATTTTGAGGTAACAATTCAAAAGAAAAAAGCACATTCTGAGGCTGAATATGAACAGTTCAAAGAAGAAGAATTGTTTTTTCCATTTCAATTAGAAAAAGCTGCTATCAAAGCAACCATTGTTGAAAGCGTAAAAAGCGAAGCTACATTGTTTTTTGTAATGCACCATATAATCATAGATGGATGGTCAACAGAAATTATAAAAAAGGAATTTTCTCATGTTTATGAATCCTTTGCTAGCGGTATTCATCCGGTTGTAAAGTCGTTGCCAATTCAGTATAAGGATTATGCTGTTTGGCAAAATGAACTGATAACTTCAGGAGTATTTAAAAAGGCAAAAACATTCTGGAATCAAAAATTCTCTGGTAAAATACCAAGATTAACACTTCCTGTAGACGATATAAATTCAGAAGAGGTAGTTTATAAAGGAGCGAATGCCTATTACGAAATTCCTCAAGAGGTTACTCAAAAACTAATTCAGTATGCAGATGAGCAAGATGCTTCATTGTTTATGGTATTATTAGGAATGGTTAAAACCCTATTTCATAGATATACAGGACAAGAAGATATTGTGATAGGATCTGTAGTAAGTGGTAGAGAACATGTTAGTTTGCAAGAACAAATAGGTTTTTTTGTAAATACAATTGCCTTACGAACTCATGTTCAAGGGACGGATACGTTTAATACTGTTTTAGAAAAGGTAAAAACGACGACATTAGATGCTTTTGAATACCAATTCTACCCTTTTGATTTACTCGTAGAAGAAGTAAATGAAAAGGTAGAAAAAAATAAGAATCCCATATTCGATGTACTATTCAATTATGCAGAAAGTACAAAAGAGGATGAAGGGAGAGAAGTTCCTCTAAAGGAAGGGGAAATGACTTTTGAAAAAACAACGGCAAGTAAGTTTGATGTGTCTTTTGATTTTATAAAGATAAAAGATGGAGGTATCAAGGGAATTATTGGTTACAATACTGAATTGTTTGTTAAAGAGAAAATCATTAGAATGGCTGAACATCTCATTGGCATCGCAAGAGAAGTTACAGTCAATTCTCAAAAGGCTATTTTTGAATTTGAGTATTTTCAAAAAGAGAAAAAACACATACTTAATACCTTCAATTCTTTAGCGAAAGAATTTGATTTCAAAAAAGGAATCAAACACCTTTTCGAAGAGAATGCAAAAAAGTTTTTTAACGAAACAGCAATTTTAAATACAGGTGATTCAATAACTTTCGGAGAACTCAATAAAAAAGCAAATCAGTTTGCTCATTACCTAATTCAAAATCATGCTATCAAGAAAGGAGATGCTATAGGAATACTTTGTGAGAATACAACTCATAATGTCATAGCGCTTTTAGGTATTATAAAAATAGGAGCTGTATATGTTCCTTTAAGTGAAGATTTTCCTAAAAAAAGGAACGACTATATCCTTAATGATGTAGCCGCAAAACTTGTTGTTATCGATACATCAAAGGAAGCGGTTTTAACTACAATTGATAATGGTGAAACCTTCTTTTTTAATATAGAAAAATCATTAATAGCGTTAACGGAATACGATGATAAAAATCCAGAAATAGAGGTAGCATTAGAAGATGTATTTACAATCCTTTATACTTCAGGTTCAACAGGCAATCCTAAAGGGGTTTTGATTAAAAACATTGGGTTAATAAACCGACTACAATGGTTTTGGAAGCATTACAATTTTACCCAAGACGATGTAATCTACCAAAAAACACCTCATGTATTTGATGTGTCAATAGGAGAATTGTTTTTAGGACTGTGTTTTGGGGCAAAATTGGTATTGGCAACAACTGAAAACTCGTTACAAACCACCCAAAATATTCAAAAATACGGCGTAACATACGTACATTTTTCTCCAACGCAGTTAAGAAATTATTTATTAGTACCCGAAAACGATGTTGCTAAAATTAATAGTCTTAGAATGGTAGTATCAAGCGGAGAAGAGCTAAGTAAAGAAGTAGTGTATTTATTCTATAAGTATTTAAAAGTACCACTTTCTAATTTATACGGCCCTACCGAAGCATCTATAGAAGTTACCTATTATGATATGAACATAACGCATGCAACAAAGAAAATATCAAGAATTCCAATAGGAAAAACTATAGATAATGTAAAGATTTACATCTTTGATAATTACAATAAAATTCTTCCTACAGGAATTGTTGGAGAAATCGGAATTGCAGGCGATTGTTTAGCAAAGGGATATTTAAATATGTCAGAAAAAACAGATAAGCAATTTGTTTACTGTAAGCTAAACAACGAAGAAGACGAAGTCAGAGTTTATAAAACAGGCGATTATGGCAAGTGGCTAGAAGACGGAACAATTCAATATTTGGGAAGAATAGACAATCAAACTTCTATTAATGGGTATCGAATAGAACTTGAAGAAATAGAATCATTCATATGTCAGTATCCAAGGATTCAGAACTCGGTAGTTATTCCAAAACAAGGAGCACAAGGTAATTGGCATTTAGTATCGTACTACACATTACTAAAAGAAAAACCAGAATCAACCAATAAAACACCTAAGAAAACAAAAATAAATGCTACTGTAAAAGCGTCTCATAATTTAAATTTTAGTAATCAAAAGGTTACTAATGTTTATGAAATGTTGGAAAAAACGGTTAAACAATACCCTAATAAAATAGCTATAGAATGCGGAGCAATCCAAATGTCATATAGCAACCTTTATGAGGAAGTAGAAAAATTTTCAGCATATTTATTTGAATCATATAATGTACAAGTTGGGGATCCTGTTGTCCTAATTGGAGGGCGATCAGAAAGAACTGTGATATCGCTGTTGGCAATTTTAAAGTTAGGAGCAGTATATGTTCCCGTTGACAATGAATATCCAAAATCACGAATAGACTATATTATAAAAGATAGTAATCCGGTCTTGATCATTACAGAACCGTCTATGTCATATCAAGTAGAAGCTAATGAAATCCCCTTAATATATAATGATTATAGCTTGTATACAAGTGGATATAAGCCGTTAGAAAAAGAAGTAGTCATTAAGCAAGACGACCTCGGTTATATTTGTTATACTTCGGGTTCTACAGGAAAACCAAAAGGAGTAATGATTAGCCAAGGTTCTATTGTAGATTATATGATGACCTTTGCGAATTATTTCAAATTAGATAATACGGATGCAGTTATTCAACAATCATCAATAGCATTTGACACCTCTATAGAAGAAATATTACCCACCCTTTATAGGGGAGCGAAATTAGTAACGTTACCAGACGGTGGGAGAAATATAGAAGCGATCATAGATGTAATTAATAACAATAATATATCTATATTGACTACAACTCCTTTGGTAATTAATGAGTTAAATAGGTGTAGTGAGCAGCTTAATCGCTTTCCTAGAGCTATTATTAGTGGAGGAGATGTTTTAAAAAACGCATACATAGATAAACTTCTTGACAAAACAGCCCTATTCAACACGTATGGCCCAACTGAATTCACAGTATGCGCTAGTTTTCATAGGGTAGCAAAAGGAGAGGATAGTAATATTATAGGTCATCCTATAGCAAATCATGCAATACATATATTGAATGATAACATGGAATTCGTAGAAGAGGGAGCTATCGGAGAAATGTATATTGAAGGGCCAGGAATGTCAAAAGGTTATTTGAATAATACTAAAGAAACGACAAAATACTTTGTTGCTAATCCTTTTAAAGAAGGGATGTTATACAAAACAGGTGATTTAGCATATAGAAACCTACATCAAGAATTGGTTTTTTGTGGTAGAAAAGACAATCAAGTCAAAATAAAGGGGTATCGTATCGAATTGATTGAAATAGATAGTGCCCTTCAAGGCTTATCAGGAGTCTTAGATTGTATTTCAATTGCAAAACCTGATCCGAACGGCACGAAACATTTACTCACATATTATGTTGGTTCAGACGAAGTCTCTAACGATAAGATCAGAACTTTTTTAATGAAAAAACTACCACATTATATGGTTCCGAACCACATAATAGCATTAGAAAAATTTCCGCTAAATGCCAATGGTAAAATTGACACAAAAGAGTTGCCAGTTCCTGAAAGTTTATTGCAGGATGATTTATTTGTTATGGGACTTAAAGAATTTTTAAAAGAAAGAGTACCATCTTATATGATTCCTTCACACTTTTTATGTGTAGAAAAAATGCCCTTAACAGTTAGTGGAAAAATAGATAGAAAGTCTTTAGAAAAAAGAGACATTCAAAGTACAACAGATAATGACTATTTGGAACCCAAAAATGATACAGAAAAAAAATTAAGCACAATTTGGCAGGAGAGTTTTAGCCTCCCAAAAATAGGAACCAATGTCAATTTTTTTGAACTAGGCGGAAATTCTATAAAAGCGACACAAATCATGTCAGAAATTTATAAGAAATTTACCGAAAGAATTCCGTTAAAAAGTATTTATAACAATCCTACTATTGTAGAATTAGCACAATTTATAGATGGTGGCCAGACAAAACACACACTATTAGTACGTTTAAACGAGCCAATTAAAGGAAAACCAAACATTTTTTGTATTCCTCCAATATTAGGATCTTCAACAATATTTAAAGATATAGCAATAGCGTTGAATGACGTTACCAATGTATATGGATTACAATACAGAGGTTTTGATGTTGATGAGCCTTTTGATAAAGACATAAATCAAATGGCAGCATCTTTCTTGTATGAAATTCAAAAAACAATAGATAGCAATTGTACTACAATAATTATTGGATATTCTATGGGGGCAACTATCGCTTTTGAAGTGGTCAAAGAATTAGAGAAAAAATATCCTAACATAAAATTAGTGTTGCTAGATAGAGGAGTGCAAAAAGAAGAAAAGTTAGTATTAACAACCTCAGAAATCAATGAAATACTTGGACAAGAATTAGCATTATGGAAAAACGAAATGAATACTTCAGACTTCATACGTGTTAAAGAATTAGTGATTCATAACACAAAAATACTAGAAGCCCATCAGTTTACAGGAAATATAAAAGCGGATATTTTAGCCATAGAAGCCCAAAATGAGGTAGCTCAGGCCAATATGGTGGAATGGAGCAGTTTTAGTACTGGAACCTTTAGACATGAATATGTAAAAGCGTATCATAACCAAATACTTGAAACACAATCAAACTTCATTATTAAGCTGTTAAAGGAGCTAATACAAGAACAATCGTATTGCTGAAATTATAAAAATGTAATGCTATATCAATCAAAAAACAAGTAAGAATATACTTAGAAAAGTACGTTTACACGAAAAACTTCAATCTGGACCATTAGTTTAAGGAATTAGAAGAAAATGAAGCTTTTCAAAAAATCTAAAAACATTATTTAAAAATACTTTACAGTATGACTAGTAGTAAAAAGAACACTATCTTAATCTTATTAACAGTACTCTTCTTTTACTTTTCAGGACATTCACAATCATTTTTGTCAAAAGAAGTACAAGAACAAATAAGAAAAGAAATTCAAGCAGGCATGGAAGATGGTGATATACCAGGCTTGAGTCTTATTATCACTAAGGGAGAAAAAGAATATATCAAAACTTTTGGGTATGCCGATTTAGAAAAACAACTGCCTGTTACCTCCAAAACAAAGTTCGAAATAGGATCCAATAGTAAGGCGTTTACAGCCTTGGGACTTCTAAAATTAGTAAGCCAAAATAAGGTAGATCTAAATAAAAAAGTGTCTGCATATCTACCTTGGTTTAAGATGAAATTTGAAGGGAAGTCAATGGATATACTTGTAAAAGATTTAGTATATCATACAAGTGGAATTTCTTGGGAATCCTTGGCGAAAGTTCCAGTAGGTAATGAGAAGGATGCTTTAGAAAAACTCGTTCGAAGTTTATTAAAAATGGAACTCAATAGAGAACCGGGAACTGAATACGAATATGCTACCGTAAACTATGATGTTATTGCTTTGATCATAGAAAAAGTTAGCGAACAAAGCTTTGAAAAATATTTAACAGAAAACATTATCGCTCCGTTAAAACTAAAAAATACTTCTATTGGACAATCATCGATAAGAGAACATATGTCTAAAGGGTATAAGATTAGTTTTTTTAAACCAAGGTTGTATACTGCACCTGTATTTAGATCAAACAATGCTGCGGGTTATGTTGTAAGTAATGCAGAGGATATTGCAAAATGGATGAAATATCAAATCAATCCAACTAAGGAGTTTTTAGGAGATGTAATAGTAGCAAGTCATCAAAGAGATAAACGAGTTCCTTTACATGGTATGACTGCCTATGCAGGAGGCTGGAACATTGCTTTAGACGGATCAAATAATATTTTTCATGCAGGGCTCAATCCAAATTTTAGTAGCCATATAGTAGTTAATAAAGAAGAAAAAATAGGGGTTGCTATTTTGACCAATTCAAATAGTAACTACACTAATTTTTTAACAGAAAAAATAACCAATATTTTAGGTGATGAAGAAATCAACTATGGAAACGAACCAACTGACGATTTAGATCATTCCTTTTCACTCTTAACGATTTTTCTAGTGTTGTACTGTGGATTATTACTATTCTATTTCGTTAGGATTTTGATCGGAGTTAAGAGAAATCAAAGAGAACCTAAAAAAGTAGATGCCACTGTTGTGAAGAAGATAGTTATCGCATGGGCAATCATATCTCCATATTTAGTAGGTGTATATTTATTTCCAAAAGCATTAGCAGGGTTTGATTGGGGGTCAATTTTTGTATGGGCACCTGAAAGTTTTAAGCCTCTTATTATTGTTATTTTGATGGCGTTGTTCTTCTCTGTGGTGGTTTACAGTTTGAATTTAATTTTTCCAGAAAAAAATAAATTCAAAAGAGTGATTCCTATGGTGAGTGTAATGAGTATATTAACAGGGATTGCTAGTATTTCCGTTATCGTAATGATTACCTCATCAATAAATTCAAGTATTGATTTTTATTACCTGTTATTCTATTATTCATTGATTGTTGTGGTTTATATTTTTGGAAGACAGTTTATAGAAGTAAACTTAATTCAACTTACAAACGATACAGTATATGATTTGCGATTAAAAATTGTTGATCAAATCTTTAGAACCACGTATAGTGATTTTGAAAAAATTAGTAGTGGGAGGGTTTATACGACAGTAATTGACGATACCGAGGTTATTGGAAACTCTGCGAATACTTTTATGAATTTTGCAACGGGTATTGTTACCATTATAGGAGGTTTTATATTTCTTGGATCAATTGCTCCTTGGGCAACATTGGTTACAATATCTACAATAATTTTATTATCAGGATTGAGTTATTTGTTAGTTTACAGAACGAAAGATTATTTTGAGGAGGCAAGGAATGAAACGAATACGTTGACCAAGCTTATTGGTGGAGCAATTGAAGGATATAAAGAAATTAGTCTAAATAGAAGCAAAAAACTTGGTTACAAGGAAGACGTCAAAGAAAGTGCTGCGGTATTTAGAGACAAAGTAAGTAAAGCTTCTATTATTTCTTTTAATATTTCATTAGTTTCAGAGTTTCTTTTAGTGGGAGTTCTTGGGTTTGCGGCATTTGGGATGTCAGAGTTTTTTCCAGATATAAAAACATATACTGTAATTAGGTTTGTAATGATTCTTTTATACTTAATTGGCCCAATAAATAACTTGCTAAGAATCATACCTCAAATCATAAGGATTTCTGTTTCTTGGAATCGAATCAAAGATTTTATTGCTGAAATTCCAATTAAGATCAATTTGGAAGAAGCACCATTAGTAAAAGAGAATTCAGTATCGAATATGTCTCTAAATGATGTAACATTTAGTTATAAAACCGAAAACAACCAAAATAGTTTTGCTATAGGGCCTATAAACATGAGTGTCAATGCAGGGGAAATTGTATTTATAGCAGGAGGTAACGGAAGCGGTAAAACAACCTTAGCAAAATTGTTAACAGGCTTATACTTTCCTGATGAAGGTAGTATAACAATAAATGGTAAAAAAGCAGCAAATGGACAATTGAGTGAATACATTTCAGCAGTATTCAATCCAACATATTTGTTTAATAAGCTATACGGTGTTGATGCGGATAGTAATAGAGAAAAATTTGATCATTACATCAAATTACTCAACCTAGAAGACAAAGTCGGTTTAAAAAATGGGAAATATTCTACCATTAATTTGTCTTCAGGACAACGAAAAAGGTTAGCCTTATTGAATTGTTTCATGGAAGATTCACCGATTTATATATTCGACGAATGGGCGGCAGACCAAGATCCTTATTATCGAAAGTTTTTCTATACCGTCTTATTACCTGAAATGAGAAATCAAGGAAAAATAATCATAGTAATTACGCACGATGATCATTATTTCCATATTGCCGATACGCTATTAAAAATGGACAGAGGAGTTTTAAAAGAATATGAATTAAATACCCAAAGAATCTAAGAACCTATAATAAAAAAACAAATGAAACTTAATAGTAAAACAAAGCTACCTTACTTACTAATAGCTATCCTATTTGCTGCATTAGGAATTAATGCTCAAAATACTCAGCCAAAATCTTCATTTCCTTATCAAACATTTGATAAGGAAATGAACCTAATGAAATCTAAAACAGGAATTCCAGGTTTCTCCGTAGCAATCATTGAAAACAATGAAATAGTTCACGCTAAAGAATATGGATGGAGCAACATTGAAGAAAAGAAAAAAGTAACCTCAAAAACATTATTTGAAGCGGCATCAATGACCAAACTCTTTTTGGTGTATATCGTTAACCGTATGATTGGGGAAGGCAAATTAGATGTACATCAAAAGGCTAGTTACTATTTACCATACAAACGACTTCAACATGACAATCGATATAAAAAAATCACCATAGGAATGCTGTTAAGTCATACGGCTGGTTTGGAAAATTGGCAGGTAGAAAACGATCCTGAAAAATTAGAATTTATTGCAGAACCAGGAACTTCTTTTACATATTCTGGAGAAGGATATGCCTATTTAGCAGATATTGTAAGTAAAATAAAGGGGACTAGTTACGATAACTATGTAGATAATATGGTCATTGAACCGTGGAATTTGAAACAAACCTTTTTGAAATACAACAGTGATGATTTACAAGATAACGTGAAAAAAAATCATGCGATGGGCTATACGACATATGGGGTAGAGTATAAAGGGCTTTTAAACAAAAAGTCAATACCAGCTTCAGGGGGACATATGACTGCTTATGATTTAGGAAAGTTAATAGTTAATACATTATCAGGAAAGCATATCACCAAAGAACAACAACGTTTGCTTTTAACACCTAAGGCCAAATTAGGTTTTGTACCTGATACAAAAGAATTAAAATTTGATACTGGAGGAGGCATCTTTTTACTAACTACTAAAGAAGATACGATCACTTTTTTTAGTGGAGTAAATACAGGTTTTAGATCGGAGTTTTTTTACTCACCGAAAAAAAAGAAGGGGTTTGTGTTTATGAGTAACAGTGATGATGGATGGATGATGGTTTCTAAAATAGATGAATTGACTTCTAAGTTCAATTTAAGACGTGTGTTTAAGAATGATGAATTACTCCAATACCCAAGTGAATTTTTCAATATAAGAGATACTTACCAAAGAAAAGGAAGTGAGGGAGTATATGTATTTCTTAAAGAACTGAAGAAGAATAATCAGTTTAATCAGGAGGCCTTCGTACAATTTACAAAATGGTTAGAGGAGTATGATAAACAAACGTATGACGCTTTGTTGAAAGAATTTGGAAATAAAAAATAAAAGTCAATATAACTAAATAATTATGCAGTATAATACTAACGATGAAATAAAAGAGTTTCCCGTAAAAATTAAATTACCAAACTATTCGATTCAAGAATTTATAAAATATTATAAAGAAAGTAATTTTGATGAATTACTTACTAAAGTTGGAAGTATAAAATTTAGTGGGCTTGCTATTGACTCAACACAAACATTTGACCAAATAACAAATGGAATCTCAAAGGATTTTTTAGATTACATTGATGGTAATTCGCCTAGAACCAAATTAGAAGGAAAAGTATATACGTCAACGGAATATGATAGTGAGCAAAAAATAACAATGCACAATGAATTATCATATTCATCTAAATGGCCCAAAAAACTATTCTTTTCATGCATCCATCCTGCTGAAGAAGGAGGAGAAACTACATTAGTAGATGGTCGTTTAATTTTAAAAGAAATGAATCCGTCGATTGTAGAAAGTATTGAAAAGAAAAAAATTGTGTATATTAGAAACTTACACGGAGGAATGGGGGTTGGCCCCTCTTGGCATGATACTTTTGAAACGAATGATAAATCCATCGTAGAAAATTATTGTAAGGAAAACAATATCAGATTTCAATGGTATGGAGACAATCTTAGGTTGTATCAAAATTCAAAAGGAATCATCAATCATCATATAACAGGAGAAAAAGTTTGGTTTAATCAAATTGATCAATTTCACCCTGCCCACCTAGGAGAAGATATTTTTGAGACACTTAACTTAATTTGCGAATCCCCTGAAGAGTTTCCTATGTACGTAACGTTTGGTGATGGTTCTGAAATCCCTACATCGATGGTGGAAGAAATTATGGAAACTATCGAAAAAGTAACAACATATCCTGTTTGGAACAAAGGAGAATTATTAGTAGTTGACAACGAACTTGTTTGTCACGGAAGAAATTCTTTCAAAGGGGAAAGGTTGGTTTTAGTATCAATGAGTGCTTAATCAAATTAATTGTAATTAATAAACTTTTATATTGAACGTAATCAAAACAATAGGAATAATAGGTGGTATGGGGCCTATGGCTGGTATTGAATTGCATAAAAGATTAATTTTAAAAAATAATGTAACAAAAGATCAATGCCACCTCTCTGTAATACATGCCTCATTTCCTTCAAAAATAGTCGATCGATCAGCGTTTTTAGAAAAGGAAATAGATGAAAATCCAGGGTATGAGATTCTCAACGAAATAAACGCTTTAATTTCTCTTGGGGCTTCTGTTTTTGGTATTGCATGTAATACGGCACACTCTCCTTTAATTTTTGATGTAATAAAATCAGGAATTAATCAAGAGGCCTCGGTCAAACTGTTAAGTATAGTTGAAGAAACCAAAAAATATTGTATTCATACCCTTGCTCCAAAGACTAAAATAGGAATATTGGGAAGTAATGGTGTGTATACATCTCAAGTGTATTTAAGTCATCTAGAAAATAATTTTGAAGTGATATCTCCCAGATATGATTTTCAAAACAATTTTATTCATAGGATGATTTATGATGTTGAATTTGGTTTAAAATCAAGTAATGAGGTTGTTAAGGATGGGGTATTAGAGCTATTAGGTCATACAATGAAGTTTTTTGAAGAAAATAGCATAGAAGTTATATTGATTGGATGTACTGAATTTTCATTATTAAAAGAATATATAGCTTTAGAATATTCACATTTAACAATAATTGACACAATGGATGTTTTATGCAATGCTTTAATCAGAGAGGCAACAACAAATTAAATTATAAGTCTAAGAAAAAAACGTACAGTAGTTATAATGAAATTATTTTGTTTACCCTATGCAGGAGGTTCTTCTGCCATATACAGTCAATGGAAATCCTATTTTGAACCTGCTATTACTATAAAAGCAGTTGAATTGGCGGGCAGGGGAAGAAGAATAAACGATCCTACATATAATGATATTGAAGAAGCAATAGAAAACATTTTGAGTATTCTTCGTCAAGAAATAGAACAAGATGACTATGCGTTATTTGGTCATAGTATGGGAGGTTTGTTAGCATACGAATTGACACGAAAAATCCAAAAAGAACAACTCCCTCTTCCAAAGCAAGTATTTATTTCAGGGACTACTGCTCCTAATATTTATAAAGAAAGAATGAAATATAGCATGTTGCCAATGGATGAGTTTAGAGAGGAAGTATTGAATTTAGGAGGAACTCCCAAAGAAATTTTTGAGTATCCAGACCTTGCAGAATTATTTTTACCAATTCTTAAAGATGATTTTAAACTGGTAGAAACGTATCCGTATGGTAAGGGAAAAGACAAGCTTCAGGTTGATTTGTCTATTTTTTTAGGGCTATCAGATGATTTGTCAGGGGAAGAGGGATGGAGTGAGTTGACAGATAAACAGTTTACTGTTTTTGAATTTGATGGAGGACACTTTTTTTTAAATGAAAAAAAAGAAGAGGTAATAAATACCATCAAAAAAGAATTAAAGACTAAAAATATAAGCGTATTTAATTAAATAATACAGATTTCATTTTTTAGAGGATATTAAAAACCCCCTATTGAGTACATACTCAATAGGGGGTTTTTAATAAGATACCCATTGTAAATTCTAATGAGAAAGAATATTATTATTCTTTTAAAGCCTTTATGGGATTACTATTAGCTACACTGATCGACTGGATACTAACCGTAAGTAAAGCAACCAATAACGCAATAATTCCAGCACTAAAGAAGTAGATAAGCTTTAATGGAATTCTATATGCGAAAGTAGAAAGCCAATTATTAGTCAGTAGATATGCTACAGGAAGTGCAATTACAATAGATACAATAACTAGTTTTGCAAAATCATTTGTAAGCATAAGAACAATATTCGTTGTACTTTGCCCTAAAACTTTTCTAATACTAATTTCTTTTCTACGTCTTTCTGCTGTAAATGTAGCAAGTCCAAACAGTCCTAAACAAGAAATTATAATCGCTAACAAGGCAAAATATTTTGAAAGAGTTCCTACACGTTGTTCAGAAATATATTGTTCTTGAAAGCTTTTATCCAAAAATGTATATTCAAATAGATATCCAGGGTTAAATCGTTGATATACTTTTTCTAAACTACTTAATACTTCTCTTTCTCTACCAGACTCAATTCTTACAAGAATTTCAGAGATTTGAGGGTTAGTATTCAACATAAGGAACATAGGTTTTACTTTTTGTTGTAAAGATTGAAAATGAAAATCTTTGAGTACCCCAATAATCTTAAGCTGTTGTCCGCCATATTGGACAGTTTTTCCAATAGGGTTTTCTATGCCCATAGCTTTAATGGCGGTTTCGTTAAAAATAATGGCTGTATTATCAGTAGAAAAATCTTTAGAAAAAGAACGTCCTTCTTGTAATTTGATTCCCATGGTTTCAATAAAATCATGTCCCACATTAACATTATGAAAAACCATATTGGCATCACTTTCATTTCCAGACCAAAGAATCCCTCCAGTAGTATTGAGTTGCGTACCGATAATATTTTGACTGGTAATAGCAGCATTTACTACACCTGAAGTTGACTTTAACTCTTCAATAAAAGATTCAGAATTTATTTGAAGTCCACCTTCTTTTTGAAAATAGACAACGTTATTCTTATCCATTCCTAAATCTTTTGATTGTATAAAGTCAATCTGTTGTGAGACAACCAATACAGCAACTATCAATATGATTGATAAGGTAAATTGGAAAATAACGAGTCCTTTTCGAACCCATAACTCACTTATAGAGTTTTTCATTTGCCCCCTTAAAATTGTTACAGGATTAAATTTTGAAAGGTATAAAGCTGGATAACTTCCTGCTAAAAGCCCTGTAAAAATGATCGTCAAAATGATAATGATGATCGTGGTCGAGTCAAAGTTTAACGTAAGGTCTTTTCCTGTAATTTGATTAAACTCAGGAATAATTGCTGAAATTATAATCAGCCCAATAATAAGTGCTATAAAAGCAGAAAATATAGATTCTCCAAAAAATTGCTTAATTAATGATCCTCTTTGAGAGCCTAAGGACTTTTTAATGCCTATTTCTTTCAATCTTCTTGTTGCGTTAGCAGTTGAAAGATTCATGTAATTAATACATGCGATTAATAGAATAAAAAAAGCAATAGCAGAAAATAAATAGACATAATTCATTCGTCCTTTTACTTGCTTTCCATTTTCAAAATTTCCATATAAATAGTTAGAAGAATACTTAGTCAATATTAGATCTGCCTCGACTTTGTCACTTTGTGTTTTTGAAAAACCTTTTACTTTCGCTGCAAATTCTTTTACATTAGTCCCCTTGTTTAGTACAATATATGTTGAAGGGTTGTTGCTAACCCAGCTAATTGGTCTTCCAATGATTTTTGATCGTTTAATCCAAGATTTGAATGGTAAAATAAAATCAAACTGAGTGGAAGAGTTTTTTGGAATGTCTTTAAAAATACCGGTAACTTGGTGTTTTTCTTTGACCCCCATAATATCACAATCGATTATTTTTCCTATGATATTGTTGGTCGTTCCAAACAAACGATTGGCCAAAGATTCAGATATAACAATTGCATTGACGTCTTCTAAGACTTGTGTTTTATTTCCTTGTGTTAACTCATATGAAAAAACTTCAAAATAATTCTTTGAACCAAAGATTCCAGCAGCTTTTATGGTTTGGTTATTTACAAATAAAGGTATTTGCAGAAACCATTCTGGCAATGTTTGTGCTACACCATATCGAACTTCAGGGAATTTATCTTGCAATGTTTCTGCTAGTAAATCAGGAGTCCAACTATGGACTTTTATCCCGTCAGGCCCTTCAATTTGGTTCCAAACCTGATAAAGTTCTTGTTCATTTTCATGGAATTTATCATATCCTAATTCATGAAAAACCCAAAGGGTGATTAACAACGTACACGCCAACCCAGTAGAAAGTCCAATCAAATTAATAAGAAATATTCTCTTGTGTTTTTTGATAGTTCTAAAAAAGATTTTTAAATCATTATATAACATAACTACTGTGTTTTAGATGCTGTTTTTACTTTCATTTCAGGATTCTTAACTTCAGTAACAATTTCTCCATCAAATAAATTAATAACTTTATGTGCATATTGTGCATCCCTATTTGAGTGTGTAACCATTACTATTGTAGTCCCTTCTTGGTTCAATTCTGTTAGTAAATTCATTACTTCTAAACCATTTTTAGAGTCTAGGTTTCCCGTTGGCTCATCAGCTAAGATTAATTTAGGGTTTGTTACAACAGCTCTCGCTATAGCTACACGTTGTTGTTGTCCACCTGATAACTGAGTGGGATAGTGTTTGCTTCGATGTGAAATTTTCATCCTTTCCAACACCTTAAGCACCATTTCTTCACGTTGTGATTTATTATAATTTAAGTAAATGAGAGGAAGTTCTACATTTTCAAAAACAGACAATTCATCGATAAGATTGAAGCTTTGAAAAACAAAGCCTAAATTTCCTTTTCGTAACCCTGTTCTTTGTCGTTCGTTTAAATTAGCTACTTCTTGTCCTGCAAAAAGATAGCTTCCTTCATTTGGGTTGTCTAACATTCCTAAAATATTAAGTAATGTAGATTTACCACATCCAGAGGGCCCCATAATTGCCACAAATTCTCCTTCGTTGAGGTTAAAATTAACCCCGTTTAAAGCATATGTTTCTATTTCTTCGGTTCTAAAACTTTTTTTGAGATTAGTTATTTGTATCATTTTTGGTTTATTTTAAAATTAATTTTTCTACACTCTCAAAACTGCTATAACTCGAAGTGATTACTTTATCACCAGCGTTAAGTCCTTCGAGAACCTCATAGTATTGAGAATTTTGTTTGCCTAGGCGAACAGGCGCTTTTATCGCTTCGTTTTTTTCAGAGTTAACTAAGAAAACCCATTGCCCTCCTGTACTTTGAAAAAAACTTCCTTTTGGCAATAGTAATGATTTTGAAGACTCTCCAAGTTTTAATTTAATATTAAAACTCTGACCAGTACGGATGGTTTCAGGTTTTTCACCTACAAAAACGAGATCTACTTTAAAATTTCCACTACGTACTTCAGGGTACACTTTTCTTAAACGTAATTCATATACTTTACCATTCCTTTCGAGTGTAGCGGTTAAGCCTCTTTTAATTCGATCAATATAATGTTCGTCTATTGTCGCTTCAACCTTATAATTGGTAAGAATATTAATCTGGCCGATGCGCTCACCTTGTGCTATATTTTGCCCTATTTCAGCATCTAAAAAACCTAATTGCCCGTCTGCGGGTGCACGTACATTCAATTGATCAATACGTTCATAGATCATTGAAAGCGTTTGTTGCATTCTTTTAAGATCCGTATCCAATACCGATAAAGATGTTTTTCTCAGTTTTTCGTCTTGTTGTGTTTGTAGTTTTATGATACTATGTTGTTTTTTTGAAAGCTCATAATCCTCTTTAGAACGAATATAGGTTTCTTTAGAGATAAGTTCTTCTTTATATAATTCTCTATCTTGTTCAAATTTGCGTCTATTTCTTTCTAATTCATGAGATGCAGTAGCCAATGATTTTTGTCCTTTTACTTGTCTAGATTCAAATGTTAATTTTGTAGAACGTAAATCATTTTGTTTTAATGCCAAATTACTTTCACTAGCCATAATTTGTTCATAGAGACTTGGGTTTTCGAGCTTTAGTATGATATCTCCTTTTTTAACTGTGGCGCCCTCTTCAATCAACTTTTCGGTTACGCGTCCTCCAACATAAGCATCCATATAAATGGTTGATATTGGAGCAACATTACCGTTGATGGTAATATAATCATCAAACTTGCCTTGTGTTACTTCTTTTATAGCGATTCTATCTATTTCTGTTTGTAAAGAAGTAGAAGAGTTTCCATATATTATTTTCCATCCAATAAAGAGTAGAAATACTCCTAAAAGAGCATAGCCTATATGTTTGTTTTGAAATCTTTTTTTACTTTGAATTTTTACGTCCATGATTTGAATTATTGTATTTTTAAGATTGGCATTCCTTTATAAAAATCGAGTGTTTTTTTGTTTAAAAGAAGAGATAACTTTATCTGTAAGTTCTCATTTTTTGCAGTAGCAAATAAGTTTTTTGCTGTAAACAATTCGTATGCATTTATAATTCCTCGATCATATTTTTTTTGCGCAGTGGTAAAAGCTAATTCTTGTGATGCTACTTTTAATTTACTTTGAGAATATTCGTTAGTTAGAGAATATTGTTTTAAGACAAGATCTTGTATCGTTTTTAACACTTCTTGCTTTTGTGTTTTTAAGGTGTTTTCAGCTCGTAATAAAGCAATTTTCTTTTGTCGAACTTCAGAACGTTTAATTCCACCATTAAAGATGGGAATGTTTAGTGAAAGAGTTATGGATTTATACAAATTTTGATCAAACTGTTCAGTAAAACCAATGGTATTACCAGACGTATCTCTATTTGTTTCTAAATAACGGGAACCAACTGAATATCCAAATCTTAAAATTGGATAATAATCTCCTCGAGATACTTTTATTTGGGTTTTTGCTTCTTTGACTTTTAATTCGTTAGATGCAATAATAGGTAAGAAATTAATTGCCTTTCTATAAATAGAATCTACTTGAAAATTTGAAGTGTTTTTTTCAGAATATTGTTCTAAAGTATTGGATTGGATATTGATATCAGTGCTCCCTTCAAGGTTCATCTCTTGAATTAATTTTAATTTGGCAGCCATTAAATCATTTTCGTTTTTTGTTGTTTGCAATTTATCGGTAAAAAGTATAGATTCTGCTTCGTAAAGATCAGATTTAGCACTAACTCCCAAATTTATTTTTTTATCAATTGTTTTGTAGTTCAATTCAGAGATAGAAACTTGTTGTTTAGAAATTTCTAAAGCTTCTTGAAAATACAGAATGTCGTAGTAGGCATTCATTACTCTAAAACCTAACAAATATTTTTCTTGCTTTGTGTCTTCTTGAGAAGCTAGATAGGCTAATTTGGTTGCTTTAATCGTGTTTATTTTTTTGAATCCTTGAAACAAATCTAAACCTAATTCAAGCCAATAATTGTTAGAGAAGTTACTGTTATTAGAAATAGTATTCGTATTGGGGTCGATCGATCTACCAAAAGATTTATTATAGAAGTTATTAGCATTTAAATTAGGTAGTAAACTTCGAATTGATTGACGGTGAGATTCTTTGTTTGCGTTTTCTGTGTATTGGTTATTACTAATGACTAGGTTGTTTTTTAAAGCAAAAGCTATGCATTCATCTAGCGACCACTTTTTTTGACCAAACATTAGGGAGCTAAAGGCCAAGTATAGTATAGTAAAAATCGAAACTTTTTGATTCATGATAATTTTATAAGTTGTGCTAAAAACTATTCTATAGTCGTGCCAAAAAAGTAATTGTATGATAAATAGGTGTTTGAGAGAAATGGTAGTTGTTTTCTTTTTATACAGTGTCAAAAAATTTTACAAAGTGTGTAAAAAAAATTGACACGCTCTATGCGATTTGCCCCTCAAATACTATCTTTGAGAGGGAAAAGATACGGATAAATTCTTTTATACAATACCATTCTATGTTGAAAGCTAAAATTTTGATTATTGACGATAATAAGAGTGTGTTAAGTGCACTAGATATATTGTTGAAATGTGAATATAAACACGTACACACATTATCTGATCCTAATCTTATTACTTCTTTACCTACTTTAAAAGAATTCGATGTAGTGTTGTTAGATATGAATTTTACCGCCAGTATAAATTCAGGTAATGAAGGTATTTATTGGCTTCGGGAGATAAAGAAAAGAGTACCTGATATAGCGGTAATTATGATGACTGCCTATGGAACGATAGATTTGGCTGTAAAGGCACTGAAAGAAGGTGCTACAGACTTTGTTATAAAACCTTGGAATAATGATAAATTACTTTCGACAATCAAACTAGCATATTCATTGCACCGATCTCGAAAAAAAGAAAATCAACAAGAAGAAAAAGAAGGTGCTTTAAAGACTACTCTTGATAAAAAAAGTAATGTTATCATCGGAAAATCTCCAGTACTTCAGTCGATGCTTAAATTAATTTATAAAATAGCTAAGACAGACGTAAATATATTAATTACAGGAGAGAATGGAACAGGAAAAGAATTGGTTGCAAAAGAGATACATAAAAATTCAGAACGATCCAATGAAGTTTTCATTAGTGTAGATGTAGGAGCCTTGTCCGAATCCTTGTTTGAGAGTGAGCTTTTCGGGCATCAAAAAGGAGCATTTACTGATGCGAAAGAAAACAGAATAGGGAAGTTTGAAGCAGCTAATGGCGGAACGTTATTTCTAGACGAGATAGGAAACCTGTCTTTACAATTACAGGTAAAGCTGCTCTCAGCAATTCAACAAAAGACAATCGTGAGAGTAGGGTCTAATAAACCCATTAAAGTTGATATACGCCTTATTTGTGCAACGAATAGTGATTTAGAATCTTCGGTGCATCAAGGCTTGTTTAGGGAAGATTTACTCTATCGAATCAATACCATTGCAATAGAATCTCCTCCTTTATGTCAACGAGGTAATGATATTATTTTACTGGCAAATCATTATTTGGAAAAATTTAGAGAGAAGTATAATAAGACTGATTTAAAAATAAGCGAAGAGGCCCAGAAAAAACTTTTAGCCTATCATTGGCCAGGTAATATTCGAGAGCTAAAACATGTCATGGAGCGGACTGTAATAATATCTGAAGGTACTGAATTGATGTCCGAAGATTTTATTCTTAATGCAAAACCAGCGATATCCCAAGATATTGGTTCGAAAACCTTGGGAGAGATGGAATCAATTATGATTTCTAACGTGTTAAAAAAGTGTAATGGTAATTTTAGTGCTGCTGCCGAACAATTGGGAATATCAAGACAAACACTATACAATAAAGTGAAAAAAATAAATAATGATCAATAATAATTATTATCGACAAACATTCATACGTGTATCTATTATTGTATTAAGTGCTGTGGGGTTTGCGTATTATCTGTTGGGAAAAGAATATATGATTTCAGGAGTATTTTTTGTAGTAATTATACTTGCTGCTATGTCACTTGTTTATATTAATAATGCAACGAATCAAAAGTTAGCTCGTTTTTTTTTATCGGTTAAAAGTGAAGATTTTTCTTTGAAATTTCCCGAGAATGTCAATATAAAATCGGTGAGAGACCTGAATAAGAGTTTAAATATTCTTAATGAAATTGTTCAAAAAGCCCATCTAGGAAGCCAATCTAAAGAAAGGTATTATCAAGAGATAATAAAACAAGTTAATATTGGTATTATGACCTTTAATACTAAAGGGCATATTTTATTTGCCAACCCTAAAATTGAAGAATTATTAGATTATAAACCTTTAAATAATATCAAGCAATTGCTACAGGTAGATGAGCAATTATACGAAGTGCTTAAAAATCCAGAATTGCACAAGACCAAGTTAATTCAATTAACAAATGAAAGAGAAAAAAAAGAAATAGCCATAAAAGCGACAAGCATAAGGTTGCATGAGCAAGTATTGTTTTTAGTAGTAGCCCAAGATATAGACAGTGAACTAGGAAAGAAAGAGGTAGATTCTTGGACACGCCTTTTTAGAGTACTTACTCATGAGATCATGAATACGATAACTCCAATTACCTCAATTTCTCAATCAATATTGAAATACTACAAAACTTCTGAAAATATATCATTAGAGAACCTAGATACAACAAAGGTTGAAAATACGGTTAGAGGTTTAGAGATAATCGGAGAGCAAAGTGTTAACTTAATGAAGTTTGTTGAGTCCTATCGAAGTTTCTTTAGTATTCCAAAGCCAAACAAAACTTTTGTGAATGTTGAAGAACTATTGGAAAAAACAGTAGTGTTAATGCAAAAAGAAGAAAGTAATACAGCAATTATTTTTGATAGGGATAAAATAACTCCTGAGCTTAAAATTTTTGCGGATGAAAAACAAATTTCACAAGTATTAATAAATTTGGTTAAGAATGCGCTTGATGCACTTAATGATATTGAGGGAGGAAAGGTGATACTAGAAGCAGGAAAAACAAATCAAGAAGTACCTTTTATAAAAATTACTGATAATGGTTCAGGAATAGCATTAGATATCATAGATGAAATTTTTATTCCTTTTTTTACAACTAAAAATGGAGGAACAGGTATTGGTCTGAGTCTTTCAAAACATATTATGCATTTACACGGAGGTAATTTAAAAGTAAATTCAATACCTAATCAAGAAACTACGTTTATTTTATTGTTTTAAGTAAGAATATTGAAATTCGTATAGATATTACGTGTTTTCTCTCTGTAAAATAACACGTCAAAGGAATGCATTCAAACCGAATGAACGAAGTGAATAAAACTCTCATTCTCTTTAAAAATCAATACTTGACGCTTTTATTTTTTCGATAGGCAAAACGACTTTTTTAGCTTTCAATACTCCAAAGTTAAGTAAAATAAGTTAAATCGTCTGGGTTTGTTTTTAACTGTTTGTATGTTCGTTGTTTTGGGTTAAGAGATAAATTTAACCTCTTCCATTTATTGAATATAAAAGAGTTTGAAAATTTTAAAAATCTACTTGAGAAAGTGTATTTTTATGTTCATCTTTTAAGTAAATGAAATTCTAAAGAAAATATAGTACTCCCGATTTTTAAGACAGTATATTAAATTGTGAATTTAACACTCTAATTATGAGGAGATCTAGAAGAAAATTTAGTTCATCTTTTAAAGATAAGGTTGCTTTAGAAGCAATAAAAGAACGTTTAACCTTCTAAGAGATTGCATCAAAATATGAAGTTCATCCAACTCAAATTTCTACATGGAAACGTGAGTTCATAGAAAATTCATCAAAAGCTTTTGATTCGACATCAAAAAAGGATACTGAGGACAAAGAGAAAAGCCAACTTTATAATAAGATAGGTCAATTACAAGTAGAGAATGATTTTTTAAGAAAAGTCTTGGACAAATGAGTATCACTCAAAAAAGGCAATAGGTGGTTAAATTTCATCCAAGACTAAGCCTTTCTCAACTATGTACTATTTTAGGGATTCATCGTTCAGGGTTATATTATAAGTCTAAGGAAGAAAGTTCTTTTAATTTACATATAATGAGGGGGGTAGGTAAATGTTTTGTGAAACATCCTTACTATGGTATTGAAGGAATGACCAATTATCTCAATTATGATTTGGGGTATTGTGTTAATATAAAAAGAGTTAGAAGGTTGTATAAGTTAATGGGATTGAGAACCATTTATGCTAAGCCTAAAACAACTATTAAAAACCCTATTAATCTGAGTTCGATTCTTAAAAAAGAGTAATTTGATTAGATTTAAGAGTTTCAAATTTGATTGACGGCTTTTTAGGAAAAAAACTGTAAGCAATTAAACCAGCTATTATATTTCCTAAGAAGTTATTAAAAGAACGATGTCTAGAATGTTCTATTTGACATATGTTTTTTAACTCGTCATTTACCGTTTCTATAACTGATTTTTTTCTTAGTAATATCTTATCAGAGATAGTCATTAGAGCGTTTTTCATATTGTTTTTTAATTGTGTAATTAACTCTACACCATCAATAAATAGGAGCTCAGCTAAGTGGACTACCCAATCAAGTTTGGTAAACAGACATCACCTATATTCCAATGTTTAGAGGTTTTATGTATATGGCGGCTATTATAATGTTTATAGCAGAAAAATATTAAATTGGAGTATCTCTAATTCAATGAATGCCCAATGGTGTGTAGAACTATTAAAAGACACCATCGAACAATTTGGAACCCCACAAATACATAACTCTGATCAAGGATCACAATATACTAGTGATATTTATATCGATATTTTAAAGAAAAATAATATAAGCATATCTAAGGATGGAAAAGGTAGGGCTTTAGATAACATCTATATAGAAAGGTTTTGGAGATCCCTAAAATATGAAAAGATATATTTGAACCCTCCTAATGGTGGATTTGATCTATATCAAAAAGTAAAGGAATATATTGAATTTTATAACACTAAAAGAAGACATACTCAAATAGGTAAAATAACCCCAGGCCAAATGTTTTATATGAAAAGTATAGCTTCTTAAAAATTAATATTTAACTTAAAACTGTCCTAACAATAGGGTGTATCATAGTAGTGTTTTGTAGTATTTGTAATATTAAAGAAAAATTATAATGAATATTGTTTTTTTTATTTTAAAATAAGATTATATTTGAAAAAAAACTAAATATCGAAAAAGTATTGTTATGTCATCTTTTAATTTTTGTATAGCTTCTGTATTAATTCTAGAAATTTGTTTTGATAGTTTTGACTTTCTAATAACATTTAATGATAAAGGGTTATTATGAGAAAAGTGAGCTATAGTATAAGAACAATTAATAGTCTAGGTAAGCTTTTGGAAAAAGTGACTTATGTCCAAAAAACTTTAGAACAAAATAAATATTTTCTTTCTAATATTGAAAGACCTATTGCTAATGATGAGTTGATTTTCTTTCTAAAAGAAATAGGAACAATATATAACTTAAACTTTCCAATAATAGATGTAAGATGTAATGATAATAAATTTTTAAGAGGCTTTACAAATTCAAGTGTATCTCCTCATACCGAGTGTTGTCATGAGAGTGATATTCCTACATGGATTTGCCTTTATTGTATTGAGTCTAGTGATCATGGTGGGGAGTTTTATTTGATAGATACTTCAAAGGTAATCAAATCTATGGATTCTGGGCAGATAGAATATTTTAAACATAAAAAATATGAGATTCTCTCTCCAAGGAGTAAGACTTTAAATAGAGATACAATAATTCGAAAGCACCCATTGTTTAGTAATGATATTTTGGTATATACAACAATAGGTTTTAAATCAGAACATAGGCATGGTTATTCTGTAAAGGATGATCCTAGTAGAGAAAAACTTCAGCAATTGAATGAAATTATTATGTCTCAAAAAAAGGCGTATAGCTTTCATAAATGGAGGAAAGGAGATTTACTCATTTTTGACAATCACTATTTTATGCATGGAAGAAAATCATTTAAAGATATTAAAAGGCATTTGAAGCATATTCGCTTATCAGTAGAAAATTTGATTAAATAAAAATATTACACTAATTATGAGTTTACAGAAAATTTTACTTTCAATCTGTTTTTGTATTAATATTTTTATTGTAGTCTCCCAAAACGGGAAGTTATTGTCAAAGGAATTAGTAGAAATTTCAACTTTAAATCTGGGAGATGACTTGTTTCGATTTGATGGTGATTCATTAAGAAATGAGTATAAATATCTCTATAAGATAAACTTATATAATATTACTTATAAAAGCGATGAGCTAATAGTTAAAGGATTTCTTATCGAGCCTAAAAAAAGAGGTAAATATCCTGTTATTATTTTTAATAGAGGAGGGAATCGATCTTTTGGAAAATTATCAGCCCAAAGAATGGCAGCTTTATCAGTATCAGAAATAGCTTCTAAAGGATATGTTGTTATAGCAAGTAATTACCGTGAGAATGATGAATATGGAGGTAAGGATATAAACGATGTTTTATATTTAATTGAAACACTTAAAGAGGTAGAAAAAGTAGATATTAATCGTATTGGTATGTTTGGATGGTCAAGAGGAGGTATTATGACATATTTAGCTTTAGCAAAAACAGATAAAATAAAAACAGCAGTTATCAGTAATTCTCCATCTAATCTCTATGATGTTGTATCATCAAGACCTATAATAGAGGAAAAAATTCTTTCAAAGTATATACCAAATTATTGGAAAAATAGAGATGAAGAATTAAAAAAACGCTCTGTTCTTTATTGGGCAGAGAAGTTGAATAAAAAAACTAAGATGTTAATTCTCTGTGGTGTTCGGGATCAGAGAGTTAATCCAAGTCAAGCAGATATGATTGTGGAAAAACTGAATAAATTTGACTATGACTTTGAGATTGTGAAATTTGATACTGGGCATTCATTTCGCTCTAAAAAAAAGGAACTTAGGGAGTTACTTACTAATTGGTTTGCTAAGAAACTTAAAAATATATAATTTTTGAAAATGGAAAAGAATATGAAAAACTTATTGCTAATCTGTAAATTTTTTCCTGTTGAAGGTGGAGTTTCGTCAGCTACAATATTATTTGTTAAAGATTTAATTAAAAATGGTTTTAAGGTTCATTTATTAACAAATTCTTTTGAAAGTGAAGATGGATTTAAACAGATTTATGATAATGATGATTATCAGGAAGTTCTAGGATTTGTATCAGAAGGTTATTCCAATAAAAATCTAACTATTCATAAATTAGACTCAAAGAATAGAATTACTCATATACCTAATTCACCAATTTACGCAGAAAGATTATTTGGAAAAGGAATTGAGATAATTAAAAATAACAAAATAAACTTAATTTTTGGATGGTACTATCAACCAAACGGCTTTGTTTCTTCTATGTTGGGGAATTATTTTAATATTCCCGTTATAATTAATAACGCAGGTAGTGACTTAGGAAGACTCTCTAAAAATGAAAATCTTTTTCATTCATATAAATGGATGATTGATAATGCGACCTATATTATATCAAGAGATTTAACATATAATGTTCTCGTTGAAAAGTTTGGAAAAGAAATAGAAAGTAAATTAGTTTTCCCAAAGGGAAAGAGAAAAATAGCTAGCGTTTTCAATCCAAATGTAGAAAAGATTAATTTCAATAAAATTTTAAGACTGTCTTTAGAAAGATACAAAGAATCTACCTTTTATGAGCCTTATAATGAGAAGCTTATAAAGCTTAATGATAAAAAGTTAAATACTGATTTGCTTGTTATTGGTATGTATGGAAAGTGCGGTGAAACTAAAGGTAGTTGGGATGTGGTAAAGGCTTTACAACAATTGACTCAAAAAAATGTCGATTTTCAATTTGTTTATATAATGCCAAGTTTTGGTAGAGTAGCGAAAGCCTTTTTGAAATTTGTATTTACTCATACGGAAATATTGGATAAAATATGGATTCTTCCTCCTATTCCATATCTAAATATTCCAAAGTTTGTAAAGCTTTGTGATATTGTTTTGTGCCTAGAAAGAGATTTCCCAATAGGGTTCCACAACGTTTCTATTCCATTTGAAGTCTTATCAGTAGGAACATGTTTATGTGTTTCAGAAGAGTCTATTAAGAATTCGTCAATCAAAAAGCATTTGTTAGATGGGATAAACTCATTAATAATAAAAGACCCTAAAAATATCTATAATCTATCTTTTAAGATAGAAGAAGCGATAAGTTCTATGAATTTAAAAGAAATAGGAATGAGAGGTTATGAAGTTAGTCAATATTTCAATAAATATCTAATAGATACTGACCCATTAATCGGAGTTATTAGATAAGAAATAGTTAAGGTAATTGAATTGCTTTTTGAATGAAAAAATATTTCTAACTAAGTTTTATGATTGCCATAAAAAATTAATACATATTTATTTATAATTAGAACAAGTTTTTTATTGGTGAATGTGTTTTATCAAGAGAAAATAAAATTGGAAACCTTTAAAAGGGGGAAATAATAATTAATTTTTTGAGCTAAGGAATTAATAAAAAAATATTAGTAACGAAATTCAATGGAGCTGTTTTAGATCTTAAAGAGCTTTGTGATTCTTATCAATATTATTACTCAAAGAAATGCAATTGCGATTATCTAGGTATTTAAAGAATTGTATACAATAAGTGGAAGCTGAAAAACTTAAAAAGAGTAGGCATTAATTAATAAAATTTCTAAAAATATATATGGAAATGACAAAAAAAGAAGCTCTTATTAAAGAGCTATTAGCAAAGAAGCTTGAAGGAGGGACTGCTTGTCAAGTGATTGGGGCGACTATATGTAACAGTTGTTTAGGTTGTGAAAACCATTGTGTTTACTGTAATTGTTGTAAAGGTGGTGAAAATGATGACTGGGGAGGATGTAAAACAGTTGATGGTTAAGAAAACTCTCATTCTTTAATTTAATGATTATCACCTTGAAGACTCAAGGTGATAATCTGAATAAATCGAGTATATTAATGAAAAAAAATATTTTGAATACAACAGCAGAAAGTCTTAAGAAAATATCCTCTTTAGAGGAAGTATTAGAGTATAAAAATGATAATATCATCTATAAATTCCAAGAAAGTTTTGAGGTATCGTTTGAATTAGCTGAAGACCTTTTCGATCAAACAAAGAAATGGCTTTGGTTATGTGCTAAGGTAAGAGAAGACTATAAAGATAAGGATGTTAGGCCAGAAATATTTATTGATACTTCAATGTTGATGATTGATGAAATGTGGCATACATTCATTTTATTTACATTTGATTACACTAAGTTTTGTGAAAAGTATTTTGGGTGTTATTTGCACCATGCTCCTACAACAAAAGGGGAAAAGGAAAGTATAAAGAAAAGAGTTGTTGAAGATAAAGAATCCTTAGCTAAAGAGGTTTATGTAAAAAATGAAATACAATACGGTATCGTATATGATTTACTTGGAGAGGATACACTAAGAAAATGGTACGAAGTTTATCCTGTAAAATTCACAAAACCAAATATTAATTACATAAGAAAAAAGATTTAAAATTCGGAATCTTTTTTCTATTTAAGCTATTTAAGGTGAAATTACATTTGCACTGTTTTTAAAATAAGGAGAATTCCAATGAAAAAAATAATTTCATTTATAAGGCAACCTAATAAACTAGATTGTGCCCCAGCATGTATAAGAATTATTCAGAATTACTATAATGATAGTAAAGACTATTCATATGAAGAATTAAGAACTTTTTGTAATACAAATGAAAAGGGTACGAGTGTCTATAATTTAAATAAAGCTTTAAACGAAATAGGTTACACTTCTAAAATTGAATTAATTAAGATAGATGAAGTTAAAAAGATTGATGACATAATGATTTTGTTAGTTGATCAAAATCATTATGTCATTTGCTATGAGATTAAAAATGGAAAGTATCATATTGTCGATCCCGCAAGAGGAAAGTATTTTTTAACTGAAGATCAGTTAAAAGAAAAATGTGTTATTGAAAATGATGAAGTTATTTTCTTAGAGGTTTCAGGGAAAAATAAATCAAAAAAAATAATTAGTTCTAAAATTAACAATTTGGGTAACAATGAAAACTTAAATTTGAAAGGTTTATACAAAAAAGTTTTCGGTTATAAACGGGAAATTTGGCAAGTAGTAATACTCATACTTATTACTTCTTTAATTCAGTTAATTATTCCATATTTAACTTCCTCAATTATAGATATAGGTATTAACTATAAAGATTTTAATTTTATCTATCTGATTTTAATTGCCCAAATTGTACTGATGATTAGTGTCTCTTCAGTAGATTTTATAAGGTCATGGATTGTAACTTATGTTGGACTAGAAATTAACCTTCGTTTATCTCTAGATTATTTAGATAGTGTCCTTAATAAAAAAATCTCATTTTTTAGAAGTAAAAAAGAAGGAGATTTTTTACAGAGATTAATTGATAATAACAGAATTGAAAGACATCTAACGAATACATCATTGTCTTTTATTCTTTCTGCCTTCAATTTTGTACTTTTTGGTATTGTACTTCTTGTTTATAATCTAACTATTTTTTTAGTTTATGTATGTTTCTCTTTGTTAATTGTTAATTGTTAGTTGGATTTTGATTTTTATGAAAAAAAGAGCAACTCTTGACACTGAAAGATTTTCAATATCAGCCTTAAGTAGATCTGAATTAATTGATAATGTTCACGGTGTTCAAGATATTAAACTCTTTAATTTATATAAAGAAAGAATATTAAAGTGGAAAAATATTCAATATAAATATTTAAAAATTAGAATCAAACTTCTTAAGTTGTCACAAATTCAAAGAGCAGGCTCAATAGGAATTAATAGAATAAAGGATACAATTATTATATTATTAACCTCAACTTCTGTAATCAAAGGAGATATGACATTGGGACAAATGCTTGCTGTACAATATATCTTAGGGCAATTAAATGGTCCTATTAGAGATTTTGTTAATTATATTCAAAGTACTCAAGATACAAAACTAAGTATTGAAAGATTGGGGGACTACACAGATAAAATATATAAAGAACCATTTTTGAATAATAGGGAATTTCAGTCTTCTAGGAATATTGTAGAATCATTGGTGTTCGAAAATGTTACTATTTCAAAAAATGAAAACACTATTCTAGAGAATATAAATATTAATATTCCATATGGAACTAAAGTAGGGATTGTTGGTGAAAGTGGAAGTGGAAAAACTACAATAATCAATACAATAATGAATTATGAGGATATTACTCATGGAGGTGTGTATTTTGGTAAGTCTAAAATAGATTCTTACTCTCACGAAGAAAGATACTCAAATTTTAGTGCAGTTTTACACGATACTTATATTTTTTCTGATACAATCAAGTACAATATTACCCTTACCAATAAGATAGATTTTAAGAGGCTTAATAAAATTTTAAACATTTGTTTGCTCGATGATATTGTTAATGAATTACCATACAAACTCAAAACAAAAATAGGGAAAGGAAATAGTTCTTTGAGTCAAGGGCAAAAGCAAAGAATAATAATTGCTAGAGCGTTATATAAAAATTTCAATTATTTATTCCTAGATGAATTTACCAATGCTTTGGATAATATAACAAGAAAGCTTATAGTTAAAAATATTTATGAATACTGTAAAAATAAAACTATAATTTCAATTGCACACAATATAAAAGATCTTGATTATGTAGATTATATTTTTTGTATAAAAAAAGGAAAAATTATAGAAAAAGGAACTCCAAAAGAACTATTTAAAAAAGGTAGTTATTTTTCAAAATTATACACTTTTGAAATATGAGGAATCTAATAGTAAGTAATAATTTTCGTAACAACTTACTCAGAATAGGAAGAAGTGTGATTTTTTTCTCAATTTTAGTCCTTTGTTGGGTTGTGTTTTTTATTAAATACCCTGAGGTAATAAATGGAAGTGCTATTATAACTACAAAGTTACCTCCTATAAATTTATACCCTAAGTCTAGTGGTTATGTGCAGTGCCTTCTAGCAAAAGATGGAGATACTTTGTCAAAAAATCAAGTGGTAGTAGTTATGGACAATCTTCTGAAATATAAAGATTATTCTTTTATAGATAAAGCATTAAATAAGGTAAAGAAAAGTATTAACGAGAAAAATGACAGCCTTATAAATGAATTATCTTTAATTAATTTTGAAATGGGAGAAATTACTGCATCATATAATAATCTCTATAAAAAAATAAGAGCTTTAAACTATTATATAATTAATGATAATTCATTAAAAAAAATTAATTCATTAAAAAATCAAATTAATCTTCTAACAAAGATAGGTAAGCACCTTGAAGTAAACTTGATTTTTATGAAAAAAGAGATCACAGAATTGAAATTAGGGTATTATAGAAATCAAGAATTATATAAAAAAGGTGTAATTAGTGATAAGGAAATAGAAAGTTTAAAAATAAGTTTTTTACAACATAATAGAAAACCACAAGATTTGGCAATAGAAATTGAAAATAATCGTTTACGAATTACTCAATTAAAGGCAGAAATTGAAACTATTAAAAATTCAAAGAAAGATTTTATTTACACAAACAAAATTGAATTATTGAACCTTTTGAGTGATGTTAAAAATCAACTTAATTTTTGGAGTGAAAAATACCTTATTAAAAGCCCTATAGATGGTGTTCTGGAACTAAAAAATATCAGAAGTGATCAAGAATATATATTAAGTAACAAAAATGTATTCTCAGTTATACCTTTGTATAAAAACGAAGATGAAAATAAAATTTATACTATAGCAACTGTGCCTTGGAAAAATTTAGGAAAAATAACCAAAGGATTACGGGTGAATATTAAAGTTGAGAATTACCCATTTAAGGAGTATGGGGTTGTTAGTGGGCTCGTTGAAAATGTAAAGAGGTTGCCAAATAATCAAGGATATGATATTTATATTTCCTTACCTAAAGGTTTAATTACAAGTTATAATAAACAAATATCATACAGTCCTGATATGAAGGCTAGTATAGAAATAATGATTGATAAGAGAAGTTTAATTGAACTTATTAGAAATGAAATAAAATCCGTGATATATAACTGAAGGCTTCCCTGCTTTTCATACAATTTAAAAATCAACTATTTTTTGAATTGATATAAACAGGTAAAAGTCGGGATGAAAGGATTCGAACCTTCGATCTCTGGTCCCCCAGACCAGCACTTTAACCGGACTAAGCTACATCCCGATGCCGCAAAGCTAAAAAAAAATCTAGGAATATTCCTAGATTTTTTCAAGAATAAATATTATTTTTAAAGAGTCATCATAATGTTTTTAAACTAAGCTCTTTATTTGGTTAATACATAATTTCTTGTATTATGCGGTTAATGGTTTTCCTTTCAGACGTTTGTCAATTCTTTGTTTTACAACTGTCAAGCGTTTCATGATATCCATTAAATTACTGTCTTTGGTTTCTTTATAGACTTCATTAATTTCTAATATTAATGCCTTTGCTTCTCTAGATGCGAGTATTCTGTCACTAGTAGTAACAAATTTGAATTTTCTGTTTTCAAACTCCTCTGCTTTACTAATTAACTCTGAATTCATACTAAAACTCCTTTCTTGTTTAAATTAAACTATCCTTTACAATTAACTGATTTACGTTTGGTGCTGATTTTTAAATTGAAAAGATATTATCTTATACGGTTTTTTACAATATTCAATTTTTAATACAATAATATCTTTGTGTAATAAAAATGGGGTCAAATATAGCGCTATTTAAGGATTATTATGTTAAGAAACAATCAAAATATGTTTATATTTTGATAAACTCTCTTTTTTAAGAAACTATTGCACCTTTTTTTTCTCAAATTCAATACCCTTATAACCAAATATAATAAACGTTTTATTTCTAATCAAAAAAAAATATACTTTTTTTTCTGATATTCTATTAAAAATTGCTTAAAAAAAGAAAAATCTATTTTTTAGGGAAGATTTTGTGAAAAATGAAAATTTGTAATTCAATATGTTGTTTTTACTATGAACTCATCTTGACTTATTGTTTTTAACCGAAAATGAGTTGAAATTTGACCAGATGAGGCACTTTTTGAAAGTCATAGCAGCGCTACGAATAAAAAAAGTAACAAAATATGGGCGAATTTCAGCCATTTTTTAGGAAATAGAAAAAGTAAAGATGAGTTCTATGTTTTATTTCAGTACAGTTAAGTGCTAAGTGAACAGTTATTGACACAGATTACATGAGGTACTGTTTAATGGGAACATAATGCTGTATATTTGTGTTTTATCACAAAGGAAAATATTCATGCTTACTAAATCTATGAAATACTTATTTGTTATATCAATCATCATTACAAGTGTGTCTTGTAAGTCACCAAATAAAAGAATACATCAAGAAGAATCAGTATTTCAAAGAGATTTAAATGCCGAATTTAAAGATGCTACGAAGTCGCCATTAACAAAACACGACTTGAAAAAATTTAAAGGATTGGAGTTTTTTCCTGTCAATAATACTTATAAAGTAAAGGCAAAATTAATGAAAGCAATTGATAGTGCTACGTTAAGTTTTCCAACGACTACAGATAGAGTTGTTACTTATAAAAAATATGGAAAGATTTTTTTTACCATTCAAAATAAGGAATTAACATTAGATATTTTTAAACCTCAGTTTACTAAACAAGGATATGAAAACATTTTATTCTTACCTTTTTTGGATAAAACCAATGGGAAAACTTCTTATGAAGGGGGGAGGTATGTAGAAGTATTTACAACAGACGAATTTGATGATGGTACTATTGAAATAGATTTCAATAAAGCATACAATCCTTATTGTGCCTATAGTGATCGATATTCTTGCCCTATTCCTCCAAGAGATAATTATCTAGATATCGAGATAAAAGCAGGAGTGAAGAAGTATAAAAAATAAGGAAGATACCTTACGTTTTGAGTCTTATAATAAGTTATTATTTAACATACAACCGAAGTTTTTAGAGAAATGGAAACAAAATAACGTTTCAGGAGCTTAATTCGTTAATTGAGAAAGATAAAGACCTAAGAAAACAGCCAACAGACCAAGGATAAAGCTTAAGGTAGTATATAAACCAAATGCACCAAAATTACTCATTTTTAAAAAGGAAAAATTTTCATAGGCAAATGTTGAAAAGGTTGTCAAACCACCGCAAAATCCAGTAGCTAATAACAGTGTTTGGTTTGGGGTAAAAAGATTGCTTTTTGAGGAGATTCCTAAGATAAAACCAATTAATAAACTACCAACAATATTTACTAAGAAGGTACCTATAGGGAAATTGACAATGTAGTGGTTACACCATTTTGCTACGATATACCTAAGAATACTGCCTAACCCACCTCCAAGAAAAACAAAAAATAGTTGTTTCATATAATACTAAAATAATAAAAACAAAAGCTTGCCAATCAGCAAGCTTTTGTCATATCAAAGATAACTATATTTTATTTAACAGGATAGAAGATGTCTGTTTGAATATCTGCGGGTTTAACCGTTGATGGATCATTAACAAATAATTCCCAAATAGGAAACCCCTGTTCTAAGTTATTCGTTTTAATATAAGCATCAAGTGCTTTATGTGCTTCTTCATCACCTACACCATAATTTCCAAATTTAGAAATCATTAAAGTTTTTCCTTTAGGAAGTTTTAGGCTTTTCATTCCTTCCGCAGGTTTTATGTTTTTGTGTAAGAGAAGTCCAATATAAAATTCAGTTTCATTAGATTCCTCGTCATATTTGGTATATACAGCACCAGGCACATAATCTCCTTCTTTTAAACCATTTTTTACGGCATAAATACCTGCTTTAGGCATGTCTTGCGTAAATAATTTGGTCATTTCTTCGTGATTTATTTTTATTTTATGAGGAAATCCGATGAAAGTATTTCCTTCAGATTCAATATTAGCAATAGCACTAATTCTATATGTGGGAGCAGGTATACTACTGACAATAACCTTATCTAGATTGTCTAGTCCTTTTTCTTGCATAGGACCAAACATTTTTTCCCAGCCTCCTGAGATGGCAGCAAAAAATTTGAATAAGAAAGGAGCTTCTTCGGCTTTCATTCCCCATGTAATTTTTGTTCCTTCGTCTACTTTGTCGAATTTCCAATAAATACCAGCAGGGTCACTATCATCACCTCCCATAAATATTTCTTGATCGATAGACTGGTTGGGTACTGTAGCTACAGTATTCATTCTACCAGGACCATCTTTACTTGTCCAACTACTAGAGGCACCAACTCCAGCTTTTTTGTCACCATAAGAAACAACAATTGTTGAATCTTCATCATGCCAAGGTCCCCATTTTTCCCAAGACTCTAAGTTGTTTACAGTATTGAAAGAATGTTCAATAGGGGCTTTCACTATTTTACTTCTAGAAACATCGTATGCTCCAGAAAAGGTAGCAACGTATATGACTCCGATAAGGAGTACAGCAAGAAGGAATAGAAAAAAAAGTTTTAAGATTTTCATGATTAAAAAAATTGGTTACCGTCTAAGTTACAATTTTTTATTTAAAAAATAATGTCCTCAGCGTCTTTCCAATTACTCTTATCACTAATAATTCCTTTCTTTACGGTAATAATACCTGGATTGGCTCTTATGGCTGTTTTTAAGGCAGTTTCGTCACAAAACCCGAAAGAATATGGCATGTCAAATTCTTTTTGAGTAGCATTTAGATCTTCGATGTAAGATGCTGTTAAGACATAAACTTCATAGCCTTTTTCTTTGGCTTTTTTTGCCGCCTTGGCAACTGGAGCAATACCTTCTTTGTCTGTTTTGTCCAAATCATACATAACAATCAGCATGGCCTTTTCTTTGGACAACATGGGTTCTAATTGATCACCTTCATCGGTTTCGATCATAAAATCATGTATAGGAGGTACCTCTCCGTCGTCTTTATACTTCATATCTTCGGCGATGTCTGTTCCGATAGCATAAGCCCTAAAATCAATGATAGGTAAATGACTTAATACATGATTGACGATTAGCAAAGAAATAGCAATAGTAGCAAACGAGCTAATACTTGCAATTTTGTCTGAAATTAAAGGTTTAATGTGTTTAACTCCCAAGATGAGGATTACAATTAAGACCATAAAGATCACGTTTTTGTAAAAAGTTTCTTTTGGGGTAAGTTTTATAGCATCGCCAAAGCAACCACAGTCAGTTACTTTGTTGTAGGTGTAAGAGTACCAGGTTAAAAAGAGAAAAATCAAATTTAAACCAAACAAACTCCAAACGGTAAATTTTGGTTTGAATCCCACCAAAAGCATTACGCCAAGGGCAATTTCAAAAACCACTAATAAAATTGAAAAAGGGAGCGCTAGGGGGATTAGAAACTCTAAGTTCAAAACACCTTCACTAAAATACTCCTCAAACTTAAATTGAGATCCGATGGGATCCACCAATTTCACAAAACCAGAATAAACAAATAGCAGTCCTACCAATATTCTTGAAATGTGGGTTGATAATTTTAACGTCATAAGTAAGTGTTTAAGTTATTAAGTTGTTAACTTTCTGATTCTGAATGATGAATCAAAGCAAAAATAGCATAATTAATCATATCTTGATAATTAGCATCAATTCCTTCCGAAACTAATGTTTTTCCTTTATTATCCTCGATTTGTTTAACTCGTAATAATTTTTGCAATATTAAATCCGTCAAAGAGGAAATGCGCATGTCTCTCCATGCCTCTCCATAATCGTGATTTTTATTTTCCATTAATTCTTTGGTTGTTTTAATTTCTTTATCATACAATTCCGTAGCTTTTTCCGTGGTTAAATCGGGCTGATCAACGACTCCAAGTTCCAATTGAATCAATGCCATTACTGAATAGTTTATAATTCCTATGAATTCTGATTTTTCACCTTCGTCAACTTTTCGAATATTATTTTCTTGAAGTTGTCTTATACGTTGTGCCTTAATAAAAATCTGATCTGTTAAAGACGGTAGCCTCAATATTCGCCATGCGCTTCCATAGTCTGACATTTTCTTTATAAATAATCCTCGACATTCACTAATAATAGCGTCGTACTGCTCTGATGTATTATGCATTTTCAATTTCTAAAAAATAAAGGTAAAAATAACAAATGAAATAGGTTTTCCTTTATTTTTGCTTAATAATTTATTTTTATAAGACATGGAGCTAAGTAAGATAGCGGTTTTTTGCGGGGCAAGTGTAGGGTTCAGAAATATGTATGCTATAACAGCTCGTGACTTAGGAAGTTATATGGCTACTAACAATATCACATTAGTATATGGTGGAGGTAAAGTAGGGGTCATGGGAGCGATAGCAGATGCGGTATTAAAAGGAAAAGGAGAAGTCATTGGTGTGATCCCAGATTTGTTGAAAAAAGAAGAAGTGATTCATACAGAAATTTCTAAGGTTATTGATACACAAACAATGAGTGAAAGAAAGGTTGCCATGAGTAAAATGGTAGATGCATATATTGCTTTGCCAGGAGGAATAGGAACCTTAGACGAGTTTTTTGAAGTACTTACCTTACAACAACTTCAGATAGAACAAAAACCAGTGGGGTTATTAAATGTAGGAGGTTTTTTTGATTTGTTGATAAAACAATTAGACCATATGATTGAAGAAGGTTTTTTAAAACCTCAAAGTAAAGAATTATTAGTCATAGATGCTACGGTAGAAGGGTTGATGAAAAAACTAGCAAGTTTTGTTTCTCCTGTCAAATCAGATATCATTAATAAAGTAGTGCGTTAAATGACAATTAATTGTAAAGGCAATCTTATAGATTTGAGTACTCCAAAAGTAATGGGTATTTTAAATATTACACCAGATTCTTTTTTTGACGGAGGAAAATATTGTAATGAAAAAGAAGTGTTACTACAGGTAGAAAAAATGCTAAAGGAAGGAGCAGCATTTATTGATATTGGAGGGTATTCATCCCGTCCAGGAGCCAAACATATTTCGGTAGAAGAAGAATTGACAAGAGTAGTGCCTATTATTGAGTTACTCGTAAAAGAATTTGAAGGAATACTGATATCTGTAGATACATTTCGAAGTAAAGTAGCTAGAGAAGCCATAGCAGCAGGAGGTGCGATCATAAATGATATTTCTGGAGGGAAAATGGATACTACAATGTTTGAACTTGTAGCAGAATTACAAGTCCCTTATATTTTGATGCATATGCTAGGGACACCTCAAGATATGCAAATCAATCCAGCTTATGATAATGTCGTTGAAGAAGTGACCTCGTTTTTTGCTAAGCAATTATTTAAGTTACGTTCTTTAAAAGTGAATGATGTAATTTTAGATGTGGGTTTTGGTTTTGGAAAGACGTTAGCACACAATTTTGAGCTGTTAAAAAACTTATCATTATTTAAAAGTCTTAATGCACCTATTTTAACTGGAGTTTCTAGAAAGTCGATGTTGTATAAAACATTAGACTGTACTGCTAAAGAAGCATTAAATGCTACGACGGTTGCAAATACTGTTGCCTTAATGAATGGTACACATATATTGCGAGTTCATGATGTAAAACCAGCCATGGAAGCAATAACGATTTTTAACCAATGCTAGTCTTTACAAGAGTCCACGTCGTATAAAGTTATATATACGATCGATATTAGTAGTGATAACAAATCTAACTTTTGAGGGATAAGCAGGCTTGTTAAACTCCCAACCTTGATTGGTATAAATAGGAAAATAGAATTCAAAAATATCGGGTATAAAATTAAGGCGAAAGCCATTTTCATAAAAAAAACGTGGAGTTTGCCCTCGGTTTTTTAACATGGCAGCATCATTATATACTTCGAGCCATTTCCATATACTTACACTGGTATTAATAGAAAAGGTAAGCTGGTTGGCAGTTTGTGGAATAGCATATTTAGATTTGAATCCTGCATCAGAAATTATAAACTGTTGACTAAAAAGTCCTGAGCTTTCTGATCTTCCAAAAAGATTTTGTTCAAATAAATAATCAGAACTCCTGTTTAGCCCAAAGTTAAAATAATCACCTTCTGAATTATTAGTAAGAAACATACCGCCAAAGAGACGTAAGTCAAAACTTTTCTTATAGTCAAAATATTTAGTATACCGCACATCGGTAGAAAATTTAGTAAAGTTATTTCCAAACTCTAGATTAACAGCATACAAGAGTCGTTTAATAATATCGGGTTTGTCATAAATATACCTAAAGTTAAGTACTTCATAACGATCTTTTTGAGTGACTGGCTCTCCAGGAGCGACTTCTTTATCAATATAAAATAAACGAGTAGAGAAGGTTTTAGACCCCACATCACGTAGGGTTTTTCTTCTAAAAGAAACGCTTACATAAGGTGTAACCGTATTGTACCCTAGGTCGCGAGTATAATTAAAGTTACTAGCGCTGAGACCGTATCGTATTTTATAAATAGTAGATTTTTGAAGAAAATGATTATATCCCAAAGAGAATCCTCCTGTTAAATTCCTGCTTTTCAAACCAAAATTAGGCGTTATTGTAAAATCAAAATTATGAGGAATAATTGGACGATTATTTATTCGTACTCCTAAAATAAGTCCATCATATAAGTTATATTTTGCATCTGGGGTATAAAATATTTGGTTGTAATAAGGGTCTTCAATGTCTTTTAACAATCTAAATTGTGGAGGTTTATTTATAAGTCTGTTATTCGTTGTTCTAAAGTTATTTAGAAAATTATATTCTGGATAAATATTTTCATAATTCAGCGCTAGTTTACGATATGCACCTTTTTTTAGCGAAATTGTTTTAACAGAATCTATGTTTGGAATCCATTTTTTGAATACAACTTTCTTGTCATTAATTCCGTATAAAGCTACAGGTGCTGTAAAAGAGCGTTTATTTTTTATGGTTACTTTTAAAGAGTCAGGATGAGAAGATTTTTTTACAGAAGTAATTTTGTAATCTATTTTTTTACTAGTCTTCAAATAATCCTCGCGAAACCAGTTCAAATCTTTGGCTGTATTATCTTGTAGGATGTCTAAAAATTTGGAAGGAGAATGAATGGTCAAAGTATTATTAAAGAGGTATTGTTTTATGGATTTATGAAATGTTTCGGCACCAATAAAATCCTGTAAATATTTAAAACCCAAACCTGCTTTGTATTTGCTAATAATTTTTCGGTTAAAATTAGATAATGAATCCGCGGTAGTAGTAAGTGCTTGGTCATAAAATCTTCTGGCACTAAATTGGTAGACAAAAGCAAATTTATCTTTCTGGGTAAGTTTGCTAATGTTGTAATGTCGTATAGGCCAATAATTTGAATATTTACCTAAGAGGGTTATTTTTGGATAGTACTTGTTTAAATACTCCATCATTAAAAAGGTTTCTAAACCGTCTGTAAACCAGTATTCTGTTCGCTTATTGTGTAGTAAGATGTCATTTATATATTTTGAGCATAAAGCTTTAAAAAACTGTACATCCCATCGGAAGTTTTTAGGAAAAGGTTTTAGCCAGCTGGGTATTCCATATACTTCTCTTATACCATTTTTATTGGTTGTGTTTGCATCGACAAATATTTCCGTATGTGGATGTTTTCCAGTATATTTTTCAATAAATTCGATTTGTTTTGTGATAATTTTATTGGTGGTCTCTATAGGAATATTGTCACTGTAGGCATCGGTTTTGATTTCTTGTGTTTTGGTTTTAAATGACCTAAACTTTTTACGAGTATCGATGCTTAAAATAACGTCCTTTTTTTTATGTCCAATAAGTTGGTACTTGTTGTATTTGTCTGTTTTAGAAAGATATTGGTATAAGTTGCTTTCTAAGATGTATTTTTTGGGAAGAGTAATTTTAATGTTATAATTAGCAACATCTTCTAAAAGATCATTTATATCAAGGTTGCTCATCAATTGCCATTTTTTGTGGTAGACAGCAGGTATAATTTGCCAAAAACGAAGCTGATATCCATTTTTTGTTTTCCCGTATCCTGTAAATTTTGCATCTGGAATTTTGATCGAGTACTCTAATGAAATTACAAGACTGTCTTTAGGGTTTAATGATTGTAAAAGCGGAATTTCAACAATGTCAGGATGATTTTTTTTTTCATTAAACGCGGTTGAAAAATTATTAACTTTAAGGTTATGTATTTGTGAAAAACCTCTTTCTTTTCTTTCAGAATAATAAAAGTCTTTTCTATAATCTTCGATCAACCGATCTCCTAAAGGTGTATAGGTATCTTTAAAACTATTAGCCCAGTTATGTAGGTATATTTTAGGTAGCTTTTTGTCTGTGGGGTTGTGAAAAACGATATTTTGTTGAACAGATAACTCTCCGATACTATCATGAAGAACGATGTTTGTATCGATACTATTTGTCTGTGCAACGGAAATATATATCCCTAAAAAAGACAAAAGACAAAAGACAAAAAAAGAGTTATTAATCATACATACAAAAAAACTCGCTACTAAAAAAGTAACGAGTTCTAAATATAGAATATTTTTTTAAAAATTTGGCTTCAATTTATATTTCGCATAGAACTTATTGAAGTGCTCTACGGCTTCATCTGCGGTATCAACTAATCTAAAGAGGTTTAAATCTTCAGGGCTAATATTTTTTTCTTCTAGTAAAGTGTTCTTGAGCCAGTCAATAAGGCCACCCCAAAACTTAGTACCTACTAAAACGATCGGAAAACGCCCTATTTTTTTCGTTTGAATTAACGTAATGGCTTCAAAAAGTTCATCAAGAGTACCGAACCCTCCAGGCATTACGACAAAACCTTGTGAATATTTTACAAACATTACTTTACGAACGAAAAAGTAGTCGAAGTCTAAACTTTTCCCTGGGTCTATCCATGGATTATCGTGCTGTTCGAAAGGAAGATCAATGTTTAATCCTACTGAAATTCCATTACCTCTATTGGCTCCTTTGTTACCTGCTTCCATAATACCTGGTCCACCGCCTGTAATCACTCCAAAACCATTTTGTGTTAATTTGAAAGCAACTTCTTCAGCCAGTTTATAATAGGGGTGATCTGGTGCAGTACGTGCAGAACCAAAAATCGACACACAAGGGCCAATTTTACTCAATTTTTCGTATCCATCTACGAATTCAGCCATTATTTTGAATATAGCCCAAGAATCATTGGTCTTTATTTCATTCCAAGTTTTCTGTTGTAGTTTTTCTATAATTTTTCTATCGTCATTTGGAGTCATATTTTTTCAATTTAAAATTATTAAAAAGCGCTATTGGCTAATTTAATATTTTTTATGTAATAAAAATGTCAAATGTGTATACTTATGAAATATTTAGTAATTATACTTTAAAAAGAAACTAAATGTAATTGGTAGGAAATAATTTCTTTTTATTCAAATAGCACTGATTTATTACAATCTTTGAAATTTCATAAGAAAGTCCTCCAATTAAGAAAATAAAACTTTCACGATGATAAATCCCCTGATAACTTATCCAAAAAAATAAAACAGCAGTATGAAGGATCCATACATTTCTGTTGATTTCTGATAAGCGTTCGGTAATAGCTAACAAACCAATCGCTCCAATTGTATATAAAATAATTCGGTCTATATTGGTGAAGGATTCAGGGTTTTTTAGCTGAAAAAATATAATTAAACTTAAATATATTAATGTGAGTATTTTCCAGAAAAAATGATCAATTTTTCTACCTAATAAATTGCCTAAAATAATAATGGCTCCATGGATTCTGATGTATAATTCATCAAATACATTGGTGATAAAACTATACAGTATAAAGACAAAAAATGAGCTAAAAAATAAAACAGTTTTAACGAATGTTTTTTGAGGATAATCATCAAGATAAAAATCTAAAAGGGCAATTAAGAAAAAATGAACTATTTGCCAGTAAATTATTTTTAAAGGAACTTCAATCTGCATAGAACTGAATAAAGTAAGAATTAAAATAGCTGTAAGTTGGAAAATTATATTTGTAGTTCGTTGTAGTTTTTCTTGATGTAAGCTCATTAGAGATTTGGGTTTATAGAGTTGATTTTTTATATCATAGTACAGGTATTATTCTTATTTGTATGTTTTCCATGCTTTTTTTAATAGTTTGGTAGCAGGACTTAATCGGTAGAAGGAATCCAAGTTTGATTTTTCTGAGAGAATGTTTGATAATTCAATATAGCTTAAACCACTACTTACCGTATATTTCAAGTCAAAAGAAGGTGTGTCATTTTCAATAATATCGACTAGTACCTCAGTAAAAGAGTTGCGAATTATATGGTAAATTAATTTGATTTCGTGGTCGTTAATATCCCCATGTATAAAAGCTTTAAAAGCAATTGCTAGATATTCAATTTTTACAAGAGACTCACTCTGTTCGATACTAGATACTAGCGAATTTCCTATTTTACATCTTCGATGAAGATCTTTTTTTGACTCTTCAATGAGTCGGTTTTTTTTTATGTCATCAAGTTTTCCAAGGCAATCGATAAATTTTTTCACCTTGTTACGGTAGGCCTCTTCCTTTATTCCTTTTATTCCACGTATAATCTTTAGTGAAGTGGCCAATACAGGAATTTCTTTGATGATTTCATTTTGTTCTAAGTAGCTGAGATGTGCGTAGTTTCCATTAATCAATGGACGAGTAATGTTCTGATTTAGTTTTATCATGTTATCTTAATTTTCGTTAAACTTATTTTTTAAGGTACGATTGTAGGTTAACAACATGAATTTACTCAGGGGGAATAGGAGTTGTTTAGTTGCTTCTAATATAGGTAATTAAAGGGGAATAAATGTGTTTTTTGGTGAAAAAATCTACTTTTTAACCACTGTTGATAAGATAACTTGTGAGATGTGTGAAGTTGTCTGATTTTTAAGTAGTTAATATAAAAGTTGTAAATTCACAGCCCAAAACCTTATGTACCACCCCCGTTTTTCAATGTGAAATAAGTCGTTGAAAGTAAGTGTAATAACATGTACTTGCTAATTTACCGATGAAAAGTGGTGGAGGTTAAAATGGAATATAACAAGTGATCTCTATTTAATATATAAGAGCCATTTTCATCATGAAAATGAATAACATATAAATTAAATATATAGAGGTTATGGTTAAAAAATATACAATCTGCTTTTCTTTTATTTTGCTAAGTGTATATGAGTTACAATCTCAATTTATTGTTGGGGCTAAAAAAATTGATAATGCCGCACAGTTTGAGGTCAAATCATCTAATAAAGGTGTCTTACTGCCTAGGGTTGAATTAACAGGAACTAATGATATTACCAGCATAGCAAATTTATCTATCGGTAAAAAAGAAAGCCTCTTGGTTTATAATTTAGCGAGTCGATCAGATGTAAAACCCGGGTATTATTATTGGAATAAGAATAAATGGGTTGCTTTAAAAAATACAGACAATCAACATTTAACATTGTCAGGAGAAAACTTAATTATAGATAGGGGGAATACGATTAGTTTGTCAGGTTTTAAAGATAATTTAGGAAATCACTTTGCTTCACAAACATTGAATCTTAATCAAAATAAATTGTCAAATGTAGATCATATTGAATTTAAAAAAGCAGGAGGAGATTTCTTTAGAGAAGGATATATAGGATATAATAATTCAAACATGCAATATGTTTCTGAGCAAGGAAAACACCTTTTTAAAGGAGGTAAGGTTAATATTTCAAATTTGCCAGAAGTTTCAGGGTCTACATTTGCAATGGTTACTGAAATGGACGGAACATTGAGAAAACAATCATGGGAGCGTATTGTAGATTGGATATCATCTCAAGTTTCTAACCCTAGTGATGGGGATGCTTGGGGGGTAAATGGAGAAAATCAACTCGGTAATATTACTAGATCAGGAAATGTAGGAGTCGGTATTTCTCCTGAATATAAATTCCATGTAAAAGGGAGGACTAAGTTGGATGGTTTGCATGCGGGTACTTGGATAGAATCTGGTGAAAAGGATTGGTTTATAGGAAGAAATGGTGCGGATTTACGATTCTACAATACAGGAGACAAGGTTGTGATGAAACCTAACGGTCATGTGGGAATAGGAACGTCAAGTCCCGAATCAAAATTAACTGTAGAAGGAGGCAATGTACGGGTTAAAGCAGACCAGCCCGGGGTGTTTTTAGATAGAAATGGAAGCGTAGTTTGGAGAATTTATGTTAATCAAGGTAATAATGGTTTAGATGCTAACGATTTAGTATTAAGAAAACAAGGGGTCGGAACACATTATATGGTAGTAAATGATAAAACAGGGAATTTTGCTTTTGGAGGGGCAAAGTCTCAAGGGCATAAAATTAGGGCGTATGGAAGTGTACGTGCAACGAAGTTTGTATCTGACGCTAAAAGTTACCCTGATTATGTGTTTGATCACTATTATGATGGTATATCTGAAATAAATAAAGAATATAAATTTCCAACCTTAGAAGAAGTTGAAGATTTTACGAAGAAAAATCACCATCTACCAGGGGTGAGTTCGTATGATGAAATAATAAATGGAATTGATGTTTCGCGACTTTCTGTTCAAAATTTAGAGAAGATTGAAGAAATGTACCTTCATATAATTGCTTTAAACAAAGAGGTTAAAAAAATAACTAAGGAAAAGGAAGAATTGTATGGTAAGTTTAGTTCGGAGCTTAGTTTGATGCAAAAGCGTGTGGAGAAATTGACGATACAGGTTCGCCAAGGGCAAAAAACAAAACAATAAAGAGTCTTTTCAAATTATATTTTAGATGAAAGGTTTAATCTGTATACAGAAAAGAAGCACACAGAAGTATTGGTGTGTTTTAAGTTTGATTTTGCTGTTAATTTCTTTTCATGCAAACGCTCAAGAGAATACTATGCAAGAGATAGTCGAGAATACAGGGATATCGGCTACGTACGACCCATTTATTATTTTGCCTTTAGGTAGGTTTATAAATGAAGGGCAATTTTTTGTGTATAATAATGTACATAATGATGGAGAGATTTTGACAAATAAAGAAAATTCACTTTTTAGCTTTAATGGTAATAGTAAGCAATATATAACAGGAGAAGGAAGAACAAAAATACATAATGTGTTATTTGAAAATAGTAGTTATCCCGTGCCATTTATTATTGGTAAGGAGGTTACTATTAAAGGGAAGGCTGATTTTTCTGATGGAATAATTAATTATGATAAAAATGGGTTATTAATTTTTGAAGAATTAAGTAGTGTTGGAAAGGTTTCTTCAGAGAGTTTTGTTTTGGGTAAAGTAAGGAAAAAAGGGAAAAATTCTTTTACCTTTCCTATAGGAGACAATCGAACAGCAAACTATGTATATCGTAAAGTTACCAAATTGGGTTCAGTGAGTTCGAATGAATTAGTTGAAGCGCAATATTATTGGCAAAACCCCGGAGCGACTTATGATTTGAGAAGCAAGTCAGAAAAGGTTGAGGTGATTGATAACCAAGAGTTTTGGAATATAGACAATGTTGGAGGTAGTGTACTCCCTAATTTAATCTTTTATTGGGATTCTCAAACGACCCCGTCGTCCATTCTAATTCCTGACTTTATGGAACGATTGACAATAGTGAGATGGGATGGCAATCAGTGGAAAAATGAGAAAATAGTAAATATTAATAGTACAACATCGTCTATTGAAATAACACCTTCAGGGGATGGAGTGTTTACATTTGCGATACTAAAAAAAGAATTTCCAGATTACGTACCAAAGCTGTTTATCGAACAAGTTATTGTGACACAAGTAGAGAAAAATATAGATTTTGTGGTGGGTATTTACGAGGTTAATGGTCAAGATGCTTATATAGGAAACCCTATAGAATTTCGAATACCAGATAGTTCGATGTATAAGCTAACCTTCAATGAAGGTACGATAAATCTGAATGGACACTCTGTAGATAATATTGAGTGGGTTTATAAGAAAGAAATGGGGTTACATAAATTTATATATATAGGTAATGAAGGGATTTTTAAAGGGGGGGAAGTTTCTAAAGTAGGGGTTAGTGCTACCATAATACCGCCAACCAATTCTTCTGGAAAAATTCCATTGAAAGTAACAGTAAAAGGTAATTCAGGAGGGCAAGTGAATAGGGCAAATGATAATGATCAAAAAGGCATACAGTATAGGTTGTCGAATACACGAAGTTTTCACCAATAAAGTAAATAGTATTATAAAAATAGGGGAGGAGTTTTTGAAATTGCCTTATTAGGAAACACATATATAGAAGACATTAACACACTGTCATTCTTTATAACAGGTCTTTTTCTAGTCATTAAAGCGTCATTAATAACCGATTTATATTTAATTATATCAAAAAGCTTTTCCTCTTCTTTAAGTTTAAAAATAGGGGCGTCAAAATTGCATAGATCATCATTTGCTAAATAGTCTTTGTAAGGAATACAACCAACTAAAACAAAACACAGTAGTATTAATTTTCTCATTGTAAATCACTATTTCTATGAAGTTTTTCCCATTGCCACTTTATAAAAATTAATCTACAAACTCAGCAGGAACTACTCGTGTAATACCTTTTAAAAGTATTTTACCTGTTTGCGCGTCTACCTTATAATAACGTGACTGACCTTTTCCAAAACGTTTTGGTACTTTTGTGTGCACATCCCAAACAAAATATTTCTTTCCTCCACGTTTATACACTGCTTTATGGAGCCTCGTAATACTATCCTTTCTCCTTTTTTTACGTGCCACTATGGCTAATGCCTCTCTATAACATATTGGATAACTAGCTTCTTTACGATAATTTATGAATTTCTTAATACTCCCATCTTGATTATAAAATACTAGATATTGTAGATAATCAGAACTATAAGTGTGAAGATTTGAAAAAGATCTTATCCTACCTAAGGAATCATAAAAAACATCTTTATAAACTCCAATATCTTGATTTATAATTGTTTTTTCAACACAGTAGTCAGGATATATGTAAAGAGAAAATTCTTGGTCTTTATCTTTTAATAAAACAGTTCTCCCCCCGTTATTTAAAACACTATCCATAATAGACTTATATTTTACCATATCAAAAGACTTCTCTTCTTCTTTAAGGTTAAAAATAGGGTCGTCAAAATTACATAGATCATCGTTTATTAAATAACTTTTATAAGTATTGCAACCTACTAGAACCATACAAAACATTACTAATTTTCTCATTGTAACTTATAAAAAAATAGTCTAATCAAAGGACATCATTTGTAGCCATATAAACTTTTCTTACAGCCAGTAACTTACCTGTTTGTGCGTCTATCACATATTTACGTGACCGCCCTTTACCAAAACGTTTAGGTACTTTTGTATACACTTCCCACACATAATACTTCTTACCTTTCTTTATAAGTTTATTTTTCTCTATACCAGCAATACTATCTTTACGCCTTTTTTCTCGGGTTACTATTGATAAAGCCTCTCTGTAACAAATCGGGTATTTGTCAGCTTTACGGTAATCTTCTTTTTTTTTAATGCTACCATCTAAATCATACCATATAATATCTTGTAAATAATCAGAATTATAAATATGATGGTTTGAAAAAGACTTTATTTTTCCAATGGAATCATAACCAATCCTTTTAATTATTCCACTTTTTTTATCTTTAATTGTCTTAGTAATTGATTTATCGTCTGACCAAGTATATATATATAAATGTTTATTATCAATTAAAACATATTGCCTCCCTGTATTCAAAGCTATATCTATTGCAGTTTTGTATTTAATAACATCAAAACTCCTCTCTTCTTCTTTAAGGATAAAAATAGGATCGTCAAAATTACATAGATCATCGTTTATTAAATAACTTTTATAAGTATTACAACCTACTAGAACCATACAAAATATTACTAATTTTCTCATTGTAAACCGTGGTATTCATGCAATAATTCCCATTGCCATTTGTAAACTCATATAAAAAATTAATATTTAAACTCAGCAGGAACTACTCGTGTAATACCTTTTAAAAGTATTTTACCTGTTTGCGCGTCTACCTTGTAATAACGTGACTGACCTTTTCCAAAACGCTTTGGTATTTTCGTATGCACATCCCAAACAAAATATTTTTTTCCTCCACGTTTATATACCGCTTTATGAAGCCTCGTAATACTATCCTTTCTCCTTTTTTTACGTGCCACTATGGCTAATGCCTCTTTGTAGCAAATTGGATACTTATCCGCTTTACGATAATCTTTAAACTTCTCAACACTACCATCTGGGTAATAATGTATTTTTTTTTGTAAATAATCTGAACTATAGATATGTTCATTAGAAAAAGATCTTATTCTCCCTAAAGAATCATAACCTATACTTTTTATAATTTTATTTTTTTTATTTTTTACCGTTTTTATTATTGCTTTATTGTGACTCCAAACATACAAATCAACATATTGCTGCTCATTATTCAATAAAACACATCTTTCTCTAACATTTAAAATACTATCAATAGTTGACCTATATTTTACCATATCAAAAGACTTCTCTTCTTCTTTAAGGGTAAAAATAGGGTCGTCAAAATTACATAGATCATCGTTTATTAAATAACTTTTATAAGTATCGCAACCTACTAAGACCATACAAAATATTACTAATTTTCTCATTGTAAACCGCGGTATTCATGCAATAATTCCCATTGCCATTTGTAAGTCTGTTTTTTAGTATTATCATAATCCATATAGTTAAAGGTTCTTCCTTTTTTAAAAGGAATTTCTGCCTCTTGTTCATCGAATGTATGAAAAAGCCCCATGGCATGCATTAATTCATGTGGTACTTCTACTTCAGTTTGTAACGAATCACTATCCATAAACATAAAAGAAAAACCTGATGAATGTGGAGTCACACCATTAGTAAAATCTTTTAAAACTTCTCTTACTGAACCACCGACATTTTCTCTTTCTTTATAACAGGTAAAATAGGTGAAATAAAGACGTAAAGGAGGAAAAGGTTCATGCACACCATTTGATCGTTCTCTCCTTCGTAGAATATCAATTACGGCCATCATTCGTGATAAATTTGAATCTACAGCAACTCGTGCATCTCCAAAATCCATAAAACCAGCCCTTATTCTTTCTCTTTCATTCTCATGAAATATACTAAGATCACTAATGTCAACCTCTTCTGCCTCCTCATTAATAACCCTCACATCAATAAGGGTTGGTCTAAATGCCCTATCCAACCAGCCCTGTAATAACTGCCTATCAACTCTTTCTCTTCTTAAAATTTTATTCCTATCATTTTCTCTACCTTCTTTCTCAACAAAAATCCACTCAACATCAATACATTTGGGTCTAGGATAAAAAATATTAATCGCTCCTACCACGTCGGTATTATCCCCCATAATCCTAAGCTGCACGCCCTCTGTATTGTCTCCTGCATCTCTAAGACATTCGATGGTTACCGTATCTCCGCTGGTAAAAAACTCAGGGGTACACCTAAAATCTGGGTGTGCTCGAAAACCTACTTGATTATACCTATCAACACCCCCTTTAAAATTCACGGTAAAGGTTCTGCGGTCTCCTACTCGCATACTCAACCAATGCGGGTAATAGGGTTCATTTAATATCCTTTGTGTAAGCCCTAATTGATGCTGTCTTTCTAATTCGGGATAATTTCTCGAACGGTTTATTACTTTTCTTCTTGGTAATATTTTATGGAAACCAAATTCCCCTTGTTCTAACGCTTCTTCGTCTTGACTAGACAACTCTAATTCCACACGTAAATCTCTAACCCTTCGTTCATTTGTTTCCTCATTCCCTGTAAATTCCACTATGGGTGACCTATATTCTCTTTGGATAAAATCTGTTAATTTCCATAGAAAAGACCATCGCGCAACCCCTTTATTAAAGACTTGGGTAGCAGAACGAAAAACAACACTCACCACATTACTAGAACCGTAAAGCAACTCTAACGTCTCTCTGTAATTAGAAATATACGTATCTAAAAGTTCGATATGCCGTATAATATAGCCATCGGCATCGTAAATTTTTATCAAAACCCTTCTGTAGGCTTCCCAATCGGCAGGGTTTTCTAATTCTTCATTATTAAAACGCTCGTTAATCTGTAGCATTTCTTCTAAAAAACGTAAGGTATTTGGACTTGAATTGAATTGTAAATGTACAGCGCCTCCGTTTACGCCTATGCCGGGGTATCCATTTCTACTGGTATACCTACCGTATTCTATGCCATAATAAAAAGCCTCGGTTTCAAATCCTAGGTATTCTACAACAATTTTACTCATTTGACTGTTGTTTAAGTAGTTAGTTTAAGTTTTTTTAATTTTCAGGGTATTAAACAAAGAAAAGAATACAATTTTTTCTTTTTTGACCCGCATTCTATAATAAAACTTCGTTATGAGGTTTGATAGTGCCATAAAATCAAGTGTTTTTCTTATTTTCAGCATAGCATCGCTATGGTTAAAGTAAAAAACTCAGTGAAACGTTTGCTTTTGAAGCAATATCAGGCCGCCATAGATTTTTTATTGTATAATTCGGGTTCAATACTTATACCGTCATAAAATTATGAATTAAATGTTAAAATAATATGTTTTTATCAAGAAAATACGCAGTATTCTTTATATTTGTGTGACGTTAAAAAAAAGAGACGTGAAAACTGTCGATTTTCACGCCTCAGCAAACTAACGTCCCCCTTCCTGCATGGAGAACTGTTCAAGGGATTGGCTAAGTAGCATGGTTTCGAAATATTAATAATTAACCCTCTTAATTATGAATCAAACTTTGGCGTTTAGCCCTTGATTTTACAGTTTTTGCTCATGCAGCCGTTATTTTTTCTTTTAGTTTTTAAGACATAGTATTTTTCCCGTGTTGATAATAAACATACTTACAAAAAAATATTTCATTTGGTTGTTGATCTAGGGTTTTCATTTTCTAGGGACGTTGTTTTTAGTTATTTATTTTTAATTACATTTTGAGTAGTTGAAAAAAAGCAACACTATGACTAGCGGTACTAGTGCTGCTTTGAAGTGACAATAATTCTCTAAAATTACTATCCCAAACTACTACTCTCGTTTATATCATTCTTCTCTATTTTAATTAGAACTTAACTATTCCATTCTTTGTTTTAGACATTCAATAGTTGTTACTTTTTAAAACAACTATTCCATTATGTATAAAAGAATCGCTGTTAATTAGTTTATCTTTTGGCAACACAAGCTTATTTCAATAACTTTGTGTAGTAACACAAGACAAATATAGAACTATTTTGCAGAATAAAAAACATTTACGCATATTTTTATGCAAAATAGTTTTAGGGATATGAACACAAGTGAAAGGATAAAACATATAATCAAGCAATTAGGGTATAATAATAGTGGTTTTGCTAAGAAAATAGGAGTATCAAGTACTACTATTGATGGTTATACAAAAGGAAGAAGGAATGCTAAAGGAGAATTGATTATATCTCAGCCCAATTTTGAAACTATAAAAAGAATTGTAGAAGAATTCAACATAAACGCATATTATATTCTGGGCTTATCCGAAGAGATGTATAACAACATCCCCTCATCAAACTTAGATCATTTTTCTGTTCAAGAAATCATGACATTTATCTTTGAAAATAAAGATAGGTTTAAAGAGAATATTGTCTACCAATTATTAATGGAAAATGAACTCAAAGAAAAAGTGATTGACAAACTAAAGGAAGAAAAGAATAAACTAGTAAAAACCAAACAGAAAGACCAGTAAATTATTTTTAGTCAATTTTTTTAGCATCATTATCTTCTTCTAGTAGCATAATTTCAATTAAAAGACGTTGAATTTCATGCTCTTTTTTGTCGTTGTCCGCTTTCATTTTTTTGATTATTAGATCGGTTTTTTTCGTTTAAATCTAATTTTAACCTCTTCTTCTGTTTGTCAGGTATGTAGTTGTCATTCTTTTTGAGGTATTTTTTTAACCATCTTTTCATAAATCAAATATTTAAAGTGGTATTAATATCCTTTTGAAAAAGCCTAACAGAATCCTCAATGGTTTCCTTGTCCTTTACTTTATCCCCGTATTTTTCAATATACTTTAAGCGAACTAATATCTTTGGGTAATGAATGGTCTTTATACGTTCTATCAAAGAAAGTTGACGTAGTATAATGTCGTCTTTGTAGCTGTAATATTTCACCAAATAATAAGTGAAAGCGGCAGACAATACCGCACATAAAACTATAACGAGCAAATATTTATTCGTATTAAAATCTCTTTGGGTCATGAATATAAAATGAATGATCCAAAACATTCCTACAATAACTCCTGAAAAAGAAACTAGGTGAAAACGGTATTTACTTCCATGAACGATATCTTGATATAACGACCTAATGCTAAAAAACAACAAGGCAATAGCAATTCCAAAATTAGCAAGCCAATATCTTAGGCTGTTTCTTCCTAAAAAAGAATGGCTTAATGCTAATTCTTTCTTTTTCTTATTATACTCCTCAATCCTATTGATTGAATATTGATGGTGGTTTTTATAATCGTTAAGTAACTTTTCGGAAAAAACAGCGATTGTATCACCTTGGTATTTTTGCTTAATTAAATCGTTATACTTGGTTAACAATTCTAATGTTCCATTATCACTCTTGTTGATGATGTCTTTATATGTTTTTTTATGATCTAAATATTCTTGAGAATAGGGTTTAAAAAAAACATGAAAAAGCGATAGTGCCACTAAAACAAAAGAAAAGCAACCTATTAATATTGGTTTAAGACTATTCGTGTCCCGTTCGTTCTTCGTCTTCCGTATCTGGTATCCCGTTGTTTCCTGGATCAAGTACTTGTAATTCGTTTCTTTTTTCAATTTCTTCTAATGTATTATCGGTACAACTGGTAAATAAAACACTAACGAAAACAACTGAAAGTAGTAAAATTCTTTTCATTTTTATAAAAAATTTATGGTTATTAAATCATTTATAAAAATACAATTAAAAGAAAATAAATAACAAGAAGTTTTAGTAGTTGGTTAATATTTTTAGTTATATCGTTTTTAATTTATAATTCTTCAAAAATAATGCAATAGCATTTAGTGTGCAATACCTAAAAACCCTAGTATTTGTATCAGGGAAAACCCTTAGTCTGGATGTATAAAAAAGAAGTACTGGGATTATGGTTAGGTAAAAATGAATCTTCAGCTTTTTGGATGACCGTTTGATGTTTTTATATGTTTTTTTATGATCTAAATATTCCTGAGAAAAGGGTTTGAAAAAAACATGAAAAAGCGATAGTGCCACTAAAACAAAAGAAAAGCAACCTATAAGTATCGGTTTAAGACTATTCGTGTCCCGTTCGTTCTTCGTCTTCTGTGTCAGGTCTTCCTGAGCTCCCTGGGTCAATTGCTTGTAATTCGTTTCTTTTTTCAATTTCTTCTAATGTATTATCGGTACAACTGGTAAATAAAACACTAACGAAAACAACTGAAAGTAGTAAAATTCTTTTCATTTTTATAAAAAATTTATGGTTATTAAATCATTTATAAAAATACAATGAAAATAAAATAAATAACAAAAAATTCTAGTGATTAGTTAATATTTTTAGTTTTATTGTTTTTGATCTGTAATTATTTAAGAATAATTCAATAGCGTTTAGTGTGGAATGCCTAAAAAAACTAGTATTTGTATCGGGGAAAACCTTTAATCGGGATATGTGAGTATTTGATTTTTTTCATTTTACCCTTATTCCTTAGTGTTAAACCTTAAATAAATTAAACTAAAAATTATACTGACTATCAAAGTATGGATATAAACATAGAGCCCTATATTCCAAGGATAAAATTGAAATAAAAGGAATGGTAATAGTAGGATTACTAAAAAAGAGGATAACAATGTTAATAAAACAAAAAAAAGTTGGCTTTTTTTATATTTGTTCGTAGTCCAAACAATAACAGGAACGACAACAATTGATGAGAAAAAACAAAAAATAGCTGACCACGAAAAAATTACTAACCCCTCTTCAATACGACTTTTATTTAAAAGGTATAATTGATAAATTACATAACATAAATATCCAAATACCCATGCTAAAAACATACTCAATAATGAGTAGGAAATTTTATATTTTATTTTTTTCATATTATTTTTTATACTATAAGGAGTTAGTTATTTCTAAAAATAAAACTATAAGGCATAAAACCAATACAATTTAAATGAAAAAATAAAATACAAAGGGTAGCTATTTAAAATCAGCCCCAATTTTGTAACTTTATTTCAGAACATCACACATAGTTGAAGATTTTAACTACAACTCTTTCTTCAAAAACTTTGCTGTATGGCTGTTTTTATGTTTGATTACCTCTTCAGGGGTTCCAGTTACTAATATTTGTCCACCGCCTTTACCTCCTTCAGGGCCTACGTCAATAATGTGGTCTGCAAGTTTTATAACATCAAGATTATGCTCAATGATTAAAACCGTATTCCCTTTGTCAGTAAGCTTGTTTAATACGTTCATTAATACGTTTATATCTTCAAAATGAAGTCCTGTTGTAGGTTCGTCAAGAATATAAAAAGTATTTCCAGTGTCTCTTTTTGAAAGCTCGGAAGCCAATTTAATACGTTGCGCTTCTCCTCCAGATAAGGTTGTGGATTGTTGGCCTAAGGTGATGTAGCCTAACCCTACATCCTGAATAGTTTTTAATTTTCGGTGTATTTTAGGGATGGATTCAAAGAAGCCTACCGCTTCATTGATACTCATTTCTAATACATCAGCAATAGATTTTCCTTTGTATCGGATTTCTAATGTTTCTCTGTTAAAACGTTTTCCTTGACAAGTTTCACAAGAGACATGAACATCAGGTAAGAAGTTCATTTCAATTACACGAAGTCCTCCTCCTTGGCAGGTTTCACACCTTCCGCCTTTGACATTAAAACTAAATCGACCGGGCTTATATCCGCGAATTGAAGCCTCAGGTATTTTGGCAAACAAACTTCGTATTTCCCCAAAAACACCTGTATAAGTTGCAGGGTTAGATCTTGGGGTTCTTCCAATAGGAGATTGGTCAATATTAATTACTTTATTGATGTGTTCGAGGCCTTCAATCTCCTTGTAAGGCATTGGTTTTTTTACACCTTTATATATATGTTCGTTTAAAATAGGATATAAGGTCTCGTTAATTAACGTAGATTTTCCACTTCCAGAAACTCCCGTAACACAGATCATTTTCCCTAAAGGAAAGGCTACGGATACATTCTTTAAGTTGTTTCCTTTTGCGCCGATCAAATTAATATAGTTTCCGTTTCCTTCTCTTCTTTTTTTAGGAACTTCGATCGTCTTCTTTTTTGATATATAGTCGGCAGTAAGTGTATCGTGAAGTTTCATTTCTTCAAAAGATCCTTCGCTTACAATTTTACCTCCATGTCTTCCCGCACCTGGACCAATATCCAAGACATAATCAGCGTTTTTGATCATGTCTTCGTCGTGTTCTACGACCAATACAGAGTTGCCAATATCTCGAAGTTTTATTAATGATTGAATAAGTTTTTCATTATCTCTCTGATGTAAACCAATACTTGGTTCATCCAAAATGTATAAAACTCCGACAAGTTGAGAACCAATTTGTGTCGCCAAACGGATACGTTGCGCTTCACCACCAGACAAAGATTTTGAACTTCTATCTAGGGTTAGGTAATCAAGTCCTACATCTAATAAAAATTGCGATCTAGTTTTGATTTCTTTTAAAATTTCATTCGCGATTCTTAGTTGTTTTTCAGTTAATTTAGTATCGATATTTTGGAACCAACTAAAAAGTTCGGTAATATCCATTTCACTTAGTTCATGAATGTTTTTTTGCGCAATTTTAAAGTGTAAAGCTTCTTTTTTAAGGCGTCTCCCATTACATGATGAACACCTAACTTGGTCCATGAATCCACTAGCCCACCTCCTAATCGAAGTACTTTCATTATTGTCATATTGCCCTTGAATAAAGCGAATAATTCCTTCAAAATCTATTTGATATTCTCGCGTAACACCCGCAGTTTTTGAAGCTACTGAAAAAGATTCTTTACCTCCGTGTAAAAGGATGTTGAGTGCTTCTTCAGGAATGCTGCTAATTGGGTCGGATAAACTAAAATCATAGCGTTCTGCAATGGTTTGTATTTGTTTGAATATCCAACTATTTTTTTGTTCTCCTAAGGGAGCAATACCTCCTTTTTTTATAGACACCGAATCATCAGGGATAACTTTTGAAATATTTATTTCATTGTTAATGCCTAGTCCATTACATTTTTCACAAGCCCCTTTTGGAGAGTTAAAAGAAAATGTATTGGGTTCGGGGTTGGGGTAGGCTATACCTGAAGTAGGGCACATCAGTTCTCTACTGAAATAACGAGGTTTGTTTTCTTCTAAGTCAATAGCCATTAAAATATTGTCTCCAATATACATGGCTGTTTTGATGGTTTCTTCCAGTCTTTTCTCTGCGGCACTGCTAATAGCCAGTCGATCGATAACCACTTCGATATCGTGTGTTTTATAACGATCCAATTTCATGCCTTTTTCAATTTCACGAATCTCACCGTCTACTCGAACACGAACAAAACCTTGTTTTGATATTTGCTCGAAAAGTTCTCTATAATGTCCTTTTCTAGACTTAATAAGTGGTGCAAGAACGGCAATTTTTTTCCCATCAAAGTCTTTTAAAATAAGCTCTTTGATTTGGTCATCTGTAAAACTAACCATTTTTTCTCCTGTTTCATACGAATAAGCATCAGAAGCACGAGCAAATAATAATCTAAGAAAATCATAAATTTCGGTAACAGTCCCTACCGTAGAACGCGGACTTTTGTTGGTGGTTTTTTGCTCTATGGAAATCACAGGAGATAACCCTTCAATTTTATCCACATCAGGGCGTTCAAGTCCTCCTAAAAATTGACGTGCATACGCAGAAAAAGTTTCAATATATCTTCGTTGTCCTTCTGCATAAATAGTATCAAAAGCTAAAGAAGATTTTCCGCTTCCGCTTAATCCAGTGATAACCACTAGTTTTTCTCTAGGTATTTTAACGTCAATATTTTTTAAGTTATGAGCTCTAGCACCATAGACCTCAATGAATTCTTGATCTTTCAAAGTCAGTTATTTACAGAATAACCACAAAAGTAAGTATTCCTTCTGTAAATTATAGAAGAAGTTTGGGGTAAAAAATGTCGATTTTAGTTTACCTATTTTGTAGTATCAATATGTGCTATCGATTAAATACGTTAATTTTTAATAAACTTTTTTTGCGTTAAGACTTTACGATCCTTAGTTGTTAATCGACTAAAATAAATACCTTGTTTTAAAGAGGATATATCAATAGAAATATTGTTTTCTGCCCCTATAGTTAGCTCTTTTTGATGAATGCTTTTTCCTTTAACAGATAAAATTTCTAGGACTACTTTGTCTTTAGGTAAATTTTCAGTTTTGATTTTCAGTTCTTTGGAGCTGGGGTTTGGGTATATCTTTATTTCTGTCTTTTCAACAGGGGTATTAATGAGAGAAAATTTTTTAGGAGTGATATCGGTCATGAATGTTTTATTTATTACAGTATCACTTGCGCCCATCCAATCTCTAAGTAGGTTTGAAAAAACATCTCGATAGTCGTGTTGCATTGTTTTTAATTGATCGTTTTTACCTAGATCATCGATGTTGGGATTTGTACCGATGACTCCCGAAGTAATATTTTTCCCTATTACAAAAAGCGGAGCAAAATTACCATGATCAGTTCCTAAGTTACCGTTCTGTGAAATTTTTCGTCCAAACTCAGAAAAAGTAAACGTGACTATTTTATCGGCAAGACCGAGTTGCTCTATATCATTTTGAAAAGCCATTACCGCTTCTGAAAGTTGGTTTAGTAACGTTGCGTGCTTTCCTTTGGTCTTGTCGTTACCAACTACTTGTTGGTTATGTGTGTCAAATCCACCGTGATTTGCTAAGAAAATTTTAGTTTTAGAGCCACCACTAATCAGTTTTGCAACCGTTTTTAGCTGATTGGCTAGACTTGTATCTGGATACGTAGCACTATTTTTTCCTTTATTAAATACTTCTGAGATACGTTTTGCATAATTGTCAACACCCTTTTCTACTTGTGTAATGTGTTGAATAATCTTACCGAAGTCACTTGTAGGATCAAAATCAGGAACCTGTGCACCAATACTTGAAACCAAGGAAAAGAATCCCGCAGGGTCTTGTCCAGATAGGTTGATAGATAAGGTGTGTTCTTCTTCAGTATGAAAACCTAATGATGGAGCTTTGTTGCCTAACTGAATACCTAATGGGTCTAAATAGCTATTAATTTCAAATGCATTTTCAAGATAACGAGCCATCCAGCCATTGGTTAGTTGCTTGTGTTGTTTTCCGTCACCACCGCTAAGCCAAATATCAGTAGACTTAAAATGAGATCGATTATGGTTAGGGTATCCTACTTCTTGTATAATCGATAGTTTTCCCTGATCGTATAGGTGCTTAAAATCTGTTAATGAAGGGTGAAGCGCCACTTCGGCATCAGATGAAAGATTGCTATCTAAGAAGATACCTTTATTTTTAGGAATATAAATGTCGGGTCTTAGTTTGGCGTATGTGTCAAATCTGCCTAAGGGGATTACGGTGTTTAGGCCGTCATTTCCTCCTTTAAGTTGTATGATAACCATGATTCGGTCATTCGTATTGTCAAAGTTTAATCGGTCTAATAATGGACTGTTGTTAAATGCACTTAGTACTTGCCCTGGGAGTGCTATGGCACCCGTGGTGAATAAGGATGATAATTGAATGAAGTTTCGTCTTTTCATGAGAGTTTAGCGGTATTAGTTACATTGATATTCTTGAGAATAAATAAGTGTTTGAAATAATTTGTTTAAGGGAATAACCACATCTGAATCGTCTTGTGTTTTGAGGTAATTTTCCCATTCAAATTGCCAGTTTTTAGGAGATAATCCATCAAGAAAAATATCATTAAGAAAATAGTTAAATCTTTTCTCATTAATAGGTAGTGGTAATAAATCGGTTGTTAATTCTCTGACGACCGTTTTTGCGTCTTTAGGGTTAGAAATGTTTTTACGAACAAAGGATACCATATCAACACGTACGTTACCTGTCTTTTTACCTTTTTTTTTCGAAAGGTCTTTTGAAAGTTTATAACGAGCTAGTAATGTAGAAGAAGTAAACCAGTTTTTGGTATACTCAGGAGATTGGAAGTAAGCATCATAACCAGCGACTGTTTCGGGTCTATGTAATATCATACCAGCATTGGGCAGGTAGTTTCTTTGAATAAAATTTAGATAAAGACGTTTAAAGTTATCTGGAGAAATAGTGATTTCAGGAACTGTCATTTCAAAATAGTTAACAGTTCTGAGTAAATGTTCAATAGGAGAAGAAAGTAAACTGCCTATAACTTCATCATTTACAACTTGATCGGCTACATCATAAAAGTGTTGAGAGCCTAGTAGTTTTTTAACAACAGGTTGAATGTTGTATCCTTCTGCATATAGCAAATCCGCTAAAGGCTGTATAATATTTGTTTCGGTCTCTTGATCAATTGTAGTTCGAACAAAAAAACGATATAACCTTCTACAAAAATGTTTGGCCGTTTCTTTTTGTTCAAAAATCATAGCAATTAACTCAGACAATTCTCTGTAGGCACCTTGTTTTTTCTTGCCACCTTTTATTATTCTGTTTTGGAAAGCACTACTGAACTGTTTGTCAGTTGTATCATGTTTTCTTAAAACAAGCCTTCCGATAGGAATGCCAGTTTCTGGGTCAATATTCTTTCGTTTTTTTTCTGTTTTATAGCCTGTTAAAACCTTTGCAGCACTGACGATATCCTGTTCTGTATAATTTATTGTATTTTGATCGCCTCTACCAATAGTAAAAAGTTCAAGAAGCTCTCTAGCATAATTTTCGTTTGGGTTATTCTTGTTGTTACTACCGTTGTCAAGGTACTTTAACATCGCATTTGAGAGCGAGATTTTATAAATTAAATCTTTAAAATTTCCTGTAGCATACTGTTTGATAAAATGCAGGTAATCAAAGAAATTTTTACTACTACCAATTTCTTTAGAATTAATTGTAAGAAATGTGTGTAAGAAAAATTCCATTTTATGTTGTAGTCCCTTATCTCTTCTCGCTTCATCCAACCACCATGCTGAAACAGACAAAAGCAGTACGGATTTTCGAGATTTAGGTTGCAAATTAGTATTAATCCATGGTTTACTTGAAGCAGGATCGATAGGTTGTTCTTTATGTAAAGGTTGTGAGGTAAATAAAGAATTTAAAGCTTCATCAGCGGTTAGATTTTGAAAATAATTGAGCTGTTCTTTAGTAAAATAAAAAGAAGCTCTTCTAAGGAGGTGGGCAGCTTTTACACGACCTAATTTTCCATGAAATTTAGATAATTCATCCATAATAAATTTGATGTTTTGGTATACACATATACAGGTGTAAAGTTTTTATGACAATACACGTTAGAGAGACTTATTTGATAGTGGTAATACACACTTCGAAAAGGTTATTTTTCGAGGAGTAAAAGGCGTAAAATCTATTAATGAAATCTGACTTAGAATATAGCGAAAAATCTTTTAGACATAATCGTGGCGGGGGTTGGGGGTTATACAATGATTGCTTTTACTAGAACGAAAGGGTAATTAACCACTTACGTTGCGATTGCAATATAAGTATAATTAACTGAAATTCAAATGTTTTTGATAGTGGGGTAAGTGTGTTAAGGAGCTTATCTTAATGATGACAAGCGTTTAGAAGAGGAATATTTTATTTTGATTATGTTCAAATTGATTTTAAATTTTATATTTTGCAGTATAAAAGTTAGAAAATGATATTTATTCATTCAGTAAGATACTATTTTGAAAGAAATGGATTCAATGTTTCAGCACGTATGGCTGATAGGATAGGGATAAGGGCCGTAAATATACGGTTGTTCTTTATATATATGTCCTTTGTTACGGCGGGTCTTTCTTTTGGTTTGTATTTAACCTTAGCTTTTTTATTGCGATTAAAAGACATGATTTATACCAAAAGAAGTTCTGTATTTGACTTATAATGAATATCCTCTTACATTCACGTTTATATAAAGCTATTATTTTTTCGTTACTTATACTGTTAGTAGGAGTGGGGGGGTATAGCCTATTGTTTGATTACTCCTTTATAGATGCTTTATACATGACTATTATTACCGTGACTACTATCGGATTCGGAGAAGTCCATCCGTTTGGTACGGGAGAAAAAATATTTACTATAGTACTGATTTTATCCAGTTTATTTATTTTCGGATATGTAGTTTCGTCTTTTTCTGAATATTTAATTAGCGGGCAATTTTTTCATCAACTAAAAACAAAGAGAGTGCAAAAAAAAATAGAAGGACTACAAGAGCATACCATTATTTGTGGATACGGAAGAAATGGCAAACAGGCATTGGCTAAATTAAAGAGCTATAAAAAACAAGTAGTGGTTATTGAAAAGAAAAAAAGTTTAATTAAAGAGTTAGATGAAGCGGGAGTTTTAAATGTAGAAGGAGACGCTACTTTAGATGAAACATTAATTAAAGCGGGTATCACTACAGCAAGTAATTTGATTACTGTATTACCTTCTGATGCAGATAATTTATTCGTAGTTTTAACAGCGAGTCAGCTTAATAAAAAATGTAGGGTGATCAGTCGAGCTTCGAAAGAAACTACTTTTAATAAATTGAAAATTGCGGGCGCTGATAATGTAATTATGCCCGATAAATTGGGAGGAGTTCATATGGCATTGTTGGTCTTGACTCCTGATGTAATAGAGTTTGTAGATAGGCTAACGATAGAAGGTGATTCTACTGCAAACTTAGAAGAAATTGCGGTAAATGATTTACCCAAAGAATATGTAAACAAGACCATTTTAGACTTAGATCTTAGAAAAAAAACTGGATGTACGGTTATTGGATATAAATCATCCAAAAAAGATTATACCATAAATCCAGACGCCTCAGTAACGTTAGAAGAAGGAGCGAACTTAATCGTGTTAGGAAGACCAGAACAAATAAATAAATTAAGAGCATTGTTTTAATGAAGAGAATTGTTATTACAGGTAGCAACGGATTACTTGGGCAAAGTTTAGTGAACTTATTTTTGGAAACGCCAGAAAAATATCAAGTTATAGGTTTTTCTAGAGGTGAAAATAGAAGCGGGAGAAGCGACTTTGAGTACGTTTCAATTGATATTACTGACAGCGAAAAGCTTTTTGAAAAGTTGGCAGTTTATAAACCTGATGTTATTGTGAATACTGCTGCAATGACCCATGTAGATAAATGCGAAGACAACAAAGAAAAATGTTATCGTTTAAATGTCGAAGTGGTATCCTATTTAAAAGCGTATTCCGAAAAAAATAATACACATTTAGTTCATTTGTCTACTGATTTTATTTTTGACGGAGAGAAGGGGTATTACAAAGAAACGGATACGCCCAATCCACTAAGTTATTATGGAGAAACCAAATTGAAAGCAGAGCAAATATTGGTCTCTTCTAGAATTGACTATACAATATTGCGTACTATTTTAGTGTATGGGAAAGTTTTTGATATGTCAAGAAGTAATATCGTGTTGTGGGTAAAGGACAGTTTAGAAAAAGGAAAAGAACTCACCGTGGTTACAGATCAATATCGAATGCCTACATATGTAGAAGAATTGGCGTTAGCGTGTAAGCTTTCCATTGATAAACAAACAACAGGTGTTTTTAATATTTCTTCTAACAAACTAATGAGTGTTTTTGAAATAGCTCAATGTGTAGCGGAAGTGTTTGGTTTGGATAAAAATTTGATAAAACCGATTACTGCAAAGGAACTCAATCAGCGCGCAAAGCGACCTGCAAAATCAGGGTTCGATTTAAACAAAACGCATCAAGAATTAACGTTAAAAACACGTTCATTTAAGGAAGATCTGTTGGAATTTAAACAAAAATTAACCTAAAATAAACATTTAACGGCTAAAAATTGGTATTAACTTCATTTTTTTATGATATTGCACACCACTAATAGTAAAAACTAACTTATAGTAGTATTATGAAAAAACTTTTAATGTTTTTGATATCGATGTTTCCAATGATGTCCTTTGCACAAGAAAAGGGGTTGGATCAGCAGATTGACGAGGCTTTTAAGCCCGTTTCAGATTTTTTTAGCAATGTAATTTTCTTTCAAATATCAGGTACACCATTTGTATTGATACTTTTGGTAGCAAGTGCCGCCTTTTTTACCATTTATTTTGGGTTTCCTAATATCAGGTATTTTCTTACTGCTATTAATGTAGTTCGCGGAAAGTATGATGATGTAGATAAAGGTGTTGTTGAAAAAGCACACGGAGATGTTACACCGGGAGGAGATGCAATAGAAACGATAAAAGACGAAAGTAACGAAGGAGAAGTATCTCACTTTCAGGCGTTGGCAACTGCGGTTTCAGGTACAGTTGGAAATGGAAATATTGCGGGGGTTGCCCTAGCAATTGCATTAGGAGGGCCAGGAGCTACTTTTTGGATGATTATCTGCGGATTATTAGGGATGTCTACCAAATTCGTTGAATGTACGCTAGGAGTGCAATATAGAGACGTAGGTGAAGATGGAACTGTGTATGGAGGGCCTATGTACTATCTTTCAAAAGGATTGAAAGAAAAAGGATTTCAAACATTAGGAAAAATAGCGGCAGTATTGTTTGCTATATTTTGTATTGGTGGATCTTTTGGTGGAGGAAATGCTGCGCAGTCTAATCAAGCGACGGTAGTAATTAAAGAATTATTAGGATTAGAAAGCTCAAGTGCAGGTGCTATAATAGGACTTGTTTTAGCATTCATTGTAGGTATAATTATTATTGGAGGTATCAAACGTATTGCTACGGTAACAGAAAAAGTGGTACCGTTCATGGCATTGTTATACCTTTTAGCATGTTTGTATATTTTAGGAGCTAATTTTTCCTTAGTAGATGATGCGATTTCATTAATAATAACGGAAGCTTTTAATCCTCAAGCAATTGGTGTTGGAGGCGTTATTGGTGTTTTATTGGTAGGTTTTAAGAGAGCCGCTTTTTCAAATGAAGCAGGGGCAGGGTCAGCTTCTATTGCACACTCTGCTGTAAAAACTAAATATTCAGCATCGGAAGGGTTAGTAGCCTTGTTAGAACCTTTTATTGATACGGTACTTATTTGTACAATGACAGCGCTAGTAATCATTATCTTTAACTTTGGAGGTGCTTTTGAATACGGAGGTGATGGTACTGGTGGCGTACTTATTGATGGGCTAAGAGTAGAAGGTGCAGGAATAACTTCGAAAGCCTTTGCACAGTATATACCTTATTCAAATGTATTCTTGACAATAGCGGTAGTATTATTTGCCGTGTCAACGATGATCTCTTGGTCGTATTATGGATTACAATCATGGAAGTTCTTATTTGGAAGAGGTAAGAAAGCAGATTTGGTTTACAAAATATTGTTTTTAACTTTCGTGGTTATTGGAGCAGCAGCAAGTATGAATTCGATTTGGGCATTTTCAGATGCAATGATTTTTGCGATGGTGTTTCCAAATATGATTGGTTTGTTCTTCTTAATGCCAATCGTTAAAAAACAATTAAAAAGATATTTAGAAGCTATAAGAGGATAATCGAGTAGACTTATGAAAATAATTAAGCCCCATTTCTTTTTTGATAAAAAACAAAGAAATGGGGCTTTGCTTTTGTTGCTATTGGTGGTATTACTCCAACTACTATATGTTGTGATAGACTTCTCTTCAGATCCGACAAGTTCAATACCATCGGATGTTATTACTAAAATAACGCGAAAAATAGACAGTTTAGCTCAAAAAGACCTAGTAGCTAAACAACGAACGTTAAAACCGTTTAATCCAAATTATATTTCAGACTTCAAAGGGTATCAGTTAGGAATGTCTATGGAAGCACTAGACCGGCTTTTTGCTTATAGAAAAAAGGGAAAGTATGTAAATTCGGTGGAGGACTTTCAAAAGGTAACCTTGGTTTCAGATAGTTTATTAACAGCGATAGCTCCGTATTTTAAATTTCCAGCTTGGGTGCAAGCGAAAAACAAATCAAAAAAAAGTACAAAGAAAACAGCTTATTATACGTCAGAAATTCAAGAGGTTATTTTTTCTATAAAGGATATCAACCAAGCATCCGTGGAAGATTTTACAAAAATTTTAGAAGGAAATTTGAAGCTTGGTACAAGAATTGTAAAGTATCGAAGTAAGATACAAGGTTTTTTTTATGAAGATCAATTATCTGAAGTATGGGGTATACAATCCTTTGAGGTAAGCAAAATCTTAAAAGTTTTTAAAGTGGTAAAGAAACCAACGATTGCAAAAATTAATATAAACGAGGCGACGTTTAAGGAGGTTTTGAAACTGCCGTATATAGATTATGATTTGTGTAAAAAAATTTTCGAGTATAGAGACGAGGTTGCCGAAATTAAAGATATTTCTGAGTTAAAGAATATTAATAAATTTCCTTTAAAAAAATACAATAGAATAGTATTATATTTGGGGACGAAATAAGCAAAAACTAATAAAACTAATAAAATTAATAAGGTCGATGGCTAGTGTGTATTTTACAGAAGAACACGAATATTTTCGAGAGAGTTTTAGAGACTTTCTACAAAAGGAAGTTGTACCACATATAGATAAATGGGAAAAAGAAGGGGCTGTTGAAAGATTTATATGGAAGAAGTTTGGAGAAATGGGGTACTTTGGTTTAAATCAACCTGAAGCATATGGAGGGTTAGGTTTGGATCTTTTTTATACGGTGATTTTTTTAGAAGAATTACAAAAGATAAACTCAGGAGGTTTTGCAGCTAATATGTGGGCACACGCCTACTTAGCCATGACACACCTCAATAAAGAAGGAGATGATAGGATAAAAAATAAGTATTTGACACCGAGTATTCTTGGGGATAAAATAGGCTGTTTATGTATCTCTGAACCTTTCGGAGGTAGTGACGTAGCAGGTATGCGTACTACCGCTATAAAGGAAGGTAATACTTATGTGTTAAATGGGTCTAAAACTTTTATAACCAATGGTGTTTATTCCGATTACTTAATTGTAGCAGCGAAAACTTCTCCAGAAGCAAAACACAAAGGGATTAGCATCTTTGTAGTTGATAGAGCTACTGTAGGAATTACATCAACCAAATTGGATAAATTAGGATGGAGAGCTTCAGATACAGCCGAAATAGCCTTTGATAACGTGGTAATACCTGAGGAGAATTTGATGGGAGAAGAAGGTGCTGGTTTCTCGTATATCATGCAACATTTTGCCTTAGAGCGATTGGTTATGGGGGTAAATGCCCATGCTAGATCAGAATATGCGGTGGATTACGTGTTACAGTATATGGACGAAAGAGAAGCTTTTGGTAAAAGGCTAAACGAATTTCAGGCACTAAGACATAAAATTGCTGAAATGTCTAGTAAAGTAGATATGTGCAAGGAATATAATTATTCAATAACGAAAAGGTTGAACGATGGTCAGTACGTGGTAAAAGAAGCAAGTATGAGTAAGCTGCTTTCTACTCAAATGGCCGATGAAATTGTGTACGATGCGCTACAGTTGTTAGGAGGCTACGGTTATATGGAAGATTATCCACTTGCAAGGCTGTTACGCGATAGTAGATTGGGGCCTATAGGTGGGGGTACATCAGAGATTCTTAAAGAAATCATCGCTAAGATAGTTATTGATAAAAAAGAATACTCGCCTGCGACTTAAATTGATGCTAATTATTTATTGGTAATCTGTTAGTGGTTAAAAAAGAGTTTGTATATTTGCAGTCCAAAATACAAAAGACTACAATGAAAGGAGGTGCAAGTATATGTTAATCATTCCAGTTAAAGAAGGAGAAAATATAGATAGAGCATTAAAGCGTTACAAGCGTAAATTTGATCGTACGAAAACTATGAGACAATTACGTAGCAGAAAGCAATTTACTAAACCATCTGTTGCTAAGAGAGCTCAAAAGATCAAAGCAGCTTATGTTCAAAGATTGAGAACACAAGAAGAGATAGGATAATATAGTTCTATTTTCAAACGATATTAAGACCCGCATTTTTAATGTGGGTTTTTTTTGTGGGATCAAATAAGTAACTTTGGATTATTATAATGAATACTATGTTGATAGCTTCTTTTTTAGAGTACTTAGCGATAGAAAAAAAATATTCTAAACATACGGTTATGGCCTATAAAAAAGACCTAACCTCTTTTCAAGAATTTTGTTTAGAGCAATTTGAAAATGAAGAAATAGCTGCGTTGGATTATCATCAAATTCGATTATGGATTGTCGCATTAGTTGATAGCGGAATAAGTAATAGGACAATCAATAGAAAGGTAAGTTCTTTAAAAACGTTCTATGGGTTCTTGCAAAAAATCGGAAGTATACAACGAAACCCATTGGCAAAACATAAGTCACTAAAGGTGCAGCAAGAAATACATACGCCATTTACAGAAAAAGAGATCAATGAAGTTTTAGGGCTGTTAAGAGGGCAAGATGATTTTGAGAGTTTACGAGATCGGTTAATTATAGAGTTGTTATATAGTACAGGTATTAGGCGTGCCGAATTAATAAATTTGAAAGAAAATGATATTAATAGATCGGATGAAACAATAAAAGTTTTAGGGAAACGAAATAAAGAACGGTTAGTAGTATTGTTGCCTTCTGTAGCGTTGACCTTAGATGCCTATATAGAAAGCAAGAAAAGCTTAGGATTAAAAGAAAAAGAAGGGTACTTGTTGCTAACAAAAAGAGGTGTTAAAATATACGAAACGCTTGTTTATCGCGTTATAAATTTGTACTTTAGTACGGTGTCAACAAGGCTTAAAAAAAGCCCCCACGTACTCAGGCACGCCTTTGCTACTCATTTGCTTAATAATGGGGCAGCACTCAATTCGGTTAAAGAATTACTAGGGCATTCAAGTTTAGCCTCCACCCAAGTTTATACCCATAATAGCTTGGAAAAATTAAAAAAAGTGTTTAATAAGGCTCACCCTAGAGAGCCAATCTAAAATTGAAAGGATTATGAAGGTATTCACGCAATCTGTTAATTTTACTGCTGACCAAAAACTGATTAACTATGTAGAAAAAAAAGTAAGCGCTTTGGAGCGTTTTCATGACAAAATTGTTGATGTAGAAGTTTTTTTAAAAGTCCAAAACACCAGCGAAAAAGAGAATAAAATAACCGAAGTCAAAATCAACATACCAGGAAACGAACTTATTGTGAAAAAGCAATGTAAGACATTTGAAGAAGGAATTAGTGTTAGCGTTGAATCGTTAAAAAGACAGCTCAAAAAATCAAAGGAAAAATCACGTGCAACTTTGGTGTAAGAAAAAATAATTCGAAAAAGTTTTAAAAATCAAAAATTACTTTTTACATTTGCAGTCCGTTAGAAATAGCGGGCTGTTTTTTTGATAAAAAAAGCCGATATAGCTCAGCTGGCTAGAGCAGCTGATTTGTAATCAGCAGGTCGTGGGTTCGAGTCCCTCTATCGGCTCAAAAAAAAGTTCATTAAAATATTGTTTCAATAATGGGGAGATTCCAGAGCGGCCAAATGGGACGGACTGTAACTCCGTTGTCTTTCGACTTCGCAGGTTCGAATCCTGCTCTCCCCACTGTTATTTTATTGCGGGAGTAGCTCAGTTGGTAGAGCGTCAGCCTTCCAAGCTGAATGTCGCCGGTTCGAACCCGGTCTCCCGCTCATTGAACCTAATAGGCCGGTGTAGCTCAGTTGGTAGAGCGCATCCTTGGTAGGGATGAGGTCACGGGTTCAAATCCCGTCATTGGCTCTTTTTGGAGTTCGTGCAGAAATAACTTTTAAAATGACACTAAATATATTTAACTAAGAATTAAAATTAATAATCATGGCAAAAGGAACTTATGATCGTTCGAAACCGCACTTAAACGTAGGTACTATTGGTCACGTTGATCATGGTAAAACTACTTTGACTGCTGCAATTACTAAAGTTTTAGCAGACGCAGGATTTTCTGAAGCGAAAGCTTTTGATCAAATTGATAATGCTCCTGAGGAAAAGGAAAGAGGTATTACAATTAACTCTTCTCACGTAGAGTACGCAACTCAAAACCGTCACTATGCACACGTTGACTGTCCAGGTCACGCCGATTATGTAAAGAACATGGTAACTGGTGCTGCGCAAATGGATGGAGCTATCTTAGTAGTTGCTGCTACGGATGGTCCTATGCCTCAAACTCGTGAGCACATCTTATTAGGTCGTCAGGTAGGTATTCCTCGTATCGTTGTTTTCTTAAACAAAGTTGATATGGTTGACGATGAGGAGCTTTTAGAGCTTGTTGAGATGGAAGTAAGAGATTTATTGTCTTTCTATGAGTATGATGGAGATAACGGTCCTGTTATCGCTGGTTCTGCTTTAGGTGCATTAAATGGTGAAGAGAAGTGGGTAAATACAGTTTTAGAATTAATGGAAGCTGTTGATACTTGGATCGAAGAGCCACCAAGAGATACTGAAAAGGATTTCTTAATGCCAATCGAAGATGTATTCTCTATTACAGGTCGTGGTACAGTAGCCACTGGACGTATCGAAACAGGAATCATCAACACTGGTGATGCTGTAGAGATCATCGGTATGGGTGAAGAAAAATTAACTTCAACAGTTACTGGTATCGAAATGTTCCGTCAAATCTTAGATAGAGGTGAGGCAGGAGATAACGCAGGTATCTTATTAAGAGGTATTGACAAGACTGATATCAAGAGAGGAATGGTTATTTGTAAGCCAGGTTCTGTAACTCCTCATGCTAAGTTTAAAGCAGAGGTGTATATCTTGAAAAAAGAAGAAGGTGGACGTCACACTCCATTCCACAACAACTACCGTCCTCAGTTCTACGTACGTACTACTGATGTTACAGGTAACATTAACTTACCTGATGGTGTAGAAATGGTAATGCCAGGTGATAACTTAACAATTACTGTTGATTTAATCCAACCTATCGCATTAAACGTAGGTTTACAGTTTGCTATCCGTGAAGGAGGAAGAACTGTTGGAGCTGGTCAGGTAACTGAGTTATTAGACTAATAATATATTAAGAAGCCTCTTAAGTTTCTTATGAGGCTTCTTACAAATAAAAATACGGGTTTAGCTCAGTTGGTAGAGCACTGGTCTCCAAAACCAGGTGTCGGGAGTTCGAGTCTCTCAACCCGTGCAAATCAAGACGAGTTATAGTATAATACTGTAACTCGTTAAAAGGATAAAACCATGAATAACTTTATACAATATATTAAAGATTCTTTCGAAGAATTGAGTACTAATATGACTTGGATTTCTAGAGAAGAGGCTCAGAAATCAACTGTAGTGGTTGCTGCATTTACCATAGCTTTTGCCTTAGTAGTTGCTGCAATTGATAAAGTTTTTCAAACAGGATTAGATAACTTCTTTAAAATGTTTTAATGATGACTGATTCGGTGATGAAATGGTATGTAGTTAGAGCTATTGGAGGGCAAGAAAACAAGGTGAAATCTTATATTGAAACTGAGATTGCTCGTCATGGTCTTGCAGATTTTGTAAACCAAGTAATCGTTCCAACAGAAAAAGTTATTCAGGTAAGAAATGGAAAGAAAATAAACAGAGAACGTGTTTACTTTCCAGGGTATGTAATGATAGAAGCTAACTTAGCTGGTGAGGTTCCTCACGTAATAAAATCGGTAACTGGTGTTATTGGTTTTCTTGGGGAAACAAAAGGAGGTGATCCTGTTCCTATGAGAAAATCAGAAGTGAACAGAATGTTAGGTAAAGTAGACGAATTGTCTATTAAAGATGAAAACCTAGCAATACCTTATTCAGTAGGTGAGACAGTGAAGGTAGTAGATGGGCCATTTAACGGTTTTGATGGAACTGTTGAAAATGTTCATGAAGAAAAACGTAAGTTAGAAGTAATGGTTAAGATTTTCGGTAGAAAGACACCAGTAGAGCTTAGTTACATGCAAGTAGAAAAGATATAATTTGTTACAGTTATAATTATATATTATTTATTTTTGATATGCTAGAAAGCTTCCACAACATAGCATATTTATAAAGATTAAACAATGGCTAAAGAAGTAAGTAAATTAGTAAAACTACAAGTTAGGGGAGGTGCTGCGAATCCTTCGCCACCAGTTGGACCCGCTTTAGGTGCTGCCGGTGTTAACATCATGGAATTCTGTAAGCAGTTTAATGCTCGTACACAGGATAAACAAGGTAAAGTATTACCAGTTGTTATAACAGTTTATAAAGACAAATCATTCGAATTTGTTGTAAAAACGACACCAGCTGCAGTACAATTATTGGAAGCGGCCAAAATTAAAAAAGGTTCAGGTGAGCCTAATAGAAAGAAAGTAGCAAGCGTTACTTGGGATCAAATTAAAGTAATTGCTGAAGATAAAATGGCAGATTTAAATGCCTTTGAAGTAACTTCAGCGATGAGAATGATTGCTGGTACTGCACGCTCAATGGGATTAACTGTTACAGGTGATGCTCCTGCATAAACTTAAAAGAGATATATAAAATGGCAAGATTGACTAAAAAACAAAAAGAAGCTCGCGCTAAAGTTGATAGCTCTAAAGTTTATAATTTAAATGAAGCATCAGCTTTAATTAAAGAAATTACCAATGTAAAATTTGACGCATCTGTTGATTTAGCTGTACGTTTAGGAGTTGATCCTCGTAAAGCAAATCAAATGGTACGTGGGGTGGTTACCTTACCTCATGGTACAGGTAAAGATGTAAAAGTTTTAGCATTAGTTACTCCAGATAAAGAAGCCGAAGCACAAGCTGCTGGTGCTGATTATGTAGGTTTGGACGAATACCTTCAAAAAATTAAAGGTGGATGGACAGACGTTGACGTAATCATCACAATGCCTAGTGTTATGGGTAAATTAGGACCTTTAGGACGTATATTAGGGCCAAGAGGTTTAATGCCTAACCCAAAGACAGGAACGGTAACAATGGACGTAGCAAAAGCTGTAAAGGAAGTAAAAGCTGGTAAAATTGATTTCAAAGTTGATAAAACGGGTATCGTACATGCAGCTATAGGTAAAGCATCTTTTGACCAACAAAAGATTGCTGAAAATGCAAACGAATTACTTCAAACACTTATAAAATTAAAGCCAACAGCAGCAAAAGGAACGTATATTAAGAGTATCTTTATCTCTTCAACTATGAGCCCTAGTGTTGCAGTAGATGTAAAATCTGTATCGTCATCATAGGCAGTTAAAACTTATTAATTATGACCAGAGAAGAAAAATCACAAATAATACAAGATTTAACAGCACAGTTAGCAGGTACGAGTACGTTGTATTTAGCAGATATATCTGGCTTAGATGCAGCAACTACATCTAACTTACGTAGAGCTTGCTTTAAAGCTAACGTACAATTGGCTGTTGTAAAGAATACATTGCTTTCAAAAGCAATGGAAGCTTCTGATAAAGATTTTGGTGATTTACAAGAGGTATTAAAAGGGAATACTTCTATGTTAATTGCTGAGGCAGCAAATGCACCAGCAAAAGTTATCAAAGAGTTCAGAAAGAAATCAGACAAGCCTTTATTAAAAGGAGCTTATGTTGAAGAAGCTGTATATGTTGGAGATGACCAACTAGACGCTCTTGTAAACATCAAGTCTAGAGAAGAACTTATTGGAGATATCATTGGATTGTTACAATCACCAGCTAAGAATGTTGTTTCAGCACTTCAGTCTGGAGGAGGTAAACTATCAGGTATCCTAAAAACGTTATCAGAAAAATAAACACGCGCACTAATAAACTAAAATAATAAAATTTTTAAAAAACAATTAAAATGGCAGATTTAAAAGATTTCGCAGAACAATTAGTTAACTTAACTGTAAAAGAAGTTAATGAATTAGCTGACATATTAAAAGATGAGTACGGAATTGAGCCAGCTGCAGCAGCAGTTGCAGTAGCAGGTCCAGCAGCAGGTGGTGGAGAAGCAGCTGAAGAGAAGACTGAATTCGACGTAATCTTAAAAGCAGCAGGTGGATCTAAATTAGCAGTTGTAAAATTAGTTAAAGAATTAACTGGTTTAGGACTTAAAGATGCTAAAGCTATCGTTGATAGCGCACCAGCACCAATCAAAGAAGCTGTATCTAAAGACGAGGCTGAAGGTCTTAAGAGTTCTTTAGAAGAGGCTGGAGCTGAAGTAGAACTTAAGTAAGTAAGTTTCCCGTTTTAATACGGGGAAAACAATAAAGGTTTAGGTACTAGGGATTTACGTTTCTAGTCCTAAACCATTTTGTGTATATATTCGTTCTTTATTTTACCAAAGTCATCTAACAAGTGACTTAATGACTATATAGACTGATAAAAATCAGTTGTTGCAATAAAAATTGCATTATTGAAACGTAATAGTTTCAAAACAAATATTTAATTTAAAAATAGTATCTCTTTTGGCAACGATAAACACTACTGAAAGAATTAACTTCGCATCATCACAACTAGGGACAGATTATCCAGATTTTCTTGATATCCAAGTAAAATCTTTTCAGGATTTCTTCCAACTTCAAACGAAAGCCGATGAACGAGGGAATGAGGGTTTATATAAAACTTTCATGGACAACTTTCCGATTACTGATACACGTAATCAATTTGTATTAGAATTTTTAGATTATTTTGTTGACCCACCAAGATACAGCATTCAAGAATGTATCGAGCGTGGATTAACTTATAGTGTACCATTAAAAGCACGTTTAAAATTATATTGTACCGATCCAGAACACGAAGATTTCGAAACTATCGTTCAAGATGTGTATTTAGGGACTATCCCTTATATGACCAATTCGGGTACGTTTATTATTAATGGTGCTGAACGTGTTGTAGTATCTCAGTTACACCGTTCACCAGGGGTGTTCTTTGGGCAATCTTTCCATGCCAACGGAACGAAATTATATTCAGCAAGAGTTATCCCTTTTAAAGGATCTTGGATTGAATTTGCAACCGATATCAATCAGGTAATGTATGCCTATATTGATAGAAAGAAAAAATTACCAGTAACTACGTTATTCAGAGCCATAGGTTTTGAAAGAGATAAAGATATTTTAGAAATATTTGATTTAGCGGAAGAAGTAAAAGTGTCTAAAGCTGGATTAAAGAAAGTTTTAGGAAGAAAATTAGCTGCGAGAGTATTAAAAACATGGCACGAAGATTTTGTTGATGAAGATACAGGTGAGGTGGTGTCAATTGAACGTAACGAAATTATTTTCGATCGTGATACTATTTTAGAAAAAGAACATATTGATGAAATTATAGACGCAGGGGCAAAAGCGGTTTTATTACATAAGGAAGATAACCAACTTGCTGATTATGCCATCATTCATAATACATTACAAAAAGATCCTACGAACTCTGAAAAAGAGGCTGTAGAACATATATATAGACAATTACGTAATGCTGAACCGCCAGATGAAGAAACAGCTCGTGGTATTATCGAGAAATTATTCTTCTCTGAACAACGTTATAGTTTAGGGGAAGTAGGACGTTTTAGAATGAATACTAAGCTTGGTTTAGATGAAGATTTAGATCAAAAAGTATTAACTAAGAACGATATTATTACGATCATCAAGTATTTGATTGAGTTGATTAACTCAAAAGCAGAAGTTGATGATATTGATCACTTATCTAACCGTCGTGTTAGAACAGTAGGAGAGCAGTTAGCTGGACAATTTGGTGTTGGTCTTGCACGTATGGCACGTACCATTCGTGAAAGAATGAACGTTAGAGATAATGAGGTATTTACACCTATTGATTTGATTAACGCGAAAACTTTATCGTCAGTAATCAACTCATTCTTCGGAACAAACCAGTTATCTCAGTTTATGGACCAAACAAATCCATTAGCTGAAATTACACACAAACGTCGTTTATCAGCATTAGGGCCTGGAGGTTTATCAAGAGAAAGAGCTGGTTTCGAGGTTCGTGACGTTCACTATACACATTACGGTCGTTTATGTCCGATTGAAACACCTGAAGGACCAAACATTGGTTTGATTTCGTCTTTAGCAGTATATGCAAAAGTAAATAACCTTGGATTTATAGAAACACCCTACAAACGTGTGGAAAACGGAGTGGTATCTCCTGAAGATCCAATATACTTATCTGCTGAAGAGGAAGAAGGAAAGAAGATTGCACAATCGAACCTTCCAATTAATGAGAATGGTACTTTCGGAACAGATAGAGTAATTGCTCGTGAAGAAGGTGACTTCCCAGTGGAAACACCAGAAGCAATTAACTACATGGACGTTGCTCCTAACCAGATAGCGTCTATCTCAGCATCGTTAATTCCTTTCTTAGAACATGATGATGCAAACCGTGCCTTGATGGGATCAAACATGATGCGTCAAGCCGTACCATTATTACGTCCAGAGTCACCGATTGTTGGTACAGGATTGGAAAGAAGAGTTGCAAAAGATTCTCGTATCTTAATTAATGCAGAAGGAGCAGGAGTAGTTGAGTATGTAGATGCGAATAAAGTAACTATTAAATATGATAGAACTGAAGAAGAACGTATGGTAAGTTTTGATTCAGATGAAAAATCATATGACCTTATTAAGTTTAGAAAAACCAACCAAGGAACTAACATCAACCTAAAACCAATCGTAAGAAAAGGAGATAGAGTTGAAGAAGGTCAGGTTCTTTGTGAGGGATATGCTACACAACAAGGAGAACTTGCATTAGGTAGAAACATGAAAGTAGCCTTCATGCCTTGGAAAGGGTATAATTTTGAGGATGCGATTGTGATTTCTGAGCGCGTTGTACGTGAAGATATTTTTACATCAATTCACATCGATGAATATTCATTAGACGTTCGTGATACGAAACTTGGTGCAGAAGAATTAACCAATGACATTCCAAATGTATCGGAAGAAGCAACCAAAGATTTGGACGATAATGGAATGATCAGAATTGGAGCAGAAGTGAATCCTGGAGATATTTTGATAGGTAAGATTACCCCTAAAGGAGAATCGGATCCTACTCCAGAAGAAAAATTATTACGTGCAATTTTTGGTGATAAAGCAGGAGATGTAAAAGATGCATCGTTGAAAGCTTCTCCATCATTAAGAGGGGTAGTAATTAATAAGAAATTATTTAAGCGTGCTGTAAAAGATAAGAACAAGAGAGCACGTGATAAAGAGGCGATAGCAAAATTAGAAGCGTCTTATGTTTCTAAATTTGATCGTTTAAAAGACACTTTAGTAGAAAAGTTATTTGAGTTAGTAACAGGAAAAACTTCGCAAGGTGTTTATAATGATTTAGGTGAGGAAGTTTTACCAAAAGGTAAAAAGTTTACACAGAAAATGTTAAATTCAGTAGAAGACTTTACACATTTGAATGGAACTTGGACTACCGATAAAGACCTGAATAGATTGGTTGTGGAATTGGTTCACAATTACAAAATTAAAGTAAACGATTTACAAGGGGTATTACGTCGTGAGAAGTTTACCATTTCTGTAGGAGACGAACTACCTGCTGGTATTCTTAAGCTTGCTAAGATTTATGTGGCTAAAAAGCGTAAGTTGAAAGTAGGAGATAAGATGGCAGGACGTCACGGAAATAAAGGTATTGTAGCAAGAATCGTTCGTCAAGAAGATATGCCTTTCTTAGAAGACGGAACACCTGTTGATATAGTTTTAAATCCACTAGGGGTACCATCGCGTATGAACATTGGTCAGATTTATGAAACTGTACTTGGATGGGCAGGACAAAAATTAGGTCAAAAATATGCAACTCCAATTTTCGACGGTGCTTCTTTAGAAGAAATTAATAAGTTAACTGACGAAGCTAGTATTCCAAGATTCGGACATACATACTTGTATGACGGTGGAACTGGTAAACGTTTTGATCAGCCAGCAACTGTAGGAGTAATTTATATGATTAAATTAGGACACATGATTGAAGATAAAATGCACGCGCGTTCTATCGGTCCATACTCATTAATTACACAACAACCATTAGGAGGTAAAGCTCAGTTTGGAGGTCAGCGTTTTGGAGAGATGGAGGTATGGGCACTTGAGGCATATGGTGCGTCAAGTATCTTACGTGAAATCTTAACGGTAAAATCAGATGACGTATTAGGTAGAGCAAAAACTTACGAAAGTATTGTTAAGGGAGAAGCAATGCCTGAACCAGGTTTACCAGAATCATTTAATGTATTAATGCACGAACTTAAAGGTTTAGGTTTAGACGTTAAATTAGAAGAATAATCACAGTGAAGTGCCTTGAGAACATTTTTGTTGTCAAGGCAAATCATTTTTTCAATATCAGTCTTACAAGGACGTTTATTTTTAATTCGAATCCATTATCATGGCAAGAAAAAACGAAAAATACACTGTTAAGAAGTTTAACAAAATTTCAATTGGTTTAGCATCACCAGAGTCAATTTTAGAGGCGTCAAAAGGTGAGGTGTTAAAACCAGAAACTATTAACTACCGTACACACAAACCAGAAAGAGATGGTTTATTCTGCGAAAGAATCTTTGGTCCTGTTAAAGATTATGAATGTGCGTGTGGTAAATACAAAAGAATACGATATAAAGGGATCGTATGTGATCGATGTGGAGTAGAGGTTACTGAGAAAAAAGTAAGAAGAGATAGAGTAGGGCATATCAATTTAGTAGTGCCTGTGGCTCATATTTGGTACTTCAGATCGTTACCTAACAAAATGGGATACCTTTTAGGGTTACCATCAAAGAAGTTAGACATGATTATTTACTACGAACGTTACGTAGTAATTCAACCAGGTATTGCTAAAAACTCAGAAGGAGAACCATTACAAAAAATGGATTTCTTAACGGAAGAGGAGTACTTGGATATCATGGACGAACTTCCACAAGAAAATATGTATTTGGAAGATTCTGATCCTAATAAATTCATCGCTAAGATGGGAGCAGAGTGTCTAATTGATTTATTAGAAAGAATTGATTTAGATGAATTATCTTACCAATTACGTCACAAAGCAAATACAGAAACTTCTAAGCAACGTAAGAACGAAGCATTAAAGAGATTGAACGTTGTAGAAGCTTTTAGAGATTCTCAAAAAAATAGAGAAAATAAACCAGAATGGATGATTATGAAGGTGGTACCTGTTATTCCACCAGAATTACGTCCGTTAGTACCGTTAGATGGAGGACGTTTTGCTACCTCTGATCTAAACGATTTATACCGCCGTGTAATCATACGTAACAACCGTTTGAAGCGTTTGATGGAAATCAAAGCTCCTGAAGTAATCTTACGTAACGAAAAACGTATGTTACAAGAATCGGTAGATTCATTATTTGACAACACAAGAAAGGCGTCTGCTGTTAAAACCGAATCGAATAGACCGTTAAAGTCATTATCAGATAGTTTGAAAGGAAAGCAAGGACGTTTCCGTCAAAACTTATTAGGTAAGCGTGTAGATTATTCAGCACGTTCGGTTATTGTTGTTGGGCCTGAATTGAAATTATACGAGTGTGGATTGCCAAAAGATATGGCAGCTGAATTATACAAGCCTTTTGTAATTCGTAAGTTGATCGAGAGAGGAATTGTAAAGACAGTAAAATCCGCTAAGAAGATTATAGATAGAAAAGAGCCTGTTGTTTGGGATATTTTAGAAAATGTAATTAAAGGACACCCTGTTTTATTAAACCGTGCTCCAACGTTACACCGTTTAGGTATTCAAGCATTCCAGCCAAAATTAATAGAAGGAAAAGCGATTCGTCTTCACCCATTAGTATGTACGGCATTTAACGCCGACTTTGATGGGGATCAAATGGCGGTTCACTTACCACTAGGACCTGAGGCTATTTTAGAAGCACAATTATTGATGTTGGCTTCTCATAATATTCTTAACCCAGCAAATGGAGCACCTATTACTGTACCTTCTCAGGATATGGTATTAGGACTTTACTATATGACTAAAGAAAGAAAGTCAACACCTGAAGTACCTATTAAAGGAGAAGGATTGACATTCTATTCGCCAGAAGAAGTAACCATCGCTTATAATGAGGAGCGCGTGGACTTAAATGCTGGGATTAAGGTTAGAACTAAAGATTTAAACGAAAATAAAGAATTAGTAACAACCATTATAGAAACTACTGTTGGTAGGGTATTATTCAACGAGGTGGTTCCTGAACAAGCAGGGTATATCAACGAAGTACTTACCAAAAAGTCTTTAAGAGGGATTATCGGTGGTATCTTAAAAGTTACCGATATACCAGCAGTTGGTAAATTCTTAGATTCGATAAAAGATATGGGATATAAATTTGCCTTCCAAGGTGGTTTATCATTCTCATTAGGGGATATCATTATCCCTAAAGAAAAGCATGATATGATTGCAAAAGCCAATGAAGAGGTAGATGGAATCATCATGAACTATAATATGGGTATGCTTACGCAAAAAGAACGTTATAATCAGGTAATTGACATCTGGGGTAGAACAAATAACCAGTTGACAGAATTATCGATGAAACGTTTGCGTGAAGACCAACAAGGGTTTAACTCAGTATACATGATGCTTGACTCTGGAGCTCGTGGATCTAAAGAGCAGATTCGTCAGTTAACAGGTATGCGTGGTCTGATGGCAAAACCTAAAAAATCGACTGCAGGAGGTGGAGAAATTATTGAAAACCCGATTCTTTCGAACTTTAAAGAAGGGCTATCGATCTTAGAATACTTTATCTCTACGCACGGTGCTCGTAAAGGTCTAGCGGATACGGCACTAAAAACAGCCGATGCAGGATACCTAACACGTCGTCTTGTAGATGTATCTCAAGATGTAATTGTTAATGAAGATAACTGTGGTACATTGAGAGGGTTAGAAGTAACACCTCTTAAGAAAAACGACGAAATTGTTGAATCTATTAGTGATAGAATTTCGGGACGTACTGCTTTATACGATGTGTTTGTACCGGGTACTGATGAAATTATCGTACCAGCAGGTGAGGTAATTACTCCAAAGTTGGCAGATGTAGTAGAAGAAGCGGGTATTGATAGAGTAGAAGTTCGTTCGCCATTAACATGTGAGTCAAAGAGAGGTATTTGTGCAAGATGTTACGGTCAGAGTTTATCGACTGGTAAAAAAGTTCAAATTGGAGAAGCAGTAGGAGTAATAGCTGCTCAGTCAATTGGAGAGCCAGGTACACAGCTGACATTACGTACATTCCACGTTGGAGGGGTTGCGGGTAACATCTCAGAAGAAAACAAGTTAATCGCTAAATTTGAGGGTAACGTAGCTATCGAAGACCTACGTACTGTTAAAGGTAAAGATGCTAACGGAGAAGAAGTTGATATCGTAATTTCTCGTACAGCTGAAATTAAAATTACCGATAAGAAGAAAGGATTTACCTTAAGTACTAATAATATTCCTTACGGATCGATCATCTTTAATAAAGATCGTACAGAGATTAAGAAAGGTGATGAAATCTGTCAATGGGATCCATTTAACGGGGTAATTGTTTCTGAATTCGCAGGAAAAGTTAAGTTTGACAATTTAGAACAAGGTATTAATTACTCAGTTGAAATTGATGAACAAACAGGATTCCAAGAAAAGGTAATTACAGATTCTAAGAACAAGAAGATAATTCCATCGTTGATTATTGAAGACGAAGACGGAAATGCTTTACGTTCGTACAGTTTACCAGTAGGAGCACACTTAATTGTAGAGAATGCTGAAAAGGTAGAAGCTGGTAAAACATTAGTAAAAATTCCTCGTAAGTCTGGTAAAGCAGGGGATATTACGGGAGGTTTACCACGTGTAACTGAATTATTCGAGGCAAGAAACCCGTCGAACCCAGCAGTAGTAGCTGAAATTGATGGTGTTGTTTCTTTTGGTAAAATTAAGAGAGGTAATCGTGAAATCATTATCGAATCTAAAACAGGAGACATTAAGAAGTATTTGATTAAGTTGTCAAATCAGATTTTGGTACAGGAAAATGACTTTATTAAAGCAGGAATGCCATTATCAGACGGGGCGATCACTCCGATTGACATCTTAAATATTAAAGGACCGTCTGCTGTTCAAGAATACTTAGTAAATGAAATACAAGAAGTATACCGTTTACAAGGGGTGAAAATTAACGATAAGCACTTTGAAGTAGTAGTACGTCAAATGATGCGTAAGGTTAGAATTATTGATTCAGGAGATACATTATTCTTAGAGAATCAATTAGTTCATAAAAATGACTTTATCGAACAAAACGACGATATCTATGGTATGAAAATCGTAGAAGATGCTGGAGATTCTGAGAAATTAAAACCAGGTCAAATGATTTCTGCCCGTCGTTTAAGAGACGAAAACTCAGCGCTACGTAGATCAGACAAGGAGTTAGTGGTAGCTAGAGATGCACAACCAGCTACTGCAGAGCAAGTACTACAAGGTATCACAAGAGCTTCGCTTCAAACCAAGTCATTTATTTCAGCGGCATCGTTCCAGGAGACTACTAAAGTATTAAATGAAGCTGCCGTAAATGGTAAGATTGATAAGTTAGAAGGATTAAAAGAAAATGTAATTGTTGGTAAGAGAATTCCAGCAGGTACAGGAATGAGGTACTACGAAAAACAAATAGTAGGGCCAAAAGATGAAATACAAAACAGCCTATAAATTATAATTATGTAAAGACCTCTATTTTTAGAGGTCTTTACTTTTAATAATTAAAAATAATATCATGGAAGAAGATAATAATGAACAACAATTAAATATAGAATTGGATCAAGATATAGCTGAAGGAACCTATAGTAACCTAGCAATCATTAATCATTCTGTATCTGAATTTATTGTAGATTTTATCAATATAATGCCGGGAATACCAAAAGCAAAGGTAAAATCAAGAATTATATTAACACCCCACCATGCAAAAAGATTGTCAAAAGCATTGGCCGATAATGTTCGAAAGTTCGAACAAGCTCATGGAGAAATTAAAGACTTTGAGCAACCTCCTTTTCCAATGAATTTTGGTGGAACTACAGGAGAAGCATAATTAACATATATAATTTAGAGATAGGTATCTTACTTTTTGTAAGGTACCTATTTGTAATTATACTAAAAATAACAGTTATCAAAGCATTGTTTCAGTGTACTAACTATCGATCTGAAAGTTTATTGAATTGATAAAACAAACGTTGTAATAAACGAACATTCTCGGTTATGATCTCAGCCGTACCTCTCATCTCATGTTTGAATGTGATTTCCTTATGATAACTTGTAACTAATTTTTCAGGCAAGGTAACATCTACAGTGTAAAAACCTTCTTTATCGGGTATTGCAGAAATATTATGTACATTCCCTTTTAATACACCAAATTCATAATCAGGGTAATTTTGAAGTTTTATATGGACTTGTTGTCCGATTTTAATTTTTCCTGAATTTTGAGCTGGAGTTTTCAATTTTGCTATATAAGACGAATGATCATTAGGAATAATAGTAAAGACTAAATCCCCTTTAGTAACCGTTTGATTTTTATTCCAGTATTTTAAGAAAGACACTTTACCAGAGATATTCGAAATAAAAACATAGGTACGTTCCCAGTCTTTGACAGCTTTTTTGAGTTGATTAAAGGATTGAAGCATGTTTTTTAATAACGTAATTTCCTCTCTTACCCGAGTTATCTCAGTTCCTTGAATGTTCTTTTTACTAGTAGCTAAGGCTTCCCGTAACTGTGAAATAGTAGCATTCATATTTTGATAATTACGCGCTGCTTGTAAATATTCAAGCTGTTTGACCTCGTAGTCTTTCGCTGCGACAACACCTTGGTCAAATAATTTTTTATTTCTATTGACATCGTTTTTTTTAAGCGCTAATTCTTTTTTGTGAATGTTTTTTTGAGCTTGTAAATTATAGAGCCTTGTTTTTAATTCTTTTTCAGAAATTTTATTGGTTGTCTGGTCGTTTAAATACGGATTTAATTGTTTGTTTAGAAGGTATTGTAAGTAATTATTTTCAAAATTAGCAAAAGACTGATCAATTTCTCCTAAAAATAAAATAGGTAATTGTTCAATAGGGAAAGAAAAACTTTTTTTGTTTACGGTAATGGTGTCGAGTACCGATTTTAAATAGAAAACATCAGTGTAATTTGCCGAATTCTCTATTAATGCTAGCGGTTGATTTTTATGTATGTTTTGATTATCGGTAACAAAAATAGTATCCAGTTTTCCTGTAATATTAGCAAACTCTTTTTGTGGCGATACTTTGGTAGTTACCATGGCTTCAGAGCTAATAATATCTGGGTATTTTATAAACCAAGCAAGTACGATAATTAACACGATTAAAAGAAAAAACAAGGTGTTTCCCCTTCGGATCATCCAGTTGGGTACTTTGGTAAGAATTTCTTGTACTTCTTCACTTCTTAGTTCTAAATCTTTTAATTTTTCTGACATACTATTTCCCTAGCTCTAATTGATTTTTTACTAAATTATAATAATTTCTTTTTTTAGCAACCAAAGAAGTATGATTTAAATAAATCTAGGTTTAACTATTCGTATAATCTAGGAGCTGTTACACCTTTTCCTATAAGTATTTTTTTATTCATGTTAAAATGTCGATTATTCTACTGAAGACTTACCCTTTTTGAAGGCTTTCCTGTTTTTCATATAATTTAAAAATCAACTACTTTTAGAATATGAAGATATGATACTCGCTATTGTTAGGGCAGTTTTAAGTTAAATATTAACTTTTAAGAAGCTATACTTTTCATATAAAACATTTGGTCTGGGGTTATTTTACCTATTTGAGTATGCCTTCTTTTAGTGTTATAAAATTCAATATATTCCTTTACTTTTTGATATAGATAAAGTCCACCATTAGGAGGGTTCAAATATATTTTTTCATATTTTAAGGAGAGCTGTCTAATTTGTTGAGGGTAACTAGTCTAATGGTTTTTAGGTATCTATGTAAGGGTTTTTACGGATATAAAAACTAGGGATATTAGGTATTTTTATTTAGGACTTATTTGATTAAATTGAAGTGTGTGTGTTATCAGTTGATTTTTAGTGTTTTTATTGCTTTTTCTGGTTGTTTTTTATCAGCGCAGGAAAGCATAGAAACTTTTTAAAAATTAAAGATGACTTTTTAGTTACTAATTTTTTAAAATACTTTTTATGAAAACATTGTTGCAAGACCCCCTGAAAATGTTTGAGGATTTGAGCGCAGTACTTACAGGTTTCTCTCAAAGTGAAATTAAAGCAACAGGACAATTGGAGATCTATTATAAAGCTGCTGAATCTGAACTAGGAGAAGAATTTTTTCATGACTTATTAGTAAGTTTTCAATACTTTAATATTCAAAACCCTGATAAACTAAGCAATGACGAAAAGGTTTATATTCAAGAACTAATAGATAGTGAGATATATAAACTAGCTATTTCACAATTACGTCATATGTGGTATTTAGGTGCTTGGGTAAATGTAACGTATAGTAATGAAGAACAAAAAACACCTTCTAAGCGTCAACTAGAAGATCTGCTTGAAGATGCAGTTTAGTGTAGTTTTTAATTAAGCATTAAAAGTCTATTGTAGCTTGATAATATTATAAAATCAAGGCGTTTTTTAATGTAATCATAAATACGTTTACATTAAAAAACGCCTTGATTTTATAATATTATCAAGTTTTAGACAATGTTTTACTGGCAAAACTGGGCTAAAATAAAAAGCTAACAAAACAACATCAAATGCAAGTGTTTTAGTTTGGTGTTGTATTAAAACCATACCCCTTATGTATCCTATTAATAATCAAACAAAATTAATCTGTTTAATTGTTCTTATTTTCTGGAAATAATCAGATAGTTAGCCCTCATGATAAAAATATGAGGGTTTATAATTATGAACTACAGGAAAGCATAGAGCACCCTACTTTATGTCGTGCCCATTCAGGGCGTTTGGCAAACCATTTCTCATTTGAAGGTTGTTCCTCATATGGGTGTTTTAGTAGTTGATAAAATTCCTCAATTAAAGTATAGTCGCCTTTATCAGCCTTATCAATTGCCAATTGAGCCATATAGTTCCTAAAGACATATTTAGGGTTTACTAAATTCATGGCTTGCTTTCTTTCTTTATCGGTAATATTTTCTTTTTGTAGTCTTTCAATGTATGTTACAAACCATTCTTCCCAGTGTTGTTTACTTTCCTTTTTGATGCTTGATAACAGGTAAAAGGCCTTTGTTACCTTTTTAAAAGCACTTTTAAAAGAATCACTTTTAGATACCTTGGATAGGTTTCTAAAAAAGAGTGTCATGTCAGTTTCTTCAAGTTGTAGAATTTCTTCAAGTTTTCCGATGAGTTCAATATCTTTATTATTTTCATGAGTTAGACCCAACTTACTTTTCATCATAGTAATATAGGCGGTATCAAATAACGTATAATATTCATCTAGCATCTGTTGAATAGGGGTAACATCTTCAATTAAAGGATACAGTGCATTGGCTAATTTATACGTATTCCAGAGTCCAATTTGAGGTTGGCTACCAAACGAATAGCGCTTGTGTTGTGCATCTGTAGTGTTGGGAGTCCAGTATGGGTCGTATCCTTCTAACCAACCATAAGGCCCATAGTCAATGGTCAATCCAAGAATAGACATGTTATCTGTATTCATCACACCGTGAACAAAACCTACTCGTTGCCAATGAACAATCATGTCGATAGTTTTATCTCGTACTGTTTTTAAAAAAGCGAGGTATTTTTCTTTTCCCGTAGCTGTAATTTCAGGAAAAAAATGCTTGATCGTATAATCGGTTAACTTTTTAAGCAGTTCGGTATTTTTTCTAGCGGCTAAAATTTCAAAATTCCCAAATCGAATAAAACTCGGAGCTATTCTACTGACGATGGCTCCTTTTTCGTATGCGGCGTTTCCGTTGTACATGATGTCTCTAAGTACATTGTCTCCAGATAAGCTTAAAGATAAGGCCCTTGTTGTAGGAATGTTTAAATGATGCATGGCTTCGCTACATAGATATTCTCGTATAGAAGATCGTAATACAGCCAATCCGTCGGCAGTTCTAGAGTAAGGAGTTTCTCCAGCTCCTTTTAGCTGTAGTACCCAACGCTTATTATTGTGTATAATTTCTGCTAAATTAATAGCCCTACCATCTCCAAGTTGTCCCGCCCAATTTCCAAATTGGTGACCACCATAGCACATAGCATACGGATGCGTATGTTCAATTAATTCATTTCCTGTAAATACTTGTAGAAATTGAGGAGAATTGGCAGTTTCTTTTGAAATACCAAGTTCTTTCAACATTTCTTCAGAAACGTGTAGTAATGAAGGGTTTGTTGTTTTTTTTGGAGTAACATAAGAATAGCAAGCATTTCTAACTTGTCTAGGATAATTTTCTATTTGAATATCTGCAGGTAATTCTTCAATAAAACTATTTTGGACGGTAAACTTCATTTTGTAAAAGTGCTATTGATACCAATTTTAATTTGGTGTAATTTTATCGTTATTAGGAGTAAAATTAGTTAAAAATTAGTGGTAATACTATTTCTATCGCTAAATTACATATGAACTCATCTTGACTTTTTCTATTCCCTAAAAAATAACTGAAATTCGCCCATATTTTGTTACTTTTTTCATTCGTAGCACTGCTAGGGCTTTCAAAAAGCGCCTTATCTGGTCAAATTTCAACTCATTTTCGGTTAAAAACAAAAAGTCAAGATGAGTTCATTAAAAAAATGATGATTTTTTGTGTTAGATAATAAATAAAAATCAGTCATAGCCTTAGTTATGAGTTATTTTTATTTTGAAAAATAGCGTAAAAAGGTGCATTTTAATTGAGTAATTTAGAGATAGAAATAGTATAAGGTAGTATTGGATGAAAATTAGGATTGTTAAAAACAAATTATCACGAAGTTTAAGTATTTTTACTTTTTAAAACCAGCCAATTCATGAAAAATTTTTTAGAAAAGACAGAGGATTATGTTATTGACTATTTAAACGAAAATTTAGGTAAGGAGTTTGTATATCATAGTATCGCTCATACACAACGAGTAGTAGAAAAAACCAAAGAATTGGCTACATTAGAAAAATTAGAAGAAGAAGAAGTCGAATTATTGGTTACTGCTGCTTGGTTTCATGATACTGGGTATGCTAATAATGTCGAGCATCATGAAGAAGAAAGTGTGAAAATAGCGACTCAATTTTTGAAGGATGAAAAGAGAGAGGAAATAGTAACTCAGGTTACAGAAATAATTTTAGCCACTAAAATGGGAGTAAGCCCCAATAGTAAATTAGGAAAATTATTAAAAGATGCAGATTGTGCCCATTTAGGTAGTAAAAACTATGATGAATTTTCTACTTTATTGAAAAAGGAATTAGAGCTAGTAAGAGGATTACAATTTTCAGAAGAAGCATGGTTAGAAAACAATATTAACTTTTTATCAAATGAACATAAATTTTACTCAAAGAGTGCCGTTAAATCATGGGGGAAGCAAAAGGGAAAAAATTTAGCTCAACTCTTGAAAGCAGAAAAAAAGATAAAACAAGAATCGGTAAAAATTAAGCAACGAAAAGAAGAATTAGCCTTTAAAAAGAACAAGGTTGATTTACCAGAAAGAGGAATTGAAACAATGTTTAGAGTTGCTTTGCGAAATCACATAACCCTTAGTGATATAGCCGATACCAAAGCCAATATTTTACTATCGGTAAATGCGATTATCATTTCTATGACGCTTTCTACTTTAATTCCCAAATTAGACAATCCATCTAATAGTTATTTGTTAGTACCTTCTATTATATTTATGGCGTTTACGGTGGTGTCTATCATTTTATCTATACTGGCTACTCGCCCTAATGTAACACAAGGAAAGTTTACAAAAGAAGATGTTGCAGAGAAGAAAGTAAACCTTATCTTTTTTGGAAACTTTCATAAAATGAGTCTGCCAGATTTTGAGTGGGCGATGGATGAAATGTTAAAAGATCGCGATTATCTTTACGGTTCATTGACGAAAGATTTATACTTTTTAGGTTTGGTACTTAATAGAAAATATAGCCTACTAAGAACCACTTATACTGTTTTTATGATTGGTATAATTGTTAGTGTGGTAGCTTTTGCTGTGGCCTTTTATATGCAAAATCCGTAAGAGAACTTTACGATTTAAATTCATCCAATAGTTGATCGATGGTCATTGTTTTTTCTTCAGAAAAAGCATCTTGATATAATACGGTTACTCTAAGTGCCTTTAAGCCAGAAACTCCTTGTAAGTCTTCAATAGCAAGCTGTTCTACTTCGCCAAGTAAGTTTTTAGATTGTAGGTATTTGATGTACTTTAGGTACTCTCTGGCGTCTTTATCTTGTGAGTATACAATGGCTATTTTACCAGGTACAGTAAGGCGCTCGTTGGTGTTTTTGATATGCGCTTTATCGATACGTTTTTTTATAATCTCATAACGGATATTATATGCGCCATCAACATCAAACTGTTTTTCATCCATCCTAAACTTGATGGATAAAGCATTGCTGTGAACTAGAATTAACGAAGCTACTTCTAGATCATGAGAAAGGTATTCACGTGTGGCATAAGCAAGATTTTCCATTTCGCACATGGTTTGTAATTGCCATAGCCTCAAATTGTATAGATATAAGTCGTCAAATTTAGATTGATTTGTAAGTGATTGCCCTATATACATATTATATTCAATACCGTCGGTTTTGTAGCGTTCAAAATAATGAGGAAACATTTCTTGTGCTTCTTGTTGTTTTGTGTCAATAAATTTGGCCAGCTTATCATTGAGTTTAGTAACACTTTCTTCATAAGACTTACGTTTATCATACACTACATGAAGGTTTTTATCTAAACTGCGAGTATACGTTTTAACCAGTTTTTTTAAGGAGTTGTTGCGTTCTTTTACATGGTTAAACACAGGGTAAATTTCTTTTTTGAGAAAGTCTAAAATACTAATTTCATCTCCAGCTTTTAATCCTTGAGTTACTTCTTGTAAGTATTCATTTACCCTAAAAATAAGTTCATTGTATATAGGGAGTTTTTCAGTCTTACAAGCCTCATTTAACACTTTTATAGCAAGGGTTAGCTGGGTAGTTAGGTCTTCCTTAATGGCTGTGTTTCTAGCTATAGAAGATCCTTTAATATCAATTTGTCCGTAAAGAGGAAAAACATCTTTAAAGACAATTTCTTCAATTTTAGCATTTTTTTCTTTGTTGAAAATTGCTTTTTGATAGTTTTCGGCTGCTTCATAAAAACGCCATTTTACTGAAGGATGAATTGAGGTATAGTGTTCTTGTATAGTGGCTTCTAAAATATTTAAAAATTCTTCAGAATTTCGTTCGGCAGCTGTTTCAAAAACAGGAATAACATCTTTAAGTTTCTGTTTGTTAACAGAGTTTAATTCATAAGCCCTAGGCGAAGCAATTTCTAATAGTACTAGATCTTTGGTATTAGAAGTTTTAATAGGAATTAAAATGATACTCCCAACTCCTTTTTTCTTTAATGTTTTATAGAAGGTGTTTTTGGCATGTTTACCATAATTTTCTATATCAGATATGATAACATCTACATTGCTTTCAAACAAATTAGTAACAATATGATCACAAAAGAAATCGTTACAATCTAAGGTTGTGCCTTCATCAAAGATGATACTCTCCGCTTTGACTACTTTAGGAGATTGTATACCTGTATAGCTTACGTCAAAAACAGAAAACCCTACCATTAAGTCCTTGATTGCATAGAATTCACTTAAGTTTTCTCGTAGTTTGTCTGTTATTTTCCCGTCGTCTCTTTGCAGTAAATTTGTTCGAATGGCAGTAAGTGTTTCATCGGCAGTTACATCAAAGAGGTTCATGATTCCAAAGCCTTTAAAAATATAAGAGTTTGGCGGAAATTTCTCTTTCCATAAATCAATATTACCAAAGTTATCTAATAGTAATTTGATATCATCCTCGGTAATTTTTGGTGCGTTTTCTGTTGGATAAATTTCCATAAAATCACCATTAAAAGCTACCCTATAATGTTTAGTAACTCCTAGGTTTTTATCGGGGATGTCAAAATAAAAAGGTCTTTTTAAGTCAATTGGGTACTTATATACTAGTCCAATAATCATAGTACAGGCAAAAGTGTACATGATGTTATCTTCGTAGTTTCGCACTTTTAGGGTGTAGTCATCTCCTGCATTTTCTAGAATCGATTTAAATCGTTCTGTAAATTTGAATGTAGTAAATGAGAAAGGAACTGTAGCTGCCTTTATTTCATTGGTACTTAGTATTTCAGGAAATAAGGTTTCTAAAAGAAGATCGATTATATTTTCATGCTTTTTTAGTAGTGAAAAATCAGTAAAGCCATGGATGAGTTCAGGATATTTTTCTATTTCTTTTATCATCACTTTTGACGATTTATGGAAAGGATGTTCTTTTAGGGCTTCGCTTCCGTATTTTTGAAAAACTTCAAAAATTTTTTTAAAGCTTATATGTAACTCAAGTGGGAGTTCCATATGTTCGATTTCCTGTATATTTCTTATGTCCATAATGTCTGATTTTTTCCCCTTACAAATTTACGAAATAGCAACTTACTCTAGTGTTTTCCTAACTTTTTATTATTTGAGTTGTTATTTCTAGTTACGTGAAAATTAGAAAATCTTCGCTAAAATATACGATTTATAATTTGAAATGATCGAAATAAGTAGCTCTTTCCCATTCTTATTTCAACATAAAAAAGGGATACTTTTGTTATCTACCTTTATATAAAAAGAAAAAAATCTTTATTTTCCTTTACAGTAATTTTAAATTAAAACGGTTATTACATTATTTTTACTACCCAAAATACCAAAGTAAGATATGAAGCTAACATTCAACTTTTCTCACGGAACTGTAGAAGGAATTTTAAAAGAGAGTGCATCAAACGAGTGTATTGTCATTATAACCAACGGACATAATGGGTTCTATAGCTATGGAATGTTTCCTTATATTCAAGAAGCATTACTTAAAAATGGCATAGCCTCTTTTAGTTATAACTTTAGTCATGGAGGAGTTATTGGTAGTTCGGATGTATTTGAGGACATTGAGAAGTATGAGAAAAACTGTATGCGATTAGAAAAGTTAGATTTCATAGAAGTTCACAAGGAAATTGCATGCAAATATCCAACAACAAAAATCTTTCATTTAACCCATAGTTTGGGAGGGATACCTACTACTTTTGGTATTGCTATGTTAGAAAAACAAGGTATTGAAATAGGGGGAGCTATCTTGTTAGCGACTGTAAAAAAACTCGATATTTGGTCTAAAGAGGTAATAGATCAATGGAAAAAAGACAAAGTTCTTTACAAGAAAAATAACAGAACCCAACAAGAATTACCACAAGGGAGTGAGTTTTTGAATGAGGTATTAGCTGCTAAAACAGATTGGAATGTTGAAGAGAAATTAAAAGAGATTAATACACCGTTTTATTATATACATGGGAAATTAGATGAGGCAATACCGTATGAACATAGTGTTAGTCAATACTTATGGAAAAACACAAGTTCAGAAATAAGTTTATTAGAAAATGCTACTCACACATTAAATACCAAACACCCATTTGAAGGGGCGACAACTCAGTTAAAGGAGTTTGTTGATTTAACTATTGCTTGGGTTAAAAGACAAAATGAAGATTAGCAGTAATTTTGAATGTCTAAAAAACCTAAACTACTTTTCAGTAATTTAGGTTTGATTTCTATGAATTTTATTCTTTAAGATGGAAGTATGATTAGTAATATGAAATATTTACGACATACGTATCCTTTTTTGTAGACTCGGAATCTATATGAGTAGCTTTGATTATATAACCATCTTTGTCATATTGATAGGTAACTTCTTTTGATTTAACAATCTCGCCTTTGTCATTTTTTAAAACGTACTTGGTTAGATTATTTATTGGCATTAAGCTTTTTGCCTTGATCGCCTCTATGTTTGCTCCTTTAAAACCAATGTTTGAGTTGTCTAATAAAGCAATAAAGCCACCTCGTTTTAACGTATGAAATATAAAATTGGGTTTATTATCATATGTTATCTCAGCTCTGTATTCCTTTTCTTCAAAGGTGTCATCGTTATAGTTATACTCCTTCTCGAAATAAATTACTTCGGAAGGATTCCCTTTAGCGTCGTATTTAACAGGCATTTTTTTTCCCGAATATCCTTTAATTGGTGAATTGATTAACTTTTGAAGATCAAAAGATTTATTATAGTTATTGCCGTTTGCATCAAATGTGTTTTTCTTTTTACCCAGTATGAAATTAAGGGGAATGTTTTTGTTTGAATTAATAAGGGTTATTTTTACGATGTCTATTTCCAGCAGGATAATTAAAGTTTAAGGTAAGATCCTCCTTATTTTCACCTTTTGTAGACATTTTCTTGACTAGTTTATTAACTGGCTTGTCGTTTTGGTCGTCAAAATCATCAGATAAACTATTACTACAACTTATAGCTGTTGAAACTCCTATGATCACAGCTAAGTGGAACTTTAAATTTTTCATAATACAATATAAAATATGTTAAAAAATAATAGTCAATATTATGAATAAAAATTTTAACAAAATAACTTCATAAAGACAATAAGGGTTAATGTTTTTGTTAATGTATTAGTATTAAATTTGTCTTTTTATTATTAATTTGTTATTATTTGTGTAGTGAGTATTAGTGTAGTTAAAATTATAGTTTAATTATTTAAAAGAATACAAGTTTTTTCTAATAAGCTAAAAGAGAAGTAAGTATAGTGTAGAAAGTTGAAGGTCTTCAAGTTTGCTAACAATAACGGATAAAAAAACACCATTTCTTTATAGGATATGGTGTCTTAATTCTTTTATGTTTATGATCTTATTTTTGTCTAAAATAAATACTAATGGGTACACCTGTAAAATCGTAATGCTCACGTAACTGATTTTCTACATAACGTCTATACGGCTCTTTTATATATTGTGGTAAATTAGCAAAAAATGCAAATTGAGGAGTATGCGTTGGTAGTTGCATACAATATTTGATTTTTATAAATTTTCCTTTGGTAGCAGGGGGTGGATTGTGTTGTACAATTTCAAGCATTGCTTCATTCAACTTACTTGTTTGAATACGACGTTTTCTATTTTCAAAAACTAAAACAGCAGATTCAATAGCTTTAAAAATACGTTGCTTGGTTAAGGCCGATATGAAAATAATAGGTACGTCTGTAAAAGGCGCGATTTTTTTTCGGATCTGAGCTTCAAAGTCACGCATGGTATTGGTTTCCTTTTCTACCAAATCCCATTTGTTAACCAGAATAATAACTCCTTTTCTGTTCTTTTCAGCTAACCAAAATATTTTTTCATCCTGTCCTTCAAAGCCTCTCGTAGCATCAATCATAACAATGGCAACATCTGAATGTTCGATGGCTCTTACAGCTCTCATAACAGAATAAAATTCTAAATCTTCTTTGACTTTAGATTTTTTACGTATTCCTGCCGTATCAACAAGATTAAAATCAAATCCAAAACGGTTGTATTGGGTATCTATCGAATCACGTGTAGTTCCTGCAATATTGGTAACAATATTTCTGTCTTCTCCAATTAGTGCATTGATAAATGATGATTTTCCTGCATTTGGCCTTCCTACAACGGCAAAACGTGGTAATTCGTCAGCAGGTTCTTCATCGTCAAAAGGAGCAGGAATTTTTTCCGCGATAGCGTCTAACAAATCTCCTGTACCACTTCCGTTAATAGAAGAAATAGTATAGTAATCGCCTAAACCTAAATTATAAAATTCCACCGCGTCAGCACTTCTCATTGCATTGTCTACCTTGTTAACAGCCATAAATAAAGGCTTTTTAACTTGGCGTAAAATTTTTGCAACAGCTTCATCCATTGGCGTAATTCCTTGTTCTACATCTACGACAAAAACAATGATATCCGATTCATCAATAGCTAATTGTACTTGCTTTCTGATTTCTCCTTCAAAAATATCATCAGATCCTACTACATAACCTCCCGTATCAATTACCGAAAACTCTTTGCCGTTCCACTCCGATTTTCCGTAATGTCTGTCTCTGGTAACTCCACTTACCGAATCAACAATGGCTTCCCGACGTTGTACCAATCGATTAAACAACGTTGATTTACCTACATTGGGCCTTCCTACAATAGCTATTATGTTACTCATGCCGCAAAGGTAATGTTTCTGTAAAATAAAACAACTATCGATTATTAATCAATAGTTGTTTTGTAGTTATTTAGTTCTTTCAATTAATATTTTCGTAGATACTTACGGTGCCACTACCTTCATTAGAAACGATTAATAGGTCTCTTCCTGAAGGGCTATTGCTTGCAGGAATTACTAACAAGCCTTCAGGAGATTTGTCTCCTGCGTGTGATAATAAGGTCATAAATAAAGGTACTTTTGGATTAGTAATATCGTATACTAAAACCTGATGTGTCTTCTCCAATCCAACAAACAATACATAACGTTGGTTGGCTAAATTGAGTATTTCCACATTTTCGGGTTCAGCTCCTTTGTCATCACTTCTTTGGTCGTCGTTGTTAAATGCGCTTTTTGCCTTTGAAAGTAATTGTGTCGCAATATCATTTCCACTATCATAAACAAGATCTCCGTTTTCTGACCAAATACTAAAAGAACGTGTACCGTAGGAATAAAGCTGGTCATAATCTCCATCTTTATCAGTATCTCCTATATCTAAAGCTACTTTTAACCGACCTAAATTGGTTTCTAGTTGGTAGTTTTGTGAAGCTGGGAATTTAGTAGGGTCTAATGAAAGTTCTTTTACTCTTTTTTCATTGATAAAACCGGGTGTCCCTAGATATTCTCTTGAATCACCTTCATTGGCAGAAACGATGTATCCCGATCCGTTAATATTGACATAGGCTATGCCATCGGGTTGGTACATGCCATAGACTGGAACTTTTCTTAATTCTTTTTTATTATCCTTGTCACTTGGGTCAATACTGCTATTACTATCATTATAATCTTTAAAACCTAATGGATATATAGCCTCAATATTTTTGGTAATTAAATTGATTTTAGCGAGTCCATTATTTTCTTGTAAAGAAACCCAAGCTGTTTTTGAATCGTCGGAAATGGTTATGTATTCGGGTTCAACGTCTTGTGCTAAAGATGCATTTGGGCCAAATACTCTAAACCCCTTATTTTCCAAATTTGTTTCCATACTGTTGAATGAAGAGAAATCTAGGGTAGTGACTTGTTTGCTTTCTAGAGCAATGATACTTACACTCCCTATAGGGTCAATTGTATAGTCTTGATTGGGTTCTCCTTCATTGGCACACACGATAAATTTTCCATCTTTAGAAAAAGTAACCATATCGGGTAAAGGGCCTACTTCAAAAGTGTTTTCTAAAGATTGATTTTCGGTATTGTAAATACGTATCTCTCCATTGTTTTGTTTGTTTTTGTTTTCAACTGCGACGGCTAGTTTTCCATTATAAGTACTCACACTGTTTGGTGAGCCGTTAGGAATAGGGATGGCGCTTTTTTGAATGGGTTGGTTAAGGTTGGCAATATTGTAAACTGAAATTTTAGTTCCTTCTGTATTGACAATGAATAGTTTTTTAGTCTTCGGATCAAAAGTTGAGATTTCGGCAGCACCTTCGCCACCTACTTTAATGGTGTTTTTATAGGAAAAATTAACAGTAATTTTAGGGATAATGATATCACTTGTAGTATCATTGCTACAACCGATAGCTAAAAAAATACTTAGGGAAAAAGCAGTTGCTATAATTTTTTTCATGGGGTAATGTAATTAAAGGGTTTATAAAGTATTGTTTGTATCAACCTAATGTTAAAATAGCACACGCATATAAACTATTCGTAGTATTGTTTTTGAGTAAGGAATGATGATTGTATTTTTTCAATCTTCTCAATAAACAAGTAGGCCAATTAGTATACATATTGTTACTATAGAGCTCAGCTGATATGATCTCTAACAATGTGTTATTAAGCTTGTATAGTGTCATAACACACAATTAGGGGTTATATAAACCGCTAAAAAAAGGGAGTCCCTAAATATAAAAAAAATGTTTTAGTAAAGTGTTGTTTGTCTAGTCTTTATATCCAAAACGTTTTAACTGTTTGTCACTCGATCGCCAATTTTTATTGACTTTTACGTATAAATCAAGAAAAACTTTTTTACTAAAAAAAAATTCCAAATCTTTTCGAGCTTCTGTTCCTACTCGTTTTATAGCAGATCCCTTATGACCAATGATAATACCTTTTTGAGTATCTCGTTCAACCATGATTACCGATCGTATTTTGATAATATTATCTTCTTCAATAAAACTTTCTGTTTCTACTTCAACGGAATAAGGTATTTCTTTTTTGTAATGTTGGAGTATTTTTTCTCGAATGGTTTCGTTCACAAAGAAACGTTCAGGTTTGTCTGTTAATTGATCTTTAGGGTAGAAGGGAGGAGCTTCAGGTAAAAGCTCAATAATTTTATAGAAAACTGTTTCTACATTGAACTTTTCCAATGCAGATATTACATAGACAAATGAGTTGGGAACTTTACTTTTCCAATAATCAATTTTTTCTTGTACTTCCTCTTGGTTGGATTTGTCTATTTTGTTTAATAAAAGAATCACAGGAATGTCACTATGGACGATTCGTTTGAAAAAGGCTTCACTTTTGAGTTCTTTTTCACCTATTTCGACCATATAGATCAGGATGTCGGCATCTTCAAAAGCAGATTTTACAAAATCCATCATGGACTCTTGAAGTTCATATGCCGGGTTGATGATACCGGGTGTGTCTGAAAAAACAACTTGATAGTCCTCATCATTCACAATTCCCAAAATACGATGTCTGGTCGTTTGGGCTTTTGAGGTAATGATTGACAATTTTTCCCCTACAAGGGCATTCATCAAGGTTGATTTTCCAACATTTGGATTTCCAATGATGTTTACGAATCCTGCTTTATGTGTCATGATGCAAATATAGATGGTTTTTTAATAATATGTTTTATAGGGAGGTTACACTGCCCATAAAAAATAAGTAGGAAAAAAAATGAAGTTACTAGTTATTTTATGAATAAAAAAATTATATTTGCAACCGAAAATCGCGGGATAGAGCAGTAGGTAGCTCGTCGGGCTCATAACCCGAAGGTCACAGGTTCGAGTCCTGTTCCCGCTACTTAAGTAATAAGGCTTTCAAGAAATTGAGAGCCTTTTTTATTTTTTGCCTAACATAATAAAGTAATTAGTGTTTTTCTGATTGTTTTTTTAACGCTTTATTTAGTTTTTCATAAGCTTTTTCAAGAGGTTTTGGATTCCAAAAGTTTACACCTATTCCACTGTAATGTTCATTAATGATTACTTTGGTCGTATTACCTTGAGGTTCTAAAATATATTTATGATTGTAAGCTAAAATAAACGGATAACCACCAGCTTGATTTAATAATTTGTTTGGAATTATTTGCTTCACAGTTATAGGAACTTCATAAGAGTTATTATCTTCTTGAGTGAATTTATAAGTTACTTTATTGCCCACTTTTATATATCCTTTTACTAATTGCATTGTTGGATTCCATTTGGGATAAGCACTTGTATTTGTTAATACTTGCCAGATTTTTTCAGATGAAGCGTTAATGGTAATTTCGTGACGTACAGATTTTTTTCCAGTGAAAATTAATATTATAAGAATTACCACTATTACGAGTAAGATTATAAGAAACTTATTCATAAGCTCTATTTTAAATATTTATTAAACCACCTTACAATAGGTTTTGGATTTGTGCCTAACCATTCGTATGCTGCGGCGCGTTTTTTTTCTAAATCGAGCCACATTATTTCTTTTTCAACCATTAAATCATTGTAATATTGTTTTACCATATTAATGTCGGTCATGTTATCATTTTTATTTTGAATGACTAATGTTGGTGCCAAAATATCTTTCACATAAGGTAAAAAACTATCCCCTGTAAGGTCAATATTACGTTTCTTTTTACTGTATTTGCTTCCCGAATTTACCATAAACATTGGTAACCCCATATTGGTAACAAAATAATCGTAGGTTAATGGTTGTACTGAAATCATTGCTTTTATGTTTTTAAATTGCTTCATTTCAGGCTCTAATCCGAAAGCAAAAGTACTTGCAGCTTGTCCCATACAAATGCTTAATAACCCTATGTTGGCATTGTTGTAATCGGGGTGATTTGTAATGTATTTAATTGCAGCAACGGTATCTTTTCGTTCTTCTTTTCCCCAAGTAATCCAGCCTTTGTGTTCGCTTTTGCCGTGGTTTCTCATATCATATAATAACACAGCGTAACCTTCATCTATTAAATATTTTACTTGTCTTAAAAACTGGATGTCTTTATTCCATAGTGATTTTTCCATCATTCCTTTACCTTTTACAGTAAAACCACAGCGCGAACATTGCACGCCAAAATGTGATTGGATAATCACTTTATCTGTCGCTTCCTTTGGTTTTACCAACCACCCCGAAAGTGTAAAGTTGTCTTCAGTTTTAAAAATTACATCTTTGTAATTTAAACCATATTTTTCGGGTGTTTCAAATACAGGTGATTTCCCTGGTTTAATCATCATATCTGATATCATTTTTCCGAACATAATTACTTTGTTTTAATGTTAATTTTGAAGTCTATACTTTATAGGGCTTATACCTGTTTGTTTTTTAAATAATTTACTAAAATGTTGTGGGTAATCAAACCCTAAATCGTAAGCAATTTCGCTAATATTTTGGGTTGAATTTAGTAACTTGTTTTTGGCAATATTTATTATAATTGCATAAATGTGGTCCTTTGCCGATTTCCCTGTTTCTTTTTTTAATAAATCGCTTAAATAATTGGGAGACATATTCAATTGTTCACCACAGTATTTTACACTTGGCAACCCTAATTCTGTTGGTTTGTTAGATAAAAAATAATCTTTTAAGAACGTTTCAAAATCGCTTATGTGGTCTTGGTGTAAATTAGTACGTATGTAAAATTGGCGGTCGTAATAACGATTGCAATAATCTAATAGTAATTCAATAGTAGAAATAATTAATTTTTGACTATGTTTATCAATGTTTTGATTGATTTCGGTTTCGATTTTTAAAACCAAATCGGTTAAAATTACTTTTTCATCTTCTGATAAATGTAAAGCTTCATGCAATTCATAATCGAAAAATGAATATTTATTAATAGTTTTTCCCAATTCTGATTTTCTAATTAAATCGGGGTGAAAAACTAGCATCCAACCTTTGGCATCTTTGGTAACTTGTTTATCTGTTATTGATAATACTTGGTTGGGTTTTGAAAACACCATTGTGCCATCTGTAAAATCGTAGCTATTCCTACCGTAATCTAATTTGCCTTGTACACCATCTTTTAATGAAACAATAAATAAGTTTGTGTTGTATTTTACGCCAAAATAGGTTTCAAAATCTGGCATGTCTTTCGCCCACATTATCGTAACCAATGGATGTTTTGGCGACAAAAAGCCGAACATTTTATTGGCTTGTGCTATAGATGTTACATGTATGATTTCTGACATTTTTTCTATGTTTTTACATTGTAAATTTAGCATAAGACTGATTGATAAGTATATATATATCACAGATTTTTGTATATATTTTACAGATTATATAAAATATTTGTCATCAAAGAATTGGAAAAACAAAAGCATGAATTGTTTTGGTGTGTTTTCGTAATACTTTTTTACTACTAGATATTTCTAACTATGATATTTTTCAAAAAGAAAATTTTATTTTCTAAAAAATAGATTTAATATGAATTGCGAAAAAGTCAACAAGACACCTACAAAAATCGTTTTGAAAATAATGAACAATAAAGCTTTGGGTAAGTATTTAGATGATTGTAAACAATAGTATGAAAACCTATTACGAGATAAACATAACCCTAGTTTTTTTCAGTTTATATTATTTAAATTCACTAGCTATTGGAAACTGTATTTTTAGTACGGATTCTTGATGTAAGTCATTTTTTATTAACTCAATAATTGAATCAATTTTTACATTTTCAGATACTGATTTTTTATGAATGTAAATTAGGATCGATGTTTTTTCGTGAAACTTTACTCCTTTAGAATTTTTCCAAAAGCCATTTCCTTTTATTTCGGTGTATCCGTCAATGATATTGTTAAGTTTGTCATTTTTGAAACGTAACCATTGGTCTTCTATGTTATTTCCGTTTTTGTCAGTTAGTCCTATATAAAGTTCCGTTCTGATTTTAGTATTTGAGTTATTGCAGGATAATGTGATTAAAGAAAATATGATTAGAATAATTAAATGCTTGTAAATATTCATAACGAAGTTGGTTTAGACTTTTTATATAGGTTATTATGAAGGTTAGATTTGTCTTGCGAAATATAAGTAAAACCAATTTAGACTATCGGATAAATATTGAAAAATAAACCTAAATCAAGTTTTTATAAGTAAAGCATTGCTTCTTAATAGTTAGTATTTAATTTAAAATTGTTTTAAGAAGTAAAAGTATCACACCCAATAAACCTAAAAATCATTAACAAACCTCAGCTATAGTACTTTGTAAAAATGGGAGTACATCGCTTTCAAACCATTTATTTTTCTTTAACCATATATTGTTTCTAGGAGAGGGATGTGGTAATGGGAGGTAAAGAGGAAGGTAATTATTGTAGTTTCTTACAGTTTCAGTAAGGGTTTTTAATCGTTTTTTACCTAAATAATAATTTTGAGCATAACTGCCAATTAAAAGAAAAAGTTTTAGGTGAGGCATTTGGCTAAATAATTTTTTATGCCATAAAGGAGCGCATTCTTTTCTGGGTGGAAGGTCGCCTGTTTTTCCTTTTCCAGGATAACAAAAACCCATAGGAACAATGGCAAATATTTCAGGATTGTAAAAAAGAGAATCGTTTATACCTAACCATTCCCTTAAACGTTCCCCACTTTTATCATCCCACGGAATTCCTGTCTTATGAACAATACTACCTGGGGCTTGACCTATAATGGCTATTTTGCTATTTATAGATGCATTTAGTACGGGATTCACCCCATTTATCAGATGAGGTATACAAACTTCACATTGTTTAATTTCTTTAAGTAAACACTGCATAATAAATTATCAAATTAGTGTTTTTATTTATACAAATCCCCATTCAAATACTTAAGTCCAGAATCACAAACTACTGTTACAATAGTTTTTCCTTTTCCAATTATTTTTGCTCTTTGTAAAGCAGCCCAAACATTAGCTCCAGAGGTAATTCCACCAAAAACCCCCTCTATTCTAGCTAATTTTCTAGCGGTTTTGTATGCATCTTCATCTTTTACCGCGATTATTTCATCTGCTAAATCTATTCGATAGATGTCGGGAATAAACCCAGCCCCCATTCCTTCAAGCCTATGTGTACCAGTGGTGTCACCGCCTGATAACGTTCTAACATTATAGGGCTCTATTGGAATACACCTAATTTGGGGTATTTCTTTCTTAAATATTTCTGAGTTTCCTGAAAAACAGCCTCCCGTTCCTACGCCCGCTATAAATTCGTGTATGTTTGTACCCAAAACAGCCATTATTTCATTAGCCATTTTATGATAAGCATTCCGATTGTCAATATTTTTAAATTGGTCTGTGTAGAAAGTGTTAGGTTGCTTTGCAATTTCTCTAACTTTTTTGACAGCTTTATCTATAACTTCGGCAGTAATGCTTCCATTTTTACTAGGAATTAAATCTAGGGTGGCTCCAAAGGCTCTCATGGTTTGTAATTTTTCTTTTGCAAAGGCATCAGAGGTAACAAAATGTGCTTTGTATCCCTTGGCAGAACATATCATTGCTAAGGAACTGCCTGTACTTCCACCTGTGTAATCAACTATAGTACCACCTTTTTTTAATTCTCCACGTTTTTCTGCGCCTTCAATCATCGAGAGCGCCATTCTATCTTTCATACTTCCTGTAGGGTTGGCTCCTTCAAATTTGACATAGACATCCGCACTATTTGCATCCGTCAGGTGTTTTAATTTAATAAGTGGTGTATTTCCGATTCCTTCCATTTGGTGTTAAATAATTTGTTTAAGAAGTGTTTAGGTGTTTTAAAGGTATTGATATTTTGTCAAACTTAATATGTAATGTTTTTTATATGTGTTATGTATTTTAATAAAGATGAAATATTCAAGCTGTTTAAAAAGTTTTTGATTTTTAGTTTAGTACCGTTTAGCTGTACCAATTTTATATTGAACTATTTAAGTTTATTTTTTGTTTTGTGTCAGTTTTTGTTTTTTTCTAGGGTGTACTTCTCCTTTTTCAATATAATATTTTAGTTCTTCTAATAATTCGTTATAACTTTTTGTAAATCCTTTTTTAATTAAGGGGTAAAGAAGATATCCTTTCCATGTCAGTTGAATATCTGCATCCAATACAATTTCTGTTTTGTTGTTAGCTATTTTGTGTAGATGAGAGCTAAATAGATTTCGTTTTAGAGGGATCGGTACATTTTTAGGAACCACTTCGAGATTCATTTTATAATTAGTTTGATCATAAAGTGTGATATCTTCAATGGCTTTTGGACCGTCAGGATTTGGTGTAAAATTGCATACTCGACCAATCATAGGAGCATCTTTAGTTTTTGTTCCTGTAGCTTTCTGGATGGTGTGATCTACCTGAGCCATCCAATCTCCAGCTTTATCAAATTCTTCTGCCCATACTTTCCAAACTGTGTCGATAGATTTATTAATTGTAATTTTCTTAGTGATTTTCATTTTATATGTTGTTTAGGTTTATACTATTTCTAATAACAAAAGAGGTTGTTTAATGCATGATTATTTATTGTGTTCTCTTCTAAAAATATGAAGTGCTATTTGAGAAAGAATAAACAAGGTAAATGTTAAGAGTAATCCTCTAAGCATAATAGGTTCATAGCCTTCGATAAAAGTTGAAATAACTCTTGCTGTACCATTAAAAAGAAAGTATAGTGATGCAGGTAGTATCAATATCCATTCTTTTTTTAGTGCGCCTATCGCAGTGATAATAGCCAAACTTAAAGTAGGAGCACCTAGCGTTCGTAAATTGGTAAATCCATAATTCGTTATGGCATTAAAACCACTAGGTTCATTGATTGAACTAGGGTTAAACATAGTGGTTAGTGCAGTTGCTCCAAGTATAAGTACAAAAATGATAGCTAAAAATTGTGCAAATCGTATCATGATATTTTTTGATTTAGTTTGTTTTAATGTGAAGAGGATAATATATTTATAATTTGTATTGGCTTTTTATGCTATTTGTAGATAAAAATTTCATATAAATCAATGGAATTATTTTTTGATTATTCATAAAATCGAAAGGCTTCAGTACCTAGCTTTTTTAAAATTGTTTTGAGTCGATGACCAGCATTTAACTGCTTTGCTACTTCATATTTTATATTGTTTTCATCAAGAAATTTTACAAAAGTGTTTTTTAGTTTTTCTATTATAGGCATGCTACCATAGCATATAAACAGCCTCTTTTGGTCTGTAAATTTTTTTACATTTAATGCTAAAAGAGCTCTAGGGTTGGCGGTTTCATCATAATAAGTTTTATTACTGTCAAACATATAGGAGTTTATTCTATAGCGCATACGACTGAATGTATTCCAACTATGTAAAGCACCATCAAATGACATAGCTTTTGAAAACAAATTCGGATATTTTCCAATCAATTTCATAGCACCAAAACCGCCCATAGAAAAACCTTGAATAAAACGACTCTTAACATTGTTTTTTGTTCTAAAAGTTTTGTCTATATATGGTATGATTTCCTGTATGATATTGGTTTCAACGTTGATCTTTCCATCAAAACTATTGCTCCACATGCTTGTGCCTTTACCATCAGGAAAAACAAATATGGCTTCTTCCCAGATGCCTTTTTTCCATACATTTTCAAAGAAAGTGGTGGTTGCTTTTACATCACTACTATAATGTTGATTCGCTCCGTGTAGTTGATATATCACAGGGAATTTTTTGTTTTCATTGGTAAAATAAGAGGGAGGGAAGTATACATCAAAATAGATTTTTTCACCTGTAACAGTACCGTCAATATAAAGGTTATTGATGGGTTTTATATTCTTAATTTGATGCATATTTTCTCCATTTACCGAATGGGTTACTGAACTACAGCTCCCCAATAGCAGACTGATAAATATTGTAGGTATCAAAATATTTTAGTTTTTGCATTTCACATTACAAAGATGTTTCAACTTTCGGAAATCAACAGGGGGTATCCTGTCAAAAACATGGTGTTTTATGTCACTAAAAGAGAAAGGTTATTGTGAAATTGATTTACGATACTCAGAAGGAGAAATACCAAATAATGAAGAAAAGGATTTAGAGAAATGAGTAGGATCTTCGAAACAACAATCAAAAGCTATTTCTGAAATTCTTAATTCACTTCTAGAAAGTAATTCTTTTGCTTTATGAAGCCTTTTGTTTAAAATGTATTTTTTAGGACTTTCATTATATATTTTTTTAAATTTTCTATTAAAAGAAGAAAGGCTCAAATCACATAGATGCGTAAGTTCTTCTAAAGAAATATTTTCAAATAAATGCGTATTAATGATTTCAGAAAATTTATGTTCAATCGGATTGAAAAGGTTTTTTAAAACGTTATGAACAGTGTTCTTCTCTTTAAGATTTATAAGTAAAAAAACAAATTCTCTTAATTTGATTTTTACTAACGTTTCTTTTAATAAATCAGGTTTGTCAAAATAAAGATATAGCCCGTCGATATACTTTTTAAATACACTATTAGGATTAATTTTATAGGCAGGAAGAACAGGTATGGCTGTTTGTTTTTCCGTCTGGAGGAAGGAAGAGATTATATCTCCAAACAAATCTTTTACTACATTTGGAGACAATCGAATTAAGATTACTTCAGCGGTTTTATTGTCTTGTTGAACAATCCAATTGTTTATAATATTTCCAGAATTTATAATAGCAGTATCTCCTTTATATAATTTAATAGTTTTAGTAGGAGTTCGCAAAACTGAATGACCTTTTACTACATAAAGAATCCTAATTTCTCCATTTAGAGATTCTAAATTAACCTCAAAAGGAGGTTCGAGAATCAATTTAGCTAAAACAACTTCCTCTTGTATTTTATAAATACTTCTTCTGACCATTCTTTATTATAAACATGTCATTTTTTAAATGAAAACTTTTGTAAAACGTAAGATTAGTTAATTATATGGAATAATTATGTGATTTTTATGTGAAATTAATTAGGTATTGCATAAAAGTCCTTTAGTGAGTTAGTATAAAGGCAATAATCAATATTCATATTCCAAAAATTAATATATAATAAGTTTTCAGCTCCTTTTGGAACTAGCATTACTGAGCGTTTGTTGTCTACTAAATGTCTTTTCCCTTTACCGTATCGATTGTCCAGACTGGTATCAAAATAGTATAAATAATCATAAATAAAATTTACATAACTTCTTTTAGATATTTTTTCTTTGGAAAGACTTTCTAATTCAAATTTTTCATAATGGTTACTGATGGCATTTTGAAATTCTACAGCGTTTAGGGGCATACCATCTAAAGTCGGCATCACATTAAATTGTCCGTCTACAAAAACCCATTTTTGTAGATCGTTTAGAAAAACTTCAGTAGCCACATGCCCAGGCGAAGTTTTTCTATGTGCTGCATCTTGAGTTTTTAAGTAAATAGTTCTAGCTCGGAAACCCAAAGCGTTTAGTTGATCTCTTAATACAATACCATAAGCAAAACACGGGAACTGTTTTCCTTGTTCAGCTTCGTTGAGGATTGTAATGGCATCATTTTTTGAAGGAGAATTATTGCCGTTATGTTTCCAACGACTATTTGTCCAATTCAATACGGATAAAATAACTTGCCTATCTTTCATTTTATTATTTAAAAAGTCTAAAGGATATTTTTTCTTTAGCAAATTTAAATAGTCACTTTCTTCGTTTTCATATTTTATTTCTAGTTTTGTGTTTTTTGAATGATTAAAATCCAGTTTATTAGGAGTAAAAGGGGTGCCTTGGACGATGGTATGTGCATAGGTGTTGTCATCCATTTGAATATAAAAATCTTTAGGTGAATTTATTTCTAGCTCAAATGCTATACTGTCACTATCAGTTTTAAATTCAAATGGAGTTTTGGTTGTATAGCAGGTTACTTTTAAGGTGTCATGTGCTACTTCAGGGGCAATATTCCACCATCCTTTGTACCAATCTTTTCCAATTCGATACGCTGTCTGATTTGATATCGCTTTGATTACGGGTTTCTTATTATAGGTTTGTTTTTTGGGTTTTGAGCAAGAACTCACAATGAGAGTTAAAATTAGCAGTGTTAGTTTTGGTTTCATATACTGATAGTTTTGGGTTAGATAACAATTTTTTTAAAGAGATTGTATTGAGTTTTTTATTTAGTGTCTTCTGTTATACATAAATGAATACTCCTTTATTTTTCATATCAACAAATTTAAATATTTTAGATTTCTTTAGAAAAAAAAGATGAAGGTTATCAATTGATGTGTTTTATGGTGGTAATTATAATGAAACGTTAAAAACTAGTGTGTTATTAAAAGATATATTACTTTTGAGGATATACGAAAAAAACTCCTATGAAATATTAAAAGTTTGGCTTCGTTTTTGATACTAGCTAATCAAATTAAAATTTGTTGAAATGAAAGTACATTATATCCTTTTTTTGATTCTTATGTTTACGACAACACTTGGTTTTACTCAGGAAACAGGGTTTGTTGAAGATCAAAATCCTAACTATGAAGAAAGTATGTCAAAATACCTGCAAATGGATAACTCATATGTTTTAGGGCAGGGGACTACTCTGCAAGAAACGTATGTAGCTATAGATCCTTTAGAAGAGAGAAGAAAACTTAGAGCTTTGAGAAAGCAATACAGGGCAAATCGTCGATTGTGGAGACATCAAGAAAGAATGGAACTAGCCAAAAATGGAGTGTTTTACAGGGTAGACAATGGGTTTAATACTTGTAGAAACAGGTATAACAATTGGTTTGATGCAAATGATGTCTTAACTATAGGGAGTCTAGGTTTATTAGGGTACTACCTTTTCAGATAAAAAACAATAAATATTTACATATGAAAAAAAAGCTTATCATACTAAGTTTATTACTTAGTGGTACTTTTGTCTTTAATTCTTGTTCAAAAAAAGTAACACGCGTAGCTGCTAATAGTCAAATAGATATTAGTGGTCGATGGAATGATACAGATTCTAGGTTGGCAGCAGAAGAATTAACAGATGAAATTTTGTTAGGGCACTGGTTGCCTAACTTTGTGCAAAAAGAAGGAAAAAAACCCGTTTTAATTGTCGGTCTTGTAAGAAATAAAACGCATGAGCATATAGAGGCTGAAACCTTTGTTAAAGATATTGAAAAAGCACTTATAAGAAGACAAAGAGCTAAGATTGTATCAGGAGGAAAAATGAGAGAAGAACTCAGGGCAGAACGTGCCGAGCAACAAACAAATGCTTCTGTCTCTACCATGAAAAAATTTGGCTTAGAATTAGGGGCAGATTATATGCTTCAAGGAAATATTAACTCCATTGTAGATGCTCATAGCAGAGAAAAAGTAGTGTATTATCAAGTAGACTTAGAGCTTACCAATATTGAAACAAATGAAAAGGTTTGGATAGGCGATAAGAAGATAAAGAAGTTTATAAAAAATTAGACTATTTTCCAATAGCACTTAATGTGTCTTTCATTGACTCCTAATTATGTATTATAACTTTGTTATGAGAGTTAATACGTAATTAGGGGTAAGAGAGGCTTTTTTCCTAAAAGATTTTTTTCACTTTATGAAAAAACAAATTGTTATTATAACCACATCCCTAGTTTATACAATGTTTATTTTTCTTTTTATGAGTTGTGCTTCGACTTATAATGCTAAGAGTTTAACTTTTCAAAATGAATTGCAAAAAGGAGATACAAAAGCAGCACTTTTATTTTTGGATCAAAATAAATTTTTGCAGAAAAAAAGGAACTTACTCTTATACTATTTAGAAAAAGGAAAGTTGGCTTTTTTAAATAAAAATTACAAATTAAGTAATGAGTTTTTTAATAAAGCTGATGCATTTATAGAAGAACAAAAAAGAGATGTTGGAGGGAAAATATTGGGGTATTTTTTAAATCCAGAAACCGAGACTTATTTAGGAGAGGATTTCGAAAAAGTAGCGATTCATTATTATAAGGCATTGAATTATACTTTCTTAAAAGAGTATGATGATGCACTTGTTGAAGCAAAAAGGATAAACTTACAGTTGCAAAAAATCAATGAAAAATACCCTGAAGACAAAAAAGGACGTTATTCAACCGATGCTTTTGCACTAAACTTACAAGGTATGTTGTATGAAGCTTCGGGTTCTATAAATGATGCCTTTATTTCCTATAGAAATGCTGTGGATTTGTATTTAAAAAATAAAGGCTCATTTATGGGGGTATCCATTCCAAATCAATTAAAAATAGATCTTTTAAGAACCGCTAAATTTTTAGGGTTTACCAATGAATTTATACGTTACCAAGATTTATTAGAGATAACCTATAAAGAAAAAGTCAAATCAGAAGGGGGAGAGGCTATTGTTTTTTGGGAAAATGGATTGGTTCCCTATAAAGATCAAACATTTTTTTCTTTTACTGTGTTGCCTGGGAGTAAGGATGGAATTGTTCATGTGCATAATGAAGAACTTAATTTAACGATACCATTACCAAGAAATACGTCTCGAAATGACAAAGTAGATTTCGCAGATATAGATATTTTCAATGTTGCTTTTCCTAAATATGTAAGTAGACATCCGTTTTATACAAAAGGATTTGTTGTAAGAGATTCAACTGATACGTATGATTTTCAATTAGGAGAAAACTACGAACATATAGCTTTTAAAGTGTTAAAGGATAGGGCGCTTAGAGATGTAGGTAAAGCTGCTTTGAGGCTGGCAGTAAAGAAAACTTCAGAGTATTTAGTTAAAGAAGAGAATAAAGGTTTAGGGGTAGCATTAGGATTGTTTAATGCTTTATCTGAACAAGCGGATACGAGAAATTGGCAAAGTTTACCTCAGTCAATCTATTATACAAGAATTCCATTGAAAAAAGGAAAAAATACATTGACATTAGAATTCTCAAATAATGGAAAAAATCCACTAAAACAAAAGATGGAAATATTAGGTACAGGAGCTATTCATTTTGAAAATGAAGTTACTATTCAGTCGTCTAGGTAATTTGGTTATAGTTTTGAGAAGAACTATAACCAAAAGAGTCTAGGGAGTATTATTACAATATTTTTGAAGCAATGTGAATTAAAAAATTAACACCATTTTCAATACTAGTGATGGCCTGTGTTTTTTGTTCGTTTGATGCAGTAGCATTATAAATTACATGTAAAACTTTAGAAGCGTTTTCATTGCTGATTTTACTGAGTTTTATAAATTCCTCTACTTCTGACATTTTTAGATGGGTAAGCGTAGATAGTATTTGATTAAATTCTTTATCAGTTTTATTAGCAGATTGTTCAGCTAATTTGTTCCAATCAATTGTGTTCATAATTTTTAATTTTTTAATAATTTTTCAATTGCTATAAACTTATTTCTTTCTTTTTCAGAATTATTAACCTGATTAACAATGTCCTTTATTAAGGGGCTAGTCTCGGTATTTTCTTCAATATAATTCAAAAAATTATTTTCCTTGGCTTTTAGTTTTACAGCAGATGTAATGAGGTTTTCTAAAGCGGTAGTTGCCTTTGTATAAGTAACAAAATTATGTTGTAGTTGTTTTATGATTTGTTGTTCTTCTTCTTTTAAAATATTTTTTAAAGAGTCTCTTTTTCTGTTGATTACAGGAAGGATGCTCGAAATGATATTTGGAAGTTCCTTTTGATAATTAAGTGTGCTAGGAAGCAATTTTTGATAATTACTAATGACACTAGGAGTATATTCTTTTTTAATAAAAGAGTCGACTTGCTGCATACGTTCTAGGTATAGCTTCTTTATTAGAAAAATATTTAACTGATGTCTGTTGTTGGCTTCTGAAATGATTTCTTTTGTTAGTATAGTCGTACTACTGGGTAGCGAAGCACAGGCGTTTAAAATCAGTGTGAATATGAAGAATACTGATGTTTTTTTCATGAAATAGTAGTTAAGTTTAATTATTATCGGTTGGTTTACTGGTTCGATCAGATGTCAATGTATTTGTTAGGGGTGAAAATTGCTTTGACTTTATCTATGATACCTTGTAAAATTATAAAAAAAGTGTCGGATGAGAAGCCACCTATCAACGCTAAAACACTTTTGTTAAATAAGATTTTGTGTGCGGAGTCATTAGGGTAAAAAGAAATAACCTCAGATATCAATAACCCAGAAACGATTCCTAGAATGACTTGTGCAATATAGGAAATTGTCTCTTCTGGTAATAAAGTGCCTTTGGTGATTGATTTAGATACATTCTTTAATAAATAAAACATAGCTCCAAGACCTGAAACTGAAGCTAAGAAACCTATGTTTAGCAATAATGATATGCCGTTGTTATTCATGATTCCTTTGTTTAGCGAATCGTTATTTACTTCGGGAGAGATACCCGTAAAGATAAAACAGGTAACGAAAAAGAGTGTAAATAATATTAAGTTTCTAAGTAGTGGGAGTTGGTTGAAAATAGATTTTTCTTTTCCTTTTTTAAATGTTTCTCTTAGGTAATCAATAGATTTCGGAGTTGCAGGAGCGATGTTTTTAACCAAAAGGTTGTGCATATTAATAAGGTTATCAATATTGTTGTTATCCTTTATCAGTGAGTTGATATCTGTGTTGATATTAATGCCTTTGTGAATAGCATATGATAGCATATTATTGATTTCAGTATTTAGCTCTTTTATTATTTCCGGAGAAATAGAGGGAGTAGCTGCTGTGTTGTTTAAGGTTGTTTGGTTTGTGTTCAATATGATAGTGTTTTTTGACAAAAATATAAATGAGATAGGTAAGTTAAAAGTTAAAAAGGATTTCAGTTTAGTTGTACATTGGTTAGTTTATGTAAGTCAATATTATTTATTTTATTGTAGTTACAATATAATCATAAGAAAAGATATGTTAGTAGAAAATGTAATAATGGTTCCTGTTTTTTGTATAGGTGTTTTATTTATTGATTAAATGTATTTTTATTTTGACTTGTATCTTATTGTTAATCAAGTGTATGTGTGCTTTGTGGATACATGGTGTATTGGTAGTCGTTTGTTGTCGTTTGTAAATGTATGTAAATGTTTTGGATCTAATTTTATTGGTGATTTTGTGGTTAATTGCAGGAAATTAAAATAATAATCTATGACAACAGAAAACACAGGAAAGAAGAAGTATCAATCACTTTCACACGGACTAGGTATTACAGGGATTATAGTCGGAGTAATAGGTTTAATAGTTTCGTTTATACCTTGCTTTGGAATGTTCGCATTCTTTTTTGCATGGATATCAATAATTATTTCTTTGATAGCTTTGGTAGTAGCATTAAGACATGATCATCCCAAAGGTTTGATTATTGGGGCTATAATAATTTCTATTTTAGCAGGTGCTATTTCTTATTCTCAATACAAGACATTAGAAGCTGTTACGGAAACAATTGATGAAGTTAAGAAAGAAGTTGAAGGAAGCCAACCCTAACCGATTTGCATATGAAATAATCAACCTGTCATTACTATTGATTTTTATTCTTGGACTATTTTATATTATTCTTTTTGAAACTACGTTAGTTTGCTATTACAAAAATAATTTTAATATAGTATGTAGTACATGTGGATTAACACGAGACTTTAAATCAATATTGAGATTGGATTTGTCAAATTTAATAAATCCAATCTCAATAAAGGTGTTCATAGTGTTTTCATTGGTTTTTATTTCGAGGATATATTCATTAATATGTTTAAAAAAGAAAGTAAAACTATTAAGAGTTATGTCGTATGATATAATAATGATCTTACTAGTTCTGTTGATAATGATTATTTGAATAAAACTTTATTTTTAGTGTGTTGAAATGGGATTCTTTTTTTGAAAATAAATCCACTACTAATGATGAACTTGAGTGTGGTTTTTGATAACTTATTCAAATAAAAAAGACTGCCTTTTTAGACAGCCCTTTTATATGATTAGTTATGATAATAACGTTTTTAGTTTTTATCCCACCAAACTTTAGAAGTTAGGTCTCCAGGGGTGGTAGTAACTTTACCTAATTGCTCAGAATTGTTTTGTGTTTCTGATAAAGGATAAGGTAGTTTTACTGGAATACTATTGATTAATCCGTTAGAAGTAGGTGTTAAATTAGGTTCATCTAATCTTCTCCACTCATTCCAAGCTTCAAAACCATTCATGTATAGCGCAATCCATTTTTGCATTCCGATTAAGGCTTTCCAGTTGCCCGCATCGTAGGGGTGTGCTGTAATATAATCAGTAATATCATCAGAGTCATTAATTCCCCACTGTTGCATTGATGCTGTAATACCAGCTTCATACGCAGCTTGTGCATCACCTGTAGCTAAGCCTCTAGCATAAACTTCGGAAAGTAAGAATTGAACTTCAGCATAGGTTAGTACATGGAAAGGCGTTGTTGCTTCTCTAACAGCATCGTTTGGTCTAGACGTAGTTGGCTTTAGTTCCGTTGCAGCATTGTCAGTTAATCCGTATTCCATTCCAACAATTGAACCGCCAGATGCTGGTTTTGCAAATTTTTCTAATCTTGGGTCGTTCATTGTGTTTAATGTGTCTACTAGTAATTTGGTAACACAATAATCATCTCTGTTGTCAACTTGTGGGCTATGATTTCTATATAATGGGTTTGCTCTAGCATCCACATTAGGGTAGGCAAAATCAGCATTATCGTCATTACTAGTAAAAAGGCCACCGTTGATAGCTTTGGTTATATAAGTCTGAGCCATCGTTGGATCAGCGTCAATAATTCTTACAGCATACCTAAGTAAAAGAGAGTTAGCAAACTTTTTCCACTTATCTACATTTCCTTGATATACGCCATCTTTAGCTCCAAATGAGCTTGAAGATGTATCGAGGCTGTTCGCAGCTGTATCTAAAGTAGCTAATAGATTGCTATAAACATTTGCTTGTGTATCATAAGCAGGGAAGTAATTACTTTGTAGTGCCTCGGTATAAGGAATGTCACCAAATCCATCCGTTAAAACAGCAAAAACTTGTGCTGACATAATATCAAGTATGTGTTTTTGGTTTTCCTCGGTGGTTGCATCAGGATCACTTACTAATTCTTTAGCTCTTTGTAGTTCTTTTGCTACATCTGTATAAAGAACTCTAAATGTAGTGTTAAAATGAGTAACATCTAGATCGTATCTTGAACGACTCGTATATTCATTTTGCGTCCAATGTTGTACCATTAACATACCAAAACCAGCATTTACACCTACTCCGTTTAATAGATTGTAAAAATTATATTGTGCATTGGTTAATAGTGTGCTAGCACTAACGGTTTCAGCACCGTTAGGGTTTTTGTTTAAATCACCAAAATCATTACATGCCCATAAAGTAAGTAAAGAGATGGCTACGGCTAAATATGATTTAATTTTTTTCATTTTGAGTTGCTTTAGAATTTAACAGAAACATTAAAACCAAATGATCTAGTTGAAGGTACTTGAGCATTTTCTAATCCTTGAATATTACCTGAACCTGTTACCACTTGTGGATCTAAATGAGGTAAATCAGAAGCTAGTATGGCTAGGTTTCTTCCAAAGAGACTAAGGTCAACAGATGAAAGAAGCGTGTTGTTTAAGTATTTAGCAGGAAGACCGTAATTTAGTCTTAACTCTCTAAATTTAAGAAAACTTGCGTCATAAACATTTGGAGCCGCAACTCTAAAGTTGTTTTGATAGTAATCTTGTGGGTTAATTCGTATGTCATTTGGTGTACCATCTTCCTTTACTCCGGGTAATACCATTCCGTTTGCACGGGTATCAGATTCTCCATTAAATGCTACAGTCTCTGGGTGCATTCCTGAATATTTTGACCACTGCAAAGATGTTGAATGGATAATACCTCCGAGTTGGAAGTCAAATAAAGCCGATAATGTTATGTTTTTATAATTGAAAGAAGTGTTAAAACCACCTGTCCAGTCAGCAATAGCAGAACCAAGGAATACTCGATCACTAGTAAATTGGTATGATCCATTAGCGCCAACAATTCTGTTACCGTTTGCATCCTTAACATAATCTTGTCCATAGAGTGCCATATAAGGCTTTCCTTCTTGGATTCTTAAATCAGCAGCCCATGTACTTCCTTGACCAAGACTTTCTACTAATGGGTCTCCGTTTTCATCTTTTAATAATTCAACAACCTCGTTGTTTATTTTAGAAAGATTAACGCCTAAGTCCCATCTGAAATCTTCTGTATTTATAGGAGTACCAGAAACTTGAAATTCATACCCATAGTTTCTCATTGATCCTGCATTTAACACCCTAGAAATATAACCTGTAGTATTGGATAAGTTTACAGGGAATATCTGATCTTCTGAAAGTCTATTATAGTAAGCGGCATCAATAGATAATCTGTTGCCAAACATTTTTACAAGAAAACCAAATTCATATTCAGTAGTTAACTCATTTTTTAAATTTGGGTTTGGAATTGTGTTAGGTAATTCTGCTATAGGTTGCCCGTTAAAGTTTGGAACCCTTGGGTTATAAAATTCTTCTAATTGATAAGGGGCGCTGTCGCTACCTGCTTGAGCGATACTGGCCCTGATTTTAGCAAAATTCAAAGTTTTATTTCCTTTTAATCCAGGGAGTTCAGTTACTGCAAAACTTAAAGATCCTGATGAATAGATATAATTGTTTGAATTTACAGGTAAAGTAGATGACCAGTCATTTCTTGTAGATGCATCTAAAAACAACATGTCTTTCCATCCTAATGAACCCGTTGCGAAAATACTGTTAATTCCTCTGTTAAACTCTCTTGTAGTTGTAGTTGGGTCTTGAGTAGAATTTGAGATATTAAAGAATTTATCAATTACTAAACCTCCATTTGCTGAGGTAGTAAGTCTTTTTCTAAAACTTCTCATTCTATTAGCTCCAATGGTACCACTGAAACTAAAGTCTTCATTAAAGTCGGTACTGTAGTTAAGCCTCACTTCCATATTGGTTTCTTGAAACCTTCTTTCAGTTTCGGTATAGTCAGATCCAGATACAGATCCTAAAGGAATTCCTTCTCGAGCACTAATTTGATACCAGTCTGTTCCAAACTGTGTTGAAATTGATAATTCGTCAGTTATTTGGTATGATAAAGAGGCATTACCGAACATTCTATTCTTTAGGTCTTCTTGAAGGTAGTTTTCTCTAACCCAAAAAGGATTGTCAAAGTAATTTGGTAAGTAGTTTACACCTGTTAGGTTGTTGTTGGCATCTTTAGTTAATCCTTTGATGTTCCAAGTATATTGTCTTCCGTCTATTAGCCTTTGTTGATCTCTAAGCCTTTCAACATCCAATTGTGTTTGCCACCACTGTGTAAATGCTTGCATTGGATTACTGTTATTGTATCCTGTTGCGTTTCTGTTTTGAGCATCAGTTCTTACATAATTGACAACAAATCCAGCTTTTAGCTTTTCAGATAGGTTATATGAAGCATTTAGGTTAATTGAGTTTCTTTCTAATTTAGCTTTAGGGAAAGTCCCTCTTGTGTTTAGGTTTGTGTAATTTAATCTAAAACTACCTTTTTCATTACCATTAGCAAGTGAAACACTATTGGTAAGTGTCAGACCTGTGTTGAAGTAATTTTCATAAGAATTTTCAGGAGCGATCCATGGTCTTACCTCTTTGTAATTAGGTGACGCTGGATCCCAAGAATCCCAATGTCTCACCAATATATTTCGGTCATATTTAGGTCCCCAAGAACCGTCTTTGGCATAGTTTGGTGCCAAATATTCAACTCCATCTTGAATAAATGAATTAAAGCCGTCTCTTGAACCTGTTCCTGAATAAATTGAACCTCCTCCATACATTTGTTGCATAGGGATTAAGTTTGTTACTTTATCAAAAGTAACAGCTGTTTCAAAAGAAACTCCGATTCTGTTATTGTTTTTTCCACTTTTAGTAGTAATCAAAATAACACCATTAGCTCCTCTTGAACCGTATAAGGCAGAAGCAGCAGCTCCTTTTAATACGGACATGCTTTCGATTGTTGAAGGATCTATATCCGAAGCTCCATTACCGTAATCATAGGTTCCTCCTCCAAAACCTCTTTGTTGTGCTTCGGTTGCGTAGTTACTATTGTCAATAGGAATTCCATCAACAACAAATAAAGGTTGATTATTTCCAAGGAACGAATTAGAACCCCTTATTGTGATTCTTGATGATCCTCCTAAAGAAGAAGGTGAACCTTGAATTTGAACACCTGCTACAGCTCCTTGAAGAGCATTAACAATGTTTACTTCCTTGGCTTTACTGATTTTGTCTCCGTCGACTTGTTGCACGGCATACCCTATTGCTTTCTCCTTTTTTGAGATTCCTAGTGCGGTAACGACCACTTCGTCTAGAACATTATCACTTGACATGCTAACATTTAGAGTATTTGAATTACCTACGGATAATTCTACGGTCTCCATACCAATGAAGCTAAAAACCAAAACATCTCCTGTTTTAGCTTTTATAGAGTATTTACCATCAAAGTCTGATTCTGTTCCCTGAGAGGTACCTTTTTTTAACACGGTAACCCCAGGTAGTGGACCAGATTCCTCAGTAACAATCCCTGAAATAGTTCTTTCTTGTGCAAACAATCCTTGCACCACTAACGCTAAAAATAGCGCTAGGATTCCATTAAACTTTGTTTTCATTGTGTAATTGTTTGAATTAGTTTCGTCAAAAATCTTAAAATAATGTTAAATAAAAAAGTGTGTGTTAAATAATTTGTAATTAATGCTTGTTGTTTATTGTGATATTGTAAATATTTTAAGACAAGATGTGTTTTTTGTTTTGTTTTTCATTTTTTGTCTAATGTGTTGCTTTACAAGGTTTTGTGTTTTGTTGCTTTTGTGTGTTTGGTGTAGTTGGATAGGGGTGTTGTAGGAAATATTGTTGTTAATTATTTGTTGAAAACTTTTGTAACGAAGACGGTGTTTCTAGCTTATTTTCTCTTTTTTTATGTGTTTTTTGCTAATTTTTTTTTGAATAAAGATCCTTTTTCTTCTCAAAAAGGAAAAAATTTTACGATAAATTGTTGTTGTGATTTTAATAATTATTAGCAATTGATAAAGAGTAAAGGTGTTGTTTAGGATAAAAAAAACGTCCAGTTTTAAAACTGGACGTTCTCTTAATATGTTTTAATATAATAATTAAATTAAATACTCTCGTTACAAAGATTTAAAGCTAATGTACCAGTTGCTGGAGTTGGCCCATCAGAAAGCACCAAATTACCACTCGGTGCATAAATTTTAAAAGTGTTTTCACTTTCCCAATTCCCTGAAGTGTATTTCCATTCAAGCGTTTGTGTTCCAGATGGTACGTTTACTGTTACGGTATTACCTGATCCTACTGCTGCATGTGTTTGTTCCACTCCATCAATAAAAACAGATATATAACCACCATTCCAGCCATCTCCATAAGCGTCTGCCATTTCTATTACCCAGTCACCTGTAATTGGTGATGGAGGAACGCAAACAAATGTGCTAGAAAAACCAAAAGCATCATTGTAAAATAATTCTGAGTTTATACTTAACCCTGAATTTGTAGAAGAAAAAGTTCTGCCATCAGATAAGCTTATTTCACCTCTGAAGAAAAATGTATCTCCACCATCAGCATTATTGGTGTCTAGACCGAGTTTTGTAATGATGTCTGAAGCTTGCACCGTGAAGGTGAGTTCAGGATAATTCGTACCTGCGACAAACGAAGATTTATTCCATGTGTCAATAAGTACTTCGGTTCCAATACTATGGTCAGGAGCGCTTTCATCAGCAATAGTATTGTCTTTAAATGTTGCATACAAAGAATACGATTCAATTAACGAACCTGATTGATTGTCTACAAATTCAATAGTTGCTGTCCATGAAGAAGAATTAGGGTCTAGTAAATTTGTAGACTTATCCTCAGAAGAACTAATAATTCTAGCAAAAGCACCCTTTTCTCCATCAGCCTCAGCGGCTGTTTGTAGTTCATTTATATTTTCACTACAAGCAGCAGTAAGCAGTACAAATAAAGATGATAAAAATACTGCTTTGTAGCTTTTATATTTTTTTATAATATTCATGATTTCAAATTTTAGTTTAAAACATTAGGGTTTAGATCCCAAAAAACTTTAACAGTATTTCCTGCTTTAGCACTAACATTAGAGTTTAGGTTTACTAAATTAGCAGGGTATGGAAAAGAACTGATAAATGCACCGGGTGTTGCAGATTTTGTGGGCTGCATATTGTTAGGCATTCCTGTTCTTCTGTAATTGTTATACACTTCAATACCGTTACACCAATTACTTATATATGCTTCTGTTATGATGATGTTTAATTTTTCATCAGGTGAAGCAGCGTTGTAATTATTAATAACTTCATCCATATAAGCATCTTTATCACTTTGAGAGGGCACACTAGCTCCATCAGGAATGGCATCTGTTCTAAAAGTGGTTACTTTTTCCAAAGAAGCATTCATTCCATCTCTTAGGTATGTACTAGGGTCTCCTGAAGTACCTTCTGTTAGTGCTAATTCTGCTAATACAAAATTAGTGTTTGCAGCGGTCCAGATTGGCATGATACCTTCTCCTTTAGCACCGTCGGTAGCACCTACAGACCCTCCAGCTCCAGTATCATATTTTCCTCCTGCTGGGTATAATCCCCATACCGTAATTCTGTTTCCGTCAGGCGGTCCTCCAGCATTGTCAAAATGATCTCTACCCCAATAACCATCTCCAATATTACAGAAAGGGTCGTTGAAGGCGTAATGATTTGGTTTTGTTTCTCCTAAACAAGGCATAGTGAATAATCCTTCCGCGGTTGAAGGGTCAGGATAGCTGGTAGACTGTCTATAAAAGTAATAATTCATTCTTGGGTCTACCACACTTTTACCATGGTACATAATATTCATGAAGTAGGTAGCCATGTATTCACCTCCATCTCCTAAGTAGGCATTTCTAAACTTGAAGTGTCTAACGTCAGGGTCGTTGTCTTTTGTACCATATTCTATCTGAAAATCATCTGCTGAAGAAGTTATCAGATCGTTTTCTGTAATCAAACTTTGTACTGCAGTTCCATCGTACATTGGAGAAAGACGTACATTGTTGTAGATTCTCAGTTTAAGTGTTTTTGCTAATTTAATCCATTTACTTGTGTCACCTTGGTAAAAAATGTCATCGTCACTAGTAAGGCTACCTAAACTACTCTTTCCAAAGTCAGTAATGGCTTCATCTAACAGCGTGAGTGCTGCTTGATAAATACTTTGATCATCGTCTACATTTGGGTTTAAGTTGTTAGAAAACTGTATAGCTTCTGTATAGGGTACGTCTCCAAACATATCCACTAAAGAGGTTAATGTATAGGATTGAATTATTTTAGCTACGGCAACGTGCTCAAAGAGCGATCCGCTATTACCATTTTTAATAACCGATTGTGTATTTGCTAATACACCAGTAACTGTTACTCCGTTTTCCAGTAGACCAGCATAAGCGGTTTGCCATAGGGTATTGAAATCTTCTGGAGTATAGGCATTGCCATATACAGGACCAGAACCGTGTTTCATCCTTGTAACTTCCATCCCGAAATTTGTTAATCGTTCATTAAAATGCCTGAAACTATTGATGGCACCATTTAATAGTAACTGAACGTTTGCATCACTTGGTGTTGCTCCGTTTGGGTCGACTCTTAAGTCTAGATCAGTAGTTTCACAAGAAGAAACCACTAAGAATATAGATAGTAAAAATAAAAGTCTAAATTTTATTTTTTTCATAATAATAATAATTTAATGTTAAAATGCTGCCTTTAATGAAAGTCCATAGGTTTTAGTAGCAGGACCTGCCATATAATCCAATCCTTTAGAGTTACCAACACCTAAAGAAGAAACGTTAGGGTCAAATCCTTGGTGAGCATCAGGAAAGTTGAATGCTTTTCTCCATAAGTTATTGGCAATAAAGTTGATGCTTACACTGCTAAAAGGTGTCTTTTTTAGGTCGTTTTGAGATAACGAATAGCCAAAAGACACTTCTCTTAGTCGTACATGTGTAGCATCATAAATTAATGCCTCGTCAGCACCGTAAAGATAATTGTCAAAATAGTAGTCAGTTAAACTGATCTGAGTCGTATTGACGGTGCCATCTTCTTTTACGCCGGGTAAAACAATCGGGATTGCTCTATCTACATTGGTGTCTTCTGTTAACCCTCTAGCTAGTAAAGTGGATGCAGAATATGAAAGGATATCTCCTCCTTTCACAAAATCGAATTGGAATCCAGCATTAAATCCTCTGTACTGAAAACTGTTTGAAAAAGAAACAGTATAGTCTGGATTAGGATCCCCTATCACGCCTATATCTGCAGATTCTTTCCAATAACCATTGTCCAGTACAATATTGTTTCCATTAGCATCTTTTTCAACAAAACTTCCCATGATAACATTGAAAGGTTCGTTATTTCTAGCAAAATTACCTTGATTGGTAAAGCCATTTAGAAATATTTGATCAATGTCACCCGGTAAATTTAATATGGTACTTTCAAAAGCACCAAAATTTATGGTAGTCTCCCAAGAGAAGTTTTCTGTTTTTATCGGAAATCCAGAAAGTAATAATTCAATACCTTTTGTTTCGAGTTCCCCAGCATTGGTCAACGTAACGTTTGCTCCAGTACTTGGGTCTAGTTGTCGATCAATGATTTGATCCTTGGCATTTCTTTGGTATACCGATGCGTCTAATGATAAGCGGTTGTTAAAAAATTTTCCTTCCAAACCGAGTTCAATTTCAGTTTGTAATTCAGGTTTTAAATCAGGGTTTCCAATTCTATTACTAATATTATTGGTATTGATAACTGAATTACCATTGCTATTGTTTAGCCATGTATTTGTTGATACCGATAATACATCTCTAGTACGGTATGGTAAAGCAAACCTTGCAGAAGATCCAAAACCACCTCTTATTTTTAAAAAGTTTATAGCGCCATTCGTGTTTGCATTAAATGCAGCCAAAGGTAAAAAGGAGATGCTACCCCCTGGGTAGAACAATGAATTGTTTCCTGCTTCATGGGAAGAAGCCCAGTCGTTTCTTCCTACTAGGTTTAAAAATAAAAAGTTTCTATAGTCGAAACTCGCTTCAGCATATACCCCTAATTTATTAATTGCTTCGTTGTAAAAACTACCTGCATTCTTGTTAACAAAGTTACTAGCGAAAAATTTACCATAAATTAATTGGTTTGAATATTGGGCTCTAAGTTGTTCGAATGTGTTTCGTTTAGAGTTAAGACCCGCGGTAAATTTAAGACCAATTTCTTCCGATAACTTTTGAGTTCCAGACAAAATTACGTCATGGTTCCATATTCTTTCCCTGATAAAAGATTTGTCTAATCTTCCTAAACCAGCGTAGTTAATTCCTCCCTTGTTAACTGAAAACGTGTTTTCTAATGTATAGGTGTCAAAACCGGCTCTATACATTAGGTTTATGTTTTCGGTAATAGGATAGGACAATGCTAGTTTCCCTTGTAGTCTATCCGTATCCTCACTAAACTTTTCATTATTAATTGTCCAGTATGGGTTTTGTATTGAGTTGTTTGAGCGGTAGTATACCGATCTGTTTTGCGAATCTTCCCAAGGAAGCCCATTCAAATCAACACTTCTTGGTGTATAGAGTACGTTGGCAAAAACTGATGAACTACCTGCGCTTGCATTACTACCAAATGAACCTGCTTGAGGTGGGGTTTTTAACTCTGAAGCAATAAAGTTAATAGACCCATTTACAGTTAGTTTGTTACCTAGTTTAGCGTTACCTCCAACACTTATGTTGTTTCTAATGATTGAATTTCCGGGTGTAATACCTTCCATATCACTGTTAGTGTATCCAACACTAAATTTGGCATTTTCTCCCCCTCCGTTAATAATGATAGAGTTTACAATATTAGTACCCGTTCTAAAAAAACCTTCTACATTATTATAAGGTTTATACGCATAGGTTTGTCCAACGAATTGAGGGAAAAAGTCGTTAAAACTTCCACCTCCTTGTGAACTTTGGTACGAATTGTTTTCGTAAATGTGTGGAACTTCACTTACTTGATCAAATCGAGCTCCCCAGTTACTAAATGCTTTAGAAGCAGATCCTTGCCATCCGTTACCAAAGGTGTTTTGCCATTCAGGTAATCCTGTTATTTCTGAAAAGAAAGCCGATGAGGTGAAATTTACACTCATTTTTTTTCCAATGTTGTTTCCTCCACTTCCTGTTTTGGTCGTAATTAAAATTACCCCATTTCTTCCTTCTTCACCATAAAGTACTGTTGCACTAAGTCCTTTTAAGACTTCAATATTTTTTATGTTGTTTTGATCGATGTCATTAAGTCTACTTCCTGAAGTAGCACCATTGGCACTATTAAAATTGTTTTGACGGTTCGCGGATGAACTGATAGGTACACCATCTACGATTATCAAGGCTTGATTTGAACCCGTAATAGAAGAGTATCCTCTAATAATAACGTTAGCACCAGCTCCTACAGTACTACCTCCATTTATAATTTCAACACCAGCTACTTTTCCTGTTAGTGCTTGTGCAACATCAGCGGTAGGTTTCGCTTCAATATCACCTGCTTTTACAGTGGATACAGAGAATCCCAATGCTTTTTTCTCTTTTTTGATCCCCTGAGCTGTTACCACTACTTCGTCCAATATGTTATCACTTTGCATAACAATATTAATTGTATTGGAGGTGCCTACAGTTTTTTCTACTGTATCCATTCCAACAAAACTATAGACTAAAATGTCTCCTGAAGTAACCTTGATTGAATAATTACCATCAAAATCAGTTTCTGTCCCCTGAGAAGTTCCTTTCTTTAATACGGTAACCCCCGGTAATGGCCCGTTTACATCAGTAACAGTACCAGAAACTGTTCTCTCTTGTGCAAAAGTTATCTGCACAATTAATGCTAAGGATAGCATTAACATCCCTTTAAACTTTGTTCTCATCCCTTCTTTGTTTGAATTAATTCTTCAAAAATCTTAAAAATTCGTTAAAAAAACAATATTTGAATTAAATATTTAACAAAAAAATGTGTATTTTAATGTTTTATGTAGCTTTTTTACCTCTTTATGTTGGTTTTTTAATTTGGATTTAATAAATATAGCTTTTTAATCTGTTTAAAAGTTTAAGAAATTTGTTAGTACTTTACGTGCTTATATATTAAATGAAGTTGTTTTGCTTGCTGTTGATTGTAGGTTCGCTTAGAAAAAGCTTAAAATTTTGATACTAATAATAGGGTTCTTAAAATCAAAACTTTCTTGATAGGGCTTGCCAACGGAGTAAGCTATACTTAAAAGTGTATTGTTAATTAGTTGTCTATAGCCTAATCCTGCTCCAATAGCATTGTTTATTTTTTTTGTAGCTGTATTTTGGTAGTTAGCATAATCTGTCACTGTGTAGAGTTGTGAGTTTTTTGATATGTTGTATTGATATTCAGTGTTTAAGATCATGAATGCATTGGTTAATATACTTTGGTTTCTAAAGCCTCTTAGATTGTTTATTCCTCCGATTCTAAAAAGTTCGTTATCAAAATAGCTTTTCGAATTCAGTATGCCAATATGGTTTCTCAATAAAATGTTGCTGCTTTTATTGAGTTGAAAAAGGTATTCAGAATGCGTTTGAAGTTTGAGTTGTGTTTGTTTTTCGTTGTTTGAGGTTTTCGTACCCAAGGAAGGACTAAATTGGATAAGAAGCTTATTTTGATTAAGTAAATTGTTTTTTGTTTTTTTTATATATGAAAAGTTAAATCCAACAAAATAACTTTTAAAATCACTAATTTTAAAATTTTCCTGTTCTAAAAGGTTTGTAGCGTTTATATTTTCATAGGTTAAGCCAAAAGAGGATCTAGGATTAATCGCATAGGATAAATTACTGTTGAATGTAGTATTTAGAAACGAAGAATCTTGTTTGTGGAGTTTAAATCTGAAAGAGGGAGATAATTTGGTGTTGAATATATAAGGAAGATTAGCGTTGATTTCTAAAGATTTATTTAGATTAAAAGATTCCCAAAATAAGCGTAATGTTTCTCCTGTGTGTAAAATATTTTCAAGTCGAATATCTATGTGTCCGTTTAGAGTTACATTTTGATTGTCATCCGTAGTAATATTTAAGATGCCATCGGCATAATTTTTAGTTTCTTTTTTTAGGTATAAAAAAAGTAAGGTTGAATCCTTGCTAAAAAGGATTTCAGGCTTTTTAATTGTAGAAACAAAAGACAGGGAATTAATAAGGTTGTTTATCTTGTCTATATTTTGTTTGTTGATTTTTTTACGCGGGTTTATAGAGAGGTAATGTTTAATAAACGCTTGCGGGAATTTTGTGTAGCCTTTAATGATTGTTTTGTCAATGAAGCGAATTCGAGATTCTTTTATATAAAGTTCTGCCTCTAGAATATGATTTTTAAGTTGAATGTTTTTCAGAGAGACTTCAGAAAATGATTTTCCTTTTTTATCAAGGTTTATAGAAACTGTTGTCAAATAGTTTTCTAGTTTTTCTATCGGAAATTTAAGGTGTTCGTTTTTATTAGTATGAATGAGTACACTGTCAATTTTTTTATTGAGGTTAAAAAAATAGGTATACTGATTCTTTTGTTTCGTTAATTTATAAGTAGGGTAGAAGTACCCCTTATTTTTAAGCTGATTAGTTATTATGGTTAACTCTTTTTTAAGTGTATTTTCTGTGAGGTGAGTTTTTTGGAAGTTTAATCGAGTAATAATTTTATTTTCGATACTATCATTTGCAGTGATTTTTAACAAATATGGAATTTGTGCATACGTACATATCGAAAATAGACATAGTAAGAGATAATGAACCAAAAAACGTAATACAGTTATCAATGCGTTGTATTTTGAAGCTAAGTTACATTAATACGTTATAATTAACCTAATAGTGATATGTTTAAAAATAACTTATTGATTTTTGAATAATTATAAAATTATTGTACATTTGCGGACTCTTAAAATTAAGAGTTTATTTAGTACAAACGAAAAATAGTAATTAATTAGTATGCCAACTATTCAACAATTAGTTCGTAAAGGAAGAACCAAAATAACTAAGAAGAGTAAATCGGCTGCTTTGACGGCATGTCCTCAAAGACGTGGAGTTTGTACGCGTGTTTATACAACCACACCTAAGAAACCAAATTCGGCAATGCGTAAGGTTGCCCGTGTTAGGTTAACGAATGGTAATGAAATCAACGCGTATATTCCAGGAGAAGGACATAACCTTCAAGAGCACTCGATAGTATTAGTTAGAGGTGGAAGGGTAAAAGATTTGCCAGGTGTTAAGTACCACATAGTACGTGGTGCATTAGATACAGCGGGAGTTGAAGGAAGAACTCAACGTAGATCTAAGTACGGAGCAAAACGCCCAAAAGACAAAAAGTAAGAAATAATTAGTAACTTTTTTAATGTAAAGACATGAGGAAAAGAAGAGCTAAAAAAAGAGTTTTGTTACCGGATCCAAGATTCAATGATCAATTAGTAACACGTTTTGTAAACAACCTAATGTGGGACGGTAAGAAATCTGTAGCATTCAAAGTTTTTTATGATGCAATAGACATCGTAAACGAAAAGAAAACGGACGAAGAAAAGTCGGCTTTAGAAGTTTGGAAAGATGGTTTGTCAAATGTAATGCCACACGTTGAGGTACGTTCTCGTCGTGTAGGTGGGGCTACCTTCCAAATTCCAATGCAAATTCGCCCAGATAGAAAAGTATCAATGGCTATCAAGTGGTTGATCTCATATGCGCGTAAGCGTAATGAAAAAACAATGGCACAACGTTTAGCTGCTGAAATATTAGCGGCTGCTAAAGAAGAGGGTGCTGCTGTTAAGAAAAGAACAGATACCCACAAAATGGCCGAAGCCAATAAAGCTTTCTCACACTTTAGAATATAATTATCATGGGTAGAGATTTAAAATATACAAGAAATATTGGTATCGCTGCACATATTGATGCAGGTAAGACCACTACAACAGAGCGTATTCTTTATTATACTGGAGTGTCTCACAAGATTGGTGAAGTACACGACGGTGCAGCTACTATGGACTGGATGGAGCAAGAACAAGAAAGAGGTATTACAATTACTTCTGCTGCTACCACTTGTACATGGAATTTTCCAACTGAAAATGGAAAAGCAACAGCTGACGCTAAAGGATACCATTTTAATATAATTGATACGCCAGGTCACGTTGATTTTACGGTTGAGGTAAACCGTTCTTTGCGTGTATTAGATGGATTAGTATTCTTATTCTCTGCGGTTGATGGTGTAGAGCCACAATCTGAAACTAACTGGAGATTAGCTGATAATTATAAAGTGCCTCGTATGGGGTTTGTTAACAAGATGGACCGTCAAGGGTCTAACTTCTTAGCAGTTTGTCAGCAAGTTAAAGATATGTTAGGTTCAAATGCTGTGCCTATCGTATTAAATATTGGTGATGAAGCAGATTTTAAAGGAATTGTTGACTTAGTGAAAAACCGTGCTATTGTATGGCATGACGAAACACAAGGGTCTACTTTTGATGTTATTGACATTCCTGAAGATTTAAAAGCAGAAGCTGCTGAATTAAGAGCAAAATTAATTGAAGAAGTAGCTGCATACGACGAAAACTTGTTAGAAAAGTTTATGGAGGATGAAAATTCAATTACCGAAGATGAAGTACATGCTGCTTTGCGTGCTGCGGTAATGGATATGTCTATCATCCCTATGGTTTGTGGTTCTGCCTTTAAAAACAAAGGAGTTCAATTTTTATTAGATGCTGTGTGTCGTTATTTACCTTCACCAGTAGATAAAGAGGCTATTGTAGGAACAGATCCTGATACAGGAGAAGAAATTTCTCGTAAGCCAGATGTTAAAGAACCATTTTCTGCTTTAGCATTTAAAATCGCAACCGATCCTTTTGTTGGTCGTTTAGCATTCTTCCGTGCATATTCTGGTCGTTTAGACGCAGGTTCTTATGTGAAAAATAATCGTTCTGGTAAAAAAGAGCGTATATCACGTATCTACCAAATGCACTCAAACAAACAAAATGCATTAGACTTTATTGAAGCTGGAGATATTGGAGCTGCAGTAGGTTTTAAAGATATTAAGACAGGAGATACTTTATCAGATGAAAAAGCACCGATTGTTTTAGAATCTATGGACTTCCCAGATCCAGTAATTGGTATCGCTGTAGAGCCAAAGACAAAAGCTGATGTAGATAAATTAGGGATTGCGTTAAGTAAATTAGCAGAAGAAGATCCTACTTTTACTGTAAAAACAGATGAGGCTTCAGGTCAAACCGTAATCTCAGGAATGGGTGAATTACACTTAGATATTATTGTTGATCGTCTTAAACGTGAATTTAAAGTAGAAGTAAACCAAGGACAACCTCAAGTTGAGTACAAAGAAGCCTTAACCGCTGCAGCTGATCATAGAGAAGTTTATAAGAAACAATCTGGTGGGCGTGGTAAGTTTGCTGATATTGTCTTTACTATGGAGCCAGCTGAAGAAGGAACGCAAGGATTAGTTTTTGAATCGATTATTAAAGGTGGTAATGTACCTAAAGAATTTGTTCCTTCTGTAGAAAAAGGATTCAAGGAAGCAATGAAAAACGGTCCATTGGCAGGTTATGAAATGGATTCAATGAAGATTACCTTAAAAGACGGTTCTTTTCACCCTGTAGATTCTGACCAATTATCATTTGAATTAGCGGCAAAATTAGGTTACAAGGCAGCAGCTAAAGCAGCTAAAGCCGTAATCATGGAGCCAATGATGAAATTAGAGGTGTTAACTCCTGAAGAAAACATGGGAGATATCGTAGGAGACTTAAACAGAAGACGTGGACAAGTAAACGACATGAGTGACCGTAGTGGTTCTAAAGTTGTAAAAGCTATCGTTCCATTATCTGAAATGTTTGGATATGTTACATCGTTACGTACTTTATCTTCGGGTAGAGCAACGTCTACAATGGAATTTTCTCACTATGCTGAAACACCAACTAATATCGCTGAGGAAGTAATCGCTAACGCTAAAGGTTAATTAAGATGAGTCAAAAAATTAGAATAAAATTAAAATCTTACGATTACAACTTAGTTGACAAGTCAGCTGAGAAAATCGTAAAGACAGTAAAAAGTACTGGAGCGGTTGTTAACGGACCAATTCCATTACCAACTCATAAAAAGATTTTCACTGTATTACGTTCACCACACGTAAACAAAAAATCGAGAGAGCAATTTCAATTATCTGCTTACAAACGTTTGTTAGATATCTATAGTTCTTCTTCTAAGACTATTGATGCGCTAATGAAACTTGAATTACCAAGTGGAGTTGAGGTTGAAATAAAAGTATAAGTAAAACATTCGTTTACTATATATAAAGAGGTCATTTTTCTAAATGACCTCTTTTTTGTTTGGTATTATAATAAGACACCTCTTTTTTCATGTACAGATTGTTTACATGCTTCTGCCAATACAAGTGCATTTAATGCATCTCTCGCAGTAACAGGAAAAGTGGTGTTATTTTTATAACATTGGTAAAAAGTATGGCATTCGTTCAGATAGGAATCTTTATATCTTTCAAGAAAAAAATTTTCTAAGACACTTTGACGGATATCATTGCTTCCAGAAAATTCACATTGATTTACTTTTTTGTTATTAACGGATAGCATGCCTTGATCTCCCAATATTTCTAGGCGCTGATCATAACCATAGACACTTTTTCTACTATTATCTATATTGCAAATTACTCCATTCTCAAACGTTAATGTTATTAAGGCAGTATCCAAGTCGATGCCTTTCATTTCAGGAACATAATTTACAGCACCCGTTGCATATACTTCTTTAACCGAGCTATTAATCATGAATAGTGCCATATCAAGATCATGGATCGTCATATCCATAAATATACCACCCGAAGCGCTAACATAACTTATAGGAGGAGGTGTGGGGTCTCTACTCGTAATTTTGAGGATCGTTGGTTTTCCGATTTTTGAGATGTGATTTTTTACATAAGAAAAATTTTGATCAAACCTTCTGTTAAAACCGACCATGAGCCTTTTGTCAATATTTTTAAAATCGTTAAGTAAATTTTGTATGCGTTTTTTGTCAGTTTCTAAAGGTTTTTCACAGAAAACGTACTTTCCTTTCTTTAGTGCTTCATTCACATGTAAATAATGAAGATTTGATGGTGAGCATACCCATACTGCGTCGATTTTTTTATTATTTATAATGTCAGAGTATTCCGTTGTGTATGTTGGAATATTATACTTCTCTGAAACAATTTTACATGTTTTTTCATCAATATCCGAAACACTTATAATAGTAATATCAGGTATGTTTTGCAACGCTTGAATATGTACTTGACCAATTCTTCCTAAACCTAAAACAGCTACTTTCATTGTATTTTTAATTTAAAATTTTCTACTCCAGTTTTTAGGCCATCGTTCGATGACAACTTTCGTTTGTGTAAAAAATTCAATGGCATGTCGACCTTGTCCATGGAGGTCACCAAAAAATGAATCTTTCCATCCTGAGAAAGGGAATTGTGCCACTGGAGCTGCTACACCAATATTAATACCAATATTACCTGCCATAACTTCATTTCTGAATTTTCTAGCTGCTAGTCCATCACGGGTGAAGATACAAGCCATATTGCCGTATTTTCCTTTATTTATAAATTCGATGCTTTGATCTAACTTGTCAATATTGATTAGGTTCATTACGGGACCAAAAATTTCAGTATGTAATAATTTTCCATTAACAGGCAAGCCTTCGATAATTGTGGGAGTAATAAAGTTTCCTTTTTCATAATTTTTGATTGTAGTATTTCTGCCATCTAATAAAAGCTTGCCTCCTTCATTAACCCCTTCTTGAATTAAGTTTTCAATTCTTTGTTTGCTTTCAATGGTGATTACAGGCCCCATTTCAATACCTTCTTCCAGTCCAAAACCTACTTTTCTAGATCTAGCCGTTTCAAGAAGTGACGCTGTAAAATCCCGTTTATTATCCCCTGTAGGGATGATAACAGAAGCAGCTAAACAGCGTTGTCCAGCACACCCATACACGGAATCAATAATAATTTTAGTGGTCATTTCAATATCTGCATCAGGCATGATTACAATAGGGTTCTTTGCTCCACCTTGCGCTTGTACTCTTTTTCCATATTTTGCTCCTTGAGTGTAGATATATTTGGCCACATTAGTTGAACCAACAAAACTTATTGCTTTTACCTTAGGGTGTTGTAGTAATGCATCTACAGCGTCCTTGCCTCCATGAACCATATTAACTAAACCTTCAGGTAAGTCAAGCTCTTTGTCTATTAATTCAAAAATGTACTGCATTGTAGTGGGAACTTTCTCTGAGGGTTTAATGATGAATGCATTTCCTGTAGCTATTGCGTAAGGTAAAAACCAAAACGGAATCATTCCAGGGAAATTAAAAGGCGTAATACAGCCGCATACACCTAAAGGTTGCCGTATCATAAATTCATCAATTCCGATAGCAATATTTTCTGAAAATTCTGATTGATTCATTACGTAAGCACCGCAAGCTACTTCTACATTTTCAATCGCTCTTTGCAGTTCTCCTAATGATTCTGCAAAGGTCTTGCCACATTCATTAGTAATAAGTCTGGCGATGATTTCTTTATGGTTTTCTAAAATTGTTTTTAATTTAAATAAGGGTTGTACTCTTTTCATAGTAGGTACATCTTTCCAAACTAAATAGGCGTTGTGTGCAGCTTCAATAGCATGTTGCATGTCCTGACCTGTTTCTAAGCCTAACGGAACTTTAGCAGTTATTTCTTGGTTGGCAGGATTTACTACATTTTTTGTGGTGGTACATACACTCGATACCCATTTGCCATTGATATAATTTTTAAGTACTTCCATCATGGTTGTATTAATTAAAATCACTTAGAAAAATATAAATTAAGATTGTTGCAACACATAAGATTATTGACATGCCCTTAGTAAATCTCCAAGGTTTCATATCAACATATTTTACATCTTCAATTACAAAAGTGTTTGTTCTTGGATAAAAATAGGATACGATGTGCATAACAATTACATTTAAAACAAACTCTATCCCCCATACATGTATGAAATGAATGCCATGACTGGTATAAATCCAGGACATGGTTATATAAAAAAGTAATCCGAAAAAAAAGGTAACCTTAGCGGCTGTAGCTGACACATATTTCATGAAAAACCCAGCTATAAGTATGGAACCAATCGGAATAAAAAAGATACCGTTGAGTTGTTGTAATAACTGAAATAATCCTTCAGGAGCATAAGCTATAAACGGTGCAACAATGATCGCTATAACTGCCAATATACATGAGGTAGTTTTTCCAGCAAAAACTAACAGTTTATCACTAGCATTTTTTCGAATATATTTTTTAAAAATATCTAAGCTGAATAAGGTTGCAGCTGAGTTTAAAACGGAATTAAAAGTACTTAATACCGCTCCGATAGTAACTGCTGCGAAAAAACCAAGTAACCAAGAAGGAAGTATTTTTTTTACCAGTCTCGGATATACTGTGTCTTGGAGACTAGGATCGTAATAAGTTTCTTGAAAGTAATAATAACATATAACCCCTGGGAAAATAATTATTATTGGGATAAGAATTTTAAAAATCCCAGTAATTAATAACCCTTTTTGTGCTTCTTTTAAGTTTTTAGCACCCATGGCTCTTTGGATAATTGTTTGATTCATAGCCCAAAAATAAAGTTGATTAATGATAAGCCCTGTAAACAATACTTCAAAGGGCATTACCGAATCTCGATCACCTGCAACATTAAATTTTTCAGGAGCAAACTCATATACTTTGGTTAGCCCTGTGATGATATTACCGTCTCCAATAGAAAATAAGGCTAAAATCGGAATCAAAAGCCCTCCAATAAAAAGGCCGTACCCATTAATGGTGTCAGAAATAGCTACCGCTTTTAGTCCACCAAAAATGGCATAAATTGAGCCAATACCTCCGATGATAATAATGGTGAACCATAGTGCTTGGTTTTTTTCTAAATTGAAAATTTGAGAAATTTCAAATAGGTTTTCAATACCAATAGCCCCTGTGTAAAGTACAATTGGTAAAAGTGTAACGACAAAAGATACGATCAGAAAAAAAGAAATTAAAGATCGGGTAGCACCGTCAAAGCGTTTTTCTAAAAATTCAGGAATGGTACTTAAACCCATTTTCAAATACATCGGTACAAAATAAATTGCAGCGACGACCAATGCTATAGCCGAAGTAACTTCCCACGAAATAATTACAAACCCATTTACATAAGAACTACCATTCATGCCGATTAGGTGTTCCGTAGATATATTGGTCAGTAACATAGATCCCGCTATTACAATACCTGTTAAACTTCTACCACCTAAAAAATATCCTTTTGAGGAGTCTAATTTTGCACTTTTAAGACGATACCAAGTATAAAAAGCAACAAAACCCGTAAATAAAATAAATGAAAGAAAGGTAAGTATGTTATTCGAAGTAAGCATAAGGCATGGTTTTATAGGTTAGTTGGTCTGATGTAATTCTTTTGTTTACGCTTATCTATCTCATATTGTTTTCGAATTTTTTTTACTTTATTGGAATTAGAGGTTTCAGGAATAGGAACTTCCCACCAAGAATAAGCATAGCCTGCTAGTTTTCTATCTCTTATTGTTTCAACATAGATAACTGTAGTTTTGTCATTATTTTTGGCTTTTACTAAGGCCTCTTTATAAGCTTTGATTCCCTTAGGTTTATACACAATAGCACCCAAACTTTCAGCATTTTTAGCGAGATCCACAGGCAAATAGTCTCCATCCAATTGTTGTGTACGGTTATTTCTATATTTAAAATGTGTCCCGAAACCTTCACCACCGACATGTTTTGAAAGCCCACCAATACTTGCATACCCATTGTTATTGATAAGTATCATGGTAATTTTATACCCTTCTTGAATGGTTGTAATCAAGTCAGAAGGAAGCATTAAATAACTAGCATCTCCACACATTACGTAGACCTCTCTGTCAGGGTCTGCCATTTTTACCCCCAATCCACCTGGTATTTCGTAGCCCATACAAGAATTTCCATACTCAAGATGAAACCCTTTGCTATTTTTAGTTCTCCATAACTTGTGTAAATCACCTGGTAAACTTCCAGCAGCACAAAGTACAATGTCTTTTTCGTCTATAAAATCATTGAGGGCTCCGATATATTCAGATTGTACAGGATACTCAGGGTCAATAGGTGCGTACGCTTTTTCAACTATTTGATCCCACTCTTCATTATAGTTTTTAACGTTTTCTTGATATTCGGTATTGGTTTTAAAATCAGAAAGTAAGTTTGTTAGTTCTTTAAGTGTTTCTCGAGCATCTCCTTGTAAAGGTACGGCAGCATGTTTGAAAGCATCCATTTCTGTTACATTAATATTGATAAAAGTAACTTTTGGATTTTGCCATGCAGATTTTGAAGCAGACATAAAGTCTGCATAACGAGTACCAACACCAATTACAACATCGGCTTCTTTAGCAATTTCATTAGCACCTTTTGTCCCTGTAGCTCCAACGGAACCAAGGTTTAATTCGTGTTTGTAATGAATAGCTCCTTTACCTGCGTATGTTTCAGCTATCGGAATTCCCGTTTTTTCTGCAAATTGTTGTAGTACAGTTTCAGCCTCGGAGTAAATAACACCTCCTCCAGCAATAATCATGGGCTTTTTAGCCTTTTTAATTATTTCAGCAGCTTGTTGTAATAAATATTTATCTGGAGTAGTTCGTGGGATATACCAAATTCTTTTTTCAAATAATTCTACAGGAAAATCATATGCTTCGGCTTGAACATCGTGAGGCAGTGCTAGTGTCACAGTGCCCGTTTCGGCAGGAGAAGTAAGTACTCTCATTGCTTCTAGTAACGCACTAGTTAACTGTTCTGGTCTGTTGATTCGATCCCAGTATTTTGATACAGGTTTGAAACAATCATTTACAGATATATCTTGTGAAAAATTATATTCTATTTGTTGGAGTAGAGGGTTTGCTGTTCTGGTAGAGAAAAAGTCACCAGGTAAAAGTAGTACGGGTAATCGATTAATTGTAGCACCAGCAGCTGCTGTAATCATATTTGTAGCTCCTGGACCAATAGAGGTTGTGCAGACGAGCGTTTGCATTCTGTTTTTCATACGAGCGTAAGCTGCGGCAGTATGTACCATGGCTTGTTCATTTCTTGTTTGGTAATAGGTGAAATCAGGATTAGCTTTTAAAGCTTCCCCCAAAGCGACCACATTTCCATGGCCAAAAATCCCAAAACAACCCGCAAAAAAAGGAAGTTCAACTTGATCTCTTTTTACGTATTGGTTTTTTAAAAACTTGATAATAGCCTGTGCAACTGTCATTCTTTCTTTCATGATATCCGTATTTTTCTATTAACTAATTTGCTTGCCAAATGTGCCATTTTACATGAGGCTAATGCATCTTGTATGGTTATTTCGGGTTGTCTTTTTTCTAAAATACAATCAACAAACTCGATCATTTCATTAAGATAAGCTTCTTCAAATCGATCTAAAAAGATTTGATGTTCTTCTTTTATTTTTCCACGATGGTCCAGAACTTCCACCAAATTTTTAGAAGGTGTTGTACCTATTCTATAAATAGCTTCTGTACCAATAATTTCAGTTTCTATTAAATAACCATGTGGAGCGGTTCTCCCGCAGTGATAAAAAGCCATGGTGTTATTTTCAAATTGTGCAAAGCAAGCAGCATTGTCAAAATCACGATATTTTTCAAATTCAGGAAATTCATAAATACCCCCTAATGAAGCTACAGTATCTTCTTTCCAGTTACTGCCAACTAGCCATCTTGATAGGTCAAAATCATGCACAAAAAAATCAAAGAAAATTCCTTCACTATCGCTTATGTACTTGAGGGTACTATCAGAAATTTTTTTGGCATCTACGGCATAACCTCTGAATAGAATAGGAGTGCCAAGCATCCCTTTGTCAATTTGTTCTTTTACAAACCTGTAAGAAGGATCATATCGTTTCATATAACCAATCATACAAATTTTATCGGAATGATATTTTTCAATTTCCGCTACGGTACGTTCTGTACTTAAAAGGTTTTCGGCAATAGGTTTGTCACAAAATACTGCCAAGTTTTTATCTAAGGCTTTTAGAATTTGTTCTGGATGAAATCGCGTATAAGTTGTTATACATACGGCATCTAATTCGTCATTCTCTATCATTTGATCAAAGGAGTCGTAGGCATAAGCAACGTCCATTTTTTTAGCAAAACTTTCCGCTGTAGATTTTGTTCTAGAACAAACAGCAACCAGTTCGGCATTGGGAATTTTATGGGCTATGTTTGTGGCATGAACTGCCCCCAAACGACCAAGTCCAACAGCCCCTATTTTTACTTTTTTCATCATTAAAAACCTCCTTTATTTTCTATAAAATCTATTATTTCATCATAATACGGAGCGTAATTACAACACCCTTGTTTTGTTACCAACCATGCTCCACATGCATTCGCCAATCGAGCAGTCCTATAGGTGTTCCATCCATTAAGATACCCATAAATAAAACCACTTGCAAAAGCATCTCCAGCACCTAAGATATTGGTGACTTCTACTTCAAATCCAGCTACGTGTTCTATAGCTCCTTTTTGATGGTACAGGCTTACTCCTTTGGAGCCTGTTTTTACTAAAAGCATTTTAATACCCGTATTTAATACCATTTTAACCACTTTTTCAATACTACCTTTAATTTCTGGTGCAGTTATTGAATTATTTTTAATAGTTAGTTGTTTTGTGTCTTGAAGATCAATCATTAAAAGTTCTTCTTCGGTTCCTATAACAACATCACAAAGTGGAAGTAGTTGTTTTAAGGTAATTCCAAAAGTTCTAATATCTTCCCAAGCAATTACTCGAAAGTCAATATCTAAGAATACTGGAATTCCTTGTTTTTTTGCTAGTTCTACTGCATAGAAAACAGCACTTCTTGAAGGTTCTACAGATAAAGCAGTCCCTGTTATCAATATTGATTTGATGTTTTCAAAATCAATTTTCTTTACATGATCGATGGTTATTTTTTTATCAGGAGCATTATCGCGATAAAATACTAAGGGAAAAGTATCAGGGGGGATAATGCCACATATTACAGCGGTACTTGTTGTGCCAGCAATGGTAGGTATATATTGGGTATTTACACCTTCATTATCCAGTGTGTTTATAATAAAGTCTCCTACAGGGTCAGGACCTACAGCCGTTAGTACAGCCGTTTTTAAGCCTAAACGTTGTGCGCCTACAGCAATATTTACTGGTGATCCTCCTATGGAAGTACTAAGCTCTTTAATATCAATAAAAGCAGCCCCTATATTTTTGGAATATAAATCTATTGAGGCTCTGCCAAATGTTAATAAATCAATTTTCATTTCTGTACTTTTTTGATGAAACCTTCTGTGTTTTTGGCTGTATCATTATCTAAGACTTTTGGATAAGGGTAGTTATATCCTAAAAGTTGCCTTAACTGCTCAGAAGCATTGTTAAGTACTTTTTTGTCAATTCCAGATTTCTGATCCTCCATTGGTTTGATAAATTTTGGTAAATACTGAATGAGGATAGCATTTCGCCTTTGATTTTTTGAATTATTAGGCATGGAACTATGCCAAGTAAGTCCATAAAATAGGGCAACATCTCCAGCTTTACCTAACATTCTTTCACATTCGTTATAATATTTTTTAAAAGAGGCTTCATTTGGATATTTACACAATTTTTGGGTATAAGGTAAGATTCCAGTAGCTCCATTTTCTTCTGTGAAATCGTTTAAAAGTATGGTAGCTTGACAATTGAGAGGAAATGAGGCATTTATGTTTTTAGGAAAACTTTCTTTATTATACATGTCCCAATAAGGATAATCAATATGAGGTTCTTGCCCTGGCCCTCCAGGAAGAATACAATTAGCAGCTATTGAACCTAAACAAAATTCTGAACCCAAAAAATCTCCTACAATTTTCATCAGCAAAGGATGTTGAACCATCTTGACAAAGATGTCGCCTTTATTTAAGAGGTTCCAAACCCTTTTTTGCAAATGAATTTTATCCTGATTACCTCCTTGAAAATGCGTTACTTTTTGAGGTTCATTTTCTATATAAAAATTAATAAGCGTATTGGCTTCTTTAATTTCGTCCCTAGAAAAAACAGATGGGATTACTACATATCCTTTGCCGTTTAAGAGTTCATGGGTTATCTTTTGTGTTTCCTTAATCATCATATAGTTTTCTGTTATTTAAATATTTAACCGCCATGTCCATTCAATGAATGTGGAATTAAATCATCTACATTGATTAGTTTTTTTTCTTTAAAAGACTTGGTGAGGGCTGCTGCAACCAATGTGGCTTTTGTCGCATTTTCAATGGTTAAGTCAGGTTGCTTTCCTTCAAGTACATGGTCTACAAAGTCTTGTATTTGAATTAAAAATGCTTCTTGAAAACGTTCAAAAAAAGTTTCAAGACATTCATGTCTAATTCCATATTGGTCAGATATTTCAACCCTATTTTTAAAAGGAGGGTAACCAATTTTTAGATTTCCATGCGTTGCCATAATTTCTGTAAACGTATTATGACCAAATGAAGAAACCCTAGAGGCTCCAAGTAACGCCATAGCTCCGTTGTCCAATTCACACATGGCAAATGTATTGTCAGCATCTCCTGCCTCTCCAAATTCTTCAAATCTATAGGCACCTCCTAAAGACCAAACTTTTTTAATTTCACTGCCAGTAAACCAGTGAACTAAGTCTATGTCGTGTACATTGAAATCATGAAAGATTCCGCCTCCTGTTGTACAAAATTCGATTTGGAAAGGAGCAAACTTATCTGCATCTACCGTTTGTGATCGAATAAAAAAAGGCGTACCTATTAGTCCTTCGGTCATTTTCTTCTTTGCATCGGTATAGCTTTTATCATAACGTCTTACAAACCCTAACATAGAGATCAAATTCGGATATTGTTTGATGATATTTTGAACACGAAAACAATCTTTCACCTCAATGGCTAAAGGTTTTTCACAAAAAACATGAAAACCTTCTTGAAGTGCTTTTATAATATGATCTGCATGTTGATCTGTAGAGCTAACAATGACTATGGCATGTATTTCTTTATTCTTTAGCATTTCATCATAAGAAGTATAAACATGAGGGATATTAAAATGCGTTGTGGCATAATCAAGTTCCTCTTTTTTTAAACTGCATGCAGCAATTAGATTAGCATTTGTAACTGAAAAAGTGATGTTTTTTGCATATTCTTTTCCAAGTCTCCCTAATCCTACAATTCCAATATTTAGTTTTTTCATGTTTTATGTTACTTTATTGATTTATTGTTGCTTTATTTAAAATGTTTAATCATGTCTTTAATTCCCGGAATAGTCTCAAGTTGATACGCATGATCAGGATGAAAATATTGAACAAGTGATCGATGTGTTTCTCCAACAATGATGGTGAAATAATACATTTCATATCCTGGAGCTGCTACTGAAGGGTGGTATCCCTTATCAATTAAGATGGTACTTTGGTCTTTTACATGAAAAATAGGACCGAAACTATCCTCTTGTGGATAGATAAACTGCGCTCCAAATCCATGAGAGGGGTTAAACCTAAATTGATAAACCTCTTCGAATCGTGTTTCTAGAGGTAAGCGGTCTTCATCATGTTTATGAGGTGGAAAGCCAGACCATCCTCCAGCACCTACAGTAAATAGTTCACTCACTAGCAATCGACCCGATCTGCCATCTCCATTTTTTCCAAGTATGTGGTAAATTTTTCGATGTGTTTTGGTATCATCACTTCCGTATTGTACCTTGTCAACTTCAGTTTGCTCAATTTTAAAAGCAGGGTATTCTTTATCAATTTTGCCACCAGCTATATAGATTTCGGTATTGTCTTTATTCGCCGTTATTGAAACTTGCCTGTTTTTACCTACATAGACTCCTTCGGGTTTACCTTCCCATAAAGAAGTTCGTTTTCCAATGTTTTCAAATTTTTTGTCATTGACAGTTACATTTATTGAGCCACAGACAACTGCTATTACGGTTTCATGATTGGATAAAAAATAAGCATGTTCTTTCCCTTTGTTAAGTTTAACATGGTTAAAGTAGACTAGTGGTACACAGGAATTATCTACATCAACAATTGGCTGATTTTGATTGTTATAAGGTTTTATATGTTTTGGCATTATATTAAAAGTTTAGTTCATTAGTTAGATATTCATATCCCTTTTTTGCATATAGGTATGGGTTTGCTATAGAAGGATCTTGTTCTGCTTCTACTACTATCCAATTGTTATAATCGCTTTCTTGAATGGTTTTTGCTATGGGTTTAAGATCTAAGTCTCCATCTCCGGGAACCGTAAAAATTCCCAGTTTTACGGCTTTCATAAAACTTAAATTATCTTTTACGACTCGTTTTTTTACAGAACTTCTGACATCTTTCAAATGGATATGTGATGTTCGTGAGATGTATTTTTTTATCATGGCACTTGGGTCTTCTCCAGCAAAATAAAAATGACCACAATCGTAGTTCAGACTAACATATCGATCATCGGTAGTATTGAGTAATCGATCTACCTCTTGTTGGTTTTCAACCATGGTACCTATATGGTGGTGATATGCCAGTTTTATTCCATAAGATTCAAGGGAGATTTTGCCAAGTTCATTTAATCCACGAATTAATTTATTCCAATCCGTTACAGGAGCCTCTTTTCTACTAGAAATAGGAGTGTGGTATTGTCCATGAATGGTATTACCGCATTCTGCTCCTCCAACAACAGTAGCACCAAAGAAGTGTAAAAAATCAATGTGTTTGATAAAATTGTTTTTAACTTCTTCAAATGTTTTGGTCGTAAATTCATAACTGAACCAGTGGTTACATATAACTAAATTTCTAGCTTCTAAATGTTCTTTTAAATAGATTCTATCGTGTACAGGGTATTTTGTGCCAACTTCACAGCCTGTATAACCTGCCAAAGCCATTTCGCTAATACATTGTTCAAATGTAAGTTCGCCACCTAGTTCAGGCATATCGTCATTTGTCCATCCGATGGGTGCTATTCCTAATTTCTTCATTCTTTTAACGGTGTTTGTATAATGTTGCTTTTCCTTTATTTTCTAATAATTCAAACTTTTTCTCTAATAGCTTTTCCAATTCTTTTATATACTGTTTACCTGGTTTTAAATGATCCCACTCTCCTTTGTGATCTCTAAAAAACTCCCGAAAAATTCGTGTCCATAGCAATCTCAAATCGGTGGCAATATTCATTTTACACACACCATAAGAGATGGATTTTTTTATTTCATATTCGGATATTCCTTTGGCAGCTTCGAGAAGTCCTCCACCAGCCTTATTGATTCGCTGTACCTCCATGCTGTCAATTTGAGAAGCTCCGTGTAAAACAATTGGGAATTGAGGAAGTTTTTTCTGAATCTGATTCAGTAAATCAAATCGTAAGCTTTTTTCTCCTGAAAATTTATAAGCTCCATGGCTAGTGCCTACTGCTACAGCTAAGGAATCACAACGTGTTTCTTTAACGAAGTACTCAACATCTTTAGGATTTGTATATAGAGCATTTTCTTCTTTGATGTTTAGGTTGTCTTCGATACCACTTAATACCCCAAGTTCCGCTTCGACTGAAATGTTTTTTTGGCGAGCTTTTTTTACAATATCTTTGGTTCTTTTGATATTTTTTTCCAGAGGATCATGCGAAGCATCAATCATGACCGAAGTATACTCTCCAGAATTTATAGCATCTATTATATGTGTTTCATATCCATGATCTAAGTGTAAGGCATAAACAGCTTTTGGATGTGTTTTTTCGGCTGAATTTATATAAGAAAGCACCATATTTGGGTTGATATACTCTCTAGCAGCCGGGGTTGTTTGAATGATAAATGGAGCTTCCATTTTTTGAGCTATAGAAAACAATGCATGTACCTGCTCTGGGTTGGATACGTTTACAGCAGGAATACAAAACTTACCATAAGCTTTTTCAAATAAATATTTTGATGTTACTCTCATTAGATACTATTTATGTTATGTTGGTCAACTTTAGACCTTATCGAAAAGAGGCGTAATAATGAGGGGTAATTTATCGGTTAGATAAATTGTTAGATGCTATTGTAAGTAGTTGTTTTTAGCTAAAATTGAAATCTTATTTATTACAAAACCCAATTGAAAATTAAGTATAAGACTCTATAATATACGTAAAATATAGTCAATTAGTAATACTTCATTTTTCTTAAATGGCTAATAAATCTATTTTCTAAAATCTAATAATGGGTAATAAAACTGTCAACCAATTCTTACTGAATAACTAACTTTTGATAGAAAGGTTAACGGTTTAAAACGTAGTTCACCGTTCACAAAAATTGATTGACAGAAAATTCAAATTTACCCCCTAATAAAGATTGTAACCCGAATTAAGCATTGTTACTTTGTCATGAGATTTAATAGTACAATAAAATCAAGTTTTAATAGATTGCTCTTTTAATGCATAATTCGGGTATATATTAATTTTTACGAATTTAATTTTGAAATATCTTGCTGTTGGTTACACTTAGATTATTTATCAGCACTTTGTAATAGATTTTAACACATATAATTTGGGTTAAAATTCATATCGTACACCAAATTGAATTCTAAATTGATCTCCTCCAGTATTATATTGACCTGCAATTGGATTTATAGAATAAACGCCATTAGATTCATTAATAATATTCGTGTTGCTTACGACATCATAGGATCCGTCTTTAAAATCAAATAAATTCAAGATATTAAAGACATCCATTCTAAAGTTCAATTTATGAAGCTTATTACTACCAAAAGAAAAGTCTTTGATAATACTTAGGTTGGTAGCATAAGACCAAGGTTGCACTCCGCCATTGAAGTCTGCAAACCTACCTCTATTGTTAGTCAAATAATTTCTAAATTCTGGACTTGTCGAAGCTAACATTAGATTAAAGCCCTCATAAGGGTTGTATTCTAAAGCGGTATTAGGATCGATAAGTCTTGTGTTTTCTACTTCAGAAGCAGTAGGTATGTACGCTAGGTTCATTGTGCCAAGTCCATTTCCGTTGGCATTGGGAGATGTAGTTGCCGAAAACCTTCCGAATTGACCTGCAACTACCGAACCACTAACCGTAAAACCGTAGAATTCTGGTGAAACAAAACTAAATACTATTTTATTGGGTATTGAGTTGCTATCGTGCCAAAACTGTGCATCTCTAGGGTAGCTTTCATAAGAATAAGAAACAGGTTTTCCACTTTCGATTCCGCCACCAGCATTATAATAAGAAAAACCTTTTGATGCTGATCTGGTATACGATAAACTTACGTTTCCTCCTTTAGGTAGTTTAGCAAAGGCTTCTAGCGACCCGGCTAAAAAAGTAGCACGCCAATCAGAATTTTGAAAAACATGTATGTTACCAAAACTAGGGTCAGCACCGTTTTGATATACAGCTCTACCGTCTAATGCGTTCGTTCCTACTTGTTGTAAATTAATGTTATTGTAGAAAGGAACGTTTTTCGTACTGTTATAATAAACCCCTGCACCTAATCGTAACCAATCGTTAAAAAATCGATGATAGCTAGAACTAAATTTAAAAGTCATTGGCATATCAAAATCAGGGTCTAGTACGACAACATCCGAAGCAATATTATCAATACTTTGTCCAGTAAAATTACTATATTCTTGTAAGGTAATTTGATTACCAAGTGTTCCCCACGCATTATTTGTTGTATAGGCTTGATGAATGGCCTGTAGCGCTGTAGCATCTGTGGTACTTACTTCAACAAATCTTGATCCACTTGCACCTAAGGTAAAGGTGTAGGGTTGAGTTGTAAATTGAGAAGAGAAAAATCCAGCACCTATTTTAAAAATTTCTTTCCCTTCACCTTCCTTATCCCATATAAGGTTTAATCTGGGTTGGATGTTGTTGAAATCTCTAAGTTTACTATCATTTACCAACGATTTTCCTTTATATGTTATATTACCCAACCTTGCGTTTGTTGGATCAACATCTGGAGAAAACATGGTCGCATCCCAACGTAAACCAACAGTTAATTTTAAATGATCGGTAAGATCATATTCTCCTTGAGCAAATAAAGCCAATTCGGTAGACGTATATTTTAGTCGTCCATCATCATTAGCGTCAAGTGAAAATTTCTTGTTGTAGAAAAACGGTGTGCCATTTTCAAAATCCGTTAGTGTGTTATACCTAAAACTTGAAGCAGAATTATGAGGTATATTTTCATCAATATCATTAACTAACAAATCAAATCCGAATGTATATACATCATTGTTGATGTTTTTGGTAAGTACATCAATAATTTGAAAATTATTTCCATACAATTCTTCGGGTACCCATGTAGCAAGACCAGCTCCAACTCTAAACTGTGAAGCATTGTCAATCGATCCAACTGAAACTCTAGGAGATCTAATAGCATCGGCAGCTAATGAATTTTCCCTTTCGGTTCTTCCCAGCGCTAGTCTTAAATTATTTGATCCATTACTTAATCTCGATTTTAACGTCGCAATTAATTTGTTTTCTTTTGTTAAAAAAGGATATCCTCTTGAATATAATGTTACATTGTCAAAACCATCTGCTCCAGCTTCAAAAGAATCTTCATAATCCAAGTAATTATATCGTAAAGAGAGGTTGTTTTTATCATTAATATTCCAGTCTACTCTAAAGAAAAGATTTTTGGTAGATTTTTCTTCAATTTGCTCTCCTATTTGTCCAGCGAGAGAATTAGAGTTTAAGACTCCATAATTGGCTAATGTATTTACAAAGTTTTGAACATCTGTTTCTGTAAATGGATAATTTTGACCAGAGTTAAAATTGATGAAGCCATTAGAATTCGTTCCTGCTCCTACAGGGCTCTCCTGTTTAAATTGATCATAAACAACCACAAAGTTCATTTTGTCTTTTATAATTGGTCCTGATAATCTAGCACCAAATTGATTGTTGTTAAAGTCTACAATTTTATCACTACCATCAAAATTCTTGTCACCACTTAAACTACCTCCAGAACCATAAAACCAAGCAGCTCCGCTCCAGTCATTTGATCCTGTTTTGGTCACCGCTTTCACGGATCCTCCCGAACTTCTAGGTCCCGAAACGTCATAATCGTTCGTTACAATTTCGAATTCTCTAATTGCTTCTAGAGAAATAGTAAATGCCGGTCCGTCTGCGACACCACCAAATACTTGTCGTCTACTATTAACACCATCGAGTGTAAATCCAGTAGTACCTCCATTAGAACCAGCAACTGAAATCCCTCCAAATCCAGTTCCTTCACTTAAACTTAATTTTGGAGTAGACAAGGGAGATAAGTTGGCTAAATCTTCATAATTTCTTGTAGTAGTTGGAATTTTTTCCAGTGTTTTTCCTGTAATGGCAAGTGCTGAGCCTAATGCCTGTTTATTTTGAAAACCTGTGGAAGTTGCTTGAATAACTACTTCTTCAAGATTTTCACCTTCTTTAATAGCTACATCAATTTTAATTTTATCGCCTAAGTTAACTGTATACCCTTTTCTAGAAGTAGTTTGGTAACCTACAAAACTTACGGTAATATCGTAAGGTCCTCCTAGTTGTAAATCTCTAATTACAAACTTACCATTCAAATCTGTCGAAGCTCCTGCTTTGAATCCAGTAGATGTATTTATAACTACTATAGATGCACCTGGTAGGGGTTTATTATCCGATGAATCAGTTATAGTACCGTAAAATTCTGCATTAGACTGAGCAAAAGCAAAGTGTATACAGAATATTAGGTGTAAAAACATCCACGCTTTTAGTTTAATCTTCATAATATTTAGATTGCGTGTTTGTATTAATATTCTATAGTGTTCGTTAACAAATATACATTTTTTTATTATTAAAAAGAAAAAAAAATAATATTTAAAGTATTGAAAATGTATATATTGGGGTGTAAAAGTATTATATTTGTATTATGATAGTGTTCGTACACTATTTGATTTTACTAGCTTTTTTATTGACTATACAGCTTTTTTAAAAAGAAATTTAAATTTTAATAAAAATTAAATTTTAACATTTATTTAAGATAAAAGTAACCAAGGTTTTAGGTTTGCACAGTTTTTAATAGAAGTTATAGTGAGAAATGAGGTTTCTTTTTCAGGTTATAATACGAGAATTAGGAGGCAGAAAAACGGCTAGTTGATTTGTTATATATTTGATAATTAGGATAAGGGTAAAAATGATTTTTTGAAAACGATAAAAGACATAGCAAGGTTGGCAAAGGTTTCTATAGGGACTGTGGATAGGGTTATTCATAATAGAGGAGGGGTTGCTAAAAAAACGGAATTAAAAATAAGGAGGATTATTGAAGAAATTGGGTTTACGCCTAATTTGGTGGCTAGGAATTTGGTTTTAAAAAAACAACTTAAGATAGCGGTTTTGATGCCTGAAGGAAATGAAGAGAGTCCTTTTTGGAAAGACCCAAAGCTGGGAGTAGATAAGGCATTAAGTGAAGTAGCTAATTTTGGTTTTTCGGCGGTTCATTTTTATTACAATCAATACGATGTGATAGCTTATGAAACGATGTTAGAGGAAGTGTTGAAAGGGGGGTATGATGGTTTAATTTTGGTACCTCACTTCACTAAAGAAACCGCTAAACGAAAGCGTAGATTAGATGCATTGGGTATCCCCTATGTGTTTGTAAATGTAGATTTGGAGGGGTTTAACAACCTTAGTTTTGTTGGGCAAGAATCGTATAAAAGTGGTTTTTTAGCAGGGCGTTTGTTTGATGTAGCAATGCATAAAGAGGCTACTGTTTTGGTTGTTAATTTTTTAGAGGATATGAAAAATTACCATTCTTTGGATTATAGGGTGAAAGGAGTGAAGGATTATTTTGCAAAGAACAAAACGAAATTGACAATAGATGAGTTGTATATGGAAAAGTTTAACGAAGAGGTTTTTAGAAGAGAAATGACTAAAAAATTAATTGCGAATAATTCGATAAAATGTGTGTTTTTTCCTTCAAGTAAAGTAAGTTATGTTGGGCAGTATTTAGAAGAGTTTGATTTAGAGATGGATGTGGTGATAGGTTATGATATAACAGATTCAAATGTTACGTATTTAAATAAAGGATTGATTACTTTTTTGATTGGGCAAGAACCTTTTAATCAGGGGTATCAAAGTGTAAAAATAATTTTTGATTTTTTAGTTAATAAGATAACGCCCAATAAAAGTTATTTTTCACCAATACAAATAATTGCTAAAGAGAATGTAGAGGGGTATGAGTAATTTTTTTTAATATTTATAAGTCCAAACCTGAATTCATAATCTTGAAGCGATGTTGTGTTGAAGTAGAATGTATTTTTTCAGAAAAAATGCTTGTGAAAAAGTGCGAATACTTAATTCTAGATAAAATTGTGTAAATAATTGGCTTTATTTTGGTTAAAAGTATTTTTTTTTATACTTTCGCAGTCCGAAATTCAAGGTCTAAGTATCTCTTAGTCATTGAGGTTTGGAAAACATGTCCTGAGGGTTTCGCAAAGGAAAAACGGTAAAACACTAATAGTTAGGAGCTAAAAACCGTGTTTTATGCTCTTTTTTTGTTGGGTTCATAAGGAGGAAAACGAAACTTTTGTTTCAAATTTTTAAGTATTAATTGACGCGCTGGATAATATAAAATTAAAATCTAATCGTCAGAAAACAAACAAATATGTCTGGGTTAATAGGAAGAAAAGTAGGAATGACCAGCTTATTCGATGAAAACGGGAAGAATATTCCTTGTACAGTTATCGAAGCAGGTCCTTGCGTGGTTACCCAAGTCAGAACCGAAGAGGTTGATGGCTATAATGCTTTACAACTTGGTTTCGATGACAAAAAAGAAAAAAGCTCTAATAAAGCTTTGGATGGTCACTTTAAAAAAGCTGGTACATCCGCTAAAAGAAAAGTTGTTGAGTTCCAAGGTTTCCAAGAAGAGTATAAGCTTGGAGATTCAGTTACTGTTGAACATTTTATTGAAGGAGAATTCGTTGATGTATCAGGGATCTCTAAAGGTAAAGGTTTTCAGGGGGTTGTTAAACGTCATGGTTTTGGCGGGGTAGGACAAGCTACTCACGGTCAACATAACCGTTTAAGAGCGCCTGGTTCAATTGGTGCTGCCTCGTATCCTGCAAGAGTTTTCAAAGGAATGAGAATGGCAGGTCGTATGGGAGGTGATAAAGTTAAAGTTCAAAATTTAAGAGTGTTAAAAGTAGTTCCAGAAAAGAATCTTTTAGTAGTAAAAGGTGCAATTCCAGGTCACAAAAACTCTTATGTAACTATCGAAAAATAATGAAAGTAGCAGTATTAGACATTACAGGAAAAGATACTGGTAGAAAAGTTGAACTTTCTAGCGAAGTATTCGGTATTGAGCCAAATGATCATGCTATCTATTTAGATGTAAAGCAGTATTTGGCAAACCAAAGACAAGGAACTCACAAGTCTAAAGAAAGAGGTGAGATAACTGGGAGTACCAGAAAAATCAAAAAACAAAAAGGAACTGGTACAGCTCGTGCGGGTAGTATAAAGTCTCCTGTTTTTAGAGGTGGTGGACGTATTTTTGGTCCAAGACCAAGAAACTACTCTTTCAAGTTAAATAAAAACTTAAAGCGTTTAGCTCGTAAATCAGCTTTAAGTATTCAGGCTAAAGATAATAATCTTGTAGTGATTGAGGATTTCAATTTTGAAGCTCCTAAAACTAAAGAATTTATCAATGTGTTGAAAGCTTTAGAATTAGATACTAAAAAATCACTATTCGTTTTAGGTAATGAAAGTAACAATGTTTACTTATCATCTCGTAACTTAAAAAGTTCTAAAGTAGTAGAGGCAACAGGTGTAAATACTTATAATGTATTAAATGCAAATAAAGTAGTGATCGCTGAAAGTCTTATAGAAAGTATAGAGTCTAATTTAAGTAAATAGGGAATAAGATGAGTATTTTAATTAAACCTGTTATTACGGAAAAGGCTACAAATGATAGTGAGGTATTTAACCGTTATACATTTGTTGTAAATAAAAAAGCTAACAAAGTAGAAATCAAAGGTGCTGTTGAGGCAACTTATGGTGTAGCAGTTACTTCAGTAAGAACACTAAATCATCCAGCAGAAAGAAAAACCAAGTATACTAAGAAAGGTTTGGTTTCTGGATTAACAAGTGGATACAAGAAGGCTGTAGTTCAGTTAGCAGAAGGTGAAACTATTGATTTTTATAACAATCTTTAAGAAAAGACAGAATGTCAGTTAGAAAATTAAAACCAATAACACCAGGTCAGCGTTTTAGAGTTGTAAATGGGTTCGACACCATTACTACTGATAAGCCGGAAAAATCATTATTAGTTCCGAAAAAACGATCTGGAGGTCGAAACAACCAGGGTAGAATGACAACTCGTAATATTGGAGGTGGTCATAAACAAAAATATCGTCTTATTGACTTTAAAAGAAACAAAGATGGTATCCCTGCAACAGTAAAAACTATAGAGTACGATCCAAATCGTACTGCATTTATTGCTTTAGTACTTTATGCTGATGGAGAAAAACGTTATGTAATTGCACAAAACGGATTAAAAGTAGGTCAAACAATCGTTTCAGGAAAAGAAGCTACACCAGACGTAGGTAATACTATGTGTTTGAGCGATATTCCTTTAGGTACTACGATTTCATGTATTGAATTACACCCAGGACAAGGAGCTGTAATGGCGAGATCAGCAGGTTCTTTTGCACAATTAATGGCAAGAGATGGAAAATATGCTACGGTAAAGTTGCCATCAGGTGAAACAAGATTAATTCTTTTGACTTGTAAAGCTACGATTGGGGTAGTGTCGAACTCAGATCATCAGTTAATCGTATCTGGTAAAGCAGGTAGAAGCAGATGGTTAGGTAGAAGACCAAGAACTAACGCAGTAAGAATGAACCCAGTAGATCACCCAATGGGTGGTGGTGAAGGACGTTCTTCAGGAGGTCACCCAAGATCTAGAAACGGTATCCCAGCGAAAGGATATAAGACAAGATCTAAAACAAAAGCTAGTAACAAGTATATTATAGAACGTAGAAAGAAATAATACATCATGGCAAGATCATTAAAAAAAGGACCTTACGTTCACTATAAGTTAGAGAAAAAAGTTTTAGCTAACGTTGAATCAGGTAGTAAGTCAGTAATCAAAACTTGGTCAAGAGCAAGTATGATTACCCCTGATTTTGTAGGACAAACAATTGCTGTTCATAATGGAAGACAATTTGTTCCAGTATACGTTACTGAAAACATGGTAGGTCATAAATTAGGAGAATTTTCACCAACACGTTCGTTTAGAGGACATGCAGGTGCAAAAAATAAAGGTAAAAAATAAGTAGGAAATTATGGGAAGTCGTAAACATAACATGGCAACACAATTAAAAGAAGCTAAAAAGCAGAGAGCTTTTGCAAAGCTTACTAATTGTCCTACGTCACCAAGAAAAATGCGCTTGGTAGCAGATTTAGTAAGAGGAGTTGAAGTTGAAAGAGCTTTACAAATCTTACGATTCAGTCCAAAAGAAGCATCACGTAACTTAGAAAAGTTATTGTTATCTGCAATAGCGAACTGGCAAGTTAAAAACGAAGATGCAAGTATTGAAGATGCTGGATTATATGTGAAAACAATCTGTGTAGATAGCGCAGGGATGTTAAAAAGATTAAGACCAGCTCCACAAGGACGTGCGCATAGAATCAGAAAGCGTTCTAATCACGTTACTTTAGAGTTAGGAACTAAAAATAATAGCAATTAATCAAAGTAGAAATGGGACAAAAAACAAATCCAATAGGAAATCGTTTAGGAATTATCAGAGGATGGGAATCTAACTGGTATGGAGGAAAGGACTACGGAGATAAAATTGCCGAAGACGATAGAATAAGAAAGTATATCAATGCTAGATTATCTAAAGCAAGTGTTTCTCGTGTAATTATCGAACGTACTTTAAAGCTTGTAACCGTTACTATTACTACTGCTCGTCCTGGAATTATCATAGGTAAAGGTGGTCAGGAAGTAGACAAGTTAAAAGAGGAGTTAAAGAAAATTACTGGTAAAGAAGTACAGATAAATATTTTCGAAATCAAGCGTCCAGAATTAGATGCTAAGTTAGTAGCAGCTAGTATTGCACGTCAGATTGAAAATAGGATTTCTTATAAGCGTGCCACTAAGATGGCAATTGCTGCAGCAATGCGTATGAACGCTGAAGGTATTAAAGTACAGTTATCAGGACGTTTAAATGGAGCTGAAATGGCTCGTTCTGAGCACTACAAAGAAGGAAGAATTCCTTTATCAACTTTCAGAGCAGATATCGATTATGCACTTGTTGAATCACATACTACATACGGAAGAATTGGTGTGAAAGTATGGATAATGAAAGGTGAGGTATATGGTAAGCGTGAATTATCACCATTAGTAGGATTATCAAAGCAAAAAGGTAATTCTAATAAAGGTGGAGGATCAGGTAAACGTCAACCTCGCAGAAGAAAATAATTTTTTAAAAGAAATTACAGATGTTACAGCCAAAAAGAGTAAAATTCCGTAGAGTTCAGAAAGGCAAGGGTAATATGAGTGGTAACTCTGGAAGAGGAACACAATTATCAAACGGTATGTTTGGTATCAAATCCTTAGATCAGAACTTACTAACTTCTCGTCAAATCGAAGCAGCTCGTATTGCGGCAACTCGTTATATGAAAAGAGAGGGGCAATTATGGATTAAAATATTTCCAGACAAGCCTATTACAAAGAAGCCATTAGAAGTACGTATGGGTAAAGGTAAAGGTGCTCCAGATCATTTCGTTGCAGTGGTTAAACCAGGAAGGATATTATTTGAAGTAGGTGGTGTACCTATGGAAATAGCTAAAGAAGCTTTACGTTTAGCAGCACAGAAATTACCTGTTAAAACGAAGTTTATAATAGCAAGAGATTACGATCATAACGCTTAATTCTATTAAACAATGAAACAATCAGAAATTAAAGAATTATCAACAGCTGACTTACAAGACAAGCTAGGGGCGTTGAAGAAAAACTATACGGATCTTAAGATGGCTCACGCAATAACTCCATTGGAGAACCCATTAGAGTTACGTAGCTTAAGAAGAACTGTAGCAAGAATTGCTACAGAATTAACCAAAAGAGAATTACAATAAATTCTAGTCAGTTTTAAAGATGGAAAAAAGAAATCTTAGAAAAGAGAGAATAGGTGTTGTATCTAGTAACAAAATGGAGAAATCTATTGTTGTGAGCGAGGTAAAGAGAGTAAAACACCCAATGTACGGAAAGTTCGTATTGAAGACTAAGAAGTATGTTGCACATGACGAGAATAACGATTGCAACGAAGGTGATACTGTAAAAATAATGGAAACACGTCCATTGAGTAAATCTAAGCGTTGGAGATTAGTAGAAATCCTAGAAAGAGCTAAATAATTATGTTACAAACAGAATCAAGATTAAAAGTAGCAGATAACACTGGGGCAAAAGAAGTTTTAGTGATTAGAGTTTTAGGAGGAACAAAGAAGCGTTATGCTAGTGTTGGAGATAAAATCGTTGTAACGGTAAAATCTTCAACTCCAAACGGTACTGTTAAGAAAGGTCAAGTATCTCGTGCAGTAGTTGTTCGTACTAAGAAGGAAGTTAGACGTAAAGACGGATCATATATCAGATTTGATGACAATGCTTGTGTATTATTAAATCCAACTGAGGAGATGAGAGGTACACGTGTATTTGGTCCTGTGGCTCGTGAATTACGTGAGAAGCAATTTATGAAGATCGTATCATTGGCACCTGAAGTGCTTTAATAATGTATTTAAAGATGAAGAAGTTTAAAATCAAATCAGGAGATACTGTTAAAGTAATAGCAGGAGATCACAAAGGATCTGAAGGTAAAGTTTTACAAATCCTGAAAGATAAAGATAGAGTTGTAGTTGAAGGTGTAAACATGGTGTCTAGACACACGAAGCCTAGTGCTGCAAATCCTCAAGGAGGGATTGTAAAAAAAGAAGCTCCATTACATATATCAAACGTTGCTTTGGTTGAAAACGGTCAAGCAGTACGTGTAGGTTATAAAGTAGAAGGAGATAAGAAAGTAAGATTTTCAAAAAAATCAGATAAAGCAATATAGCCATGAGTTACGTACCAAGATTAAAAGAAGAGTACAAGAGCAGAGTAATCAGCGCTCTTACGGAAGAATTCGGTTATAAGAACGTAATGCAGGTACCTAAACTACAGAAAATTGTAGTAAGTAAAGGAGTAGGTGCTGCTATTGCTGATAAGAAATTAATAGAATACGCTGTTGATGAGTTAACAACAATCACAGGTCAAAAAGCAGTATCTACTGTATCTAAAAAGGATGTAGCTAACTTCAAATTACGTAAAGGAATGCCAATTGGTGCTAAGGTTACGTTGAGAGGTGAGATTATGTACGAATTTTTAGATCGTTTAATAACAGCTTCTTTACCACGTGTAAGAGATTTTAACGGTATCAAAGCGAATGGTTTTGATGGTAGAGGTAACTACAATATAGGAATTACTGAACAAATCATCTATCCAGAGATTAATATTGATCAAGTTAAGAAAATCAGTGGAATGGATATTACATTTGTAACATCTGCTCAAACTGATAAAGAAGCTAAATCATTATTAGGAGAATTAGGATTACCATTTAAAAAGAACTAAAGATGGCTAAAGAATCAATGAAAGCGCGTGAGCGCAAAAGAGCTAAAATAGTAGCAAAGTATGCTGAAAAAAGGAAAGCTTTAAAAGAAGCTGGAGATTATGAAGGTTTACAAAAGTTACCTAAAAATGCTTCGCCAATCAGAATGCATAACCGTTGTAAATTAACGGGACGTCCAAAAGGATATATGCGTCAGTTCGGAATTTCTCGTGTTACTTTCCGTGAAATGGCGAACCAAGGATTAATTCCGGGTGTAAAGAAAGCTAGTTGGTAAGATGAAGTCTTATTCAATTTAAGATAAAACAAGGGTATACAATTTATTTTGTATGCCCTTATTTATTATAGAAATTATCAAAATATAGACGACTATATATCACCAAAATTTTATTGTACAGGTACAATAAATTAATAGTCAAATTGATAATTGGCAAAACCCTTTTTTTTTTGAAAACTTTGCGTATATTTGCAAACTGTTTTTCATGGGGAAATTATGCCTTTTTTTGAAAAAACAATGATAAAGTATTAACTGGTTTCAGGTTTAATGATTACGATTTTTTTCGTAGTAAATATATAAGTCATTGAAAACCAAAACCATAAATTAATTAATTATGTACACAGATCCAATCGCGGATTTTCTTACTCGTGTGAGAAATGCTATTGCAGCAGGTCACAGAGTTGTTGAAGTTCCTGCTTCAAAACTGAAGAAGGAAATGACCAAAATTTTGTTCGATCAAGGGTACATTTTAAGTTATCAGTTTAATGATGATACTGTACAAGGTACTATCAAGATAGCTTTAAAGTACGATGGGAATACAAAAGAGTCGGTTATTAGAAAAATTCAAAGAGTTTCTACGCCAGGTTTACGTAAGTATGTTGGTGCTAAAGAAATGCCTAGAGTATTGAATGGTTTAGGTATTGCTATTATTTCTACATCGAGAGGTGTAATGACAAATAAGAAAGCGCGCCAAGAAAACGTAGGTGGAGAAGTATTATGTTACGTTTACTAAAAACACATTTGTAAGATGAGTAGAATAGGAAAAAATCCAATCGCATTGCCACAAGGTGTTGAAGTTAAAGTAAACGGAAACGTGGTTACAGTAAAAGGTAAATTGGGTGAGTTAACACAAGAATTAACTGACGGAATTACCTTAGAAGTTGAAGAAGGAACTCTTACGTTAGCAAGACCTTCTGATAGTAAACAACACAAAGCTGCACACGGTTTATATCGTGCTTTAATCAGAAATATGGTTGAAGGAGTAAGCAAAGGGTTTACTAAAGAATTAGAGTTAGTAGGTGTAGGTTATAGAGCATCTAACCAAGGTCAAAAATTAGATTTAGCTTTAGGTTTTTCTCATAACATTATTTTAGATTTAGCTCCAGAAGTTAAAGTTGAGACGGTATCTGAAAAAGGTAAAAACCCAATCATCAAGTTAACTTCACATGACAAGCAATTAGTGGGTCAGGTTGCAGCAAAAATCCGTTCTTTCCGTAAGCCAGAGCCTTACAAAGGAAAAGGAATTAAGTTTGTAGGAGAAGTATTAAGAAGAAAAGCAGGTAAATCTGCATAATAACTAAGAAATATTATGGCATTATCAAAGCTTGAAAGAAGACAACGTATTAAGCATAGAATCAGAAAGATAGTTACAGGAACAGCTGAGAAACCTAGATTGTCAGTTTTTAGAAGTAACAAAGAGATTTATGCTCAATTAATAAACGATGTTGCTGGTGTAACAATTGCATCTGCTTCATCAAAGGACAAAGACGTAACGTCTAGTTCTAAAGCAGAAGCTGCAGCAGCTGTAGGGAAAGCTATCGCTGAAAAAGCTTCAAAAGCTGGCGTAGAAACTGTTGCTTTTGATCGTAACGGATATTTATACCACGGGAGAGTAAAAGTATTGGCAGAAGCTGCAAGAGAAGCTGGTTTAAAATTTTAAGAAATTATATTATGTTAGGATATAAAAACGTAGAAAGAGTAAAACCAAGCGGATTAGAGCTTGTAGATAAATTAGTAGGAGTTCAACGTGTTACCAAAGTAACTAAAGGGGGTAGAGCGTTTGGATTTTCTGCAATTGTTGTTGTCGGAGACGGTAATGGAGTAGTAGGACATGGATTAGGAAAATCTAAAGATGTTTCTTCTGCTATCGCTAAAGCCGTTGAAGATGCTAAGAAAAATTTAGTACGTGTTCCAATTCTTGATGGAACATTGCCACATGAGCAAAAAGGAAAGTTCGGTGGAGCAAAAGTTTTCCTTAAACCAGCTTCTCATGGTACGGGAGTAATTGCGGGTGGTGCTGTTCGTTCGGTATTAGAATCTGTAGGTGTAAAAGATGTATTATCTAAATCACAAGGTTCTTCAAATCCACATAACGTAGTAAAAGCTACTTTTGATGCATTATTACAATTAAGAAGTGCAGAGACTATAGCCAAACAAAGAGGTATTTCTTTAGAGAAAGTTTTTAACGGATAAATATTAAGACGATGAGTAAAATAAGAGTTACACAATTAAAGAGTAATATTGGTCGCCTTAAAAACCAAAAAAGAACCTTAGAGGCGTTAGGATTACGTAGAATAAACCAAACTGTAGAGCACGATGCATCGGCTACAATTTTGGGAATGATAAATAAAGTTCAACACTTAGTTTCTGTAGAAGAAATTAAATAAGATATATTAAAGATGAGTTTACATAACTTAAAACCTGCATCTGGATCTACTAAAAATACCAAAAGAATAGCTCGTGGTGAAGGTTCAGGTCGTGGTGGTACCTCTACAAGAGGTCACAAAGGAGCTAAATCTCGTTCAGGGTATTCTCGTAAAATTGGATTTGAAGGAGGACAAATGCCACTTCAAAGAAGAGTACCTAAGTTTGGATTTACCAATATAAACCGTAAAGAATATGTTGGTGTAAACCTAGATACTTTACAAGCTTTAGTTGACAACGGAAAAATTAAAGACGCCGTTACTTTGGACGTTTTAGTTGAAAACCGTTTGGCTCGTAAGAATGATTTGGTGAAAATTTTAGGACGTGGAGAGTTAACAGCAAAATTAAATATTACTGTACATAAATTCACTGCTACTGCTAAAGCGGCTATAGAGTCTGCTGGAGGTGAAGCGGTTAACTTATAAGAAAACTGTAAATAATGAACTTTATAAATACTTTAAGAGACATTTTCAAGATTGAAGAGTTAAAAGAAAAAATACTTTTAACCATAGGTTTAATTGCTGTGTATCGTTTTATGGCGGCTGTTCCATTACCTGGAATAGACCCTACACAATTAGCAGCATTAAAAGATCAAGCTGGAGGTGGTCTTTTGGGGTTATTAAATGCATTTACAGGAGGGGCATTTGCTAGAGCGTCTGTTATGGCACTTGGTATAATGCCTTATATTTCTGCATCTATTGTAGTGCAATTGATGGGTATAGCAGTACCTTATTTGCAAAAACTACAGAAAGATGGAGAAAGTGGAAGAAAGAAAATAACTCAAATAACCAGATGGTTAACTATTTTAATTACCCTGGTTCAAGGACCTACTTATATTACTGCAATTAAAACTCAATTTGGACTTCCTGAATCTGCATTTTTAGTAGGAGGAGCTACTTTTTGGCTGTCGTCAATGATCTTATTGACCGCAGGTACTATTTTCGCTATGTGGTTAGGTGAAAGAATTACCGATAAAGGTGTTGGTAATGGTATTTCATTATTAATTACAGTAGGGATCATAGCCAATTTTCCAGTAGCTTTCTTACAAGAGGTTGTCTCTAAGACCGATAACGCAGGAGGCGGTGGAATTATGATGATTTTAATTGAGTTAATTATTTGGTTTGTAGTGATATTATTAACTGTTTTGTTAGTTACAGCAGTACGTAAAGTAGCAGTTCAGTACGCAAGACGTACAACGGTTACAAACGTAAAAGATGTAGACGGGGCAAGACAGTATATTCCGTTAAAATTAAATGCCGCTGGAGTGATGCCAATCATATTTGCTCAAGCTATCATGTTTTTGCCTGTTGCTTTAGGTCAAAAATATCCTGCTTTGAACAGTTTGGCTGACAACTTCGGCTTGTGGTATAACGTTATATTTGCTATCTTAATTATTGTCTTCAGTTACTTTTATACAGCAATAACCATTCCTACGAATAAAATGGCAGAAGATTTAAAGAGGAGTAATGGATTTGTTCCTGGGTATAAACCAGGAGAAGAAACGGCTAATTATCTTGATTCGGTGTTATCTAAAATAACATTTCCAGGGTCGTTATTTTTAGCTGCATTATCTGTACTTCCAGCAATCATTGTAAAGTTTGGAGTTACTCAAAACTGGGCAATGTTTTATGGAGGAACCTCTTTAATCATTATGGTAGGAGTTGCAATTGATACCATTCAACAAATCAATTCATACTTATTAAATAGTCGATATGACGGTTTAATGAAAACAGGTAACACTAATAGAAAATCATTAAAATAATATGGCTAAACAACCAGCAATTCAACAAGATGGAACAATAACAGAAGCATTATCTAATGCAATGTTTCGTGTAGAATTAGAAAACGGACATATTGTGACGGCTCACATTTCTGGAAAAATGCGTATGCATTATATCAAATTATTACCTGGTGATAAGGTAAAATTAGAAATGAGCCCATATGATTTATCGAAGGCAAGAATTACTTACAGATATTAAAAAATAAAACTGATGAAAGTAAGAGCATCATTAAAGAAGAGAAGTGCCGACTGCAAAATAGTTCGCAGAAAAGGCAGATTATATGTAATAAACAAAAAGAATCCTAGATTTAAACAAAGACAAGGTTAGTTATGGCAAGAATCGCAGGTATTGATATCCCAAAAAATAAAAGAGGTGTTGTAGCCTTAACTTACATATTTGGTATAGGAAGAAGCAGAGCTAAAGAAGTATTAGCAACTGCAAAAGTAGATGAAGGAATCAAAGTCCAAGATTGGACAGACGATCAAATAGCAGCCATTCGTGGTGCTGTAGGTACTTACACCATTGAAGGTGAATTGCGTTCTGAAGTACAATTAAACATCAAACGTTTAATGGACATTGGATGTCAAAGAGGAATCCGTCATAGACTTGGATTGCCTTTGAGAGGTCAAAGAACGAAAAATAATTCTCGTACAAGAAAAGGTAAGAGAAAAACGGTAGCTAACAAGAAAAAATAATAGCTTGACTATTTACTAAAATGGTAAAGAATTATGGCAAAATCTAAAGTAACAAAAAAACGTAAAGTTGTAATTGAATCAGTAGGCGAAGCTCGTATTACTGCTTCGTTCAACAACATTATTATATCTTTAACTAATAAAAAAGGAGATGTAATCTCTTGGTCATCAGCTGGTAAAATGGGCTTTAGAGGATCTAAGAAAAACACTCCTTATGCAGCTCAATTAGCAGCAGAAGATTGTGCTAAGGTAGCTAAAGAAGCTGGATTACGTAAAGTTAAAGTATATGTGAAAGGACCAGGGAACGGTAGAGAATCTGCTATTAGATCACTTCACAATTCTGGTATTGAGGTGACTGAAATCATAGATGTTACTCCAATTCCTCACAATGGATGCCGTCCACCTAAAAGAAGAAGAGTATAATAAAGAGCCACTTCTTTATATGCTCACTTTTTATTTTATTTATTAAATTTTAACCAAGTAGGAATAAAGATCATCGAAGGAGTAGCCTTAATTCATGATCCCTATTTAAATTAACAAAAAATGGCAAGATATACAGGACCAAAAACCAAGATCGCTCGTAAATTCGGTCAAGCTATCTTTGGTGATGACAAAAATTTTGAAAAAAGAAACTACCCTCCAGGACAACACGGTGTTGGAAAAAGAAGAGGGAAAAAATCAGAATATGCGATCCAATTAATGGAGAAGCAAAAGGCGAAGTATACATATGGTATATTAGAGCGTCAGTTCAGTAACTTATTCAAAAAAGCATCATCTTCAAAAGGTATTACAGGTGAGGTTTTATTACAATTATGTGAGTCAAGATTAGATAATGTTGTTTACCGTTTAGGTATCGCAAATTCTCGTAGAGCTGCTCGTCAATTAGTATCACATCGTCATATTACTGTGAATGGTAACATCGTAAACATACCTTCTTATAGATTAAAAGAAGGGGATGTAGTTGCCGTTAGAGAGAAGTCTAAATCATTAGAAGCAATTGAAAACTCTTTAGCAGCAAATAGTAGTGTTTACGAATGGTTGACATGGAATGCAGATCAAAAGTCAGGTACCTTTGTAAAGGTTCCAGAAAGATTGCAAATTCCAGAAAACATTAAAGAGCAATTAATCGTAGAATTATATTCTAAATAATCTTGACAAACTTATTATGGCAATTTTAAATTTTCAAAAGCCCGACAAAGTAATAATGATTGAATCTACAGATTTTACTGGTAGATTTGAATTTAGACCTTTAGAACCAGGTTTTGGTTTAACAGTTGGTAATGCTTTAAGAAGAGTATTATTATCTTCATTAGAAGGGTTTGCCATTACATCTTTACGCATCGATGGAGTAAGCCATGAGTTTTCAACAATCGAAGGTGTTGTAGAAGATGTAACTGAAATTATCTTAAACTTAAAACAAGTACGTTTTAAAAAGCAAATTGAAGAATCGGATCGTGAAACGGTTTCTATTGCAATTTCAGGTCAAGAACAATTGACTGCTGGAGATTTGCAAAAGTTCATCTCAGGTTTTCAAGTATTAAATCCTGATATGGTGATTTGCAACATGGATAAGTCAGTGAATTTGAATGCAGAAATTACCATTGAAAAAGGTAGAGGTTTCGTGCCAGCTGAAGAAAATAAAAGAGCTGGAGCTCCTTTAGGAACAATTTTTACAGATTCTATTTATACGCCAATAAAAAACGTAAAATACGCTGTAGAAAACTTCCGTGTTGAGCAAAAAACAGACTACGAAAAGTTAGTTTTTGATATCGATACAGATGGTTCAATCAATCCTAAAGACGCATTAACAGAAGCCGCTAAAATTTTGATTCATCATTTTATGTTATTCTCTTACGAGCGTATCACACTGGAGGCTGATGAAATTGCACAAACTGAAACATATGACGAAGAGTCATTGCATATGAGACAACTTCTTAAAACGAAGTTAGTTGATATGGATTTATCAGTTCGTGCTTTGAATTGTTTGAAAGCTGCCGAGGTAGATACTCTTGGTGACCTTGTGTCATTTAATAAGAATGACTTAATGAAGTTCAGAAATTTTGGTAAAAAATCACTAACAGAATTAGAAGAGTTAGTGCATAACAAAGGGTTAAATTTCGGAATGGATTTAGCTAAATACAAATTAGATAGAGATTAACCTTTCATATTTTGCTCCTCTAAAATCAGGGTTGTAGCAAGATGAAAGCTAAACGAAAACGTCATGAGACACGGAAAAAAATTTAATCATTTAGGAAGAAAAACAGCACACAGAAAATCAATGTTGTCAAATATGGCTTGTTCATTAATTGAACACAAACGTATTAATACAACAGAAGCGAAAGCGAAAGCTTTACGTAGATTTGTTGAACCATTGATTACTAAGTCAAAGTCAGATACTACGCACAACCGTCGTGTAGTGTTTAGCTACTTACGAAATAAGTATGCTGTTACAGAACTATTTAAAGAAATCTCTGTAAAAGTAGGCGACAGACCTGGAGGATACGTTCGTATTATCAAATTAGGAAACCGTCAAGGGGATAACGCTCCAATGGCAATGGTAGAATTAGTTGATTATAACGAATTATACAATCCTAAAGGAAACAAAGCTAAGAAATCAACTCGTCGTAGTAGAAGAGGTGGTTCTAAGAAAGCAGTTACTGCTCCAGTTGAAAACGAAACAGCAGTACAAGAAGAAGAATAAAATGACAATTATTATTCAACAATATAAAAGGGGTAAACATTTTAATGTTTATCCCTTTTTTATATATTTTTGCAACGAAATTATACAATATACTAAATGAAATATCAGTCACGTAAGAAAGCTTTAGTACTATTAGCTGACGGAACTATTTTCTACGGAAAATCAATTGGAATTGAAGGAACAGCATCAGCTGAAATATGTTTTAATACCGGGATGACAGGATACCAAGAAGTGTTTACTGATCCTTCTTATTATGGACAGATAATGGTTAGCACTAATGCTCACATCGGTAATTATGGTGTGAATGATGAAGAGGTGGAATCAGAAGGAATTAAAATTGCAGGGTTAATTTGTAGAAATTTTAGTTTTACACATTCACGAGTAGATTCGGATAGCAATCTTAAAGATTGGTTCGAAAAGCACAATTTAGTAGCTATATCGGATGTTGATACGAGAGCATTAGTGTCGTATATTAGAGATAATGGAGCTATGAATGCCATTATTTCAACAGAAGTTGATAATATTGATGCCTTGAAAAAACAATTGGCAGAAACGCCTAATATGGAAGGCTTAGAATTGGCTTCAAAGGTGTCTACAAAAGAACCTTATTTTGTTGGTAATGAAAATGCTTCTATAAAAATTTCAGCTTTAGATATTGGTATAAAGAAGAATATATTAAGAAATCTGGCTAAGAGAGATGCTTATATTAAGGTATATCCTTATAATACTAGTTTTGAAGAAATGAGTGATTTTAACCCAGACGGTTACTTTTTTTCTAATGGACCAGGTGATCCTGAACCTTTGGTTGAAGCTCAAAACACTGCTAAAACAATCATTGAGAAAAATTTACCACTTTTTGGTATATGTCTAGGTCATCAAGTAATTGCTTTGGCAAATGGTATTTCTACGTATAAGATGCATAATGGACATAGAGGAATCAACCATCCAGTAAAAAATTTAGTGACTGGAAAAGGTGAAATCACTTCCCAAAACCATGGGTTTGCTATCAATAGAGAAGAAACAGAAGCTCACCCAGATGTAGAAATTACGCATGTACATTTAAATGATCATACAGTAGCAGGTATAAAGATGAAAAACAAGAATGTTTTCTCGGTACAATACCATCCAGAAGCCAGTCCAGGCCCTAATGATGCTGAGTACCTGTTTGATCAATTTATTGAGAATATAAAAAATCATAAATAACACAAAATTCCCACTTCGGTGGGAATTTGTATTTGATAACGTTTTCGCAAAATCAAATTAAATAACATAAATAAGCGGGTAGTATTTCGTAAATTGCTACTCCAATATTATTAACAAATACAATAACTTATGAGTATTATTATCAACGTTCATGCGCGTCAAATTTTTGATTCCAGAGGTAACCCTACCGTTGAAGTAGATGTAACTACTGAAAGCGGTGTAATAGGAAGGGCTGCAGTTCCTTCAGGGGCTTCTACTGGAGAACATGAAGCGGTAGAGTTACGTGACAAGGAAAGTTCTTATATGGGGAAAGGCGTGCTTAAGGCGGTTGAAAATGTTAATACCTCTATAGCACAAGAGCTATTAGGCGTATCTGTATTTGAGCAAAACATGATCGATAAAATCATGATTGACTTAGACGGAACTCCTAACAAATCTAATTTGGGAGCCAATGCTATTTTGGGAGTATCGTTAGCCGTTGCCAAGGCAGCAGCCAATGAATTAGGAATTCCTTTATATCGTTATGTAGGTGGTGTTTCAGCGAACACGTTACCAGTACCGATGATGAATATAATCAATGGTGGGTCACACTCTGATGCTCCGATTGCTTTTCAAGAGTTTATGGTAATGCCTGTAAAAGCAACTTCTTTCACACAAGCAATGCAAATTGGTTCTGAAATTTTCCATCATTTGAAAAAAGTATTACACGATAGAAATCTTTCTACTGCTGTTGGTGATGAAGGAGGTTTTGCACCAGCTTTAGACGGTACAGAAGATGCTATTGAAACAATTGCTTTAGCGACTAAAAATGCAGGATATGCTTTTGGTGACGAAGTAATGATCGCTTTAGATTGTGCTGCGGCTGAGTTTTATGTAAACGGACAATACGACTATACTAAATTCGAAGGAGAAAAGGGACAAGTTCGTACGAGTAAAGAACAAGCTGATTATTTAGCAGAATTATCTGATAAATATCCTATTATTTCTATTGAGGATGGAATGGATGAAAATGATTGGGAAGGATGGAAATACTTGACAGAAAAAGTTGGAGAAAATGTCCAATTAGTAGGAGATGATTTGTTTGTGACCAATGTAGAACGTTTATCTAGAGGTATCGATAATGGTATTGCTAATTCTATTTTAATAAAGGTAAACCAAATTGGTACTTTAACAGAGACCATTGCAGCGGTTAATATGGCTAAAAATGCAGGATATACTTCTGTTATGAGTCATAGGTCAGGAGAAACAGAAGATAATACTATTGCTGATTTGGCAGTAGCATTAAATACAGGCCAAATAAAAACAGGTTCCGCTTCTCGTTCAGATCGTATGGCAAAGTATAATCAACTTTTACGTATTGAAGAAGAACTTGGTGATGTGGCTTATTTTCCACAAGAAAGAGCTTTCAAGATAAAGCAACGTGAATTGAATGCGACGACTTAGTTTTTTATATAAGTTGTTTTAAAAATAAGCAAAGAGGCTGTCTATAAGACAGCCTCTTTTTTGATTAGCAAAGGGTCGTTTGAGTAGTAAAAATGTATATAATAGTAAAAAGATGACCCTAAGTTTTTCTTATTTCGATTATTTTGTTGTCTTGAATTTGTTCAGTATTAAAATTTTGAATACCATAGACCTTAGATTTTTTATTTTCAGTATAATAAACGATAATCTGATCCTTATCAGCAGAACTTATTTTCCTTTGCTTAAGAATTGTATGTTTTCGTAGTGGTATTTCTAGCGTATAATTCCCTTTTTTACTAATAGCAGTAACAAATGCAGCAGGTTGCTTAGTGATTAATGAAAATCGAGCAGTATAACATGTTTTATCCTGAATTACTTGTGTACTATCAATAGTAATGGCAGCATCAGTAGTTACTAAAAAGTTCACTTCATAGTTAATAAAACCTTTTTCAGAAGGAATGCCTTTGTATACAATTTGTTTTACGGCATTAACTATTTTGATGGTAGTTTTACAACCATACAAAAAGGGAATTAATACCATTAATACAGCAATTTTTTTCATTATATAATAATAGTGTTTTTATAGATTTATTATTTTAAAACTACCCTCTTTGTAATTGAACTCCCTTCAAATGTTACTTTTACCAGATAGATACCTTCACTACAACTTTCAAGATTTATAGTACTGTAATTATCTGTTGTATCCATGTTTTTTATTACTCCTCCTATAATGTTATAGATAAGTATGTTCTTCTTTCCAATAAGATTTGCATAGGTTAGCGTAAATGTTTTATTGTAGGTTGGGTTAGGGCCAATTATAAGGGAGTCATCTGTTAACTTATTAATAGGAGCTGTTAATGGTAAAGAACTAATAGGAAGCTCCCATACACCTCTTCCGAAAGTCGCAATTCGTAGTACATTATTACCATAATGTATTTCCATATCATTAACGATAACATTGGGTAGTCCTTTACCTAGACGAAACCAGTCGTTACTAGTACCTGTTCTGTAATATACGCCCAAGTCAGTAGCAAGAAATAACTCGTCATCATTAGTGCCTGTTTTATATAGGATTTTATGAATAGGAATGTTCGGTAACGAACCAGTTAAGTTATTCCAATCTTTTCCACTGTTGGTAGACCTAAAAACTTTTTGACCTAAGTGTTCATCATCATTGTAACCTCCATAGGTAATGTAAATTTCAGAGGGGTTTGTTGGGTGTACTTCAATACTTCTTATATAGCCCCAAAAGGGTAAATTAATTGATTCCCAATTTTCACCGCCGTCTGAAGATTTTTTGATGATACTGTTTTTTTGTTTTGAGGATGCATAAAGCACATTAGGGTTAGAGGGTGAAATAGATATAGAGGATATTCCTTGTGCAGATGATTCAGAATCTAATCCAGTGTTTAATCGCTCCCAATTATCCCCCCTATCTGTTGATTTATAGATGTCAAAAAATCCTCCATAAAGTGTTTTTGGATCCGTTGGATGAATTTCTAAGTCCCAAACAAAAGGAGCACTACTAGGAATATAAAGATCTTCTGTGGTTTTAAATCCATCTAAGGTTCTTTTTATCCTGCCTTCTTGGGCACAAATCCAAGCAATGTCGGGATTGGTATAGTCCCAAGCGCCATTAACGCCATCCATACCCGGAAACTCACCTTTAAATTTCTTCTCATTATAAACGGCAATATCGTTATCCTGCGCCCCCATGATTAACTTATTATGATTTTGTGGCGTTCCTGAAACGCTATAGTATTGCGTTATAGCCAATCCTGAAGATAAGTCTTCCCATTTAACATCGGTAGAAGCATCTCCTTTAAATAATCCCCCATCATTGGCAGAGAAAAGGATATTTGAATTGGGGATAAATACCATATCATGATGATCAGAATGCACGTAAAAGTATGGAAGCCCTTTAACCCAATATCCATTAAGATAATGGTGCCAAGTTTTACCACCGTCTCTTGAGCGCCACCCTTCAACACCTCCAACGATAACAAGGTTTTTATCTATAGGAGAAATAGCAATGGTCATGTTAAACTCTGATTGTGAATCAAACTGATTAATGTAAGACAATTCAGTCCATGTGTTACCTCCATCCACAGATTTGTTTATTGCTCCTGTAAAATCTAGAGACAATATTAAGTTTGGATCGTTATCGCTTTGCGCAATGTCTAACCTTCCTTGACCGGGCTTCGCAACGATTTTCCATGTATTCCCATTGTCTTTAGAAACAATAAACTCCCCTCTATTATTCGTTACATAAATGGTGTTACTACTACCCGTTTTATATTGAATATCATTATATAGAGAACTTGTGTCAGGGTTGAAAACTGGATCCCATGACATGCCTCCATCTGTGCTTTTTTCGATACTACCTTTCGTGGTAGCAAAAATAGTTTCAGGATTATTAGGGTCAATTAACAATTTACTGATAAGTTTTTTTTCTGTTACGCCAAAACGCAATCCTGTTGGATTCCATGTTTCACCTGCATCGGTAGATTTAAAAACACCTATCGAGTGATTATTTTTTCCGTCCCAGTCACCAGAAGCAAAATAAACTATGTTTTTATTGGTAGGATGAATGACAATATGAGAAACAGCCGAATTGCCAAGGAAATCTCCTTTTGGCGACCATGTTTTTCCTCCATCGGTAGTTTTCCATATTCCTCCTGCAGGAGAGCCGACATATATAGTATTGGTGTCAGATCCGTGAAAAGCTACAGCATTTAACCTACCCATACCTGTATAATAATCTACAGAAGATTCAGGAGGTGAGTGAGGCCCTAAAGAAGACCATTTTACTTCGGCTACATTTTTATTAAGGACGTTACGATGTCGTTCATTTTCTTTCAACCATTCTTGGTATTTGTAGGTAGAAGAAACGAAAGAACCATCAGGTAAAATATGATTTTTCCAATAATTTGTCCAGCGGCCGAATTGTTTAGCTTGTTTTCGACTTTTTCTATTATTTTTTTGCTTCGCATTTTTACGAATAATTGAATTATTTCTTTTAGTGATATCAAAATAATTACTATTTGCTGATAGTGATGCGGTTCTCCAGTTTGAGTTTTGTGCTTGTATCCACAGGGGTACAAATGATAATACAAGTAGGTAAAAGAGGGTCTGTTTTTTCATGTTAGTTTACTAGTAATTATTAAACAGTTTATTTTGGATTTACCCTACCAAAAAAAATGGTGTAACTAAGAAAAAAGTGAAAAAATTATAAGATTACGTTAAGGTTAATTAAAAGTTGATTAAATTTTACGAATCTTGTTTTGTATACATGTCTTATTAAAATGAGACAATAAATTGACTTGTTTTTCAGTGTTTTTTATGGTTTTTACAAGGGTGTTTCTAAAAAAAATGCTTGATGTTTGTAATATTTTGTTTCTAATCTCTTTGTTTTTGCGAATATAATATATTTATTTTTTACTTATTGGTAAACTTTTGTCCATAATGTTGTGGTAATATGGTAGTATAATGGTCTATTGATTTATAGGTAAACTATTGTGCTTCAATGTTACTACATCACTTTTTAAGCTGAAATTATCAAGTATGTTTGCCCTGTGTTTTTTAATTGTTTACCTCGTTAATACAACAAGAGTAATCTTATCATAAGCTATCAAAACAGGTGCAAATTCGCAATATCTCATTCCATTCCCCTTTACTGTTTTGATAGCTTTTTCTTATTTTTTATCACAAAATTATTTATTTACTGTAACAATCCAAGTATAGACTCGTCTTTGTAATAGAATCAAATTAAAAAACTATGAGCTTACTTAGGGTATTACTAGCTATTCTATTTCCCCCATTGTCCGTTATCGGTAAAGGATGCGGTTCGGTCATCATCGTATTTTTATTGACACTTTGTGGATGGGTACCGGGAATTATTGGTGCTTTGGTTATTTTGAATAAGCCCGAATAAAATATGCCGTATCAATTAAGTTTACAAAATTTTTTAATTGAATTGAAAAAATGATCATTATCATAACAATTTTTATTTCAGAATTGATCAAATATTTTACTTTTTAAAAAGGTAAAAGCATTCGGTATATTCTTATACGTTTTTGGGACATATTTATGTCTTGAAAGTGCGTGAAGTGGAAAAATTGTGAGAAAAAGAAAGTAGTGGGGAAGCTTTATGAAAAAGAAGTAAAAAGAGAAAGTGTGTTATAACACTTTCTACTTTTTTAACGTCTCCTCAATTATTTTACCCGTGTTTCCGTTAGGAAATTCAATGTTTAGTAAATTGGAAATAGTCGGAGCTATGTCAATGATTTCGTATGCTTTTTTTGAGTTTCCGTGTTTGATACTATTACCGTAAAATATAACAGGTACATGAGTGTCGTAAGTATAACCAGAACCATGTGTAGTTCCTTTTTTAGAATAGTTAATAGTAGACGGGTTCGGAATTAATAAAACATCTCCAGAGAATTTTTGATTATAACCATTTTGTAATGCATGTAGTATGCCTGACGTAAAATTGGTGTTTTGAAGTGTTTTTGCGGTTACTGATTTATAAATACCCTTATAATCCACAGCAGCATCCGAAATTGTTTGTGCTACCTCGTCAACGGAAAGTTGTAATGAATTGATTTTTTCTTTGTCTAAGAAAATTTGAAAATTAGAAAAATTCTTAATTAAGGCATCTGATTTAAAATGCGCCAACGTGATCTTATTTAAATAGTTGATAAACTTTACTGGCTGAATATAATCCGCGGGGATTTTTAAAGATTTTAGATACGAAGGTACTTGTGTAGCTGCGTGATCTGCCGTTAAAAATAAGGTGTAATTACTGCTGCCTATTTCCGTATCTAAAAAATTAATTAGGTTGGCTAAGTCCAAATCCAATCGTAAATAGGTGTCTTCTATTTCTTTTGAAGCTACACCAAATTGATGACCGACATAGTCTGTTGAAGAATAACTGATAGCAAGAAAATCGGTATGTTCAGATTTTCCCAATTGTTCTCCGATTATAGCCGCTTTTGCAAAGTCTGTGGTAAAAGAGTTCCCTGCAGGAATCGCTTTAATGATGCTATAATTTTTGTTTTTACTTCTTAGTGTTGGAATATCATGTGGAAATACAGGTTTATCTTCCCCTTTAAAAGGATTTTCAAAATTATTATCATCCTCCATGCTTTCCGTGTAGGTTTTAATATCGTATAAAGTATTCCAAGGAGTAGACAAATATACGTCAGCTTTTTTGGCATTGTTAAAATCGGTTACCCATGTAGGTAATTTCTCCATATAATAAGAAGAAGAAATCCATTGGCCTTTTTGTCCACCGTCAAACCAATAGGCAGCATTAGCCGTGTGTCCTACAGGTAAAATAGCAGATCGATCTTTGAGAGCAATTCCAATAGTCTTCCCCTGCATGTTTTGTGCTAAATGCAATTGATCTGCAATCGATGTAGTAACCAATCTAGCAGGAGATTTTTTACCGCCCTTACCATCATTACCAATGGTATTGTATCGATCGTCATTGACACAATAGATAGATTTTTGTAGTTTTTTGTCATACCAGTCATTGCTAATAATACCATGATTAGCAGGAGTAGTTCCGGTATATATAGAAGTGTGTCCGACTGCCGTATATGTTGGAATATAGTTAAAATGTGCGTTTTCTAACAGAAACCCCTTGTTTATTAAACGTTTGAATCCTTTGTCGCTATATTTTTTTTCGAAACGTGCTAAGTAATCATAGCGCATTTGATCTACGACTATACCAATAACCAATTTGGGTTTGGTAGCGTTTGTGTGCTGATGCGATTCACAGGACGGTAAAAGAAATACCGACGCGAATACTAGTAAAAATAATCCCTTCATTTTATTTAAGAATAAACATTCAAAGTTAACCATTACTAATGAAATCTAAAAAGATTCTACAGCAGCTTTTCTAATACGGTTATTTCCACCTACAAATAGCTACTATTATAATATAGTCATGGCATAGTTGTTGACGGTTTTTCATACATTAGCAAAAAGAAAAAACATATTTGATTAATGAATTATATAGAGCATATTGGTAAGTATTTTATGATGCTAAAACAAGTGTTTAGAAAACCACAGCGCGGTAGGGTTTTTAAAGAAGCTTTACTGAGAGAGTTGGAAGAATTAGGGCACAAATCTGTTGGTATCATAGCTTTTATCTCTTTTTTTATTGGCGGTGTAATCGCGTTACAAACTGCTTTAAACCTAGAAAACCCACTAATACCCCAATCCCTTATTGGGTTTGCAACAAAACGATCGATAATCTTAGAATTTGCCCCCACCTTTTGTTCCATTATTTTGGCAGGTAAGGTAGGCTCCTACATAACATCAAGTATCGGAACTATGCGAGTCACGGAACAAATTGATGCGTTAGAGGTGATGGGAATCAATTCATTAAACTATTTGGTGTTGCCCAAAATTATTGCGGCTGTATTTTTTTATCCTTTTCTGATCATACTAGCCATGTTCTTAGGGATTTTTGGTGGCTGGATAGCAGGCGTACTTTCACAATTCTTTTCTAGTATAGATTTTATAGAAGGGCTTCAATTCGATTTTAAACCTTTTTTAATAGTGTATGCATTAATAAAAACAGTGGTTTTTGCTTTTATAATTGCAACTGTCCCTTCATATCATGGATATTATGTAAAGGGCGGTTCGTTGGAAGTAGGAAAGGCAAGTACACAATCGGTAGTTTGGACGATCGTAATTATAGTTATTGCAAATTACTTTTTAACTCAAATGATATTAACGTGATATGATAGCGGTAAAAAATTTACATAAAGGATTTAATGGTGTTGGTATTTTAAAAGGGGTTTCAGCAACTTTTAATCCCGGTGAGACCAGTCTTATAATAGGGCAAAGTGGTTCAGGGAAAACGGTTTTTTTGAAATCATTAATCGGTATTCATACACCAGAGCAAGGAACGATTACCTATGATGGTAGGGTAAATGTAGAAATGTCTACAGAAGATAAAAGATTATTTCGTCAAGAATTAGGCATGGTGTTTCAAGGAAGTGCTTTGTTTGACTCACAAACGGTAGAAGAAAATGTCATGTTTCCTTTAAAAATGTTTACCAAGCAATCTGACGAGGAAATGTTAGATCGGGTAAACTTTGTACTACGCAGGGTTAATCTAGAAAATTCAAACTTCAAGTATCCCGCTGAGTTGTCTGGAGGAATGCAAAAACGAGTTGCTATTGCAAGGGCCATCGTTATGAATCCAAAATACCTATTTTGTGACGAGCCAAACTCTGGGTTAGACCCTCAAACAGCCATTGTCATCGATAATTTGATACAAGAGATAACAGACGAGTATAAGATAACAACAGTGATCAATACGCACGATATGAATTCTGTGATGGAAATAGGACAAAAAATCGTATTTCTTAAATCAGGAAGTAAAGCATGGGAAGGAACTAACAAGGAAATTTTCAAAACAGAAAACGAAGCTGTGGTAAATTTTGTGTATTCTTCCAATTTATTTAAAAAAGTAAAACAAGCGTACCTAAAAGATTTGTGATGTATTTTTTTGATTAGTAGTTAGTTGTGTTTTTGGTCGAAAAAAACATTTAATTTTAAGAAAAAAAAGTTTGGTCAATCAATAAAAGCTACTATATTTGCACCCGCAAACGCAGAAATGCAAACGCAATGACCGGGTAGCTCAGTTGGTAGAGCATCTCCCTTTTAAGGAGAGAGTCCTGGGTTCGAGCCCCAGCCCGGTCACTATTTTAAGACATATTTATTAAAATTTTTGGGGAGATTCCAGAGCGGCCAAATGGGACGGACTGTAACTCCGTTGTCTTTCGACTTCGCAGGTTCGAATCCTGCTCTCCCCACAAAAGAGATCATCTAATTTTAAAAAGATGATCTCTTTTGTTTTATAATGAACATGTGTTTTTCGTGTATTGATTAGTGTGCTATTTATAGGTGAAGTTTTACTTTGTAAGTAGTAAAAATCTAGAAAACTATATTATAATTTTGAAAAGTAATTTGAAGATGAAAAATTTATTAAACTTAATGAAAAGAAGTGTTTTGATGGTGTTGACTGCAATACTTGTTGTCATCGTGTACGGATGATAATGTAGGGTATGAGTATGAAAATAGGGTGTTAGATTTGGAATTCACTCCTTATAAAGATGTTGAAGAGGTGAAAGGCGATAATACTACATTATATCGTACACAAGGGAAAAAAAACGAGCTTTTACGTGCTGAAATTAAAAGTTCTGGGGTGAATTATGACAAAGTATTTATTGCGCTTGAGTCCTTGCTTATAGTTACGCCTGAAGGAGAACAAAAAGTGAATTTGAATCAAAACGATAAGATTACTTTTTATATTAATGGTAGAGAGATGCCGCTTCATGACAATGCTGCTATTTTTAAAGAAGCAAATATATTTAGAGGGGTTTCTCAGTTTGATGTGAGATTAAAAACAGATTTAGAAGGGGATTATAGAGCGGTATTGAAATTTGAAATAAGAGATCTTTCTGAAAGAACAAAAGATAAAGTAAAGGAAATAGTATTGACTTCAAAAATTGATGTTTCTTTTAGTTAATTAAAACATACATGGTAGATTATTATAAAGCTTTCGTTTGTAAACGAAGGCTTTTTTTATAGGTTTATTTTTTTAAAAATATTCCCTAATGATCTATGTCTTCGTATATTAATTTGTTTCCTGTTTCTGGAATACTTACTATTCGATAAAGTGGTGCGTAGCTTTTTCTGATAACTTTATAGGATTCTCTCGTATATCCATGGTTGTTTTCATAGTTGACGATGGTTACTTTTTTATTTTTATGTAGGCTTTCATTTGTGTATAGGAGTTGATTGGTAGAGGTAGTGTCTGTGAAGAAATTATTAGCAGATTTTATTTGTTTGATAAGTCGTTCTTAATCTGAAGTAGAGATTTCTATTTCAAATCTATGGTAGTAATCTATGAGATCAGAATATTTTTTGTAGGTTATTTTAAAATCATCTTTTATTGTGAATCCTTCAGTTGATAAGTGCTTTTTAACGTCAGATTTAAAAAATAAGTAATCTTCAAAAACAAATGATGAGATGAAAAAGAGGATGACTAGTATTAAACTACGAGAAAGAAGCTTTCCCAATTTTTCATATCCTAATTTTTTTGGAATTAGAAAGCTTAGGTAAATGAGGCCTACTATTGACCCTATTATAAAAAATAGGAAAAGAATAAAATTCATGCGTATTCTTAATTTTTTTTGGTAACCGTTTACACTGACAAATATCCGTTCAAACTAAAAGCATCAAGGTTAGGAGTGTGTTTGTTCCTAACCTTTTATAGGTAGATTTAATTTATAGTTACGCTAGGTGGGGTTTATTTCTTTTTCTTATTATCATCCATAGTCAATATAGTATCCATATTCATTCGGATGTACTTTCTGAAAATTTCACTTTCCAAAAGTTTGTTATTGTTGTTTAGTAGAAAATCAATAAGCCTAGGGATGGTAATGCTTAATCCCATGTTAAGATTTTGTAAGTTTTTATTCTTTGAAGATTCGCTTTCGTATGTCAAGGCATCTTCACTCAGGTTTTTTTTACTTGGACTTAGCAACATGTCTCCTTGCCCTGATAATAACCAGCTGGCAGAAATGTTGTCAAACGACTGTTGTATGATCGATAATTTTTCAACATCAGGTCGTTGTTTTCCTTTTAGGTAATTTGATACTGTTTGGTGGCTTAGGTCGGTATGCTTGGCAAATTCTGCGTAGCTTTTAAAGTTATAGTAGTTGTATATTCTTATGATTCTATCATTAACATTTCCCATTAAATGAAATTTAGCAATAAAAATCAAATAAACATTTGCTTAATCAAACAAATGTTGTATATTTGATCCGTGTTCGAGTTATACTAACAAAGAAACAATAATTCTAAAGTCAAAGCAAGGAATGTTGTTTTAAATAAATGTAAAAAAATGGTAATATCAATGCTTAAATAACTATGCTGCTACCAAAAGGGTTTACTAAGAGGGTTTTTATAAATATTTAGTCTTCCCGATATCCTGAATTATGTATTCGAGTCTGACAATAAAAGTATGTTAGGGTTTAGTTATTAGATACTTTTTCAATTAAGATGAGTTTTTGAATCATAATTCGGGATTTAAGCAACACTTTGGCTCAGGCATCCCTTGAACGAGTGTTGCTTCCTACGGTAACATAGTTTTATTAGTAACGGGTTGATTGCGTGTAAAAAGTGATTAAAAATTGTATTTATTATAGAAAGATGATGTGAAAAAAAATAAGTTTTGTTTCAATGTGAATTACGGGGGTAACTAACAAAAAATGCGAAATAATATATTTTTTTTGGGGGTATTAATAGACTGATGCCAAATCGTGTAAAGTGGTTTTTTTATGCAGGTTTACAAAACTTTGCATGGTTTGGTTGAAGTTTTAATTTTTTGAAAATTCTTATTCATAATTGTAGTAGTTTGGGATCAAGAGTAAAAAAAGTGTTTGAGTTGAGTTTTAAATATTTACTCTTGATCCATTTTATTTTGGATATTAAGGTCTTATAAAATATACCTTGGCTATCTTGTTATTATGTATCTTGTATATGGCTATAACTTGTGATATTTTGTTGTCAATACCCGTTACGCGTTCATGGTCAATAACAGTATTTCCCATGATTGTTCTATTGACAATATTACAATGAAGTTTGGGATATTTTTTAAACATCTTTTTATAAGAGTGGCGTATTGTATTTTTTCCCTTTTCAGTCAATTCATTAGGGAAATCATAGATTTCCACATCTTCACTATACGGAGCTAAGAAAGCTTCAATGTTTCTACTATTATAAGCGTTCACTTGTTGTTGTACAAGTTGTTCAGGGGTGCTTTTTATAATATTTTTGGGAAGAAAAACATGTCCAGATTTAATGATGTGGGAAATGTTTTTGATGGCATTTATGTCTTTTAATGGATTTTTATTTAAAAGTACCAAATCAGCAATTTTACCTTCAGTAATACTTCCTAGTTTGTTTTCTTTATTTAATACCTTAGCTCCGTTAATTGTAGAAGCCCTTAGAATATCTAGGTTTGAAAGGCCTGCATCTCTCATTCTATTAACTTCTGGATAATAGGAAGATGCATGTAGTGTTCCAATATTTCCAGCATCCGTTCCTGTGGCTATAATTACTCCTTTACTAATTAATAGTTTGAGGTTTTCTAACATGTTTTTTTCTGAATTATCAATTCGTTTGACTGTAGATTTTTTAAGATAACTAGCCTTAAGCTTTTCTAATTTTTTGTCATGTAAATGAAAAACATCTTGAAGCGAACCAATAGTTTTTGGATTAGCAATTTCAAAATCTTCATTAGAGAAATGGTGTTGCTGTGTAAAACTTTTTTGATAGTTTTTATGTACTAAAAGCGTAGGGATGTAAATGATTTTTTTCTTAGCCAAAAGTAATGCAAAATCAAGATCTATTAGTTCATCACTTATGCTATGAACAAGTATATCAGCACCTGCTTTCACTGCTAATTTAGCGGTATGTAATTGGGTTGCGTGAACCGCTACTTTAAGTCCATTTTTATGACTTTCTTTAATGGTAGATTCAACTAAATTAAAGTTTTTATTAGCTTCCTTTTTGTTGCTTGCAATGTACCAAATTTTAATAAAATCAGGTTTGTAAGAAAGCTGATCTTGTACCAATTTTATGGCTTCGGTAGCGGTGGTGGCTTTTAAAATTGGCGAATCTGTAATTTTTTCAAAGGCTTTGGGTTGGTAGGTAGAAACTAAAGGGCCTGTCAAAAATATGTTTGGAAGTTGATTGTTAGAGAGGCTGTCTCTGAGAGAAAAATTATATTTAGGACCTCCTATATCGATTACTGTTGTGATCCCTGTTCTTAAATATCGTTTTAAGATGTCTGAAGTATTGTTAAATACCCATTTTCTTTCTTTTTCATAACTATAGTGTTTTGTTAGATCGATTGCATCAGGTCTGGTATATAGACCACCCGATTGAAATAAGTGAATATGAGCATCTACTAATCCCGGTATTAACCATTTGTTCTTACCATCAATAATATGAATATTTTTGTGATGTTTTTTATGGTGTTTTTTTGAGATTTTCGAAATGATTCCATTTTTAATTGTGATTGCTCCTTTCTTTATTTCTCCATTTATAACATCAACATAGTTGACATTGGTTATTATTGTTTCTTGATTTTTTTCTGATGGATTGTTTTGGCTAAATATACTTAGGGTGTATAACAAAGTGCCGCATAGTAGTAGTATTTTATTCATGGTATGGAATTATTTTTACTACCAAAATTAAAGAAGAAATGTTATAAGGGAAAGTATAAAGGTAGGAAATAAATAAAAAAAGGAGTGTTATAAAAACACCCCCTAAATATATTGCAATATAAAAACTAGTAATTACTAGCGTAGCATATTGGTACTTTCAAATATTTTATCAGCAGATCCCGCAATAAAACCAGAAAATAAATTTCCATTTTTCTTTGGGTATCGGTAGGCAAACTCATAATAACAAGAAGTGATGTGCTCTGTGGCTTCCGTAAACTCTACAGGTATTTTGTCGGCCATCACGCTTGATTGTTCTAACATTTGTTCAGGAGAACCTTTAATTTCACCTCCTGAAGCATTCATTTGGTAACCATTTTCTTTCAAAAAAGAATTAACTTCTGTTAAAGATGTAAAAGAATTTAGTTTGTTTACATTTACCGTAAAATGGTTGGCGCAGAACCCGTTAACGTACAGCCAAGCAGCATACTCACTTTCTGTAAGTAGTTTGTTGTAAGTAGAGTAGCTAGGTTGTTGCCACAAACGTCCTTGAAAAATAAGAGCAGCTGGTGACAATGCCTCTGTAGGGATATTGTCAATCATGTTTTTAACTTCTTTTTGAAGTTCAGGGGAAAATTCCTTTGTTTTTAATTCACTAATAAAAACCCTCGGGGCTTCTTTGTTTGTTAGGTGTTCAAAATGCTTTGCGTAAAGCTTTTTTGCTTCAAAAACATATTCTCCTTTTTCTTGATAACCTGCTTGAATAAAAGGAGTGGCTAATACGTCGATGTTTACTCGTTCATCATCAAACGTTCTAAAGGCTACATGATCATTGAAAACAGCATTCCCTTTGCTAATAAATAAATCTTTAATTTTTTGAGCAGAAGGGGTACGTTCGGTGTACTCTTTCCAAAGTTTATCAAATAATTGTTTCGTGTTCATGTGGTTTTAAAATTTCGACAAAAATAAATCGGTTCTATATTAAATATACTAAATAATGGTTAATTTTGTGTGTTACTAACGTTATTTATGTTAATATGATTACTTAATATCTTTTTTAGCGTTTGATTAACCTTTATAGTATAAAAAAAACTCCATGGATGACCAATTTGACTACGTAGATAAACAAATTCTGTTAAAATTACAGAAAGATGCCCGAAAAGCCTATTCTCAAATAGCAACAGAGCTCAAAGTTTCGAACTCTTTAGTACATCAGCGGATCAAAAAAATGAAAAAGGCGCAAGTTTTACAAACGGCTGCCTATACGCTGGATGAAAAAAAACTAGGATATAAAACAAAGTCTTACACAGGAATACGACTTCGAGAAGCACGTTTTGCTAAAGAAGTGATGCAAGAACTAAAAAAAATAGAAGAAATTGTAGAATGTAACTTTGTTTCGGGGAATTATGCTATTTTTATTCTCATTTTTGCGAAGGATAATGAGCACTTACAAAGAATATTGTATGATAAAGTGCATTTAATTAACGGCGTAGCGGGTACCGATACATTTATTTGTTTTGATACTTGTTTTAAACGAAATATACGTATTGAGTAAGTAAAATGGGCAACATAAAATTTGAAGAACTAAACAATTCCTTAGCGGGAGAACTATATTACGACAGTTTACATAAAAACATTTATGCTACGGATGCTTCGGTATATCGGAAGATTCCAGTAGCGGTTGCTTACCCAAAAAATAAAGCAGATATAAAAAAGCTTATCCGTTTTGGGGCAGAAAACGATATCACCTTAATTCCACGTACCGCAGGTACTTCCTTAGCAGGACAATGTGTCGGCGATGGCATCGTGGTAGATGTATCTAAATATTTTACCCAGCTATTAGCTTTTGACGAAGCAGCAAAAACAATTACGCTCCAACCCGGAATTATTAGGGATGATCTCAACAGGTTTTTAAAACCCTATGGGCTGTTTTTTGGCCCAAATACCTCCACTTCCAACCGTTGTATGATTGGTGGCATGGTAGGAAACAACTCTTCAGGAAGTACTTCCATACAATACGGAGTAACTCGTGACAAGGTTGTAGCCATTAGCGGGTTGTTAAGTGATGGGAGTGAAGTGGTGTTCTCAGAGATTACTTCGGAAGAATTTCGAAGAAAGAAAAAGGAAAACACGTTAGAAGGAAAAATTTACAAAGCAATTTATGATGAATTGTCTCAAAAGGCAATTCAAGAGGAAATAAAGAAAGAGTTTCCTAAGGGTAGCATCCATAGAAGGAATACAGGATACGCGGTGGACGAACTATTATATTCCGATTTGTTTGGCGGCGATCAACCTACTATTAATTTGGCGAAATTTCTTTCGGGTAGCGAAGGAACGTTGGTTTTTACCACTGCCTTAACCATGCAGTTAGACGACTTACCACCAGCAAAAAGTATCATGGTATGTCCACATTTTGGCAGTATCAATGAAAGCCTAAAAGCAACCGTGGTAGCCATGAAACACAATTTGTACGCTTGTGAATTGATGGATAAAGTCATTTTAGATTGTACAAAAAATAACAGAGAGCAGGCTAAAAACCGTTTTTTTCTGCAAGGCGATCCTGAGGCAGTTTTGATGCTAGAGGTGAGTGCCAATACGCTTGAAGCAGCAGAAAAACAAGCGGATAAACTAATAGCAGATTTAAAAAACAACAATTACGGCTATCATTATCCAAAGGTATACGGAGAAGATATTCAAAAAGTACACTATTTACGAAAAGCAGGTCTAGGCTTGTTGGGTAATATCGTAGGAGATCGAAAAGCGGTGGCCTGTATTGAAGATACCGCGGTAGCTTTGGAAGATTTACCCGAATATATTGAGGAGTTTACCGATATCATGACCAAATACGAGCAAGATGCAGTCTACTATGCGCATGCGGGTGCGGGGGAATTGCATTTACGTCCCATTTTGAATTTAAAAAAGAAAGCGGATGTGGTGTTGTTTCGAAAAATAACTACCGAGACGGCTGAGCTTGTTAAAAAGTATAAAGGATCTTTCAGTGGTGAACACGGAGACGGTATTGTGCGTGCTGAATTTATTCCGTTGATGATTGGAGACCATAATTATCAATTGTTACGAAGAATCAAAAAAGCGTTTGATGCCAACAACGTATTTAACAAGGGAAAAATAACGGATGCTTTTCCGATGGATGAAAGCTTACGTTATGAGATTGATAGAGACGAACCAGCAGTGGATACGCTACAGGATTTTTCGGATAGCGAGGGGATTTTAAAATTAGCCGAAAAGTGTAACGGTTCTGGCGATTGTAGAAAGTCTCCCGAAGCAGGCGGCACACTTTGCCCGAGTTATAGGGCTACACGAAACGAAAAAGAAACGACCCGAGCTAGGGCGAATACCTTACGTGAGGTATTGACCAATAATGCAGCAAAAAACAAATTTGACTCTCAAGAGCTCAAAAAGGTGTTGGATTTGTGTTTGAGTTGTAAAGCCTGTGCGAGTGAATGTCCTAGTAATGTAGATATTGCTGCGATGAAAGCGGAGTTTCTTTATCAGTATCAGGAAACTAATGGGTATTCTTTTCGAAGTAAATTATTTGCTAACAATGCGAAGTATAACAAGCTTGGAAGTAAATTTCCGATGTTGGTGAATTTTATAACCAATACGTTTCTGGTTAAAAAAATAATGGGCGTAGCTACCCAGCGTAGTGTACCGAAATTAGCCAAGCAACCTTTGGAAGCGTGGTTGCGAAAACATACACAAAGGGATGCTGAAAAAAGGGTCTATTTCTTTAACGATGAGTTTACGAATTTTTATGATGCAACCATCGGAAAAGATGCGGTGTGGGTTTTAGAAAAGTTGGGTTATCAGGTAATGACCGTTGCGCATGAAGAAAGCGGACGTAGCTATATTTCAAAAGGGTTTTTAAAGGAAGCGAAACAAATAGCGAACAAAAATGTAGCGACTTTCAAAGAGGTGGTTTCTGAAAGTACGCCTTTGGTTGGGGTAGAACCGTCTGCAATTTTGACGTTTCGTGATGAATATATCCGTTTGGCAGATGATAAGCCAAATGCAAAGTCGATTGCAAAGCACACCTTTACGATTGAAGAGTTTTTGGCAAAAGAGTATAAGGCTGGAAATATTGATACGGCTATTTTTACCAAGGAAGCTAAGGAGTTAAAGATTCACGGGCATTGCCATCAAAAATCGTTGTCATCCGTACAGGCGTCTTTTAGTATTTTAAATATTCCTCAAAATTACAAGGTTTCGATTATGAATACGGGCTGTTGTGGTATGGCGGGGTCTTTTGGGTATGAAAAAGAACATTATGAGGTGAGTATGCAAGTAGGGGAAGATACGTTGTTTCCGAGGGTAAGAAAGTGTAGTGATGCTACAGAGATAGTAGCGGCGGGTACGAGTTGTCGCCATCAGATTTTTGACGGTACTAGACGTGAAGCCAAACATCCTGTGTCTATTTTACGAGAGGCTTTGCAATAGGGCAGAAGCACCTGTAACTTCCCTAAAAATAGCCGCTATTTTTTTATTTTGTATCTTTAAATACGATACCGATAAGGTATTGCAACTATTTATAAGGGTGATTTTTGGCTTGTAAATAGTCTATTGGGTATTGTACACAACAACTTCGGAAGAGGGCTTGAAGGTATGGTCATAGAACGTTCTTTTGGTGGTAGGAATTTGTATTTCTTACGATTATCAAAATATCAAATACTACGTTGTAGATAGTTTTGCGTCGTCATCCATTGTTTGGGTATGATACGGTAAGTATTGTATAATCTTTAAAAACAATGATTATGAACAAAATTAGAATTATTACCATCAACGCCTTGTATATTTTTTTAGCGATTACTGGATTTTTCTTTTTGATGAAAGTTTTGGGCTTAGACAATGTTTCTGAGTTAAGACTGCTGAATTTTTTGTTTGTTTTTTGGGGTATTAATAGGGCGATTCGAATGAATATCAAGGAGAACAAACAGGTAGGGTATTTCAGGAATTTTTTATTGGGTGCCGTGACGTCTGTATTGGCTGTTGGATTTACGATTTTAGGATTGATTCTATATGTTACGTTTATTGAGAGTGCTTTTATTGGGGTACTAGAAAATTCTTCGTTTTGGGGTAAAAATTTAAGCTTGCCTTTGGTGGTTTTTGCTTTTGCGATAGAAGGGGTGGCATCATCGGTGATTTGTGCTTTTATTTTGATGCAGTATTATAAGAATTATAAGCTTGTAAATCCTGTTTCTGTATAAATGATATAAGTGCTTGTTTTCTTTTTGAGCCTTGTTTTTTATGGTGGATGATCGCTGTGGTATGGACTGTAATTTTTATATTTGTCTTTAGCTGTGGGTGCTTTTTTGGAAGGTAATCACAGCACTTCCTTATATATAGAGTTTACAATTTTGGCTGCGAAGGGCCTCATTTTGGAAGGTAATCCCAGCCCTTGAAAGCTCGTTAATGTCTTTTTGTAAGCTGCGAAAGGCCTCGTTTTGGAAGGTATTCCCAGCCTTATTTTTAAAAAAAAGTCAGTATTTATAAGGGCTTTCGGCTTTTTTTGAGCGAAATAGAAACAAAAAAATGATCTTTTTTTAGGTGTTGTGCTTCAAAAAAGGTCATTTTTTCAATCCTAGCGTGTAGTTTTAAAAACTAGCAGAAGTCTTTTTTGAGATGGTAGACTAGTAGGAACGAGGAAGAATTTACCAGCGAATACTTATTTATAAGCCTAAGGGTATTTGGTAATCACTAGAAGTCAGCTGAAAGAAAAATAGCGGTAAAATTAGCACAAAAAAAAGACTAACTATTACCGTCAGTCTTTTTGCGCGTCAATCGAAAAATCAATTCTTTTTAAATCTATAGTAAACCTTTAGCAATAATTGAATAGATTTAAAATTCATACTGTCTAAAAATAGATAGTAGACTAATTGATAATTTCCTTATTAGATTTGGTGTCAAATAAAGGCCGCCTTAGAATGATCCTCTATTTTTTCACCGTGGCAAAGGTATACATCAGACAATCTAGCTTTTCAATAAAAATCCTAATTGTACGTATTTTGGGTATAAGCGTTTTAAAACGAGTAAGAAAATACAGAAGATACCAAAATAAACTAGTATATTTGTCAAGGTAAACTTTAGGAGTAGCTAGTATGCTAGCTTGAGAAATATCCTTCGAACCTGATATGGTTAACACCAGCGTAGGGAAAAGTTGATTTCGTTGTAGTAATACATACGATCGTGCATAGCTGCGAAAGCAGTCTTCTTAGGTTTACTTTAAATACGTTTATAGAACAGATGATTACCATAAAAGTAAACAATATTCAAAAAGAACTTCCGAGTCCCATCACACTCACAGCATTAGTGGAACAATTAGCCGTTTCAACCAACGGAATAGCCATTGCTATAAACAACGAAGTAGTGAAAAAAGAACAATGGGAAACACAACAGGTAGTAAATAACGATGCCATACTCATCATTAAGTCTACGCAAGGAGGATAAAATCCTTTGGGAATGCATACTGATGAATATAAAACAGCGATACAATAAATTAAGAGAATAGTAACAAGCTAACAAAATAATACAAAATGAAGAAAAAAGATACCGCACCCAAACAAGATGGAATCACTAGAAATCCATTTCCGAATTCAACAAAAATATATGTAGCGGGACAAATTCACCCAGAAATTAGAGTGGCAATGCGCGAAATTGAATTAAGCGATACCACCGATGCTACTACGAAAAAGAAAACCCCTAACGAACCTGTAACTGTATATGATACATCAGGGCCGTATACCGATCCGAACAAAGAAATCAATATTCATAACGGATTGGAAAGAATCAGAGAACAATGGATACTAGACAGAGGCGATGTAGAAGAATTAGAGGAATTTACCTCTGAATATTGCAATGAACGTTTGAATAATAAAAAATTAGATCATTTACGATTTAATTTAAAACACAAACCTAAAAGAGCGAAAAAAGGACAAAACGTTACACAATTACACTACGCTAAAAAAGGGATTATCACCCCAGAAATGGAATACGTAGCCATTCGTGAAAATCAGCGTATTGAAGAAATGACACGTTTGTCAAAACAGCACCCCGGGGAAGATTTTGGAGCGAGTATTCCGTCAAAAATCACCCCTGAATTCGTACGAGAAGAAGTAGCGAGAGGGCGTGCAGTCATTCCGTCAAACATCAACCACCCAGAAGCAGAACCTATGATTTTAGGGCGAAACTTTTTGGTGAAAATCAATGCTAATATTGGTAATTCAGCGACTACTTCTTCAATTGAGGAAGAAGTAGAAAAAGCCGTATGGGCATGCCGTTGGGGAGCCGATAATATCATGGACTTATCAACGGGTAAAAACATTCATGAAACTAGAGAATGGATCGTACGTAACTCACCCGTTCCTGTAGGAACCGTGCCGATTTACCAAGCTTTAGAGAAAGTAAACGGAATCGCTGAAGATTTAACGTGGGAGATCTTTAGAGATACCTTAATTGAGCAAGCTGAGCAAGGAGTAGACTATTTTACCATTCATGCAGGTGTACGATTGGCTTATGTGCCGATGACAGCGAAGCGTATCACAGGAATTGTTTCAAGAGGAGGTTCTATCATGGCAAAATGGTGTTTGGCACATCATAAAGAAAGTTTCTTGTATACACATTTCGAAGAAATTTGTGAGATATTAAAATCCTATGATGTTGCTTTCTCTTTAGGAGATGGATTAAGACCGGGATGTATTGCCGATGCCAATGATCAAGCGCAGTTTGCAGAATTAGAGACCTTAGGAGAACTGACAAGAATCGCTAGAAAGCACGAGGTACAATGTTTTATCGAAGGCCCAGGGCACGTTCCAATGCACATGATTAAAGAAAACATGGAAAAGCAGTTGGAAGCATGTGATGAAGCACCGTTTTATACATTAGGCCCTTTAACGACAGATATTGCACCCGGATATGACCACATTACTTCAGGAATTGGAGCAGCAATGATTGGTTGGTATGGTTGTGCGATGTTATGTTACGTAACACCAAAAGAGCATTTAGGGTTACCCAATAAAGAAGACGTACGAACGGGGGTAGTTACATATAAATTGGCAGCACATGCAGCAGATTTAGCCAAAGGACACCCGGGAGCACAGCACCGAGACGATGCCTTGAGTAAAGCAAGGTTTGAATTCCGTTGGGAAGATCAATTTAACCTGAGTTTAGATCCAGAATTGGCAAGAGAATATCACGACGAAACCTTACCCGCAGAAGGTGCTAAAATAGCGCATTTCTGTTCGATGTGTGGGCCGAAATTCTGTTCGATGAAGATCACACAAGAGGTTAGGGATTATGCAGCTAATAAAGAGTTAGAAGAGCAAAAAGCTTTAGAAGAAGGCTTAAAAGAAAAATCCGAAGAATTTAAGAAGAAAGGATCGGAAGTTTATATGTAATACTTCTTATGAAATACTACCAATTTAGCTTGGTAGCAACCAACTGCGAGTGATTTTTTTCACTGGCAGTTGTTTAAACCTCGTAAGAACCATGGTTATAGTAATTACGCCAGAATCGGATATTGTAAACGAAGTACCCATACTTCACAAGCTTTTTGAAAGTGGACTTACCTGTTGTCATGTAAGAAAACCACACAAAAGCGGTGAAGAGTTACTTTCGTATCTGCATAAAATAGATGCGCAATATCATCATCGATTGGTATTACATTCTCATCATGAATTGACCCAGCTATTTACGTTACGAGGCGTACACATAAGAGAACAACAACGAATAGACCTAGGAGCGAAATTAAAAACCTATTTTACCTATTATAAAGACAAAGGGTTAACAATAAGTAGTGCCTACCATGATCCAGCTGTGTTAGACAAAGAAGAAATACGATTTGATTATCATTTTCTGAGTCCTATTTTTTCTTCTATTTCTAAGAAAGGATATAGGGGGAGAGGTTTTGAAGTAAACCATATTTTGAATAAAACAATTATGGGGATGGGGGGAATTGTAAAAGATACCCTCTTGCAAACATTAAGCCTAGGCTATCATGGTGTAGGCGTTTTAGGAGGGGTGTGGCACGCGAAAGACCCAGTTAAAAGCTTTAAGGAAATAAAGGAAACATTCGAGCAATTAAAACAAGCATAAGATGCATTCGGTGGAAGAACGAAAATACATATTATCCATAGCAGGTTTTGACCCGTCAAGTGGTGCAGGAATTACTTCGGATATAAAAACCTTTGAGGCGCATGGTTTGTATGGATTGTCCGTATGTACAGCGGTTACGGTACAAAATGATATACTGTTGAAAGCGTGTCAATGGATAGATGAAACAATTGTTATTGATCAAATAACAACATTATTTGAGCGCTTTTCGATAGACGTCGTAAAGATTGGGATCGTACAATCATGGCAAGTTTTATTAAATATAATTACGGTATTAAAAAAATTAAATCCATCAGTACAAATTGTCTTAGATCCTATTCTGAAAGCGACTTCAGGATACGACTTTCATCAGAATGAAAATTTAGAAATATTCGAAAAGATAATTGAAAAATGTACGTATATCACCCCTAATTATGAGGAGGTAAAAGCATTATTTCCTGATAAGAACGTCGCACAAACCTTGGCATTTTTATCTGAAAAGACCCATGTTTATCTCAAAGGCGGACACCGAGAAGATAAAAAAGGCTGGGACGATATATGGTACCATCGAAAAACACAGTTGACGATAGCTCCCGAAATAACAGAAGCTTACGAAAAACACGGAAGTGGATGTGTACTGTCCTCAGCATTGGCAGCCAATTTGACCAAAGGGTACACGATGGAAGAAATAGGGGTTAAAACAAAACGGTATATAGAATACTATTTAAATTCACACGATTCTCTTTTAGGAACTCATCAATATACAAATGATTAACAAATTACACTATATAACGCAAGGGGAGACACCCGAAGCACATATAAATGCAATTCAAAAAGCCTGTTCATCAGGGGCAGAATGGATTCAATTACGATTGAAGAACCTTGATGAAAAGACTGTGCTAGCTACCGCTAAAGAAGCCAGAGAGATCACTGCTTTTTATCAAACGAGATTGATAATCAATGACTATTATAAAATAGCAAAAGAGGTCAAAGCGGATGGCGTACACCTAGGGAAAACCGACACCTGCCCCTTAAAGGCAAGACGGTATTTGGATACCTTCGCTATCATAGGAGGAACAGCCAATACCTTAGAAGATTGTAAGGTTTTACTCGACAAAAAAGTAGATTATATTGGGCTAGGTCCTTTTCAACATACAACTACAAAAGAAAATTTAAGTCCTATTTTAGGAGTAGCAGGATATAAAGTGTTATTAGCGGAATTAAAAACAACCGTTCCTGTCATCGCGATTGGCGGAATTACATTGTCAACGGTAACGTCTATTTTAGAAACAGGAATTCATGGTGTGGCAATTTCAGGAGATATTACACGAGATTTTACGAATATATCGAGGTATTATCAGGTCTTAAAACAAGGCGGTATACAAGAACAAGTATTTAAACTATAGTATAATAAAGTAGGTGGCGGTTTAAACACGATACAAATGAAAGCATTACAAATAGCAGATAAAACATTTAACTCAAGATTATTTACAGGAACAGGAAAGTTTAGTTCTTCTCAGTTAATGGAAGAAGCCCTTTTGGCTTCGGAAAGTGAGTTAATAACTGTAGCATTAAAAAGAGTGGATGTTCAAAATGAGGAAGATGATATTTTAACACATCTACAGCACAGTAGAATAAACTTATTACCGAATACTTCAGGGGTACGAACGGCAAAAGAAGCCATTTTTGCAGCCGAATTATCCCGTGAAGCCTTGGAGACAAATTGGGTGAAACTAGAGATACATCCCGATCCAAAATACTTATTACCCGATCCTATCGAAACCTTAATAGCAGCGGAAGCCCTTGTAAAAAAAGGATTTGTCGTAATGCCTTATATACATGCAGATCCTGTTTTGTGTAAACGACTGGAAGAGGTGGGTACACAATGTGTGATGCCATTAGGGGCTCCAATCGGAAGTAATAAAGGATTAAAAACCTTAGAGTTTTTAGAGATTATCATAGAACAATCCAATGTACCTGTGGTTGTAGATGCAGGGATAGGTGCTCCTTCTCATGCAGCCTATGCTATGGAGTTAGGGGCGGATGCTGTATTGGTAAATACGGCGATAGCGGTTTCTCAAAACCCAGTGGTAATGGCAGAAGCTTTTAAAAAGGCAGTGGAATCAGGCAGGATGGCATACGAGGCAAAATTAGCCCCTGTTATAGAGAAAAAAGCGGCCGCAAGTAGCCCGTTAACAAGCTTTTTAGAATAAATCATGAGTCATTTTAAAGAAATATTCGATACGTTTGATTGGGAGGATACTTTACAAAGTATTTTTGATAAGACTGCGTTAGATGTTACGCAGGCATTGCAAAAAGAAAAAAGAGACTTAGAAGATTTTAAGGCGCTTATTTCTCCTGCGGCAGCACCATTTTTAGAAGAAATGGCACAGTTGAGTAGTATGACCACCAAAAAAAGGTTTGGTAATACAATTCAAATGTATGCACCCATGTATCTTAGTAACGAATGTCATAACATTTGTACCTACTGTGGATTTAGCATGACAAATAAAATCCCAAGAAGGACGTTGACGGATGATGAGATTTTAAAAGAAGTGGCTTTCTTAAAACAAAAGGGTTACGATCATATACTATTGGTTACAGGAGAGGCCAACCGAACTGTAGGAGTACCGTACTTAAAAAATGCGATACAACTAATTCGTTCCAAATTTTCAAATATTACCATTGAAGTACAGCCCTTAGATCAAGAAGAATATGAGTTGTTGATTGCGGAAGGATTGTATGCAGTATTGGTATATCAAGAAACCTATCATCGAGAAGAGTATAAAAAACACCACCCTAAAGGGAAAAAATCAAAGTTTTATTACCGATTAGATACGCCAGATAGGCTTGGAAAAGCAGGAATACACAAAATCGGATTGGGGGCATTATTTGGTTTGGAAGATTGGCGTGCCGATAGCTTTTTTACAGCATTGCATCTGAAGTACCTGCAAAAATCTTACTGGAAGACCAAATACTCCATTTCTTTTCCGCGTCTTCGTCCACATTCTGGAGGACTAGAGCCCAAGGTGGAAATGACCGATAGAGACTTGGTACAATTGATATGTGCTTTCCGACTGTTAGATGAAGATGTAGAGTTGTCGATGTCGACACGTGAGAGTGAGATTTTTAGAAATAATATCGTAAACTTAGGAGCAACTTCAATGAGTGCAGAGTCTAAAACAAATCCAGGAGGGTATACGGTAGAGCCACAATCGTTAGAGCAATTCGAAATATCAGACGAACGAAGTACCGAAGAGATTGTTTCGATGTTAAAAGGGAAAGGCTTAGAAGTCGTTTGGAAAGACTGGGAACACTTTAGTGTATAAAAAAAGAAAAAGAGCATGTTAACAGCAGCAGAAAAAAAACAATACAGTCGTCATCTTATTTTAGATCAAATAGGAGAAGAAGGACAAAAAAAGCTTAAAAAAGCGAAGGTCTTGGTTATTGGAGCAGGAGGGCTAGGTTGCCCCGTTTTGCAATACCTAACAGCAGCAGGAGTGGGTACCATTGGTATTATTGATAATGATGTCGTAGATCAGAGTAACCTGCAACGTCAAATTTTATATACCGTTGCAGATATTGGAAAGTCAAAAGCAGTAACCGCAGCAAATAGGCTTCAAAAATTGAATCCATTTGTTAGCTTTACGGTTTATGAAGAAATGTTGACAGTAGCAAATGCGATTTCATTATTTGAGCAATATGATATTATTGTAGATGGCAGTGATAATTTTGCTACAAGGTATTTGTCCAATGACGCATCTGTACTTACTAAAAAGCCTTTGATCTATGGAGCTATTTTTAAGTTTGAAGGACAAGTAAGTGTGTTTAATTATGGCGATAGTGCTAGTTATCGTTGCCTGTATCCAACACCACCGAAACCGGAAGAATCACCGAATTGTTCTGAAATAGGGGTTTTGGGAGTATTGCCCGGTATTATAGGGAGTTTGCAAGCAAATGAAACGATTAAGTTAATTTGTGGAATTGGAGAAGTGCTAGCAGACAAGTTATTAATTTATGATACGTTGCGTATGCAGCAGATGGTGTTGAAGTATCAAAAAACGATGGCTGCCGAAGTAACTGTCCTTCAAGATGATTATGTGCTATTTTGTGGAACGAAAGTATTGGCTGATGAAATGGAATTAGAAGCAATACAAGAAGAACTATCTGCGTACAATTTGCTCGATGTAAGAGAGCTTTGGGAACGTGAAGAACACCATATCGGTGGGCAGCATATTCCGTTAGGGACACTTATGCATCGTATCGAAGAAGTTGACACGTCAAAAGCTACAATGGTTGTATATTGCAAATCGGGTATGAGAAGTGCAAGAGCTATTGAAATTTTGAAAGAAGCATATCCGAGCATATCATTTATTAACGTAAAAGGCGGTTTAGGGTAATTTTAAAACAGTCTAAAATTTAATGAACTATGAAGCAAGTAACCAATACCATTTTAATGGTACGTCCCGCTACTTTTAGAAAAAACGAACAGACGGCTGTAAATAATTATTATCAGAAAGAAATTACAGGAGTTTTACCATCAACCATTCTTGCCAAAGCCCAAGAAGAGTTTGATACTTTCGTTGAGGTGTTACGAACAAATGGGGTAAACATAGTTGTTATTGAGGATACCAAAGAGCCAGATACCCCTGATGCCATATTTCCTAACAATTGGATATCATTCCATGAAAATGGAGATGTTGCGATATACCCGATGTTTGCCGAAAATAGACGTTTGGAAAGAAGGGAAGATGTGTTGGAGGCGCTAGAAGAAAAAGGATGTGTAATTCATAATATTGTTGATTATTCTGAAGCTGAAGAGGAAGCCTATTTTTTAGAAGGAACAGGAAGCATGATTTTGGATAGACAGCATAGAAAGGCATATTGTGCATTGTCACCTAGAGCGGAAAAAGAATTGTTTATCGAATTTTGTGAAGATTTTGAATATACACCTGTAATTTTTACAGCCAATCAATCTGTAAATGGCGAAAGAGTTCCGATATATCATACCAATGTGATGATGTGTGTAGCAGAAACATTTGCGATCGTCTGTTTGGATGCTATTGATGATAAAAAAGAAAGAAAGGAGCTTATAAAACATTTGAAGTCAGATGGTAAAGAAGTAGTTGCTATTTCAGAAGAACAAGTATCTAAGTTCACAGGTAATATGTTGCAGGTTATAGGTACAGATGAAAAGCGGTTAACCGTTATGAGTAGCAGTGCTTTTAATGCGTTAACAGCCAAACAAAAAAGCATTATTGAAAAACATAATTCTTCAATTATTCATAGTTCTCTCGAGACCATTGAAACTTGTGGAGGAGGAAGTGCTAGGTGTATGATGGCTGAGGTTTTTTTGCCTAGTGAAAAGCAAGTCCAAATATAGTGCTTAGGTCAGTAGTAAAGGCGTTTGTTTGTTTTTTGTCGGTATTGTTTTTATTAGAACCAAAAGTATAAAATGTAAGTTTTTATACTAAAAATAAAAAAAAATAGTTTACTTTATGGAAAGAACTAATAAAACGATTAAAAATGAAGAAATTAATACTATGGGTAGCAGTAGCTACTTTGACGACTTCATGTGTGTCTAAAAAAAAGTATTTGGCTTTAGAGAGCAAATACAAAGCAACTAAAGGCAGTCTTCAAGAAACTACCATTAAAAAAAATGAGTTAGAAGCAAAGTTTGCCAAGATAGAGAAGCGGGTAGATAATTATAATCGAAAAATTAATTCATTAAAGGATATTAATTCCGACTTACAAAAGGATAATGATACAAAATTAGATGTAGTTGGTAAAGCGGTTATTTCGAACACAATGAAAGAGAAAATGAGAGAAACCTTAAAAAATGTAAGTCCTGAGGATTTAGCAAAAGCTAAAACATTGAAAGACTCTATGAGTTTAGCGGTTTCTTATAAATTGAAAAAATCAATAAACAATACAGATATTGAAGAGTCAGATGATATAAATGTGAATATTGACAATACGGTAGTGATGATTTCTGTATCGGATAAGATGTTGTTTAGAACGGCGAGTTATCGTGTAAGTAGCAAAGCCAATAAGATTCTTAAAAAGCTAGCTGATATCATCAAATCAGAGCCAAGCATGGATGTAATGATCGAAGGACACACTGATTCTAGAAGTATTCAAAACGATGTAATACGTGATAATTGGGATTTGAGTGTAAAAAGAGCTACTTCGATTGTAAGAATACTAGAAAAGAAATACGATGTTGACCCAAGTAGGTTAATAGCTTCTGGTAGAGGTTCTTCAGTGCCTTTAGTTGAAAACAATAATGCTGAAAATCGTGCTAGAAATAGACGAACTAAAATAATTATAATGCCTAATTTGGATAAGTTTTTCGGATTAATGGCAGAAGAACAGACCCTTACTCCTTAAAATAAGGTTGATTTTGTGTCAACGTATTCAAGAGGATAATTGAGATAAAAAATATATTTAAAAAGAGGCTGTCTGAAAAGTCAAGACAGCCTCTTTTTTATTTTGGTAGAGGTATTTAGAGAGTTATTTCCAAATACGCTATCTCCAGCGAGTTTGTTTTCTTCTTAGACTACCTCTTTTGTTTTTTTATTGATAATAGCGTAGTTTTCCTCAATCGTTTTAGTAATGTCTTCTAAAACATCAAAAGCAGTTTCCGCCATTTTATTTCCTTTGTTGTCAAGTAAAGGGTTTACTTCTACAAATTCAATACACGCAACTTTTTTACTTTCTAATAATTGGTTAATGATCGTAATTACTTCTTGCGGGTCAAACCCTTTAGGAACAGGTGTACCTGTACCATAAGAAATCATATCGCAGTCCAAAGCATCCACATCAAAAGAAATATATAGAATATCGCAGTTTTTTAAATTTTCCAAAGCTTCATTTACACAAGTAGTTAATCCTCTATGCCGGACTTCGGCTACTTTGTAATTTTTGATTCCATGCTTCTCGATTTGTTTATCTTCAGGTTCTTCTGTGTCGCGAACACCAAAAAACACAAGATTATCAGGACTTATTTTTGTGTCATTTGTGCCAATGATTTTCATCATTTCCCATAATTTCACGGTTTCTGGGTCAACATTGTTTATTTGGCAATCTAAATTGTCATCATTGATGGCTGCGGCAAGGGGCATTCCATGAATATTTCCAGACGGAGAGGTGTAAGGTGAATGTAAATCACCATGTGCATCAATCCAAATTACGCCCAAATTTTTATCAGGATTCGCCGCTTTTATCCCGCTAATTGTTCCAAGTGCAGAAGAATGGTCTCCAGATAATACAATTGGGAATTTATTTTCTTGTAGGTTGATTTTTACATGGTTGGATAATCGTGTACATTGGTTGAGTACATTTTCAATTCTTTTAGCAAAAGAGTTGTTTACCTTATTGTATATAGACTCATTTTCTGTAATGACATCTTCAAAGTAAAATCTATCAAAATAATTACTTCCTTTATTGATCGCTGCAATTTCAATAGCATCGATACCCATATCAGAGCCTCTAGTTCCAGCGCCAATATCAGATCTGTTCTTTATTATTTTAATTTCTTTCATTATGTAATATAAAATGGATAAAAAAATGCCATCTAAAAAAATTAAATGACATTTTGTTTTTTTTATCTTTCATTGATGTTTACGAAAGGTCGATGATTTGCTCCAGTATAAATCTGTCGAGGTCTTCCGATAGGTTCTTTACGAAGACGCATTTCTCTCCATTGAGCGATCCATCCAGGTAAACGTCCTAAAGCAAACATAACGGTAAACATTTCAACAGGTATACCCATAGCTCTGTATATGATACCTGAATAAAAGTCTACGTTAGGGTATAATTTTCGCTTTACAAAATAGTCATCTTTAAGTGCTTCTTGCTCTAGCCCTTTAGCGATGTCCAAAACAGGATCTTGTACGCCTAAGTCTGTTAAAACTTCGTCTGCAGCAACCTTGATGATTTTTGCTCTTGGGTCAAAGTTCTTGTATACACGGTGTCCGAATCCCATTAGTCTGAAAGGATCTTCTTTGTCTTTGGCTTTCCCCATATACTTTTTAGTATCTCCACCATCAGCTTTAATAGCTTCTAGCATTTCAAGTACTGCTTGGTTTGCACCTCCATGTAAAGGGCCCCATAAAGCAGAAATACCTGCTGAGATCGAAGGGAAAAGTCCAGCGTGAGAAGAGCCAACGATACGAACAGTAGACGTAGAGCAATTTTGCTCATGATCTGCATGTAATATCAATAATTTATCAAGTGCGTTCTTAACAATAGGGTTGATTTCATAATCTTCATTAGGCTTTTCAAACATCATTTTCATCACGTTTTCAACATATCCTAACTTTTTAGAACCATAGTTAAGCGGAAGACCTTTAAGTTTACGCATAGTCCAGGCAACCAAAACAGGGAATTTTCCCATTATTTTTACGATGGCGTTATACATGTCTTCTTCCGAATCTATATTAACTGATGAAGGGTTGAATGCTGTTAAAGCAGATGTCAACGATGATAATACCCCCATTGGGTGCGCATTCTTAGGAAATGCATCGATAATCTTTTTTATATCATCATCAACAATTGTATTTTCTAGTATATCATTATGAAATTTACTTAATTGTTCTTCTGTTGGTAAGTCACCAAAAATAAGTAAGTAAGCTACTTCTAAAAAGTCAGCTTTTTCAGCTAACTCTTCAATTGAGTATCCTCTGTATCTTAAAATACCTTTCTCTCCATCTAAAAAAGTAATAGCGCTTTGGCAAGAACCAGTGTTTTTGAAACCTGGGTCAATCGTTACTACACCTTCAGAAATTCCTCTGAGTGCTTTTATATCGATTGCAGTTTCGTTTTCTGTTCCTTGAATTAACGGGAATTCATATGTATTGTCGCCAACTAATAATTTTGCTATTTCTGACATTATATATCTTAATTTTTTTATGATTGAAGTGAGTTGCGAAGATACTATTTTTTATAAAATTTAAAAAATTGAGCGTCACTGTTTTTTATATTAATTTTTTAACCAGTATCCGATGCGAAAAAATAGAAATATCGTTCGTTTTAATGCAGAATATGGATGTAAATAAAGTAAGGCCTTTCTTTTTACAGAAAGACCTTACTTTTTCAACATAAAATTAATTACAACAATAAATTAGAAAACAATTTCTAGGACTTTACAAACTATATTTTTGAAATTTTATTTTAAAACAGAATCGTTTTATTTTGTTAAAATCTCAAAGTAAAAATACTATTTACTTTGCTAAAAATAAATAAGGGAAATTGCTAAACTTACGACTAGGTATAGTACTGATATTGCTAAGGGTAATTGGGGTAGTGTTATAGGGGTTTTGATGAAGTGAAGCTGTCGTTTTTAAATAAAAAAAAGCTAAAACGCTTGATATTGTTGGGGATACTGGGTTTTTTTGATTTTTTCTCTGAAATTGATTTTAAGATGAATGATAAACGTTGTAATACGATGCTATTGTTAATTTTAAAAACCAAATAGTTATTTTTTTAGTAACAAAAAGTATCTTTGAGTTATTATAAGGATAAAACCCTAATAACATGAAGAAAAAAATTTTGATTGTTTTTTTGATAAAAATTGCTAGCATTCATGCACAGAATTTAGGCGTAATAAAAGGGAAGGTTTTAGATGCAAAGACCCGAGAAGCATTGCCTTTTGTAAATGTTAAAGTGGTAGATGCAGTTAATGGTACTACTACAGATGAAAATGGAATGTTTTTTATTGAAAATGTTTCGTTGGGATATCAAAAAATAGTGACAAGTTTTATAGGGTATAAAGAAGTGGTCTCCGATGATTATCTAGTGACTAGAGAGAAAACACCTTTTATCATCATTGAAATGATTGAAGATAACACGAAGCTTAATGAGGTTGAAATAAAAACAAAACTTTTTAAAAAGACACTGGAGTCGCCACTGTCTTTTCAGTCATTGGGGGTAGCCGAGATAGAGAAAAATCCAGGAGGAAATAGAGACATAATAAAAGTGGTACAGTCTTTTCCCGGGGTAGCGTCTAATCCTGGGTTTCGAAACGACATCATCGTAAGAGGTGGGGCTACTTCTGAAAATAAATTCTATTTAGATGGGGTAGAAATTCCTGTTATCAATCATTTTCAAACACAAGGAGCAACGGGAGGTCCTGTAGGGATTATGAATACAGATATGATTCGAAAAGTTGATTTTTATACCAGTGCCTTTCCAGCAAATCGAGGAAATGCATTGAGTTCGATTATTGGATTTACGCAAAAAACAGGAAACCCAGATCAGTTACAAGTTAGAGCTTCTTTAGGGTCTTCTGATGCTGGGGTTACTTTAGACGGACCCCTTGGGGAAAACACGACGTATATGGTTTCTGTACGACAATCGTATTTGCAATTTTTATTTAAGCTAATAAAGTTGCCTTTTTTACCGACGTATAATGATATACAGTTTAATATAAAAACGAAGTTGAATGATAAAAATAGTTTGGCTATTATAGGCGTTGGAGCAATTGATGATTTTGAATTTAATAGGGATGTCAATGATGGTGTAACCGACGAAGAAACACTCAAAAGGAACGAAATCATTCTAAATGCCATTCCGATAAACAAGCAATGGAATTACGCTGTTGGGGTAAATTATCAGCATTTTGGAGAAAATGCTGTGCAACAATTGGTCGTTAGTAGGAACGAATGGAGTAATAAAGCGGTAAAATATTACTTGAATGATGAAGAAGAAAGGCCTGAAAATTTGTTGTTGAATTATAGTTCTAAAGAGATAGAAAATAAGTTGCGTTTTGAAAATACATTCAAAGAAGAAGCTTATGCTCTTAATCTTGGTTTTAATTTAGAGCATGTAAGGGTAACGAATAGTACCTTTCAAAAGAGGGTGAATACACAAGATATTGCGATTGTTGATTTTTCATCTAGTATTGATTTTATCAAATATGGTTTTTTTGGTAATTATTCAAAGTCGTTTCTTGGAGAGAAATTAGGCGTTTCTTTAGGTTTTCGATTGGATGGTATCGACTATAACCGTCATATGAAAAATATACTCAATCAATTTTCTCCAAGAATTTCTACTACCTATAATTTTAATGACAAATGGTCATGGAATAGTTCTTATGGGATTTATAAACAATTGCCTTCTTATACTTTATTAGGGTATCAGAGTCAAACAGGAACATTGGTCAATGAAACTAATTTAAAATACATTGAAGCACAACACATTGTTTCGGGAGTAGAGTATAAACCCAATGCTTCTTCCAAAATAGCTATTGAAGGATTTCATAAAAAATATAATGATTATCCGTTTTCCGTAAGAAATCAGGTTAGTTTGGCAAATTTAGGAGCTGATTTTGGGGTTGTGGGCAATGAAGAAGTAACGTCTAATTCTATGGGGAGGGCTTATGGTTTTGAAATTATGGCCCAGCAAAAATCTTACAAAGGACTCTATGGAATTGCAGCGTATACCTTCGTGCGAAGTGAGTTTACAAACGGAACAGGTATTTATGTGCCTTCAAGTTGGGATAATAGGCATTTGCTGACATTAACAGCGGGTAAAAAGTTTTCTAAAAACTGGGAGGTAGGAACTAAGTTTCGATTAATTGGCGGAGCTCCTTACACTCCTTATGATTATAATGCTTCTGCTGTAAAAGCAAATTACGAAATAAGTAATGGGGGAATTTTAGATTACGCTAGGATTAATGAGGGAAGGTTTAAAACATTTACCCAGCTAGATATAAGAGTTGATAAAACTTGGTTTTTAGATACGTATGCTATTAATTTCTATATGGATATACAAAATGTGTATTCTAGTTCCGCTGAAAGACAACCGTATCTTTATCCAAAAGAAGATACAAGTGGTGCTCGATTAACGGATAATAATGATCCTACAAAATATGTATTAGGTGAGGTGAATAATTCTATGGGAAGAGTGTTGCCGAGAATAGGTGTTATTGTTGATTTTTAACAGATATAGGTTGTTAAAAACATGTTTTTTGTTAAGAAAATTGGTACATTGGCTTTTTACAAACTAAACAACGTTATTTTATGAAACGATTGCTTATTAGCGCATCTTTTTGTTTGCTTCTGACACCCCAGATAAATGCTCAAAAATACCAATTTAAAACCCTTGAAGATGTTGAAAAAACACAGGTGAAAATGCAAGGAAAGACAGGAACCTGTTGGAGTTTTTCAACGACTTCTTTTATAGAATCTGAGGTAATAAGGATTCATGGGAAAAAAATTGATTTGTCTGAGATGTTTACCGTGCGAAGCACGTATTCGGATAAAGCAAAAAATTATCTTTACAGACAAGGGAAAGCACAGTTTAGTGAAGGAGGATTGGCACACGATGTGATGAATTCCGTTGCTAAGAACGGTTTGGTTCCAGAGCAGCAATTTACAGGCTTAGATTTGGGGCAAACAGAGCACAATCATGCCGAAATGGTCGCTGTTTTAAAAAGTATGTTAGATACCTATATTAAAAAACCAGCAAAGAAATTAAGTCCGAAATGGCGTACTGCAGTCGAAAGTGTATTGGATGTTTATTTGGGAACTAAAAAAGAAACTTTTGAGTTTGAAGGAAAAAAGTATACTCCAAAATCTTTTGCCAAATATTTACAGATTAATCCAGCAGATTATGTGACAATAACTTCATTTGAGAGTGAAAAAAAATACGACAAGTTTATACTGAGTATACCTGATAATTTTTCTAATGGACTTTATCATAATGTCTCATTAGATGAGCTAGTGACTATCACAGAAGAAGCTATCAAAAATGGATTTACAGTAGCCTTAGGTAGTGATGTGAGTGAGGAGACTTTCTCAGGAGATAAAGGGATCGCTGTAGTTCCTGCAATAAGCTCAGAAAACAAGAAAGCTCTAGAGGAAATTGTAGTAGAGAAAAAAATAACGCCTACTTTTAGACAGGCAGAATTTGATAATTTTAATACGACTGATGATCATTTGATGCACATTGTAGGTATTGTTAAAGATCAAAAGGGGAATCGTTATTTTAAGGTTAAGAACTCTTGGGGGAAGGAAAGAGGTATCGGAGGGTATATACACATGTCGACTCCGTATTTTAAGTTAAAAACAATTTCGGTATTACTTCATAAGGATGCTTTGTCAAATGATATTAAAAATAAATTAGCCATAAAATAAGTTTCCGATATAAGGAGGTTGTTTGACCGAATTTTATAGTATAAAACGTCGAAAGAGACGGGTAGTAAAAAATAAGTTATGATCGTTTTTTACTGTATGATTCTTGCTAAAGATACAAGCTAGTATTAGATTCCAAACTAATACTAGTTTTTTTATGAGGTGAATTTTGTATTTTAGACCGTTAATGAAATATTTGTATAGATGGAGGAACAAACAAATAATGATGAATCAGGGGTACAGCCAAAACAAACGATTCAAAATGATGTTAAAGGATTGTTGACACGTTCTATTAAGTTTTTGACGGAACTTTTAGATTTTAGAGATGATACGGATCAAGAGGCAACGATTGAAGCCATAAAAGGAGATATTGCTTTTAAAGGGGCTACAGCATGGATATTAATATGTTCTATTTTTGTAGCTTCTATTGGGTTAAATGCAGATTCTACAGCAGTGGTTATTGGAGCGATGCTTATATCACCTTTAATGGGACCAATTCTAGGTATAGGAATGTCAATCGCCATTAATGATATTGATACGCTAAAAAAGTCATTTATCAATTTGGCCACAATGATCATTTTAAGTTTATTGACAGCATTTTTGTTTTTCTTTTTATTTCCGCTGCGTGAAGAAACTTCTGAATTATTAGGAAGGGTAAAGCCTGATATTAGAGATGTATTGATTGCTTTTTTTGGTGGATTGGCATTGATCATTGCACGTACAAAAAAAGGAACGATTGCTTCGGTAATTTTTGGCGTCGCTATTGCAACCGCTTTAATGCCACCATTGTGTACAGCGGGTTATGGACTTGCCATTGGTAACCTAGATTATTTTTTAGGAGCCATGTACCTATTCATTATTAATACCATATTTATAGCTTTAGCAACTTTTATTGTTTTAAAACTTCTAGGGTTTACAATGATTCGTTATGTAAACTCTGTAAAAAGAAAACGTATTGCACGTTTAACATCTATTGTAGCCATCTTGGTAATGATACCAGCAATAATAACTTTTATAAGGGTATATAAAGAAAGTGTGATCAATGCGAATTATAAAAAATTTATAAAAGACGAAATACTAGCAAACAAAGATCTTTGGTTACAGAGAGAAAAGTTAGACATAGCAAATGGTAAAATTAGTTTGTTTTTTAACGGGGCATTAACGGAAGCTACAGAAACTTTTTTGAGAAATGAGTTGACTACTTACAATAAAATAGACCAGTATAAATTGATTATTAATGAAAATAAAACGAGAAGCTATGATAATTTGTCACAATCTTTAGAAAGAGCTTTTTCAGATTTGGATGAAAAAGATAACGTTATTGATGGGTTGCACAAACAAATAGAAGCTTTAGAGAAGACGATAACAGGCTTGAATAATAGAATAGAACAAAATACTCAAGATAAAGATAAAAATTCGATTCCATTCAATTCGGTGATGAAAGAGGTTAAGATTAGATACAATGAAATTACTTCTATGAGTTTTTCGAATACATTGTTTTCAAAAGACTTTATAAAAGTAGATACCATACCTGAAATAAAAATCACTTGGCGTAAGAAACTACCTGACTCTTTAAGAATAAAAAAAGAAAAAGAGTTAAGAGCGTGGTTGCTTAAAGAGTTGCCTTCTAGGAAGCTGATCGTAAATGGTAAGAAATAGTTGCTAGATACAATATTTATAGTCTTTGGATGTTTAACAACAAACAAATATTCGAAAGTTTGTGAGTGTTAACGGTTTGTAAGCTTTTTATAATTATATTTGAGACACATAAAGCTATTTTGAATCAATAATTATATATAGGTAACCTTTGTTGTTTTTTTATATGATTAGCAATGATCTGATGGGAACTACTGTGTGACCATTCCAAAATAGTAATACGGAATATTATAAGGGGGGATTACTTTGCTAAATAGCATTTAATAATTTTTTGTTTTAAAGAGAATGATAGTTAAAAGACTTAAACAATTTATAGTTAAATCTGGTATCAGTATAGAGGAGTTAGGGAAAAGTATTGGTATTAGTGAGGAAATATTAGAAAAAAGTTTTTCTGAAGAAAAGGAAATAAGCTTGGAGTGGATTGTTTTGATAAATGAAAAGTATCCAGAAATTAATATTAAATGGTTGGCCTTAGGAGAAGGAGATATGTATACTGCTAATAAAAAGCAAATTAAAGATTTGAAGAGTATAAGTTCTGAGGATATTTTGGATTATATATTAGCCAATTCTGATGCTTTTAGGGATGAGCCTAAATTGGATGCTGTCGTGGCATTGTTTTCAAATTTTGAACAACAAAGGGAACTCCAAAAAATGTATGAAAAAATAGATAAGTACGAAAAGTTACTAGGGAAAAAATAATCATTTTTTTGACCTTCATTGCCGTTTAAGGGATAATTCAGCATTTTTCTTATTTAAAAAGGTACTCATTTTTTGATCGAGTTCGTCACTAATTTTACTAGTCTTACTCTCTTCCTCAATAACTTTTTTAGCTATTTCAATAATGGTTTTTCTTCTACGGTTTTGTCGCTGAGAATTTGTGGAATAGATTTTTTTCTTGAAAATTCGGTGTAGTGTTTGTGTAAGTAAATTTTTCATTTTTTGGATTAAATATTTTTTAATGAGTTAAGGATATCTTTATCAAAATTATCAGTGTTTTCTTTTACAGTATCAGTCGATAACATTGCTCGATCATTACGTTCAGAGTAGAGCGCTTTGAGTGCAACTCTAGGGTAATGAATTGTTTTTATTCTGTCTATTAAAGACAATTGCTTTAATATAATATCATCTTTATACGTAAAATTTTTAACTAAAAAGTAAATGAAATACGTTGATAGTGATGCACAGATAAGAATTGTAATTATATAACTGTTTTTAGTAAAATCTTTTTGAGTGTAAAATATAAGGTGAATTAACCAGAAAATTGACACAACAATTCCTGTGATTGACAAGAATTGAAATTGATACCCAGACCCTTTAGTAATATCATCGAAGAGAGACTTACAGCTAAAAAAGAGTAGTGCAATAACTAATCCAAAAAGGAAAACCCAAAAGCGGAAGCTATTTCGTCCTCTAAAAGAATGTTCTTGTTGAATACTGTTTTTTTCTTGATTAAGTAGGTGTATCTTTTTTTTAACATCACGAAGTAGTTGAGTGGTTAGTGAATAATAGGTACTAATAGTTATATTGCCTTGATGTAAGTCTTCAAGGTATTTTTGTAGAAGATTATCTCTGTTTTGAACAACTTGTTGATAATCTAAATTGTTTTGTTGTAAATCTGTAGGTAGAGATGAGAAGAAGATATGAAACAAAGACATAGTCACTAAGAGAAAAGCAACTATGCCCAGTGTTGTGGCTTTAACTTTCTCTATGATCTTCCTCATCGATGACTCCATCATTTCCTGGGTCGATGAGTTGTATCTTATTGTATGTTCGCTTATTTCGCTTTTCATCATTTTTAGTATCTTCTACAGAAGAGAATGTATTTTGAGAGAGTAATAGAATACCAAGTGATACATTTAAAAGGGTGCGAAAATCTTTCATATTTACTGTAAGTTTTAATTGGTTAATTACAGTAAATGTAAAGAATATTTTTGTTTAATGATATTTTTTCGTAATCTATTAATCTGCTGTTGGTCAGCTCTATATGAGTGAAATGGCTTGCCAAATTTAAGTGTTTTACTAAAGAAAAACAATACCTAATAACCCTGAAATCCAACTAAGGGTTAACCCTTAGTTGACTAGGGTTTTTGTGGTGTGTAAAAAGAGAAAAACCGAGCCAAAAGCTCGGTTTCTTTTTTGATTACTTTGTTAGAGTATAATAGTGAATTAGTTGCTATTTATTGGTTAATAACTCTAAATGTTGTTCTACGATTGGCAGCGTGTTCAAACTCAGTACATGAAACTCCATCCGAACATCTATTGGTTAATTTGCTTTCTCCGAATCCATTAGCGCTTAATTTACTAGGGTTAATCCCTTTTGCCATTAAATAATTAACTACTGCTTGCGCTCTTTTTTCAGATAAAGACTGGTTTCCTTCTTTAGAACCTCTAGAATCTGTATGTGATTCTATTGAAACAGCTACCCCTTCTTTAAGGATTGGTAACAACCTTTTGTCAATTATTTTTTTAGCATTGTAGGTTAACGTAGCACTACTAAAATTCCACTTAATAGGTAACGGTGTGTTGTGTACTAATTTACATTCAACTTCTTTCCATGAGGTAAGTCCTTCTTTTGAAACTAATACTTCTTTTGTTACAGTTTTATATTTAGCTGGAACTGTAATTTCTTCTTGCCAAGCATCTTTCTCCACTACTTTTTTGCTTACTTGTTTGTAAACAGCAGGTATTTCTATGGTTTTCACAGTAGGAGGTGTGGTCATTACCTTTCGGATATACGTTTTTTCGTAGCCCGGAACTGCTACTTTTTCGGTAGAAGCATCTGCTGACAATTTCGATAAAGGAATGTTTACATATTTGGCAGGTAATTCTTTATAACACCAGTATCTACAGTCGTTTGGATCACTAGATTCACAATCAGGTGCTTTTTCACTCATTTCCCAACGAGCTGAAGCAGCCTTTGTTTCAATAGTTTCATTTCCTGGACTAAATGTAGCAGGTATTACACGTAACTTGCTAGCATCTGCTTTGGCTGTATAGGTAATAACTTTATTTTCCCATACAGCAGGAACGATCTCTAAGCGTTTTCCAGCTTCTTTTACAACAACTTTTTCAATTACTGTTTTGTACACTGCTGGATGTGTAATGATTTTTTTATAAGCTGGGGCAATTTCTACCTCAACTTGTTCGTTTTTCCATACTTCAGGTGTTTTACACCTTACGTAACATTTTCCTGGCTCTGCATTTGTGGGAAGGTCTTGTGAAAAAGCGGAGTATCCAAAAGCTAGAATAGCTCCAGATAGTAAAATTTTTTTCATGATGATAAAAATTAGTTTTGTGTTTAATTGTTTCAATACTTAAGACACATCAAGGGGGTATAAGTCACATATAAACAGATAGATAAGTATATGCTTACAGGAAAGAACGCTAATTTAGTGCATTTATTTTTTTAATTAAGTAACTAAAAATCATTCTTTTGTAACAAATGTATATCTAATTTCGTAAAAAAAAATTAGAAAAAAGCGTAATGGTTTGAAAAATAATTAAAAAATATTGGAGTACAGGTGTGTAGTTAGTATATCATAGGTTTTCTATAAGCAATGAACAGCATGTAATACATTATGGAAATACGAGATTACAAGCTTTCAAGGTTAAAATTCAAAGAGTATTACTAAATAAATTTATAGTTTATTAAAATACAAGCTTTTTATAATTCCGTCAGATAGTCCAATTTTAGGAACAAATATTTTTCTTGCACCACTCCATTTCATTGCTGATAGGTATATTTTTGTTGCAGGAACAATCACATCTGCTCTGTCAGGGTTGAGACCTAATTCTGACACACGGTCACGGTATGACATTTTTTTTAAAAACTGATATTGGACATTAAGATAGATATAAGAAATGGGTTTACCAGCATCTCTACCTGACATTTTAAATAGCTTATTGATATTTCCTCCAGAACCTATTAAAGATATTCTTTTATAATCTTTAGTGGTTTCTTCGATCCAGTTTTGAACTTTCTTGAAAAGTACCTTGTTTTCAGCTTTTTTGTTATTAATAAGTCTAACAGTTCCGATTTTAAAGGATTTTGAATTGATTATTTCTCCTTGAGAAAATAAGGTAAACTCAGTACTTCCTCCTCCAACATCAACGTAAAGATAGGTGCTGTCAGATTCTATTAATTGGTTTAAATCAGTAGAGGAAATAATAGCCGCTTCTTTTTTTCCGTCAATGATGTCTATTTCAATGTCAGCTTCTTTTAAAACTTTGCTTACAACTTCTTCTCCGTTATCAGCTTCTCTCATAGCAGATGTTGCACAAGCTTTATACCTTTCTACTTCATGTACATTCATAAGGAGTTTAAATGCTTTCATTGCATTCACGATTCGCTCGGTGCTATCGTTTGAAATATTTCCTGAAACAAAGGCATCAGCTCCTAATCGAATAGGCACTCTTACTAAAGAGGATTTTTTAAACTGAGGACTTTTGTCTTTTTCTTCAATTACATTGGCAATCAGTAGTCTGACTGCGTTTGAACCGATATCAATGGCTCCGTATTTCTTTATTTTCAAAATTAGCTTGTTTTTATTATTTATGATTTTTAGGAAATTCTATGAGTTCGGTGTTCCCTTTTTTGATGTTTTTCCAGTGTTTTTCGTTAAATGAAATTCCAATAACACCACAAGTAGGGACGTGCGCAATAGGTTTATTACCAAATTTATTGACAAACGTATTGATACCGTGATCGTGACTAAAGATAATAGCACTACCAAAACTGTCGTCTAAAGCTTTTACAGTCTTCACTAAATACCCATCACTAAAACTATATAACTGACGTTTTATCTGAAGGTTTGATAGTGGATAGTCAAAGTTTTCACAAAAAATAACAGCTGTGTGTAGTGCTCTATTAGCACTACTAGAAACAAATACATCGGGCCTGTTAATTTTTTTAGCTAAATAGCTAGATAGTAGGTGTGCATCATTGATCCCTCGTTCTTTTAGGGGCCTGTCTATATCGTTAACGTTGTCGTACTTCCAAGAAGATTTTGCGTGTCGTACTATATATATTGTTTTCATCTAACTCAAATCTCGGGTTAAATATAAAACTATGGAGCCAAACGTTCAAGCTTCCAAGAATAATCTTTTAATTGTATATATCGAATTCTATCGTGCATTCGATTTGGTCTCCCTTGCCAAAACTCGATAGAAAGCGGCTTTACTAAAAAACCACCCCAATGATCTGGACGAGGAATTTCTTTGTTTTTAAACTTTTCTTCGAGAGTAAGTAGGTTTTTGTCTAGTTCTTCTCTTGAAGTTACCACTTGACTTTGATTAGAAGCCCAAGCGCCAAGTTTACTACCGTCAGGTCTTGAATCAAAATAGCCATCTGATAAATTTGCAGCTAGCTTTTCAGCTTTTCCTTTAATGATAATCTGACGTTCTAAAGAAGGCCAAAAAAAAGACAAACAAACATGGTCATTTTCTAAAATTGCTTTTCCTTTTTCGGAATCGTAGTTGGTGTAGAATATAAAACCTTCCCAACTGTATTTTTTTAGTAATACAACTCTAGTCTTAGGAAACCCATCTTTGCCAATAGTAGCAATAGACATAGCGTTAGCCTCGTCAATAGTTTCAGTCTCATTCGCTATTAAAAACCAATCTCTAAATAATTCTATAGGGTTTTCAGGACAGTTTTCCTCAAGAAGCTCTTGTTTGTTATATGACTTTCTGTGATTGCTTAAATCTTGTATCATTTCTGAAAAAAATGTAATAGTTGTGGTAAAGGTACAATTTTTAACAGTACGGGAATTTCAGTATTGAAATTTTAAACTAGATGGATTTATTTTGTCTATTCTTCTACTTGGTACTACTTATAAATTAATATTTCACACATAAATTCTATGACAACGATTCATCACCAAAAACATACGATTCAGTACTTCTTTTTGTCAAAACTGAAAAAACTATTGGATTTTTGAGTAAGAGGCATACTGTGGTTAATTGATGTCATAATGATTGATTTAGTTTGTCTATTAGTTTTTTATTAATGAACTCATCTTGATTTTTTGTTTTTAACCGAAAATGAGTTAAAATTTGACCAGATGAGGCACTTTTTGAAAGTCATAGCAGCGCTACGAATAAAAAAAGTAACAAAATATGGGTGAATTTCAGTTATTTTTTAGGGAATAGAAAAAGTCAAGATGAGTTCAATACATGATTAAATTAATTTTAAGACTGTTTTAAAGTTTGTTTGAATAGAAATTTTTTAGATGGAAAAGACATTGCTTATTTTAGTTATATTTTTCAATAACTTTTTAGTTAACGCCCAAACTACCATTTCAGGAAAGGTTACGGATAGAAAAGGGGTTCCTATTTTAGGGGCTAATATTTTTTTAGAAGGAACCTACGATGGTGCTTCCTCAAATGAGCGTGGTGATTTTAGTTTTAAAACTTCTGAAACAGGAGAAAAAACATTAACAGTTTCTTTTATATCTTATGAGACCTATTCTAAAACAGCCAATATTTATACATTAAAAAATTTGAAAATTAAATTAAAAGAAGATGTGAATACTTTAGATGCAGTAGAGGTAAACGCAGGTATTTTGGCATCTGGAGATAATGCTAAAGTTAGTGTGTTAAAACCACTTGATGTAGTTACCACTGCAGGAGCGTTGGGTGATTTTGTTGGTGCGCTTCAAACCTTGCCCGGCACTTCCAGTGTAGAGGAAGATGGACGATTGTTTGTTAGAGGTGGAGAAGCAGAGGAAACACAAATTTTTATAGATGGTATTAGAGTGTTTACGCCTTATACACCTGCAGCTGGAAATATACCAGTACGCGGTAGGTTTTCTCCTTTTCTATTTAAAGGGTTTGCTTTTTCAACAGGAGGGTATTCAGCGGAGTATGGGCAAGCATTGTCAGGAATTCTTGCGATGAATACGATTGATGAACCTGCTCAGGAGAAAACAGATATATCCTTTATGACCGTTGGTTTAGGGGTTGGAAATACTCAGAAATGGGGACGTAATTCATTTAGTATAAATACTTCTTATATAAATTTAGCACCTTATCAAAAACTTTTTCCAGATAGAAATCAATGGAATAAACCAGTACAATCTATGAGTGGAGAGATGGTTTATCGCTATAAAACCAAAAGTAGTGGATTGCTGAAACTGTATGGAGCATTTAGTGATACAAAGTTTGATATGGTTCAGGATGATATTAACTATGTTGATGGTTTTCGTTTGGGAATCGAAAATAGAAACCTCTATTTTAACGGTTCGTATAAAAAACGATTTGACAATAATTTAAAAGTATTGGCCGGTGTGAGTTATACGAATGATTTTTCTAATATACATATATTAGAGGATAATATTCAAGATACTGAAAACTCCTTTCATGCTAAGGTAAAGCTTCAGAAGAAAGTATCTTCAAGTGTTAGGTTGAGTTTTGGTACAGAATATTTTCTTACATTGTTTGATGAGAAATTTAATAATAGTGTGTTTAGTTATGATTTTTCGAATGATATTTTTGGTACATTTTTGGAAACAGATATTTATTTTTCTAAAAAAATAGCATCAAAAGTAGGGGTACGAATTGAAAATTCTGAGATGCTGAATCAGTTTACGATTTCACCTAGGTTTTCATTAGCATATAAAGTAGGAGCAAACTCACAATTATCCTTGGCTTATGGTGGGTATTATCAAAATCCCAATAATCAGTATTTGAAATTTTCTCAAATGTTAAAAGCAGAAGAAGCAACACATATTATTGCTAATTATCAATATGTAAAAGATAAACAGATTTTTAGAGTTGAAGGGTATCACAAAGGCTATGATAATTTAGTAAAGTATAATACAGCGATTATTTTACCCACCTCCGATTTTACAAATAACGGTTTAGGTTTTGCAAGGGGACTTGATGTTTTTTGGCGGGATGGAAAAAGTATTAAAAACACAGAATATTGGTTGTCTTATTCTTATTTGGATACTGAACGAGATTATCGAAATTATCCTCAAAGTGCGACACCGAGTTTTGCTTCTGATCATAATTTATCGTTGGTAGTGAAACACTTTGTACAGAAATGGAAAAGTCAACTAGGGATTAGTAATAGTTTTGCTACAGGAAGAACTTACACAAATCCTAATAGGGTTGGTTTTTTAAATGAAAAAACATCCAATTATAATTCACTAAGCTTTAATTGGGCCTATTTAATTAGTCAGCAAAAAATATTGTACTTCTCTATTAACAACCTTCTTGGTACTAGAAATGTGTTTGGTTATAACTATAAAACTACCCCTGATAGTAATGGTATCTTTGATAGGCAGCCAATTATTCCTGCAGTAGACAGGTTCTTTTTTGTAGGGTTCTTTTGGACAATTAGTGATAATAAAAAAGAAAATCAACTAGATAATTTATAAGAAAAACAAAAAAGAAAGGGGTGGTGACCTTTAAAAAGAGGTATACATTTGATAAATGACATTTCGTCGTTAAAAAATAACAATTCGGTTAGTAAAAGTTTGTAAAGATCAGAAAAAGGTGGACTTTTGAATCATAATAAAATTACATTTATAAATGCAAAAGATTATAGTAATAGCTATTGTTTTTTTATTGGGACATATCAATTTTTATGCTCAAGATAAAAACACGTTAATTGTAGAGTTTTCAGGTATGAAATCTGATAAAGGCAAATTATTTGTAGCCTTGTATAATAAAGAATCAGAATTTTTAAAAAAGCCCTTTAAAGGAGTGGTTATTGAAATCAAAAATAAAAAAGCTAAAGCTATATTTAAAGAAATTCTAGCAGGAGAATATGCAGTATCATCTTTTCACGATGAGAATGATAATAAGAAAATGGATACTAATTTTTTGGGTATACCGAAAGAACCTATAGGGGTTTCAAATGATGCCAAAGGGTTTATGGGACCACCTAAGTATAAGGATGCTAAATTTGAAGTTAAACAAAATGAAGTAATAAAAATACAAGTTAATTAATTGATCGATTATTATGAGCAAAATACTATTGTTACTTGTCGCGATGTTCACAGTATCTGTGGTGGCTCAGGGTAATTACGAAGAAGGAATGAAGAAGGCTTTTGATCTGTGGGAGGCAAAAAAAGTGAATGAAGCAACACAGTTATTTGAGCGAATATCTAAGGTTGAAAGAGATAACTGGTTGCCTCCCTTTTATGTGGCAACATTGGAAGTATTCGGTAGTTTTGGACTTAAGGATCGGGTGTTATTAGAAGCAAAACTTAAGAAGGCACAACGCTTTTTAGATGATGCAAAGTCACTTTCGATTGATAACCCAGAGATTCATGTGATACAAGCCCTGTTGAATACTGCTTATATAGCGTATGATGGTCAGAAATATGGAATGACCTTGTCTATGAAAAATACAGGGTTATATGAAAAAGCAGAAAAGCTAGCGCCCAAAAACCCAAGAGTTATTTTAGGTAAAGCAGAATGGGAAATGGGAAGTGCTCGGTTTTTTGGAAAGCCAATTCAACCCTATTGTAAAGATGTAGAAAAAGCGCTTGAGCTTTTTGAAATAGATAAACCAGAAAAGTTTTACCCTAAATGGGGTAAGAAAAGAGCAGAACATGTGTTAAAAAAATGCAAGAAAAGTTAGAGAAAACAATGTTTTCTTTGTTTGATACTTTTTAACCCGTATTGTGCATTAGAAAATCTATAACACTATCTAGGAGGTGTTATAAAGAACCAGACATTTTGTTGCACTTTTCAGATTTAATTCTTTGTTAATCTGAAATTAAAAATTAAATTCTTGGTTTTGAATAGGTTTTTTTTTGAATTTTATAAATATATAATGCATGGTACGGGTTTGTTATTATTTAGCAGAAATGTTTAATAGTTATTAGAATAAACTACGTTAAAATATACATACACGCCATTCCAAAAATTAATGTTGGCATCATTAAAAAAACCTTCTGGAAACTTCCAGAAGGTTTTTATTTTTCCCCTTAAATCATCCTCTCAATTAATGATGAGTGACTCCGCAAAAGTACTTCAGGTAAAGAAAGGAAAAAAGGGGTTTTCCGCAAAAATAATGCGGTTTTCCGCAAAATAACGTAGGTTTATCTCTTGTTTATTTCACCCTTAAAAAAGGTGTATGTGTTAATAGTTTTGTATATAGGTTTTTATACTTAGAGAAAGTGTTAATAAAGTCCTTTTACAAAAGTATTCATTTTTGAAAAATTATCTAAGATATTATTTAAAAAAGCAATTTGCACCCTAGTTCTGACTAAATTTTCATCGGCATATTCCGTTCTATAGTATATGTCTCCATTTAAATAATCACCTAAGAAACGAATAGCCTGTTCGTAGGTAATAATTTTTACACCTAAAACTAAGGTGTTGACTTCTTCTGGGGTAATAAAACTTTTTGAGTTTACAGCATAGCCTTTTGCAAAAGAGGTAAAAAGCGAAAAGTTTAATGAAACTTTCGAAATGTCTTTTTCTCCTTCAGTTGCAGTATTCATTCCTGTTCTGACAGCATCTGCAAAATCATAAGCTAAGTATCCTGAGCTGGTCGTATCGAGATCGATAATACATAAGGGATTGTTTTGTTCGTCAAAAAGGATGTTACTCAACTTTGTGTCCTGATGAATATTTCTAAGTGGAATTTTAGATTGATTTCCTAAATCGACAATTTCATGCATTTGAGAAGAAAGTTCGAGCATATAGTCTACCTCTTCTTTTACATTTTTTAGGCGATTTACAGCATTTTTAGCAATTGCTTCTTTGAAATGTTGGATTCTGGTGGGGGTATTATGAAAGTCTGGAATTATCTCGGTTAACTTAGGAGCGGGTAAGTCTAGTAGCTGTAAATGATATTTACTAAAGCTTTCCCCCAAAGTATAGGCCTGTTCTTTACTTTCTAAAACTTCTATCGTTTTAGATTTGGGTATAAAGTTGAACATTCGCCAAAAATAACCCTGGGTATCTTTATGATACCCAACGTTAGTTTTTGTATAGATTACCTGTAGGGTGTTATCTTTGTCTTCATTACCTACCTTAGATTTTAAATGTGCTGTAATTCTAATGATATTTTCAGTAAGCGCATCCACTTTTTTAAAAATGGTATGATTTATCTTTTGAAGAATATAACTAGTTTCAGAGGTGTTTACCTTATATGTGGTATTAATATAGCCAGAAGCAATAGTGTCAATACTGATTACATTTCCTTTTATCTGAAAAGCACTAATGATAGGTGATAAATTCATGATTATAAATTCCAAAGTTGTTTAGGGTACTGTCCTTGTTCTGTTAGCTGTTTGATGTTGTCGTGAACTACCTGTTTATCTTCTTTATAGGTCATACCAAACCATCTAGATGCTGTAGGAAGCATTTTAAACGTACTTTGTTTACGGTTTATTAAGTTATTGGCAACCAAAGGAAGGTAAAACTCAGCTTTAAGTTCATGTTGCTTTTCATCTAAAAAAGAAATAAAATCGTTCTCAAAAGATGAAAATGTAGCAGGGGTAAGTCCAAACATATTCATAGATACAATTTGGTCATCGGCTAATTCTGTTTCTACTTCCTCTTCAATAAAAACAATATTCCCGTTTTTCTTTAGAATTTTAGTGCGTTCAGTGATAGAAGTTAGGTTATTTTCTTTATCTGCCTCACATACTCCTCTAGAAACACTTCCGTTTTCAGAAAGCGTATTTACAAGATGGTATCCTACCATACATTGTTTGGATATATCGGTTTTTTCAAGAGAACGTAGATGATTTGCGATGATTTCAAAAGACTCTTTGCCATAGAAATCGTCTGCATTAATCACAGCAAAATTTTCAGAAACAGCTTCTCTGGCACACCAAATAGCATGTCCTGTTCCCCAAGGCTTTTCTCTTTCTTTGTTAACATAGCCTTCTGGTAAGTCTTTGACATCTTGAAAGACAAAATCAATAGCAATATGGTTTTTGTATTTGCTGGTAATTTTCTCTTTGAATTCATCTTCAAATTCTTCGCGAATGACAAAAACAACTTTAGTAAAACCAGCTCTTTTAGCATCGTATACCGAATAATCAATAATGGTTTCGTCAAAAGGGTTTATGGGACTCAGTTGTTTTAGTCCACCAAATCGGCTACCCATACCGGCAGCCAATACTAATAGTGTTAAATCCATAATTTATATCAAAATTAAAAATCTCTCATTATTTCTAATGAAGTTTCTTTTTTCCATTGTTGGTTTGTGAAATCTGGGAAAGGGATTGACATACTTTTACTAGCTACTGAAATTTCTGATAGCGGAGTAACGGCACTCCACATAACACTATCATATGCATTTATGTCAAGCGGGAGTCCTAGGTTTAAAGATCTAATTAGTCGGTAAATCATTACAAAATCCATTCCTCCATGCCCTTGTTTAAAGTTTTGACTAATGGTTTGTAGCTTTTTTATCATCGGATGCGTATACTTTTTTGAATAGCTTTGGTAGTCTTCCTTAGATAACCATTGATGTCCCCAATACGCCAATTCTTCTTTGTCTATATACAACCTACTAGGGTATCCGTCGTGTGTTGCTTTGGTACCTACTACTTTGTTGATTCTAGAGTAGGGACGCCCTGTATGTACATCAAATTGTAATAAAATTGTTTTCCCTTTTACTGTTTTGATCATTGTAGAGTTCATATCTCCACACTTAAAACTTGTATAGGCAGCGCCTTTTCTTTTGGCAGTTTCACTTAAATTAAGTTCTCTTGAACTCATCGAGGTAAGATGGTCGTAGGTGTCTCCTCTTCCTATATTTAAATAAAAACTAATAGGCCCCAAGCCATGTGTGGTATAAAAATTACCATCCCTTTCTATATGGTGTTTTAAACGCCATTGATTTTCATAGTAATCCGTGCTTAGCATGTGTGCACGTAAGTCGTGTAAATAAGCACCTTCTGTGTGTGTAATATCTCCAAAAACACCGTTTTCTATCATGTTTAAAACAAATAGTTCTTCTTGATTGTAACAACAGTTTTCAATCATGATACAATGTTTCTGGTTTTTTTCAGCAGTTTCAATCAATTCCCAACATTCACTTAACGTATAAGCGATCGGTACTTCACAAGCGACGTGTTTTCCATGGTTCATTCCAAATACACACATTGGGGTATGTAGTTCCCAAGGAGTAGCTATTAAAAGTAAATCAATGTCGTCTTGCTGTGCTAATTTTTTCCAGCTATCGTTAGCGCCAAAATAAGTTTTTGGTTTCTTTTTTTGCCAACCACCTAAACGTTCGGTTGCCTTTACTACTTTTTTTTCTTGCAAGTCAGCAAGTGCAGCGATTTCACAGTGGTTTTGTTTAACCAACCATTCAAACATTTGTAATAGGGTAGTACCTCTATTACCCAACCCAATAATTCCTACTTTAACTTTCTTAATAGGACTGTCTTTAAATCCAAATAAATTCCCAGTAGTAGGTTTGGCAGTGGCTTTTATAGCTTCCGTTAATGCATCGTTATCGTTTGCAAATGAAGAAAACGGTAATGATATAAAAGCTGAAGCGCCTAATAATGATTGTATAAAGTTCTTTCTATTCATGTTAGATAGATTTATAATGCCTTGATGTCTACATAATAGTTTTTGTCTACATCAATGTTATTTGTTTGTATTTTAATTGTTTGCCATTTTTTTGATGGTGTCAATTGGAGGGGTATGTTATTTGTGGTTATTTTTATAGGCATGTTAAAGCCTTCTATTACATTATTCCATCTATAGGTTAACTTCTTATTTTTAATTTGGTATTCAAAAATAGGAATTTTTACAGTACGTAGGTATTGATCGAAGATGGGTTGTAAGTTTTTTCCAGATTTTTTAATTAAATATCCCTCAATGTCTTGCGTTGTAACGGTCTGATGATAAAAATCGGTATTTAATCCTCGAAGAAGTAAACGCCATTTTTCATCATCATTGATAATTTGTCTGATTGTGTGAAGCATATTAGCACCTTTGTAGTACATATCACCTGACCCTTCACTATTCACGTTATATTGTCCAATGATTGGGATGTCGTTTTGTACTAATTTTCGTGTTCCAATGACATATTCAGCTGCCGCTTGTTTTCCGTAATAATAATCTAAAAATAAATTTTCTGAATAGGCCGTAAAACTCTCATGAATCCACATATCTGCAATGTCTTTATTCGTGATGTTATTGGCAAACCATTCATGACCTGCTTCGTGAATGATGATAAAGTCAAATTTTAATCCCCAGCCAGATGCTGATAAGTCGCTTCCTTTGTACCCTTTTTGGTATTGATTTCCGTAAGTAACGGAGCTTTGGTGTTCCATACCTAGATAGGGTACTTCAACTAATTTAAAGCTATCTTCATAAAAAGGATATTTTCCAAACCAGTGTTCAAAAGCTTTCATCATTTTAGGAGCATCTTTAAATTGCTTTTTAGCTTTGCGTAAATTATCTCGTAATACATAATACACCATATCTAATTCACCTCCTTCTCCTTGGTATTTTTCAGAGAAACACACATAGTCACCAATATTCACATTTACTCCGTAATTGTTGATTGGATTTTTGACAAACCAATGAAAGGTGGCGGTGTTGTTATCATGATGTTCAACGTTTCGAAGTCTTCCATTGGATACATTTGTAAGGTTTTTGGGTACAGTAACACTAATGGCCATACTATCTACTTCATCGTACATATGATCTTTGTTAGGCCACCAAACACTAGCACCTAGTCCTTGGCAGGAGGTGGCTACAAAATGATGTCCATTTTTGTCTTTTTTCCAAGAGAAACCACCATCCCAAGGAGCATTTATGGCTTCTTTTGGATGTCCTTCATAATAAACGTTTAACGAGTTTGTGTCATTTTTTGCTTGGGGATTCTCTAAATGTATAAAATGTGCATTACCTTCTGATTTTACGGTTAATTCTTTTCCTTTTTGGGTTACTTTGGTAATCTTTAAAGGAGGTTGTAAATCAATTTGTAGTACCGTAGCAGGCTTTAAAACTTTATAAACAATTTTATTATGTCCTTTTATGAATTTTTTGTCAGGATTCACGGAGATATTTAGATGATAATACGATAAATCCCACCAAGAACGTTCGGGAGTAATAGCTCCTCTCAAAGAATCTTGCCTCGAAAACGTTTTCGTATGCTCAAAAAGCGACGTTTGAGCGAAACATCCAATACTTAAAAAAAGGGATAAAGTGTTTAAAAGTAATTTTTTACACATTTGTTAGAATCGTTATGGAAAAGGTTTGCTAATATAGCTAAATTCTTTTATTAATACGGCTAAATATACTTGGTATAGTGCCCTAAGGAAAGTGCTTGCAATTTTTTGTTTTTTTTAAATCTTTTAGATATTTGTATAAAATAATTTAGGATGTCAAAAGTAGTACTTGTTACGGGAGCTTCTTCAGGAATAGGGAAGTCAATAGCGGTTTATTTACACGAAAAAAACTATAAAGTATATGGAACCAGCCGAAATCCAGAAAAAGTAACGGTTCCTTTTTCACTATTAGCATTAGACGTAACCGATCTTTCTTCAATAAAAAGGTTGGTTGCAGAAGTGGTCAAAAGAGAAGGAAAAATAGATGTATTGATCAATAATGCGGGAAGAGGTATAACAGGGGCGATTGAGGACACTCCAACGGATGAGATGAAATTAAATTTTGCCACCAATTACTTTGGGGTAATTGATATGATTAAGGAAGTGTTACCCGTTATGAGAAAAGAAAAAGCAGGGTTAATTATTAATACTACTTCTATAGCTGCTTATATGGGATTGCCTTTTCGAGGTATATATTCAGCAAGTAAGGGGGCTCTCGAATTGACGATGGAGGCTTTAAGTATGGAAGTTAAAAGTTTTGGTATTAAGGTTGTAAATGTAGCTCCTGGAGACTTTGTTACCAACATAGCTGCTGGAAGGTATCATACACCTGTTTATGAGCATTCAGCGTATAAAGAAAAGTATGCCAAAAACCTAGCTTTAATGGATGCTCATGTAGATACGGGAGCTGATCCGATAATTCTGGCAAAGAAAGTACATGATATCATACTGACTAAGAAGCCAAAGATACATTATAAGGTTGGCGGTTTTATGGAGAAATTTTCGATAGTACTAAAACGAATTTTACCCGATAAAATTTATGAAAAACTCTTGATGAATCATTATAAGTTGTAAATTCGCAGCAAATAACCACGATAACACAACTTAAACATAGATAGATGAAATTTTTTATTGATACGGCAAATCTTGAGCAAATTAAAGAAGCACAAGCCTTAGGAATTTTAGATGGAGTTACGACCAATCCTTCATTAATGGCAAAGGAAGGAATCACGGGTGAAGCTAATATCATTAATCATTACAAAGCTATTTGCGAAATTGTTGATGGAGATGTTTCAGCTGAGGTTATAGCAACGGATTTTGAAGGAATGGTAAGAGAAGGAGAAGCGTTGGCTAGCTTGCATCCACAAATAGTGGTTAAATTGCCAATGATTGGTGACGGTGTAAAAGCGTGTAAGTATTTTTCTGATAAAGGAATAAAAACAAATGTAACTCTTGTTTTCTCAGCTGGACAAGCATTGTTAGCAGCGAAAGCAGGGGCAACGTATGTATCTCCTTTTATCGGGCGTTTGGACGATATTTCTACAGATGGTTTGAATTTGATTACAGAAATTCGTGAGATATATGATAACTATTTGTTTGAAACACAAATATTAGCTGCTTCTGTTCGTCATACTATGCACATTATTGATTGTGCAAAAATTGGTGCGGACGTGATGACAGGGCCGTTAAGTGCTATTTCAGGTTTGTTAAAACATCCATTAACCGATATAGGGTTGGAGAAGTTTTTAGCAGATTATAAGAAAGGAAACTAGAAACCTAATTATATATAAAAAAGTCAGAATAGGGAAGGTTGTATGCTTTTCAAGTTTCTGGCTTTTTTCTTATATACGTATTTTGAAATTATTGTAATTATTTCAAATAGTATTGTCCGAATTGTGTATTAAATTGCCATAACCACGTTTAAATACATTGTATGGGTAAAAATTGAATCGAAGAAAGTCATAAGGAAAAAGAAATGCTGTTTATAAATTGAATGTATGTATCCTGAAAAAAAAATAGCCCAATTGGTTATTGCTGCTTGTAGTCAATTTGGAATTGATACCGTTGTGATATCACCGGGATCTCGAAATGCGCCCTTGACGGTAGGTTTTTACAATCATCCCACTATAAATACGTATAGTGTTGTTGATGAAAGGGTTGCTGCATTTTTTGCGCTAGGAATAGCACAACAAAAGCAAAAGCCAGTTGCTGTACTTTGTACTTCGGGCTCTGCTTTACTTAATTATTATCCTGCTATTTCGGAAGCATTTTATAGTAAGATACCTTTGGTGGTTATTTCAGCAGATAGACCGAAACATTTAATTGATATAGGGGATGGGCAAACAATACGACAAGAAAATGTATTTGTAAATCATATAGGATATACAGCAAATTTAGTTGATGAGGAAGCCCAATTGGAAGCCAATACAGAAAAGATATCAGAAGCATTAAGAGCTGCGATTAGTAAAAAAGAACCTGTACATATTAACGTACCGTTTGATGAACCTTTGTATGAAACAGTTGAAGTATTGACGAGTTTTAAATTTCCAATGGTACAAAAACCAGTGATGAATACCCATAAAACAAAAGATGCGGTATTATGCTCATTGTGGAATAATGCTGAAAAAAAACTGATTTTAATTGGGGAGAATTATCCGTCAGCAGATTTACAGGAAGTTGTTTTGGAGTTGGTTAAGGATCCGACGGTGTTAATTATGACCGAAACGACCTCTAATATTCATCATCCGTTGATCATAAACTCCATAGATAAATTAATTACGCCTTTATCGGAAGACGAATTTACAGCACTTCAGCCAGATATTTTAGTTACGTTAGGCGGAATGGTAGTTTCTAAACGGATTAAGCAGTTTTTGAGAAAGTATACGCCGAAACAGCATTGGCATATTGACGAGCTTCGATCCTTGGATACTTATTTTTGTTTGTCAGAATATATAAAGGAATCTCCTTCTACTTTTTTTAAACGTTTTCTTTTGCAGGTAATTAAAAAAAGTCAAGGAAGCTATCAACAAAAATGGATAGCTGTTAAGCAGGAGCGACATATACAGCATCAAAAGTTTTTTAAAGCGATTCCTTATTCTGATTTACAGGTTTTTGGTGAGGTTTTAAAAAGTATACCCAATAGGTATCAATTGCAATTGAGTAATAGTTCTGTGATCCGATATTCGCAATTATTTGATGTAAATTCGACCTTACGCGTTTTTTGTAATCGAGGAACGAGTGGTATTGATGGAAGTACCAGTACTGCTATTGGTGCAGCTTTGGTATCGAATACACCTACTGTTTTGGTCACAGGCGATATTAGTTTTTATTACGATAGTAATGCCTTGTGGAATCATTATATATCTAATGACTTTAGGGTAATTATTATTAATAACTCAGGAGGAGGTATCTTTAAAATTATTCCAGGACCTAGCAGTACCAATGCGTTGCCTTATTTTGAAACACCACATGCATTAACAGCAGTGCATTTGGCTAAAATGCATAATTTTGAATATGCAGCGGTACATAATTTAGCCGAATTAATAACGGAGGTTACTACTTTTTATGAAGTATCTGACCGTCCAAGGATTTTAGAGGTGTTTACACCAGCGGATGTAAATGATGATATATTAAAAAAATATTTTAAAAGTTTATGACAGATTTAAAAGAAGGGGATAAGGTAGCGTTGATTATTGGCGTTAGAACCGATTTGGGATATACTGTTTTAATCAATCAAAGTGAAGAAGGTTTGTTGTATAACAATGAGGTTTTTACTGAGTTAGAAGAAGGAATGGAAGTTGAGGGGTATGTCAAGAAAATTAGAGAAGATAAGAGAATTGATGTGTCGCTTCAACCGCAGGGTTTTAAAAATGTTATTGATAGTGATGTCGAAAAGCTTCTTTCGAAGTTAGAGAAGAATGGTTTTTTATTACTGACAGACAAAAGCTCTCCTGAATCCATTAAATTTCATCTTCAGATGAGTAAAAAAGCATTCAAAAGAGCTGTTGGTAGTTTGTATAAACGAAAATTAATTGTGTTAAAAGAAGATCGAATAGAACTTAAAAAATAAGGTTTTATTCTTCGTCTTCTTCCTCATTTTGTTCTTCGTTATTTTCAGGTGTAGTTTCTTCTTCTGATGGTGTTTCTTGATCTTCAGAAGGAGCGTTTTCTTCTACTCTTTGTTTTTCCAGTTGTGTTGTTACCCTGAGGATGTTTTCATAAAAATCATTGGTGTTCGGATCTGATGGATTCATTTTACCGTATGCTGCTTTATAATAGAAGTCTGCCTTTTCATAATCTTCACTGATCTCATAATATTTTCCGATATAATAATCTCCAAGGTGTAGGTCGGGGTGTTTTATTGCTACAAAGTCACCCAAAACACGTAAGTAATCTCCATTTTGTTTGTCAATTACAATACCTTCGATGGCATAGATGTCATCAAGTCGAACGTTTAAATTTGATCCGTATAGGTATTGAATGTCTTGATATTTTTTTTCTAAATATTTTATAGCTTCTAGTGGTTCTAGGTCTTTGACGGTGCTTTCTATTTCCTTTTGGGTGATTCGGCTGTAGAGCGCGAACATTCGTGTAAATGCTCTTGGAATGGTTTCACCGATGATGGATAAAAAGCTTGGCGCATTTTTAAATTTATCAAAAGTGATGTCTACATTTTTAGCTTCAAGTGACGATAAGTGCGTGCCAATCTCGTTAAACCTATTGTAAAGTTCTTCTGAAGTGTGTTTCTGAGCATTACTTGCATAGATAAAATATGAGTTGTCAATAGCACCAAGTCGTTGCAATGTATAAGATTTTATAATTGGATTTGCAAATTGACCAAATTCTGGTGTGGCACAGATGTAGGCATTAAAAATGGGTTGCGGTTCTTTTAGGAAATGTGTAATGAAATTAGCACCTTTTCCTTCTCCAACGATGGTCATAAACGGAGAAGTTTTAAAGTTTTTCTCGATATAGCTTATGAGTTCATATTTTATAAAATCATAAAGTCTAAGACCGTGTTTGGTTAATAGATTGGTGGCTGGTATTATAGATACGTCTTGAGCGTAGGTATAATCCATGTCTATTCCAACTACGATTTGTCTGGGGGCTTTGTCTACGTTGGCAAATAATTTGGCATTCCCAACATAGAGGTCAAATAAGTATTCATCTCCTAAGACAATGGCTACGGGATAGTTAGCAACTAAATCTTTTTTATAATTCTCAGGTATATAGATTTTAATACTTTGACTTCTTTTTAATTCTTTCGATTCAATGGTTTTTTCTACGACTTCTTGTGCGTAAGAAAAAGAAACTAAGAATACTATAAGTAAAAATGAGAGTTTCTTCATAAGGGATTTATTTATGAATTTCAAATATAAAAAAAGAAAATAAAGTTATTGTGTTATTTTTGCTGCTACTAGATAAAATCGTAAATACATTATGGCAACACCTCAATGGAAAATTGTAAAAGAATACGAAGATATTACTTATAAGAAATACAATGGAGTAGCGAGAATTGCATTCAATAGACCCAATGTTAGAAATGCATTTCGACCTCATACTACGAGTGAATTATTAGATGCTTTTAAAGATGCACACGAAGATACTTCTATAGGAGTGGTGTTGCTTTCTGCAGAAGGACCTTCGACGAAAGACGGCGTTTGGAGTTTTTGCTCGGGTGGCGATCAAAAAGCAAGAGGCCATCAAGGATATGTTGGAACAGATGGTTACCATCGATTGAATATTCTGGAAGTACAGCGATTGATTCGTTTTATGCCAAAGGCTGTCATTTGTGTAGTGCCGGGTTGGGCTGTAGGTGGCGGACATAGCTTGCATGTAGTGTGTGATTTGACTTTGGCAAGTAAAGAACATGCGATTTTTAAGCAGACGGATGCCGATGTAACTTCTTTTGATGCGGGATATGGTTCGGCGTATTTAGCGAAAATGGTCGGACAGAAGAAAGCTCGTGAGATATTTTTCTTGGGAAGAAATTATTCAGCACAGGAGGCCTATGAGATGGGGATGGTAAATGCAGTGATTCCTCATGACGAGTTGGAGGCAACGGCTTATGAATGGGCACAAGAGATTTTGGCAAAATCACCCACTTCTATAAAAATGCTCAAGTTTGCGATGAATTTAACTGATGATGGAATGGTTGGACAGCAGGTGTTTGCAGGGGAGGCAACACGCTTAGCATATATGACAGATGAGGCAAAAGAGGGTAGGGATGCTTTTCTTGAAAAGAGAAAGCCGAATTTCGAGAAAAAATGGATTCCATAGCCTTTGTTCTTAGTATTTCTGCGTAAGTAGTCGTGGATTTTTAAGATAAATAAAGAATAAGCATACAAACTTCACATTGAGATAGTAACATGAAAATTATTTGTATTGGGCGTAATTATGCCAAGCATATTGAAGAATTAGCCAATGAAAAACCTGAGAATCCTGTTGTTTTTTTAAAACCAGATTCGGCAATCTTACCTAAAAAAATGCCTTTTTTTATTCCTCCTTTTTCAGAGGATATTCATTATGAGGTAGAGGTACTGGTAAAGATCAATAAAGTAGGAAAGCATATTGCTCCAAAATTTGCACATAAGTACTATGATACAGTAGGTTTGGGGATTGATTTTACTGCGAGAGATATGCAAGCGGCTTGTAAGGAAAAGGGATTGCCGTGGGAAAAAGCGAAGGCTTTTGATGGGAGTGCGGTTGTTGGTGAGTTTTTTCCAAAAGAATTGTTTGAAATTAATAATCTGTCTTTTCAATTGACTAAAAATGATACGGTAGTACAAGATGGAAATACTCAACATATGTTGTGGAAAGTGGATGAACTTATTAGTTATGTTTCGCAGTTTTTTACCTTGAAAAAAGGCGATATTATCTTTACAGGAACCCCTGCAGGGGTTGGGAAGGTAGTTGAAAATGATGTTTTAGTGGGAGTGCTCGAAGGGAAAGAGGCGTTTCGTGTTAAGGTAAAGTAGTTTAAAAGTTTTTTAATAGGAGTATAGATGGTTTAAAAAACAGGTTAGTTGTAGAATTAAACAATCTAAAAATACTTAATTAAGACTTTATTATTTATGTGTTTATATTTAAACAACCTTAGGTAGGTTACTTAAGATACCTATATATTTGTTTTCTTATTTTAAACCAAATTTCTATGAAGGTAAGATTGCTACTTTTAATGGTCATAGCTATGACCAATTCATACGTCCTATTTACACAAAATCTTCTTAATACGGATTCATGGAATCCTAAAGAAAGTGTTGCTATTGGATACACATCTAACGGTGCTACTTCAGAAAATTCGAGAGTTAACGGGAAAAACCATGTAGGAGAAGAGGTTATTTTATGGGAAGCCAAACCCGACGAAATAAGCGGAGCTGATGGAGGCTGGAATACCGATTGGCATAACATAGACCACAACACAACCTATCGTTTTAGTGTTTGGTTGAAAAAGACAAATTCTAACCATGGATCGTCCTATTTAGGGTTTTATGCAAACAACACAGGCTCCTTAACACTTACCAATACCTACAATGGTAATCCTTATTTTTGGTACGGAGATTTGCCGAAACTTAATAGGTGGTATTTGGTTGTTGGTTATGTTCATAAAAGTAGTCATACTGGAACAACTCATATCGGTGGTATTTACGATGGAGCAACAGGAGAAAAAGTAAGGTCTATTACCGATTTCAAGTTAAAAAACACGGTAACTTCTGTAAAGCATCGTTCTTATCTGTACTATGATACCAATACATTGGATAGGCAATATTTTTATGAACCACGTATTGATCCTATTAATGGAAAAGAACCGTCAATTGATGCGTTACTAAAAATAAATGAGCATGCAAAGTTGATAGTAACCTATGATACCGCATCAAACCAAACACAAACTTTTTATTGTGATGACCCTGCTACATGTTCGCCAGATAGAGCAAGAACTGCTCGTAAAAGAAAGCAACAAAGTGTTACTACAAAAACTACGAATGAGTTGTCTGATGACTTCTTAGATGCTATTCGTATATATCCGAATCCAACTTCGGGTATCGTTACTTTTGAGTTTGAAGAAAAACTTATTGAAAATAGTCTTTCGGTTAAGCTTTACAATACTGCTTCTATTTTAATTAAGGATTTTGGATTAAAAAAAGAGCTTCAATTCGATTTTTCAGAAATGGCTTCAGGAGTCTATTTCTTACATATACATACCAATAAAGGAACCTCAATCACGAAAAAAATTATCAAAAAATAGAAAATTGACATTATGAAAAATAATTTGTTGACACTTTTAGTGTTCTTATTTGCTGGAATTCATTTTTTAAGGGGACAAGAAACTACAGAAAAAAACACCCCTAACGCAGAAGTATTTAGTGTTACCAGACGTACAATCAAAACCGAAGTAACTGCCAATGAATTATCGAATAGTAAAAATTCTCCTACAGAACAATTGGATTATTTACAACCTGCTTCTAATACGGCCGCCAAAACCAGTTCAGAAGCAGGTAGTACCGCAGGTAGTTTGTCGGTATCGCTTACAGGAGCGGCAAATTATGCGATACCTATCATGGTGCCTCCGGGGATAAAAGACGTAGTACCTAGTATAGGAATTACTTACAGTAGCCAAGGCTCGGATGGTTTAGTTGGATGGGGATGGAACCTAACAGGCTTATCTACTATAAGTAGACTTTCTACAACCAAATATCATGACAATAAACACGGGAATATCGATTTTAATGACGATCGCTTTTCATTGGACGGACAACGATTGATTTTAAAATCTGGAACTTATGGAGCTAATGGTTCGGTATACCAAACGGAAAGTTACTCAAATATAAAAGTAATAGCTTATGGAAGTTCTCCTTATGGGAGAAGTTATGGTCCTTCTTATTTTGTAGTATATTATCCTAATGGCTCTAGAGCTTGGTATGGAAATGGAGGTAATTCAAGAAGTAGGCTTGAATGGGCTATCTTTAGGTGGCAAGACTCGCAAGGGAATTATATCGATTATAATTATCAATCTGATAATGGATTATTAAGTATAAAAAACATCAAATACGGTGGAAAAATTAATCGAACTTCTCCAATGAATCTAATTGAGTTTACCTATACCAATAGAGATCGCTCCGAAAATATTTATATAGGAGAAGAGCTTTTTAAAAGAACTCATCTACTAGAGAGTATTAAGGTTAGTACGAACGCTAAACAATACCGAAAATATGTATTGATACATGATAAGACTTCATTAGGATATAATCGTTTAAAAACAGTTACAGAATATAACGCTTTAGAAAAGTATTTAAACCCAATATCATTCTCTTACGAAGACACTTCTTCTTATATAAAAAGTAGGGTTAAAACTCCTATAAAACCTTATTTTGATACTAGAGATAATGGGGTAATAGTAGGAGATTATAACGGCGATGGGAAAACGGATATAGCTTACTACGATAAAGAAAAAAAAGATGAAATTCATGTTCATGGAGATTTGAATAATAAAAATAGTTTTGCTTATACTATAAAGACGAGTTTTGATGACATATTTTCAAGTGTAATTCTTTCTCATAATAATAAGCTATTAACCCAACAAGGAATAACTATAGTTAATGGGTTTGCTCATTCAGAAAAATCTAATGGTATTATTCGATTTAGAACTTTTGCAGAATCTTCTTCTTCCCTTATTTACCAATATGATAAGTTTTGGGAGGTTCCAACATACAATTACCAATTAGGCTGTGAAAATAGCAACCATTATAAAGACAATCATCTAAATATTAAAGACCCTATTGGTTATAATGATATTTTTCAACCCTTAGCGAACACCATCACAGCTACTAATAATATAAAAACAGGGGGGTATGGTGTTTATAAAGCAAGTAAGAATATTATTTTAAAACCAGGATTTACAGTAGAAAAAGGGGCAAATTTTGAAGCTAAGATGGGGGCTTATCCTAGAGATGTGGATAAGGTAACAGTTCCTATGAGATATATTTCAGGAGATTTTAACGGTGACGGTTTAACAGATGTTATTGCACTAGAGGAACAATATACTGAAAGTAACTGTTATTGGACTCATTGTGATGATGTAAACCCCGAAAAACCAGAAGAAAATCCGGAACATGGGGATACTTCTGATCAAGATACTCCTAATTCTGAAGATTATGATAAGTTGAATTGTTGCGAGTGTAGAAGCTGGGAAAAGAATACAAATACCACTCTTACACATTTTATAAATCTAAAACGGACTTTAACAGAAAACTTTGCCAATAAAGCGGGGTATCTGGAGGCTGGAATAGGTTCTAAAGATAAAATATTGGTTGCCGATCATAATGGAGATGGGAAACAGGATCTTTATCACTTTAAAGAAGGGAAGCTGTATATCTATACCTTAAATGATAGCAATAAGTTAATTTTATTACATATAGAAACCGATATCAATATTAGGTTGAACAATAGTCCCTTTCTTTTAGGGGATTATAACGGGGATGGTAAAACCGATTTTGTAACCCCAACAGCTGAAAAGACTAAAGTATGGAAGTTTTTTATCTCCAAAGGAAAGGCGTATTACAAAGCAAATAAAAGTCTAGATTTTACTTGGATTAAAGATTACAGAAAAAATCATGGATACAAGCATTACACCGATTATGAATACCGATATACGGCTCAGGATATTAATGCCGATGGTAAAACGGATTTGATTTTTCATAATATGAGTTTTACTAGGAGGACAGTGTTGGAGTCGGATGTATTGGTAAGTAATAAAGAAAATATTAAGCTTTTTGCAAATACACATAATTCTAGCGGTCTTTTGCCTAATTTTCATGCTAAAAGAGGTTATGAAGGTTCTGAAAGTACAAATTCTGAAGAAGACACAGTGGTAGGGAAATATGGCTTTCCTATTTCCTTAGAAGCTAATCGAACCAATGGTAATTTAGAGTACGGTTATATTTCATATGGTAAAATTTATATGCATACCTTTGCTAAGGATCACAAACAAGATGTCTTATTAAGAGGTGTTAATAATAATGGGGTGACTAGCAAGATTGATTATGGTAAAATGGTTCCTGCTGAACACCTACAAGATGATTCACCATATTCTTGGGCGTCCTCTCAAGAATATCCATTTATTAATATAAAAACAACCCCTTCTTTTTCATTAGTAAAAAAACTTACTGAAACAGGAGCAGGTAAAACACGCTATCAAGATTTTAAATACCATGGAGCTACTTCGAATATCTACCTAGGTTTTCAAGGGTTCTTAGAAACCAAAAGAACCAATTGGTACGGAGATGACGTGGGTACTCTATGGACAATTACTAAACACGATCCCAAAAAAAGAGGGGCGATCTTAGCACAATTTGTTGGTTATAATGCCTACGATACCCGTAATTATTTGTCGAAAACTACCAATACCTATAGTACTTCCTTGGCAAGTAATAAGGTGTTTACAAGACTCCCAATTAAAACTTACATAAACGATAAGTTGAGTGGAGTAACCACCACTAAAACCATTTCCTATGATGCTTTTAATAATCCTTTAATTGAACATACCACTTTTAACGGAGGGAGTCAAAAGATATCCTATAACTATTATAATAATAGTACTGTTACTAATGAAAATTACCATATTGGAAGAATTAAAGACAAAACCCAAATCAATACTTTAGGCGGAAACTCCTTTACGACACAAGAAGTATATAATTATACCAATAACCTTCTTCAACAACAGAAAGTGAAAGGAAACAATACCAATTGGAACATTGAAGAATTTACCTACGATGTTTTTGGTAATGTCACTGAAAAAAAATTAACCCCCAGTGGATTGACCGCTAGAACGGAAAGTCATACCTATTCTGCTGATGGACGATTTTTAATGACGTCTATGGATATTGAAGGACTTAAAACTTCTTTTACTGCTTATGATGATTTTGGAAATCTAAAATCTATAACAAATCCTTTTGGTCATACCAGCACTTATAGTTACGATGGTTGGAATCGCCTTATTTCTGAAAAAGATTACTTAAATAAAACCACTACCTTTTCTTATGAAAATATAGCAGGAGGTGGTTTAAAAAAGAGCACTGACTATCCACAAGGAGCTGATGAAATTGAAGAATACAATGCATTTGGTTGGGTAGTTAAAAGTGGTGCCTTAGGTGTCAATAATAAGTGGATTTATAAAAGCTTTGAATACGACGTAACAGGAAAGCTGCATAAAGAAAGTGAACCCTATTTTAGCTCGCCTACCCAATGGAATACGACCTATTATGATGCAGAAGGACGTGTCGACAATAAAACTAGTTTTAACGGACTGGTGGCTTCTATAACTTACAATGGCTTGACAACTTCTGTGGATGATGGTACCAAAACGGTAATCACTACCAAAGATGGGGCTGGTAATATTGTTAAAATGCAAGACCCAGGGGGAACTATTACTTATACCTATTATGGAAATGGGGTAATGAAGGCTGCCAATTACGGTACGCACAAAGTTGAAACCGAAATCGACAATTGGGGAAGAAAAAAGAAATTAACCGATCCTTCGGCAGGTACTTATACCTATAAATACAATAGTATTGGAGAGGTTTTAGAGGAAACTACCCCTAAAGGAAAAACTACATATACCTATGATAATTTTGGAAAAATAAACACGAAGAAAATCAAAGGAGACCATACGGATATTACTCTTAATTACCAATATAACACTACTAGTAAACTACTTACTTCTATTAACGGTTCTAATGCTCGTACTCATGAAGATTATTCTTACAGTTATACCTATGATAGTTATTATAGACCTGAAACGACCATCGAAGAAAATGGAAAAGCACGCTTTGAATACAAAATAGCTCATGATGCTTATGGTAGGGTATCTTCAGAAACCTATACAAGTAAGGTACTAAAGTCTGAAACAGCAGCAGAAAAACAAAGTATTGTTAAGGTTAAAAACATATACGATGCTAATTCTGGAGTTTTAACGGAAATAAGAGATTTTAATACTAATAATTCGTTGTGGAAAATTAAAGAGGTGAATGCTCGTGGTCAAGCTAAAGAGATTCATTTGGGTAATGGTATGGTTAAAAAGAGAGTTTATGATGCTTTTGGTTTTACAAAAAGTATTTTAGATCAAACTCCCCTTGATACCCCTACCGTTGCACTGGATTTAGCATATGATTTTAATGCCGTTAGAGGCAACCTAAACAGTAGGAAAAACAATAATTTTGCTTGGAATGAATCCTTTACGTATGATAATTTAGATCGTTTGACCAATATTGCTGGTTCGGTTACGCGTAATCAGGAATACGATACCAGAGGACGTATAAAGGTAAATTCTGAAGTTGGAGATTATAATTATAAGGATGCGACTTCGTACCACCTTAAAGATGTTTCTTTAAATAAAAGAGGGGATTTGCATTATCAGAACCATCCGCTTCAAAAAATTACCTATAATGCCTTCAAAAAGCCTATTTCAATAGCTGTTGAAAATAAAGCAAGGGTAGATTTTGACTACGGTATTTTACAAAATAGAAGTCATGCGTACTATGGAGGAAATCAAGAAAGCAAGTTAGAGCGTAGGTATCAAAAACATTATTCCGCAATTTCTCCTGTGGAAATTGAAAAAGATAGTCAAGGGAATGTTAAGTTTTTAACGTATATCGGTGGAGATGCCTATAGTGCTCCTGTAGTGTATGTAAGCCAATCTGCTACAGGTAAAACTAGTGGGTATCATTATTTGCACAGAGATTACTTAAATAGCATCTTAGCTATCACTGATGGCAGTGCAAATGTAGTTGAGCAGCGTCAATTTGGTGCTTGGGGTGAGGTGGATCGCTTTAAACGCTTGGAAAGTGAGATTACCTTTACCTATGATACTACTTTACTGAATAGAGGGTACACAGGTCATGAACATTTTGTGGATGTTGCGTTGATACATATGAACGGTCGTATATATGATGCAAAGTTAGGACGTTTTTTATCTCCTGATAATTATATCCAAGAACCGTATAGTACACAAAGCTTTAATCGTTTTGGGTATGTTTGGAATAACCCATTAAAGTTTACCGACCCTAGTGGGGAAATATTTTGGTTAGCGGTTGCCATTGGTGCTGTTATTGGCGGTTATATTGGTGGTGCAGTAGCTAATAAAGATCTAAATCCTTTTAACTGGGAGTATCAAAATGCTGATACTTGGCTAGGAATAGGTATAGGAGCATTATTAGGAGCCGTTGGAGGACAAATGATTGCTGCAGGGAAAATGAGTTTAATTGTCAGTGCTGGAACTAATATAGGAGGAGCTAGTTTTACTGTAGCTTCAGCGGCATGGACTAATGGAACATTTGCCGTTAGTGCTCTTGGAGGTATGCTAGGTTTGTATGCAGATAATTGGCAACAAGACGATACGAGTATTTCTCAAAATATGAAAGATGCTTTTTCTGAGGGCATTGATGATACAAATTCAGGATCATATGTCACTACAGGAGACTTAATGATGACTAGTGTTGAATATGACGCAGTTTTTGAGATTCAGACCTCACCCGATTACGTTAAACAAGCGGTATACAGAAGTAGACGTAATTTTTATAACCATGAAGTTACACGAGCTATTGCAGAAGTTACTATATTTGTAGTAACTGGAGGTGTTGGTGAAGTTTTTGCGCTTTCCCGCAGTGCGTATAGAGTTGCTCCAAAGTTGATTAAATCGGGAGCTAAGGCTGTTAAGTCTTTGTTTCCTAATGCCGCTAGGGGGAGTAACTATGTAAACTTAGCAAGCAAGTCGAGAACAGCTCATATTATTGCAGGGGATGCAACTGGCGGTGGTCACGCTTGGTTTGGCAGTGCGAAAAGCTTCATGAATGGGCTAACAGGAAAGAAAAGTATGTTCCCTGCTACTTGGAGTAATAGTAAAATCATGAATGGTGTTTCTGAAGTAGTGACAAGTAACCCTTGGATACAACAGACTGGTAGAGCTGGGGCTATGTTTACTCGAAGTGGTCAGCCTGTTCGATTCGTAACTGAAGGATATTACAACGGCTTAAAAATAAGGGTAATCAATACTCATAGTGAAATCATTACCGCATTCCCAATTAGATAATGAATACAAAGAAGATAATTTCTGCCCTAATCGAGGCAGCCAAAGAATTAGGTTTAGAGGATGTTGATATTAATAACTCAACAGAACTTTTAGAGAACAGAGAATATGGTCTTGCCTTTGATACAATAATTACTCAATTGTATGAATATGAGATTGAGATTGATGATGATTTTTATGAGTTGATAGTTAAGTCTGCTCATAATATGAAAATATCAGAAGAAGGGTATTCATTTATGATGGAGTTGGTTCGAGCGGAAAATGTAGTTCCTAAACCTGTTAAAGATAGGTTGGCGGAAATACTGGCTACATTAGAACCTGATGATTGATAATATCTTAAAAATTAAATTGAAAGCCTCCCTTGATGCCGCTAGATTATCAAATTAAAAGTAATGGCTACCGCTAGTTTTTAATTAGTGGCGGTCAAGAGTAAGCCACACGATATAATAATAAATACAAGAGCTATCTTAATTTTAGATAATTGTAGTTTTAGTATTTTAGTATTGTTATGAGTAGAAATTATAAATTTTACAATTCAGAGGGGTTATATTTTGTAAGTTTTGCTACGGTAAATTGGATTGATGTATTTACACGTCAAGTCTATTTTGATGTATTATCCAATAGTGTAAGTTATTGTAGAAAAGAAAAAGGAATGGAGTTGTATTGTTATTGTTTTATGCCGAGTCATGTACATTTTATTTTTCGTTCATCTTTAGCAAAGCCATTAGAATTATTAAGAGATTATAAACGACATACCTCTAAGAAACTAATAGAATGTATAAAAAACAATCAACAAGAGAGTAGAAAAGAATGGTTGTTATGGATGTTCGAACGAACAGGAAAGAAGAATGCAACGACTAAGCAGTATCAGTTTTGGCAACATCATAATCAACCAATAGAATTATGGAGTATAGAAGTGATTAAGCAAAAGATAGATTATATTCATAATAACCCAGTGCAAAGTGGTTTGGTAATCAATGAAGAAGATTGGAAATATTCCAGTACAAGGAATTTTCAAGATGATGATACAGTTTTAGAAATAGATAAAATTGGTTTTATACAAAGATGATTGTGCTTTCTTACTCATAACTGTCACTAGTTTTGAAAACTAGTGGGAGCGGGGGAGTTGTTTTATATCGTGTTGGGAATTTAAAAAAAAGGGAGTTATGTCAAAAATTAAAAGTTTAGTTGTTATGGTATCAATGCTGACTTTGAACTCGTGTTTTTCTCAAGAATGTAAATCTTTATTGGGGAATGTATATAGTTATGAGGGAAGCTGTAAAAGAACACAAGTATCCCACATAAATGGGTTTCGGATTGAAGAAGTTTCTAAAGACTCGTTATATATAAGGTTTTCTCTAGATAAAGAAACTTTTATTGGTGTTTCGATGTTTTATAATCAGAAATTAAAAGAATATTGTTCAAAAAAAAATATACCTTCTTTTTCTACTAATGAAAGGATAATATTAATAATGCAGGATAGTAATACTTTTTTCTTAGGAATTCAGAAATCATCAGAAGAGTTTAAAAGTAAAATATTTACATTCAAATATAAAGATTCAATTATTAAAAACCATATAAGAGACCCTTATTACGCTGAGGATGGTTTCAGTTTATGTAATAAATAATCCTTGACGTAGCTAGGTATCAAATTCAAAGTAACCGATAGCTTCTTTTAGTTAGTAACAGGTACAAGTAAGAAGAAAGTAAACTACCATTGAAAGTTTCAAAAAGGATAAGCCTTCATCAAAAGGAGGTATTATATTTGTTAGAAGAACTGGAATGGTGGAACAAATGAAGCGGTATTCCTTTTGACCTCAGAAATCATTAATAAACATGGAAATTAAACACCATATTATAACTATAATTATACTAACAAGTTTTATTCTTCTTTTTTTTCTAAAAAAGTATATAAAAAGTCGTAAACGTATTTTCTTGTTTGTATCTGTTTTTTTAACGTGTTATTTTATACTTTTATTAAGTGTCTTCATAGTAGACTACATAGATCAATTAGAGCTTATGAGTTATGATATAGACAATGATGGAATATTTGAATTAAATGAACAAAATGATCGTCAAAAGGAATTGCTATACAAAAATGATTTAGGAGTGAATTTATCTCCATTTTTTGCCCTATTTCCTTCATTAATGATTACATTAATATTTATTATAATTCACAAAATTATATTAAAAATAATTAGTGCTAAGTGTTTTTAATATAGTTAATTATATGTGATTACTACCGCTAGTTTTTTTAGCTAGTAACGATAACGGACTAAGAGAAAAAGTAAATTACCTTGATAATAATTATTGAGGTAATTTTTTCAAAAGAATTGTTTAAAATTAATAACCTGTCTTTTCAGTTGACAAAAAATAATACGATAGTACAACACGGAAATACCCAACATATGTTATGGAAAGTGGATGAAATTATTACTTTGTAAAAGAGGTTTTGACAATGTAGTTCGTTTGTCTGCAAAAAACTAACAGTAAGTGTTTTATATTAACAGGAAATGAAAAGAGTAACTAATTAAGGTAAAAACACATCAATCTTAATTTAAAAATACATTAAAAACATAAAATATGTTAAAACACAAACATTATTTATAATATAAGGTTAAAAAAATATGAATAAAAAAAGGTTTTTAGTTCTTTTAGGTGCTATATACAAAACCAAATAAAATGAATTTTACTTATCAAAAAGTAGTGAGCCTACTTTTATTTTTAAGCATTGTTTTTTCTTGTTCAAAGAACGAGGAAAGCACAAAGTCAGTATTAGAGAATGTTTCTAAAATAGACATTATTCAAAAATGTACAGATTGTGGGACGGATGATAGCATGTTTTATTTTTATGCAGGAATGAATGCTTCTTTTTCGTCGTTAAAAAAGTCAGCTATTGAATTCGAAAAAATTGAAGAAGAATTAAGTAAAAACAATCCTTTAAAGATCGTTTATAACGATGAAATGAAGATTGTTAAAATAGTACCATTAAGTAACCAAGAGCTAAAAGCCTATGTAAAAAAACGAAGCAAGATAAAAAGGTCAAAAGAATTTACGTTACCTGTTTTTAATGAAAAAAATACGGCTAAAAGATTCATAAGAGGTTTTAGGAAGGCTTCAATAGATCGTTTAGCCACTATGTTTAGTAATGTTTCTGATTATGAGTATATTAATTTTGATTATGCGAAAGATGGATGTTATGCAAGAGCACATGAAATGACTCGAGTGATAAAGAAATGGTATCCTCATTTTCAGTATAAAGTATACAAAATCTGGGCGTATAGTAGTACAACTAGTTTAAGGACAAAATCTTCAAATGGATGTTGTTTAACGTGGAGGTATCATGTAGCTCCAGTTCTGCGTTGTTCTACAGATTTAAAATGGTATGTAATAGACCCTTCTTTATCGTCAAAACCCTTATCGGTTGACGAGTGGTCAAATATGATTTCATCTTGTGATAATAATAAAGGAGCTAAACCTGTTTTAAAATATACTCCTAGGGATGTTTATTATAGAGACAAGAATAATCATATCAGATTGTTTGATAAATTATACTCAAAAACTAATTGTGTATTAAAACATTATGCTCGTGTGAAAAAAATCTATAACGATTGTGAACGAGGAATAAGCCCCTCTTGTAATTAATCACATATATGGTAAAAACCATCTCTAAATGTTGTTAATATCTAGAAGTAATGACTTTGGACTGGTGTAAGAAAAATAATAGTCAACTACCTTAATTTTCGAATTGAGGTAGTTTTTTAAACAACCATTCCTTATCAGTTATATCATCATTGTTGTACTGTTCCCACTAGAATCCCTTTTAGGATAGTATAATGACGAAATAACTCGAGATTAAGTTTTAAAAATATGTTTTCTTGGCGCTAAAATTCAACGATAGGTGACAAACTATATCACGTTAAATTGAACCATTTAATGGCATCCGCAATACCTTTATCGATAGGGTTTGGTGTAAGTTTAAGTTCCGTAACCGCTTTAGCGTTTGTATAAAAATTATGTACACATAAAGTCCTTACATTTATGCTAGATACATCCGTTTTAATTCCAATAAACCTTAGAATGTTACCAATATAACCCAATATGAGTAATAAAAACTTAGGAATTTTAATGTAAAAAGAAGACTGCTTTAATTGTTGGGTTACTTTTTTATAAAAATCTAAGTAAGATAAGTTTTCACCAGAAAGAATATAGCAATTCAGATGTTTTCCATAGGTAATAGCATTGACGACTGCTTCGGCAGCATCCTGTACATTGATAAAACTTTTACCACCAGGAGGATAAAAGATAATTTTTTTATTATATGCACTAAGCAATAGTCTTCCTGAGCTAGGTTTGGTATCATAAGCTCCAATCATAAAAGTTGGATTTAATACAACCAATTCTGTATGTTTGCTTGAAGCCGCTAATTGTGAAATTTTAACTTGCCCTTCCAATTTACTTTTTGCATATAATGATTTTGAAAATGGATAGGCAATAGGTTTCTTTTCACTTCCTAAATCTTTTAATGAACCAAATCCAAAACAATTAGCGGTACTTACATAAATAAAGCGGGAAACTTTATGCTTGTTTGCATAACTAAATAATACCTCCGTAGCATCAGTGTTTACCTTTTTGTAAGTATTGTAATCAAGAATGTTTTGACTTGTTAGCGCAGCCACATGTATAATACAATCAATATCATAAAGTAATTCAATATACGAAGCAGGTTTTGTGATATCGCCAGTGCATAAGCTTAGGTTTTTATGATTGGGCAGTGCAAAACTATTTTTGTTTCTTAAAAAACCGATAACTTCAATATTTCTTTCAAGAAGTATGTGTATGACGTTGGTGGCTAATAAACCGTTGGCACCTGTAACTAAAACTTTCATGATAATTCTACTTCTTTTTTAATTGCCTTACTTAAAAGTTTTATTGAAATTCTAGAAGGGAGCATCCGTAATACAAATTCACTAAACTGATTAAGTTTTCCCGGAATTACCCTTTCTTTATTTTGAAACATCATTTCGATACTAATAGACGCAATATCTTTCAAGCTAACGAGGCTGGATTTAACAAAATTACTTTGTTTCGCAATTCTAGCCGTTACTTCTGGATTTGTTTCCATTGGGCCAGGGTATACCACTGTTACAGAAATATTTTTGTCTTTAAGCTCTTCTCGCAATCCGAGAGAGAAATGATCGATGAATTTTTTAGAAGCAGGATAAACCGTTTTAAAACCAATCGGACTAAAGGCAGCCATACTAGATACATTAAGTATATAACTCTTATCCCTATTGGATAAATTAGATATTAATAGTTTGGTTATTAGTGAAGTTGAAATGATGTTCAAACGAATGATGTTTTCAATATAATCAATAGACGCATCATCTATTTTTTTAGAACCACCACACCCTGCATTGTTGATTAGAATAGCTAATTCATAATTATTTGCCCACTCGCAGAGATTTAAAACATTTTTTTTAAATGTTAAATCTGTTTCATAATAATCGACTTTTACAGTATACGTATCCTCTAATTCTTTAGAAATATTTTGAAGCCCTTCATGAGGCAATGAAACTAAAAGTAAGTTGTATCCTCTATTAGCCAAATCTTTAGCAAAAGACAGTCCCAATCCCTGACTGGCTCCAGTAATAAGTGCAAACTGTTTTTTCATGTCGATTTTTTATGTAAGTAAAAATACTTTTAAAATATCATTAAGATTCATAAAAAATAGTTATACATTTGACAAATATTTGTTAAAAAAAACTTGAAAGCAGAAATTATAACCATAGGAGATGAAATCCTTATAGGTCAGATTGTTGACACCAATTCACAGTGGATTGGGAGTGCACTTAATAAAATTGGAATATCGGTACATCAAATATCTTCGATTCAGGATGATGAAGCACATATTTTATCTGCTTTACAAGAAGCAGAAAGTAGGGCAGATGTTGTTATTATAACAGGCGGTTTAGGCCCTACAAAAGACGATATAACCAAAAAAACGATCGCTAAATATTTTCGTGACGAAACCTTTGTTGAATATCCTGAAGTGATCGATACTATAAAGAAATTATTTAAGAAGGTTAATCATCCTTTTAATGAGGTACAACAATACCAAGCACAAATACCTTCCAAGGCAACGTTGTTAATGAATAATTATGGAACAGCTCCGGGGATGTGGTTTTATGAAAATGATACCGTTTTTGTTTCGTTGCCTGGCGTGCCTTATGAAATGAAAGGTTTGATGCAAGAAGCAGTATTACCTAGGTTACAGAAAAACTTTAAACTTCCTGTAATAGTTCACAAAACCATAATGACTTATGGAATAGGGGAAAGTGTTATTGCTGAAAGGATTTCAGAATGGGAAGAAAATCTTCCTACGTATATAAAATTAGCGTATTTGCCTTCTTTTGGAAAAGTTCGTTTGCGATTGTCCGCAAAAGGAGATGATAAGCAGGTATTAGAAGCAGCAGTGTCTGACAGGATAAAAGCGTTACTAGCATTATTGTCCGATATCACTGTTTCGGTTGAAGAAGGCGATTCTATAGAAAAAATAATAGGAAAGTTACTTGTTAGTAAAAAACAAACGTTAAGTACCGCAGAAAGTTTGACAGGAGGGAAAATAGCGGCCACATTGGTTGCTGAGGCGGGATCTTCTGCATATTATAAAGGAAGTTTTGTTACGTACACAGCCGAAACCAAGCAAGCATTATTGGGGGTTTCAGAACTAGCGATACAAACAGATTCAACCGTAAGTGAAACGGTAGCAAAACAGATGGCAATTGGCGCAAAAAATAAACTTAATACGAATTTTGCAGTGGCTGTAACAGGAAATGCAGGACCCACTACGGATAAAAATGATAAAAAAGTAGGGGTTGTATATATTGCGATTGCCTGTGATAAAGAAGTTGAAGTACATGAATTTAACTTTGGTCAACCTAGAGAAAAAGTAATCAATAGAACGGTAACGAAGGCTTTAGAGTTATTACAAAATAAGATTATAAAAAATTAATTGTCTATATTTTTTTAATACTCTAAAATTAGTATATTTGCACCTCGTTTAGAAATAACACTTTTAAAACTGTCAAGAAGATGTCTAGAGTTTGTGAATTAACAGGAAAGAAAGCGATGGTTGGAAACAACGTTTCGCACGCTTTAAATAGAACCAAAAGAAAGTTTAACGCTAATTTAATGACGAAGCGTTTTTATATTCCAGAAGAAGATAAATGGGTAAAATTAAAAGTATCTGCTTCTGCATTAAAAAATATTAATAAAAAAGGAATATCTGCTGTTATTAAAGAGGCAAGAGAAAAAGGTTTCTTAACCAAATAATTCCTTTACTAGATAAAAATATACGAAGATGGCAAAAAAAGGAAATAGAGTTCAAGTAATTTTAGAATGTACTGAACACAAAGGAACTGGATTACCAGGGACTTCGAGATATATTACCACAAAAAACAAAAAGAACACTCCTGACAGAATGGAATTAAAGAAATTTAATCCAATCTTGAAGAAAATGACAGTTCACAAAGAAATTAAATAATAGCTACGGCATAAATTTTAGTTAAAATGGCAAAGAAATCAGTAGCAACTTTACAAACAGGTTCGAAAAGATTAACCAAAGCTATCAAAATGGTAAAATCACCAAAATCAGGTGCATATACTTTTGTTGAGGCTATTATGGATCCAACACAAGTTAAGGACTTTTTAGCAAAAAAGTAATTCTTGTAAAACAGTTTAAAGAAAAGCTACTTTCAATTTTTGAAAGTGGCTTTTTTTATGTTAACAAAAATATTATTTTTGAACATTGTCTTGATTTTGTATTATAACAAGACAATATGTCTGCTAAATAAAATTTGGTATAGTTTTTAACCTAATTTAAGTGATTGTAAAGTTTAACCATGGGTTTTTTTAAAAAGATATTTTCAAAAGAAAAAAAAGAAACATTAGATAAAGGACTAGAGAAATCAAAGTCTAGTTTTTTTACTAAACTTTCTAAAGCAGTAGCGGGTAAGTCCAAAGTTGATGATGATGTGTTGGACAATCTAGAAGAAGTATTAGTTTCTTCTGATGTAGGTGTAGGGACTACTTTGAAAGTTATTGAAAGAATAGAAGAACGTGTTGCGAAAGATAAGTATTTAGGTACCGAAGAATTAAATAGTATTTTAAGAGAAGAAATTACTAGTTTATTATCTGAAACCAATACAGGAAATGCCACAGACTTTAGTATTCCTACCAATACCAAGCCTTATGTATTAATGGTAGTGGGGGTAAATGGAGTTGGTAAAACCACTACTATAGGTAAGTTAGCAGCTCAGTTTAAAAAGAAAGGATTAAAAGTGGTACTTGGTGCTGCAGATACTTTTAGAGCAGCGGCTATTGATCAATTGCAAGTATGGGCTGATCGAACAGGAGTTCCTATTATACGTCAAGAAATGGGATCAGATCCAGCTTCTGTAGCATATGACACGGTAACCTCAGGTATAAATCAAGGAGCGGATGTCATCATTATTGATACAGCAGGAAGATTACATAATAAGGTTAATTTGATGAATGAATTATCAAAAATTAAACGCGTAATGCAAAAGGTGATTCCAGATGCACCACACGATGTTTTATTGGTATTAGATGGTTCTACAGGTCAAAATGCCTTCGAACAGGCGAAGCAATTTACCAAAGCAACAGAGGTAACTTCACTTGCTGTAACCAAATTGGACGGAACTGCAAAAGGTGGTGTAGTGATTGGTATTTCTGATCAATTTAAAATTCCAGTGAAGTATATTGGAGTAGGAGAGGGAATTGATGACCTGCAAGTATTTAATAAATACGAATTCGTAGATAGCTTTTTTAAATAGTATATATCATCACCATAAGAAAAAATAAAAAACTCCGCTTTAAATAGAAAAAGCGGAGTTTTGTCTTATTTATTTGTGACTACTATAAGCTGCTAATTCCAGTTACTTTAAGTGGCCCATGCCAATCACTTACATTATTATCTCCACAGATACCTCTTACATATATATCATATTCTTGACCAACTCTTAGTCCAATGAGGGTAGCGCCAAGTGCCGATACGGTTCTTTCTACTTGTATCTTGTCTGTAGTATCACCTGAGTAAACAGCGATAATCTTCCAGTTTTTTTCTTTATTTATAGCTGTCCATCGGAAGTTATACTCAACAAACGTTTGTATTTGTCCTTCAATTGTAATTGTTCTGTTCTTAGTATCGTGAAGCCTAAGGTTTTTAGGTTTAAGACAGTTTAAATTTGATTCTTCAGGTCCAGTTTTGGCACTAAAAACAGGTGTCCAATTACTGTAACCACTACCTTTACAAATGGTTCTTACGTAAAAATCGTATACAGTATTAGGGCTTAGATTATTAATTACAACAGTTTCGATTGAATTTTGTGTTTTGGTAAACGTTTCTCCGTTACCCAATACAAATCCTTTCGCACCATATTGTACCTCAACCCCAGAAACTTTATGATGATTTGTTCCTTTATTTTTCCAAGTCAATCCGATATAATTTGGAGCAATATGCTCCCCTTTATAATCCAAATCTTTGGCAATTTCTAATTCGCTAGGGGTATCACAAAAAATATTAGTTGCTTCTGTAGTAAAAGAAAAAGGACCTACCCAATCTTCAAATTTATTTGTTTTTTTACATAAGCCTCTCACATAATAATCATATTTGCGGTTTGCAAATAAACTTTCAAGCCTTAAAAACGTTTCTGTAGTCGATTTTACAGTTCCTTTTCCTTGTGAGAACCCAGAAGCGCCGTATTCAACTTCAAAAGATGAAATAGCAGCGGTATCCGCTTCCCAGCCTAAGGTAGCACGCGTATTGGTAATGCTATCAGCACTTAATTTACTCTTAATACTACAGGTGCTAGACTTGTCAGGTGTTTTTTTTGTGACATTATCGTTATTGGATGAGCAGTTTAATAGGAGAAATGCGAATGAATAAACAAAATATTTTTTCATTTAGATAATTTTTTATTGAACTACAAAATTAGATAAAAGCAATGTGGCGAAGAAAAAAGCAATAAAATTACACTAGTTGTATAAATAGTATAGAATATTACATAAATATACTGTTAAGTGTAAAAATTAAGAAATCATTTCCTGTTAAAAACAAAAAGTCAAGATGAGTTCAATAAATAAGAACTTTATAGTTATTAGTGATCAAGATAAAAGTAAGTCATTAAAAAACTTTATTTTTGCGCATCGAATTTTTTGAAAATGCGTACAAAAACAGTCAAACAGAATAAGGTTAATGTAGTTACTTTAGGATGCTCTAAAAATATTTACGATAGTGAGGTATTAATGGGGCAACTAAAAGCGAATGGGAAAGAGGTAGTTCATGAAGATGAAAATGACGAAGGAAATATTGTCGTTATTAATACTTGTGGTTTTATAGGGAAAGCGAAAGAAGAAAGTATTGATACAATTTTACATTATGCACAGAAGAAAGAGGTAGGAGCCGTTGACAAAGTTTTTGTTACTGGCTGTTTGAGTGAACGCTACAAACCTGATTTAGAAAAAGAGATTACCAATGTAGACCAATATTTTGGAACACATGATTTGCCCAATTTATTAAAAGTATTAGAAGCCGATTATAAACACGAGTTGATTGGAGAACGTTTGACGACGACTCCGAAGCATTATGCGTATTTAAAGATCGCAGAAGGATGTGACCGTCCGTGTTCTTTTTGTGCTATCCCTTTGATGCGAGGGAAACACAAATCAACACCGATTGAAAAATTGGTGATAGAAGCTGAGAAACTTGCTGAAAAAGGGATCAAAGAGATCATGTTGATTGCACAAGATTTGACCTATTACGGTTTAGATTTATATAAGAAAAGAGCCTTAGCAGATTTATTAAAAGCCTTGGTGAAAGTTGAGGGTATTGAGTGGATTCGTTTGCATTATGCTTTTCCTACGGGTTTTCCGATGGATGTATTGGAAGTGATGAGAGACGAACCAAAAGTTTGTAACTATTTAGATATTCCATTACAGCATATCAATACAGAGATATTAAAATCAATGAAGCGAGGGACGACGCATGAAAAAACAACTCATTTGATACAAAAATTCAGAGAGTTTGTTCCGAATATGGCAATAAGGACAACTTTAATTGTTGGTTACCCAGGAGAAACGGAAGCACAATTTCAAGAGTTAAAAGATTGGGTAGAAGCCATGCGTTTTGAACGATTGGGAGCTTTTGAATATTCGCATGAAGAAAATACAGGGGCATTTAATTTGGTAGATGATGTACCTGATGAAGTGAAGTTTAGAAGAGTGAATGAGATCATGGAGGTGCAATCTCAAATTTCATGGGAATTGAATCAAGAGAAAATTGGCAATACCTATCGTTGTTTGTTTGATAGAAAAGATGGAGAATATTACTACGGACGTACCGAGTTCGACTCACCCGATGTAGATAACGATGTTATTGTAGATGCTAAAAAACATTATATAAAACTAGGAGAATTTATCGATATAAAAATTAACGAAGCAGGTGATTTTGATTTGTACGGAGCACCTGTCAATGAGTAAGAAAAGTGCTTAAAAAAATGTGTTTGAGAAATTAAATTATGGAAAAGTTAATTAAATACATTAACAGTTATGTTCGTTTAGAGAAAAAAGATTTAGATGATATTTTGTCTTTTTTTGAGAAAAAGAAATTCTCAAAAGACAAGTTTATAATAAAAAAAGAACAAGTAGTAACGGACTATTATTTTATTGCTTCAGGAGGGCTTATTATATATGATATAAAAGAGGAGGTTCCGTTTACAAGGTATTTTGCTTTTGAAAATGAATTTATAGGAGATATTTCTAAAATTAGAAATCGTGGTCGTTCAGATTCGTATATCAAAGCAATTGAAGACACGGAGTTGTATTGTATCTCTTATAAAGATATGGAAGCATTGTATGATCGGTATCCCCTTTGGCAAAAGTTTGGTAGACTTATGTGGGAAGATGCTTTTGTAAGTGTACTATACGGTATTCATAACTTTCAATCACTAACAGCTAAAGAACGTTATTTGGATTTATTAAAACGCTCTGATTTGATTTTTAGAGTGCCGTTAAAGGATCTTTCATTATTTTTAGGTATTACACCTCAGTCTTTAAGCCGTATTCGCAAGGAAATAAGTGCTTCAAATGACCCTACATAAAAACGCAGTATTAGACTTCAAAAAAGTCAAGATGAGTTCTATAAGATTAATTATCATTTGTTAATTTTAGGTGTCTTAAATCGGACAATATTTGTATTGAATTTAATCAATACAAATCATGTTTAGAAAAAAAATAGTAATTATAGCAATAGCCCTTCTTGGTAAAGTTTACGGACAAGTAACGGGAGATGTATTTGTTTTGGATAGGGACAGAGATGTTTTTTATGCTCATTATACTTCCGATATAAGTGATAATTCGTTATTTGATTACCAAAGAGTGAGTAGTAAACTAAGTTTTTCTCCTATAGGTGTTAACAAATTGGCTTTTTATAATACTGTGGGGGTAGACTATCATTCAATTCAATATGGAATATACAAACCCTCATTCTTAAGAGAAAAAGAACGCTATTATAATGTAAATTATAGTTTGTTGGCTCAGTACGGAATTGCTAAGAATTGGTCGTTAAATGCTTTAATTATGCCACATCTTATTGGGAGTTTCAATGATCAAATAAAAACGGATGGTTTTAAGATCAATGGTATGTTGTTCGCAGAAAAACGTTTTAATACCAAAAACAAGAATACGTATTACATTTTTAGTTTTGGGGTAGGGTACTTAACACTCGCAGGAAAAACAAGAATAAACCCTGTGGTTAATATCAAGGGAAATGTCAACGATAAAATATCATTTGCTCTAGGACTGCCTAGTACCTATGTGAAATACGATTTCGATACAAAACATGCTGTAAAATTAGTCGGTGATTTGAATGATTTTTCAGTGAGAATAGAAAATCCTTTTTTGGTTAATCAAGAAAATAATATGAGTGTTCTTACATCTGTTTTTACAACCATCTCTGTTGGTATAGAATATAATTATTGGTTTACTAAAAGAATGGGAATCATGGTAAGAGGAACGCATTCAGTTTTTGAAAAACATGCATTTGAAGATGCAACTGGTGCGTATGTATCGGGTTTTAGTGTTCCATTGAAATCATACCTGTCTGCTGGAGTTAAAATTAACGTATTTAGATAATTATAGGTTATGAGGAATGCAAGTTCAATAGATAGTAATTTTACGATTAAAACATTTTTAGCAGCAACGTTACCTGCTTATATTTTCCCTGCATTGATGTCATGGGGAGCGGGATGGTTGATGGAAAATGAGGTGTTAATGGCATCAAGTTTTGTAAGTATAGCATTACCATCATTGGTGGCAACGATAGTTACTTACGTGATATTATGGCAAATGGAGGTTCAGGAGAAAGGGATGAAAAATAAATATATAAAAACCAGTATAATATTAGGGATCACGATAGGGATAGCATTTGCCATTATATTACTATTCCATTGGCAGAGGTTTATTTTTGATATTATTTTCTCAACAATGTTAGGAACTGTAATAACAGCTTGGAGGTTACCCGTAAAACAAAATGAAAATTATGAATATTGAAAAACCAACCATTATTGTTTTTGGGGTAACAGGAACTGTTGGAACTGAGGTGTTAAGATTGTTGAGTAAAAGAAACTGTATGGTTAGAGGGGTATTAAGAACACCAACAAGAAAAGTACCCATAGTATTAGATGGTGATAATTCAAACATTAGTTATGTTTCAGCCGATGTAAGATCGAAGGAACAAATTAGAAAAGTTTGTCTTAAGGCGGACGCTATTTTTATGTTGACGGAAACATCTCCACTACAAATAACTTTTGAAACCAACATAATAGAAGTAGGGCAAGAACTGGGTATAAGACGAATCGTAAAGTTATCAGCACCAAGGATACCCAGTAACATCTATGTTGAAGTAAGTGATTGGCATAGGCAAATTGAAAAAACCTTAGCCTCAAGCGGAATAGACCATTGTTTTTTACAACCCCATTCTTTTATGCAAAATTGGGAACGAAATACATTTACGATTAAGTATTTTGGTAAAATTTACGGTGTTATGGGAAATGCAGAAAGAAATTATGTCGATGCAAGAGATGTAGCGGAAGTGGCGGTTAAATATTTATTAAAGGAAAGCGCGTTAAAGGGAGTAGCTGTTATTATTTCTGGACCAGAGGCAATATCACATGAAAATATGGCGAAGAGAATTTCGCATGTAACCAATAAAAAGGTGGTTTATGAAAATATTGATCGAGAAGAGTTTTTAAGAAAGCTAACCAAGCAAGCAAAGCTACCTCTTTGGTTGGCACGGCATATTGTTGAATTAGATATTTTAGCCGTAAAAAGTTCAGAGCCAAAAGAAGATACAATTCAGGCTATTTTACATCGGAAACCTAGAATAATGGATGCCTATTTACAAGAATCTAGACAGTTGTTTTTAGTAAATAAATGGAGGTTTTTCTAGCGCGTATAAAATCGTATCCTCGAATTATTGAGTAAGACTTTATCATGAAAGTTTACCATAAAGTTAAGCCCTAAGAGACGCTCAACCTATACTTTGAAGTAAAGTACCATTAATAACCATTTTTGAAAGGAATTAGCTATACAAAGGAACAATCTACATGTAATATTTTGTGTTGTAAGAGGCGTTATTTAGTTAACGTAAAATAGAAGGTTGTTCCTTTTCCAACTTCTGAGGTAAGCCAAACTTTTCCATGATAGCTTTTAACGATTTTTTGAACGATTGATAAGCCTATTCCTGTAGCATCATCGTTGTTACCTAACTTTTGAAAGATGTTAAATATTTTTTCGTAAAATTTCTTTTCGATTCCCATGCCATTGTCTTTAACGAAGTATTCATAGACATTGTCTTTGATAGTATAGCCAACTTCAATGATACCCTTTTCTTTATCATTGTATTTTACAGCATTGCTAATTAAGTTTTGAAACAATTGATGTAACCTATGATGATCTCCTTTGATTGTCGGAAAATTAGGGTGTATTTTCAGTGTAATTTTTTCAGGTATATAGATGTGTTCTTTTATATCGTTGAGTATTTTATTTAAATCAATAAATGAATTTCTGACATCTTTAAGACCAATGGTAGAATACTCTAAAATACCGTTGACAAAGGATTCCATTCTAGCAATATTGTCACAAATCAAATCAATATATTCGGTTGCTTGATCACTAATACTTTCTTGATAGTCTTCTTTTATCCAAGTAGCTAGTGCATTTATATTTCTTAACGGTGATTTTAAGTCATGAGAAACTATGTGTGCATAATCGTTTAATTCTTTATTTCGATCTTCCAACCTTTTTAATAATAATTTTTGATTTTCATCTGCTTCACAGGCTTTAAGCGTAATAGCAAACTTGTTTATTACTGGTATAAGCTGGTTTAAAGCCTTATTGCACGTAATGGCTTCTTTGGAGTATAGGAATAAAAAACTCTGATTTTCTAGCTTGAAAATGGCCAAATGACCATCGGATATTGAGATTGGGATAAGCGCCTCTAAGGTATGATCATAGGGTAGGAGAATATATTCTGTAATGGACGTTAACAGTACCTTGAGTTCAGTACTCAGTTCACGATTAATAGGAGTTCCTTGCGGTAATGAATACTCTTTTTTAATAACATCTTTTTTTATACTGAGTATCCAGCTGGCATTAAAATTGACACGTTTCAGCAGCAATTTTAAAAAATGATTACAATTATCATGATAATCCAAGTTTTTACCAATACTCATTGAGTATTCGTATAATCGTAGGATGTCAAGAATTGGATTTGGTTGTCCCATAATTATTCAAATAAACCAACGACTATAGTCTTGTTATAAAATTCAATGTAACCATTACCATAAGAAGAGATTTCTCCCAAAGTTAATGCCCCTGTTAGCTTTATATCGGGGTGTTTTGAATGAATGGCTTCTGATATGTTTTCCAGTTCTTGGTTAAAATCATCTTCAAGATATAAGACTCTAGAAATACAATCGATTATAATAGCATTTTTAGGATTGTTAGTATTTTTAATACTCTCTTCTGCTACTTCCTTTGCTGCTTTAATTAAAGAATTACTATTTCCCTTCATGATATTAATCATGGTATTTTCTTCTACTTCCCCAATGCAAACCAATGCTTTTTGATCTTTTACAGACAACGGGTCTCTAATAATATGATCGACCCCTTGTTTAATGATACCTAGTGGGTACCCTTTGGCTAAATCAAAAAAATTAGTGCCGTTAAATGTTTTGTTAGAATCTTTTTCAACAATGTCTTTATATATATTATATGGGGTATCCCAGTTGATTTCTTCTACAGTATTATCAACAGCTTTCGTAACAATATAGGGGCCTTCAAGCTTTTGCCAACCGTGTTTTACACCAATATTCGAGGTTGTTTTGGCAATACAAAATACAGCGGTATCTTCGAAAAAACCTTCTTTAGAAAGAATACACGGGGCTTGTTGTAATGACAAACTACCAGCACCACCTCCAAAATAATTGGTTTTCATACCGTAAACTTCATAAAGGTTGCTTAGGTAATTTGAAATATTGGAAGTTAGTCCGTCTACAAGGGTTAGTAAACAATAGTCTTGGTCATTATCAAATGTATATTTCGGAATTGAAAATTCTTTTTTGCGAATATCTTTTATAGTAGCGATATAATCAACGCCGTATAATACACTGACGACTATTCCTTTTTTATACGCTTCATTATCGTATACCACTTGCGGGAAAATACCACCTATAAACTGGATATCTTCACTGTTTAAGTTTACGATAAGTTTATCAATATCAATTCCAGATTCTTCTCCAATAAATAATAAAGCAGTGTTCGTGTTAACAAATTTTTTAATATCCGTGACTACTTCTAGGAGGTTATTAGAAGTTATTAGCATAGGGGGTACTTTTAAAATTTACAACAATATACTAAAAATAAGTGGTTGATATTTAATTAATTGATTTCTTTTTTTGTCATTAATAGTGATAGAGACTCTATAGTATTGTCTTTTGATTTACTAAAACTTTTCAAAAACTCCTAGTCTAAATAAGGTAAAACATATTTTACAGGGGTATTAGGAGCCAAGCTTCATGTTTTGATACAATCTAGTCCTTATAAGGAATACAACCTATTAAAACAAAACTCAGTAGTATTAATTTTCTCATTGTAAATCACTATATCTATGAAGGGTTTCCCATTGCCATTTGTAAACTCATATAAAAAATTAATCTTTAAACTTAGCAGGCACAGTTACTACAATACCTTTTGTAAGTATTTTACCTGTTTGAGCATCTAAGTTAAAACACCGTGACTTACCCTTTCCAAAACGCTTTGGAACTTTTGTAAACACTTTCCAAACAAAATATCTCTTACTCCTATAATTAAATTTACTTTTAAACAATCTAGTTATACTATCCTTTCTCCTTTTTTTACGTGTCACTATAGCTAACGCCTCCCTATAACATATTGGATACTTGCCTGCTTTGCGACAATCTTCATTCTTTTTAATACTACCATCTGAATTATACCATATAATATCTTGTAAATAATCGGAATTATAAACATGATGATTTGAAAAAGATTTTATTTTTCCAATTGAATCATAACCAATTCTTTTTATAATTCCAGTATTCTTATCTTGAATTGTCTTAGTAATAGCTTTATTATCAGCCCAAGCATATATATATACATATAACTTCTCATCATCTAATAAATTACATCTATCACCTGTATTTAAGGCAATATCAATAGCTGATCTATACTTAATAATATCAAAATATTTTTCCTCTTCTTTAAGTTTAAAAATAGAGTCATCAAAATTACATAGATCATCATTTACCAAATAGTCCTTATAAGGAATACAACCAACTAAAACAAAACACAGTAGTATTAATTTTCTCATTGTAAATCACTATATCTATGAAGTATTTCCCATTGCTATCTGTAAACTCATATAAAAATCAATCTTTAAACTTAGCAGGTACAGTTACAACAATACCTTTTGTAAGTATTTTACCTGTTTGTGCATCTAAATTAAAATACCTTGATTTGCCCTTTCCAAAACGCTTTGGAACTTTCATAAACACTTTCCAAACAAAATATTTCTTACCCCTATAATTAAAAGTACTCTTACGCAACCCCGTAATACTGTCTCTTTTTCTCTTTTTACGCATTACTATTGCTAAGGCTTCTTTATAACATATTGGGTAATTTTCAAGTTTACGATTATCCTTCAACTTTTTAATACTACTATCTTCATTAAACTCTATTTTAACACCTATATTATCAGAATTGTTTTTATATCTTACATAAAAAGACCTTATCCCCCCTAGAGAATCATAAAAAATTTTTTTTCTAACAAAGTTTTTTTTGTCTAAAACTTTTTTTGAAATCCAATAACTTGGAAACACACGTATTGAAGTCTTAAATTTATCATTATCCAACAAAACATACCTACCTCTAGTATTCAAAGAGCTATCAATAGCTGACTTGTATTTTACTACATCAAAATATCTTTCATCTTCTTTAAGGGTAAAAATAGAGTCATCAAAATCACAAAGATCATCATTTGCCAAATAGTCCTTATAAGGAATACAGCCTATTAAAACAAAACTCAGTAGTATTAATTTTCTCATTGTAAATCACTATATCTATGAATTTTTTCCCATTGCCATTTTATAAAAATTAATCTACAAACTCAGCAGGAACTACTCGTGTAATACCTATTAAAAGTATTTTACCTGTTTGAGCGTCTACTTTATAATAACGTGACTGACCTTTTCCAAGACGTTTTGGTACTTTTGTGTGCACATCCCAAACAAAATATTTCTTTCCTCCACGTTTATATATAGCTTTATGAAGCCTGGTAATACTATCCTTTCTCCTTTTTTTACGTGCCACTATGGCTAATGCCTCTTTGTAGCAAATTGGATACTTATCCGCTTTACGATAATCTTTAAACTTCTTAATACTGCCATCAGGATAATAATTTATTTTATCTTGCAAATAATCAGAACTATAAGTATGAAAATTGGAAAATGACCTTATATTTCCCAAAGAGTCATAGGTGACCCTTTTGTGAACTCTATTTTTTTTACTTGTATCTTTTTTTGATACCCAGTAGTCAGAAAATATATATAAAGAAAACGTCTGGTCTTTATCTTTTAGTAAAACAGTTCTCCCCCCGTTATTTAAAACACTATCCATAATAGACTTATATTTTACCATATCAAAAGACTTCTCTTCTTCTTTAAGGGTAAAAATAGGATCATCAAAATTACATAGATCATCGTTTATTAAATAACTTTTATAAGTATTGCAACCTACTAGAACCATACAAAATATTACTAATTTTCTCATTGTAAACCGCGGTATTCATGCAATAATTCCCATTGCCATTTGTAAGTCTGTTTTTTAGTATTATCATAATCCATATAGTTAAAGGTTCTTCCTTTTTTAAAAGGAATTTCTGCATCTTGTTCATCGAATGTATGAAAAAGCCCCATGGCATGCATTAATTCATGTGGTACTTCTACTTCAGTTTGTAACGAATCACTATTCATAAACATAAAAGAAAAACCTGATGAATGTGGAGTCACACCTTTAGTAAAATCTTTTAAAACCTCTCCTACTGAGCCACCGACATTTTCTCTTTCTTTATAACAGGTAAAATAAGTGAAATATAGACGTAAAGGAGGAAAAGGTTCATGCACACCATTTGATCGCTCTCTCCTTCGTAGAATATCAATTACCGCCATCATTCGTGATAAATTTGAATCTACAGCAACTCTTGCATCTCCAAAATCCATAAAACCAGTCCTTATTCTTTCTCTTTCGTTCTCATGAAATATACTAAGGTCACTAATCCTAACTTCCTCTGCCTCTTCATTAATCACCCTCACATCAATAAGGGTTGGTCTAAAAGACCTATCTAACCAAGCTTGTATAAGCTGCCTATTAATTGTCTTTCTTTCTTTCTTTCTTTCTAGAATCATTCTCCTATCATCTCTGCCCCCTGTTTTCTCAACAAAAATCCACTCAACATCAATAGATTTGGGTCTAGGATAAAAAATGTTAATCGCCCCTACCACGTCGGTATCATCCCCCATAATCCTCAGCTGTACGCCCTCTGTATTGTCTCCTGCATCTCTAAGACATTCGATGGTTACCGTATCTCCGCTAGTAAAAAACTCAGGAGTACACCTAAAATCTGAGTGTACCCGAAAACCTACTTGATTATACCTATCAACACCTCCTTTAAAATTCACGGTAAAGGTTCTACGGTCTCCTACTCGCAT
>CANMCD010000006.1 GCA_947496185.1 uncultured Tenacibaculum sp.
GCTCAAGAAGGAGAGGAAAAGATAAAAGATCTATCAGGTATAGAATTTTTTAATAAGATAACTGAATTGAATTGTGAATACAATCAATTAACGAGTTTAGATATTAGTGAAAACAAGCAATTGACTAATTTGCATTGTTCTGGAAATAAGGATTTATATTGTGTTCAAATAGGCGAAAATCAAGACCCAAGTTTATGGTCAAAGGATAATCAAACGAGTTTTAGTAAAGATTGTGAATCATTAAAAGCATTTGTAGAGATACCAGATCCAGTATTTAAAGGGCGTTTGTTAGAAAACTATCCCTATTTAAACAATGGAGAAGGAAAGATAAGTAAGGTAAAAGCGAATGAGTTTTCTGGTAGCCTTAATGTTAATGCTCAAGAAGGAGAGGAAAAGATAAAAGATCTATCAGGTATAGAATTTTTTAATAAGATAACTGAATTGAATTGTGAATACAATCAATTAACGAATTTAGATATTAGAGAAAACACTAAATTGGAGTTACTGTATTGTTGGAATAATGGATTAAAATCATTGAAAGTTGGTCAGAATACTAATTTTAAGTGGCTTTATTGTGAAAACAATCAATTAACGAGCTTAGATATAAGTGAGAACACGAATCTGGAAATTGTAGATGTTACTGGAAACGAGTATTTATATTGTGTTCGAGTGTTTGAAGGACATGATGTTAGTTCTTGGAATAAAGATGCTCAAACGAGTTTTAATTTAGATTGCCAAGTAGTTAGTATACCAGATATAGTTTTTGGAACACGATTATTAGATATTGATTCAAGTTTAGGTTATGAAGAAAAGAGCGGTGAAATAAAAGTTTATATTGAGAAAGCAAAAAGCTTTCAAGGGAATTTTGATAATTTAAAGGAACATTATATACTTGACGTGAATGGAAAGGGGAAAACGAATAAAATAAAAGATTTATCGGGTCTTGAATTTTTTCAAACGATAACATCTGTAGATTGTTCGGGGAATGCCTTAATGGATTTGGATATCTCTAAGAATATTAATTTGAAGGAATTATTTTGTTATAATAATCAATTGAAAAATCTATATGTTAGTAAAAACACCCATTTAATTTCTTTGGATACTAGAGAAAATGAAGAGTTATATTGTGTACAAGTGGGCGAAAATCAGGACACGAGTTTGTGGCTAGGTGATGCCCAAACCAGCTTTAATAAAAATTGTGAAGTAACCAATATACCCGATAAAACTTTTGGGAAAAGGTTACTTAAAATAGATCCGAACTTAGGGTATAAACAATATAACGGAGAAGTAAAAATTTTTGTTAAAAAGGCAAGTGAATTTGAAGGAGTACTTGATGTGTCCACGTCTGAAGGAGATGAAGAAAAGATAAAAGATTTAACAGGAATCACATTTTTTAATAATATTAATTATTTGAGTTTTTCCAAAAACTTAGTAACTACTGTAGATATTACTCATAATACTTTATTGGCAACTATTGATGCCAGTAATAATTTATTAGAAGAGATAGTCCTTTATTCTAATCCCAAACTAGAAAATATAGATGTTTCTGATAACAAGTTAAAACAACTATTCATATCAGAAAATAAAGAATTGACCCGTTTAAATGTCGCTAAAAACGGACTCACAAGTTTAGATGTAAGTACTAATAACAAATTGATAGACTTGAATGTGTCTTCAAATACATTAACAAGCTTGAATATTCAAAACCAAATTAATTTCCAAATACAGTCACTTGATGTCAGTAACAATAAAAAATTACGTTGTATACAAGTAGATAATAAGGTGGCGGCTAATTCCTATACCCACTGGATAAAAGATGTCCAAGCAACATACAGTAACGATTGTGCCCTTTTTAAGGAAATTGAACATAAGTTTTCATCAGGAATAAGTGTTTATCCAAACCCCACTAGGAATATTTTGAAAATAGAAAACACAAAAGGATACGATATAAAAAGCATTATACTATTTGATATATTAGGCAGAGAAGTACAGCGTATTTCTAAAAATTTTTATGAGTTTGACGTTTCACATCTTTTATCAGGTATGTATTTTGTAAGAATTATCGGAAAAAATAATCAAGAAATACTGACAAATAAAATAACAAAACAATAATTATAATAAAGGCGTCTATTATTGTTAGACGCCTTTATTTATCATATAATTTAAAAAAATTATTCTTTAATTTTTTGTACCGCTTGAGAATACTCTTCAGGAGTATTGATATTTTGGATAAAATGATCTTCCACTTCTATTATTTCCACCTCTGAATTAATTAACATTTTACGTGGACAAGAATACCCTTGTGCCAAATATTGTAATAATTTTCCGTAGGCTTTAGGCTCATAAATCGTAATTAACGGTTCTGGAAACTCCTTGCCTTTTCCTTTAATAGCGGTAGCTACTTTACTCGGATTACGTTTTTCTAAAAGTAAAGAAATAAGCGCTTTATTTACAAAAGGAAGATCTGTTGCTAATACCAACCAAGCCGTATTTGGATTTTTTTGGAAAGCCGAACAAATACCCCCAAAAGGCCCTAAATTGATAAAAGTATCTTGAATTTCTTTTTCGTTATTAGAAGCATTGGCAACAGAAAAAAAGGTGTCTAAAGAACAACTTTCCAATAATTCTTTAGTATGTGTCTTTTGTGGTTTGTCAAAGTAATGTAAAGAAGCCTTATCTGAGCCCATACGTGTACTTTTCCCACCAATTAATACGAGTCCCTTCACTGGAGCAATATCTTGTTGTATCAATCGTGCTACGTGAGCCGTAATTTTATCAGTTTCCTGAATGGTATAGGAGGTTGTATTTTTTATCTGAGGAAACTTCTCTAACAAACAATCAAAGAAAGGGGTATTCTCATTTAGTGTAATTACAAAAGCAATATTGGTAATTTGATCTATTCTTTTTTTAATAGAAGCTTCTTTTTCATTATCTAAAATTAAAACTTGTTTGGCGCCTTGATAATGATTTCCATTGATAAAAACGAGGTCATGTTTATAGAATTGCAATCGCTGTTCGTATGGATTTATCGGAGATACCGTGTTTATTTGCAAATTCCCTTTGTGATGAAACGTATATTCCGTAAAAGTATTTAAAGGAACATCTTTTGCATGGGAAGCATCAAAATACCCAAGGTTATATTGCGATAAATTGGCGGAAATATCGGCAACTAATTTAGCAATCGTACTGCATTTTGTTCCTAGTATTGCAAGTTCATTTGGTGCATAACGATCGTTTTCTTTTCGTATTAAGTTCGTGTGTTTACTATGTTTATTAGTCATTTTTGATATCCGTTTTTCCTCCTGTTTTTTCCAATAATGTAATTTCCTTTATAACCATATTATGATCAATAGCTTTACACATATCATAGATGGTAAGACAACAAGCCGATGCTCCTGTCAAAGCTTCCATTTCTACGCCTGTTTTTCCTTCAATACGCACCTTACATAGCACTTCAATATGAGTGGCGTCTATTACGGTAATATCAATGTTTACTCCACTGATTAATAGAGGATGGCACATCGGAATAATATCGGAGGTCTTTTTAACAGCTTGTATACCCGCAACAATTGCTGTTTGAAATACAGGTCCTTTTTTTGTAATAATTTCCTCGTTAGAAAACTCTTTTATAATAGTTTCTCCTAAAAACATGGTAGCTCTTGCTGTTGCTGATCTTTTTGTGATTTTTTTATCAGAAACATCGACCATTTTAGGTTGATTTTGTTCGTTTATATGAGAAAAATTGCCCATGTTTTTTTATGTTACGTATAATTATTGGTTTTGAAAATTGTTTTCACGATATATATGTATAGGATATACATTTCCTTTCGTATATAAAGTTTCGTTTGTTTTTGGCAACTCAATAAATCCATCTGCATGTACCAAATTTGCCAAATCTCCTGATCCATTTCCTTTTATCGGAGTGGCAAACAACTGTCCATCTTTAGAGCTTAGTTTTACTTGTAAAAAATAGGTTAATTCGGGTTTAAAAGTGACTTCCTCGGTTAGTATAGCTGTTTTTATTTTGGGAACGCTTCCTAAAGAAGCATAATACCAAGGGTAAAAGTATACCAAACAATTTACATAGGTAGAAACAGGGTTTCCAGGAAAGGCAAAAACAGTGCAATTATCGGTTACTCCTGCCCAAAAAGGTTTTCCTGGGCGTTGAGAAACCTTATGAAAAAGTTTTTTAACACATAATGCATCAAAAACTTCTGGTAAAAAGTCAAACTTCCCTTTGCTGACGGCACCACTACATAATAATACATCGTACGTTTCTAAAAAAGATTGAATTTTTTCTTTTAACTCTTTTTTCTCATCTACCAAATGAATGGTTTCACATGGAACATTGATTTTTTCTAGTAAAGCAACCAAACTGTATACATTACTTCGTCTAATTTGATGCGACAAAGGAGATTGATTTACTTCGACCAATTCATTACCTGTAGATATAACCAATACTTTTGGGGGTTGACTAACTTTTACCGTTGCTTTTCCAACAGTAGCTAGCACGCCTATTTCCGCTGCTGTGATTATCGCGTTTTTTTTGATAAGAAGATCGCCTTGTTTTTTATCCGTTCCTTGATGGTGAACATTTTGCCCTTCTTTGATCGTATTGACGGTAACCGTAGCCATTCCGTTGTTTAAGACCACATCTTCATAACGAATTACTGTGTCGGTATTATTAGGCAACGAAGCACCAGTCATTACCTCATAGCAATGTGCCGCATTTTCCAGAGTCTCTTGAGGGCTACCAGCTGGTTGTATGCCTTCAATCTTAAAATCTCGCACACCATACTCAAAAAAACGGTAGTTGATAGCTATACCATCCATAGCAACGCGATGGAATGGTGGAAAATCACGGTCGGCAACAACAGTTTCTTTTAACACTTTTCCCGTAGCCTTCATAAAAGGAACAATGGCAGTGTCAAATGTAGTTTTATTTTCTAATAAACTGTTTTTTGCTTTTTCTACGGTTATCATGTTATTTACGAATAGTTTTAGTTATGTGTTATCCTCCAATGGTAGACATACTCTCCGAAACAGCACCTTTGACCCTGTTTTTTTCGGCAACAAATCCATTTTTAGGTTTTTGTTTTATAAGGGATAAAAACAAGTGCTTTAGATCTTCATTGCTAGCACCATCTCTTATAAAATCTCGAATACTAAATACCCCATCATCAAACAAACAATTTTTCAATACGCCAGTTGAGGTAATTCGGATGCGGTTGCAATCGTTACAAATAGTACGTGTAAATGCAGGAATAATACCTACAGTACCTTGATGATTTGGAATTGTATAATCTCTTGAAGTTGCTGATTTCTGTTGTGGTAAAGGAATCAAATCAAATTCAGATTGCATCTCTTGTAAGATTTTAGTAAAATTCCATTGTTCGTTTGTTTCACGTAAACCAAAGCCGTTAAAAGGCATTTCTTCAATAAAACGAACGGCTATATTTTTATGGTGTGTTAACCTTGCAAAATCATTGATTTCATCTGTATTTAATCCCGATTGCACAACGACATTTAATTTTAAATGTAAACGACTTTTTTCTAAAAGTTCAAGTGCAGTAAATACATTTGAAAAAACATTACGTCGTGTAATTTTTTGAAACCGATCTTTCTGCAAACTGTCGATACTTAAATTGATACTTTTTATTTTTTTCAAAGAAGTTAAGGTGTCTATATGTTGGGCAATTAGCACACCATTGGTCGTAATATTGATCGTTTCTAACAAATCATTGAAAGAAAGCATCTCTAAAAAAGAACTAAAATCTTTACGAACAAAAGGTTCTCCTCCTGTTAACCGAACTTTTCTAACACCTAACTCTGTTAATATCCGAACAATACGGTACATTTCTTTGTATGTTAGCAATTCTTCTCTTGCAACAATAGCAATGCCTTCCGCTGGCATGCAATAAGTACATCGAAGATTACAACGATCTGTAACAGCCAACCGAACATACGTAATTTGACGACCGAAACTATCAATAAGTTTGCTCATAAGACAAAGGTACGGATTTCCTTTACCAGAAAATTTTAAAGGAAAGCCAATTTCACATACTTACTTAAACAATTTCCATCTTTTTTAGTAAAAAAGAGGCATTCATATTTTTACAAACACCTTTTTTGATTTTATAATCAAAAGAGAGTTCATCGTTAGTAATTTCAGCATCAAAATAAAACGTGTCAATTGTTGTAAATTCTTCTGACAAATCGCATAAACTAACATCATGGGTTGCAATAATGCCTGTGGACTTTGAATTTGTTAATTTTTCAACAAATTGTTTAGAACCAGTTGCTTTGTCTTTGCTATTGGTTCCCTTTAGAATTTCATCAAGAATAATAAAGTATTGATCGTTTTTAATTTTGTCAACAATAAATTTAAGTCTTTTCAATTCGGCATAAAAATAAGATTCATCTTCTGAAAGTGAATCGGAAGTACGCATGCTTGTAATGAGTTTTATAGGGGTATATTGATAGCTTTTTGCACAAACAGGCAAACCACAATTTGCCATTACCATAGACAAGGAAAGTGTACGTAGAAAGGTACTTTTACCTGCCATATTAGCCCCTGTAATGATGAAAAATTGTTGTTGATCAATCAAAAAATCGTTGTTAACTCGTTTTTCGGTGGCAAGTAAAGGGTGTCCTAATTGATGGGCATTCACTATTTGGTTTTTTTCTTGCTTTTTAAGGGAAGGAAAAACATATTCTGGGTGATTAAAAGTAAAATTTGCCAACGAGTTTTGTGCGTCAAAAAAACGAACCGCTTCAAACCATTGAACTACCGTTTTTTTGTGAGTATTGATCCATTTTTCTGTTTTAGCAGCCTGCATAATATCCCAAAGAAATAGACTGTTACCCACAAGTAGCATCACAAGATTATTTCGTTGATCAAACGCATCTAAGATTTTAGAAAAAGTTTTAAATATTTTTGAAGCAGGAATATTTCCAGTAAGAATTTTTTGTTGCTTTTCTTTTAAGATTGTTGCAGTAAATTTTTCTTTTTCAATTAGTGCTAACAAAGGATAGTACTGGCTAAAAAACGCTTTTGTATGGCTGGCTTGTGTATAGAGCGCTTGTGTTTTTTTGAGTTGAGAAAAAGCAATGATTAGTCCCGTAATATACCAATAAAGCAGTATTGAAAAAGGAAGAATTCCAAAGATCATTAAGCCTATCAACGTGAGAGAAGCTAGAGAAAATAATCTAGAAAACATCCCCCAAAACGTTCCTAATTTAGCAGTATAATCACCCATCCATGCTACCTTTTTGGTCGCTTCTTCCTCAGCAGAAACTTCTTTTTTTAATGACGAAAAATCTTCACGCCAATGTACTTTTTCTGATAATTCTTGAACGGCTTTTTGTTTGTCAGAAACGTTAGAAGTACCATTGCTAGTTAATATATTCGCTAGTACTACTTTTCCGTCAAAAGTAATCGTTCTGTTTAGGTATTGAAAAAAAGATCCTTTACCAAACAAATCAATATCATGGCTAAAATAATGCATTGGATTGGCAAACATACTCCCTGTTGGTAGCTGGCGAAAATTTCCTTGTAATACTTCAATTTCTGTTTCGTTAATTGCTATTCTGGCATCGATATTTGCCAAGTGTTTTTTTGTTTTCAAAAAGCTTAAAACAAGGTAGGTAAAAGAAAAAAAGCCAAATACCCCAAAAAATACAGGAATAATTTGTAAGTTTATTGTTAGATATACGACTAATGCCGTAACAAAGAAGACCACTAAACGAAATAATTGTAATATCGAGAGTTTTTTGGTTATACTTTTCCTTTTCTCACTAAGATTTTCTAACTGTTCTTTGTAAAAATTAACAGGGTTTGTCATTATATAGTAATTATATTACAAATGTATCGTATTAGCATAAATAATTTTTAATAAAATTGTATTTTCGTTGTATGCCAACGTCATTAGAACTACAAGTAAAAACACTACCAAATTCACCTGGCGTTTATCAATATTTTGATAAAGAGGATACTATTATCTATGTAGGAAAAGCTAAGAACCTAAAAAAAAGAGTTTCTTCTTATTTTACAAAAAAACATGATAATGGAAAAACAAGGGTACTCGTAAAAAAAATAGTACGGATAGAACACATTGTTGTAAATTCCGAAACAGATGCTTTACTACTCGAAAACAACCTTATTAAAAAATACCAACCTCGATATAATGTATTGTTAAAAGACGACAAGTCTTATCCTTGGATTTGTATAAAAAAAGAACGGTTTCCACGAATTTTTTCGACAAGAAGAGTGGTCAAAGACGGGTCAGAATATTTTGGTCCCTATACCAATGTACGCACTGTTAACTCACTTTTAGAACTGATTAAAGACTTATATCCTTTACGTACCTGTAATTACGATTTACACGAAACAAAAATCCAAGCAGACAAGTACAAGGTGTGTTTAGAGTACCATATCGGCAACTGTAAGGGAGCCTGTGAAGGAAAACAAACCGAAGAAAATTATTTAGAAGATGTTAGGGCAATCAGAAATATTATTAAGGGTAACTTTAAGGAAAGTTTAGCACATTTTCATCAAATAATGTACGATCTTGCTTCGGACTTGAGATTTGAAGAGGCACAAAAGATCAAAGAAAAAGTAGCTTCTTTAGAAAATTATCAAGCAAAGTCTACTATTGTCAATCCGAGTATAAACAATGTAGATGTTTTTTCTATCATTTCAGACGAAACACATGGGTATGCTAATTTTTTTAAAATCATGAACGGTGCAATTGTACAATCCTATACTACTGAGATTAAGAAAAAGCTTGAAGAAACCGATAAAGTATTGCTTGAATTATTCATTATTGAAACAAGGCAACGTTTCAATTCATTGTCTAGAGAAGTATATGTACCGTTTGCCGTAGACCTTGGAAAAGAAATAAAAGTTACGGTTCCCAAATTAGGAGATAAAAAAAGAATTGTTGAATTGTCAGAAAGAAATGCCAAATATTACAGGCAAGAGCAATTTAAACAAATAAAAATTGTAGATCCAGAAAGGCATGTAAATCGTTTGATGTTGCAAATGAAAAAAGATCTACGATTGAAAGAACTCCCTAAACACATAGAGTGTTTTGATAATTCGAATATACAAGGAACGAATCCCGTGGCTGCTTGTGTCGTTTTTAAAGATGGAAAGCCTAGTAAAAAAGACTACCGCCATTTTAATATTAAAACTGTGGAAGGCCCTGATGATTTTGCTTCTATGGAAGAAGTGGTGTATAGGCGTTACAAACGGTTGTTAGAAGAAGAGAAACCTTTACCACAATTGATCGTGATTGACGGGGGAAAAGGACAGTTGTCGTCAGCATTGAAAAGCCTTGATGTCTTAGGGTTAAGAGGAAAGATAGCCATCATAGGTATTGCCAAACGATTAGAAGAAATTTATTATCCAGGCGATAGTATTCCGTTGTATTTAGATAAAAAATCAGAAACCTTAAAAGTTATCCAATACTTAAGAAATGAGGCCCATCGATTTGGGATTACGTTCCATAGAAACAAACGCAGTAAAAGTGCGATTCAATCAGAATTGGAATTAATACCCAATGTAGGGAAACAAACCATAACCAACTTACTTCGATCTTTTAAATCGGCAAAACGTGTAAAAACCGCAAGTTTTGAAGAATTAAAAGAAGTAGTAGGAATGTCTAGAGCTAAAAGAATTTACGAACATTACCACAAAGAATAAAAACTATGAAAAGACTATTAACTTTATTACTAATTCCGACGTTGTTGTTGGCACAAAAACAACCCAAAATAGGGTTGGTGCTAAGTGGAGGAGGTGCTAAAGGATTTGCCCATGTAGGGGTTTTAAAAGAAATAGAAAAAGCAGGGCTGCAAATCGATTATATTGGAGGAACAAGTATGGGAGCCATCGTAGGTGGGCTGTTTGCAGCAGGCTATTCATCCGATCAAATAGAAGAATTTATTATAAAAACGGACTTTACGACCTTACTTCAAGATGAGGTTGATCGAGATCACAAGTCTTTTTTTATGAAACAATACGGAGAAAAGTATGCCCTTACCTTGCCTATAAGTGATGGAAATATAGGACTACCTTTAGGCTTGTCTAAAGGACAAAATGTACTTAATTATTTTACAGAGTTATTAGAGCCCGTTGAAGGAATTGAAGATTTTTCCAAATTGCCCATTCCTTTTTATTGTATGGCTACGGATATAGAAACAGGAGAAGAAATAGTATTGGACAAAGGATCGTTGCCTCTAGCCTTAAGAACTAGTGGGTCTTTTCCTACCTTGTTGAACCCTGTTGAAGTGAATGGAAAGTTGTTGGTAGACGGAGGTGTCGTTAATAATTTTCCTGTAAATATTATGAAAACTAAAGATGTTGATATTATAATTGGGGTTAATGTACAAGGACAATTATTAGATAAGGAAAAAATTTCTTCGGTTAGTTCTTTGTTAATTCAGATTATTAACTTCAATATGTATGAAAAATCAGATGAGCAAGCTAAATATTTGGATATAAGTTTACGACCCAATATTTTTGATTATAGTGCCATGTCTTTTGATAAAAAAGAAGAGATACTAAGTGAAGGAAAAATTGCTGCAAAACGCTATAAAACAGTTTTTGATAGTTTAGCAAAAAAGCAAAAAAATAAAAAGGAAAGAATTCCAATTAAACTAGAAGACAAAAACTTCTTAGTAGATCGAATTATCATTAATGGCAATGAGCATTATACAGATAGTTATGTCTTAGGAAAACTTCAATTGGAAGAAAATGATAGCGTTTCTTATAAAGAAATATCTAAAAAAATTAATGGATTAACGGCAACGAAAAATTTTGATAGGGTTGATTATAAATTTGATACTTCTTTTCAGGGAAAGAAGCTAGAATTAACCCTTAAAGAAGGAATGTCCAATGCCTTTTTACGTTTTGGTGTGCATTATGATTTGCTTTATAAAACAGCAGTATTGTTGAATTATAATGATAAAAAAATATTGAAGCAAAATGATGAACTAACCTTTGATTTGGGTATTGGAGACAGAATTCGATATGAGCTAAATTACTTTATAGATAATGGGTTGATCCCTAGTTACGGAGTATCGTCACGATACAATAATTTTAGAGGAAAGTTTTTATTTGATGAAAAGCTTTCTCCGAATGAAATAAATATTCGATACTATGATTTTTCCAATGCGTTATATGTGCAAACAACCTTGGATAAGAAGTTTGCTTTTGGTTTAGGTATTGAAAACAAAAAAATAAGAATTATTACGGATGACAATGCATTATCCACGAATGGAGAAGAAATAATTATTGATAATAGTAATTATATAAATGGCTTTTCTTTTTTAAAATTAGATGCGTACAACAAAAAAAACTATCCTACAGACGGGTATTTTGCCGATTTTGGATTTAAATGGTTTATCTGGTCTGATAGAAATACCCGACGTAGTGAATTTAAACAAGGAGCTTCAACTTTTGAACAATTTTCTCAGTTACAAGGGACGCTCGGTTTTGCAAAAACGTTTTTTAACGACCTTACATTTCAGTATACATCTTCAGCAGGGTACACCTTAGGAGAAATTTCTTCAGATATTTTTGATTTTAGGTTAGGGGGATATAATAAAAACTTTATCAACAATTTTGTTACGATGTATGGTTATGAAACGAGTAGTCTGAATAATCAATCGTTTTTAAAGTCTGAATTTATACTACGAAAGAAAGTGTTTGATAGACATTATGTTACTGGAATAGCTAATTATGCTAGGGTAGAAGATGATATTTTTGCTGAAGGAAAACTATTTGACAATATTAAGTCTGGATATGCACTTGGTTACGGAATAGAAACGTTTCTTGGCCCTATTGAAATAAAATATAGCTGGTCACCCGATCATTCAGAAAGATTTTGGCTTTTTAACCTTGGGTTCTGGTTCTAATACGATCCATATGCGAAATTTTTATGCACTGATAGTATAATTATAGTGATAAATTTTTGTAGAAAAATGCCTTAAATGGCTTTTTTCAATGTAAAAGAAAATTCAGAACCGTTGCCATACGTGCTTTTTGCTACAATGGTTTCTCCATGGGCTTCGATAATATGTTTTACAATAGACAATCCCAGTCCAGATCCACCTTGTTCTCTTGATCGGCTTTGATCAACACGATAAAAACGTTCAAATAATCTTGATAAATGTTCTTGTTTTATGCCTTCGCCATCGTCAATTACACGGATCATAAATTTTGAAGAGCTATGACTCGCAATTCCTACAGAAGTGATTCCACCAACTTTTCCGTATTTAATAGAGTTTACCACCAAATTAATCAAAACTTGCTCAATACGTTCAATGTCACCTTTTACAAAAAAAGGAAACTCATAAACCTTGTCAAAAGTTAGCTTTATGTTTCTTTTTTTAGCCTTCATTTCAAAGAGATCAAACACATTTTGAATTAATTCTAAGATGTTAAAGGTTTCCATATTCATACGCATTCCCTCAGTTTCGAGTTTGGCAATCATATCTAAATCTTTAATGATAGAAGTCAAGCGCTCTACTCCTTTGTTGGCACGTTCTAGGTATTTTGTTCGAATTTCTTTATCATTGGCTGCTCCTTCGATAAGTGTTAGAATGTATCCTTGAACTGTAAAAAGCGGTGTTTTTAATTCGTGGGCTACATTTCCTAAGAAATCCCTTCTAAAGGAGTCTCTTTGATTTAGATTGGCTATTTCCTCGCTTTTCTCTTCGACAAATTCTTGAACCGTTTTTGTCAAAGACTCAACATCGGTAGTTACTTTCTTTCTTTTTAAATCCTTCACATTCAAAATAGCAATGTCTTCGTACAGTTTTTTGATGCGCTGATAAATAAAATGCTCTGCCCGATATTGAATAATGAAAAAAGAAATCACAAACAAAATAATTCCGAAAATAAGCACAGAAATAAATCCTAATGATTTGAATAATAATAAGTAGGATATAATGGCAAAAGTGATGGATATAATGGTCAAATATAAGGCTGACCAAAGCGCATATTTATATGTTTTTTTGACTCTCAAAAGAAGTGGTTTTGAGTTATTAATTGACGCCTAATACTAAATGTCTTTACATAAGAAACAAAGGGTACAAAAGTTATTGAAAACAACAATTAGTTATCAGGAGTTTCTAATACAAACTTATAACCAACCCCTTTTACCGTTTTAAAATAATTGTCGCCTATTTTTTCACGTAGTTTTCTGATATGAACATCAATCGTTCTTCCGCCAACGACAACTTCATTACCCCAAACACTATCTAAAATAACCTCACGTTTAAAAACTTTTCCTGGTTTTGAGGTTAATAAAGAGAAAAGTTCGAATTCTTTTCTAGGTAAAGAAATTTTTTGCTCTCCCTTGAAAACAACATATTCATCCCTATTGATGACAATATCTCCTACTTTGGTGGTACCGTCTGTTTTTTCTTCCGTTTTTAACCTTCTTAAAAGCGACTTTACCTTGCTTACCAAAACTTTTGGTTTTACAGGTTTGGTAATATAATCATCTGCACCTGCATCAAACCCTGCTACTTGTGAATAATCTTCGCCTCTGGCTGTCAAAAAAGAAATAATTACATCTTCTAAAGATTTGATACTTCTAATTTTTTCACAGGCTTCGATACCGTCCATTTCGGGCATCATGATATCCAATAAAATTAAATGAGGATTTATCTTGGTTGCCGTTTTTACAGCCTCTACACCATTGTTTGCGGTAAAAACTTGATATCCTTCAGATTTTAAGTTGTAGCCTACAATTTCTAAAATATCGGGCTCATCATCCACCAATAAGATCTTAATATCGTTGGTATTCATACTATGATTTTTAACTAAAACACTCAAATGTAACGATAAATTCATAAACTGACTTCATCGAAGTTGAATTATGCAGGTCAACTTTGTTTTTAGGAGCGTGCATAGTTATTCCTTTAGCTGGTTTTTGCTATTTCTTAAGGGGTAATCCGTTACGGTTTTTTTATCATAAACTTTCGTTATCATTTCAAATCACAACGATTATAAACACTGGGGTTTTATGCTAAAAACTTTGTCTTTTAATTGGTGTTAAAATCAAAAAACTAAAGTATATTTACCCTTGAACCCGAATTGTATATTAAAAAAGTATGATTGTTTGATATTGCTTGAAAATTAGATTTTTTTTGCTGCGTTTTTTTATGATAACCATAGTAGTGATGCTAAAATTAAGAAAACGGTTGATTTTATTACACGATCAAACTTTACAACAAAGATTTAGTACATAATTTTGGGTAAACAATGATGAATTGTACTTGTTTGTTATTGAAATGATGATTGAGTAAAGGAAATTGCTTTTTAGTGCTTCCTATTGATTAAAAGAGAAATTGTTTGCCAAGCAATCATTTTAAATAGGCAAGTACCTAACCCTTAGTAAGCATTTTATCAACCAAATGAATATAAGAAAATTTCGTAAAGACTACTGCAAAACCCAACAAGAGATTTCAGACGACTTAGGAGTAAGTTTAAAAACCTATCAAAATTATGAAAGAGGATTGGTAACCATTCCGAATAAACAATTAGAACGATTAGCCGAATATTTTAAGGTAAGTATCGCGGATTTATTTGCTGATGCAGCATCCGAAAAAAACACCATCAATTTGAATAATGTTGAGGTAGATGTTATTGCCAATTATATTGTGGATAACTGGGATAAATTGATGGTGAATAAATTGTTTTCTGCCAACTTTAGGGCTCAGGCTGGAGAATGGGTTTTAAAAATTAAAAAGGATATTGAGGGAATTAAGTAGTGGTATAAATTACCCTATTATACAACTCGAAAAATTCTTCAATCTTTAGAGGAGTGACGTACGCTATCACTTCCTCTCTTTTTTTTTTAGCTAGTTTTTCTGCTTCTTCTAGTTCTTCTAAGATTAGTTTTTTACATTTATCGCTAAGCAATTTGCTTGTTAGGATTTTTTCCTTTTTGATTTTCATGATTATTCGATATTTGTAGCTTTGGTTACTAATTCTAATCTTCTTCTTTTATATGTCATTTTCTTTTCTTCTTTGATATAATTCTCCTCCTCTGCTTCTTCAAAAATAAATGAAAACATTTCTCTTACCAGTCCTGTAAGCTTCATTCGAAAGAGACTAACGTATTTCATATAATAAACAAATGAAATGGAGAATAAGAGGCTAACAAAAAGAATGATATACATATAAAACTTAAGAGGATAGTCTTGATAATTCCAAAAGCACCATACGATTAGGTAAAAAGAAATGGTATATAGAATTATTTGCAATATGTTTAAGGCTTTTTGTAGACTTTTATCCTGATTTTTGACTAAGAAAATTAAATAACTAATAATCATTGAAAATAGTAAATAAGGAAGCCTTGTCCCCATAGCTAACAAGAAGGCTCTTGGTGTTTTCCATGTAAAAAAAGTATGTTTATTTGCTATTTGTTTTACAGTTAGATGATATTCTTTTTCAACTTTAGCCAATTTTTTAATTAAAAGATCATTCTTTACAATGTAGTCTTCTGCTGAAATAATTTTATTGTCATACATTGACCTGTTGTCTTTTATTTCTTGATTTACAGGAGCAACTAATTCAGAGTATTTTTCTTTTTTTTCACTTTCTATTTTAGGATTTTTTTTATTAAAAAAAATGTGAATAAAAGGAGCTATAAGTATGGATAAAGCCCCTATTAATAAAATTAAATAAGACGGTTTTAAATTTAAGTTATTCGTATCTATCTTGCTCGTTGAGTTCATCTTTATCTTGTAAAAATTTTTCTACCTCTGGCACTTTTTGTACTTCTTTAAGTTTTGCTTCGTCTAAAGAAGTATCTGTACAACTAGATAGGGTGGTTACTATAATTACTAATACTATTGCGAAAACTGATACTGTTTTATTCATTTTATATGTGTTTTTTAAATTAGTTAAACAAATATATCAGTTAAGCAAATAGGTTTGACAATTATATAAAATATTTGTAAAAATTCGTATAAGGGTTACTACCCTAATTTTTTTAGTAAAAACCCTGATGGAAAAACGGTAAAAAAGTAACAAACTTTCTTTTTATAATGGGGTTTTTCGTTTTTTGATAAAAAATTAGGTACAATGTAAGTGCTTTTAAAATGATTGATTTTTATGATTTCTGCTAGTAGCAAGGTTTTTCCGTAAAAAAGTGATGAGTTTTTGGAGAGGTTTTCTTAAAGTGTCGAAGGGTCATTTTAATATTAGCAATGTGTAAAAAAGTAATCAGGATGGGAGATAAACCGAAAAAACCCTTATATGACATAAGGGTATTAATTTTGAGGAAATTTGTAAGGTAAGTATAAATTAATATAGGTTTCTTATTCATTATTTTGGATCAATTAACTTAAAAAGCACGGGGACGGTTTTGATCTCGTACAAATCTTTCCCACTAGTATCTTTTCCCTTCCAAAAATGAAATACATAATCCTTTTTTTGTAATACGTTAATCGGTATTTTTAATTCCTTCTTGATAATTTGTTGGCTACAACTTGTATTGGTAATCTTTTCTAAAGATCTGACAGCTAAATACCTAATCGTGTCTACTTGTTGGTAATATAGACTATGGTATTGATGACAAGCATTGGGTAAGGAATACGTTATTGTGATGGTGTCTTTTGTGTTGAACGTAAAGTTTTTAGGCGTTGATGATTCGTCAATAGGAAGTAATCGTATTGCTTGTTGGGTGTCGCCATCTAAGGAACACGAAATAAAATAAATAAGAAAGCCAGATAATAGGTATAATTTTTTCATAATAGGTTGTTTTTAAAATTGATAAATAATTCCCGAATGAATTCCTAAAGAGAAGGGTTTAAAATCCGTTGAATTTTCTGTAAAGGTGTGTAATGACACTTTGCACATGGGGTTAATAGAGAGTTTAAAATTTTTATAGAGTTGATATTGAATGTCTAATCCGAGGTTTCCACTAAAATTGATGCGATTAAGATTGTTGGCTTTACCAAGGGTTGTTACTTGATTTTCGGATGAAAGTATGATTTCGTTTTGTTGTAAAAAAAGTGAGCTAAAACCTGTGATGATTTTTGAACTTATTTTTTTTGTCTCCACAAGTGTATATCCAATTTCAATGGGAATTTCAATATAGCTATACCTTTGCGAAAGGCTAGCGTCTCTAGTACTAACCTTTGCGGCATTTAATGAGGATACATCACATGTGGCTAACGGAGAACTTAACATAAAGTCTGCTTCTGTGTTTACATCGATATTTTTAAGCTGTATGCTTTTAACATCTTCCAAAACAGACAACCCTTGTTTTGCATAGGCTATTTTTTGCATAAAAACTCCTGATTGTAGTGTCCATTTTTTATTGACGGCAAAGGCTACTTTTACGCCATACGAAAAGGTGTATTCTCCTTGTGTTTTTGTCGCGGCAAGGCTTTCGTCAATAGGGGATGTATTGGTTAGAGAGTTGTTTTGTGACATGACTACCACAGGAGATACCTCCCATTTTTTTTCGGCAAGTATAGGGTCGGTGGAGATCTTTGTTTTTGGAAAAAAGGGAAGATTACCCTTTTTTTCACTTGGTTTAGTCGGTGGATTTATATGTACATTATTGTGTTCTTTGCTATAAGAAAAATTCTTTTTCATAACGATTTTTGGGCCAGACAAAACCCTTCTATCCGACGGGTAGAGAAAACTTTCAGTACTTGCTAGAAGTGGTTTTTGAATGTTTTCATAACGTGTTTTTTTTATGTCACTCTTATTTTGAGGGGAAATTGGGATCGTTTTTTTTACAGGTTTTTTTTTCGCGATGGCGATTGTCGTTTTTTCTACTTCAATGGGGGTAGAAGTTGGGGAAGTGATTTTGTTATTTGTGGGGTGTGATTCTTGGTTCTCAGAAGATGTTCTAATCAAAGTAATTGCTAAAAGTAACGAGGCAGCCAAGCCATTAAACCACCACCATATAGGACGTTTTTTTTGCTCCTTTTTCTGAAGTTTCGCTTCAAGAGAATTCCATACTTCAAGTGAAGGACTTTTTTCTAGCCCCTCAAGTTTTTCTTGAAAAAGATGATCTATGTTTTTTTTAGTACTCATTTAGGCTTTTTTTTTTGCTTTTCTATGGACTTCTATTTTTTGCTTTAAAGCCAACCTTGCTCTTGATAAATTTGATTTAGAAGTGCCTTCTGATATATGTAACATTTGGGCGATTTCTTTATGAGAAAATTTGTCTAACACATATAGGTTAAATACCAACCGATATTTATCGGGTAATTGTTGAATGCATTCTAGTAAAAAATCTACTGTAACGCTTTCATCTTCATAGGTCATAATAGCCACATCTTCAACAGGCTCTTCTCTGATGAGTTGTAGCGGAAACTTTTGTCTATATTTTTGAAGGGCAGTATTTATGACAATTCGTTTCATCCACCCTTCAAAAGACCCTTTGCCATTGTATTGTTTGATTTTTTTAAAAACCTGTAGAAAGCTATCTTGTAAAACATCTTGTGCATCCTCATAGTTTTCGGCATACTTCAGGCATAGACCAAAAAGGGTACTTGCATAAAGTTGGTATACTTTTGCTTGGGCCTTTAATTGGTTTTGTTGGCACTGTTGTATGAGGGTGTTTAAGTTGATAGTTTTCTTATTTGATTGTATGGTTATTTATTGGTTTTCAATATAAAAGGGAGTATGGGTACATACATATTTAAGGTATGTTTTCTGACACTTTTTTTGTCTTGGTTAGTATTCTAACCATGGACACTGTTTGAGGAGTGTCATTATCTGATATAATTAATTCGTATTCATAACCTTCTTTATAAGTAAAACCTAGTATTTTTTTATCGAAACACTGCCAAATAGGATTTTTATGGTCTTTAAAAAGTAAAATGTTTTTTTGTTTTCCGTAGCATTTTGAAGCAATAGTGATGATCTTTAATCTTTTTTTGGGTTTGGAACTACACCAACTAACAAATTTTGAAATAAAATTGGTTTTTTTATTAATGAGGGTTTTCATAATTTTTCTTACTATAGTGGTTAGGTTTTATAGCCGAAAGCAAAACATAAATAAGTACAGTTTATCGATGATGAAAAGCAACTTATTTTTTACTTTCTATCCACTAGATGAAGAAAAACTAAAAAGGTTGCGTCGAATACCTGTATTTTTGTGAAAATTATGCAAAAAAAGATTTTTAACATAAGATCCAAGGAAAGATTTGTTGAGTTGGCGATGGCTACTTTCAAACATCAATTCAATAACAATAGGGTATACCGTTCTTTTTGTGATTTGTTTTATGTTCATCCTTCGGATGTTACGAAAGTTGAGGATATTCCATTTTTACCCATTCAGTTTTTTAAAACAAAAGAGATTCTTTCTTCAAAAGATCAAATTCAAAAGGTTTTTACCAGTTCGGGTACTACAGGAAGTGTTACTAGTAAGCATCATATAACTAATATTTCATGGTATGAAGAAAGTTACAGAAAAGGTTTTGAGAAGTTTTATGGGGGTATTGAAGATTTTGTAGTACTAGCCTTATTGCCTAATTATCTCGAAAGAACAGGTTCTTCTTTGATATATATGGTAGCGGATTTTATAAAAAAGTCAAATCATCCCGAGAGTGGTTTTTATCTTAATAATTATAAAGAACTAGCAGATAGGCTCAAAGAATTACAGCGAAAAGGAAAGAAGGTATTGTTGATCGGCGTGTCTTTTGCTTTGTTGGATTTGGTCGAACAATATCAATTTGAATTGGATAATACCATTATTATGGAAACAGGAGGGATGAAAGGTAGGAGAAAAGAATTGATTCGAGAAGAACTTCATTCGATACTATCTAAAGGATTTGGTGTTACTACAATACACTCTGAGTACGGAATGACGGAGTTGCTCAGTCAAGGATACTCAAAAGGGAACGGAGTATTTGAGTGCCCACCTTGGATGCGTGTTTTAGTTAGAGATACGGAAGATCCGTTAAGAATAATCACCAACGGACAAACAGGAGGGATCAATATTATTGATCTAGCAAATTATAATTCATGTTCTTTTATAGCTACGCAAGATTTGGGTAAAGTAGACAAATACGGGCGATTTGAAGTGGCTGGAAGGTTTGATAATTCCGATATTAGAGGATGTAATTTGATGGTTTTGTAGTTTGATTTTCAGTGTATTGGTTGTTTTGTTAAAAAGATCTTGATAACTTAAAGGGGCTGGGTGCTTTTTTAAATAAAAAATTGGTTTTGATGTGATGAAAACTTTTTTAATACATAAAAATTATTAAATTTGTGGGAAACGGAATTTAGCAGAAATGATAAAGAATACCCCCTTATGCAAAGCTTTACTAGTAGTATGCCTCCTAATGTTGCCAACTACTTGCATTTTTTCTAGTAACTTTGATTCAAGTAACTTTTTTATTGACGAAAAGCAGTGTTTACAGCACAATGAAGGACTTCAAGATGCAGCTATTGAGTATACTTTAACTGATGATGATTATGCATTGGTTGGTAACGATGGTTTTGGAAATTTTGATATCCGAGAAGGATATGATGATGAAACAGTTACTGTAAGACTCGCTAAAATAAATAAGATATTGTTACATAATTTTCCTGATTACAAAAAGGGACAAGAAGTAGCAGTTTCTTATAAAGTATGGAAACCTGGTGATGATGTTTTTGTGATGAATGTAATTCATGATGGTGCAAAGTACATCTTAAAACAGTAGAAAAAATTGTTTTTCAACTACCTGCAAACATGTTTGTATTTGATTGTTATCTTAAATAAGATCGTTTGTAGGTTCTTATTTTAAGTTTTCTTTACGTATTTATCTTTTGTTAATTGTATAGCTGTTCTTTTTTTGTATTTTGGTTCAGAGAAAAAAGAATTGTGATATGGATATTATTTTCAAAACTAAAAGATTGATAATAAGAAGCCTTGTTTTAGAAGACAGGCCTTATTTTTACAAGATAATGGGGGATCCTGATGTTTGTGAACTGATCCCGAGTACTGTATTATCAAAAAAAGAAAGTTTAGCAAAGCTAAAAGAATTTATACAGAAAGATCTAGAGGGTTCTTCAACACGGGTATGGGGTGTTGCAAAGCATGATGATATAACTAAGATTATCGGTATTTGTGGATTTCTTGAGAATGATGAAGGAGACAAAGAGATTGCCTATAGATTAGCGAAAAAATTTTGGAAAAAAGGTTTTGGTAGTGAAATAGCCGAAGGAATTATAAACTATGGTTTTACAGAACTTAATGTTCATAAAATAACGGCTGATGTTGCTATTTCAAATACGGGTTCAGTAAAGATTTTGGAGAGGTTTATGGAATTGGATCGTGTTTTTTTTAATAATAAAGATGAGGTTTTCGATGGAAGATATTACATAACACGAGAATAAACAGAAAACAAAATACTCTTATTAGGAATAAAAAGGCGCTACCAAAAATGGTAACGCCAGTATTTTATTGATTAATAATAATTAATTATTATTGATTAATCGGTGTTTTTGTAAATAAACTTGGTAAAGTACCAGGTATACTTGAATTGGTATCCACTTCTACTTGTGGGTAAAGAAAACGCTGCGGGATTTCAGTTCCCGTTTTAGGAGGTACATTCAAAAGGTTGTTTGTTCTCCTTACATCATGGAAAGGTTGTAATTCACCAATCAAAGTAATGTATTTTTCTTCTAAAATTTCGGCTAATAAAGCAGCACTACCCGATGCTGATGCGGTGGCGGGAAAACTACCGCCAAAAGTTGTTGCCAAATGTGCTCTTACTTCATCAAAAGCTGCTACGTCGCCAGGATCTCCAGTTCTATTAGCTGCTTCAGCTTCAATTAACTTAACCTCTTCATAAGAAATTATATTCATCGAGGCTGTTTCAGCAAAAACACCTGTACTTGAAGTATTCGGAACAAAACCAGCTCCATTAGGACTAAAATAGAACGTAAATCTATCCGCATCCCCAGGGGTGTTAATTAATCTTGGAGTTGTACCGTTTAAAAGATTAACCAAATGTGAATTTGTAGCACCAAGGTATCCATCGCGCTCATCAACAATAAACTGATAATAAAGATTTTCAGTATTTGTAGAAGTAGTATGTAAAGACACCAAGCTTTTTGCAGGAGTATCAATTCCTAAGCGTGCATTAGTAAGTGCATTAGGGTAATCTTTGGCAAGTAGGTAATATCTCGCTTTTAGAGAGTATGCAACTTCTGCCCATGTAGCTGAGCCTGATAGACGATTTCCTGCATAAGTTAATGTTGCACTGCCTACGTTACTAATGGCATTGTCTAATAATGTTTGTACGCCCGTCAAAACAGAGGCTTGTGCATCATAAGCTGGATTAGGAAAATTAGCTACATCATTCGCTTGAGAAAAGGGTATATCCCCGAATAAGGCAGCCATTTCTCCAAATAGGGCAGCTTCAACAATTTGAGCTATTCCTACAAGTTGCGTATTACCTGATTCAGCAGCTAATTTTTTAGTTAATTGAGCCTGTGCAATACCATCAACATAAGCATCGTCCCATGTATCATCATAGTCTGCGGCTGTTGTTGAATAACTATTTACTGTTAAATATTGTCGATCCTCACCTGTAAAGTGATTCATGAAAATTCCAGCATATCTTGCACTGTTAGAAGTAACAAGCTGCATCCACCCTAATTGTGCTTGACCGATAATAAGTTCTGGTGGAGCACTTGAAAAATTATTTGGATCATTGTTAAGATCTTCAGTATAACTCTCACATGAAACATTGAGTAAGAGAACTGAGAAAATGCTATATATTATTAATTTTTTCATTTTATATATCTTTTATCATTTAATAATATTAGAAAGAAATGTTTATCGTCGTTAGTATAGAACTTGTCCCCGGGTTGCTAAAATATTCAAGCCCTCTACCTTTAGAGGCTCCCGTTAAGTTATTGTCAGGATCAAACCCTTTTACGTTTGTCCATAAACCTAAATTTCTACCTGTGACTCCTAATTGCAATCCTTCAAGTTTTAATTTTGAAGTTACACTTCTTGGAAATTCGTAAAACAGTGATATTTCGCGAAGTCTTGTCCAAGAAGCATCCTCTACGAAAGGTTCACCTACATCTCCAAATCCACCACCATTGGTTACCCACCAAGTCCAATCTACAGCTACAGGGTCTCCTCCAAAGTCAGCTTCGTACCCTCTAAAAGTAGTCCCTGCTGCAATTGCAGTTCCTCCAGCGTTTACTAGGTTTTGAGAAGCTACCGTTTCAACAGCTGTATATGGATGTATACCAAAGAAGTATAAAACACCTCTTGTTCCATTCCACACATCGTTACCTTGCATAGTCTCCACTAAAGCAGACAAGGTAAATCCTTTATAAGTAAAAGATGTTCCTATAGTTCCTCTCCAGTCTGGATTGGGGTCTCCTAGGAAACTATCAGTAGGTGCAGCTGTGGGAAAACCATTTGCGTTTAAAATAAAGTTTCCACTGGCATCTCTGTTATAGGCCGTTCCTCTTAAGATTCCAAAAGGTTCCCCTTCAGCAACCCCAGAAGAATTAGATGTAAAACCATTTAATATGAGATAATCACTTCCAGCTAAGTCTTCAACGATATTCCTATTTTGTGTAAAGTTTACATTTACATTCCAACTCACATCTTCCGTTTGAATTATCTTTCCAGACAAATCAATTTCAATTCCTTTATTAGAGATTTCAGCAGCATTTATTGATTGCGAACCGAATCCTGTCGATGGAGCTAGTGGAAGGTTTAATATTACGTCTTCAGAAGTTCTATTATAGTAGGTAGTAGAAAGACTTAGTCTATTATTAAAAAACCTAGTGTTAAAACCTATTTCTGTTTCTTTAATACGTTCTTCTTTGAGGTCTGGATTACCCCTTACACTAGACTGGGTAAGTGGGTTTCCGTATAAAGAACCATCATAACCATCACCCCAGCCAGAGAATACACCCCCAGGAGAGATTACAGTTTGTGTTCTATAAGGAGGTGCTTCAATACCCACTTCTCCATAAGAGACTCTTAGTTTACCAAAAGAGAAAAAATTGGATCCTTGTAAATGTTTTGAAAAATTCCATCCCGCAGAAGCACTTGGGTAAAATATCATTCCTCTATTTGGTAAGGTCGATACATATTCTCCTCTTCCTGTAAGTTCAACTAAGAATTCGTTATTATAATCGAAATTTAACACAGCAAAAGCTCCCGATTTTCTGGTTTTTGAGATAAAATCTGTAGCGTTCCTATTTTCAGTCGTAGCGTTTCCAAGGTTTAAAAAATCTATTTGATCTGGATTGGTAAAGTTACTTTCGCTCCCTGATAATCTTTTATATGCATTTTGAATAAATTGTGTTCCAACAACATAATCAATATTGAAATTAGTCGAAAGTTCGTTTTTTCCTGTCAAAAAGAAGGTGAAGTTCTGATTACTTTCAGAAATTCTATCTTCTCCAAAAAGTCCGTTAGTTCCATCACCTGCAGAACCCGCTGGCCAGAAGTTTATTCTGTTATCTTGGTAATAATCCATACTATACCTACCTGTTAAAGATAAATTTCCGCCTATTTTGTAAACCGCTTCCGGTGCTACAATAAATCTATTTACCTCGTTTAAGTTCTTTTGTTCATTTATTGTCCAAAGTGGATTATTATACGCTGGAGAATCGTAGTTAAATATTCCCGTAGATGGATTAAACGTTCTAGCAGAACCTAAGTGCTGTCTATACCCCCTATGTGAATTTGGAGTTGGAATACCATTAGCATCAAAATGAGTTCCTTTGTAATCTCTAATATCGAAATCTGGTGATGTACGTAAATAACCTAAGTACAAACCATTTAAATTTGAACCTGTTTGAATTCTATTTGATTCAATATTAATATATGTGGATGACATTTTTAAGGTAAATTTATCGGAGAAATCGGTATCATTGTTCAATCGAACACTTGTTCTTCTATAGTCAGAAGCGCCTCTATAGATACCTTGTTGATCCCAATTTGACAAACTTACAAACGTCCTATTACTTTCTCCTGTATGAGTAAAGCTTACATTATTGTCATAGACCAATCCTGTTCTAAAAACTGCATTCCTATTGATGTCATTAAAAACCTCGTGAGAATTTTTCTGAGTAATAGGATAGTAAAGGTTTCCGTTATCTGCTTGAAAATAAGCTTCTGAAGTATTTACTGTGTCAGGTCCGCCAATTCTGTCTGCAATTTTTCCTCCATAAGAAAAACCAGTATTTGCAAGACCTGTACCAGTTAAGTGGTCTACTCCTCCAAATCCTTGACCATAAATGTTTTGTTTTTCCCATTCGCGATTAACTTGGTCGAAAGAAAAACTTGATTTCACGTCGACTTTCCATCTTCCTTTAGGGCCACTTCCGCGTTTTGTTTTGATAACCAAAACCCCATTCGCAGCACCTGTTCCGTAAATTGCAGCAGCAGAAGCTCCTTTAAGTACAGATACTGATTCGATGTCATCTGGGTTAATGTCATTCAAACGAGATTGCTGAACAACACCCGCTGTTCCGCCACCAATAGCTGAATTTGAGATTATGGCTCCATCTAATACAATCAAAGGACTACTATCCCCAACAATAGAGTTTTGCCCTCTAATTTGAATGTATGCACCTGCCCCAGGATCACCAGAGTTTCTTGTTATATTTACCCCTGAGGTTTTTCCAGATAAACCTTGTAGTATACCTTACTATTTTAGTAAATAAAATCTTATTTTAAATACTTACACAACCACTCTAATTCAATCAGTACTTTTTCTCTGATTAAATATTCTACACCTTTTATGATATCGTCAGTAGGGTTAGTAATGGCTGATCCAATAATATTTTGGGTAAACTTATCACCATATCCAGTACCTCCAGAGTAATTGGGTTGCATAACGACAAAACCTTTAGAGGCTAATAAAGAGGCGTAATAATAATATTGCATTCCGTTTAAGTTAGTAGATTCCACTCTCATTGATGTAGGTCCACCATGGATATCAACAACCAAAGGTAGGTTTTTACTGTTTTTTTTGCTGGGAGGCCAAAATAATATACCTTCAATTGAATCTCCATTTGAATTTGTCCAACTGACAGTTTCAATTTCTGGTTTTGGGTATTTTTCTAATCTTGTATTGAAGTTGGTAATTCGGATAGGGTTTTTATAGTCATTATCCTTAATAATATAGACCTCTTCAAAACGATCTGTTTTTGTCATCGACATAAACAAAAGGTTATCACTTTTTGATGCTATTAAGTTTATTAAGTTGGCATGGTATTTTTGAACTTCAGTAAGTTTTTGATTATTCAATGAATATAAATAAGAGTATGTGTGTTTACGTACAGTAAGAATCGTTTTGTTTTTGGGTGTTTTAACCCAATTTCTAATAGCGCCAACAAAGTTTTTTGATAATAGTTTTTTGTTGTTTTCTTTAATATTCCACAGGTATAAAGGAGACTCTAATACCTCTCCTGTCTTTGTTTCGGGGCTTGTGTAATAAGTTATTGTTACTGTTGATAGTAAACAAAGGTATTAAAAAGAAGATTTTTTGTAATTGATTTAGCCTAAATCTTAGCTTAAATACATCGATACCATTTCTACTTCTAAAAAAAGCTGCCTTTAGATAAAGACAGCTTTTGAATATTATAACGGGTTAAGCTTTAAAAGAATTAATAAGCTCTTTTGTCATTTCCTTCATAAAAATTAATAAAGGCTTGATTCACTACTCTATGACCACCATCGGTAGGATAGTCTCCTGTAAAATACCAATCTCCTGTATGTTCAGGGCAAGCTTTGTGAAGTTCACTTACGGGTTGGTATATAACCTCTACATCTGCTTTAATTTCGGAAGTTTTAAGCATATCGGCAATTTTACCAGAAATCTGTTCGTTTGTAAAAGGAGCGTAAATTTCTTTTACGTAATTGATAATATCTTTATCCAGACTATTTTGTTGTTCTTTACATTTTTTATAAACTTGATCAACAATTTGGTACTGATTTGTTTCTTTGAGAAGTTCTAAGGAAGCCTTAAAAGCTATAAAATCACCAATTTTTGCCATATCAATACCATAACAATCAGGGTATCGTATTTGTGGAGCCGAAGATACAATTACAATCTTTTTGGGTTGTAAGCGGTCTAATATTTTAATGATACTTTTCTTTAAGGTAGTTCCTCTAACAATACTATCGTCAATAATTACCAAGTTATCGGTAGGTTTAACTACTCCATAAGTCACATCATATACATGAGCTACCAAATCATCTCTACTACTATCATCAGTAATAAAAGTTCTTAGTTTAGCATCTTTAATAGCGATCTTTTCAAAGCGAGGTCTTGAAGAAAGGATTTCGATTACTTTTTCTTTAGAAAGTTTTCCGTTACCTGCTAAAATAGCTTCTGTTTTTTGTTGATTTAGTACGTCTTCAGCAGCCTCCATCATACCGAAGAAAGAAGTTTCAGCGGTATTAGGAATGTATGAAAAAACGGTATTTACGATATCGTTATTAATTGATTTTAAAACTTCGGGAAAAACAAATTTTCCTAGGTTTTTTCGTTCGTTATAAATGTCTGCATCACTACCACGAGAAAAGTAAATACGTTCAAAAGAACATGATTTTTTTGGACGCTGTTCTAAAATAGGTTTGATACTTGTGTTTCCATTCTTTTTGATGATTAACGCATGTCCTCCTTCAATCTCTTTAATGGTGTCTATATCTACGTTAAAAACAGTCTGAATTACTGGGCGCTCAGAAGCAACAACGACAACTTCTTCATCTTGGTAATAAAAAGCAGGTCTGATAGCAGAAGGGTCTCTAAACACAAAAGCATCTCCATGGCCTAATAAGCCAGCCATAGCATAACCACCATCCCAATTTTTAGAAGAACGTTTTAAAATACGTTGGATATCTAAGTGTTCTTCAATAAAAGGAGAAGCATCTTTTTTGTTTAATCCTGTTTTTTTTGCATCTAGATACGTGTCCGCTACTTCATCTTCTAAGAAATGACCTATTTTTTCCATTACGGTTACTGTATCAGCAGACTCTTTTGGGTGTTGACCAAGATCAATTAACTCGTTGATAAGCTCGCTTGAATTGGTCATGTTAAAGTTACCTGCTACGATCAAACTCTGATGACGCCAATTACTTTGACGTAAAAAAGGGTGTACATTCTCTAAACTATTTCCTCCAAAAGTTCCGTATCGTACATGTCCGAGAAACAAATTACCGATGTAAGGCATGTTTTCTTCTTGCCAAGCCACATCATTTATTTTGTCTGGATTTTTTTCAAAAATATCATTGATACGATTGTTGACTTGTCCAAAAATATCTTGGATAGGCTGTGGTTTATTAGATCGTACTCTACTTATGTATCGTGTGCCAGGATTCACATTAAATTTAATACTTGCTAAACCTGCTCCATCTTGACCTCGGTTGTGTTGCTTTTCCATCAACAAGTACATTTTATTGATGCCGTAAAATGCAGTACCGTATTTTTCTTTATAGTACGCTAAAGGTTTTAATAACCTTACCATGGCAATGCCACATTCATGTTTTAAAGCGTCGCTCATTTATAAAATATTTAGTTGTGTTTTTGTCTTTGTTTGTATTAAAAAATCCGCAGCGTATGTGCGGATTTCCTATTTAAAATTCTATATCGAACTGTGTTAATTCTTTAAATGTTTGTAGGCGGCTTTGAATTTCTTTTTCGGTAAGTTCCTCCATACGCTGTGTTCCAAATTTTTCGACACAGAAAGAAGCCAAGTTAGAACCATATATAATAGCATTTTTCATGCTGTTGAATGAGATGTCTTTGGCTTTAGCTAAATAACCACAAAAACCACCAGCGAAAGTATCACCTGCTCCTGTAGGATCAAAAACAGCCGCTAAAGGTAAAGCTGGAGCAAAAAACATTTTTCCTTCATTAAATAACAAAGCTCCGTGTTCTCCTTTTTTAATCACAATGTATTTTGGCCCCATTTTGTGGATTTTATTAGCTGCATTTACTAATGAGTATTCGCCACTTAACTGTCTTGCCTCTTCATCATTAATTGTGATAACATCAACTCTTTTAAGAATATCATGTAAGTCATTTAAAAAAGCTTCTTCCATCCAAAAATTCATGGTGTCTAATACCACAAGCTTAGGTCGTTTTGTCATTTGATCTAAAACAGATGACTGTACCAAAGGATGAAGGTTTCCTAACATGACAATTTCAGCATTTTTAAAAGATTCAGGAACAACTGGATTGAAGTTCTCTAAAACGTTCAATTCCGTAACTAAGGTGTCACGTGAATTCATGTCATTATGATATTTTCCGCTCCAAAAAAAGGTTTTCCCTTCTTTTATGATTTCGATACCTTCCGTATTGATTCCTCTATCTTCCATCATAGACAAATAAGAAGAAGGAAAATCTCCACCTACTACAGAAACCACTCCCGTTTCAACACCAAATAGTGCGGAAGCTAGCCCAACAAAAGTTCCTGATCCACCTAAAATCTTATCAGTTTTTCCGAACGGAGTCTCAATAGCATCAAAAGCTACCGTACCTACTGCTAATAATTTACTCATAAGCTTTTTTAAACTTTCATTTTTCAGAAAGTGTTTTTATTGCAATTAGTTAACACTTGATAAAAATACTAACCAAAAATTAATAATTATGTTTACTTTATCTGTTAAACACATGAATGTGTCTTTTTTGTCGTAATTTAGCATCTTATTAAATAAGATAAAAACAGTCACGACTGTGCAAAAATAGTTTTAAAAAATGACTATCAAAGAAATACAACAAGAAATTGTCGATGAGTTTTCGATGTTTGAAGATTGGATGGAACGTTATGAGTATATTATCGAATTGGGAAAATCTTTGCCATTGATTGATTCACTTTATAAAAAAGATGAAAATTTGATAAAAGGATGTCAATCTAAGGTATGGTTGCATTCCGATCTTCAAGAAGAGAAAGTCTTATTTACTGCAGATAGTGATGCGATACTAACCAAAGGAATTGTTGCTTTGTTACTCAGGGTTTTTTCAAATCAAAATCCGAAAGACATTTTAAATGCGAGTACTGATTTTATTGATCAAATTGGATTAAAAGAACATTTGAGTCCAACAAGAGCAAACGGATTAGTTTCTATGGTAAAACAGATTAAGATGTATGCTTTGGCACAAGAATCAAAATTAACAAACTAAATAAAAAACATGACGGAAGAAACATTAGAAGAATTAGGGGATAAAATAGTACGTGTATTAAAGACAATTTATGACCCTGAAATTCCAGTGGATATTTATGAGCTCGGATTAATATATGATGTCTTTGTATCTGAGGAAAATGATGCAAAAATATTAATGACCTTAACGTCTCCAAATTGTCCAGTAGCAGAAACATTGCCAGTAGAAGTAGAGGAAAAGGTAAAAACCTTAAAAGAGATTAATGAGTGTGAAGTAGAAATAACCTTTGATCCTACTTGGACACAAGATATGATGAGTGAAGAAGCGAAACTCGAATTAGGATTATTATAAGCCATGGCAGACGAAATAATTAATAGAGTCGCAAATAGCAAGTTAAAGACACTTGACTTGGAAGATTTTTATCTCAAAGGGAACAGGATTGTTTTTGATATCAAAGACTGGTTGCTAGAAGGTCTAGTTTTGCGGGAAAAAGATTTTAGACAAGAAGTTAAAAATCATGACTGGTCACGATATCAAGATGCATTAGTTGCATTGACGTGTAGTAGTGATGCGATTATCCCTTCTTGGGCTTATTTGTTGATAACAACTTCATTAACTTCCTATGCAAAAAAAGTAGTTATTGGAAGTTTAGAACTTTTAGAAACTGTTCTTTTTCAAGAAATAATTACTGAGTTAGATGTAAGTGAGTATCAAGACAAGCCAGTGATCATTAAAGGATGTTCAAATAAACCAATTCCCCCTTCAGCGTATACTTTGTTAATTCAAAAGATTCAACCTGTCGCCAAAACGCTAATGTTTGGTGAAGCTTGTTCAACCGTACCTCTTTATAAAAGAAAATAACAAAATTGAGAACATTTTTTATTCACAAAATATACATAAAGAAACTATTTTTTATGTTCTTTCTTGCTTTTGTAACTGTCGGGTATTCGCAGGATACAGCACAAAAACTTGATACGATTGTCCACCCTTGGGATGTGTTGGGTAAGTTTAGTTTTTTGTTTAATCAATCTTCTTTTACTAATTGGGTAGCAGGAGGCACAAATACTGTGGCAGGAAACATTGCTATTAACTACGATTTTAACTACCACAAAAAGAAATGGAGTTGGGATAACAAAATTAATTCTACCTACGGTATTAGTTATAATACCGATCAAGGCATACGAAAAACGGACGATCATTTAGAGTACAACTCTATTTTGGGTTTAAAAGCTAAGCGGTATTGGTTTTTTTCGTTTATAAGTAACTTTAAAACCCAGTATACGAGGGGGTATGATTATAAGAAAACACCAGAACTTTCCATATCTAATTTTTTAGCACCAGCGTATTGGAGTTTCGGGCCTGGTATGCTTTGGAAGAAATCTGATGAGGCAAGAATAAACATAACTCCCGCTTCAGGAAGGCTAACTTTTGTTACAGACGAGTTTTCGGGTAAATATGGGGTAGACGAAGGAGCGAACATTAATTTTAGTTTAGGGTTCAATTTATCGGCATATTTTAAGTTTTTTTTGATGAGTGATGTGCTAATGGAAAACACATTGGCATTGTATGCGGATTATCTAGATAAACCACAAAATGTAGATATTGATTATCAAGCTAGGTTTTTTATCATTGTTAATGAATACCTTTCCACTAATTTAGAGTTCCATATTATTTTTGATGATAATGCTTCGAGTAGAATCCAATTTAAGCAAGTTTTTGGTTTAGGAATTAATTATATTTTTCATAAAATGTGACTTTAGGTAAAAAAACTTGTCCTAAACTAATTGAAAGGTGTAACTTTAATTTATACAAAAATCAAAAAAGTAAATAGTAGGATGAAAAAAGTTTTAACTATTGTTATTTTATTCGGAGCAGCTGTAGTGTTTGCTCAAGAGAAAAAAGAAGCTCCTAAACAGGGCTGGAAAAGAGGGGGAAATATTTCCTTTTTATTCAATCAATCTGCATTTAAGAACTGGTTGCCAGGTGGTACAAATACCATTTCAGGAACGTTTGGATTGAATTATGATTTTAATTATGTAAAAGGAGATTGGAATTGGGATAATAAAATTATTGCTTCTTATGGGGTAACCAAGCTAAAAGGAGAGGAGAGTCAAAAAACAGACGACCGTTTAGAACTAAATTCTATTTTAGGAAAGAAAGCTTCTAAATACTGGTATTACTCAGCATTCTTTAACTTTAAGACGCAGATGTCTTCTACCGATGTGAATGGCGTACAGCAATCGCATTTCTTTTCACCAGCCTATTTCCAATTTGGTCCTGGTATGTTGTGGAAAAAGTCGGACAATTTAAAGGTGAATATAGCACCGTTAACATCAAAATTAATTGTTTTGAGTGCTGATTTAGCACCTGCTTTTGGAGTAGATGCAGGTAAAAGTACTCGTTATGAGTTAGGAGCAGCTATTGGTGCTTATTATAAGTTCGATTTAATGAAAAATGTTTCTGTTGAAAATATCTTAAACCTTTATAGTAACTATTTAGAGGAAGCAAAAAATGTTGATATCGATTATACAGTGAATGTAGTGATGCAAATTAATAAGTATTTATCTGCAAATTTGGCACTACAAGCGATTTATGATGATAATGCTTTTGAAGGTTTTCAAACAAGAGAAGTTTTCGGTTTAGGAGCGAATTACGCTTTTTAGAAGGGTTTAAATTTAAAATATTGAAAGACTGTTTTTTAAGTAAAACAGTCTTTTTTAATGTTTTTATAAAATCGGTTTTTTTAGGTTAAAATGCGTTAATTTTTTTCTTCATAGGAAAGAAAATAGTACCTTTATTAAAACTTTATTAGTAAAATTAAAACAAACGATTATGAAAAACAATTTGATTTTAGACGAACAAGTACTTAATTTAGTTGAGGACAATAACGCTTCTCCAGATGGCACACCTGTAGGTGATGCTAATGATACTGATGGTAAATCCCATGCTGGAGGAAATGATAAACTTACTGACCCTAGTGATCCTGATGGTGAAGGAGGATCAGGTGATGGAGACTCATAAGGATTAAATACCGTCTATTTTTGTGTATGGTTATCCTAATGAAGGATAACCTTTTTAGTAATTATTGAATTTTTTTTTATTTTTTAAGGCACAAAAAAGTTGTCTTTTTTGTTTTATGCGTTTTGTTTTCCCTTTAATATTATCTTTTTTACCCTTTTTTTTTCAAAAAAAAGATGTTTTCAATCAAAGACAAAAAATAATAGCTATCGGTTATAATGCTTATCAAACAAGAGATACTCTAGCTTTAAAGAAATCAATAAATGATTTATATGCTCTATATCAGAGTAAAAAGGATTCTTTTTTCTTAGCTAAGCATTATCATTATAAATCGCTATACTATAGAATAAATTATACTTTTGATAGTACATATTATTACCTTAACAAATCTAAAAACATTTCATTATTATTAAAAGATTCTGTAGAAGTAGGAAGGCGTCTATTAAGCGCAGCTTATATACAACGAAAAGTAAAAGATAATTTAGGAAGCCAGATAAGTTCAATAGAAGCTTTAACGTATTTAGAACCGATTAAGTCCTATAAATATATAGAAAGAGTTTATACTAATTTAGGTTTAGTTTCTCATAGATTAAATAAAATAAAAGATGCTAAAAAATATTATGAAAAAGCATTGATTATTAATAAAATTAACAATAGTCCTAAGGATTTCATGTATTTGATGAATAATCTGGGGATATTATTTAGACATCAAAAGAAATATGAAAAAGCGAAAAAATATTTTAATGAAGGGCTTTCCTTTAAGAATATTAAGATTAAATATCCTACTTTATATGCTATACTTTTAGAAAACCTAACCATATGCGATCACTTTTTGGGAAACAGAGATAAGGTAAAGGAAAATTACGAAGAGGTTTTAAAAATTAGAAAAGAAAGAAATAACCTTAGTAGCTTAAGTACCACTCACCTTAATATTGCGAGCTATTATAAAGATGAAAACAATGTTAAAAAAAGGCTTATTCATTTAAATAAAGCATTAAAGTATGCTCAACAATCTCATAATAATAGGCGTTGGCTTACAGCTTTGCAAAATCTAGCAGAGCTTACTTCAGGCAAGGAGTCAAAACAATATTTTAAGGAGTATATCAAGCTTAATGATAGCCTGCTTCAAAAGGAACGAAATTTAAAAAACCAATTCGCTAAAATTAGGTACGAAACCGCTAAAAAAGAAAAGGAAAATCAATTACTTAAAACAGAAAATAAAAGAAAACAAGAAGAAATTGTAACGCAAAGACAACAAATGACCATTGGTTGGTTAGCGGCAGTGGTAGGTTTTCTGGGCTTAGGTATTAGTGTGATGTTCTTTGCTTTTAGAAGAAGACAGTTTCAGCACCGAGCACAATTACAAAAAGCACAAGCAAGAGATGAAGAAAGAAGGCACATTGCCAAATCATTGCATGACGAAATAGCAGGAGATTTACGGGTACTTCATACCAAGCTACAAAAGTCTAATCTGTTGGAAGAGGCTAAAAAATTAGATGCGGTTAAAGAAAATGTAAGAAACCTTTCTCATCAGCTGACTAGTGTGAGTTTTGATAAAGTGTCTTTTAGAAATCAGATAATTAATTTAGTCTCAGATTATTTTGAACTCAACTTTAATATAAAAGTTGAAGGCCTTGATGATTATAACTGGGCTGATATCGATGATGCTATTAAGCGGTTGTTTTATTTGTGCATAAGAGAAAGTATTCAAAATAGTAAAAAACACGGAGAAGCTAGTAGAGTAATTGTGAAATTTTATTTACATAAAAAGAACGTCTTTGCTGAGGTTTCAGATAACGGAATAGGTTTTGATAAACTCCCTACGAACAAAGGTATTGGACTTCAAAACTTACAAGAAAGAGTTGAAGAGGTAAGCGGGAGCTTTATTATCGATAGCAAGCTAAATAAAGGAACTAAAATTCTTATCACGATTCCTTTAGTGTAAATTTTTTTCTTATGTAAATGAAATTCAGTACATATTTAACATGAGAGGGCTAAAATTTCAGTTTATTTTAAGAAGTAGCACTCGTGTGTATTTGTTATTCAACTTTTTATTAGTCGATCAAACTGAAAACCAAATGTCTAAAACAACCAAACTACTATTTGTAGATGATCATCAGTTGATTATCGAAGGAATTGTGTCTTATTTGAAAGATATTGAAAATCTTGATATCACTACTACTAATTCATGTGATGAAGCATATCGCTTGGTAAAAATACATTTACCTACAGAACCTTTTGATATTCTCTTTACCGATTTGAGTTTTGATAATATTGATGAAACGAAAAGAATTAAAGGCGGAGAGCATCTTATAAAAACACTTCAAAGTGAAAAAATCCCTATTAAAATAGGGGTAATAACTGGGCATTCAGAAACGAATAGAATACATAACGTGGTCAATAATTTAAATCCGTCTTCCTATATACTAAAAGGAGAGTGTAATACAAATGAATTAAATTTTGCAATACAAAAGATGTTAGCGGATCAGGTGTATTATACACATGAAATTCATCAAAAGATTTTAAAAAGAGCACTGGTTGAGATTCAAATGGATGATGTAGCGGTTCAAATTTTGAAGGAGTTACCAAGACATACAAAAATTTCTAATTTGGAAGGCGTCATTACGAAAAAAGATGGCAATATTGTTAAAATAAGAGCTATAGAAAGTAAGTTGGCTAAACTTCGAACAGATTTGGATGCCAATAACAATACGGATTTGGTTTTAAAAGCCAAGGAATTAGGAATTCTAGACTAGTGTGGATCACTTATTTTTTTCTAAAAGCTTTTTGTTTAGGGGGATACGGAAAACAACATTTTTTTTTACGGAAAACCCCTTCACTGTTACTTAACTATTAAATAACTTTGTCGTAACAAGTTACAAGCTTAGGGAGAAATTTCTAACTACGAAAGAAAAAGAATTGTAAAAGCCTTCTGAACGATCTATTGTTCTGAAGGCTTTTTATCGTTCAATAGAGAATAACATATACAGTAAGTTATCTCGGAAAAGGACATTTTTATCTGCGGAAATCCAATTTATTCTTGAATAATACTATTTTATCTTTGTTGCATCACTCATTAAAATTTGAGTAAGATATCTTAAGGAGACAACAAAAAACCTTCTAAAAATAAGTTAGGAGGTTTTTTTACATTTAACGGTGTCTTGTGTTGAAATATTAATAGATCTTACATTTCATCATAAATAGCAAACCTGCACAGCAAGTAAAAAGCCGATAGTCTATTTTTTTAAGCTTACAAATTGTAAATGAATTAGGTTTCTGTTAGAGTAGGGTTGAATACTTTACGGAATTGTGTTCTGTGATCAAGCGGAGATTGTAGGTTTACATAAAATAAAAAAGGAACTCAACAAATGAGCTCCCTTTCATTCTAGTAAAAAAATTCCCCCCAGAATTTTCTATATATAAAACAAGTAATTTTTAGTTTACCCTACTTAAAAAATGACTTTTTTTATGAGGTTTTTTTAGTGTGATATTTGTTATTTGATATGTAGTTAGTTACAAGGTTTGAATGAAAATAAAAAAGGAACTCAACACTTGAGTTCCCTTTCATTCTAGTAAAAAATTCTCCCCAGAATTTTCTATATATAAAACAGGTAATTTTTAGTTTACCCTACTTCAAAACAGTAAAAGACTATATTCTTTTTTTAGTAAATACCCGTTTACTAGTGTAGTTGTTGTTTTGAAAATTCAGAAAAGAAAAAGCTGCTTAAAAATAACTTTTAGGCAGCCTTTAAAATTGTGTGATATTATTTTTTCTAAATTATTCTAGAACTTATATTTTAACGAAGCATTGTATGTTAACCCATTGGTGTTAAAATATCCAAAAACATCAGAACCATTAAATCTGATAGTATCAAACAAATTATATACATTTCCGTTTAAACTTAACTTATTTTCACCTAGATCAAAATCATAACTCATACCTACATCTACTAAGAAAAAGTCTTGAAATTTACCAATATCTTGTGTTTGAAAGCTATCTTCATCAAAATTGACTTCTGTCATATAATGTCTGTCATAATAATTCCAATTCGTACGTAGTTTTAGGTTTTTCACTGGCTCGTAATTTATACCTGCTCCAATGGATGTTTGAGGAGCAGTAGTTACATGAAGTGTTCCAATAGGAGGGGCTTGTTGAGAGGAAAGTAATTGTCCTGTATCTTCATTATAGATGTCAATTTGACTTATTTTATGTATTTTCCAGCTTCCTTGAGAGACATATCCATTTATATCAAAGTTGTGAGTAATTTTATATCTTAAGTCTAATTCTACACCAACATGTTTTTGCTGAACACCACGTCTAAAAATATCGACGTTAACACCATTATTATTTTCACCTGAGTTTTTTATTACTCGATTATCCCAATTGGTAAAATAAAAATCAAAACCAGCAAAGAACTTTTGATTATCATATCTCCAACCTAGTTCCATACTACTGATAGTTTCATTCCCAATTTCAGGAGAGATAAGATTATTTGAGTTACGGATATCAGCAAAAATATTATCTAAAAAGGGTTGTCTTGAATAGTGACCACCATTTCCAAATATTTTTATTTTATCTGTTATTTTATAAGCCAAACCTCCTTTAAGATTATATCCTATTTTATTAATCTTAGGAGACTTTTCTTGACTATTCATCCTTTCTTCTCTTTGATATGATTGGTTTGATAAAGCCCCTTGGAAAAAAGCTGAAAACTTGTCTTTAGAGTATTCAATTTGAGAAAATATTCCTTGGTAATTGATGTTTTCAGAGTAATCAAAGGCAATACGATCTTCTTCTCCCGCAAAGTCAAACAATGCAGACCATGGGTTAATTTTATAGCTTGTTTGAACGACTTTACCGTCTGCTCTATCATTTGCCCATCCATTTAATCCATAAAAATCAACTACTTGTCTAAAATGGTCTCCTTTATAAAGTCTAAAATCAACTCCTAGATTAAAGTTAACAGTCTCACTTAAGGCTCTTTCATAGTTTGAAACTAAACCAAGCCATTGGTGGTTGTTTACAGAAGCTCTTCGGATATAATTTCCTTCTTCACTTCCTCCATCTAATATAAAATAGTCTCCTGATTGTCCAATACCGTCAGGGTCAGCTAAATTCTGCTGTTCTGTAGCGTAATAGTCAATTTGTCGCCACTGATCCGAGGTTCTAACTCTACCATCACCTCGAGGCCCAGTTCCACCACCACGACCAATAGAAGCATAAGCTACAGTTGATAAAGAGGCAAGATCACTGATATTCCAGTCCCAGTTAAAATTAAAAACGGGTTTGTGATAATAATTGGTTCTTTCTGATTCAATATCTTCAGTATACCTATTGGTTGTTGTATTATGATTCGCTGTATACCCCCAATGTTGGTTGTATTTTGGATTGGCATTGATAGTACTCATACTTTGTGACCATCTTTGTCCGTGCTGTTGCGGAGCTCCAGTTAATAAAAAGCCAAAAGAATGGTTATCATTTGGTTTGTATCCTGCCGCAATGAAGTACGTCTGTCCTTTTCCAAAAGTTCCTTCTGCCCACTTCCTATTAGCTTGCCAATGGTCAATTAAGAAAGAAAAAGACCAACCACTATCACTAATACCAGTATCATAACCAGCAGTAGCTTTTAAATATTCATCATTTCCTCCAAGAAAACGAACGAATCCACCTTGTTTTCTTTCAGCAGATTTCATAAGTAAGTTTATAGTTCCTCCAACAGAAGAAATTGCTAATTTTGATGATCCTAGTCCTCTTTGTACTTGTACCCCGTTAGCGACGTCGGCAATTCCTGCCCAGTTAGACCAATACACTTTACCATCTTCCATACCGTTTACAGGTTGTCCATTTAACAGTACTCCAATGTTTGTTTGATCAAATCCTCTTAAAAACATCTGTGAGTCACCAAACCCATTTTGTTGTGCTACAAATACAGAAGGTGTACTTTTAATAATTTCAGGAATTTCAACATTTCCTACAGCTTTTTCTTGAATTTCTGAAGCTTTAATAGTTGATACGGCCACAGGGGTGTCACGATCTTCTGCTAAATCTATTACTCCAGACCCCACAACGATCACTTCTTCTAATAAGTTTGAAGGGTTTAGTGCTATTGTGCCAAGATCATTTGATGAAAAAGAAATTTCTTTTGATTCATATCCAATAAAAGAAACAATAACAATTCCTGTATTGGATGTTACTTGTAAGGTAAATTTACCTTCGATATCTGTTGCCGTACCACTAGTCGTTCCTTTAACAACCACATTGGCTCCTGGTAATGGCTCTCCGAATTCATCAATTACAGTACCTGTAATTTTTGATTGTGCTAAAACAGTAGCTGCGATAAACAAAAAAGCTACTGAAAGTACGTGTTTAAATTTTTTCATTGTTTAAAATTTGTTACTAAATAACCAGTGTAAGAATTTATATTTTTTGAAACTGATTCTATATTAATGGAATGTTAAATTTTAACATTTTTAAGGTTTTTAATTAGCGGGGCTTTTTTCTAAATTTTTTAAAGCTAGTTCTTTACCTAATTCTACACCGAATTGATCAAAAGAATATATATTCCATATTATCCCTTGAACAAATACTTTGTGTTCGTACATAGAAATTAACATACCTAAGTTTTTTGGTGTTAATTTATCTAATAAAAAAGTGTTAGACTGTTTATTTCCTTTAAAAATTTTGTAGGGTAACAAAGAAGAAAGGTCTGATATCTTACCATGAGTTTTAAGCTCTAAATGGGCTTCTTGTACTGTTTTTCCAAAAGCCAATGCTTGTGTTTGCGCGTGGAAATTTGCCATTAATATTTCATGATGGTTTTTATTACCATGCAAAGGTTCTTTGAATCCTATAAAATCACTCGGTATCATTTTTGTTCCTTGGTGTAATAATTGCATAAATGAATGTTGCATATTTGCTCCTACCCCTCCCCAAATTACACATCCTGTTTGATAAGTTATCGTTTGACCATTTCTGTCTACCCCTTTTCCATTACTTTCCATAAACCCTTGTTGTAAGAATTTTGGTAGTTTACTTAAGTATTGAGTGTAGCTAAATATAGCTTCTGATTCACAACTAAAAAAATTGAGATACCAAATACTTAAGAGTCCTAAAAGAACAGGAATGTTTTTTTCAAAGTCAGTATCTCTAAAATGATTATCCATTATTTCTGCACCGTCTAACATTTCTTTGAAATTATTAAATCCGATGGATAAGCTGATGGATAAGCCAACTGCAGACCATAGTGAAAAACGGCCACCTACCCAATTCCACATGGGAAGTATGTTTTTTTTATCAATTCCAAAATTTATAGCCAATTCAATGTTTGATGAGACGGCAATAAAGTGCTTTGCCAAATCAAAAACAGTTGCATATTTTAAAAACCAATCCCGTATTGTATTCGCATTGGTGATGGTTTCATGGGTAGTGAATGATTTCGAAACAATGATAAAAATTGTAGTTTCTGGGTTTATTTTTTTTAATGTTTCGTAAACATGGTCACCGTCTATGTTTGATATAAAATGGGTATTTAGCTTTTTTTTATAAAACTTTAAGGCTTCTACAGCCATACTAGGACCAAGGTCAGACCCTCCAATACCAACATTTACAACATCTGTTATTGTTTTTCCAGTATAACCTTTCCATTTCCCAGAAAGTACCTTATTGGTTAATGATTTAATCTTTTTTAGCGATGTTTTTATAGAGGGCTTGATGTTTTTTCCTTCAATATAAATAGGGGTGTCAGAATTATCTCTAAGTGCTGTATGCAACACAGCTCTATTTTCAGTGACATTTATTTTTTCTCCAGAAAAATATTTTTCAATGGCATTTTTTAAATCAACTTCCTTGGCTAAGGAGGTTAGTAAGTTGATGGTTTCGTTAGTAATATGATTTTTAGAATAATCAAAATATAATTCTTCTAGTGAAATAGAGAAATCTTTTTCTCTGTTTTTATTAAGTTGAAATAGCTTGTTGAGTTGAAAGTCCTTTGCTTGTAAAAAATGCTCTTGCAGTTTTGACCAAGCAGAAGTTTGGGTTGGATTGATGTTTTTTAAAGCCATAAACAGTTAATGGGTAGCGAATACCTCTTTTTTTGGAAAAACAGTATCTATTTTTTTGAAAAAACGAATACTGTCAAGTTGTCTTTTCAAAGGTTTAAGATACTGAAAAAAAATCGGTTTAACACTATCTTTCAGAGGTTTAGCTGAAGGTAGTTTTTGTCTAAAAGGGTCAACTTGCCTTCCGTTTTTCCAAAAACGGTAGCAAACATGAGGGCCACTAGTATTTCCAGTCATTCCAACCCAGCCAATAATATCTCCTTGTTTTACATAATCACCCACTCGGACTTTTCGCCTTTTCATATGTAAATACTGTGTAGAATACGTGCTGTTATGTTTTACTTTGACATAGTTTCCATTGCCTCCTCTTCGTGTAGATTCGATTACTGTTCCGCTTGCAGTAGTCATTATCGGGGTTCCATAAGGAGCTGCAAAATCCGTTCCTTTATGAGGCCTAACCCTATTGCCATATAATTTTATTCTTCTTCGTAGGTTGAATCTTGAAGATATTCTGTATTGAAACTTTATAGGAGATACCAAAAAAGTACTTCTTAGCATATTTCCTTTTTCGTCGTAATATTCAGGAACTTTTTTGATAGTATCCGCGATAAATCTATATGCATATAAATCTTCACCTTTATGGTTAAACAAGGCAGCTTTTAATTCTCCATAACCCACAAAAGTAGTATCATTAATATATTTTTCGTCATAGATTAATTTGAATTGATCTCCTTTTTGAAGTCTGTAAAAATCTAATGTCCAAGCGTATATATCGGCAACTTTGTTGGTGAGTGTAGGGAGTAGCCCTAAACTATCCATGGTTACTGATAAGTTTGAGTATATTTTTCCACTAATCTTTTTTTCTACCAATTTAATTTTTTCTTTATGATTGTAGGCAGAAATTAATGAGTCTTTAAAGTCGATAATTGTTGAAGTTACTTTATTGTGTTTGTAGATAAAAACTTGTGCCTTTTGAGTAGAGTCTTTAGAGGTTAAGATGGTATAAGGCTTTCCTGTGCGAACTTTTCTAACATCGAAAGTGTCTTTTACCGTAGTTACAATTTTATTGATTTTTGGGTACAGTACATGGTGGCGATCTAAGATGATACCAAAAGTTTCATTTTTTCTTATAGTGTCATTTAACACCTCAAAGTCATCTAGGTTATAACCATAATAAATTTTAGGTTCAACTTTCTTTATAACCTCCTTAACTTTAGGTATTTCTTTATTCTCTTTTTTACAAGAAAAATAAAACGTCAACAACAGTAGTAGTACTAGTATTTTTTTTAACAAAACCGCTTTTTTATTACCTCAAAGTAACAAAAATACAAATATTTATATTCTTATACAGCTAACTGCCTTTTTTTACCCATAGTTTATAAGGGAAAGGCATTGTTTACTACAAGTAATTAATGACTAATCTATAATAATTTCAAAGGGGTTTGCCAATCCTTTGTAAGCCTCAAGTTCCGCCTTAAGAGACCCTACAGCCAAGGCAGCTTTGAGTTTGATAGGGATTTTATTATTGTCGGCAGTAACCCATATAGTTACACTTTCTTGGGCTTTGAAGACTCTTCCTGATTGAACTAAGGGTTGAAATTTTTGGGTTTTTATTTTTCCAAATTTTGTTTTAAGTGTTTCATTTCCTAAAAAACGAAGTTTAAAAAGATAATTTTTATCATCTAAAAACATATCAATGTTAATTTCTTCTCCTTTTTTCATGTTTTCAGTATTTTGTTTTCTAAGGAAATAAAAAGCTGAAATCATGTCTTGAGGGTCTTTTATTGGGATCAGGCTATCCTTTTGTTTTATAAAGTCTTGAACATAAGCGGTTTTATTGTCGTGGTTAAAGGTGATATTTCTTTTCTTCTTATAGCCACCTTCGTTGATGTCTCTTTTAAATAAAACAGGTTTTATTTTGTTAGGCGTAAAATAGCTTTCATACGTGTCATCTACCTTAAAAAACCAACTAACCATTCCAGAAGTCCATCCTTTACCAACGGCATGAATTACTTTTTCATTTTTTAAATGTTCATCTTTTAACGCTAATGTGGCGGTACCAGCTCTAAGAAACCCACTATAACTCATACGATATCGTAACCATTCACCGCTTTTGAAAGCAGTTACGTTTTCTTGAGCAAGTATGGGTATAGAAACAAATAATAAAAAATATATTAATACTCTTTTGTTCATGCCTTTAGTTTTTTTATTTAAAAATATTACTGGTTTTGTTGTAAATACTTTTAAAGTATTTAATACTTCTAACTTTCTAAGTTCCGTAATATAGTAACTCCAATTATACGAAAAACGTGTTTATAAAAAGTATTAAAGGCAATTATTATTCCATAATTAATAAAATAAATGTACTTTTTTTAAAAACTTCCCCAGTTTTTTAATTCTTGTTCGCTCCATAAGTAAGGGAAAAAGATTCTTCGTTGATATTTTGGATGTAGATATTTGCGCCAGTTACTTCCTCCTGTTGCCTCCAATGCAGTATCGTCACCCCCTAAATACTTACCAGCGGCATTATAATGTGCCATAACCCATTTCACATTAACGGTGTAATCGTAATGTCTCATGGCTTTTATTAAAGCAGTATCTTCTTGAACTTCTTTAGGTAATTGTTTGAATTTAGAAGAAAGGTTACAGTCGTTATAATCTTCCATAAAATCAATAAACTCACCCATGTATTTTTTTTCGAAAAGCTTTAAAAGTGTAGTTTTTTGTCCTGTGGTATAGTTTTTTCCTGCAGCTTGCCAATACAAATGGTCGTAGGCCTCTTTAAATGAAGAATTACGATCAATACTATCTCTAAAGCGTGCATCTATTAGGTTAATGAGTTCTGTAGAAGCAAATTCAATTTTTCGGTATTGCGCACTTTGGAAGCCACTTGCAGGGGTTAATGTGTTTCTGAATTTTAAATATTGATCTAAATCCATGCCGTCGGCCATTACTGTGAACGAACTACATAGCATATCAAAATAACGGCTGATACGCATGAGGTGTTTCGAAAAATTATCGGCTGTAATTTCAACTGATTTTGCCACCTGATCAATTTCCCATAATATCATTTTAAAGATAAGTTCATTAACTTGGTGATACATGATAAAGACCATTTCATCAGGTTGTGTGGTTCTTGGTATTTGCAAGCCCAATAAAGCATCTGTTTGAATGTAGTCCCAATAGGTAATAGGTTTACTCCATAACAATCCTTCTAACATGGCATCGACAGGAACGTCAAGCCCTTCATATTTATCTTGTATTGATTTTAAAATTTCTTCTCTACTCATTTTTAAACGATTTCTATGTGTCACTCATTAGTGTTTTATCAAAAAATGAGTGTATGCAGGGGCTTGTTGTTGTATTTCTCTTTACAAAGGTAGTTTTATACTTGTTATTAATAACAAAAAACCGAGGAAATCTAGATTTCCTCGGTTAATATATGTTACTTTATAGTATTCATAATTATAAAGTTCCTCTTTGTTGTTGTTCACGTTCAATAGATTCAAATAGCGCCTTAAAATTACCAGCACCAAATCCTCTAGCGCCCATTCTTTGTATTATTTCAAAGAAAAGCGTTGGGCGATCTTCGACAGGTTTGGTAAAAATCTGCAACAAATATCCTTCTTCGTCGGCATCAACTAAAATAGATAGTTCCTGTAATTTGGCAATATCTTCTTTCATGATTTTCATATGATCACCAAGCCTTTCAGGGATCATGTCATAATAAGACTGTGGTGGAGGTGGTAAAAACTCTACACCATTTGCCTTTAATTGTGCTACTGTTTTGATAATATCGTCGGTAGCTACTGCAATATGTTGAACACCTTCGCCTTCATAAAAATCTAAGTATTCTTCAATTTGAGAACGTTTTGCGGCTTTAGCAGGCTCATTAATAGGAAACTTAACACGACCATTACCGTTACTCATCACTTTACTCATTAAAGCGGAATATTCCGTATGAATTTGTTTGTCATCGAAAGATAAAAAGTTTTCGAATCCCATAACATCTTCGTACCATTTTACCCAAGTATTCATTTGACCCCAACCAACATTACCTACCATGTGATCAATGTATTTTAATCCAGCACTTGGTGGGTTGTAGTCAGGATTCCATTCTATGAATCCAGGTAAAAAAGTACCTGTATAATTCTTACGTTCAACAAACATATGTACGGTTTCACCATAGGTATAAATACCTGATCGAATTACTTCTCCATGTTCATCAGATTCGACAGTAGGTTCCATATACGATTTTGCACCTCTTGAAGTTGTTTCTTTCCAAGCAGCACGTGCATCTTCAACCCATAAAGCTACAACTTTAACGCCGTCTCCATGCTTTACGATATGATCGTTAATTGGTGATTTACTATTTAAAGGAGTGGTTAATACCAGTCGTATTTTATCTTGTTTTAGCACATAGCTAACAGCGTCTTTTGAACCTGTTTCTAAGCCTTTGTAAGCAAAAGATTGAAAACCAAAGGCTGTTTTATAAAAGTGCGCAGCTTGCTTGGCATTTCCTACATAAAATTCAACATAATCGGTTCCTAAAAGCGGGAGAAAATCCTGCGCTCCTTCAAATATCTTTTCTAATCCGTAGTTTACTGATTTTATTTCTTTTGACATAAGTTTTCTTGTTTTTTGTTACTTGTATTGCCTTATAATAAACAATAGATTTATTACAATAACATTTTTGTTTCGTTCTTAATTATTCAAGCCAAGATTTATAATAATCTTCATCGGCTATTTTTATAGCTTCCTCAGTAACCATTAAAGGTTTGAATGTATCAACCATTACGGCTAATTCTTCCGTTTCAGTTTTTCCAATACTTCTCTCGGTGGCGCCAGGATGTGGGCCATGAGGAATCCCTGCTGGGTGTAATGAAATATGCCCCGGAGCAATATCATTTCTGCTCATAAAATCCCCATCAACATAATACAATACTTCATCAGAATCAATATTGCTATGGTTATACGGAGCAGGAATAGAGTCTGGATGATAGTCATACAAACGAGGCACGAAACTACAAATTACAAATCCTGAAGTTTCAAAAGTTTGATGAATAGGAGGAGGCATGTGAATACGTCCTGTAATTGGTTCAAAATCATGAATAGAAAAAGCATACGGATAATTAAAACCGTCATATCCAACTACATCAAAAGGATGCGAAGCATATACCATTTCAATGATTTCGTTCTTCTTTTTAACTTTCATTAAAAAGTCTCCTTTTTCACGGTGTGTTTCAAGCTCTTCTGGTCTACGAATATCACGTTCACAATACGGTGAATGTTCTAATAATTGACCGAACCAGTTTCTGTAACGTTTTGGCGTATATACTGGTGAGTAAGACTCTACAATAAACAAACGATTGTTTTCATCGTTAAAATCCAGTTTGTAAATGACCCCACGAGGAATTACTAAATAATCTCCGTAAGAAAACTCAATATTTCCTAACACTGTGCGTAATTTTCCTGATCCTTTATGGATAAAAATTACTTCATCTGCATCTGTGTTTTTATAAAAATAATCTTTTGTAGATTTTTTAGGTGCAGCAAGAATAATATTACAGTCTGAGTTCGTAAGAACTACTTTTCTACTCTCTAAATAGTCTGCTACTTGAGGTACTTGGAAGCCTCTAAAGCGATACGATTGAATGTTGTTTGCTTTTGCAACTTTTGGTGCAACACTGTATTGCTTTTTGATTTCTTTTACCATGGTAGGTCTAAACTCATGGTACATGTTTGTAGACATGCCATCGAAACCTATGGTACCAAATAATTGCTCATAGTACAAGTCACCATTTTCTTTACGAAATTGTGTGTGACGTTTTGGTGGAATTTTTCCTAATTTGTGATAAAAAGGCATAAGTATTTTGATTTAAAGATTTTAAAAATTTTGTTTTCTTTAAATCCTATATCATTCTGGGTTTCTTTTTATAAGAAACTTTAAAAGTATAAGTAAGCCATCAAAAGGTTTACATGTCATTGTTCCTAGTAATTGTCATTACAAATATACAGAATATTCATCTGAAAATTAAAAACACTTTCTTAAAACCGAGAATCACTTTATTTAAAATTAATCTAAATAAACGTTGTTTATTTCAAAATTACCCTATAATTTTGCCGCCGTTAAAAATTAATCAACAATAATATATTTAGATAATAATGAAATCTATTGCAACATTTATGTTAACACTATTCGCGATTTCATTTATGGGGGCACAAAACTCTATAAAAGGGAAAGTCGTTGATAAAAACAATCAACCATTAAGTGATGTTGATGTTATGATTAAAGGATCTGCCAAAGGAAGTTCAACAGCTTCTGATGGAACGTTTTTTATAGACAACTTAAAGAATAAGCGTCATAAGCTTATAATTTCTATGGTGGGATTCGAAACTCAAGAAATTAAGTTTACACTAGAAAATGAAAATATTACGTTTCCTCCGTTTACTTTAGTTGAAGCTCAAAATGAATTGGACGAAGTATATGTAAATGGAAAAAAGAATAAAACGAAAGTCCCTTCAACGTCGTTACGTTTAAAAACCCCGATAAAACAAGTTCCACAGAATATTCAAGTGGTAAGTGATGAATTGCTAGAAACTCAAATGATAACTAATATTAATGACGCTGCTTTTCGAAATGTTAGTGGAGTTACTGCTACACCGAGGTGGGGTAATAATGCTGAAATTCGTATGAGAGGGTTTAGAGTACCTGCTTTTCGAAATGGGATGAATATATCTGATACTTGGGGACCCTTATCTGAAGATATGTTCATGGTAGATCGCATAGAATTTGTAAAAGGTCCTTCTGGGTTTATGATGGCAGCAGGAGAGCCAGGGGGGTTTTACAATGTAGTAACTAAAAAGCCAACTACTGAAAAGATTGCAAAAATTTCATTGGTTGGAGGAACTTATGATTTTTACCGAGCTAGTGCTGACCTTGGGGGTAGTTTAACTGAGGATAAACGTCTTCAAGCTAGATTTAATGTAATGTATGAAAATAGAGGGAATCATAGAAAACAAGGCCCATCACCTACTAGGTTGGGTATAGCACCCTCTTTATTGTTCAAGATTAGTGATAAAACTACTTTTTTAACTGAATTTATTTATCAATCAGAAAAAGCTTATTTAGGAGCAGGATATTCGTTTGCTCCATTGTCTGACTGTCGTTGTGCACAATCTAGCAGAAGACTTAGTTTTATGGATCCAAATTTCCCAAGTAGTCGTCTAACAGAGGTGAGTACTTTGAATAAAATAACACACCAGTTTAATGATGATTGGTCTATAGAAGCTAAGTATATGGCTATGAATTATAAGCAAATTGGTAATACTCAATGGGTTGGTTTTATGGATAATGAGAATAATTCAGGGAATCTCATTAGAACAATGAGTCAATGGGATGCTATTTCTGAAGGGCAATTTTTTCAATTATATGCTAATGGTAAATTTAAAACAGGAATAGTTGAGCACCGTGTTATGGGAGGGTTTGATTTTACTGAAAAAGAGTATTTTGTAGATGGATCACAATGGGGGCTTCAGATTGACCCTATAACTAGACCATTTAATTTTAATAATCCTGTATATGGCAATATAACTTTTCCAACAATAAACAGAAGTCTTCCATTAAGAGAAAGAGCAAATAGTTATAATAGCACTAGAATTAGATCATTTTATGCACAAGATGAATTACACTTTTTAGATAATAAGCTTAGATTAACATTAGCGGCGAGATACACAGAGCTTAAGGTTCAACAAACGGAAACTCAGAAATCTATAACACCACGATTCGGTCTTAGTACTGATATAACTCCAGAAATAACCTTTTATGGCTTATATGATGAATCTATTTTAGCTCCAGTTGGCGGGATTCATTTTGAAAATAAGTCATTTGAGCCTATAAGAGGTAATATTTTTGAGAGCGGATTTAAAACTAGTTTATTCAATGGTAAAGTAAATTCTACCTTAACAGGATTCTATATCAGGAAGTATAATATTTTAACAGCTGATAAGGTAAATAGTACTCCTGATAGAGCTTTTAGTGTACAGGGAGGAGAGGTAAAATCAAAAGGTATTGAGTTTGATGTGAATACTCAAATTACGGATGAATTAAATTTTATGTTTAATTATGCGTATACTAATGCAGAGGTTACAAAAACAGACGATCCAACAAAGTTAGGTAAGCGAGGTATTCCAGGGTATGCACCGCATATGTCAAATGGATGGTTAAACTATAAGTTTAATGAGGCTACCTTTTTAAAAGGAATTACTTTCTCGTTAGGTTATCAATACTTGATTGATAGAACCTCTGAGTCATGGCAATTTACAAATTATGACAAATCATATCTTCCAGACTATTTTAGGTTAGATGGTGCTATAAGCTGGAGTTATGAAAGTTTTAAAGTAGGTGTTAATTTATATAACTTATTGGATACTAATTTATATCATAATGGAGAATATCATGATGCAGGTTACCTTGCTTGGCAATCAGAACCAGGTATAAACGGACGTTTGTCACTATCTTATAATTTCTAAAAAAATTAATTAAGAATTATATATAAGCTTGGTATAAAATTATGGATCCCTCAACCAATAATTTTATACCAATTTTTTTGTAATTAACAATTGTGGTTGAAAAAATTATTTAAATTTAGTCTAAACAATATTTGTTTTTTAGATTCTATCTACTAATTTTGTACTCAAACTAATCGAATCTAAATAAAAATAAATAATTATGATTAACCTACTAGTCTTAGCTGTTTTATTTTCTTGCTTAGCTTTTTACAATAGCGCACAACAAAAGTCAAAGTATAAACTTCCTTTCTTAGAGAAATGGATGCAGAAAAATGTTCAACAAACAAAAATTGCAGGGGTAATAAGTTTATTAGCTTCATTGATCATTGCTACCTATACTTTTGGGTTTACTGCAGGGGTTCTATTCTGGTCAGTAATTTTAATGAGTATGTTGAGTTTGTTGATTTTAATAAAACCGTTACACGTTGTAGGTTATAAGCAATTTGCATTGCTTTTTGCTTTTACCCTAACACTTGAATTTATTTTTTAGTTATGCCTGCCAATTCGAAATATTTAACCAAATCCCCCCTACAACAATTTGCTAAAATATCAGCTGGGATCGTTGGTGGATATGCCATTAGTGCGTTGCTTCATATGATATTAGCTCTATGGATACCCATGCACCATGAAGTGTTGATTACTTCTTTCTTTACGACATTTATCGTCTGGTGTGCACTGCTTATAGTTCCTTATTTGTTTGATAATGGATGGAAGGTATGGGGTGTATACTTAATTACAATTATTCTCCTTTATTTATTATTTCAAATAGCCAATGCAAATAATCCGTTTGTTTAATGAATAATAAAAACTATAATGTTTTTTTTAACACACATACTGTCAGTGGTATTGTGATTAGTGTAGCGCTCTATGTAATTTTTTTTGCAGGAGCTTTTTCTCTTTTTAGAAAAGAAATTAAAATTTGGGAAGAAGGAAACCCTATTAGCTATACACAAAGAAAAGATGTAAACTTTGATAAAATACTTGATTCTTTAAATACAAAGTATGTACTACAAGGTAGGGATGTTCGAATTCTATTTGGAGAGCAAGAAGATCAGATGTTTACCTATTTAATGGGGAGTAAAGATTCGTTGGCTTCTGAGAAGTCAAAAACACCGCATTATTTTTATACTGACATTCACTCAACGAAAACAAAATTTTATAATGAACAATACAGTTTAGGTGAGTTTTTGTTTCGTTTACATTTTTTACAACAGTTTCCACAAATAGGGTTATACCTAGCAGGATTGGTTTCGTTTTTCTTTTTATTCGCCATCGTAACGGGAACAATTGTACATTGGAAGAAAATTATACCTACTTTTTTTACGTTTAATCCACGACTTATTTTAAAAAGAGTTTGGACAGATGCACATACAGTTTTGGGAATCATTGGATTGCCGTTTCAATTTGTGTTTGCTGTTTCAGGAGCCTACTTTGCGCTGGGAATGTTGGTGTTTTTTCCTGCCAAATTTTTATACAATAATGATACAGGAAAACTAATGGAAGATCTAAGACCCGTTAGTAAAAGTTATGCATGGGTTGCAGCAACGAATCAGCCAATACCTAGTTTTAATCAATATGCGCAAAATGCGGCCAAAGAATGGAATAGTTTTCATCTTACCGAGGCATATATAAGAAATTATGGTGGTACGAACATGAAGTATGTGCTTATTGGAGAAATAGCAGGAGACGATCGATTTGTTGGACAAGGTAGGATCATTTACGATGTGTTTTCTGGAAAAAAAGAGGCCGTTAAAAATCCATTAGACTTAAATTATAAAGAAGATGTACCTAGAGCGGTTAAAAGACTTCATTTTGCCGATTTCGGAGGAGTTTCTTTAAAGATAGTTTATTTTGTACTGGCCTTGATTACCTGCTTTGTGATTATCACAGGAGTATTAATTTGGGTAGAGGCTAGAAATAAAAAAAGTGTGGCTTTACAGCAACGATTATTTACTGCCAAGGTAGGACATATTTATATGGCTATATGTTTATCTTTATTGCCAGTAACGGCACTTGCCTTTCTTTTCGTTAAGTTTAGTCATGGACATTTTCAAGATAAACAAACAGCTATTTATTACTTTTACTTTATTACATGGTTATTGCTTACGATCTTTTTTAGGCTTAAAAAGAGTAATTATTATACTAATAAAGCAAGCCTATTATTAGGAGCTATTTTTGGGTATTTAATCCCGATAAGTAACGGAATAGTCTCAGGAAATTGGTTTTGGAAAACCTTTTCAAATGGACAGTTTGATATTTTATTTATCGATGTGTTGTGGTTGGTAATAGCAACACTTTGTTTGATTTTTTTCGTAAAGATTAAGCCTGCTGTTCAAAAACAAAGTTCATTTTATAGAGCACCTTTAGATTATAATAGCATTCCTGATTCAATTTCAGCGGATAAAGAAGATATTGAAAAATCAAAAACAACCAAACTTCGTATGAGAACAAAAATTTTTCTATTGTGGCTGTTTATAGCTGTAGGATTTATACTGCATCATATTTATGGACTAGCAAGTGTATATTTTAATACTTCGGTAGCCGTTGATGGCGCAAATGGAACAACGCCTTTTGATACACACATTTGGCGTATTTTGATGGAAGGACTTGCATTAACTTTTGGTTTATTAACCTTAGAAGTTACTAAAAAATGGTTTGTGTCCATTTCTTTTGCATGGTCAATTATACTTGGATTATTTAATATATACCATATAGTAATGGCAGTGATTTACGAAGCATCTAATATTTCAGAAATATTAATTTTATTGTTATTAGTTGTTGCCAGTGTCTTTTTAGTAAAAAGTCTTAATCAGTGGAGAAAAAACCCTAATATTTAAGTGTCAAGCTATACGTTATGGAGCTTACTAAAGAACAATTACTAGAAATAGAACAGCAACTTCGTCACCCTAAAGGAGAGAAAGGGATAGCAGTAGGTAATAACTTACACCGTACCAATATTGGTATGACTAAATCTTCTATTGACTTGTTGAATATTAATGAGGGAGAAACAATAGTTGAGCTGGGGCATGGTAATTGTTGTCATTTGGAGGATATCTTAGACAAAGCAGACAATATACGTTATTTAGGATTCGAAATTTCTGAAACCATGCAACTTGAAGCTCTAAAGCTACTGGAGAATTTTGAAAGTACTAGTAGTAGTGTGTCTTTTGAATTGTATAATGGAAAAAAGTTTGATTTACCCGATGCTACTATTGATAAGCTATTCACGGTAAATACACTTTACTTTTGGGAAGATGCGGTTTCGTTTTTAAGAGAAATTTCTAGAGTTTTAAAAAAACAAGGGGTTTGCATTATTACCTTTGCACAAAAGGAATTTATGCAGACACTTCCTTTTGTAAATAAAAAGTTTAAACTGTATAATACTAATGAATTTGAGCTATTGATTGATCAATCGCCGTTTTTTATTAAAGAGATGTTTCATAAAACGGAACAAGTCGAAAGTAAAACAGGAGCGTTAGTAGAGCGAAATTATTCAATAGCAATATTAAAACAAAGATGATGAATAAACCAATAGGATTAATTTACGGGTCAGATACTGGAATGACTGAAGAAATCACGCACAATATCGTTGATGAATGGAGTGTAGGAGAAATTGAAGTTATTGAAGTAAGTAGCGCTAGTGTAAGTGATTTTGAAAAGTTTGATGTATTAATATTAGGGCTTTCTACATGGTATGATGGTGACTTACAAAGTGACTGGGAAAGTTATTATGACGAATTTAAAACCATTGACTTTACAGGAAAAACAGTAGCTATTTTTGGTCTTGGAGATCAATACGGTTATGGAGAGTTTTTTATTGATGGAGTAGGTATGTTAGCTGAAGTGGTATTAGAAAACGGAGGAAATATCATTGGTTATTGGTCTACTGAAGGATATGATTTTACGGAGTCTAAGGCTGAAATCGAAGGGAAAAACTTATTTTATGGACTGGCTATTGATGAAGACAATCAGCCCGAATTAACCCAAGATAGAGTAAAAGAATGGTTGGTTCAGTTAGAAAAGGAGTTGTCTCCTGTTTTGAGTAGTTAATCCATCAAGTAAAGATATTTACATAAATACGTTCTAACCATTCGCGTTGGTAATACTCCTATTTGCGTTATTTAGGGATAGGAAGCGAGTGATATTTTTGTGGCAATTATTTTTTCAATGAAGAAACTTAAAAATATTTCTCGCTATATTCATGAATGGTTAGGCTTAACTTCGGGGTTAATTGTTTTTATAGTTGCTTTATCAGGAACCATTTTTGTTTTTTGTGACGAGGTTATTGATGTAGCTGGAGGAGCGGCAAAGTATGTAGCGGTACCAGATAATGCCAAAAAATTACCTTACGAAGCCTTATTACATCGTTTTAAGAAAAACTATCCAAATCGAGGTGTTTTTTATTTTGATGATTTTAAATCTCCAGAAAGAAGTTTTCGAATCGCTTCACATCTAAAAGGAAAAGACTTTACTCATACTTACGTAAACCCTTATTCAGGGGAAATCTTAAGAAGCTCAAAGTCTTATTGGTTTTTTTTCTACTTAGCAGCTAAAATTCATTCCGCTATTTTATTAGGTAAAACAGGGCAAACCATCGTAGGGATTTCCACTATTATATTCTTTTTTGAATTACTTACAGGCTTGGTTTTATGGTTTCCAAAAAAATGGAATAAAAAAGCAAGACAAGCCTCTTTTACTATAAAAAAAGGTACTAAGTGGAAAAAAAAGGTCTACGACTTACATAAGGTACTTGGTTTTTATGCACTTATTCCTGCGTTATTAATTACCGTAACAGGATTAATCATGTCATTTAAGACAATAAACGATGCAACACAGCATATATTTGGAGGAGCTCCTGATGGGCATGAAGCAATGAAACAGTACTACCCTAAGTTTGCTGAAAATAAATCTATGAAACCCATAGATACAATCATTAATAAGTTGTATTCATTATATCCCGAAGCTAAACAAATACGCTTAGGTTATCCATATGGAAAGAAACCAATGGCACATTTTCAAGGGGTTGTTGCCCAAGAAATTGGACTAAAAACATGGAAAAAAGGAGAAATGGTTTTAATAGATAGGTACAAAGGACAAATAATTACATTGCCTAAAAGCCTTCATAACCATGAAGTTATTGAGCAAACGGTTTTTGATCTTCATAGTGGTTTTTGGCTCGGTAAAACAGGTAAAATTATCACTTTTATGATAGGGTTAATTTGTACGAGTCTACCCGTAACAGGATTTATTTTTTGGTTGAGTAGGAAAAAAAGTTTTAAAGTGTAATAGGGTTTTAATGAAATGGTACAATTACTTGTTTTTGTTTTAAGCTACTGGGTAAATAGTTAAAGCGCTTTTTAAAAGCCGCAGTAAAGTGTTGTGGGTTTTTATAGCCAATAGCATACGCAACCTCCGAAACGGTAAGGTCATTTTCTAGTAGTAATTTTTTGGCTTTTTCCATTCTTAGCTGTGTTATATAAGAGAAAATAGGTTCTTTAAACACAAGTTTAAATTGGGTTTTCAATTTGTGTTGATTGATACCTGTTAATTTTGAAAGCTTTTCTATAGTAGGAGGGTTCTCTAAATTATCAGCTATAAGTTGTTCGGCTTTAATAATTTGTTCGTATTCATTCTTTTTAATATTAGCAGGTTTGTTTTTTTTCTTGTTTTTAATTTCAGAAAAAAGTATAAACGGCAAATTAAATTGTACCAAAATCTAAATTAAATTGTACCAAATTTTTCCGAAATTCGCCAATTCAAATATATAAAAAAGCCCCACATTTAGAGGCTTTTATTAGTTATAAAACCATTAAAAATTGCCTTTTGAGCCCTTTTCTTCGATCATAAGTAAATCAGGCTTATATATGTTTTTTACGTCGATAGACGGCTCAAAACTCGCTATTTTATTGTTTTGCTGTTTTTTTATTAATATTCCGCTAGATATGTCTACCAGTGCTTTTTCCATAAGTTTAAGCCCCATAGGCTGTAATTCGTTTCTCCATAACCGTTTGGTCGCTTCTGAAAGCTTTAAGGCATATAGTTTGGGATCAATAATAACAAAGTCTTGGTAGGCTATATCTCCGCGATCTATTCCTGAATTTAACCAAAAAATTGTCCCGCCCGTAATTTTATCGCGCATTTTTATAGCCCATTGGATCGAGCTTCGCCCCCTATGAAGTGGTAAAATACTGGGGTGGAATCCTATCCACCCTAATTTTGCCTTATAACGTGTTCTTTTGCCAACATAATCAAACGATTGTGCCGAAATTCCCAAATCTACACCGCATGGAAAAGTATCACCATTTAGCATTCCCGCAGGTATAATTTTTATTCCGTTCTTAACGGCTAACGGCTTAATATATCTATCATCTAGTGGGCAACACACCCCTACAACCTTAAACCCTTTTTTTAGACAAATATGGAGTACCATTTCTCCAAAATATTTTTGTCCGCTTATAAATACCTTAAAATCTTTTTTATTCTCCATAACCTAAAAATTTAAAACCTTGAATCGCCCTAAAATGACCTCCGTAGCCCCCCATTAGTTTTTTTGATGTTCGCCTGATACTTTCCGCAGATTTTTTTTTATTTGATCCATAAAGCCGCGCACTTGTTTGTTGCCATTTTTTTGATTTTCTTAGATAATTAGCTAGCTGTGGGTGGCTTGTGTGAAAAAACGTATGATATTTTTTGTTTTTTCTGCCGTTTCCGTCAAGGTGATATTGCATTACCGCGTTTAGGAAAGTCGTACCAACGCCTGCGCCTTGCCACTCGGGCATGACCACCAAACGGGATGCCCTGTAAGCTTTTGCAGTAAAAAGTGGCATGACAGCGACGTGTGCCACTAATTCTCCGCCTACAATACCGACAAAGTACTCAGCACACGGGGGGTGAGGAAGTTTTAAATAATAATGCTTTTCAAAAAAACGCCAGTAACTTGAGTTTGTCTTGAATATTTCAAGTTTGATTTTTGGACGATTTTCGATTTGCTTTTTTTTTTAAGTTCTTGGGTGTTTGTATTGTAACACCAATCTGGCTGTAGCCATTCGACAATGTCGTAATGCGGACTTAAAAGCACTATTTTTTTACCATTATTTTTTCTCCATCCTTTTGAAAAAGCCATCGCCCCAATTTTTGCAATTTGGCGGTCAACTACACTTGTAAATTCGTCGACCACGACCTCATTGGGCGCGTCGACTATAAGCCTAGCCATTCCCGCTCTAAATTGCTGCCCGTTAGAAAGCGACTTAAATGGTTTTAGCCAACTTGGGACATCTCCAAGTCCAACACTAGATAGAGCCCCCGTTACTTTTTCAAAATTTCGAGTTGATGGTGCTATGCAATCTATTATTGGTTTGTCGTTATCCCAATTATCGTAGGGGTTATAAATTTTATTGCCGCCAAAAATACGCTCACCTATTGATGTTTTACCCGAACCACTTCCGCCTACTATAAGACCTATTTGCCAATTATCTTCTTCAACAGCTATATCTGCCGTATATTCCCAGAAATCGGCGCGGTCGACATTAAAAAGACTTTTTACTCTTTCAGCTCGATAGCTTTCAAAATTTTTCGTTTTGTGCTTTATTTCTATTTTCATACGTTCACTAATTTAATTTTTAACCCCTTTTTTTTCATCTCGTTGAACAACTTTTCTTGTTCCTCTTCTGTTTTAGCTATTATTATTACGCCAAATTTTGGCGTATACTTAAAACTTTTACTCATATATTAATTTTTAAATGTTTGTTTGTAATTGCTTTTAAATTTGATTTATCACTGTTTCAGTTATAATTTTAAAGGGGTTATTAAATGTTTTTATGCGTATTTTATTGAAATCATCAGCGTTCGGTGCTTCAGAAAGGTTCGCATCGTAATACTTCTCTCCAGCTGCTTCCGTCACTGTTCTTGCACCCGTGGCGCAATCAATTGTTACTGTTTTCGGTATATATTTATACCCGTTTGAATTTGTTAATATTAATTTTTGAGAGAACACACAAGTACTTATTTTTTCGGCGTTTTCGGTGCTGTAATTCTTTATATGAATGGTAATTAACGTGTTTCGTTCTTTACTTGTTCGTTTCAAGTCTTGATCGATTGAATAGTTAAAACTTGTATCTGCTACAACGCTATTTGGCGGTATAAAATTTAAAATAATTGTTAATTCCAAAAAACCAGTCTGTAACAACAGACTTTTATAGCAAAATGTATTTTTTAAAAGATCCTTTCTTCCGTTAGGAAATTCCCCGAAATCAAAAACGCGACGTTCAAAGTCATTATACTTTACAGGCGTGGAAATTTCACCAGTCGTTGTATCCACTTTAATTCCGTGACCAAAAATTAATTCGTTTGTTATTAACATCAAATCTCCCTTATTGTTATATACTTGGATAGGTCGTTTTTTAGCTATTGGTAAGTTGTCACTAAGATATATAGTGCCCTCACCAGCAGAAAATTTTGTGGCGCCAACAATTTTTATATTTTGCCGAAGAGATTTAAAAACATCAGGCGTCAAAATACCGTTTGTTTTTGCAAACACTCTAGGTATGGACACCATTGCAGAACGAAAGTCTGCAGTTGCGTCTCCTAAAAATATTTTTGGGTTTTCACCATTTTCTATTAAAACAGAAAAATCAGCTTCGTGGTTTGAAGATATGATCCTAGCCGATGGATTTAAGAATACGACTGTTTTGCCGTATTTTGTTGCGCCGAAATTTATAACGACTTGTGCCGACATTTTCGAACTGCTGGCATACGCGTTAGAAATGTCTACATAAATACTTACATTCATTACTTCAACGGGAAGAATTGGAATTTCGATTTCGATCGCTCCAATTTTATTAATTTGTACGCCATATTGATCTGGCGTAAAATGTAAAAATTCGCCGTCTTGTAGTGGATTTCCGCGAGGGCAATACGGCACGTCATTTACAAATTCAGAAACTTTGGTTTTATTTTTAAGCTCCGCGAGCTTCTGTTTTTCTATACTTGTAAAATCATTGCTTGAAAGTCCTTTTCCTGCCTCTTTATCTACTTTATTGTTCCATTTATCACGGTCTCCTTGTGCTAAATGCAGCTCGTTTGAATTTATATGATCGTTTAACACGATTTTGTCCGCTTTTTGTATCAATAATTCGTCGATACCTTCAACTTCGTTAACTGGTACTTTTTCATCCTTAAATCTCAAAGCGTCAAAAAGCCTCCAAAATTGCGTTTGTGTTGGCTTGTCACCAGTTTTAAACCAATTTTTTACTAATTGTCTTAATTTCATTTTTTACTTATTTATGTATTGAATGGCAACTACTAAATACTTTTTAGGTTCTATATTAATAGCCGTCGGATTTTGCTGCCCCACAGATTGTGTATAGTTGTGCCAACGAACGTTGTCGTGGGAGGCTTCCCAGCTGCTACCGTTATGAGTTGATTGCGAATCACGAGCCGAACCAAAACGGAAGGTTACGTCCATTTTCGGTATATTATAAATAGACAGTTTCCTTTCGTGTGAACCTGAGACACGCCCAGCCGTTTCGTGTGTCTTCTTGACTTTTATAAATTTGTCTCTTAAATCGTCAGTTCCATTACTTCCGTCAGCTATATACCAGCCGTCAGGCAATTGGGCATTGGTAATGTTTCCACCCACAAAACGTATTTCTTTATGAATACCTTTAAATGGATTAAAGCGTTTTAAATCTGTCCAATTTATCGCATTTGTTCCTACGCCAAATTCCACCCATCTTGTATAAAAAGTGTCTTTTATTTCTCCGTTTTCAAAGGCTAATTTTTCAACGTTTTCACGGATTATTACTTTTGATTGCTTAACACCTCCTTTAAAATTGTAAAGTTCACCGTCTATATATACCACTCCATCCTTAACTCTATTACCCACAATTTCGCACCCTTTTATAATCGCTCTTTTTCCAATAATTTCGCCCAGCGAATTAAACAGCTCATAAGCCGTTTGCATTTTGTCAAACGTTTCTGTTTCCAAGCGATACCCTCCCGCTTGCATAAAGTTTATTTTGTTCATATTTTAAAATGTTTCTATAGTATAGCTTTTTGACCCTTTTTTAAAAAAATCTATCCACTTATGTATTTCGTATTTTCTATTTATATATATTGATTTTGGTACACGAACTATAAAGTCCACTGCGGTGTCTGAATAATCCACTTTACTATGGATAAATATCGTGCCCAAAAATTTTGGCTTTTCTTCTATCGGCGTGTATATAAATTCAGGTGAAAATTTGTTGCTCCCATTTATTTCTATTCTTCTTAAATCATTATCAAAAACATCATTTAACGCTTTTCTTAGATAGCAAACTTGCCCGTTATGTTCTAGGCGAAAAACGTCTAGTTTTTGCTTTTGTAAAAAAAGTTCATGAAGCTCAACAACTGGGCTTAAAAGCACTTTTAAATAAGCTATTATTTTGGGCTTTCTAATTGATGTCGGTAGCAATAAAACAGCTATTTTGTTAAAATCAATGTTATACCACATATCGTATATTTTTAAAATCTTCCACTTTAAAATAGCCGCTCTTTGGAATTCTTTTTACACTTATCTCTGTGGGCGCTCCATAATCATCTATGGAAACATTCAGCCAGCTACTTTTTGCAGATTTTAAATCGACAATTTCGACACCTTCACATAATTGGATTACATCTACCAAGCTCTGCAGTATTAATTCTCCGTTAAACGGCAGCCTTTTTAAAAATTCCTTTATCGCATCTTCGACGGGCTTGTTACCATTTAATATGGATGTGCCGTCCTCTGTCAAGACCAGCGGATCACGGTAAATATCGATTGTAAGCAGCAACAAATCTGCTTTATAATTTATAACCGTAATTCTATCCCCTGCAAAGGCTATTTCTTTAAAATATGCCTTGACGGACTCTTCTTGAATTCCACTAATAGGACTTAAAACGCCGCCATTTTCCCCCGCTATTTTGATAATTATATGCCCTGCTTTTTCCGCGTTGTTAACGGCTGCATACTTTATTATTTGAGCCTTTTTTATTTGTTCTTCTGTCGCGTTTGATGTATTAAATTTATCCGTATCGAAAATAAGATCAAATCCGTACATAAAGACTAGAGCTTTACTTCTATACCAACTAAGTGTGCCTGATTTTTGGTTATTTAAAGATATTTCGACTTCTTTCCTATGAGCATCAAAGTATTTTCGTTGATCGCTAAAACAAAACGCAACAATGTGTATTAACAAATTCCAAACAGCTGTTTTACTTTGGCTATTAAGTTCTTTTAGGGCTTTTTGATGATTCTTAACCCTTATCATTTTTTGTTTGATTTCCTCTACCATAATTAACTCACTTTAAAATCAATTTCAATAGCCCAGCATCCAATACCTTCACAATCATTTAATCTATCCTTATCCCCACTTGACAAAGCCGTTGCAGGTTTTATTTGGTTTAGCTCGTAAAAATTATATAGCTCGCTTGTTTTTTCAATTTTTGGAATAACAAGTGTATCACCCGCAGCGAGCTCTTTTGATAACTCAAGCCCGTTTGATTGAGCTAGATTAAAAGCATTTTCGGCGCTTCCCGTCAGCTGTATAGCTACATCAAAAAGTGACTGATTTGCGTAGACTTTGTAATTATTCATAAGAACCGTTTATGTTAACACCATTTTCGTTTACATCTAAGGTTTCGACCTTAAATCCATCGGCTTCCAGCTGAACAATTATATTTCGTTCCAAAAAGCGACTAATTTTACCTTTTAACGCGTTTTGTAGGTCACAACCAATTTGCGGGTTTTCTTTAAAGTCTGAGGGCTTACTAATAAGCAAAAGTTTTACAGATTGCTCCGAACTGTCAGATATTACGAAATCCCCGTTACTTATTTCTAAGTCTCCAGTATTGTCAATTATTATATCCTTCATTTTGTCGACTCGTATTCGTATATTCTTTTTTTTAGTTCTGAGTTTTCTCTTTTTAAGGAGTTAATTTTTCGCTTCTGCTGGCGAATTTCATCTTCTAAAAGTTTTACCTTTTTTTCGTAAAGAATTTGCAAATCGTTGGCTTTTTTTTCCAACATGTTTATTTTTTGCTCACAAATATTTTGTATCTCTTCCGCTTTTTTATTGCGTCTGTCTTCTAAATCGCTCATAGATTTATCATACAGTGAAAAAATTTTTTCTATGTTGCTTAACTCTTTTGTCTTCACGTCTGCTTTTCTTTTTCTTCTTTCCGTTAAAAAACCGAACAATCCACCAGCACCAAAAAGCGTGGTAATGATCGTTATTATTATGCTTGTCTTATTCATTTAATAGGGGGCTTTATTATTATTTAATTATTGTTTAAATTCAATTTAAAAACTCTTTAAACCTTGCTTCAAGGGTGTCAAATTCTGTAAGGTTTAAAAGATTTATAGTTGTTCCCGATGTGGTTGTAAACTTCATTTTTTTGACGGCTGAAATTAAATCCACCATTAAGCCTTTTAATGTTTCGTTTTCTTTTTTCAGTAAGAAACCAGACGCGTCAATATTTAAGGCGACGTTTTTAATTTTTACTTGGTGTTTTTGTATCGCGGATGTATTGACAACAACGGCAATTTCTTTACTAATAAAAACCACGGTGACCAGCGAGCCTATTTCGGGCAGTAAAAACACACCTCCGTTTTTATCATCAGTCATTAAATATGCGTCGTCTATTTCTGCACTACCGTCTAATGGCTGTAAATCTGCCGTCTTATTTTCTATATCGACACTGATAACCTTACAGACCTTTGCGTATATCTCGTCGCCCGTTTGTGCTAGTTTTTGTATTACTTCTTTCATTTTTCTATCCGATTGGTTTGTCTAAGGTTATATTTTGGCGGTAGCCGTTTACCCCAAAAATGATTTCGGTTTTTTTCACTAGGTAAGTTCCTGAATTACCATCGGAAGCCGTAATATTTACCATATCACACTTACTTACCTCGGGCACTCCAAAACTTTCAAAAGAACCTTTAAACCCCGTTTGTTTATACCTTTCTAGCGCTTTTGTGGCGTATTTTTTTAACTCCTTTTCACTCAAACCGTCGATACGTATTTTTATCACATCGCCGTCCTTGTCGCCTAGTTCAAACGTTGTTTTTTTGTGTTTTGCTCCAAAACTAACCGCTTCGACTCTTACGCGGATGTCTTCTTTTTGTCTATACTCTAAGTCTTCGCTAATTATATTTTTACCGTGAGCAAAAAACAGTTTTTTGCGGTTGTCGAACGGATACCGAAGACCTACGTATAAAACTGTATCCCCGCCTATATTTCTGAAATAGCTACTAAGCATATATTTTTCCTTAAGCTCCTGCAATTCTTCGGCGACGGTATTTTTTACGATTCTGTACTTCCCGAGCGCAATACTTTTGTCTATTAACTGGAATTTTATACCAGTATCATTTAGTAAATACGTTATAAATTCTTCAAGCGACACATTTTTAAATGATTTCGGCGTTAGCTTCTTTTGTTTTAACAAAAACATACTGTCTTCGCATTTTATTTTTATTGGTGTATGTGCGTCGATGCTTCTTACAAAACCAACAAAACGCGTTGTAAGCTCGTTGTCGTAGCCTAATTTAACGGTGACTTTGTCACCTCTTTTTATTGGTGGCTTACCGTTTTCGATGGTGTAGCCCTCCCACGTTATATTTTTAGGGAGTTCAAGCTCGCAAGTGTCAGTAAGCGCGTCCGTTTCTTCGACAATCGTACATGACGCCACGGAAGTAAATTCCCAGCTTTTAGTACTTATTAAGTTTATATGTGAGCAAAGCGTATACATTTATATTTTTTTAATCTTTATTTCGTAGGGCTCATCCGAAAGCATTTGAATACTTAATGTTTGCCTATTGGTGTGTGTTTCTTGTTGTAAACTATAGGACTGAACAACTGCGGATTTTATACCAAAAACAAGTAAAAAATCGCTATCGACAATAATTGTCTTGTCTACGCTCAACATTTCGTAAAGCGTTTTAAGTTGGTTTTTCGGATACTTAAAACGGTCTTGATAATTGGCACTTTCGGAGGGTTGGGTAATTCCTACGGCTGCCGTTATACTATAATCGCCTTTACTTACAAACTCTTTAACAGTGCCGCCTCTGCCTTGTAGCGGGGTAGTTACAATGTTTTTTTCTTGGCTAATTGTCAAAACGCATTCTTCAAGGATCATTTCTTTAGTTCCGTATTTTAGTCCTAACGTGGCTATTCGAGGCGCACCTGACAGTTCCTCTTTATTCGTATCCACAGCCTTATTAAACGGCTTAGCCGTTTGTAAAGCGAAAGAAAATGTTTTTGTTACTCCCATTACTTTTAATTTATTGCTGTATAATCTACCACCGCCGTTAATAGTGCCTCTTGTATCATTTCTTTAATTTTGGCTTTAGTCATTTCAGCACCATTTTGATTATATACAATGAAGTTTTCAACTAGTTTATTAACATTTAAAGCTGAGACTTTACTTCCTTTTTCCCCGCTTGATTTCGCACTTTTAGCCGCCGCGGCGCCAATGGTTTTTGTTTCACCTAAGTTCCCGCCCTTTGTTACATCAAAAATACTTTTGTAACTATTGAGAGTTTCCTCGTCTTTTTCTTGTTGCTTCTTTTTTTCTTCTTGGTCTCGGTCAAAGTCTTCGCCCCCTTTTTGTTTCCCCCTTTCGTAGGACTCGTTTAAGTCCTCCATTCCCTCAGGCGAAAATAGCGTGTTCCAGAGTTCTTTTATAGGACTTATTAGACCACTAATTTTATTAAAAATCTTATCTAATAAATCCGTTATCCAGCTCCAAACATCTGAAAAAACGTTTTTTATTGGCGTTATTATGGTGTCGTTTATAAATCCGAAGAAAGTCGAAAAAGTCTCCGTTAACCATTTCCATACCTTTGAAAATGTATTGGCAACCACATCAAAAACAGTTATAAATGTGTCCTTTATAAATCCAGCTACAGGACTTATTACGTTTTTCCATAACCATTTTAGTTCTGTAGCTATACCATTCCACACCATTTTTACAGCTTTCCAAATCATGGTAAAATGTTTTTTTATAATTCCCCATATAAAGCCGATGATAGGCTTTATAATAAGCTTATAGACACGTTTTAGTACCACGCCGATATTATGGAAGGCGGCTTTTCCGACTTCCCAAACGCCGAATAATATTTCGCGAAATTTCCGCGAGTTATCCCACAACATTTTTAATCCGATAACGACTGCCGTTATTCCTGCTATCAACCAACCAAAAACGGGTATATTCATAATAGCTATAGAAAAAGCACGCGTGGCTGCTGTGGTTTGTATCATGGCTTTTTTAACCATGCCAATACCTTTGGAAAAAACGACCGAAGAAAGCGCGCCGATTGTCATTTGCGCGTTAACGGTAAAAATTTTGTTTCTGTACCAGCTTGCTATTTTACCACCGATTCCCATGGATGCGGTATTTTTGTTAACGGCGACGGTGTCCGCGTTGGTTACAAATATTTTTGCCCACCATGCCTTAATACCGCTAAAAATTTCCATTTTAAAGGACTTATAAATCGTATGAATAGCATTTAATGAAACCGCAAATTGCCCGTGCGTCATTATCATATTCATTGTAGACTGAACATACGGCATTATACCTTGTGTTAGTTGAAAAAAGCTAATTTTTAAATCGTCGATTACTGCCGATTTCCTTTTGCTTTTTTCCGCGTAACTGTCCATAACCACCCCCGCTTGCTCAACTGCCGTATTGGTGTCCGCGATCTTTACTTTCAAATCCTCCAAGCTGGAAATACCATCTATAAGGGCGACTGCCGCGGCGCTATTTTCTTTACCAAAAAGCTTGGTAATTAAAGCAGAATCCGCCATTACAGGCTGCAAGTTTTTCAGCCTATCGGTAAGCGGGATGGATTTGTCACTTAAATTTTTTAAATCAACCCCTGCCGCTATAAGCTGCTTTTGTGTGTCTTTAGGTAAAAAACGCCCTTGCGACAAGGTCGCCAATACGTTACGTAGCGCCACACCGCCCTCACTCCCTTTTTTTCCCGCTTTGTCTAACACTTGAATAGCCGCAACCGTTTCAACAAACGAAACGTTGGCATTTTTAGCCATCATTCCCGCTTGTTCAAGAGCCCTCGAAGTTTCGGGGAGCTCTGCCGATCCTTCCTTTGCGCCCGCCGCCATCACATTCATCATGTCCGTCATTATTTTACTCGCGGCAATTGGATATTTTAGTGATACTCCGTACTGGTTCATAGCGGTTGTCAGCACATTGGTAGCGGCGACGGTATCGCCCCCCATAGTCTTAGACAGTATGTTAACATTATCGCCCATAGCGGCAAGGGCTTCGTCGTTTTCCGCGATTTCTGGCGATAACTGTGATAATATTAACTTATAACTTTCAATATTGCTCGCTGCGTCTGTACCAAAGGTTTTTGCACTTTTTCGTGCTGCTTTTTCAATTTTGTTTAGACCTTCGCCTACTTGTCCAGTTATCGCCGAAAGGTCTGCCATTTGTGTGTTTAACGAAATACCTGGCCCTACAAGTCCGTCCAACGAATTCCCGAGTTGTTCCAAGCCCTCAAAGGCAAGGGAAAAGGATAGCAAAGACTTAAAACAATCACCGAACGATTTATTGACGCGATTTGTAGAATTTCGAACACCCGCCAGTCCTTTTTCTATTTCATAGAAAACGTCTGCACCGTTGTAGCGAAAATTTATATCGTATGTCGTTTGGGCTGTTGCCATTTTTTATGGTATATTTGATAAAAACACTTTGTATATATGATACTAGCCGTTTATTTGGTTGTGATAACTTTTTTTATCTGGAAATTGGTATCCCGTGCTAATTGCGATTAACCTCCTAAAAAAGCCTTAAAAATCTCCGCTTGATTTTCCAAGCGCCATCGCTCCAACCATTGGGCTTGGGCGTATAGCTTTTGCCATTCACTTAGCTGTAATTTTTCGGGATCAATCTTAAAATTTGCACGTATAAGCGCATCCGCTTGCAGCTTATGTAGGTCATGTTCTTTATAGGTCGGCTCACCTTTTAATAGTGAGCCTACAAGTTTTTTGTATCAACTGAAAAAGAACTCATGTGAACCCCGATACTTTCCGCGGCTTTTAACCTTAAGAAGTCACGGCTTTCAAACGCTTCATCCGCTGCCACTACAAGATTCTTGTATAGAATCAATGATGCTTGTATCTCGTTCTTTTGCGATATTTTGCGCGTACTTTCCAGTACTTTTTCATTAGGCTCTTTAAAAATCGCGTGGTAGGTACTTTCGCCTTGTTTTACAGTAGCTAAAATTAAATATCCATGTGTCGCCTTTAACTCTTCTATTTCCGCGGTTGTTAAACCGCATATATTATTGTTAGTCATAATTTAGTTTTTTAATTGTTGGTTTTGTCTACGATTTCACCCGTAATTAATTCAAATTCGATTTCTTTAAACATATCTCCTTCTTTCCAATCAAAAGCCGTTTTTTTAAATTCACACATCTTGATGTGATGTGTCTGTATAAGCCCATTTTTGGGCAAATAGGAGACAACGATCGTAAAAGGCGAGATTAAATGTAATTTCCCCATTGGCGCGTTGGACTTTAAGGCCATTACAGTGCTACCTAGCAATGTTATAGATGCGGTCGTTTTTACTCGCCCGTATCCTCTTTTATAAGGGTGAGCACCTGCCGCGTATATATTTTCCTTTTCTTGCTCTTCTTCGTATTTTATACCGCGAATTCCTAGTATTGGAACGCCGCCTATATTTACGGTAATGGAGCTCCAGCCATATTCGACACCGTTTATTAATGCATTAAAATCTACCATCTATTTAGTTTTTTAACGTTAGTCCGATACTTACTTCTATTTCTCTGAGCGTACCAACAGGCACTATTTTCAAAACTATCCTGAGCTTTGAGCTTGTTAGTATTTTTTGATTTGGGTTTATTGAAACCGAATAACCACTTATTTGCCCCTTTACGATCATTTCGTCTAACTGCTGATCGCAGAGAGCTTCCAAACCGCTTACAGTTGTCGGGTCAAGTTCACCCGTTGTCGCATCGACATAGGTAGGGCTTGAAACTTTTGGAATTAAAGCGCGGTTAATTTTTCTAACCGCCTCGCTAATTGTTCGCCCGTTTTCGATGTAGGCATAATCAGAATCTAAAGAAGTAGCCGTGTGACTATCGTTTAAAAAACTGCCCGCTACTCCGACGTGTTTTATCGCAAACAAATAACCTTTTTCATCAAACTGACCTAATTGATCGTCAGTAAAAGAACTGACAAGCGAGCCGTCACAGATTGCAGGTTCGTCCAATTCGCGGGCTAAAATACTTCCACCCGTTAACTTTTTGTCATAGGGGTCTTCGGTAACCAAATTTTGACGCTCTACCCATGCAATAGATTCATGAACATTCGATTTTGATAACGAGCCCAAAACAGCACCTATACAAGAAATTGAAGGCGTTGTTTTCGCTAAATAAGAACCACGACCCCCGCCATCTTGACCAATAACCACACTTACATTTTCGCATTTTTGTTCGCGTAAATTTGCTAGTGTCGCCAAATCTGTACTACTAACTTTGACAGAAAGTAAAAAATTTACGGGCGTGTTTTTATTCCAAAAATACGTGGCATGTTTTTCAAGTGCCTTAGTCGTTTCTATAAGCTTACTAACAGGCGTTTTAAAATCACAAATGGCTATTTGTCGAATACTTCCATTTGAAAATGAAAGCATATTTTTTACCTCAGTAAACAGTCCGTCAGAACTTGCCACAGATTGACAGTAGAGCTTTGCGCCCTGGTTGATTCTGAAAAATTCGGATGCCTGGTAATGTAACACCGAATTTTTATTAACGCCTAAGTCTTCTAGTTCTTTTATAGAATATACGGCGCTTATATTAAACGGAGCTTCTCCGTAAACTAGCAAACCCGACACATGAGTGTCGCCTGATAGTTTACGTCCTAGCCCGCCGTTTTCTTTTATAAATTTAATACCGTTCATGATTCTATTTTTCTTTGTTTTCTGGTGTTGGTACGGTTTCAGGTTTTTTGCTTTTTCCCGATTTTTCCCCTTTGTTTTCTGATGGTGATACGGTTTCAGTCTTTTCGCTTTTTTGCGATTTTTTCACTTTGTTTTTACTTGCCAAATATTCCGCGCGCGTGTGTTTTGTTACCTTTTTTATGTCTAAGGTTTTCGCGTGCGTTTGGGCATGGTGTTCTTTATAAAATTGCTGCCCGTCTGAGGTTTGGTAATACACTTCCAAAATCTCATTGGTTTCGAATAAACTTGCCATGATGTTTTTTTTAAATTTTTAAAATAATTTGTAGCCGACCCCGATATTATGTGTAGGATGAGTCATCGGCGCGATGTTTAGGCGGTAGCTGACAAACCATTCGGTTTTGTTGTTGTACTGCACGCCAAAGCTTATATTATCAAAGCGACTTTTATTTCCGCCTATTTCCGAAAATAGATATAAGCCGCTAGGTTCTTTTTTTGGAGGCTCTAAAACCTTTGTAACCACTATTTTTTTGGGAACTTTTAGCTTATAATTTATAACGCTTTTTTCCAAGCTACCACGCACTAAATTGCGGCTGTATATTTCTATGTCTGCGTTTTTTAAAGTGTCAATATATAATCTAGCGGACTCCGCTACATTTTTATCAACTTTTGTTGTATCCCGAACAATTGTTGTCGGGCTTTTTTTATAAACATATACCTTTTTATACTTGGTTGTTTCGACCTTAAAAGTGTCTACTTTAGTCCTCCAAATTGTATCAATTTTCACCAAATTTGGTTCTTTGTGTTGATGATCTTTTTTCGCGTCATAGAAATTAAAGTATAACACGATAGCATAGAGTATAAAAAGCGGTATAGCAAGTATTCTTTTTGATTTCATTTTACAGGGTTTTATATTCGTTTTTAGCATCAAAACAAGGGCATACTTTTAGAAACTCAAATGGCTCTATAACTCCGTTACCGTTTCGATCTGGTGACAAATCGCGATGCCCTAAAATTGTTGCGCTTGGGTAGCGCGTTTTAAGCTCTTTTAAAAGAATACTTAACGCCACTTTTTGCTGGGGGGTTCTTGTGTCTTTTGCAACTCCATTAACGTCCAAACCGCCGATATAGCAAACGCCGATACTTTCGCGGTTATACCCTCTCACATGCGCCCCGATTTCTGACTCCAAACGCCCTTTTTCGATCTTACCGTCTAAATTCACGACATAGTGGTAACCTATACAGCGCCAACCGCGGTGCTTATGCCAATTATCAATATCCTTGGCATGAAAATTCTTGCCCTCTCGTGTTGCACTTGCGTGAACTACGATGTGTTTTATATTTCTCATGATGTATAGGCTTAAATAATTGCGGCTATTTTTTCATTCTTATAAGGCGTTACAATGAAATAGTGTCTGTATGACAAATCATTCGATTGTCTCGCGGGATTATCCGCCGCTTTTGCAAAATATTGCTTTGTAAAGCCAGTTTTTTTAGCGATCCCTTCCTTATTAAAAATTATAGAGGCTTCACGATCATCCGCCGCTTTTATAGTACCGAAAGTTTTTTTTACAAGGTCTTTCGTAAAAAGCGGCATGCTTCCATCATATTGGTGAATTTCAAAACCTAAAATTTTTGGGTTTGGTTTGCCTTCTGAGTAATTTATTAGCTGATTTCCGAAGTTTTTACGGTCTAGCAAAAGATCGTTCCAGTGCGATTGGCATAAAACCAAACGCATTTGTCCGAAGCCTTCACAGGCTTCTCTTGCCGCTACCAAATCTTCATAAACTAAACGTGGTCTACCCTCAGGAGTAGTCAATTTTTGCTCTCCGCCAGTAGCTTTGAGTACAGGTGTTTTAGGTGTCATTTTCAAAGGTGCAATTGAATGTATTGCACGCTTATATTTATCGACGGTAAGCCCTCTAGTCATGGATTTAGTAACCTTGTCTATAATATCATAGGAAGCTCCTATAGTTTGGTCATCAGAAAGTGTTACTACTTTCGTCTGATATTTGTCAAGAGTTATTGAAATAGTATCATCGGTATATTCTTGAAAGGGTATCGGGTATGAATTATTGTTAATCAGAATATCTACTTCAAAATCTGTCGTAGGTACATATATAATATTTTTTTCAGTGGGTTGTCCTTGATGTATTTGTTGTACTGGCGCATTGATCTCGCCAATACCATTTAAAAAAGTTGCTTGGTCGGAATTATCCAAATTTTGAATAACACGATCAAGCCACATTTCTGGAAAATTTTGTGGCATCGTTTTTTATTTTTTTGTGAATAAAGCTTTGTATTGTTCAGGCTGTTGCGCCTTAAATTGTAATTGCTGGTCTAAAGACAATTTTTGAAAATCGTCGGTTGTTTTTACCTCGCTTTCTTCCCCGTTATTTTGAGAAGCAGAACCCGTTACACTCCTTAGCGATCTTTTGTTTGGTATTGCCGCGAGAGTCGTATTTAAAATTTCTTCGTTTGCAATTCCGAGGTTCACAAACTCTTCTTTTTTTTGGGCGGAAATTTTACCAGCTTTCACAGCTTCATCAACTTTTGCGTTAATCGCCGCTAATTTTGCCGCCTCTTTCTCGTTCTTAATTTCTTGAAGTTGCAATTCTGCCGCTTTTTTTTGCGCATGAAGATTTACAATTAATTGGCTTAATTCTTCGCTTTCGATTTGAGCTTGCCCCGCTTGAAGTTCTAAAGCAGCAGCAGCAGCGGTAGTTAGTTTTATTTTCATATTAGTATCTTTAATTATAGTATTAGGGGTCGATTTATTTACAGACATACACAATTCTTTTACCTCCTCGGTAGAAAGTGCATTGCTAGTATCTTCCGAAGAATAAAGCCTTATAGCTTTTGCGTTTGACGGAACCGCGACTATCGAACATTCCGTAAGCTCGCATTTCGTAAGTACAAGTTCGCCGTTAACAATTTTTAAGTTTTTACGTTCTAAACGAACACCCATCGAACAAGCTTTAATAAAGCCTCGTTTCACTTTTCCGCTAATCTCCGCGGCTTTTTCGTCTTCTTCATCAAAATTGGGCACAGCCGTTAAAAGTCCATTTTCTTTTTTTATAGCTGTCCAATTGCCTAAAACCGAACTGTTTTCCATTTGGTGCGAATCCAACATCACAGGATTGTTCTTAAAACGCGTTAAGTTTATACCGCTCGTTTTTATTTTAAAGCCGTAAGTATTAACGACATTTTCATCGTTAAATACGAACGGTTTGTTCTTCTTGTTTTTTTTGCTCTCTTCGCTCATCGTTTATGCTAAAATGATAGGGCAAATATTGACTAAAAAACGGCAGTAAAAAAGAAGTAGAAAAGAGTCTTAATCCTTTGGTTTAAAGGTTTTACATGACAAGTAAGCTACTTTACAAATCGAGGTTTATTTAAGCGGTTTGTGCCAATTTTGTTAACAAAATAGAACAATGGCAAGGCGTAGAAAACAAGAGACTGAAAACTTAAAAATAACGGCTAAAAACTTATTTTTTGATAGCGAATCAAAATTTACGATTCGCGAAATCGCCGAACGCGTAGGGGTGACAGAAAAAACGCTTCGCTCGTGGATTACAAAAGAACGTTGGAAAAAATTAAAAATAAGTATAGCTACTTCCAAAACGGAAGCTTTGGGAGATTTTTACAAAGAGTTAGAAGCCTTAAATACTTCGATTAAAAACGGTAACGGCTTTGCAGATAGTAAACAGGCACAACAACGACGACAACTCATAAAAGACATAAAAGCCTTTGAAACGGAAACTTCCATTGCCGAAATTTACGAGGTTGGACGTAAGTTTTTAGACTTTTTAAAACCCCAAAACGAAGAACTATTTAAAAAGGTATTGCCCTATTATGACGCCTTTTTACGTGATAATGTAAAACAGTAATTCATGGCTTTAAATTCAGCAAAACAACGAAAATATTTAGCGCTTTGGAACGAGTATCGCGAAAACGAAAAGCGTTCAACACCTATTGATCTCAACGAAAGTGCTGGGCAAAAACTTACCAGAATAAACAACTTAGAAAACGATTTGGAGGCGTGGTTTAAATACTATTTCCCTACACATTATAAATGTGAAGCCGCGCAATTTCACATTGAAGCCTCAAAGCGTATAATAAAAAACGCCGAATGGTTTGAAGTTCGATCTTGGTCTCGCGAACTTGCCAAAACAACAAGGACACGAATGGAAGTCCTTTATTTAGTTCTAACAGAAAGAAAAAGAAACGTTGTTTTTGTTTCAAACTCTGAGGACAATGCCGAACGTCTTTTGTTGCCGTATAAAGCTGCACTTGAAGCTAACCAACGCATAATTAACGACTACGGGGAACAAGAAAATTTAGGCAGCTGGGAATCGGGCGAATTTATAACCAAAAAAGGTGCTTCCTTTAGAGCCTTAGGGGTAGGGCAATCCCCACGTGGAACGAATAATGATGCCGTGCGCCCCGACGTTATTCTGGTGGATGATATTGACACCGACAAAGACTGTCGAAACCCTAAAATAATAGAAAAAAAAGTTAATTGGATTTTTGACGCGTTATATCCAACCCGTTCAATTTCTGAGCCTCTTTTATTTCTGGCGTGTGGTAATATAATAGCAAAGTATTGCTGTATAACAGAAATGGCTAAACAGTCAGACTTCCACGAAGTCATAAATATAAGAGACGAAAACGGCAAAAGTACCTGGCCCCAAAAAAACACAGAAGAACTCATCGATAGGGCGCTGTCAAAAATCCCGTGGTCATCACAGCAAAAAGAGTATTTTAATAATCCCATTTCAGTTGGGGAAGTTTTCGAAAATATTTATTACAACTCATGCCCAGATTTAAAAGACTGCGACGGGGTTGTTATTTACGCCGATCCCTCAACTTCGAATAACGATCGAGCAAAAAACAAACAGTCCAGTTATAAATCTGTCGGGCTTATTGGGGTAAAAGACCGCAAATTTTACTTATATAAAATATTTTTAGAGCAAACAAAAAACGCCACGTTTGTCGAGTGGTTGTATGAACTATATCTATATGCAACCAAAAATGGTGTTGACACCTTAAAAGTGTGGATTGAGTCTAACAGTCTCCAGCATCCTTTTTTTGAACAAGTTATTGAACCCCTTATTGAACAATTAGCCGATGAATATGGCTTAAATCTACCCGTAAAAGAAGACACGCGTAAAAAGCCAGAAAAATTTTTCAGAATAGAGGGGGCGCTAGAACCTCTTAACAGAACAAACCGTCTGATCTTTAACATTAAAGAAAAAGAAAATCCACACATGAAACGAATGCAAGATCAAATGTTAAGCGTAAGCGAAAGTGCCACCGTTTTAGATGGACCCGATATGCTGGAGGGAGGCGTTTATAAACTAAGTAAAAAACAAAGAAAAAAAAGAATGTCTTACGCTTTTCAGGCAAGGAATTCACGAAAATATTAAAATATGTTTTTAAATATAAATGAATTAGGTAGCGTTATTTATGGTTACCAATTAGAACAGATCACAGAGGGGGACAGCTCAATTATTATACAAGCCATAGAAACAGCTACGGAGGAAGTAAAGGGCTACCTTACGGGCAATAATAAAAAAGAATGGTTTGATGGACGACTAATTTATGATGTAGCCGCAATTTTTTCGGCTAAAGGTGCAGAGCGAAATAGTCTAATACTAACCCATATAAAAACCATCACAAAATGGTATGTCGTAGAACTCTGCAACGCTGACATGATATACGAACAAGCGAAAGAACGTTATGACAGGGCGACGGATTATTTAAAAAAAGTAGCAAAAGGAGATGTTACACTCCCATCACTCCCGACCCTTTCCCCAGACAGCCCAAACCAAAATATAAAAAGTCAAGCATTTGTCTACGGCTCACGCAAAAAATTTAGTCATGAATAATTACCCAAAAAAAAAATACAGCACTAAGCGAAAAAACCCAAGAAAAAAACAATTTTCTACGGGGTATCGTGTAACTAGTAGTAGCGATTTGAGAAGCCAAATAGCTCCGAAATCAATTAGCCAAAGCCGAAAAGATATATCAGACTGGCAAAAGGCGCTTAAACTCGCAAATCTAGCCGAAAACCCAAAATGGCACACACTCCAACAACTTTTAGACGTGGTTTGTGAAGACGCGCTTTTGAGCTCGCAATACGAAAATCGTTTGCTAAAAGTTTTAGGACACAAAGGGTATATTTACAATAAAGACGGCAAAATCGATGAAAAACAAAGCGAGCTTATACAAAATGCCCTTTTTACCGAAGAGATAAATACGCACATTTTTGACAGCAATTTGCGTTTTGGATCGCTCGTCGAATTTTACCACGACAAAAATACAGAAGAGCTAAAAGTGGAGTTAATTTCTCGTGATAACGTAGATCCTAGAAACGGTTATTTTTATCCGAATTATACCGATGATAAACACATCAAATATCGAGAACTAAAAGAATACGGAACGTGGCTACTCGAGTTTGGAAGCCACAAAAAAGGACTCTTCAACAAAGCCGTTCCGCATGTGCTTTTCAAAAAATTTGCGCAAAGTTGTTATTCTGAGCTCTGCGAAATATATGCGATTCCCCCGCGGGTTTTAAAAACAGATACCGCGGACACGCAAGCTATGGAACGGGGTAAAAAAATGATGCGAGATTTAGGGGCTGCCGCTTGGTTTATAATCGACGAACACGAAAGCTTCGAGTTTGCGCAAGGTGTAAGCACAAACGGCGACGTATACAACAATCTTATAAAGCTTTGTAACAACGAAATGTCTCTTTTGATTTCGGGGGCGATTATAGGACAAGACACCAAGCACGGCAACAGATCAAAAGAAGACAGTTCCAAAGACATGTTGAATGTTTTAATTTCACGTGATTTAATACACATTGCAAAACAATGGAACACCAAAATAATACCAGCTTTAAAAAACATCGGTTTTTTAAAGGGAGAAGTTTATTACGGGTACGAGCCCACACAAGATTTGGAACTTTTGTGGAAAATTACAAGCGAGGTATTACCCTACAAAGAAGTCGATAATGATTGGTTTGTCGAAACTTTTGGCGTTAAAGTTATAGCCGATAAAAAAAAGGTTAAAAACCAAGATAAAGACAAACTATCGTTAAACGGAAACGATTTTTTTATCTAAGCCCCGAAAAATATTTCGGGGCGTTGCACCAGCGAATTGCGTTTTTATATAAGGATAATTGTTGCACAGAAAAAAATCATGTACAGCTTAAAATTAAAGGCAAGTTTAAACGCCTTTTAAAGACCGTTGAAAAGGCGTTTAAAAAACTCCATAAAAACAAGAAGTATAATTATAATGATATACTGGAAGTCGAAGAATTTAAAAAGGTCGTAGATGATACTACCGAAATTTTTAATTTGGCAATAGAGGGCGAAACACTACCCGAAGAACTAACGGAAAAGTTTAAAAAGGACGTTTTTGTGTTTTCTGGTTTAAAGACCCACGCGCAGCTTTTGGAAGCCTCTAAGCTACTTTTTACTAAGGATAATATATTTAAGTCATTTGAAGTTTTTAGCCACGACATAGCAGGTATAAAAGAGAATTATAACGAACATTACCTTGAAGCAGAGCACAATTATGCGGTGGGCACAATGCAAAATGTAGACCGTTGGCAAAGCTTTTCGAATAGTGATCGATATTATTTGCAGTACAGGACTGCTGGAGACGCAAAAGTAAGAGAAACACATAAAGCGCTCGACAATATAACACTTCCTAAAAATTCTGAGTTTTGGGACTCGTATTTTCCAAAAAACGGGTGGCGATGCCGATGCACAGTTGTCGAAGTATTGAAAGATAACGCAAATGTGTCCGATGAAAAAAAGGCAATTGAAAACGCTAAAATAGCAACTACACAAATCTCAAAAAACGGTAAAAATAAACTGGAGATATTTAGGTATAACCCCGCAAAAAAAGGCGTGATATTTCCCCCTGACCATCCCTATCAAAAAACCATTAATGCCAATCCCTTAGCGAAAAAATTAAAAGATGAGTTTTAAAAAATTGCTTTCCACAATAATGGAGGACATAAAAGTTGATCTTAGTTCAGAATTCGACGAAAATTTCAGACGTAAGGCTTTTTTTAACGAACGCTGGAAAAAAAACAAAATCCACAATTCTAAGGGTTCGCAAATGATTCGTAGTGGACGCCTAAGAAATAGTATAAAAGGAAAAGTTAAAGGAAATCAAATACGCTGGAGATCAAACGTGGCTTATGCAAAAATATTGAACGAGGGGGGTGAGATTGTGGTAACAAAAAAAATGAAGTCTTTTTTTTGGGCAATGTATTATAAGGCAAACGGAGGAGCTGTAAATGCCAAATATAAAAACAGAAGGCAGCGACTAACACGCGAGGCTGAAAAATGGAAAGCTTTAGCGTTACAACCTTTGGGGAAAGTTGTAAAAGTTGAAAAGCGACAGTTTATAGGGGAGCATTCAAGTATTATACGCCGAATTGATAATATTGTCAAAAGAAATATAGCTGAGTACAGTAAATCAATAGTTAAATAAAATGAAAGATAACAGTCAAGAATTACCCGTGTTTTTAACGCTTATAAAACACATAGAAGAACAAGTTATTAAAGAAATTCCAGAGATTAAATATTGCGACGAAGATTGGGGGCAATTGGATTATTACTCCCCAAATTTCCCAGTAAAATGGCCCTGCCTCCTCATCGATATAAACGACGCTAGTTTTTCTGATTTAGGGCAATCGCCGAATTTAAAGCCAAAAAACAGACAAATGGCGGAGTTACGTGTAACATTAACACTCGCAAACCAGCGGCTAACAAATTCAAGTGCAATGGCTAGTAAATTTCAAAAAAAAGAGGCTCGTAGTCTATTTTATATAATAGAAAAGCTGCATCAAGTATTACACGGAAATACTGTATTCAAAGGGGTGTTAATACGTGAAAGCATGAACCGCGTAAAAAGAGACGACGGAGTACAAGAATATACCATCGTATATAAAACAAATATTACTAATATTTAAAACTCAAAAATATTTAGTTGTTTGTTTTCGGCTTCTTTTATTTGTTTTAACTCCTTGGAAACAGGAGTAGCCAAGATCGTATAAAAAGTAGTTCGGGAAATATGGAATTTAGGATATATAAAATCGCGGTACAAATCCATCATATTAATGTATTTATACTCACTCTTAATTTTATGGTAGTAATCTAATATTTTTTGGTAACGTAGTAGTTTATTTTTTTGTACACCTAACTTTTGCTTAAACTTTCGATTCATTATAATACAAATTTAGGCTATTTTTTTATAAAAAAAAAAGCTACTTTAATTAAGTAGCTTAGATTTGTTTATCGTCTATATCGCACCTTTTTTTTAAAGGATAATTTTATGCCATTTTTTCCCCATTGTTCAAGGATTGGAATTTCATCATATAAAAACTCCATCATTTCTGTAATTTCCTTGGCTAGATCAATATTTGCGCGTACTTCTTTACTAGGGTGACACATTTTTAGTTTTCCCGTTTCGTAAAGTGTTTTTACGGCTTCATCGACCAAAAGTCGATTGTCGTATTTTTTTAGTGGGATTATTTCTTCCATATAAGTTAGTGTTTTTTGGTTAGACTACTAAAATAGTTATTTTTCTTTAATCATAACCCTATAGTAGTTTAATTACATTTTAGATTAATTACTGTTAGTATAATAGCTATAAACCACCCCGTTATAGTGAAAACCAAAAATTTAGTTTTAGTTCTTTTAACCTTGTCAAGCTCATTGTATAGATTTGAAAGCACTGATAAGTAGTCCCCGTATTTTATTTTTATAAGTCTTTGCACTTTCTCGTCTATATATTTAATTATCCTTTTTTCATCACTATATTTGAGTTTAAACATAGATTCCCAGTCATGAATACGGATATAAGTATGTATTTTAAAGTCTTTGTATTGATCTTTCATATTTAAATCTAATAGCACACCTAAGAAGCCATTATCTTCGAACAACTTTTTAGCTCTCTGTTCAATTTCTTGCTCTTTTAGCTTAGCTGTTTCAATTAATTTATTGTACTTATATTCAGTAAGCTGTATTATTTTTTCCATTTATATCTAAGTTTTGGATAGTTGTACTAATGTTTTGAGGGTTTTGGTATCCCAATTATATAAGTTGGTGCAGACTCAAAATCTGCATGGTAGCAGTCTTGATTATCTATCCATTTCGCGGAACACCAACCTTTTTCTCCTGAGTCAGTTTGAAAACAAACCCTTGTGCCTTCTGGGTTAAAATCTTCGTCTATCCATTCAGGATTAAAGCCTATGACTTCAAATTCATAATCAATCACTTTATTTTCTTCTATTTTTATCCAACTCATAATATTTGTTTTATTAATGTGTTTTTGATTTATATCATTTATACTTCTTTAAAATCCTAGCTATTCCATAACCAAAAAGAAAAGAACATAAATACATTGTTATATCTTCCATACTATTATTTTAGCGTTACATAAAATTGTAGCTAGGGTCTTCAGTGAAATTTTCATGTAAGAGGGGTAGCGTTTTTCTTCTCTCCTTTGAAAAATTGTACGCCTCTATTGAAAAAACAAAAGCTATAAAATTGGTAAAGGAATTTTTGTTTTTATAATTATCCCTTTTAGGCTTATAATTACCTTGTAAAATTTTATCCCTAATTAGTAAGACAAAATCCATATAATCATTGTGTTTAAAATAATCACACCTTTTTTTAAAATCAATTGATCTAATCAAAGGTTCTTTATGTAAAATAAGGTTAATTAAAGCTTTTAAATCATCCGTTAATAAGAACCGTTTTACTATTCTATCATCAGTATTTAGAGTGCTATCTTTTAGTTTTCTTAAATACCAAAAATCTACTCCATTTGCGAAACCCGTTTTCCACCGTAAATTAGAAAGGCGGCAATTACCTTTATCCCCGTCCACAAAAATAAACCTCCTACGCCCTGAATTATAATCTCCCCCCGTAAAATACTGGAGGACTAGCCGAGCAATATTATGCCTTTTATGTATTGGCCTATTAGTGTTACTGTATTCGATGGAAACATACCAAGCGTTTTCAAACATGTGCTTATTTATTTCATTAAAAATACCATAAGGATTTAAGCGCATTATCCTTCCTTTATCTGAAATATAATATGTGCCGTCAGATAAGTTTTTCATGTTTCGCCATCTCTCATTTGGGGTAAACTCTATAAATGCAACAGGCGTAAGGTGTTCTTTATATATTCTTTCTTTTGACATTAGTGTTTAGGTTAGTTTTTTAGTAATACATCGGTATTGTTTATATTTATTTTCGGTGGGTGAATTGTTTTGTAATACCCTATAATCTGCCCTAATGCCCCCTTTTCCGCCCATATTTTTACGGTATTAAAAGGGTCTTTATACTCTGTTTTAAAAACTGCCATTGGTTAAGAGTTCCCTACAAGTGAAATTTTATCTACCCTTATCGCATATTCTTCCCCTACAAGTTCTTGTTCTTTTTCAAATAAAATTGAGCCCTCTTTCGTGTTTATACCTATCCCACTAGCGTACTCCATAGCCTCATAAATTTCTTGTTTACTTAAGTTTACTGGAATTTCCGCGGAATAAACCACAACCATTGTTACATTCTTGGTTTTCATATATATAAAAGTTTTTAAGTTTAATTATTTAATATTCAATTTTAAGCCTTTTAATTATTTTCTCTACTTTTTAGCCGTTACAGACTCTATCTTTTCATGATTCCACCTCCCTTTGTTATGGTACTCTTGTATTACCTCTCTTAATTCTTCGGCTTTTTTAGCGTCTTTAATCAACTCAACAGCCTCTTTTGAAATAATTACTGTCTCAGTTCTTTGTTTTAAGAATTTAAAAGCATCCCAAAGAATGGTAGATACCTTAAATAAAGAAAATGTTTTAAATAGTAATATTAACTTTCCCATTCTAATATTCGTTTTATTACTTTTTATTAAAATCTTCACCCCTCTTTTTCTCTAGTTTTTTTAAAAAAGTTAGAATTTCTTTTGTCTTCTTTCTTTCAATTAAAAAAAGCACAAAAAGTAGTACTGACGAGATCGAGAACATTATCGCAATTACCAAGGTTAAGTCCATAGATATATATTTATTAATACGCTTATATACATAGCTATACCGCTACCTATATCCAGCACACTGTTTGATCTAAATAACAAGCAATTTATGGTGAAGTCTTTTATTAATTCTTTCATATTAATTATTGTTTAAATTATATTTTAATCGTATTTAAAGCGCTCGTAACGCTTTTTTATAATTTGTTTTGTTGTTTTTTCTGAACTCCTAAAGCTTTTATGTATCCTTTCGTCTAGGTTAGTGTCTCCACAACTATTATTCATCTCTGTAGCTAAATTTTGATGTAATTTTATTGAAAGCTTTTGCCTTTCCTTTACATAGGAAGATATAAAATGTAAAATTCGGGCTGGTGTTAACTTAAAAGTGTTGCTTTGCTTTATCTCATTGCAAATTGCCATAATATCTTCGAAACGAAGTTGCCTATATTGGTAAGTACCTAAAATTTCCTCGGCGATAACTTCACTTTGACGAGTTGTCAAGGCTTTGTCAAAATACTTTGAGGTGATTAAAAACAACCTTGAAATACCAAGGAGCGTTTTCTTTTCATCTTCTTTCGAATAAAGCCCCACACTTTTACTTTTTGACCTAAGGGCTTTTTCGATCGTCATACCAGCATAATATTGTATGATTTTCGAATTGCTAAAGTTCGACGCCGTTACCAGTTCCGCCAAGGTTGGACGTGTCTTTTTTGAGTTCGTTAATAATGACATTTAGCTTACTGTTAATATATTTTAAATCTTTTTGTTTTTTATGAAAGTCACTTAAATACTCCCAATTGTCAAGAATCGCACACCAATCGCTTAATGCGCTATCTTCGCTAGTAGATTGCGACCTTAAATATTTGGCAATTTGTTTTAAAGCCTTTCCATCCGCTCCAGTATATTTTGGTTTTACCCCTACCCAATCTAAGTAAAAATCGAACCATTTAGCAACCATTTGGTCGTATAAAGAAATATGTTTTTTTACCTCTATTTCGTAATTGATTTTTTTAAACCACTTTTTATTCAAAAATGATATTTCGTTTTCACCTACTGGTATAACTTTTCCTAAAGAATCCATCAATTGGCGGTCGATTTTTCCCCTTAAATGCTCTATTTTTCGAAACTTCCCGTTTCTAAAAGTGACCTTTAGAAATACTTTTTTTTTGATTATTTCTACCGAATAATGGTGTGTCATTCTTTTTATTTTTTTGGTTGCTTTTCCAGTATTCCAAATCTTCTTTGATCTCGTACCACTTCTCTAAACTATTCATGATTTATAAGTGTGTTTTACAATGCCCTCCAAGGCTATTATTATTTTACTTAACTCTTTCTCCGTCATCTGTTTTAACGGCTTGTTTATTGGGCTTTTTTTGCTTTTTAAGAAGTCCGAAAGCCTTTTTGTGTCAGGAAATTCACCTTTTGTTTTGTTTTTAGTAACCCAGCCAACCTGATGCATTAATGATAGTATAGTGTTATGCTGTTTGTTGTTCTTGTCGAAGTACCCCCAGTTGTTTGTAAGAACCCACGTTTTTCCATCTTTCAAGTGCCACACCCTTCCACTACCTAGCAACGTTTTTTCCGTTTCTTTCGCTTTTTTAAGAGCGTTAACGGCTTTGTCTTTTTGATATGTGCGGTTTTTTTCTATTGTAAGTGAATTTTCGCTTTTATTTTTCATTTTTTAAATCATTTTAAAGTTAGTTCCTCCAGCGGGAGTCGAACCCACTAATACTATTTTTTACCTGCTCTAGTATTTAGCCCGACGCTAGGAGGATAAAAACAACTATAATTCCGCTAAACTGTTTTTTTATATGGTAAAACGAAACTCGATTTTTTTCGATTTTCCGTCTATTTCTATGTGTTTGAAACCAGAGACAAACATGCTGTTTTGACGCCTTATCTGCGCGTCAAAAATAATGTCCAAACCTTCGTTAAATCCCTCGTCATTAAATTCTCCCCTTAGCTTGTTTAACTCAATTATTTTACTAGGATTTAGCATTCCCGTTTTAACGTTAGGTTTTAAAAATGTGTTAACCATTTTGGTTAATTTCTTTGTGTTTTCATCATCTGCGACAAGGGAGGTTATAAAGTTTTTGATCTTTTCGACCCCAGAGCTTTCTGTCCCGTCAAAACCTATGGAAACGTTATAACCTATGGTTATACTTGCCGATCCATCTGGGAGTGTAGAAGTGTGGCTATCTTGATTTTTGTCGCCATAAACCATCGTTTTAAGCTCTTTTATAGTTTTATAATCTTCAAAAAGTTCATTAATGAGTCCCTCCGTTTTTTGATTGTGATTTATTAATTTGTCAATATTCTTTTTTACATATTGACTGGTCAAATCTCGATAGGCTTCTCTATTTTCTTTTTTTAACTTTTTCGCTTTTTTTTGTTCCTCAGCCAGCACGTTTAGTAATTCAGCACGTTCGGAGGGGCTTAAGTTTTTTATGTTAATATTGCTTTCCATTGTATTATATTTTGATTATTTCCACGCCTAGTTCTTCCATTTCGCACAGCTTATAGACGTAATAGTCTCTTTGCTGCTTTTTTTGCTTATATTGTTCGTGGTTACTACTATTGACCAGTAACCAGTCACTTATTTCTTTTACTTTTATTTCCAAATACCCTTGACTTACACGCATTTTTGATATTTTTAATTACACAAAAATTTTGAATTACCGTTATATCTTACCCCAGAGATCAGAGCTGACGGGTAGAACTGGATAGCTTTTTTTAGTATGTAAGCTCTATAATGTCCATGTAGTACTACATTAGGCAAGTTTTTATGCCTTTTATATTTTTCGAGAAAAGTTTTGTTGTGTTTTTTAATTTGAGTAACAAACCACCTAATTATAGGCTTGTTTGTTATTAGCAACTGTAAGTGCACGTCATCTTTTGCATGGCGTTGTAGCATTAATTTCAAAAATCTGATTAATAATAGTTCGTAGTCCACATCACTAATGCATATAAAAGTTTTAATCGTTAGTTTTTTATCCATTTTTTAAAAGTTTTAGTTCTCTTTGAGCAGCTTTTTCTTCATTGATAACAAACGGCTCTAATTCATCCCCGCCGCAGCGAGTTTTTTGTAAATGAGCTTTCCAGTCTTGTACTAAAATTCTGTTCTGACAATCCCAATAAAATTGTTTAGCTACGGCGCCGACTGGTGCACCTTTTTCATAGTGAGAAATTCCTACGAAAAGAGTCTTGTTAAACTCCTTAATCATTTCGTGATAGTATTCTTTCCTTTTGCCTTCAAAAGCGTATTGAATACTATCTATAAATGCGATTTTCGGCTGTCTTTTTCTCCTTAGACGTATTAAAAAGTCATCAATTTTTTCACTTACAAATTGAAAATTGTTTGCTACTAACTTCATTTTATTTAACCTCAAATTCCTTAAAAAAGTAGCAGAAGTCCCTTCTTCAACTGTATTATAAATGACTTTTTCAGTCTGGCAAAAGGCGCGCGCCATTTGAAGGCTGTACGCCGTTTTACCGTCACCAGAGTCCCCCATTATTAAGATCGATTTGCTTTTCTCAATCTGTCCTAAATGCCTTTGCCACTCTTCATTTTTTAGAGGTATAAAATGAAATTTTTGTTTTTCTATATCGTGTATGCTTTTAGCTTTTCTGATTTTCATTAAGTATATATTGCTTTTCGATTTCTACTCTTACCTTTCTAAGTGAACCAAAAGTTTTGGCGTACATTTGGATCGGTGTTAAAATGGATTTGTTTGCCTTTGAGACGGCTGCTATTTGACCAATAGCAAACTCTTTAAGCGCGTCTTTGCCCTCTGGCGTCACTCGCTTATAGTCGTTCCCATATCTGTCAAATATTTCAGTATAACCAACCTTTTTAAGATTTTTTTGACGGTCTATTTTATTTTTTAAGCCATCCGCTCCCATCATATACCAACCGCAAGTATATTCGACTGCATTCCACAGCGCTTTAAGCTCTAAAAATGCGTCATAAGCCAAGTCTCCAGCCTCGTCTAATATGATTAAAATGTTTGGGGTTGCGCGTATGTAATAGATAAGGTCTTCGTAAATTTCTGCATAGCGCCCCGTATAATTTACACCTAATTCTTGTGCTATTTTTTTAACAAGTTTTTGTTTTGACTTAACTTGCGAACAATCCACGTAAATCGCATTTTTATTGTTCCTAGCGTAATATTTTGCCGTATATGTTTTGCCAATACCTGCGATATCACAGAATATTAAAGACAAAGCCCGTTTTTGGCAGGCTTCTAACTGTGCGCTGATATAAGTAAATGTTTCCGTTTTTACCGTTTTCCATTCAACACTCTGGCTTATATTAACATTTAACTTTCTTGCTATAGTTACCCAGCTGGCTTCCGAAATCACTTTTTCAAGCTCCCCAGTCTTTATTCTAGAGTACTGGGCGCTATTTATACCTAAAGAAACGGCGTGTTTTTTATCGCTTTTATAATTTTCCCTTTGAGAATTAAGCTCCGCTATTATTTTTTGTTTTATTTCAGTAGTTAGCATAATTTGGGGGTTTAAATGTCGTTAATTGCTTGGTTTTTTACATCTTTAGATGTAGGTGGTGAGTAGTAATTGTTTTGTTGTTCTGGAATGTCTTGAACGATCTCCGCGTCCACAATTATTTCATCCTTGGGCTTTTTTAGAATAGATATTTTTTGCAATTTTTCTGCTGTTTCTCTTTTCACTTTAGCGTCAAAAGAAGTTATGTATTCCATGCCCTTTTTAAAGCTTTTTTCGTCTTTTTCTTTCCACTCCGCCTTAGCTCTATTAAAGCTAGGTTTATGATGACATTCGCAGATAAATTGCCCGTTTTGATAAATAAAAACTTCCTCAATATCTCCGTTTTTATTTGGGATATAGTACGCGTCAACACGGTAGTTATTTGGCGCTAAAAGGTCTAGAGCATAAGTGCCGTCGAGCTGCCAGTTTTTCTTTCCTAATTGCACATATTGGTTGCGCATTATCTTCAATGGTTCTTTATATCCAATATATTTAGCTAGTAAACTTTTGTCTAACGGAGGTAAATCGGGGTTAAGATTAAGCAACAAGACCTCTAGTTTCGTCATACCTTCAAACTTTTCTTGATCACTATGAGGTGAGTTATTATAATCCTCCATTTCCTTTAGGTCTTGGAGGACTATTTCAGAATAGCTCGCTGTAGGATTTTTATAGTTGTTATTTTGTTCATCAAATATTTTTTGATTTGTAATTCTGTTACTGTCTCTTTTTGCATAATGACGCCCTACATTTTGGTTATTGTCTTTCTCGACGCCATATTTTTTAATACCTATTTGCCGCTCCGCATATTTTTCTTGCGAATTTGTAGGTCTACACCAGCGGACAAAGGGGAAAACCTCTCCCGCTTTCATCAGACCCTCGCGAAAATCTCGAACAAGATGGTGCTCGACTTCCATTTCCATCGGAATACCAATCTTATTATGACTTAAAAATCTGAACATGTTTTTAAGACAGTCAAGGTATAAATTGTGGTCTTTTTTCTTTGAGTGAGATATTCCTATCATAGCCCCAGACAAGTCGTCAAAAGCATAATAAGCTTTTACAGTTTTGCCGTTTGGCATTTTTGTGTGACCTATGTCCCTATCATCCAAAGAAATTTTTGACATAGAAAAGGTCGGGGCGTATCTATCTACATGTGGTCTTGATTTATGACTAAAATCGTAAAAACCATTACGAGCCCGTTTTATAACATTATCGTTTTTTATTGCCTTTAAGCAATTCCAGATCGTTTTTACTGAAATGTCAACGGGCTTACCGTTGACATAAAAGTCCTCACGGTTAAAAACTTCCCCCGTTTTTATATCAAACACATCAATAGCCCCACCTAAAAATTGTAAGTACATGTCGTGTACTTTGTTCATAAAGGGCTTGTTAGGTAGACAGTATAAACTTATAATTAAGCGCTCAATATCTGCCGTCATTTTCTTCGCGTTTCCTTTTCCTTCCAATCCGTGAATAAAACAGGAATAACCGTCGTTCAGATATTTTCTGAATTTTCGTTGGAGGGATTTTGGATTTTCGGGAAGATTAAATTTCCATTTCCTAGTTCCGTCACTCCTTTTTTTTGTAGCGAGATCGTTTATAGCTTCGCTTATATTGATCCACGCTTTCGTTTTGTTTTTTAAACGTGCTCCTCTTTCTTTTAGCAACTTGTCTATTGCGTTAAAAATCATTGCACTAGTTGTCTTTTCTATTTGTTTTGAAAAAGACAAGTGTTTGCCGTTTGGCTTTAAATGACTTGCAAAATAATTGGCTGCTTTTGTATCGGGTTTTATAAGTTCTTCTAATTCGTTCCTTTTAACTACGTTTTTTGGGTCTCCCAAGAAAGCAACCACCGCATTTTTTATCCAGTCATCTGCTATATCATAAAATGATATAAGAGCTTCATTTCCTTTACCTAAACCACATCTTGTACGTATCAACTTCTTTCTAGTACACAGACTTTTGTAATAATTATAACTGATAATTGCTAACTCTTTGTATAATAATTTTGCTGGTATTGACAAAATGTCGTTATGGTATTGATACATATAAAAAAACTATTAATTATTATTATTAATTATTTCCTTTATCTCTTCTTCTATTTTTAACCCGATACCTCTTTTTGGGATTCTTTCTCCTCTTGCGATCATTCCTACATATTTTTCTGACACCCCGTATTTTTTGGCAATTATTTGGTATACCGTTGGGTTTTTAAATATTTTTTGCCTCATTTTTGTATATTTGTTGCATATGTTTGCTACAAATATATTTGTTTTTTTGGGATTATCACAATTTTATACTGTATAAATCCTAGATTAACAAATTATTTATGTAAACTATAAAACGTAAGACTCTTAAAATGAACAGTTTAAAACTAAAAGAATACAGAAAAAAACTAAACTTATCACAGGAAGAATTAGGGGATAGGTTAGGTTTAAGTAAAAATACCATATATAATTATGAAAATGGTAGTACAATCCCAAAATCAAAATTAAATATACTTAACAACTTTTTCAATTCTAATGAAACAATAATAGAGTATGAGAATAGTAAACTATCCAAAGAAGATGCAATTAAAGCTATTGAAACAATTTTACGCTATACTAATGAGCTAATGAAATACGAGAGTTTTGCTCTGTGGATGGAAGCTGTTAGGGCAGAAGAAAGAAACAATGTACTTCAAAAACTTTTAAAAAAACGACTAGAAAATCTCTAATTTATTCAACTAGTTTTTCATAATTAAGTTTTTGCTTTTGTAGCTCTTCATCACTAAGAAGTAGCCCTTGTAGTATTTTTGAATTTGAACCGTTTAACTGTTCTGTTCTTGTTCTAAAAAACGCTTTATCTTTCTCAAAAAAATCAATTTTATTAATTTCACAGATATAAGCATCGATTTCTGATAAAGAATCGAGCTCTTTTTTTTCTAAAATTGCTCTGAGCTGAACTAAAGCCTTTTTTTTACTAATTTTTTTTGCTCTAATGAGGGCTTTTAAATTTTGTATTTTTTTTAATTTATTCATTTGGTATTGGGGTAGTTAGTTTACTAGGTTATTCAGTCTTTTTTTTCTTTTAATAGGTTTATCACCTCTCCAACCTCTTTTAAAAAAAGGTCATTTTCTCTTTCTTTTTGGGATTTCATTTTATTAATTCTCATTATTACAAAAAGTAACAAAAAAAAACCAATACAAATAGCTATAGCGTATGATTGAAGATAATAGTCGTCGAATCTAATGTCAGGATTAAAAATCCAATACAATTGAATCGAATATATATATACAGGAACTATAAAAGAGGTTATATAAGGTCTAAAAATATACCCAATCAATATCATGAGAGAAGAAACTGTTTGTGTAAAAACCCAAATAAAAGCGGCTGTATGCTTAAATCCATAAGTGTTATCAAGTTCAAAAGTGAATACCTTGTCAGAAATCAAAATAACTCCCGACAAGATAATCAATACACTTCCAATTATTTTATTAATTGTTTTAGCCTTGTTGTCCTGCACCATCAATGTCTTCGCGATCAATTGCTTTAAATATACTTTCATTGCTTTTATTACTCTTATTTAATTTTTCGTCTGTGTCAGTGCATCCTACAGAGATTAAAGTCATTATTCCAAAAACAATAATTATAAATACTTTTTTCATCTTTTATACTTAATTTAGGTTGTAAAAGTATTAAGTATTTCGTTGTTATTAGTAGACTTTTCAATTATATTTATTATGGACAAATATAAAAAAAATAGTAATTTACATCATAAAATTAGGAACGTTTTTTGTCATTATCAAAAAAAGATAAAAAACTAAAGATAAATACTTAAAGAGTAAGGTAAAATTGTAATATCCAACAAAAAAACACTAAAAACAAGGTTAAATCCCATTGTTTTAAGTATAAACATATGATAATCAGTACATTTATACTGTTTATATTAAGAAACAAAAGAACTTTTCACTCTACTTATAAACAGTTTTTAATACATATATGACTATCTTTTTGTTTTTTATTGTGATTTATACTTTTATTTCCCAAGTATTTTTGCACCCCTAACTGCACCCCTAACTGCACCCCTATTAATTAACTTGACTTACTTACGTAATATAAGTTTATAACAAAAACAATAGTTCTTATATATAAAACAAACACCTTAAAAGCCTTGTTATTACTGCTTTTAAGGTGTTTAAGTAATAAAATATAATAAGCTATATTAGTGAGGTAATTAAAACCATTAAAAAAGGTATTTAAATGATAATTAACGGTAATTTTGGTACAATTTAATTTACTATAACAAACAACACAAAAACACTGTAAACACCTATCTATAAAGACATTAAACCCTTTTTATGTGTTTTCCCTTTTGGTACTTTTCTTTTTGGGGGTCATAAAAGATAGCTAAAAACTTCGTTGATTTTTGAGGTGATAAACACTTCTTTAATCTCTTTATCATAGGTACAGTTGATAATATCATTAATGATGATCGAAAGGTTGGAAGGAATTGGTTGCTGTTCATCAAACATAATATAAGGACTGTTTCTCTTGATTGCAATTCCAAATTCAGTACTTACTTGCTCTAAACGCTCTTTAAATATTTTTTTTAGGTAGTTTTCCGTAAAAAAAATCTCTATAGATCTTCTTGTGGTACTGGTGTAAGATAAGGTGCCTTTTACAGTTGGTAAAAAGAAAAAATTATAATGCCCTCCTTCTATGAGAATCGATGATTCTTCTTTATCATCAGGAGTGTAAAGACTGCTTCCTTCCAGTTCAAAATGAATCTTAAATAAGGGGAAATCATGAGTTACTTCGATGTGTATTTCGGTGTTTAAATCTTGGTCTCTAAATAATACCTTTACTTCATTCAATAAAACCTCCTTAACAGTTCCTGCTACTTCTCCAAATCCTTCTGTAGACTTACGTTCTTCGATATGTGCAATTTTAGCCTCTTTCGAATAATCAATAGTAAATGATTTGTCACTGGTATCCTTTATTCTATAGGTTGATTTCATAACTACTTATTACGTTGTTAATACTACCATTTACGTTGGTCAGTCTATCGTTTGCCTCTATACTTTTGCTTTAGAATTTATTCAATCTAAATAAGACAAAAATATATAAAATGAAGCAAAGGATTGTGCAACTATGGGGGATAATTATGTTGTTTTTTATCAATTGTTTACATGCCCAAAATGAATATGGAACGATCAGTGGAAAGATTTTTACTTCAGATAATTTACCTGCTGAGTATATCAATGTTTATCTAGAAAACACTAATTATGGGGCTATTACTAACAGCGAAGGGAGTTTTGTAATTAACCGAGTGAAATCTGGCACTTATACTATGGTCTTTTCACTGCTGGGTTTGGCTACGAAAACAAAAGTAATAACTGTTTTACCAAATGAAACAACTTATGTAACCGATATTACTTTATCGGAAACAAAAACAACGTTAGGGGAAGTAGTTATTAATGCGCAACGATTAAATCAATTTGCGCAAAAAAAGTCACCGTACGTAAGTAGGCTTCCTATAAAGAATATAGAAACGCCGCAATCGTATACGGTGGTTAGCGAAGCGTTGATGGACGAACAAATAAGTGTTGATTTACCATCATCGTTAAAAAGTATTACTGGAGGAGGATATGTAGAATCCATTACAGGAGCCGTATCAGTTTATACACGAGGTTTTAGAGGAGATGCAAGGGTAAAAAATGGATTGTTAATGTACCCAAGGGCAAGAACAGTAATTGAAAACCAAAATATTGAACGTGTTGAAGTTATTAAAGGTCCTTCAGCAGTGAATTACGGTGCTGGATTTTATGGAGGTTTGGTAAATCTTGTAACCAAAAAACCGTTGGTTGAAGATAAGTTTGATGTTTCTTATATGTTAGGAAGTTTTAACTTACATCGTATTACAACAGATTATAATAAAAGCTTTGGAAATAATAATGAATATAGGTTTAGAATTAATGGTGCTTTTCATAGAGAAGACGGTTTTCAAAATAAGGGATCTGAAATACGCCAAAACTATTTTATAGCTCCTACTTTTACTTATAAACCATCAGAAAAGTTCTCAGTTACGTTACAAAGTGAGTTTTTGAAGGGGCGGAGAAACTTAAATTTTGCGCGTGGAACAAGCCGAAAAATTACTGAAAATACATGGAGTGATATTCAATGGGACTTTGACAATTCTTATACAAGTAAAGATATTGCAGGAGAAATGGATTATTCGTTGCTTCAATTGGAGACAGACTATAATTTTGCAAAAAATTGGACATCGAAAACAGGAGTATCCTATACCAATTTTTATTCAAAAGCACCATATTTTCGATTGAATGCGCTTACCAATACACAAATTCAGAGAGAATTTCTTGAGTATTTATCTGAAAAAGGAGGCGCAACAAATATTCGTCAAGATTTTATTGGAACATACACCTTCTCTACTATAAAAAACAAGGTGTTGATCGGAGCAAGTTATTACAAGGGATTTTGGAATTATACTAGAAAAATTCCTTCAGGCAGAGGGTGGTTTGTTCCAATTGATATTATAGATACCGAGACGAACAACCCCATTCCCAATCTTACCATGGATATTTTACATGGTATAACTGATACGAAACTGGATAGGGCTGTTTTAGGGGATAATACGATTGCAGGGTATGTTAATAACGCAGTAACGCTTTATGATAAAGTAACATTTATAACAGGGTTGCGTTATGATCATTTTAATAATGATTCTGTGATTCAGGATAAGATCAAGGAAAAAGATGACTATAATCAAGGTAAATTATCTTATAATTTTGGCGTAAGTGTTCATCCTTTTAGTGATCAGTTGTCATTTTTTGGAAATTATATGAACGGATTTAAAAATGCCGCTCCGGGATTAAATGAACATGGGGAAATTCAAAATTTTAATCCAGAAGAAGTTAGGCAGTGGGAAACAGGAGTAAAGCTTGATTTGTTTAGTGGGAGGTTAAAAAGTACCTTAAGTTATTATTCAATTGCTATTGACAATGCGTTGTTGAGATACAGGACACGGTCAAATACATACCAAAAGCAAAATGGGAAGATCAGGAGTAATGGACTTGAAGTAGATATCATCGCAAATCCTTTTTCTGGATTCAATATTGTAGCAGGGTATACCTATAATAATGCCAGAAATATAAAACATTCTTCTCCTCAAGCTACCAATAAACAATTAGATTTGAGTCCAAGAACGGTAGCAAATGTTTGGGCGAGTTACAAATTTACAAGAGGAGCAATTAAAGGTTTAGGCTTCGGTTTTGGGACAAATCATATGAGTAGAATTTTTGCTGCAGGTAACGTAGGCAATACTTTTTGGTCGAAACCTTATACAACCATGGATGGAACAGTATTTTATCAGCAAAAAAAGTATAGAGTAGGTGTTAAAGTTAATAATCTTTCAGATTTACAATACTACAATGCCTACGGAATTCCTCAAAGACCGTTTAACTTTATTATGGCTTTGACGTATAAATTATAAGAGTGTGTAACTTTTCTTTTAAGGCGTACTGATCTTATTAAAAAGATTGGTATGTCTTTTTCTTTTATTTAGCCTTCAGGAGCTAATTCAACCTCCAATCCATCCAACGATGGAGTGATTTGAATTTGACACCCTAGTCTACTATTATCCTCCACATAAAAAGCCTCTGCTAACATCGCATCTTCATCATCGGTCATTTCTGGTAATTCATGGGTAGATTTCACATAACATTGACAAGAAGCACACATGGCCATTCCTCCACAAATTCCGATAGTACCTTCTGGAGCTAGCTCGTAAGAACGAACTACCTCCATAAGATTCATTGCCATATCTGTAGGTGCTATAACTTCATGAACAACCCCCTCTCTATCGGTGATTTTAATCGTTATATCTTGCTCCATTACTCAATTGCTTTTACTACAGCCTTTGGCGCTTCTTTTTTTGTTCCATCAAATCCTTCTACACCTCCAACGGTAGTATACTTCATTACATATTTTTTATCTGGGTGAATACGTTGGTAAGCACTCTGACACATTAAGGTTGCTTCGTGGAAACCACATAAGATTAGCTTTAGTTTCCCAGGATAGGTGTTTACATCTCCAATCGCATATATACCGGGTACATTTGTTTGATAGTCTAATGCATTGTTTACTTTAATAGCATTCTTTTCAATTTCTAAGCCCCAATTTGCTATAGGTCCTAATTTTGGTGCTAAACCAAACAAAGGAATAAAATGATCTGTATTAACCGTAAAAGGATCTTTCCCTTTTTGAGAAACCGTTACTCCTGTTACTTTTCCTTCACCAACAATACTAGTTACTTCAGCAGGTGTAATTAAATTGATCTTTCCTAAGTTTTTCAACTCTTGTACTTTTTCAACAGAATCTAAAGCACCTCTAAATTCATTTCTTCTATGAATCAAGGTTACCGATTTTGCTACATCTGTCAAGAAAATAGACCAGTCTAAAGCAGAGTCTCCTCCTCCTGCTATTACCACATCTTTATCTCGGTAAAGTTCGGGCTCTTTAATCATATATTCAACCCCTTTGTCTTCATAGTCTGCTATGTTAGCAATAGGTGGTTTACGAGGTTCAAAACTTCCAAGACCTCCTGCAATGGCAACTACTGGTGCTTGGTGTTTGGTACCTTTATTAGTTGTTACGATAAAACTACCGTCTTCTTGTTTTTCGATGGTATCTGCTCTTTCCCCTAAAGTAAACCCGGGTTCAAATTGTTTGATTTGCTCCATCAATTTATGGGTAAGATCACCAGCTAAAATCTCTGGATATGCTGGAATATCATAAATAGGTTTTTTGGGGTAAATTTCAGAACATTGTCGTCCAGGTTGGGGTAATGCATCAATTAAATGACAACGTAATTTTAGCAATCCTGCTTCAAATACTGTAAATAATCCTGTAGGGCCTGCGCCTATTATTAATATATCTGTCTTTATCATTTGTAACTAAGTTATTCTTTTTTATACGGAGATTCCTGCCTTAAAAGGATAAGACAGGAACTCTTTTTTATGTTAAATCCGTACCTTGTAACATTCATATGTTCCAATACGGGTATTAATAATACCTTTTTATGACAACAAGTAGTTATACCTACAATTGTTGCTTATAAAGTCTGGTGAAGTTTTAAATGACTATTTACGTTTTTAAAAACGAACAGAAAATAAAGAGCTATTCAATATTGATAACCTCTTTTATTTCAGGAGCATACTTTTTTATGGTAGCTTCTACACCGTTTTTAAGTGTCATTTGATTCACAGAGCACCCACTACAAGCACCTTCTAACTTTACTTTTACTGTGTCATCTTCTATAGATAGTAACGTTATATCTCCTCCATCACTTACTAAAAATGGACGGATTTCCTCTAAAGCTTTTTCTACATTACTTCTTGTTTCTGTTGATGCCATACTAGTCCCACTTAATCTCCTCTTTTTAGAGAAGAAACTCAAACTGGGTATTTGAGTTTTGTTGTTAAACCATATTTACGCCCTTCTGTAGGAAAGAAGGTTGCTTTATTTTGTGCTACAACCACTCATGGTGGTAATTCTCACTACTTCCGTAGGGGGTAAATTAGCATTTCTTTTCAATAATTGAGATACCATTTCTTTGGTAACATTGGTAAAAGCGTCAGATAAAGGACTGCCTTCTTGTAAAGCTACAGGGTGCCCTACATCGCCAGCTTCTCTAATACTTTGTACTAGTGGAATTTCACCTAAAAAACGGGCGTCTATATCTTTTGCTAAATTTTTAGCGCCGTCTTTTCCAAAGATATAATATTTATTATCTGGTAATTCTTCGGGTGTAAAATACGCCATATTTTCAACGATTCCTAAAACAGGAACATTAATCATTTCTTGTTGAAACATGGCAACTCCTTTTTTAGCATCTGCTAAAGCGATATTTTGAGGCGTACTTACCACTACTGCACCATTAATTGGTACGGCCTGTACTATAGACAAATGCACATCTCCCGTACCGGGTGGAAGATCGATTAATAAAAAGTCTAATTCTCCCCAATCTGCATCAAAAATCAATTGATTTAATGCTTTCGAAGCCATTGGACCTCTCCAAATAACCGCTTGGCTAGGATTGGTAAAAAAACCTAATGACAAAAGCTTAACACCGTAATTTTCAACAGGTTTCATTTTCGAACGACCGTTAATATTAGTAGCTAAAGGCTTTTCTTGTTCTACATCAAACATTAAATGTTGAGAGGGACCGTAAACATCGGCATCCAAAACCCCAACCTTAAAGCCCATTTTTGCTAATGAAACAGCTAGATTAGCGGTAATAGTTGACTTACCAACGCCACCTTTTCCTGAAGCTACAGCTATGATGTTTTGAATATTAGGTATTTCCTTTCCTTTTATTTGGTTTGGGTTTTCTTTAGCAGCAGCTTCAACTTTTACATTGACCTTTACATCAATTTTCTGATCTACATGCTCATGAATTGCTTTCATGATCTCTACTTCAATTTTTTTCTTCGCTTGTAAGGTAGGGTTACTAATGGTTACATCTACGATGACTTCATCACCAAAAGTTACTACATTTTTAACATTGTTGTTTTCTACCAAACTCTTTCCTTCACCAGGGGCAGTAATTGTTTCCAGCGCCTTGTATATATCTTGCTTCTTAAAACCCATTTACTATGTATTATTCTTATAAATGTGACCTTGCTTAGGTTCTTTATATGATAATTTATACTGTACAAAGATACGTTTTAGGGTTTAGAAAATAAAGTCTTTGAATTATGAATATTTATATAGGAATAGTTAGTATTTATGATTTGGCTATAATTCTTCTGAAGGATTCCAAAATACGTTTTCAAAGTTTTGAATTTTATCATCGACCACCTCTATTCCTTCGTTTTCCAAAAGTTGTTGCATTAAGTTTTTTCCTTGAAAGTGGTGTTTTCCAGTTAAAATACCATTTCTGTTAACGACTCTATGTGCAGGAATTTCTTTTTCTTGAGAGTGGGAACTACTCATTGCCCAACCTACCATTCTGGCGGAACGTGGCATACCTAAATATGTAGCAATTGCTCCGTAGGAAGTTACTTTTCCATAAGGAATTAAGCAGGCTACAGCATATACTTTTTCAAAAAAATTATCGGTTTCTTTTTTACTCATAGGAAATTATGTGTTGACCCGATTGATTTAAAAAATTAGGAATAAAATTATTTACAGGTAATTTTTCAAGCTCAAAAAGGCATGTTATTTCCAAATATCCTAAAAAAGAAATAATAATTTTAAGTCTGAAAGAATAAAATAGATTTTTCCTAGTAGTTTAGCTTAAATTTAACAAATGTGATGGGCTTACCTTGCTCAAGGTATTGTTTTTCGTAAAAAGTCTGTGTTTCGATTACTTCTTGGGGTGAATAGTGGTTTTTATAGACATCATGATTTGCATTGAGTATTTCATGTCCTTCACCATGTAATAATCCCAAGGTATACCCATGCATAAACTCACTATCTGTTTTAAGATTGATGGTACCTTCTTCGTTTAAGATTGTATGGTATTTTTTTAAGAAATCAGTATTGGTTAATCGATGCTTTGTTCGTTTGTATTTAATTTGTGGGTCAGGAAAAGTAATCCAGATTTCTGAAACTTCATTTTCAGAAAAAATATGATCGACAAGTTCAATTTGAGTTCTTACAAAAGCAACGTTATGCAGGTTGTTTTCGATAGCAGTTTTTGCACCTCTCCAAAAACGTGCTCCTTTGATGTCAATACCGATAAAATTTTTATCAGGGTTTTTTTCAGCCAATGCGATAGTGTATTCGCCTTTTCCACACCCCAATTCTAGTACAATTGGATTCTCATTTTTGAAAAAAGTATGCCATTTTCCTTTAAGAGAAAAGTTTTCGATTACTTCTTCACGAGTGGGTTGAATAACGTTTTCAAACGTTTCATTTTCCTTGAAACGTTTTAATTTATTTTTGCTTCCCAAAGTAGGTGGTATAAAATTAAGCCCTGTCTTCTGTTCCCTCTTTCTTAAAACGAAGAGATTCTTTCATCCAATATGCAAGTAATACGATAAGTACTACTAGAAATATCCAGTTAAGACCGTTAGAAGTCCACCATCCAGCATCGCTTTTTGCCAAAGTAAGCCTTAACCATTTGAATGGGATAAATAATAATTCAAAAAATTCTCCAATTAATCTAAAAATATTTAATCCTAACATAACTTGATTATCTTTACGTTTGCAAAAATATAAAAAGAATCCATGTTAGCCAATTTTTTCAGTAAATCTAAACCCGTAACTTTCATTGTGCTCTTTTTTCTTTTTTTGAGTTACTTCTTTTCGACGGTTTTTTTAAAAGATCTTTCTTTTATTGCTGCTACTAAAGAGTTGTTTTTGTTTATGGTTGTTTTTTCGGTGTATAACTTTATCATTCTAAAGAATGATGTAACCTCTGACAATTCTTTTGCGTTCCTGTTTTACGTGATTCTTATCGGTTTTTTTATAAAAAACATTCAAATAGATACGCTTTTTTATGCGAATGTAACCACCTTTTTGTTTTTAAGAAAAGTTTATAGTTTGCAGACTAAAAAAAACATCGTTCAAAAACTTTTTGACGGTGCAATTTGGCTTGGAATTTCGTTTATACTAGAGCCTTTTACGCTCGTGTTTATTTCTCTTTTTTATATAACACTTTATTTGAATAATAAGCTGACCTATCAAACGCTATTGATTCCTATATTTGGTTTTGTAGCACCTGTTTTTTTATATTTCACTTTTTGTTTTTGGTATGATATAGAATTCGTTTTTTTTCAAAATAATTTTGATTGGACTTCTTACTTAAATTTTGATTTCTATTTGAACGACTCTTATTTCTTTTCGTTGATTTTTATTGGTGTTTTTACCTTAATTGCCGTATTGTTAAAGACACCCAGTACGTTATCAATTTTAAATCGTTTTAGAAGAAAGTGGATATTGATTCTATCCCATCTCTTTCTTGCAGGAATTATATTTGTGTTAATTCCGAATAAAACAGGAAATGAATCGTTGTTTTTATTATTCCCTTCTTCCATTGTACTAGCAAATGGGATAGAAATATTTGAAAGGAAATGGCTAGTCAATACCGTAATTATCGTTTTTTGGTTGGCTTCAATCGTAGCTTTTTTCCTTTGATAGTTAATTTGAGAACACCTTGTTATTATTGCGCAAAAGGTGTTACATTTTTACGCCAAAAGCCAAATCACCTGCATCTCCTAGTCCGGGGATAATATATCCTTTATCATTTAAATGCGGATCGATATCAGCAATCCACAATTCGGTATTTTCAGGAAAATGATTTTTAATATAATCAGTTCCATCTTTTGAACCTAAAACCGAAACTATATGAAGTTTTTTTGGGGTTCCGTATTTTTTTATTGCCTCATAAACGGCGACTAATGATCTTCCTGTTGCGAGCATTGGGTCTACCAACAGTAAGGTTTTGTTTTCAATGGATGGCGAAGCAAAATATTCTACAACAATTTCAAATTCGTCTTTTCCATCAGGGTGATGTCGGTAGGCAGATATAAAGGCGTTTTCGGCGTGATCAAAATAATTTAATAAACCATTATGAAGCGGTAAACCAGCTCTTAAAATAGAGCATAAGACAATGTTGTTTAATGCAATATGTTTTTTACTTTCTCCTAAGGGGGTTTGCGTGGTTTTTAATTCGTATTCTAAATTTTTACTGAGTTCATACCCTAATATTTCACCAATTCTTTCAATATTTCTTCGGAATCTCATAGGGTCTTTTTGAATAGAAACATCTCTTATTTCTGCTAAAAAAGTATTTAGTATCGAGTTTTCTGTTGTTATGTTGTGTATTTTCATGTGATTAAAATTAAAGGTAGACTAGGGGTAATATCCTTTGTAATTACAAAAGGTATAACAAACCAAAAAGTATTCAGTTTATTGAAAATAAAGAAACTAAAAAAAAGTGAAAAGAAACGACTTGTAGGTAAATTTTTAATGTAAAAAAACAAAGGTATTAGTATCGTATGATTATACTACAAAGTCTTTTAAAAACGCAATAAACAAATCTTGATCTTCTATATGGCTCATGTGTCCGTTCGGAAATTCGACAAAATCAGTTTGAGTTCTTTTCGCTTCTTTTTTTAAAGAAGAAAATGATAAAACAGCATCATTTTTTCCTGCAATAATAGCCCTTTTAGAAATACTTTCTAAGGTTGATTCGTTGTTTTCTCTTAAGCGCATTCCTTCATTACATGCAATATAGGCTTGTACGGAAGTTTGTAATGCTTGTGATACTACTTGGTTTATTTTTTCAGGCTGAGCTTCTTTAAAAGCAGCAGAAAATAAGTTTAAAACTGCCATTTTTATAAGCTGTTCATAATTCTGTTGGGCAATTTTGTTAGCTTTTTTTCGAAGGGTTTTTCTGATATCAGAATCCATTTGAGAAGTCGAATTCATCAAGCAAATTCCCGTTATGTTATTAGCGTAGTTTTTGGCAAAGGTTAAAGCAACATAGCCTCCCATAGAATGGCCGATAAAAAGGGCTTTGTTTATTTGCAAGTGATCCAAAACGAATTTAACAGCGGCAGCCATTTCTTCCATGGTATGGATATACCCCAAGCATCCAGATTTTCCATGTCCTAAAAGATCAATACATACAATTCTATTTTTAGGTGAAAGTTCTTTTACAACTGTATTCCACATGTTTACGCTTTCTAAAAAACCGTGAAGTAAAACAACGGGATTCCCATTTCCAGTATCGCTATAAAAAATAGGGGTTTCTTTATATGTTAACATCATTTTTACTGTATATTGGACAAAGATAAATTTGTTACACGATGAATAAAGCTAAAGATGTTTTAATTACGGGTTTTGCCCTATTTTCAATGTTTTTTGGAGCTGGTAATTTGATTTTACCACCTTTTTTAGGGAAAAATGCTGGGGATACCTGGTTTTTAGTTACACTAGGATTTTTTATAACAGCAGTTTTCATTCCCATTCTAGGAATTTTAGCCCATGCTAAGATTCAAGGTACCATGTATGACTTTGGTAAAAAAGTCTCTCCAGCTTTTAGTGTAGCGTACTGTTTTATCGTGTATATTATATCCATTGCTTTGCCTGCACCTCGTACAGCGTCTGTAACACACGAAATGGCAATATTACCTTATACAGGGCTAAGTTCTTTGATAACCAGTACGATTTATTTTTCGTTGGTTTTTGTTTTTGTGATGAACAGGTCTAAAATATTAATGCTATTAGGTAAGTATTTGACTCCGTTGATTATGTTTATTTTGTTAGCAATTATAGCTGTAGGTGTTTTTTCACATCCCAATACAATTGATCAAAGTACTTTTACTTCTCCTTTGGTAAGTGGATTGCTTGAGGGGTATCAAACTTTTGATGCGATAGGGGCAGTAGTTGTTGGTGGGGTTTTGGTGATTTCTCTAAATTTTGATAAGGGCAGTTCTTTTGAAGTTAAAAGGAGTTTGATTCGAAAAGCTGGATTTGTTGCAGGTCTGGGACTGTTAATTATTTATGCAGGTTTGATTTATAACGGAGCTTGGTTTAATACGTCCTTTTCGGAAACGGCTTCCAGAGCAGCAATATTATCTTCATTAAGTACGCAGACTTTAGGTAGCATTGGTACGGCTTTTTTAAGTGTATTAGTGGCCTTGGCGTGTTTTACTACAGCTGTTGGAATTATTACAGGTACAGCAGATTATTTTAAAGGATATTTTAACGATTCACCAAAAGTATATATGGTAACTGCGTTGATTAGTTGTATACTTGGTGTATTGGTGGGACAATTTGATGTAAAATATATCATTACGATAGCATTGCCTGCTTTGATGTTTATTTATCCAATAACCATTGTATTGATTGTTTTAAACATACTGCCAGAAAAGTGGTCTTCACCGATAGTCTTTAAGGCGGTTGTATTGGTTACTTTTATATTTAGTATTCCTGATTTTTTACAGTTTTTACTACCCAAAGAGCAATTAAAGGGTGTTATAAACATAATTCCCTTAGCGAACCACCATATAGGGTTGGTAGTGCCAGCTTTAGTGAGTTTTGTATTGGTAAATTTCTTTGTTAAGAAGAAATACGAATAGTAACCTTACGACAGGATTTGAGTTATATTAATATTCGTCTCCTGTTTCTGAGAATGGAATTTCAGGGTTGTATATTTCCAATAATATTTGTTTGATTTCATGGATGAATTCTTCAATTTTTTCTGAGGTAACCTCATGGTCAGGTGTTCGGCTTTTTGAAAAGTTCATTTTAATAAATCCATCTTGAAAGTTTCTAAAAGAAAATACACCTGCTTCAAACGGTTTGGTAAAAGGGTAAGGAGTGTTTTTTTGGTATAAAAAAGAATACAACATAACCTGTAGCGCCTTATGGTATTTTAATTCACCAATTTCATCAAGGTTGGCTACTTTTAGGTTTGAGGTCGTTACTTTACCTGTTTTGTAGTCTATGATGCGGGTGATACCGTTAAATTCATCGATTCTATCTACTTGACCGTGAATTTTTATCGGAAAGTTTATCCCTTCGATCTCAATTTCAGAGACAAGTGTCTGTTCTGTTGCAATTATTTTTAGCTGATTTTTATTGTTATCGAGTGTCTTTTTTTCGTAATTCAAAAAATTGGTTACAAATCGATTGGCTACTTCGAAGATTAATCGGTTTTTACCCGTGTGAATACTACCATTTTTATAATGTTGCGTAAAATAATGTGCTACAAGATCGTGGCTTTTTTGATACATTTTATCAATATCAGCAGTACGTATATAGTTGCCAACAAAAGGTTTGTAAAGTGCTTCTAGCGTATCGTGTACAATAGTTCCCATTGTGTTGGCAGCAACGGTTTCTTCTACATTGTCAAACTCTTTTACCTTAAGAATTTTTTGTTTGTAGAAAGTAAATGGACTGCGTAAATACGTTGTTAAAGCAGAAGGTGAAATGCCTTTTTTAGCCAGTTCTTTTAGTCTTTCAGTGACGGTAGTTGTTTTTGATACTTCTTTTAACGCTATTGCAGCGCTGATAACTTTTGGACTAATAATATGCTCTTTAATATCTTTTCGTAACATTTGAAGTTGTGTAATGAAGCGACTTTTTTCACCACTTCCGTACACATCGGGTTCTGTATTGTATAGGATATAGACATTTTTTGCTCTTTGAAGCAATCTAAAAAAGTGATACGAAAACAACGCATCTTTTTCCTTGTGGGTAGGCAAGCCAAAAGCAATTTTGGCATCGAATGGGATAAAGGAATTTTGCTGATGGTTTCCAGGTAATATTCCCTCGTTTATTGAGGTCAAAATAACATTTTCAAAATCCAAAACCCTAGTTTCTAATACACCCATAAGCTGTAAGCCTTGCAAAGGTTCTCCTTGAAAGGACAAACTTTCGGCTTGGATGAGTTGTTTAAAAAACTGTTGTAAGGTTTTTAAGTTTTTTATGTAATTGAAGTTTTTATGCAATTCTTTTAATGCTTCAAAAGCACCATAAAAGCGGTATAAATATTCTTTCTCTAGTTCGTTTGATGATTCTTTTAACAAGGAAATGATATTTGTAATTCGCGTTAAAAATTCTTCGACAGTAGAGAATTTTTTGAAGATCGCTAGTACGGTTTCACGATCAGTTGAAGGAAGCATTTTAAAGAATTCAGCCAGTTGAGATTCACTAACAAAAGTTGTGTTACTCTTGGTAATCATTTCGTTAACCTTGTCTGAGATATTTGTACCTTCTTCTTGTTCCGACAACCTGTATATAGAAGGATGTCTTAATAAAGCAATAACATCTTTATAATAAAAAAGATGGGCATTGCTCTTTTGTAGCTTTTCTTGATTTTGAAAAAGCTTAAAGATTCGTTCTAATAAACTGGCTGTTGGGATGTCTTTAAGTGGATACCCCATGGTAATATTTACAGCTGAAATGTTTTCAGGTAAAGAGTTTAAAGTGATTGGCAATAGGCTTTCATCTCCCAAAACCAAGGCGGTGTTTTGTTGGCTGGGAAAAGAGGCTAAAATTTCCCCTGCATACTTTATTTGTGAAATGTTTTTAGGGGCGCCAATTATTTGAATATTTTTAGTTTCAGAAAAATGATTGGCAATCGTTTTTATAGGGGTGTCTCTATAGTGCTTCCATTGTTTTTGGTATTTTCTTATAAAGCTACCCGCAGCATGGTTGGTTGTATAAAAGGATTCGTCAATGTCCCAATAAATAGACGTATTGCCTTCTTTTAGCATTCTCTGAAAAAGAAACTCTTCTGCTGTATTAAGAGCATTAAACCCAATAATAAAAAATCGTTGATTTTTTTTATTTGTAATGTACTGATCGATTTTTTTAGTAGCTTCTCTGTAAATAACGCCTTGATATCCTACTTTTTTTTGGGTTAGAAAAAGATAAAAAGTATCATAAAGGATGTGTAATTTTTCTAAGAAGTTATAATGATCTTTCATTAAAGGGGTTTCTTCCAAAGTTTCGGAAACAGACCATTTTTTCAAGCGATGTACATCTCGTATGTAAAGAAAAATTTCTTTAGGAGCAATCAAGTGTTGGTCAATTTCGTTGAAATCCTGTAAAACAGTGATTGCCCATGATGAAAAGGTGTCAAAACTATCGGGTTGTTTTTCTTCTTGGATATAGGTGCTGTAAAAATGAAATAGGAGAGGGAGGGTGTCTATTTTTTTTATTTCAGCCACTTCTTCAATAAAATTTCCGATAGTGCTAATCTTAGGTAAGAATCCTGCAGAAATTTTATTTTTTAAAGCTTGTTTGACAAATACTCCTGCTCGCTGAGAAGGGAGTATAAATTCAACATTATCAAAGGATGATGTAGATTTAATAATGTCGTCTAACGTGTCTGAAATAAATGATTGCATGCTTAATAAAATTAGTAGCAAAGTACAATTTTTTGGCTGTATTTTGAGAGGTTAATTTTAAGGTAAGTTGATAATTTTTTTCGTTTTATCTTTTAAAGTATAGCATTATTACTATATTTGTAATATAGAGCTATGAAAAAACAAAGAAATGAAATCCTCAGAATTGCACAGGTTAATTAGGAAAAATGGATGGCTGCATATTAGAACAAAAGGGAGTTACTACATTTATCAAAAGGGGAAAAGAGTTTATCCAGTTCCTTTCCATGGAGCTAAAGAAGTAGGTAAAGGCTAGGAAAAGAAAATAAAAAAAGAAATGGATCTGTAGATAGTATTTATAGATAGAAATAAATTGATTAGTTATGGCAGTAGTTAAAATTATCATTGAAAAATCCAAAGATCACTTTTCGGCATATGCAGAAAGTATTGAGGGTATTTATGGAGGAGGAAATACCATTGATGAGGTTAAAAAATCTATTATAGATTCGATTGCGTTATTTAAAGAGTTTAATACAGATATACCAGAGGAACTTACAAAGGAGTATACTTTTTCATTTGTTTTTGATACTAAAAGTATTTTAGAGTATTATGGAAGTATTTTTACTCGTGCTGCTTTAAGTCGGTTAACAGGTATTAATGAGAAGCAACTCGGGCATTATATTCAAGGATTACATAAGCCACGAAAAGATAAGGCAGCAAAAATTGAAAAAGCGCTCCATAATTTAGGGAACGAACTTTTGTCTTTGGAGTTAGTGTGAATAGGAGGGAATTTTTCTACTTCTAACAAGAAGTACAATTTTTACGTTTTTTATAGGCAATAGCCTTTTGTTTAAAAAAATCAACAAGGTAAATTTCTCCCTTTTGATAAAGGGTATCAAAATTTATATCCTCATAACAAAAATGTAAAAAATCTTCGAGTTTGTTTTTATCAATAGATAAATCTGTCAATAAATAATACTTAAAATTTCCTTCTAAGTAGGATATAGTTTTATTAATATCTTCTCGTTGTTTTCTTTTTTTTAGCATTTTTAAACGCCCCGAAATCATGTTTATAATTAGATCCAAAGAGACGCCTCCTGAACTTGTAGTTGCTGTATAAATAGCTCTTTCTGTTTGTGTTTTTTTTCGTGTACCAGCGAAGGGGAGTTTTAAACTTTTAGCATTTACTTCTATATTTCTGTTCAATAAGGCTGGATCGTGAAATAAACTGACAGATGCATTATTTACGATTTTTACTTCCTTTAATAGGGTAGATTTCGGGTAAACATAAATGTTTATTTTTTTTGAAGTTTGATGTTGCTTGCTAATAACTCGATTGGTTTTTTTTATTTGCACTCCAGATATAGTGATATTATCACCAACCTTGACTGAAAGCTCAAAGTTACCTCCTTCATCCGTAATATTTCCTCTTTTAGTCGTATTATTAATTATATGTAACCCATTAACAACTGTAGTTGAGTCTATTGGGGTTATTTTACCTTCAATAATGAAATTTTGAGAAAATAAGTTTATTGAGTTTAGCATAACACTGGATATAAGTAATACCCTTACAAGTTGGGAGCATCGTTTTGTTGCTATCATAATCATTGTTTTTAAAGGATAATAATTGCATGTGATCGCGTGATACCCTCCTATTAACTAATAATAGCAAAAAACAAGGCAACTTAAAGGTATCTTTAGGTTAATAATAAAAACTAATATATTTCTTTACTAAATATATACCTTAAGTTAAGAGCGTTTGTTTCTTGCTTAAGTTGCAAGAAAAGTATTCCGCGGGGGGATACTTTTTTTAGTATGTATCAAAGCTAGTTAAATACTAAACAGCTAAATGTTTAGTCTTGGTTAAAACTTTCTTTATTTTTGTTAAACTTTAGTAAGGGGGATACCTCTTTAGTTAAAGTAATTAAAAATTAGAAGGTAAGTTTTGATAACGGATAACCAAAAATACTATGAGTAATAACAAACTAAACATCGCTTTAATTCAATCAGATTTAATTTGGGAACGTCCAAAGGAGAACAGACAGCAATTAGTGCAAAAAATTAATACGATTTCTAGCCAAGTAGATCTCGTTATACTTTCTGAAATGTTTACGACGGGTTTTTCAATGAACCCAGAGAAAAATGCTGAAACCATGGAAGGAGAAAGCGTTACATGGATGGTAGATATTGCAAAGCAAAAGAATATTGCACTGGTTGGTAGTATTATCATCGAGACTTTTGAAGAGAAAGTATCGAGGTATGTAAATCGACTGTTATTTGTTCATCCATCAGGGACGATTGATTTTTATGATAAAAAGCATACATTCACTCTTGCAGGAGAGCATGAGGTATATGCGGCAGGTACAGAAAAATTAATTGTAGATTATAAAGGGTGGAAAATTTGTCCATTGATTTGTTATGACTTACGTTTCCCAGTATGGTCTCGTAATGTTGAAAATTACGATTTGTTGATTTATGTAGCCAGTTGGCCAAAAGTGAGAACCCATGCTTGGGACGCGCTATTAAAAGCAAGAGCAATTGAAAACATGAGTTATACCATAGGTGTAAACAGGGTGGGAGTGGATGCTAATAATCACGAATATTCAGGAAATTCTGTTTGTTACGATGCACTGGGAGCTTGTTTGGTAAAAAATGACAGTGGTAATGAGGCTATTTTGGAAGTAACAGTTGATAAAGAACAACAAGATTCACTACGGAAAAGATTTAATTTTCTTGAAGATAAAGATGCGTTTAAACTGTTAAATTAAGTTCGATTATAAACTAAAAAAAACAGCCATTAAGGCTGTTTTTTTTATGCTGGAATCATCCATTTAAATTGGAATTTTGTATCCGGTATTTTTATTCGCTCAGTAAGGCGGTACATTCTATCAGGTAGTTTCATCAGATAGTCACGAGCTTTTTCTGCTTCTGGACTGAGTTGCGTAATTTTATCAATTTCCCAAGCTGTATTAAGTTTCTTTATAATGTCAACATAATCAAAACCAGTATACACTCCGATGCGTTGGGCAGCAGTAGAAAAATCATCAAATAAATCTCCTTTTACACCAAAAGATTGGCGAAGGTGCATGGCAGGCATCACAATTTTGTGTTTCATCATGTGATGAAATGCCAACATCATCTCACTAGGGTCGATTTTAAAGATTTCTTTTACAAATTCGGTATACGCTATATGGTGTCTCATTTCATCACCCGCAATAATTCTAGACATTTTAGCCAAAGCTTTATGTCCTCTTTTCTTGGCGATCTTTGCAACATTTATATGAGAAATATAGGTGGCTAATTCTTGAAAACTCGTATAAACGAAATTCTTATAAGGATCTGTAGCAGTACCAATATCAAATCCATCTGCAATTAAATGCTGTGTAGAAATTTCTACTTCACGCATATTTACTCGGCCAGAAAGATACAGGTATTTATTCAGTACATCTCCGTGTCTATTTTCTTCAGCGGTCCATGCTCTCAACCATTTCGCCCAACCGTTATCAGGTTGTTGAGAAACGCCTTCTACGTCTAATAGCCAAGATTCGTAGGTAGGTAATGCTTCTTCAGTAATAGTATCCCCTACTAAAACAATCCAAAAATCATCGTCTAGTTCTTTTGAAATTTCTTGTATCTCCTTGATTTCTTCGATAAAGCTATCACTTTGTGAATTTGGTAAGAAATCAGTAGGTTGCCAAATATCTTCAATGGGGATCAAAAACTTTTCCACAAAGCCGTCAATTTTCTTCTCCAGCGTTTGCATTACTTCTTTTCTAATATTTTGTATTGACATACTTAAAAGTTTAAGGGATCTTGTTATACTAACTATTTTAATCTATCGCGTTCTTGATAGTGGTTTCTACTTTGTTTAACAACTCATTAAACGGTAGCTCACTAACTTTTATTGGTTCGTGTGTAATAATCTTTATAGGGCTTCCCAGTCCTAATGGAAATTTCCCGTATTTAAATACTTTCCAAGAATTATTAATTGTCAAAGGTACAACATAAGACTCTGGGTTGTATTTCAAAATCATTTTTAATCCGTTGGGAGCAAATGATTTTGGTTTTCCGTTTCTGCTTCGTGTTCCTTCAGGGAAAATAGCAGCTGACCATTTGTTTTTCTTGATTCTTTTAGCAAATTTTCCTAGTTCTAGGATCGCTTGTTTACCATCTTTTCTATCGATTAACACTGCACCGCCGTGTCGTAAATTGAAGGATACACTAGGGATGCCTTTTCCTAGTTCTTTTTTTGATACAAATTTAGGATAATGTTTTCTAAAAAACCAAATTATAGGAGGTATATCGAACGTACTTTGATGATTGGCAACAAAAATTAAGGTAGTGTTCTCAGGAAGTTGGTATTTGTTTTCTAAACGAACAGGAATTCCTAAAATAAGTAATGATTTTACCAAAAACCAGTTTAATACATTAACTACTTTTTGATGGGCTTCTCTGCCAAATATATTTAAGCCAATCCATTGCAAAGGATGAAAAATGACTAGGATTAAAAAAAATACCAATACAAAAATAGGGGACAATATATAACTGAGTATTTTCATGGATCGAAAGTTTCTTTAAAGAACTCATTTTTTGAAAATGAGGCTTTTAATAGTTTTTTAAGTGTTGTTTTAGTAAATTCTCAGCAAAAATAAAAAATCCCACGGATGTGGGATTATATATTTTGAAATTATAAAGTGTATTAAAACCAATTACTCCATGGAATTCTTATAAGGATTAAGAGCAATGCTATTCCGTAAAAAATGGCGAAGGTTTTAAATTTATCTTCACTTTTAACTAGTTTCTTATGTTTAGACCAGCCAATGGTGATCAGCACGATGGCAATAATCATTGTGATTGGATGCTCCATGGCCAATAATCTGGTGCCTGAATCTTTCATTACTTCTCCTCCATTAGACTTCAAAGCTTTAAACCAAGGAGACATAAAATACCATCCAAAGCCGATTAATAATTGAATATGACTCGTAATAAGCGTAAAAAGGCCTAAACGAAATTCTTTATGCGTAAATTCTTTCTTCTGGATAAAACCAATAATAGCATTGATAACGGTTATAATTAAGACAACCAAGACAATATATGCCCAGTATGAGTGTACAGTTTTCATGGATGAATTTGTTCGTTTTGTTGTGTACAAAGTTACATAATTTCATGGCAATGAACCAGAAAAATAAAGATTAAACTATTTGTATTCGTGTGTGGTGTTTGGTGGTTTAGTTACTTGGTAGCTCGTTTTTTTATGTGAATTTCAAAGAGCTATATAAGACCTCCAGTAATTAGCATAAATTTTGCACCAACGTATTAAGTTGATATTTGCTCCAGACTTCTTTTATGTTTTGAATTAAATAATTGATGTCGTCTAAGGTATGGGTAGCCATAACACTAATCCTAAATCGTTGCTCATCCAAAGGAACAGCAGGATAGCTCACGGCATTTAAAAAGATATTTCTTTCATGAAATTCCTGACTCAATTTAAGAACATCTCCATGCTCAGGTATTAAAATAACAATAATCCCGATTTCGGGTTCAGAAGCAAATTCAACAACACTTTTTAAGCCGCTTACTATTAGGTTTGTACGTACTTTAAGTTTTTGTAATAATCCCGGAGACTCCTCTTGTATTTCGATAACAGCCAGTATCGATGCTATTAATATTGGAGGCATAGACGTTGAAAACATATACGGCCTTGAAAAAACCCTAAGGTATCTTATAAAAGAAGCTTTAGCACAAACAAAACCCCCTGAAAGTGTATAAGCTTTGCTAAATGAACCCATTACAAAATCCACATCATCTGTCACATTAAATTTTTCACAAGCTCCCTTTCCGTATTCTCCTAAAATTCCTGAAGAATGACAATCGTCCAGTATGGTATAAGCATTATATTCTTTGGCAATAGGAATGATTTTATCCAAAGGAGCACAATCGCCGTCCATTGAATAAAGTCCTTCAAAAGCAACGAAGATGTTTTCGAATTTTTCATGATATTTAGCCAACAGCCTTTTAAGGTCCTCTGTGTTGTTATGTTTAAACATAATACCTGTGGCACTGCTTAACTTAATGCCATCATTGAGAGAAGCATGACTGTATTCATCATATATAATCAAATCATTTTTGCCCAACAAGCCACTTATTAAACCCATGTTAGCTGTGTATCCACTTGAAAAAAGTAAGGCATCTTCTTTTCCTTTCATGGTAGCCATTTTTTTTTCAAGTTCTTTATGAATGGAAGAGTAACCACTTAATAAGGGAGCACTAGAGAGTCCAATTCCGTGTTTAGAAATTTTGGATATGATTTTACGAACTAATTTTTCATTATTGGCTAACCCCAGATAATTATTAGAGCCAAACATTAGCATGTTTTTGTTTTTATTCTCAAATTGATCATAAATATTAGTAATGTTTGCTAAAGGAGAGGCGATCTCTCGCATATAATATTTTCGCAAATCATTTTCTGAAAAAAAGGTATTGAACCAGTCTGCTTTTTTTTCTGTTGAGAAGTTTTTAATAGCATTAAGAACTTCATTAAAATCAAATTTTTCCATTTTTTACCCCGTGTTTTAGTTTCCAAATTAATAAATAAAACACTCGTAAACAGAACTTTAAGATTTTTTTAAGATTCTTTGTTCCAAAGAAAAGCTTGTTTATAATGTTTTTTTAAGTTGGTGATTGTTAGGGATTAATTTTGTATTTTGCTACTCATATTTATGAATCCTCTTCGCAATGAATTTGAAAAAAGTCCTCGTACAAACCTTTACTTCCTTTATGTTTTAAATGCTACTCTAAAAGAATAGCAAAGTGTCTTTGTCGGTAAAGAAGTGTTACTTATATAAGTAAGATTAGAAAAGGAAACACTTTCAATTTGAGAAAAACTATATTAAAACTAAAATAATGGATAAAGAGGAAATTTTAGACTTAATTCCGTGTACGAAACCTTATAAATATGTTGATGATATTCTTAGTTTAGACGAACATCATATTTTGGGAAAATATATTTTTAGAGAAAATGAATTTTTTTATGAAGGGCATTTCCCTAATAATCCTATAACACCCGGAGCTATTTTATTAGAATCTGCAGCGCAAACGGGGTTGTTGGCATTTGGTATGTATTTACAATCAAAAGAAAACAAGAAACTTGCTAGTGATTTTTTCCTTGTGTCCTCGGATATACAATTTAAAAAAGTAGTCAAACCTAATGAAGCCATATATATATTATCTGAGAAAATATTTTTCAGATTAAACAAATTAAAATGTAAAATAAGAATTTCTACAGTTGATAATGAGGTGATATGCAAAGGTATTATTTCAGGAATGGTAATAGATTAGGCATATGGAAAGAAGAGTAGTAATAACAGGCTTGGGGGTTGTTGCTCCTAATGGAGTAGGCGTTAAAGCTTTTAAAAATGCACTTATTGATGGTGTGTCAGGAATTTCTTTTCAAGAAGAGTTAAAGGAATATGCTTTTGGTTGTCAGGTTGCGGGAGTTCCTAAAATACATGAGGAACAAATAACCGAATCCAGAAGGAAATTTGGTTTGGTTAAACTAGCCAGTAAAGGCATTTTATACGGTTGTTTAGCAGGTGTTGAAGCATGGAAAGATGCCAAGTTAACGATTCCCTCAAAAGAAGACCCTCCTCATTGGAATTGTGGCTGTCTTTATGGAACAGGAGTTAATGGAGTTGAAGCCATAGATTTCGCAATAAAAAATATTGATAACCAACAAGTTAGAAGGTTGGGAGGAAGAACAGCACAGCAAGCAATGAACAGCGGGATTAGTGCTTATTTAGGTGGTATTTTAGGTTTGGGAAATCAAGTAAGCACCAATTCATCTGCATGCAATACAGGTACAGAAGCCATTATTAGCGCTTATTATAGAATTAAAAACGGATTAGCTGACATTATGCTTGCAGGAAGCAGTGAAAGTGAAGGGAAATACGTTTGGGGTCCTTTTGATTCGATGCATGCACTCACAAGAAAGTTTAACGATTCTCCAGAAAAAGCATCTTGTCCATTAAGTAAGCAAGCTAGTGGGTTTGTGCCAGGTAGTGGTGGCGGGGCATTGGTTGTGGAAAGTTTAGCATCTGCCCAAAAAAGAAATGCTAAAATTTATGCAGAAATAACGGGAGGATATGTTAATTCGGGGGGGCAACGTCAAAAAGGAACGATGACACGCGGAAACTTAAACGGTATTGTGCGGTGCATTAAAAAATCAATGGAAGTAAGTAATACGAAACCAGAAGATATCGATTTGATATGCGGTCATTTGACAGGGACTATTGGAGATGTAAGCGAAATTCAAGGTTGGGTAAAAGGAACGCAAAGGAAAGGAAAAAACTTCCCCTATATAAACTCTCTTAAGTCAATGATAGGACATTGTTTAAGTGGTTCAGGATCTATTGAAGCAGTTGCAGCAGTTTTACAACTTCAAGGAGATTTTATACATCCCTCGTTAAATGTTGATGAAATACACCCAGAAATTGAAGCACAAATTAGTGCGTCAAGAATTCCAAATACAACCATTCATAAAGCACAGTTGAATACTGTAGCAAAAATAAGTTTGGGTTTTGGAGATGTTAATTCGTGTGTATTTTTTAAAAAATGGAATAAGTAATTATGATTAAAGATTTAGCACTTACTCGCAAACAATCAGAAGTGAAAAAGAAAGCGCGTCAGCTTTCTATTAATTATTTGAACAAGAATGCTTTTGGTATTGATAAAAATGCCTCTTTTCCTGTTGAAAACATTCAAAAAATAGGAGCTTCAGGCCTATTGTCGTTAGGAATTCCCGAAAGTAAAGGAGGATTTTCCAATGATGTATATGCTACCATGTTGGCATTAGAAGAATTTGCCAAGGGATGCCCTTCAACCGCCATGTCTTGTTTAATGCATTATTCTATTTTGCCTGTGGTTGCAACCTTGGTTAATGAAGAACAAGAAAAACGATTTATTCAACCCATAGTTGCAGGCAAATGGTTAGGTAGTGCCTCAATGAGTGAACCTGGAACTGGGTCAAGGCTTTGGCACATGACAAGTTACGCGACCCAAAAAAACGATAGTTATATTATTAATTCCTTCAAATCTTTTTGTACGAGTAACAATTTTAATAATTTTTATTTGGTGCCCGTTCGGGTACATAAAAATGCAAAATCCAATGAATTGTCAATATTCATTGTCGAATCGACTAACAAGGATATTCAAGTTATTGGAGAATGGGACGGTATGGGGCTTCGAGGCACCTCTAGTAATCCTGTTCATTTTAAAAATTGCAACGTTCCTTCTATTAATCTTTTAGGAGATACTGAAAATGCATTTCCGTTATTATTAACCTCAGTCCTTCCGTTATATCTTCTGGGGTTGTCTACCGTATACTTGGGGATAGCCCAACGGGCATTCGAAGGAGCCATAGCACATATTGAAAAGAAAGTATACGTAGATGATGACGGAAAAGCTTCGGCTATTGAAACTGTGCAAAGGTACATAGGTGAAATGCAGGTAGCCATATCAACCGTTCGAAATTCCATTTATAAACTAGCAAAAACACTCAATGGCTTTACTTCATATCTAGACCAATTGTATCAAGCAAATTTGCTTAAAGAGAGTTTAGATAAGGTACAAAGCGACTCCTTTTTCATCGAATTAGCAGAAGTGAAAGTTGCAGCCTGCGAAATGGCAATCGAAGTAACGAACAAAGCCATTCAGATTTGTGGGGGGATGGGATATGTAAGAGGACATATCGTTGAACAATGTTATAGAGATGCTAGGGCTGGCTCGATCATGGGACCTAGTGATGATATTATGAAAGTTTTAATTGGGAAAAGGGTTTTAGGATATCCTTTCCCTTGGGAAGATTAATATATAAATTATGTTATTAGAGTTATTATCAGAATTTAAGAATAAAGTTAATTCCAATCCAAAAATAGTTCCTTTAACAAAAAAGTGGGAGCCCAACATTATAATTAATGTTTTAGAGCGTGAAGAATACTACACGTTAAAGATTCGGAATTCAAAAGTAGCAGAAATTCTACCTGTAGTTGAAAACAATGACCACGAGGTACATTTAGAAGGAGAAGAAGAAGATTTAGCAGCCATTTTTTCAGGAAAAAACAATCCCGTGCAAGCCGTTCTTGATGGAAGCCTAGAAATTTTTGGCGAGCAAAGTGATCAAATAAAGTTAGACATTATAGCAATGGTAATATGGGGGTAAATAAACACAGTTTTAAGGAAGTCTTTTTTTATATTTCTGTAAGTATAGGATTAGCCGTGTCTTCATTGTCATTTACAGTAGTCTCAGGGATATTTGAAATCGTTAATGGCTACTGGATACTTTTGTCGGTAATATTAGGAGGGTTATTTTGTATGGTTGTGGCGTCTTGTATTGCAGAGTTATCAAGTATGTTCCCATCATCTCCCGGGATACGTGTATACCTGTCAAGAGGATTTGGAAATAAAACATCGCTTTTTTTTTCCTACCTCTATATCTTATTTATCATCATAATAGGAGGAATTGAAAGTTATGTTTTTTCTTTAGTGGTAGGGGCTATTTTTCCTACGATTCCACCATTATTAACCATTACCACCTTATTAATAGTTATTCTACTCATTAATTTTTACAGTATTGAATTTCCAAGAATTGTACAGATAATTTTAGCCTTGTTTTTGGTTATTAGTATTATGTATTTGGGGGTTTTGGGAGTTTTTAAGAATCCTGACCCAAATTTTAGTTCATTACAAAGTTCATTTACACTCAAAAATGCAGCTTATTTGGTACAAACGCTAGGAGTATCTTTGTTTTTGTTTGTTGGTTTTGAATGGGTAACCGCTTTAGGATTTACGAAAGAAGCCTACCGAAAAAAAATACCCAATTCAATGTTTGCAGCCATAAGTATTAATACACTCATGTTTTTTGTCTTATGTTTAGGGATTATCGTAACCATGAATACTCAGGAAGTTATAGGAACTAGCATATTACAAATTAAATATGCGGGGGTATTATTGGGTACAACAGGAAAGTATTTTGCCCTATTAATTTCTTTAATTGCGATTTTATCCACCTTCAATGCAGGTGTGATTGGAGGTGCTCGATTTATTTATCTTTTAGGACGTGAGAAGTATCTTCCTAAAATAGCTACAAAAATTTCCTATAAAACAGGAGCAAATACAGGGTCAATATTAATTTTATCGGTATTAGTGTACTTGTGCTCAATAGTAATAGTAATTTTCGAAATTCAGTTAGAAGCTGCCATAGTTTGTTCTAGTATTGTATGCTTTGTGTATGCTTTTTTAATAGCGTCTTTACTGAAAATTAAAAAGAAAAAAATAGTGACTAATTTAGATTATTTTAAATCACATGTCCCTGACTTCTTAAAGAAAACGGTGCTTGTACTTTTGTTCTTGTTTGGGGTGTTGTCTGTTTTTTCATTACCAGAAAAAACCATTCCTATCATCATAGGACTCGTCTCTTTGGTAGTGTTGTCATATCTATTGACAAACTATTTTTTAAAGAAGAATAACACGAATTAATAGTTTATTTTATAGTGGTTTTGAATGATTTTTTCAAACCACTTTTGTGGAAGTATTCTTTTAGAAAGAATAGCCAATTCTTGTAAAAATGGCCCTTTGATATACCGCAATTTTGGCTGCTTTTTTCGTAGGATATTGGCAATCTTTTGAGCGATAATTATGGGAGCTAATCCACCCGTTTCATCTTTTTTTATTACGGCTAAGGTTTTTTCGTGTTGCCCTTCTAAAACAGCAATTTTTTCTTGAGGTTTTGACCGTTTCCTATTCGTGAATATATTCGTGCAAATATCTCCGGGGTCGACCAAAACAACACGAATGTTTAAAATTGCTAATTCCATCCTAACGGACTCCATGAATCCTTCCAAAGCAAACTTTGAGGCCGAATAAGCTCCTTGATAAGGCAGTCCTATCACGCCGCCAATAGAACCAATGGTAATTATTAACCCCGATTTATTACGAATCATACACTTTTTTAAAACATATTGAGATATAGAGATATGTCCAAAAAAGTTGGTTTCAAATTGGTTTCTTATGTCCATAGTAGATAATTCAATAAAAGCCCCGTATTGCGCATATCCTGCACAATTTATAAGCACATCTATAGTTTCTTCCTTTGTAAGAATATGATCAATTCCTTGTGTAATACTTTCCTCTTTGGTAAGATCAATATTGATTTTATGAAAGGAGTAATTGGTGTTTTCGATATTTCTAGAAGCGCCATAAACGATATGTCCTTGGTCGTGTAATAATTTGGCTGTCGCGAGCCCAATACCAGAAGAGGCTCCCGTAACAACGATTATTTTTTTTAAGTTTTTCATTGGTTTTACTGATTTGTTTGAAGAGGAAATGCTGTTTTCGAAAATATTTCTTGAAAAGAAAAGAACTTCAAGATCGGGAAGTTGTATTGCTAGCAGGGACATATAGTATAAACTAACAACTAGGTATTGGGGTGAAAATACGGAGGTTTTTGCTCAAAAATAAAGATAAACTCTTGTTTAAACAAGTCAAATATTTAGTCTATTAATTTAATTTCCATATTTTTAGCTTAGACAAAAATTAAAAAACCAATTAAAATGAAAGAATTAAAAAGCCAAATTAATGAGATTGTTGTTCGGTATGTTGAAAACCCGAAACTTATGGATGTCATAGACGATGATACCGATTTGAAAAATGAATTAAACATTGATTCCGTTGATGTGGTTGAGATTATTGTTGATATTGAAGAAAAATTTAATATTAAAATAGAAGATTCAGAGGCCAAAGATATCAACACCTATTCCGATTTGGTAAAGGCAATCGAATTAAAATTGGATAAAGTAAAAAGCTAAAAAAGAAAATAAACAAAGTATTTACATTTACACTTTTTAAATACGAGATCAAAAACTCCTCCCTTTATTTATATATCTATTATTGGTATTGTCTTTACTAATTTGGGTGTTTTTTTAGCATATTCTATAGTAGAAAACAAAGGTTTTATTATAGCTTTGTTGTAAGAGAAAGTATATAAATCCAAACGACACGTATTTACTATGGGCAAATTTTATCAAAAAATCACGAATCGACTAAAAAAGTTTATTGAAAACCAAAAAATGTTTTTTGTAGCAACGGCACCTAAAGAAGGAAGAATTAGTTTGTCTCCAAAAGGCATGGATACTTTTCGAGTATTGGATGAAAATACCGTCGCATGGCTAAGTGTTACAGGAAGTGGTAATGAAACCTCTGCCCATATATTAGAAAATAAAAGAATCACTATTATGTTTTGTGCTTTTGAAGGAGCGCCGAATATTTTACGTTTATACGGAACTGCGGAAGAAATAATTGAGAGCGATGCACAATGGAATACCTATATAGGATTATTTCCAGCATTACCTGCAATGCGTCAAATATTTATTGTAAAAGTAAGCAGTATTCAAACTTCATGCGGTATGTCCATTCCGTATTATGATTATAAGGGAGAGCGAAATGACCTTAATGAATGGGCAATAAAGAAAGGAACAGCGGGTATTGATGCCTATTGGGACGAGAGAAACCAACAAAGCATTGACGGTCTTAATACAAGATTGACAAAGGAGGGGTAATTTGAAAAGGTTACAATAAAAGCTTTATTTAAAGGCATTAAGCCCTGTAATATCGAGTCCAGTAATTAATAAATGCACATCATGAGTTCCTTCATAAGTGACCACACTTTCCAAGTTCATTGAGTGTCGCATGATGGAATAATCCCCAGTGATGCCCATAGCACCTAAAACTTGCCTTGCTTCTCGTGCAATCTTCAATGCCATATCCACATTATTACGTTTCGCCATCGAAATTTGCGCCGAAGTTGCTTTTCCTTCATTTTTCAAAACACCCAGTCGCCAAGTCAATAATTGGGCTTTGGTAATTTCCGTAATCATCTCGGCTAGCTTTTTTTGTTGTAACTGGAATTGTCCAATAGGTTTTCCAAACTGAGTACGTTCTTTCGCGTAGCGTAAGGCAGTATCATAACAATCCATGGCAGCGCCAATTGCCCCCCAAGAGATACCATATCGCGCCGAATCTAAACATTGCAAAGGAGCGCCAAGACCTGATTTTCCGGGTAAAAGATTCTCTTTCGGAACTTTGACATTGTCAAAAATTAATTCCCCAGTAATAGAAGCCCTCAACGACCACTTATTATGAGTCTCTGGGGTAGAAAACCCTTCCATACCTCTTTCCACCAACAAACCATGAATTCTACCTTCTTCATTTTTAGCCCAAACGACAGCGACTTGAGCTATTGGAGCATTAGAAATCCACATTTTTGATCCGTTAAGCAAATAATGGTCTCCCATATCTTTAAACTTGGTTTCCATGCCACCTGGATTAGATCCGTGATTAGGCTCCGTTAAACCGAAGCAACCAATCCATTCACCACAGGCCAATTTGGGTAAGTATTTTTTGCGTTGTGCTTCATTTCCGTAAGTAAAAATAGGCCACATGACAAGAGAAGATTGTACAGAAGCAGTAGAACGAATACCGCTATCTCCGCGTTCCAATTCTTGCATAATCAATCCGTAAGAAATTTGATCCAATCCGGCACCACCATATTCAGCAGGAATATAAGGGCCAAAAGCACCTATATCAGCCAAGCCACTCACCAAGCTTTCAGGAAATTTTGCCTGTTGTGCATAATCCTCAATGATTGGAGATAAATTCTTTTTTACCCACTCACGCGCTGCATTGCGAACCAACTTGTGTTCTTCAGATAACAAATCGTCTACATGGTAATAATCGGGAGCTTGAAACAAATCGGATTTCATATCAGTTGCTTTTAAATGTTGACAAAAAAATATTTTTGCCTACGGATTCGATCAAAAATACTCAAAAAAATGGTTTTTCCTATAAGGTTTGCGTATGTTTGTATTTAATGAAGTTTACTTTAGGAAAGGAAGAGCGATTAAAAAGCAGAAAGTTGGTAGGCGAATTATACGAACAAGGTAAATCGATTAAGGTTTACCCGCTTAGAATGGTATATATACAAACCAACCATACTTCAAATTACCCCGCACAAGTAGGTGTGTCAGTGCCCAAACGAAATTTTAAAAGAGCTGTTGACAGAAATAGGATTAAGCGATTATTACGAGAGAGTTATCGTAAAGAAAAGTATACCGTTTATTCAAATGCGAAGCAACCGTATGTATTTATGATTTCTTATCTTGCAAAGGAAGAATGGAAATATGAGGATATAGCACAGAAGATGAAAAAACTTTTGACCCGTTTCATAGTAGAAATACACTCAGATGAGAAATAAGAAATTAGTATTTGTAGGATTGATTGCCGTTGCAACGATGTTTTTTTCGTTCCAATCGCGTTTTTTTGAAATAGCAAAACAAATAGAAATCTATAACAACCTTTTTAAGGAGTTAAATGTTAATTATATCGATGAGGTTAATCCCGGAGATTTGACCGATAAAGTAATTAAAAACACCCTTAAAAACTTAGATCCCTATACCAACTTTTATAACGAACAAGATGTAGAAGACGTTCGGATGCGAAGAGAAGGTGAATATGGCGGTATTGGTGTATTATCTTTTTATACCAAACAAGGAATTGTATTATCAGAGATATACAAAGGATTTCCTGCTGATAAAGCAGGACTCAAAGCTGGGGATTTGATTATAGACGTTGACGGGTTGTCATTAAAAGGGTTGGAAAGAAGCCAGCTGTCTCAGGTCTTGAAAGGGACACCCAACAAAGAGCTTACTCTACGTGTAAAACGAAAAGGAAATATTCTAGATATAAAGATCACCTTAGACAAAATTATCGTGAACCCCGTTCCTTATTACGGAATGATAAACGAAGATACAGGTTACATTGTACTAACGAGGTTTACCAATCAAAAATCAACAGAGGAAGTACAAAAAGCTTTCGAAGCACTCAAGGAAGAAGGAATGACCAAATTGGTTTTTGATTTGAGAAGCAACCCTGGAGGGTCACTTTTTGATGCCATTAATATCACCAACTTGTTTATACCAAAAGATAAAATTGTGGTAGATACAAGAGGAAAAATAAGAAAGAATAGCCGTATTTATAAAACAAAAAAAGAACCATTAGACAATGAAATTCCAGTTGTTGTGCTCATCGATGGAAAGTCTGCCTCAGCCTCAGAGATTGTTTCAGGAGCTTTACAAGACTATGATCGAGCGGTTGTAATGGGCGATCGTTCTTACGGAAAAGGATTGGTACAGCGTTATTTTAACCTGAATTATGGAACCCAAATGAAAATAACCATTTCCAAATACTACACACCAAGCGGAAGGTGTATTCAAGAGTTAGATTATGCCAATAGAAATCCAAAAACAGGAGAAGTACCGAGGTTCTCTGACGGAGAAGTCAACGAATTTACGACCGAAAACGGAAGAAAAGTATACGATGGCGGCGGGGTAACTCCAGATATAAAGTCAAAATATGCCAAACGAAGTAAAGAGACCAAAAAGCTATTAAATTCAAGGGCTATTTTTAACTATGCGTTGGATTATATAGAAAAAAATAAAAATGTTGATTCGTTAAAGTTTCGATTTAACAAACAAAATTTTGAAAATTTCAAACAATATTTACTTTTGTCAGATACTGCTTTTGTTACAAAACAAGAGAGAATGTTTAAAAAAGCATACAAAACAGTCAAAGAAGACGAAGCAATCAAAAAGGAATATGACAATCTTTTGTTTAAATTAAAAGAAGAAAAGATTAAGAAAATAGTCGAGAATAGTGATCTGATTACTGCAAGAATCGAAAAAGAAATTTTAGTGCAATCGCATTATAGAGAGGGGATGTACAAGCATCAACTAAAAAATGATCAAACGATAAAGCAAGCTGTTGCTTTACTTAATAACAACAAAAAGTACCAAGCTATACTACGCAACTAATATTATAAACCTATTGAACAGAAAGCATGCCGAGACCAAATCATAAAGAAAGAACCAGAGCCCAAGAATCAACAAGTGCAATAGAGCATTTATACATATCAATGCGCCACCTTTTTACTAGAGGTTTTTACAAGCCGATGGGAGTTTCAGGAGAAGCGTTAAGAAAATCTCTTTTAGCGTTACGACCAGAGATTTATGGCTCAATAGCTGGAGATAAGATAGAGTTGAACGGATTAAAATATGTGATCGAGCGTTTGCCAGAAGGCATAGAAGAATGCCAGCATATTAATCTAACCGCAGAAGAAGGGTACAGAAATTCACAGTTTAAAGAAATCATTCCACCCAAAAGAAGAAGAAACTGTTACCGTATCGATAAAGATCAAATGAATATTGAAATTACCCGAGGAAGGTCAGAGATCTATGATATTCTTACCCACCTTACGTTTCTTTTTGTTGAATCTCATAAAATAAAAGACAGGGTAAGCATTGGTAGCACTGGAGAGAAATTTATTAGAGAATGGTTGCATATCGAAGATATTGTGTTGTACAACAAGTCGCTTTCAGAAGAAGAAAGAGATGTGGTTATTGTACATTTAGGCAATATACTTGGTAGAACGTATGACGAGGTTTATAGTGCGTATAATTCTTTTGCTACGGAAGAAATACCCAATCGTTTTTTACACTTAATTTATTGGTTAGGGAAAAAAGCCATTAATGAGGTGCTGTTAGATCAAAAAAGATCGGTTAAGTTTAGTTCCGTATTGATTGAAGAAATAGGGCATCATATTTATGGAGAAATATGGGCAAACAACATCAAACAAACGTTAGTCGATAACAATTTAATAGAAAGGCCCATTCATATCATTAGTGCCAATATGCATAGTGTAATGAACAGTATTTATGCAACAAAGGCACTACCAAAAGAAGCGGCTAAATACAAGAAATTTGAACTCTATGAGGTATTAAGTAATGCAAACAGCGGAGCATTACAAACCAAGGTTAAGAAACATGCTTCAGAAAATGGTTTGATTTACCTTAAAGATACTTCAGGAACAAACATTAATGTTCAAATTATTGATACAGATAAAATTAATTATAACCATATACCTTTTGACAAAGTTCATTCTGTAGACCAAAAGCCCGTCATTATAGTGATGGATTATGCTTTTGGCGAACAAGCTTATGAAACCATGGATGAATTGTTAAAACCTTTTAAGGTGAAAAACAAAGAAATTCACTTGCATGTAGATTCGGTATCTATCATGGGGAAAGCAGGAATTTTAGAAGGAGGTAAAGGAGATATTATGATTCCATCTTCACATATATTTGAAGGAACAGCGGATAATTATCCGTTTGAAAATGAATTAACCAAAGCTGATTTAGAAGGTTTTGGAGTAAATGTGTATGACGGAGCCATGGTAACAGTATTAGGAACTTCACTACAAAATAAGGATCTATTGAGATTTTTCCACGATTCGACTTGGAATGTAATTGGACTAGAAATGGAAGGAGCCCATTATCAAAAAGCCATTCAATCCGCGTCGAAAATCAGAGGAAATATCTCAGAAAATGTCAAAGTACGTTATGCGTACTATGCATCGGATAACCCATTAGAAACTGGCGCAACATTGGCTTCTGGTGGATTAGGAATGAGCGGCGTAACACCTACTTATGCCATTACACAGAAAATATTGGAACAAATTTTTTAACCCATGACGCAACATAAAAACGAAGAAGAAGTTGATGTAGGTTCTTTATTCGTGATTATAGGTAAAGGTATTTCTAAAGTGATAGGTTTTATTAGAAATATCTTTTCTACCATTTTTCATTTTTTAATTCAAAGCTTATTATTTTTTAAAAACAACCGAATTAAATTAGGAGTTGCTTTTGCCATTGGTGCTGCGGTAGGACTTGTGGTAGAAACAAAGGAAGAAAATAAATATTGCTCAAATCTTTTGGTGCAAACAAACTTCAATAGTGCTAGGCAATTGTATAGCAATGTTAGTTTTTATGAAAATCTTGTTACGCAACAAAATTTCGGGTTGTTGGCAAAGATATTTAATCTTAAAGAAGCAGAAGCTGCATCGCTTAAGAAGTTTATAATTAGACCCATCAGAAACGAAAATGACATTATTAGGCAATACGATCAATTGGTACTTTCTGTAGATACATTGACGGTAGATAGCTACTCATTCAAAGAGTTTAAAAGGGCTTTTACAAAATTTGATTACAGGGTTCACAGCATAGTAGTACAGTCAACTAAGAACAATATTTTTTCGAAATTGGACGATGTTATTATTGCTGCTATTGTTGAGAACAAGTATTTTAATAAGCTGAAAGAATTAACAAATGAAGACTTACAGCGAACGGATGAATTGTTGCGTAAAAACTTAAAGCAAACAGATTCGTTACACAATGCTTACAAAAAAGCCATTACAGAAGAAGCGAAAAGTGCCAAGCAAGGTACAACAATAGACTTAGGGAGTGAAGAAAAAACAACACGTGAGTTAGAGCTTTTTTCTACAGCACTCGAACTTAATGAGCGTTTAAAGACGGTTAGTCGAGAGAAGTCGGACAAATCGGAAGTAGTAAATATTATTTCAAATTTTCAACCCATTGGTCAAGAAATTAGGGGGTTGTCACAAAACAGGGCGGTACAATTTGGTACCTTAGCCTTCTTAGTTGTAATGTTGTTTTTATTGCTCAAAAAATTAAATGTTTACTTAGAAAACTACAGTAGAAAAAGCAAATAGATGAATATTAAAGAAACCCCTTTAGCAGGATGTTTTGTTATTGAACCGACGATTATTAAAGATGAAAGAGGGTATTTTTTTGAAAGCTTTCAATCTCAAAAATTTAAAAAGTTAACGGGGCTCGATGTTAATTTTGTGCAAGATAATGAGTCCTTATCAAATAGAGGGGTGCTTAGAGGATTGCATTTTCAAAAAGGAATACATGCGCAAGCTAAACTCGTACGTGTGATTTCGGGGAAGGTGCTGGATGTAGCTGTTGATTTACGAAAAGATTCCGCTACTTACGGAAAACATTTTTCGGTGATTTTATCAGGAGATAATAAAAAGCAATTGTTTGTGCCTAGAGGGTTTGCTCATGGGTTTGCTGTCTTGGAAGACCGTACTATTTTTACATACAAGTGTGATAATTACTATCAAAAAGAGGCAGAAAGCGGTATTCTATATAATGATAAAAACTTAGGGATTGATTGGATGTTAGATGAAAATGACATTATTTTGTCAGCGAAAGACATGGAGTTACCCGATTTTCAGCTTTCTTCCGTATAGTATGAAAGAGGTATGTCGATAAAAATTTAAATAGAAGTATGGAACGGTGGGCTTTACGAAAAATTATTTCAGTGATATTTTAAAAAAAGGAATTTCAACCCTTGCATTTAAGGTTTTAGGGGTGCTTTTAGGTTATGCCATGATCTTGTTTATTACCAAAAACTTTGGTGCTGAGGTGTATGGTAAGTTTTCATTATCGCTGGTTTTTTCACAAGTTTTGGCGCTGGTTTTTACTTTTGGCTTTCCGAGTTTTGTGGTTACTCTATTGACGAATAAATTACATTTCGATAGACAGCTTAAAACGAATTTTTTTGATAAAGTGGTGGCGGTAACTGTTGTTGTAGGCTTACTGATGGCCGTATTGCTATACCTATTTTCTTATGATATAGCGGTTACCTTGTTTCGCGATGCAGCACTGCTTCCTTTTATAAAGTTACTAAGTTTTTTGATCTTGCCTTTGATGCTTCATGAGGTTTTTTTAGGGTATTTGAAAGGGACTCAGCAGTTCGGGTTGCATAACCTCTGTTTGTTTATTCTTCCACCCGTGTTTTTTTTTCTAAGCTATTTTGTAATAGATTATTGGTTTGTAGGCGTGGCGGACAGTATTGTCTTTTTGTGTTATACATTAGGGATTGTTGCTGTGATGTGTTTGGAGTTTTTTTTAATTAAACGTGCAAACGTAGCACAACCTTTACGAAACATTCCGATACAGCCTTTGATGAAACGAGCCTTACCCATGATGTATAGTGCGGCTGTGCTTTATATGCTTGGATGGACAGATATTTTTATGTTAAAGATGTTTCGAACTTCAAAAGAAGTAGGAGTATATCATGCTGTTTTTAAGGTAGCCTCGGCGGGGTTTTTGATAATAACGGCGATTAATATTGTGATAATGCCTAAAATTGCGGACCTATATATAAAAAAGGAAATAGAAGCACTGCATAAAATGATTGTAAAAACTACACATTTTGTTATGTTGCTAACGCTGCCTTTTATTATAGGGGTTATTATTTTTAGGGAAGAAATTTTAGCTTTTTTTGGTGCTGAGTTTGTTGTAGGAAAAGCAGCTTTATTATACATTATTATAGGGGTGTTTATTAGTGTGTCTTCGGGGGTAGTCGATCAGATTCTAAATATGACAAATCATCAACAAACCTTAAAAAAAATAATTATTTCAAGCTTTTTGATTAATGTAGTGTTGAATTATGTTTTAATTCCGAAGTTCGGAATAGAAGGAGCGGCTATAGCAAGTCTTTTTACCAATGCATTTTTAAATATAACCTGTATTTTCTTTATCAAAAAGAAGCTAGGTTTTTTTACGTTTATTTAGTCTTTTTTTTAATGTGAATTCCTATATTTAGTAGCAAGTTCAAATTATGTTAAAATGTGATCCGTCACAGGAGCTATCAAAAAGTATATCCATGGAAGGGAGTTGTGAATGGGTTTCAAATTGGGACATTGGTATTAGCTAACCACACCTTTTTAATCAGTATCTTACACTAGATTCTTAGGCAAAAGTAAAATCTTTTTCGTGAAAAATTCGTAAAAAAAACCTAAAAATCTAAAAGGCTTAGGTTCTTCAAAGTCCATTTGAAAACAACGAATTCTTCTTAAAAACAAAAGCTGTTTTTTGTTTTTCAATTTTGATACTGCCCGTAAATCACAAAGTGTAATTTGCCTTTTCAATATATTATAAATAATCTACTGCGACATATTTACAGGGTTTCAATCTCAACCTCCAAAAAACCTAATTTCTCTTTAAATGTTAAAATATCTTTAATTTCATATTGTTTGTATTTGTTAAAAAAGTATGTTTACTGCAATATCAATAACTGAATATTTTTTTTCTCTTTAAATGATTGTTAATTTTTAATAAAGTTGCGCGCTTAAATTTCTTTCATGCTAACCAAACGAAAAACCATCCAGTTGTTTCGATAATAAGTATCCTATTAAAGTAATTTTTAATAGAAAAAAAGATGTAAAAAATTAACCAAAACTACAACCTAAAAAATCTATGTCATTACTTGCTAGTACCCATTTTACCCCTGTGGTCGGTCTCGACACCCATTTTACCACCCTACCGCCTTTTAATCCCTTTCAACCCTTTATAGGAATGGTCTTAGACCCAATGGACTATATCCCTTTTATTGGAACTAACGTATATATTAACGGTGCTAAACGAGCCGTTTCCGATACCAGTGGTGTATTGATTACCATGTTTCACATACCTGAAGGCTTCCCTATTTTTCATACAATTTAAAAATCAACTATTTTTAGTATATGAAGAAAAGCAGAATAGGTGGTATCATATGTTGTTACTAGTTAGAATTTATTGTTTTTATCATGCAAACTTATAATTCCACTTTTTTCTTGTTATATTTTTAAATTTTACTTGGCGTTATCGATAAAATACATATATTAGCCATGTCTTTGGAGACGTCCTTAGACATTCTTTTTCATAGCAATTTTTCCCGCTCATATTTTTGCAGCGGGTTTTCTTTTTTTTATTGTGAAATATTTCCGTTTTACTGAATTGGTATTAATATGAAGACGTGCTTTTAGGAAGGAAAAAGTATTGATGTTGAATTCTAAAACAATTATAAGGGTATCATAAAAAAATCCTGAACTAGAAAGCTCAGGATTACTTCTTTATTATTAAGACGACATCTTAGTTTTTGAAATTAAGATGTTTTTTTATACTAGGCATGTTAGGCCAACACGGTATTTTTGATCAAGTTGTTTGCAACTAAATACTCAGCGATTTGAATAGTGTTTGTTGCCGCACCTTTTCTCAAGTTATCCGCTACGATCCATAAGTTTAAGGCATTTTCTCTAGACAAATCTCTACGGATTCTACCTACAAAAACCTCGTCTTTACCTTCAGCAAAGAAAGGCATTGGATATTGATTGTTTTCAATATCGTCTTTTACAATCACACCGTCAGTTTCTGAAAGAATTTTACGAACTTCTTCTAGCTCATATTCGTTTTCGAATTCCAAATTTACAGCTTCAGAATGCCCTCCAACTACAGGTATTCTTACTGCTGTTGCTGTAACTCCGATACTAGGGTCGTTCAAAATTTTATGTGTTTCTCTTACGAGCTTTAATTCTTCTTTGGTGTATCCAGCTTCTTCAAATACATCACAGTGAGGTAATGCATTCTTGTGGATTTGGTATGGGTAGGCAGCTTCTCCTTCAACACCGTTCGCTTCATTTTCTAATTGACGAACTGCTTTTACTCCTGTACCAGTGATAGATTGATAGGTTGATACTACGATTCTTTTGATACCGTATTTCTTATGTAAAGGTGCTAAGGCAAGTACCATTTGAATGGTAGAACAGTTTGGGTTTGCGATAATCTTGTCGTTCTCCGTTAGTTCAGAAGCATTGATCTCTGGTACGATTAACTTTTTAGTTTCGTCCATTCTCCATGCTGATGAATTGTCAATTACTGTTGTACCTACAGCAGCAAACTTTGGTGCCCATGCTAAGGAAGTAGTTCCACCAGCAGAGAACAATGCCACATCTGGTTTCATAGATACTGCGGTTTCTAAGTTAACTACTGAATACTCCTTTCCTTTAAAGGCTATTTGTTTTCCTACCGAACGCTCTGAAGCGACAGGAATTAATTCTGTAACTGGAAAATTTCTTTCTGCTAAAACTTGTAACATTACGTTACCTACCATTCCGGTTGCTCCTACTACTGCTATTCTCATTTTTTCCTATTTTTTTTTCTTGTTTTTTAATATGAAACTTATGTATGATAGTACAAAGGTTTAAAAAATTACAATTAGTTGTATGTCAAATCCGTATTTTTTTTAGGCAATAGTTAAATTCTAGTCAATTTACTATAAAAAGTATCATTTTAAACAGCAAAAAACAAAAAAAGAGTACTTTTGCAGCACTGATTGACACAATCAACATTATTTGTTTAACGAAAAAGGTATAGCATGCAACTGTACAACAAGTTAAGCGCACAAGAGCGCGCTAAGTTAATTGACGAAGCGGGAAAAGACCGCCTAACCATTTCTTTTTATCAATATTACAAGATAGAAAATCCGACGTTATTTAGAAATAAACTTTTTATTGAGTGGAATGAACTAGAGGTTCTGGGAAGAACTTATGTTTCTTATGAGGGGATTAATGCACAAATCTCTGTTCCTGCTGAAAACTTTAACGCACTAAAAAACCAGTTAGATAGTATTTCATTTTTAAAAGACATTCGTTTGAATGTAGCTGTGGAACAAGACAATAAATCATTTTTAAAATTAAAGGTAAAAGTTCGTGACAAAATTGTTGCTGACGGACTAAATGATGCTACCTTTGATGTGACGGATAAAGGGGTGCATCTTTCTGCAAAGGAATTTAATAAAATGCTGGAAGATCCTGATACGGTTTGTGTCGATATGCGTAACCATTATGAAAGTGAAATAGGACATTTTGAAGGAGCGGTTACTCCTGATGTAGATACGTTTAGAGATTCACTAGATATCATTGAAGATGATTTAAAAGATCATAAAGAAGACAAAAACTTGCTGATGTATTGTACAGGCGGAATTCGTTGTGAAAAGGCATCGGCTTATTATAAGCACAAGGGGTTTAAAAATGTCTTTCAACTCGAAGGCGGAATTATAGAGTACACCCGACAGGTAAAAGAAGAAGGGATTGAAAATAAGTTTTTAGGTAAAAACTTTGTGTTTGATCACAGGCGTGCCGAACGTATATCTGACGATGTTGTTTCTAATTGTCATCAATGTGGAAAACCTTGCGATACGCATGTGAACTGTGCAAACGAAGGTTGTCATTTGTTATTTATACAATGTGACGAGTGTGGTGAGAAAATGGAGCATACTTGTTCTAATGAGTGTCGTGAAATTATCCAGTTGCCTTATGAAGAACAAAAAGCACTTCGTAAAGGAAAACATGCCAGTAATAAAATTTTCAAAAAAGGCAGGTCTGCTGCTTTGAAGTATAAAAAATAATTTTTGAGTGAAAAAACAACTTTCTTTACTTGTTAAGGCTTCCTTGATCTCGGTTTATTTGATATTTTTAGCGGGGTCTGTAGTACGTATGACAGGTTCAGGTATGGGATGTCCAGACTGGCCAAAATGTTTTGGCTACTATATTCCTCCGACGTCAGAAGAACAAATTACTTGGCAGCCTAATACTTCCTATAAAAAGGGGATTATTATTGTGAAAGATGCGGCTTTGTTTGTTGCAGAAGAAGACTTTATTTCTCAAAATGAATTTAATATCCAATATTGGAAAAAATATACAAAACATAGTTATGCTACTTTTAATAAGTACCATACTTGGACAGAGTATATAAACCGGTTAACCTCTGTGTTGGCGGGTTTTGTTTTTTTGTTTTTATTGTTTTCGGCAAACAAGTATTGGAAGGACAACAAAAAAATACCCATGCTAGCCATTGGTGCTTTTTTGCTCATGCTTTTTGAAGCTTGGCTCGGAAAAACAGTTGTTGATACCAACTTAAAACCCACGGTAATTACTATTCACATGGTGGCAGGGTTGTTTATCATCGCTTTATTGCTACAGTTGTTATTTGTTAGCGATCGTGGTCAAAATAAAAGTACGGTATATAATGCATTGTTTAGTAGGCTACTGGTGGTTTCGGTTGTTTTTTCGTTGATACAGATTGCTATGGGAACGCAGGTGAGACAGTTTATCGATGAGCAGGTAAAGCTTTTTGGTTTTGAAAACAAGCAATATAGTTTGATGAATCCTAGTTTTAAGTTCTATTTTCACAGGTCTTTTACCATAGCTATTGTACTAGTAAATTTGGGGTTATTTTACCTTAATCAAATAAAAAACTTGGGGTATCAATTGGTTAACTGGGTTGTTTTTTTGATTTTTTTAGAGACAATTACAGGTATTTTAATGTATTATGCTGATTTTCCTATAGGAACACAGGCAACACACTTACTTGCAGGTGCTATTTTATTTGGGTTACAGTTTTATTTGTGGCTTCAGTCTCGAAGTACTGTTTAGTGCCATTTCTAGCTATAAAAAGAAATTATTTTAGTATATTAGTGTGCAGAATGATAAAACATGGGGATTGTAGAATTAAGAAATAAAATAATTAAACTTTTAAACACAGATGATATTGACTATCTAAAAGATGTTTTTGAGTTTGCAGAAAGGAAAAAGCCATTAAACAACCCAGAATCAAACCCTGAAATTCCTATCCAAATTCAGAAACTTCTTATTGAAAGCCAGAAACAGGCAGATTCAGGAGAAACAACTTCGCATACTGATGTTATGGCTAAAGCTATAAAAAGATATAATCTTCCAAAATAATTATGTTAATTACTGTAAATTGGTCTACCTATGCCGAGGTGTCCTATTTTGAAGAATTAGATTTTATTAATCGTAAAATGGTCTCAAAAAGAGGTAAAACACTTTATTGAAATAGTTGATAATTTTGTATCGATGCTTTCAAAAGGCAACATTGAAGGTAAGGTCTATACAAACAATATTTCATCAATAGTCATTTCAAAACAAACAACGGTTTTTTACAAAAAATACCCATTAAAAAATACCATAACTCTGCTCTTATTTTGGAACAATCAAAGAAATCCCGAAAAACTAGAAAAAGTGCTAAATCAACATTGAAATTATAAAGCGCTCAGTTTAAAATTAGTCTCATTTTCTCCAGTGAAGTGTTTCCATCATTTTGACCATATCTTTTTTGATATACTCAACTGCTGGATAAATAGAGTCGTAATTAGGTTTTACATAAAAGAATAACGATCCTTTTATAAAATGATTTACACTATCCGTAGCATGAAACTGAACTTGCGAAGCAGCATTCCCTGCGATTTCACACATTTTTCCATACACGTTGTTTTTGCTATCCGAAAAATCTCGCCAAGAGATGTGATCTGCTTTTACGGTATGTTCTAATACAAGTTTTTCAGCTTCTATTAGTAATTCTCTTAAGTTGCCTTTTATGGGCCTGTATGTAATGTCTACCGATGCTTTTAGTTTGGGGTATTGAACTTTTAGCCAATCTTCTGGAAGTGGTTTTAAAGAGGTGTTTTTGGCGACCTCAAAACTGTAGGGTCGATCAATCGTAAGCGAATCGTATGTAGGTTCAGGATACTCTAAGCTAAGATACGCTTTGGGTTTTGGGGTTGTTTCTTCGCCACAACTCACCATAATCACCAATATTAAAAACCACAATATTTTATGCATTCCTAGTTACTTTTACTTGCTTTATCCTTTTTTTGTCTAACGCTTCGACGGTAAAGGTATAATTACTAAAATTTATTTTTTCTCCTTTTTTAGGAAATTTTCCTGAAACTTCTAATATAAAGCCTGCTAAGGTTTCACTTTCTCCTTTTTCCTCTTCAAAAGAATCTTCTCTTCCGTCGTCTAGAACCCTACAAAAGTCTTTGATGGTTACTTTTCCATCAAAAATATAATTATTTACATCCAATCGAGAGTAAGATAGGTCCTCGTCATCAAATTCGTCATTAATATCACCTACAATTTCTTCAATTACATCTTCTAGTGTAACGATACCACTGGTTCCTCCATATTCGTCTACTACGATGGCGAGATGATTTTTCTTTTCTTTAAACTCTTTCAATAAATCGTCTAGTTTTTTGTTTTCGGGTACAAAGAAAGGTTCTCGTAATAAGGTTTTCCAGTCATAAGTGGTTTTGTTCAAATGCTGTAATAAATCTTTGGCGTATAAAACGCCGACAATATTGTCTATAGATTCATGGTATACTGGATTTCTGGAATACCCATTTTTACGGATAACTTTTAAGACTTCTTCAAAAGCCGTGTCATCAGCAATAGCGCAAACATCAGTTCTAGGTTTCATTATTTGAACTGTTTCTGTGTTTCCGAAAGTAACAATGCCTTCCAATATTTTTTGTTCTTCTTTGGTGGTAGCGTTATCTGAGGTCAATTCTAAGGCTTGTGATAATCTTTCTACGGATAAATTATTGTTTTTATTGCCTAATTTATTTTCAACGATGCTTGTAAACTTTATCAACGGTGAACTCAAAGGCGTTAATAATGTATTTAGAAACTGTATCGGTTTTGCCATAAAGTTGGCAAATTGCATTGATTTTCTAGTCGCATAGACTTTAGGTAGTACTTCTCCGAATAACAAAATCAAAAAGGTGACCAATACCACTTCTACCATAAATTTAATTACACCTGAAAGATTGCTAAAGAATATTTCACCTAACGCTGCAAAAATTAATACAACAAGTATGTTTATAAAGTTATTGGTGATGAGTATAGTGCCTAAAAGTTTTTTAGGGTTTTTAAGTAGTTTTACTACGGTGCTTTTTCCTTTTGATTTTCCGTCAAGTTCGTTTAGTTGTGTAGAAGAGATTGAAAAGAAGGCAACTTCTGTTCCTGAAATTAAAGCAGAGCAAATTAGCAATACAAGTAAGGCCAAGAGGTTAAAGGTTGTCATCCAACCAATGCTAGTAAATAGTGTAAGTATAGGTTCGGGTTCTGGGTCCAAAATTTAAAATTTAGTTAAGCTAAAACGGTAAATCATCCTCTTCATTATGTGATTTGTTATTTATATTTTCTTGATTGGGTTGACGCGTAGCATTTGGTTGATTTACGTTTGGTGTTCCTTCTCCAGCATTCGGATTTTTCTTAGTAGATAAAAAAGTCATATCTTGTACTAAGATTTCAGTCGTATAACGTTTTATGCCATCCATTTCATATTGACGATTTTTGATACGTCCTTCTATATATACTTTGTCTCCTTTTGTTAAATATTTTTCGCAAATTTCAGCTAATTTATTACGAACAACGATATTATGCCATTCCGTATTGGTGATTCTTTCACCAGTTTGACGATTTGTATAGGTTTCATTAGTTGCTAAAGGAAATCTGCCAATAGAGTTTCCTTCATCAAAATAATGTACTTTTACCTCGTCTCCCAAATGTCCAATTAATATAACTTTGTTTACAGTTCCTGCCACAGCTACTTAGTTTGTTAAAAATCAAATATACAAAATTAACCCTCAGTTTTTAAGTATTGGTCTAAAAACTTAGCAATCAAAACGGGTACGGGTTTTTCTTTTACCGCTGTCCAATCAAGGGTTGGTTCGTTTAATTTCGGGGTGTTTACAATCCAATATTGCGTGTATAAATGTTGATGAGATAGTTTGTGTATGATTTCTTTTTTATTGTAAAGTGTTACGTTTACTTTATCCGTAAACTTCGATATGAATTCTTTTGAAGTTATTAACTCATCTGCTCCAATATATTTATTGCGTTCAATAAGAGGAAACTGGTATAGTCCTTCCCATATACCTCGTCCTTTTCTTTCTTCTAATAGGGTTTCATTTTCGTCCGTTACGGCTACTAAAAAGTTAAAATAGCGTTTTTTAATTCGTTGTTTTTTTTCTTTTACAGGCAGTTCTTTAGTTAGTTGCAAACGAAACCCTTCGCAGCTATCTACAAGTAAGCATTCGTTACATAATGGATTTTGAGGCTTGCATTGCAATGCGCCAAAATCCATTAGAGCTTGATTGTATTCGCCCGGAGATTGGGTGTCCATCACTTCTTGGGCTAATTTTTTAAATTCCTTAATTCCTTGGGTAGAATTAATAGGGGTTTTTATGCCAAAATAGCGAGATAATACCCTATAGACATTACCATCGACTACGGCTACGGGTTCTTCGAAACAAATAGAAGCAATGGCAGAGGCGGTGTAATCTCCTACACCTTTTAGGGTTAGTAATTGTTTGTAGTTGTTAGGAAAAACACCTTGTAAGGTATTTGAAACATATTTGGCTGTTTGGTGTAAGTTTCTTGCTCTTGAATAATAACCGAGCCCTTGCCATAATTTCAATACTTCCGATTCACTCGCTTTCGCAAGGTCAAAAACGGTAGGGAAACGTGTTGTAAACTTCATAAAGTAGGGTAAACCTTGCGCTACCCTCGTTTGCTGTAGCATAATTTCACTCAGCCATATGTGGTACGGATTTTTGCTTGTTCTCCATGGTAAATTTCTTTTATGTTCACTGTACCAGTTATTTATATTTATTGAGAAAGACATTCTAATTTGTTTTGAAATGCGAATCGATGAAATAATATGTAAAAATGCTTAAAAACCTATTTTTTTAAGTTAAAATTTAAGTTAAAAGTAGGGTAAAATTGTTTTGACTTGTTAAATAGTATTGTAAGGGTCTGGTATAAAAGACATTACGTAACGAAACAAAATTTTATTAACTAAATCCAAATTTATCAATGTTAAGAATTGCAAAAGCAGTTACTTTATATTGTTTTCTTCTTGCTGAATTAATTTTTGCACAACAAAAAACAATAAAAGGTTCAATTAAAGATACTTCAGGTCCTTTGCCTGGGGTAACTGTACTTATTAAAAATACTACAAAAGGTACAGAGTCTGATTTCGATGGAAATTATGTGATTAAAGCTAACGAAAACGATGTGTTAGTTTTTAGCTTTATCGGTATGGCTTCCATTGAAAGAAAAGTAGGCAAACAATCTATTATCAATGTAGTTTTTGAAGAAGCCCCCAATATGTTAAATGAAGTAGAAGTGGTCGCTACAGGATATCGAAAAATAGACAGAAAACTTTTTGCAGGTGCGGCTACGAAACTTAAAATGGAGGACATTAAGCTGGCAAGTGAGTCTGATATTTCAAAATCCTTAGAAGGGCAAGTAGCTGGTGTTTCAGTTCAAAATGTTTCTAGCACCTTTGGTGCTGCCCCTACGATTAGGGTCAGAGGTTCTTCGTCAATTAATGGGAACCAAGCTCCTTTGTGGGTAATTGACGGTGTTGTTTTAGAGGATGCTGTAAATGTGTCAAATGAAGATATTAATTCAGGAAATCTTAATGCTATTGTTAGTTCAGGCGTTGCTGGCTTAAACATGGAAGATGTTGAGGAGTTTCAAATCTTAAAAGATGCTTCTGCTACTGCTTTGTACGGAGCAAGGGCTATGAATGGTGTTATTGTAATTAATACAAAAAAAGGTGAAAAGGGTAACCTTAATATCAATTATTCTAGTAGCATGATTATTAGGCCTAGACCAAGTTATGCCGATTTCAACATTCTTAATTCAAAAGATCAAATGTCTGTAAATAGAGAGTTGTACGAAAAAGGTTGGATAAATATTGCTAATACTCAGGGGGCAGCAACGCACGGTCCTTACGGTAAATTATTTGATGAAATCGCAAAGAACAATATCCAATGGGGTACTAATGATAGTCAAATAAATTCTTTCTTAAGAAAATACGAAACAGCGAATACAAATTGGTTTAAAGAGCTTTTCAATACAGGAATTCAAAGCAATCATTCATTGAATGTTTCGGGTGGTGGACAGAAGGCTACTTACTATGCTTCTGTTAGTTTTTTAAAAGATGGAGGGGTTACCATTGCAGATCATGTAGATCGATATACGACACTTCTAAAGGGGACTTTTTTTGTGAGTGATAAGTTAAACATCACTACACAAGCAAACATATCTTATAGACATCAAGGGTTGTCAGGAGTGAGTGATTCAGGAAACGGTGTTACCAATCAAAACGATGTAGGAGGAGTTGATAGGTATACAGGAAGAGTTAATCGTGATTTTGATAATAACCCTTTTATGTATGCTTTACACACAAGTAGAAATATTAGGGCGAGAGATGAACGAGGAAACTTTGAATATTTTAGAAAAAACTTCACGGATTTTAATATGGTTGAAGAGTTGAGTTTAAACAAAACTCAGCTCACAGCTAAGGATATGAGCTTTCTTACCAATATTAACTATGAGCTAAAAGATAATGTAATATTCAATGCCAGACTATCTGCCCGTTTTGTGAACAACAAAATAGAAAGGCTAACCCATGAAAAATCTAATGAAGCCAGGTCTTATAGAGCAGGTACAGGGCCTCTTGATTCGGAATTGATTCGTGAACGGAACTATTTTTTATTTGAAATGCCAGATGAGGTTACTGGAATTAGATATAGTAGATTGCCTGAGGGAGGGATTTATGGTACTAGAAATCAACAAATGAAAAATTACTTTATCAATAGTAATATCAGTTGGGATCCTAGGTATGGTGACGATCATAAGTTTACTTTTTTCTTAGGGTCTGAAATGCGAATCATTAATAGATCAATAGACTGGAATAGTGGATTCGGTCACTTATATGATTTTGGAAATGTGTCGAAACCTTCTGAAAAAAACATAATATACTTAGCGAGTATAGGTAGGTCATATTTTGGGAGAGAAGAGACGTTTGATCGTTTTTTTGCTGGATTATTTAATTATGGATATACTTTTAAAAATAAATATACCCTAAACGGTGCTGTAAGATATGAAGCCTCAAATAGATTGGGGAAGTCTACTGCTGCACGCTGGTTTCCTACTTGGAGTATCTCAGGTAAGTGGAATGTTTCTAAAGAAAATTTTATGCAAGGTGTATCATGGGTCAATAATTTAGCGCTTAGAACAAGTTATGGACTAAACGGATCGTTAGGTAATGCAGTTAATGCCAGTTTAATTGCTAAATCAAGAAACTCTAGTAGGCCCATACATCCTGATGCTTCTGAACTTGAAATATACATAGAACAGTTAGGAAATAATGATTTAACTTGGGAGAAGCAATATGAATTTAATATTGGGTTAGACTATGGCTTGTTTAATAATAGTATCAGAGGAGATTTTAATTATTATAGGCGAAATGGTTTTGACTTAGTAGGAGGATATATGTCAAGCGGTGTTGGTGGTGAAAGAGTAAAATGGGGTAATGTATTAGATTTAAAGGGTGAAGGGTTTGAGGTTTCCTTGAGCGCTACTCCCATAAAAACAGATGATTTTAAATGGGATATAGCGGCTAATTTTTCTCAACATATAAACACGGTAAAAAACTTACAATCTCAATATTGGTTAGGGAGAGCTTCATCTCAATTGGGTATCCCAGTTGAAAATGGCCCCGTTAGAGGTTTTTATTCAGCCCGTTTTGCTGGACTGGATCATGAGGGGATACCTGAGTTCTTTGATAGAAACAATAATAAAGTTAAGTTCATAGCGCTTCAATCGAATGATTATTCAGATTTCGTTTTTTCGGGGAATCTTGAGCCTACACAAATTGGAGGGCTAACGAACACTATTTCTTACAAAGGAATTGCTTTATCTGCCTTAATAAGTGGTCAATTTGGTCATAAAAAAAGGGTGTATAATACCTTTTCATACAGATATCAAGATCACCAGGCACTTTCTTCTCACTTAATAAACAGGTGGCGTGTACAAGGGGATGAGGCTATAACTAACATCCCAGTTGTTTTAGACGCTGACCGTTTAAATAGTGACGATCGTAACAATATTGCAACAGCCTACAACCTTTATAATATGTCAGATTTTTGGGTAGCGGATGCATCATTTATAAGGTTGAAAAATATCTCTTTGTCATATGCACTTTCAAGAAGTCTATTGAAAAAGTTACGCCTTTCAAATGTAAGGGTAGGTTTACAAGGATCAAATTTAGCATTGTTGTGGCTGGCAGATCCTGAAAAATTAAACGGTGAAGATCCTGAGTTTGTTAGTTCAGGGGGGTCTATCATGCCCATTATTAAACAATATACTGTGACTTTAAATGTAGGTTTTTAACAAAATAGGATTACCATGAAAAAATATATTAAATACATCTTTTCTACCTTTTTTATAGCATTCATATCATGTAATGATCATCTTGATGTAGTGCCAGATCAAAGATTAGAAATTGATAATATCGAAAAACTAGAAGCTACTTTAGTGGGGGCATACAATAATAGTAGAGGCTATAGGTTTACACATTTCAGTAGTGATGATGTAGAATTGGCAGAGGATGTTTTCTCAGATCACCCCATTATTGAGGATCTTTATACATGGAGTAAGGATATTAGAAATCAAACTGATCAAGATTCTCCTTCAGAATTTTGGAGGTCAACGTATCGGTCGATTGCTCAAGCGAATTTGGTGTTAGAAAAAGCTTCTTTAATTAAGGTTGTTACAACAGAAGAAAGTGTAAAGCTTTCTCTGATTATAGCCGAAGCAAAATTGTTGAGATCTTATTATCACTTTATGTTAGTGAATATTTTTGGAAAACATTATAACACCTCTTCGTCTCAGGATTTGGGTGTTCCTTATGTTGAAAAAGTTGAAAACAGTTTAAATCCTGAATACAAAAGGCAGAGTGTTGAAGAAGTATATAATAAATCAGAACAAGATCTGTTGGATGCGATCAATAGTATTCAAAAAGACAACACTTCTTTTAAAAATAACAAATATCGATTTACGTTAGCTACGATGTATGCTTATGCAGCTCGCTTTTATGCTTTTAGAAATCGGGATGCTAAAGATCAGGATGAAGTTATTAAGTATGCAGCAAAATCTCTAGACTACTTCCAAGGAAAAAACAATTTGCCTTTTTTGGAGGAATTAAATAGTAATCCAAATGCAACTATTGATATTCAACGTTCAGATGTTGGTATGGTACAGTATTCTTGGTCATTCCTGCCATTCAATTATGTGTATCAATCAACGTTCAACATAAAAAAAATCCTAGAAAAAAATCCTCTAAATCTTGTAGACCTAAGATTTGCTATAAATTATACAAGAAGTGGAAATGTATTTATACCCGCAAATTACTTTGTGTTTAATTCGCAAAACATAGGTATACAGGCAGTTGATGTGTTTCCACTAGTTGAAGTCATTTTAAACAAAGCGGAAGCTCATATTAGAAAAGAAGAGTTTCAACAGGCAAAAGACCTTTTAAGTGAAATTGGTGAAAAATGTTATGAAAATTATGAGGATAGTTTGTTCGATATAAAAACATTGTTAAGTTTTTATGAGACTACTTCTGTAAAAGATGCTTGGACGCAATACCTATTACATGAAAGAAGAAATTCTTTGTTTTTAAAGGGGTTTAGGTGGTTTGATCTAAAGAGATATAATATGGACGTTAGTCATAAACTAAAAGACGGGACGGTTATTTCTTTGTTACAAACACTTCCTAATAAGGCATACCAGATACCTTCTTATGCTATTTCTAACGGAATTACTCCTAATAATTAAACGTATCATAATGAAAAAATATACAAATAAAATACTAATCTTGACACTGCTAACCAGTGTGTTTTTCTTTGGTTGTACTGACAAAGAAGAGCCTATTACCCCTTCAAATGAAGCGCTATTTCCTGAACTTAATAAATCGGAATATGACATAAAGCTTGAAAAAATGTATGCTAAATACAATCTTAGAGTAGAGTACCGGTATAAGAAAAACCTACTCCCTAGTGATTGGTATGCTATAGCGCCTATAAAAGAAGAATTGATTATTCCGTTCTCTGAATTTTTATTAGATTATTGGATAAAGCCAATGGAATTGTCTTCTAGTGAAAGTTTTATAAGACAGCATATGGTTAAAAAAATTGTCCTTATTGGTTCTAAGGCATTTAACAAAGATGGGTCAGTAACTTTAGGAACAGCTGAAGGAGGGAGTTTAATCAGGTTTACAGAGTGTAATGATTTTACTTTGACTGATAAGAGTTGGCTAAGAAGAGTTTTGAATGTTGCTTACCATGAATATGGTCATATTTTACATATGAACTTTATTTTACCTGACGAATATAGAGAAGTTACTCCAAATAATTATACTAGAAACGGATGGCAGACAGTAAATACTAATGAAAAAGCTTTAAAGCGAGGCATGATATCTGGATATGGTACAAAAAGCGTACACGAAGACTTTGTTGAATTATTTTCTCGTTATATAACGCTAAGTGAAAAGGATCTTGCTTATTTTTTTGAGGAAGAATCTATGGATGGTATTAATGACCCAGTAAAGATTAAAGAAATAACTGAAAGAAACGAAGGTCGTAAACTTTTAGAACAAAAGTTGAATATTTTAAAACGTTTTTTAGAAAACTTAGGCTTCGATTTAGTAAAAAACAGAAGATTATTACAAGAAAAACTCCAATAAAATGAAAAAAATATTAGCATTACTAACACTTTCCTTTTTCTTATTTTCTTGTGAAAAGGAAACCGTTGAAGATTTATTTGATAAATCTCCTGAGCAAAGAGTACAAGAAGAAATTATTCAACTAAAAAAAGAATTACAGTCTTCAGAACACGGTTGGAAGGTTGTTTATTTTCCAGACGAAGCTATTTTCGGTGGATTTACATACCTATTTAAATTTGTGAATGATGAGAAAGTTCAAATGCTTTCTGACTTTGGTATCTCAGATCCAGACAAAACAAGTATGTACGAAATTACTGTAACTTCTAAGACTAAATTAGCTTTTACATCGTATAATTTTATCCATGAAATTTCTGATGGTGGTATATCTTCACCTGGTTTTTTGGGTGAAGGTTATAATGGAGAATTTGAGCTCTTGTATTACGGAGTTAAGGGAGGGGATATTATTTTTAAAACCAATAAAAATAATAGAGAGTTTATCCTAAAGAAGGCTTCACATGAAGATTGGAAATTTTTATCTAGTGAAGAAAATCAAAAAATCAAAAACACTTTTAAAGGATCTGGACAAATCATTTATAATAACACTATATTAAACTATGATGGTTCAAGAAGATTTGTTAAAGGAGTAACAAACAAAGGTTATAGCTCTAGAATTTCCTATACTTCAAATGGAGTAATGTTTTCTCCAGGTATCAATTTTAAAGGCAAAGAGTTTACTAAATTTATTTTAAACAATGAGGGTAATAAACTTATCTCAGAAGATAATAGCCTCTCTTTATTATTAAATCTAACACCGATAGATATTAGTCAAAAATGGACTATAAACACTGATGACCCTAATAACGTATCTTATCTTTTTGGGCTATATATTAATCATATAAAAAATCTTAATAAAAAAAGATATAATGCTGAACTTTCTTCAGAAATTATTTTTGGAAGAGTAACCGTTAATAAAAACTATGATGCCCTTGGAATCAAGTTTATGTCTCATCTTGATGATCAAGGTAAATATAAATATCCTGCTCAGGCTATATTTGATTTCTCTGGAGATTATCGTGACCCTAGTTTACTTAATATCTCAACATTAAAACCAGGGTTTAATTATAAATATTTTCGACATTTAGACGAATTCACCATTGATTTAATTATTAATAATTCTCCTTATAGGGTTGAATATGAAAATAATGATAAAACAGAAGTAAAACTTACCAGTACAAAAAATTCTAATGTTTGGTTTAACATAAAAAGATAAACAAAGAGTAAGATCAAAAAATCAAACCCCAAACTTTTTAATAGAATTTTGGGGTTTTTTTAACTATATTTATCTAATAAGCGCGTGATCTGTTTTTAGAAATAGATTAATTATCATATCTTTGCGTGCTCAATTTCAAAGAAAACAACCAAAAAAAGTTAAAGTAATGACAAAAGCAGATATCGTATCAAAAATTTCAGACAAGAGTGGAATAGAAAAAGCAGACGTTTTGGCAACTGTTGAAGCGTTTATGGAAGAAGTAAAAGAAGCATTAGAAAGTGGTGACAATGTGTATCTTAGAGGTTTCGGAAGTTTTATCATCAAGAAAAGAGCTGAAAAAACGGGTAGAAACATTTCTAAAAACACAACCATCAAGATTCCTGCTCATAACATTCCAGCTTTTAAACCTTCAAAAGTTTTTACAGAAGGAGTAAAAGCAAAAGTTGCTGTTAAATAATAGCTGAAACTAAAGTATTAATCAAAAGACCCGATAAAAAGGGTCTTTATAAAACATCATAATTATGCCAAGTGGTAAAAAAAGGAAGAGAGCTAAAATCTCTACACACAAAAGAAAGAAGAGGGCTAGAGCAAACCGTCATAAGAAAAAGTAAGCAGTAGGCTTACTTTTTCGTTCGCTTTATAGCATACGTTCATTGACATGTAGGTATTAACACACGTTAAATGTGTGTGTTGCCTGCTTACATATTTTAATCCGTCTTCGTAATTTTTACGTAGGCACAAAACTTTTTCAGATGAAAACAGAATTAATAATTCGTTCCAATTCTTCTGATATTGATTTTGCCTTACTAAGAGATGGTAAGCTTATTGAATTAAACAAAGAAACAAGCGACAATAACTTTTCAGTTGGTGATATTTTTCTTGCTAAGATAGGAAAAGTAATGACTGGGTTAAATGCCGCTTTTGTAAATGTTGGATACCCTAAGGATGGTTTTTTACACTATCATGATCTAGGGCCGCAAGTACAATCTTTAAACAAGTTCATTAAGAAGGTAAGCACAGGTAAATACAAAGAATTCACTTTTAAAAACTTTCGCTTTGAAGAGGATATCAACAAAGACGGGAGTATCAAAGATGTACTAAAATCAGGTCAAAATTTATTAGTACAAATTGTAAAAGAACCGATTTCTACCAAAGGGCCACGTATTAGCTCTGAGCTATCAATAGCAGGTAGGTATTTAGTATTAGTTCCTTTCTCAAACAGAGTGTCTGTATCTCAGAAAATAGCAGATACTAAAGAAAAGGAACGATTGAAAAAATTAGCAAAAAGTATTAAGCCTAAAGGTTTTGGGCTTATATTACGAACTGTTGCTGAAGGAAAAAAAGTAGCAGAATTAGACAGAGATCTACAAAACTCACTTGAACGTTGGAAGGGTATGTGTAGACGTATTCCTAACAACAACGCTCCTACAAAAATACTGAGTGAGTTGAATAGGGCATCCTCGCTGTTAAGGGATGTTTTAAACGATTCTTTTACAAGTATCATTACAAACGATGAGTCATTAAAGCTCGAAATAAAAGAATATTTACAAGAAATTTATCCAGAAAAAGAAAATATAGTGAAGCTTCATAAGTCGCAAATGCCCATTTTTGAAAAATACGGCATTGAAAGACAAATTAAAACATCGTTTGGTAAGACAGTTTCTATGAGTAAAGGAGCTTATTTGGTTATAGAACATACCGAAGCATTACACGTTATTGATGTAAATAGTGGTAATCGTTCAAATAAGTCCTTAAACCAAGAAGAAACTGCGTTAGAAGTCAATTTAATAGCCGCCACAGAGATTGCTAGGCAATTACAATTAAGAGATATGGGTGGTATTATCGTTATTGACTTTATTGATATGAAAAATGCTGAAAATAGACACAAATTGTATCAGCATTTGAAGGAGGTTATGTCTCTCGATAGGACAAAACACAAAATTTTACCTCCTAGTAAATTTGGTTTAGTACAGATTACAAGACAACGCGTAAGACCTGAATTGCATATAAAAACTACAGAGCCTAACCCTAATAAAAATGGAGAAGTAGAAGCTCCCATCGTTTTATTAGATAAAATTGAAACCGAATTAGAGCGTTTACTTTCGAGTGGTAAAAAGTATAAAAACATTACACTTAATGTACATCCTTTTATCGCTGGATATTTAACAAATGGCGTTAATTCAATTCGATTTAGATGGTTCGTAAAATACAAAAAGTGGATCAAAATTTTACCTAGAGATGCTTACCAGTATTTACATTATAGATTTTTTTATAAAAGAATAAAAAAGTAAGTAACGGTTAAAATCTTATTATGAAAAAAAGGCTGTTTTACGCACGTAAAACAGCCTTTTTGTTTTTATAAACTATTACGTTTTTCTTCTTTTTAATTGTTCTTAAGTTATTTATAAACAAGCTTTTGTGTTTGGGCGTTTTTTCTTTTTATAAACGTTTAATGGCGTCTTAAATGTTAAAAAAATGCGGATTTTAACATTTTTAAACGCGGAGTTCCCTTTTTAAAGCCTGAATATCAGGTATATATTTGTAGTGTTATTAAACAACAAGTACTAAAAGGGAATTATATAAAAATTATTAAAATGGGAAAAAAATTATTAAAGAAGACACACAATGTAATTAGCAGTGTAAAGTTTGTATTAGCTGAATTTGGAAAAGGAGCTAGTTACGCACTTAGACACTAGAATTATAATTAAATAAAAGAAAATTTATCTACTTTAAAATGTTACACATAATTATCTATTCAATACTATTTTTAATTAGGATTATTCTATAATACACTAGCCAAACTTTAACATTTTTAGAGTCGGTAAATTTTCTACCTTTTCGATAATGTGTAAAATAAGGTAAGCTATTTGAGAACACCGTATTTGCACATTCGATATCAGTGGTAAATTGAAATTGCTATTAAAGAAAAAGAAAAAAAAGACGTTTTAATACGATCTTTTTAACTAACACATGATAAAAGGAATTTTTTGAGGTGTTATATGGTTTTAGTTTTGTGGTTGCTATGTCCTAACTATAATGTTTAGACGCGTTTTCTCGGATTAGAAACGTATTCAATCATACAAGTGATGCTCTTATAAAAAACATAAAGCTTCCAATTTGTAATGTGCTATTATGTATAGTCCTTTCTATATCTTCTATAATACGACTCAACATTATATCCCATTACTTTTTTAAACATGATTATATAAGAGGCTTTTTTATATATGGCTTTGTAATACCATATTTTGTCTAAGAAAGCACAAAATAAAAGGTGTGTAAGTTGTATTTAATTGGGATGTTAAATCGAAGCATATTTTTGTTACTAGTGACGAATGTTTAGTTTTGTTGTTATGGACAAGCAAGAAATAATAGAAAATACCATAACATTTGTAAAAGAAACATTAAAGGGGGCTGAAGGAGGACATGATTTTTTCCATGTAGAGCGCGTTTATAAAAATGCAATACACATAGCTAAGCAAGAGCAAGTGGATGAATTTGTGGTTGCTTTGGGGGCTTTGCTGCATGATATAGCAGATAGTAAATTTTATGGAGGAGATGAGACGATAGGGCCTAAAAAAGCAGCAGAATTTTTAAGCAGGCAGCAAGTTGATGTGATAACTATAGATCATGTTAAAAAAATTATTGCAAACATATCGTTTAAAGGGGGGAATTTTAAACAGTCGTTTCGCTCTTTAGCATTGGATGTCATTCAAGATGCAGATAGGCTTGATGCTATTGGAGCAATTGGTATTGCAAGGTGTTTTAATTATGGAGGATTTAAGAACAGAGAACTATATAATCCAGCAGTTAAACCCAATCTATCCATGACTAAAGAAGAATATAAAAAATCAACTGCACCTACAATCAATCATTTTTACGAAAAACTATTGCTTTTAAAAGACAAAATGAATACGGAAACAGGGAAAAAAATGGCAGAGGAACGACATGATTTTATGAAACTATTTCTTAATCAATTCTTTAAAGAATGGGGTTAAAATTTTAACAAAAATTAATGATTTTTTGATAAAGCAAGTGTTAAATTCGTGTGATTTTTATCCCAAAATATAAGGATAATTCCCTTTAGTAATGAGAATAGCACTTAGTTTCTAAGTGCTATCTTTTTTATGAAAAGTTTGGTTTTCTTTTTTCTAAAAAAGCCGTAGTTCCTTCTTTAAAGTCTTCGGTTCCAAAGCATTTTCCAAATTGAATAATTTCGGTTTCAAATCCGTTTACGTCATTTTTGAAATTGTCATTAACGGCTTTGATTGCAGCACCAATAGCAACAGATGAATTTTTGAGTGTTTTTTGTGCTAATTTATAAGCCAAAGGCAACAATTCTTCTAGGGTTGTTACATAGTTAACAAGACCGTATTCTTTAGCTTCATTAGCATCAATCATACTTGCTGTCATAATGAGTTCCATGGCTTTTCCTTTCCCTACTAGCTGTGGTAAACGTTGTGTTCCTCCATAGCCAGGAATCACTCCTAATGAAACTTCAGGTAAACCCATTTTAGCATTCTCTGAAGCAATTCTAAAGTGACAGGCCATGGCGAGTTCTAATCCTCCTCCTAAAGCAAATCCATTTATTGCGGCAATGGCAGGGGTTGTTAGATTTTCTATGAAATCAAAAAGTAGTGCTTGACCATTTCTAGCTAATTCTTCTCCTTCACTTGTAGAAAAATGTGCAAATTCTGAGATGTCAGCCCCAGCAACAAAAGCCTTTTCACCACTGCCTGTTAAGACAATTACACGGGTAGTAGTGTCGTTTTCTAAATTTTCAAAAGCTTCATGAAGTTCTTCGATAGTTTGCTTGTTTAAGGCATTTAATTTTTTGGGCCTATTAATGGTAATTGTCGCGATACCATTATTGTTTTCAACTAAAATATTTTCAAAGTTCATACGTATAGGGATAATAATTTTTGTTTCAGGTCTATGTCTTAGGTAGTGTTACAGTAAATACTGAACCCACTCCTTCTGTAGAAGAAAAATGAATGGATCCGTCATAGGTTTCAATAATTTTTTTAATCATAGGCAAACCAAGCCCCATACCACTGGTTTTTGTAGTAAACTTAGGTTCGAATACGAAATCTTTATTCTTGTCCTTAATACCAATGCCATTATCAGAGACAATGATGATGATATTGCTACTGTCTGAAGTTACTTTAACCTCTATTTTAGGGTTTAAATCATTCTTTTTCATCGCTTGGGTAGCATTTTTCACCAAATTAGTAACAATGCGGATAAGTTGTGTTTTGTCAAGATAGGCATAGATTTCTTTTTCTTCAGGGAGATAGTTAATATAGCTTTCTGTGAAGATATCCAATGCATGTTTAACTACTTCTATAACGTCTAGCTTTTCTCTTTTTTGTTTGGGCATTTTGGCAAAATCAGAAAAAGCAGAAGCGATGGAGCTCATAACATCAATTTGCTGAATCAATGTTTGGCTATATTCGGTAAGCTTTTCTTTGATTTCGGGATCGTTAGGGTCAAATTTTCGTTCAAAACTCTGAACAGACAAACGCATAGGAGTTAAGGGGTTTTTAATTTCATGAGCTACCTGTTTGGCCATCTCTTTCCATGCTTGTTCACGTTCACTTTTTGCAAGCTTTACAGCACTTTCTTCTAATTGGTCAATCATATTGTTATAAGATTTAACCAAGGAATTTATTTCTGAACTGGTAGACTTCAACGTGATTTTTTCATTGCGTTTATTCAGTCTTGTTTCTTTAATTTTTTCTGAAATAGTTTGTATAGACCGGGTGATATAACTAGAAAGAAAATAAGCTAATATAATTCCTAGTACTAACATTAGTATGTAAATGGCATAGAGTCGAGACATGAATTGACGCAATTCTATTTTTTGCTCATTGTTATTTTGATTGATACGTAATTCTAATATACCAATTCGTTTAAATCGTAAATCTTCAATATAGGTATAAGAAGATTGATGTGTGATTCCTTTTTCAGTATAGCCTTTAATTTTTCGGTGGTTAGAATTATTGGCCAGATCACTTAAAATTTCTTTAGAAAGAGGTACTTCTTCTGCTCTGTCAAAATTATAAGGAATAGAAGACTTTAACAAGTTACCTTGCATATCATAGATAGAGATAGTAAGCTTATGTATTCTGGCAATTTCATATATTCTGTCTTGAAATATTTTTGATAAGTTTTCTGTAGTAACGGCAAAACTGGTTTTGAATAAATCTATTTTAATACTTTGTTTTGTGGCATTTTCTTTTCGGCTAAACCTTTTATCATGATAGTCTTTGGTGTGTTCGTTATATTGTCCACGAGTAACTAAAACCGTTAGGATAGACATTAATAACACTAAGAGAATCATTGAAAGAAATATTCGAATTCTAAGTGATATGCGCGTAAATGAGATCAAGACAGCTTATTGTTTAGGGATTAATTTTATCTTCTTTGGTATGTAAAAGTCGTGTTAATTTAATGGATAAATCTAATAAAATTATTTTAGCATTTCCATTTCGTTCAATATGATATTGTGCATCACTTATTTCTTTTTCGATGGTTAGCATATTGGCACTATGCACAAATGGAGCAAATTTTGCTAGTTCAAAATTAGGGGTTTTGGTTTCTAAAAACACCAAATCAGGAGTTCCGTAATTTAAAAGTAATGCTTGTCTAAAAAATTGTAAGCAATATTGAAGGAACTGTTTTTGTGTTTCTCTTCCTGTAGCGGCAATGGTATCTGACCATACGATTAGGTTTTGAATTACCGAAGCATTTCCTTTTGCTCTGAAGGCACTTCGAATCCATGTGATAAACCAATCTTCAAAAATATCTTCGTTAGAATCTTCTCGAAATAATTGAATGGCTTTGTGGTAATTTCCTTCAGATTGATGGGCTATTTTTTCAGCTTCATTTTCTGTGCTAGATTCTTTTTCAATGAGCGCTTTTGCAATGTCAGTATTACTCAATACAGGAAAATGTAAAGCTTGGCACCTCGATTTGATAGTGTTTATTATTTGACCTTCATCTTCAGCTACCAACAAGAAAATTGTTTGACTAGGAGGTTCTTCAATTAGTTTAAGAAGCTTGTTGGAGGCAGCAATGTTCATTTTTTCAGCCATCCATACAATCATTATTTTGAATCCTCCTTCATACGATTTAAGTTGTAGTTTCTTGACAATGTTTTCAGCTTCATCCACACCAATTTGTCCTTGTTTGTTTTCTACGCCGATAAATTGAAGCCAAGAAAAGAGGTTCCCATAAGGGTGTTTTTCAACAAAATTTCTCCAATCTTCAGCAAATAAATCACTGATTGGATGCTTTTTTACTTTGTCTGTAGTGGTTACGGGAAAAGCAAAGTGCAAATCGGGATGCTGTAGTTTACTACATTTTAATTGACAACTTTCTGGATTCTCTGAAAAACTACACAACAAATGTTGTGCATAAGCAATAGCCATAGCAAGTGTTCCACTTCCTTCTTTTCCGACAAACAATTGCGCGTGCGGAATCCTTCCGTTTTCAACAGATTTTTTTAAGTGGCTCTTAATATGGGCTTGTCCTATGATTTCATCGAAAGTCATACTACAAAGATACCATTTCAATTATAGACAGCAATAATACTATTTGTGCAAAATTTTAATTCATAGTTAGGACACGTATTTGTTAGGCTTGTTGCTAACAAGGTTTAACGCTTACTATTTAATAGGTATTAGTATATTTGTTAGCCAAAATCACATATTTTTGAATACAATAGCATCGTTACATATCGGGGAAAAAGGGATTATATCTGAAGAAAGTTTAGATAATATACCATTAAAACTATTGGAAATGGGATGTTTACCAGGAGCTGAGGTAGAATTATTACAAATAGCTCCGTTAAAAGACCCTATTTATATCAAGGTTAATGATACACACGTAGCTATTCGAAAAGAAACAGCAAGTCATATATTAATAACTAAAGTGTAATGGGGGATAGAAAAATTAAAGTTGCTTTAGTCGGTAATCCAAACACTGGAAAAACATCGCTATTTAATCAATTAACAGGCTTAAGTCAAAAGGTAGGAAACTATCCTGGTGTTACCGTAGATAAAAAGCAAGGGAGTTGTAAGTTGCCGAATAAACAAACTGCAATTATCACAGATTTGCCAGGTACTTATAGTATTCATCCTACATCTGAAGATGAAAGCATTGTACTTAGAACACTTTTACAAGTTGAAAAAGAAGCCTTACCTGATGTTATTGTAGTAGTTGCTGACGTTGAAAACTTAAAAAGAAACCTACTTTTATTCTCACAAATACAAGATTTAAAAATTCCTACAGTATTGGCTATAAATATGGCCGATCAAATGAAACGTAAAGGAATTTCTATTGATATACAAAAATTAGAAAAGGAATTAGGAACAAAAGTGGTCTTGATTTCAGCGAGAAGTAATATTGGTATTAATTATGTGAAGGAAGAAATCTCAAAATTAGGAGCGACTTCTATTACCTCTGATTTTTCTGAGATAGCCAATAGGATTAATTCGGATTATTTTCATGATTTAGCAAAAGTAAGTGATAGATTTACAATGTATCAGCTTTGGTTAATACTTGTTAGAAATTATAGTTCGTTATTGTCAGATACAGAAAAAGAACTTCTTGAACCGTTTAAAGAAGACCAATCTAGTTTAAAAAAATACCAACACAAAGAAACCATTTATCGTTATCAAAAAATAAATAAAATAATCGGTAGTGCCTATGAAATAGATAAAAACAAGGCTAATGATCTTCGTAGTAGGCTTGATAAAGTTTTTACACATAAAATATTTGGTTATGTGATTTTCTTTGGACTGTTACTTTTAATATTTCAATCGGTTTTTGAGTGGGCATCAGCTCCCATGGATTTTATAGACGGATTGTTTGCAGATATTTCTGAATATTTTAAAGGAATAATGCCCGAAGGAAAATTTACAGATCTCCTAACCGATGGTGTAATACCGGGTATTGGGGGAGTTGTTATTTTTGTTCCTCAAATAGCTATTTTGTTTTTATTTATTGCTGTATTAGAAGAATCGGGATACATGAGTCGTGTTGTTTTTTTAATGGATAAAATCATGCGAAGGTTTGGTATGGGAGGGAAAAGTGTAATTCCTTTAATATCAGGGACAGCTTGTGCTATTCCTGCTGTGATGGCAACCCGAACAATATCAAGTTGGAAAGAACGACTAATTACCATTTTAGTAACTCCGTTCACTACTTGTGCAGCAAGACTGCCTGTATATGCTATTTTGATTGCGTTAATAATTCCAGATAAAGAAGTATTAGGGTTTTTAAATTTACAAGGGTTGACGCTTTTAGCATTATATGCATTAGGTTTCATAGCAGCGGTCGTTTCTGCCTATGTTTTGCATAAAAGAATGAAAATAAAAAGCAATTCATTTTTTGTAATTGAAATGCCTGATTATCGATTTCCATCGTTAAAAAATATCTTTTTAGAAGTCTTAGAAAAGACCAAGGCTTTTGTAATTGATGCAGGGAAAATAATATTAGCCATTTCAGTTATTTTGTGGTTTCTGGCTTCACATGGAGGAGAATCCTATCAAAATGTAGCCGAGGAAGTACGAAAAGAAATGAAGGATACGGTTTTTTCAGAAGATGAAATTGAACAAAAAATAGCTTCTGTACAATTGGAAAAATCATATATCGGAATCTTAGGAAAAGCCATAGAACCCAGTATTGAACCATTGGGATATGATTGGAAAATTGGGATAGGATTGATTACTTCTTTTGCAGCAAGAGAAGTATTTGTAGGAACCTTAGCAACCATTTATAGTGTCGAAAGTGATGATGAAGATACCACGACTATAAAAGAAAAGATGGCTTCGGAGGTTAATATGGAAACTGGAGAAAAAAGATTTAATTTAGCCTCAGGTATTTCGTTATTACTTTTTTATGCCTTTGCTATGCAATGTATGGGTACGTTGGCCATTGTGAAGAGAGAGACAAAGAGTTGGAAATGGCCTTTGGTTCAGTTGATCGGAATGACCATATTAGCCTATGTATCGGCGCTTGTGTCTTATCAAATTTTAAGTTAATGCAAGAGTTTTTAGCATATAGTATTGTTGTTTTAGCCGTTTTATTCTTAGTAAAAAAGTTTGTTTGGACTTCCAAAAAGAATAAAGGGTGTCAGTCGGGAGGTTGCCATTGTGATTAGTGTTATAGGTTTTATAATGTTAAATATGATAGTTTATTTTCAGTTTGAAAAGTGTAATAATTACTTTCGTACTCTTATTTTATAAAACTACTATAATTATGTTAAACTTTAGAACTTCATTTTTTTTAGGTGTAATATTTATAATGCTATTAAACTCTTGTAATAATGATGAAATTAATAATTTACAGAATACTGTTTTTTCACTAGATGAAAGAGTTTCTTCTTTAGAACTTCAGGTTGAAAAGTTAAAGAAACTAGTAGATCAAATTAATTCTATGGAGAAATTGATAAAAAATCTTGATATACTAAGAGAAAATCATGCTAAAGAGTTAGAGAATTTTTCTAAAAAAATAAAAGATATAGAAAATGAGGTAGTTGAGTCAAAAGAAAATGTTGTTTTGTTGGAGGGGAAATTAAAAACTTTAAATGAGCAATTGAACATTTTTATGAAACAAAATAAAATTTATGAAGGTGCGTTAGTTGTAGATTCTTCTACATCAGATAGTGAGCTTCAGTCCTTTTTTGAAGAGGGTTATGAGGTAATACTAGGTGGATTGAAAATCGATAATCCAAAAATTAAAGATCTTAAATATCTTAAAAAATTGACTACAGTAGGTAATTTCTTATCAATAACTAATACTTCTTTTCAGAATTTGGAGGGTTTAGAAAGTTTGGCTGTTATTGTTGGGGATTTTCTTATAATGGATAATGAACATTTATCTAATTTAAAGGGGTTGAATGCTTTGAATAAAGTATTAGGAAGGATTGTAATTTCTCTTAATAAATCTCTAATAAGTTTAGAAGGATTAGAAAATTTAGTTTTAGTTAAAAGCACAACTTTATATGATGATTCTGATTCTCAAATGTTTGCTATAGATGGGAATGTTAAATTGTCTTCATTTTGTGCACTAACAAATTTATTTAAAAATAATGGATTTGATCTTGATGTTGGTGGAGTTGATTCTTATTATGTGGAAGGTAATTTATTTAATCCTTCTTATAATAATTTAAAAGATGAAGTTTGTAGTAAGTAAAAAAAAATGGTGTTTAAACTGATTTATGAAGTCTTGGTTTTGAAAAGCATATAGATTGTTAGAGTGTAATTAATGAACTATATTTGTGAGTACTACGTTGTATAAGTATGAGCAAAGATGTCTTTTGTGTAATCGCTTTTTTTGTCTTTTTAAAAGTTTCAGGACAAACACAACCAAAAGAATTTCGTTTAAAAAAAATTCAAGTAGTTAGTGATACCATTCATGTGGATAGTGTAAGTATACATCCGCGTAAATTTGTTTTGCGTACTATAGACAATCAGTTGATTTCGCAAGAAGATTATAAAATGGATTTTAGTACGGCTACTTTGGTGTTGGATAAATCTAAGTTTACACAAATAATTGTTGAATATTATAGGTATCCCGATTTTGTAACTAAGATCTATGCACCGTTTGATAAACGATTAATTGTCGAAAATACTCAAAATACCCAGAAACTATATAGCCAAACTACTAATAAAAAAAAGGAAACTACTCAGCTTTTCGATGGATTAAAAACACAGGGGTTCATAGTGAGAGGTGTTACTAGTGGAAACAATCAAAATGTAGTAACCAATTCATCGTTAGATCTTACTATTGAAGGGAAGTTGTCAAACAGTGTGGGAATTAGCGCACATATTTTTGATACAAATTTTCCACTGCAGCAAGGAGGGTATTCGCAAAACATTACCGATTTTGATAGGATTTTTGTCGAATTGTATCATAAAAAATGGCGGGTTAAAGGAGGTGATGTAAGTTTGACAAATAAGGATAGTTATTTTTTAAATTTTGATAAGCAAGTATCGGGTGTAGCCGTGACTGCGGATTTGAATTCCAAAACTAAAATAGGGGCATCTGGAGCCATAGTAAGGGGAAAGTTTTCTGTACATAATTTTGTAGGAATTGAAGGGAATCAAGGGCCGTATAAGATTTTTGGAGCTAGCGGAGAATCGGCTATCGTGATGATAGAAGGAAGCGATAAAGTTTTTGTAAATGGTATTCTGTTAAAAAGAGGAGAGACAAATGATTATACGATTGATTATAACCTAAGTGAAATTCGATTTAACACACAATATCCTATCACAAATGATATGAGGGTTCGGATAGAATTTCAGTACGCTGATAGAAACTATACACGGTTTATTACCTATGATAAAGCAGCGTATACATCCGATAAATTTTCATTACGGGGGTATTTCTACAGTGAAAACGATGCGAAAAATCAACCAATTCAACAAAATATAACTGATGAACAAAAACAGTTGTTAGCCGAAGCTGGAAATGATCAAACGAAGATGGTTGTGCCTAGTGCTTATGAGGATGTTTTTACACCCAATAGGATTCAGTATAAAAAAGTAATACAAGGACAACAAGAATATTTTGAGTATACCACGGATGAAAATGCTACGGTATATTCGGTCACTTTTACCCGTGTCGGAACTAATCTTGGAGATTATGAGGTAGATACTGTTACTGCGATTGGTACGGTTTATAAGTACGTGGGTGAAAACTTGGGAAGCTTTGCTCCAGAAACTAGGATTTTTGCTCCTAATAAATTGCAAATAGCTGTAGTGAATTCAAGTTATTCACCATCTGAAAGAACGGCTTTTGATGCCGAAGTTGCTTTTAGTAACAATGATCCTAATTTGTTTTCTAGGATAGACGATCAAGAGAATAAAAAAATGGCGGCTAAAGTAGGTTGGCATCAAGTGTTAATGGACAAAAGTTGGAAGGTAACCAGTGCTGTTAAATACAAATTTATCCAAGATAATTTTAGGACGGTGCAGCGGTTTCAATCCGTAGAATTTAATCGGGATTGGAATTTAGAGACCTTACAAGGGAATCAACACGAGCTGGGAACAATGTTGTCTTTTATGAAAGATAAAAACACGAATATTTCATATGGATTCCATCACTTATCTTTTAAAGACCATTTTACTGGAAATAAACAGGAGATTAATGCTACAATGGCTCTTGATAATACATTGATCGGTGTAAATGGAAGTTTATTATTGAATGAAACATCTGCAAGAAAAGACTATTTTTTTCGATGGAATTCTAAGTTGGTACATAGTTTTAATAAATCGTGGTTTGGAGCTACCATGAACCTTGAGACAAACCAAAGAAAGGAAACAGCAACTCAAAACTTAGAAGGTAATAGTCATAGATTTCAAGACTATGGAGCATATTATGGAATGGGAGATAGTACCAAGGTTTTTGGAAAAGTGGGAGTTCATTTTAGAAAAAATGATAGTGTCCGAGCCTTTTCTTTTGCAGAAATTAATAATAGAAAAACCCTCTATTTAGAAAGTAATATAATTCAGAGTAAGCATGCACAATTATATGCTTATGCGAATTATAGGCTTACAAAAAATGCTTTTAGTGGTAATGAAACAACAATTAATTCCAAGATACGGTATCGCCAAAAACTATGGAAAGGCTTTTGCAATTTAAGTACTTTCTATGAAACTTCTTCGGGAAATATTGCTAGACAAGAGTTCGTGTATGTTAAAACAGAGCCCGGACAAGGGTTTTATACTTGGATTGATTATAATGGTGATGGAATTGAGCAATTTGATGAGTTTGAAGTAGCACAGTTTCAAGATCAGGCTACTTATTTGCGGGTTGCCTTGCCTAATGTAAATTTCTTAGCTACACAACGAGTGCATTGGAAGCAGTCGATGACCTTAAACCCTATTTCGTGGAAAAATCATAAAGGTATAAAAAGGGTACTTTCTCATTTTTATAATCAAACGTATTTGACAGTCAATAATGAGCAGGTAAGGAATAATACTACATTTCTTTGGAATCCATTTTATGGGGGTAGTGATAATCAAGTTGGACTGCAGGTTAATTTTAGGAATAACTTTTATTTTAATAGAAATAGGCAATATTATAGTTGGATTTATACTTTTGGGAGTAGCCGTCAAAAGCAACAGTTTTTTATCGGAAACCAACGAAATGAATCCTATATTCATCAATGGGCATTTCAACACAAACTTAGTAGATTTTGGTTGTTTGATGTAAAAGGAGCTGTATCAGAAAATACCTTGGAAACAGAAAATTTAACGAATAGAAATTATCAGATTACTACCCAAGAAGTGCAACCAAAATTTACTTTTTTATACCATAAAGATCATCGTTTTTCGTTGTATTACCATTTTAAAAAGAAAGAAAATAAAAGAATGGATTATGAGAAGTTATCACAGCAAAAATTACAGTTATCATACTTTTTAGTAACACCTAAAAAAAATCAATTTAGTGCTGATGCTTCCTTGTTTTTAAATAGCTTTGAGGGAAACCCTAACTTACCTGTAGGCTATCAGATGTTAGAAGGCTTGCAGGTTGGTAAAAATTTCACATGGAATATGCAGTGGACTCAAAAGCTTACTTCCATTCTAAACTTTTCATTAAATTATATGGGGAGAAAGAGTGAAAATTCAAAGACAATCCATACGGGAACGGTACAATTAAAAGCAGTTTTTTAAGTATGTTTGTATAGTCATAATGAAAAGTAACATTCGCATGAAAAAAATAATTTTAGTAGTTGGTATTTTAATAAGTTCCTTCGCTCAAGCCCAACAAGAGCTAAAAGTTGATATTGCCGATGCATTGGTGATGAAAACATTGGATCTTTCTTATGAATATTATTTGAGTGATCAATCTTCAGTCGGGATTGCAGCCTTGTTTAATTTTGAAAAGAAAACAGCTAGTTTTAGGTATAATGAAAATCAAATGTTTACTCCCTATTTTCGTCATTATTTTAGCAATAGCCGAAATTGGAATTATTTTGGAGAGGTTTTTATGGGAATAAATACAGGAGAAAAAGAGATAACTATAGATGGCGTTGCTACAACTAAAAAATACACAGACGGAGCATTAGGTATTGCTGCTGGTACTAAGTATGTTTCTAACGGAGGTTTTTTGATAGAAATTTTTGGAGGACTTGGAAGAAATATGTTTACTTCAGATTCGTATGCAATTGTTCCGAGAGTAGGCGTTAATGTAGGGTATCAATTTTAATTAAGAAAAGTACTTAAAGTAGAAATAATTGTAAGTCCATTTTTAATGGGCTTTTTTTGTTGGAAATGATAGCCTAATGTTTTAAAGCAAGTTTATTACAGAAATGTATAAAAAAATAGAAAAGACCAAGTAGTCTTGATCTTTTCCCAATAAAATTGTGAGTTCCCCCTAAAATCACAATCCCCTTCTTTTCATATTACTAAATTACAAAAGATTACCCTTTTATTTTTGACGATTAAACAGGTGGAAGAAAATTGTTAATATTTAACAATATATTAACAATATTTGGTTTTTTGAAGTGCTTGCTAATTTGCAGGAAATGATAAAGAAACACGAGTGCCTTGATTGTTTTCTTGAGATAAATCTTTGATTTCTATGTGTATATCTTTTTTGTACATCAATCGCATTCTTTCTTTTACAATGCTAATTCCATATGATTTTCTATTTTCAACATTATTAAACTTATCTTTTTTACTTGCTTCAATACCAATTCCATTATCAACGATATGAATATGTATTAAATCGTCGTGTTTTTTAATGCGTACGTATATATTTTTATATCCTTGTTTTAGGCTTAGTCCATGCCAAATCGCATTTTCAATAAAGGGTTGTAAAAAAAGCGGAACAACTTTTAGGGTTTCGGTATTGATATTTTCATCAACTATTACCTTATAAGTAAAACTATTTTTTAATCGTATTTGTTCTAATTTGACATATATAGCTAATATTTGAAGTTCATTAGATAAACTAATGGTGTCTTCGTTAGTTGTTTGGAGGACTTTCCTGATCAAAGAGGAAAATTTTGTAATAAAATTAGAAGCTTCTTCAACCTTATTTTGAATGACAAAACTATTGATAGAATTTAGACAGTTGAATAAAAAGTGTGGATTCATCTGACTTTTCAATGCAATAATCTTTAGCTTGGAAATTTGATTGGTTTGTTTGAGCAGGCTTACATCTGCTTCTCGTTTTTTTTCAACCAAGATTTTAAAAAGATTACTTAATATAATGGCAAAAACAATACTTTGAATGAAGGCTCCAACAAAATAATAAAACATTCGATGTACATGCCAGTCGATCATATAAAATTCCCCCATTACCATTTTGACAGCACTAATATTCGTAAAAAAGATAAATAAAATAGACCCTAGTAGTAGATAAAAAACTTGTTCGCTTTTAGATAATAAAAAAAAGACGACAAAGGCACATAAGGTGGTAAATGGAACCGTAAGTGCTACAGCCTTTTTTTGTATTTCGTATCCGTAAAAAAACTGGATGATAATTAGTACAATAGCAATTAGCGTTAAAACTTTTGAGAGTAGTTTAATGTTTCTATCTAATACGGGAAACTTTTTCTTACTGTTGGTTAATTCTCTACTAAAATTTATAAAGAATGTATAAGCAACATATTGAATAGGAAAACTAATATACTGGTATATATATTGGATGTTTTCATTCAATACGATATCTCGAAAAAGATAGACGACAATACAGAATAAATAACCACTATAATACTTGTGAAGTGCTATATTGTTTAATAGATAAAAAATAATGTGATAGATTAACAAAACGAGTAAGCCTCCTCTTATTAGGGAATAAAAAGTAGAAGTGATATCTAGTAACATTATTTATTTAGCTGTAATTTTTCCATAAGTTCTGCTTTTTTTCTTCTACTAACACTAACGATGGTTCCATTACTTAAGGTAAGTTCACTTAAACTTTTATTGTATTCGGAAACATATTTTAAATTGATTAAATAAGAGTTGTGTACGCGTAAAAATTCAGGAAAATTAAATTTCTTTTGAACCTCTTTTAGTGTTTTAGTAGCGATGATTTCTTTACCTGTATTTAAAAATATGGAAGTATAACTTTTATCGGACTTTAAATAAAGTACATCATCTCTGGCGATTAAATATACTTTTCCGTCAGCCGCAATGTTAATTTTATCTACAATAGTATTTTGAGGTATTTTTGCCTTTAACCGGTTTAATATTTTTGTGAAAGTAAGTTGTAGCTCATCAAGGTCAATAGGTTTAAGTAAATAATCAATTGCATTTGCTTTTACTGCTTTTATGCCGTATTCACTGTAGGCAGTTGTGAAAACAACTTCAAAGTTTTTTTCTGTAAAACGGTTTAAAAAAGTAAAACCATCCATTTCAGACATATGAATGTCTAAAAAAACAATATCTGGTTTGGTTTCTTTTATAAGATCAAACCCAATTAGTGGAGAACTACACTTCAAAATATGTAATGTTTCGTCTAGGTTACATTTTTTAATTTTCCACTCCAATGCTTCTAACGCATCCTTCTCGTCATCTATCAAGATAATTTTAACCATAGTCTATAAACAAGTAAAAAATTAAAGGGAGTAGGGGGCTAAAACTTAAAAAACCGTGAAAAATTGGTTGCTATCTATAACAGCAACATGATCAATAATTTTTCTTTGGTACGGTTCTTCATTTAATAATAGTTGGTGTTTGTTTTAAATATAAGAAAAAAATGTGTAAATAACGCGTTTTCTTTGGGTTTCTTGTGTATGTGATAGGGGAATTTTTATGATTAGCCGTTTTTTTATGGTTTTTGAGAGGCTTTATGTGTGTCTTCCATATATTTTTTATCAGTAATCAAATTTTTGTAGATTAAGTCAAACGCAGAAGCTCTAAGTTTTTTTCTATCGTTTTGAGAAAGTTGTTTTGTTTCTATGAAATTGCATTGCTTGACGCGAACCTTCCCCGGACCTCCTTTAAAATAGTTCCATGAAAAAAAACGTTTACAATCATAGTATATTTGTGGGACTATAGGGGTTTTGTATTCAATAGCTAAGCTAAAAGCACCGTCTTTAAAAGGGGCTAATACTACTTCTTCCTCTGGAACCAATCCTTCTGGAAATATACCGATACTTGTCCCGTTTTTGAGTTTGTTTTTTGCCATATCATAGACTCTTTTTCGGCTTTTTTCAGAACTTCGATCTACCATGATTACTACTTTTCTGTAAAAAAAACCAAAGACAGGTACTTTTACAAGTTCTTTTTTTCCAACAAAAACAATCGGATTTTTACTCATGACAACCATAATCCAAGGGTCTAGAAAAGAAGCGTGATTTGCGATAAACATATAACTCTTGTCTTTTTCAATCTCTTGCTCTTTTTCAATCTCAAGACGAAACCCCATACCGTAAATTAAAAAGAACGACCATACCCTAATAATCTTCCAAAAAGTAGGATAGAACTTTTCGTGAGAAGTTACAATTAATAAAATTGGAAGCATAAGGAGAATGGTGCTAAATAAAAGTAGGTAAAACCATAGTCTCCAAAGCAACAAAAAAGGGATTTTTAGGTGTTTCATAATCGCTAATGTAGTAATTCGTACGGTATATTTTTCTTTTGTTTGAAAAATTTTAACCTTACTTTTGCTCCGCTCGTGTGATCCACGTTAAACTATAAACAGGTAAATATTTTATAAAAAACAGATGTCAAGAATTTTAACAGGAGTACAAAGTACAGGAATACCTCACCTAGGGAATTTATTAGGAGCTATCTTACCAGCAATTCAATTGGCTAATCAAGCGACCAATGATTCGTTTATTTTTATAGCAGATTTGCACTCTTTAACACAGATTAAAGATGGAAAAGAATTGCGTGAAAACACATATAGTGTTGCTGCAACTTGGCTTGCCTGTGGTATTGATATTGAAAAGACTGTTTTTTATCGTCAAAGTGATATTCCTGAGGTTACGGAATTGACGTGGTATTTGAGTTGTTTTTTTCCGTATCAACGATTAACCTTAGCGCATAGTTTTAAAGATAAAGCCGATAGGTTGGCAGATGTGAATAGTGGACTTTTTACGTACCCTATGTTGATGGCAGCAGATATTTTGTTGTATGATGCTGAAGTTGTGCCTGTAGGAAAAGATCAGTTACAACATTTAGAAATGACTCGAGATGTTGCTAGTAGGCTCAATCATTTAGTGGGGGACACACTTGTTATACCCGAAGCAAAAGTAAATGAAGAAACACAGTTAGTGCCGGGTACGGATGGAGAAAAAATGAGTAAGTCTAGAAATAATTATATCAATATTTTCTTGACAGATAAAAAATTGCGTAAGCAAATTATGGGTATCCAAACCGATAGCACTCCTTTGGAAGAACCCAAAAACCCTGATACAGATAATGTTTTTGCTTTGTATAAGTTATTAGCGTCTGAGGAGCAAATAGCTGAAATGCGTCAGAATTATTTGGGAGGTAATTACGGATATGGACATGCAAAACAGGCTTTATATGAGTTAATTGTCGATAAGTTTGCAGATATCCGAACTAAGTATGCCTATTATATGGAGAACAAAGGTGAAATTGATAAAGCGTTGGCTGTAGGTGCTGAAAAAGCTAGAAAGGTGGCTCAAGATGTATTGCAAAGAGTACGAGGAAAAGCTGGGTATTAGTTTAAAAAACATGTTATTTACGCATATTATGAATTAATTAGAGATAATAAATATTTTAAAGTTAAATTAATATGAAAACTAGATTTAAAATTGCTGTTATTGTTATGATGGGTATGTCAGGATTATTAAATGCTCAAGAAGGGGTGGTTACAGGTAGTAATGGAAAGAGTGATTTTATTTATCACAATGGAAATGTTGGTATCGGAATTGATACCCCCTTAGGTAAGCTAGATGCTAATGGAGGAGCATTTTTTAGAGCTCCAGTATCTGGGGGAGTTGCATCTAATATAGCTACTGTTGATGGGATAAATTCAATGACTTTTAGAGCTTATGATGACCGAGGGGAAATTCATTTACAAAATGAGAGAGACTTTGTTTTAAAAGATACAAGAGGAAGGGTCTTAATTCAAGGAAATCATGGCGGATCAGTAGGTATAGGAATGGCTACCACATTAGGACATAAGTTAGCAGTTGGAGGTTCAATTGGAGCTAGGGAAATTAAAGTAGAATCTGGTCGATGGTCTGACTTTGTATTTGAAAAAAACTATAATTTACCAACGCTAAAAGAAGTTGAAAATCATATTAAAGAAAAAGGACATTTAAAAGATATTCCTAGTGCTAAGGAAGTGGAAAAAAATGGTTTTTATTTAGGGGAAATGGACGCAAAATTATTGCAAAAAATAGAAGAATTAACGCTATATACGATCCAGCAAGATAAAGAAATAAAGAATTTGAAAGATGAGAATAAACTTCTAAAATCATTAAATTTAAAGTTATTGGAAGTTCAGAAAAGGTTGGATAAGTTAGAAAATAAAAAATAAGTTTACTAAGTGCAGCCCTTGGCTGCACTTTTTTTGTTTTAAACGTTACTATAGTTTTATTCCCAAAACAATTCTATTTTCTTTTTGCCCATTAAAATAAGACTGTACCCAATCAACACGAAGAAAACGCCACTTTCCAAAACCCAGATTATCCAACCCTACAGTAAATTCTGAATAGGGCTTATTGTTAGCCGTAAACAATCCCTTGACTCCAGTAACTAAATGAAGGTTTAGTTTATTTAACAATGGAATTTTATTTAGAATAGCGCCTTTAAAATTATGTTCCCCGTGAAATTCAGCAAATCGGTCATTGGTGCTGAATTGATAATAAGGAAGTGCTAAGAAAACATTGGTATAGCTTCTGTCTGGAGCAATAAATATACGATTTCCATTAAAGTGCATATAGTCCATAAAAGGAATATCCTTTTCTTGAAGGAAAAGACCTCCTTTTGCATGGTAATTAAAAATTCCCAAATTTCCTAAAGTAGTTTTTTGCTTGAGACTGGCATGAAAGAGATCTGCCCCCCATTCCGTATTTTCAGAGCCAAAGGTTTTTCTATATCCTAAGAATAATGTAGGATACCTTTTACTTTTTAGATTGATTTTTCTATCAGGGTATGTGAGGTGTTTTTGTCCAAATGAAACGGTTGTTCCAATACTGAATGTCCACATATTATGTGAGGTAAATGATTTGGTATAATCATCTGGTCGTAGTGGGTTGTTGGATGATAATTTTTCGTTAAAACGTGTACTGTTTAATAAAGGATTTCTGTTAGCATATTCAAGTTCTGTTTGTAATCGAAGCCCGTTTGTAATTTCTTGAGAAAAAGAAGTTTTGACAAATTTCTTTTCATAGATCTTCATATAGTTTTTTTTGAAGAGTGTGGTGCTAAGGGTATTCCAAAAAGGGCTAATCGGATTGTTTGCGTTAAATTGTTGTACGGTAACTCCTCCAGAAATTTTAAAACTAGGGTGTGATATATTGTTCCATTGATACCCAAAGTATCCTATAACTCTGGCTTTTTTTTCGTCAAAACCATAGTTTACAGCAACCCCCGTAGTTACTTCTTTCCCCGTCTTATTTATTTTTTTGTTAAAGTCTAAGCCTAAGGAGCTGTTTATACCTTGTACAGAATTGAACTCAAAGTTTTTTAAAGGTCCAGAAATGTCAAGAGACCATTTTTTAAAAGAATTATTATACTTGTATTGTGTGAATATGCCGAGTAGTGACGGTTTGTTGTTTTTACGGTCTATAGAATCCAAATATTGTTTCGATGACCTAATTGTTTTAACACTGTCTTTAAGTTGGTAGTCTTTTATTTCTTCTGAGGTTAAAGAAATAGGCCTATGTTTTAACCAAAATGCAGCATTTTTTTTGGTAGCATTCTTATCAAATGATAATATTTCATTGGAGAAAGTTTTCTCTGTAAAGTTTTTAGGGAACCTATAGTTAGTATATGAAGCATAAAACTTTCCATTAAATTTGAAATTGAGTATACTTGCTTTAAATTCCAAGATTTGGTCGGATATAATCCAAGTGCTTTGTTCTTTTTTATAGTGGTAGTTCTGTTTTATATTCAGTTCATTTAGGATGGGAATTCCAATTTGTTTTCCAAGTACATTAACATCAATACCATAAACTGACCATTGGTCTTCAACAATGTAGATGTGACCTCGAAGTACAGGGTCGTTTTCTCTCTTAGGAATGATGTTTATTTTGTTGATGAGTTTTCCTGAGCTATCATAAAACGTACCTGTTAGTTTGTAAGTGTAATATTGAAAACTATTCTTTCCAATAGGAGAAATTATTTGTGTTTCATCGATCTTAAAGTTGTTATTGTAAATATTGAAGTTAACTTCCTCAGCCCTGTTAAAACTAATCCCATTATCTTGCCCCGAAACTTTAGAAGCAATGATGTGTTCCTTAAATTTTTTTGGGTTTTGTTGTTGTGTTATTTTAGAAATGGTTTCTGACAGGTAGATAACTCCACTCCTTGTAGAATCCAATCCACCTCCAAAATCACCAAGGTTTTTTCCTAAAAACTTTTCTGGAGCTTTTTCAATTCTAAACAAGCCTCTCGAATAAAAATCAGCGGTATATCTGGTAAATTTGGCTGTGTTTTTTTCCCTGTTTTGAACCGTTTTAAGGATAATTTTATTCGCGATATTTTCCTTTGAAATTAGTTGTACTTCGTCCAGCGTAACTTGTTCTTCTTCGAGGCTTACGTCCAATATGAAAGGAAGATTAGTTACGGTTAGTTTTTTTTTCAATGTTTTAAAGCCTAAAAACTGAAAAATAACGGTATAGTTTCCTTGTTTTTTTATATCTAATGTATAAAAACCATTATTATTGGTCGTTGTTCCTTGATTGCTGTTTTCGATATAAACGCTAACAAAGGGAAGTGTATTTCCTTTTGTATTCGAAACGATTCCTTTTATTTGTGCTTGGTTATAGAGCGATGCAAATAAGAGGCTAAGAAAAAGAATGTTATTCTTCATAGATATTTGTTTTCTGCAAATTTAGTGAATGGTTTTCTTGATGATAAATGAGGATGTGTTTAAGTAAGGGTGTTTAGGTTTGTTTTTTTATAATGTAGTTGAAAATACAACAATACTTTTTAGGGTAAAAAAATTGAGATTTCAAGTAAAGAAACCTCAATTAATTTATGATATCTATCTAGTAAATAGTTTTTGAATGATAGATTATTTTTTCTCATCTTCCTTTTTTTTCTTTTTTCCAAAAAGGCCTCCCAAAACATCTTTTACTTTGTTGACAGTTTTTTCTGTTTCGCTACCTTTCTTGTCTTTCGACTCTTTTTTATCACCACCTAAAAGATTATTCAACGTATTATTTACCAAATTGTCTTTTTGTTGCTGTACCAACTTTTGTGTTAGTTTTGTTACTGAAGAAGAAAGGTCTGTACTTACATTTGGAGAACTCATGTTTCCAGAAATTGAAGCAGTTACAGGTACTGTGGTATCATCATTAGCACCATTTAGTTTTGATAATAATCCTTTGACTTCATTTCCTAAATATTTGGCAGGCACATCAAAAGTAACATTGTAGTTCATGTTTTGATCAAACCCATGACTTCCTCCAACTTGGATGCCAATATCTTGATACTTTAAATTAAATGGAGAAACTTCTACTTTTCCTTCTTTAAAGGCAAGATGTGTTTTGATATTAGACAGGTCTAATTTATTTAAATCGATAAACGACAATTTGTTGTCTAATAAACTTAATGCTTTTGTTTTTTTAGGGTTTACTTTAGTGCCTAAGAGCTCTGCTAAAGCTTTACCTGTAATGGTTGCTAAATTCGGTGTGAAATCGGCATTGAGTTTACCCGATAAATTAACATCAGAATTTAATTTTCCATCAAATGCACTAGCAACGGGGCTTAAAGACTGGAGTAAATCCATACTCACAAACGATTGTGCAATATCAAAAGAGTTGATGCCTAAGTTCATATTAAAAGTAGGTGTTTTGGGTTGTGTATTGACCTCTCCATTTAAAGAGATACGACCGTTAAATACCCCAGCACTCATGTTTTTTAGCGTTGCTTTTTCATCTTTTAGCCATAAGGTACCCTTTACATCTTTTAACATTAAGTTGTCGTAGTGTACTGTCTTTGCATCTGCTAGAATTTTACAGTCTAAAAATGCAGGTATTTTTAAAGACTCTTGCGGATTTGTTTCTTGTTTAGGTTCTTTTTTGGGTGTTTTCTTTTCGTCGCTCGAATCATTTTTTTGCATAAAGTCACTTACATAAAAATTATTTGAAGCAACGTTGAAGGTGCCTTGTAAGGTTTTGTCAGCGAGTAGAAAACCTAATAAGTTTTGTAAATTTCCAGTTGCATTTATATCGCTTTTACCTGTTGAGGCTTCAAACTTTTTTAACGAAACGATCTGAGGATCAAACTGGACCTTTGTAGATTTAATATGAATAGGATTAACCACGTCTTTAGAAGCGTATACAAAATCACTAAGCTCGATAGAACCTTCTTTTTTTATACGTTGTATAATGTTCTTTTTAAGGGCGTTTACATCAAAATGTGTGTTTAAATTAGCCTTTAAAATACCACGTAATTCGTTTTGTAACTCGATGGGGTATGCCTTATGTATGTTAGCTAAGTTAAGTGTTCCTTTAAGGTTGGCTCTTACAAGAGGATTTGTAGTTACATTATGCAGCGTGCCTTTTCCTGAAAAGGTATCTTCATCAATTTTAAAAGAAATATTATTGATGTCTATAAAAGTGCTTTGCAAACTACCTGTAGTGTTTTTTACTTGTGTATCGATGTTGATATTGCGAACGCTTTTGGGCAGGTCAGGGTATTTGAAAGAAGCATTACTTGCCTTCATTGCAATGTCAAATTTTGGAATACGTTTATCATCTATAAAGCCGTCTATTTTACCCGATACACTAAAATTACCAGAGGTTTTTACATTGGAAATGTTTTTAGCATAGATTTCAGGAACTAAACCTAAAAAGTTTTTGAAATCTGAGGAAGGTGTACTGAAGTTTAAAGCGACTTGTTGATTGTTGTCGTTTATTTTTACAAAGCCATTAAAGACTAAAGGTAAATTGTTGATTTCAAGTTTGTTTTTTAGGAAATTAAACTTTTTATTGACTAAATCCATTCCTAAGATTGCTTCCAAAGCCAATTTTTGATTTGCGATATAGGATATGCCATCTTTACCAAAAGAAAGTATGGTACTAGTTTTGGTATTTAATTCAGAGTTTGACTGAGAAAAGTCGCCTTTTCCTTCGTGTGTAAAATTAGAAAGCTCAACCTTCATTTTGCCTTTGGCATCATGATAAACAATGTTTGTGTCAAATATACCGTATTGATCGATGGATAATCCAAAACTAGAAGTCGTAGCTTCTGGGCTATCTTGCTGTTGTTCAGGAGATGTTTTTTTGGCAATATCATAATTTGCTTTTCCTTCTTTATTGACTACTACGTTGACAAAAGCTTTATGAATATTAAATGATTTTATATTTAATTGCTCACTAGTGTTTTTAAAAAGCTCTGTAAGTTTCAGTGTGAGTGTTATATCTTTTGCATATAATAATGTATCTCCTTCAAAGGGAGACTTGTTGATGACAGAAATATCCGAAAGTTTTACGGAAGCATTCGGGAAGTTTCTAATCAAACTGAGGCTTCCGTCTGCAAAATCAACTTTTGCATTTACATTATTATTTACCGTTTCTTTTACTAGTTGAATGATTTTGTCTTGAAATAACAAAGGAATACTTACTAATACTATAAAAATAAATAGCACGAATCCGATGACGATTTTATATACTTTTTTCATGAAGAAAGTTATTTAGTACTGACAGTATTTTTGTAAAATAGATTATACATAAGTAGGTTTGATAATGGTTTTTGTATCTGTAGTGTTCATTGCTCTTGTAAAGATAAAAAACTAAAAAAGAAAAACCACCCTTGTGAGGGTGGTTTCCTTCAATTGGCTATTAAAAATAGCCAACCAAAAATCAACTAACCAAACTTTATTTTAAATGTCTTCTTTCGACTGTTTTTCTTTTAATCTTAATTCTCATCCTTTCATTATTCTTAACGTCCTTTTTCGGTTTTTGTTTTTTAGATCTTCTTAAATATTCGATAAAACCTATTCCAGAGAACGTATATGTGGTGCCAGAGGAAATATGGAATAATTCAACGGCGTTCTTATTTATAACATTTAACTCGAAGTTTTCACTACCTGAATTTCGATAATTTAGTGTTAAAATTTTAAGGTACTTTTCACCCCTGACGTTGGCTACCTCATAATGACCTCCGTAACTCCATAATATCCTATCAATATTTATGCCAAAAGGATCTGATGAAAAGTCAAATGTGCTGTTATTTTCGGGCAGAAACCTCAAGTAATGCTCTTGATCGAAAGGGTTCGGAGTTCCATCTCTTTTTTCAATTTGTTCCCAAGCCTCGTATTCTTGTAAAAAATATTCGATATTATCATAAAATAGCCTATCGTAGTCAAAATTATTTCGTTGATAACCTACTAAATAATAGGTGATATTTCGTGTTAAACAGTCAATTCTAATTTCATTATTTGACAATTGCACAACTTCAAAATCAAAAGCACCGTCTAAATAATGATCACATTCGAGTGTATTGTTAATGGTTCTGTAGTTTCCTGTTTGAATACCAAAACCATTTCCTATTTGACCTACCTCAGTAATATTATTATTCGCATACATTCTCCCATTTAAAAAAGAAAGCGTAAATGCTTTTGAGACAAATGGAATATCTTGATTACCTTCTGTACTGTGATAATCTACATACCATAAATCATAACTTGAAAGTAATTCTTCCAAAGAAAAAGTGTCAACCACTTCCTCAACATGATGGTGATTGGTTTCAACGATACATGAAGAAAACAATACTGGCATTATTAACAATAAAAGGGACTTTACATGTTTCATAGTATTTGCTCTTTAAAGTTGTGTTAAATAAAATTCAAATTGCGTGCCAAAAATATTTTATATCCATTTTTAGACATAAAAAATGAATGTAAATAATTGGTTTTTTGGGTGTAAAGTGGTGGTGGATTTTGTGGTATATCTAATTTAGATTAAAAATTGAAAATCATACTTTTGTTATATGAAAATAAAAGTGCTTTTATTTGGAGTAGTAAGGGATTTATTAAAGTCCGATCAATTACATGTGGAGCTCCCTGTAGGGGTTTCCGTAGCAGGATTTAAAGAATTGTTTTGTGATGAATATAGATCAATGAAACAATTAAAATCGTTTGCAATAGCTGTAAATGAATCCTATGCTAATGATGATCTCCCGCTAAGAGAAGGAGATGTTATCGCTATTATACCCCCAGTAAGTGGAGGTTAAATTTTATGTATTGATAGAGAAATATAAAAAAACTACTTGTTTAGGTATTTTCCAATAAAGAAAGTACCAAAAGGAATTAAAGATAGGAGGCAGACAATACCAAATGTTTTGCCTTTCCATCCGAGTTCATATTTTAGCATGATTGCTAAAACAATATATCCTATAAAAAAAAGACCGTGAGGCATACCTAGCATTTTTACATAAGAAGGATTACCAGATATATATTTAATAGGAACGGCAATAAATAGTAAAAGGATATAGGAAATACCTTCTAAAAAGGCAACGATTTTAAATAGGTTTATCATGGCTTTACAGATTTACGTGTAAAATTAAGGAAAAGTTTCGTCCTGGGGCAGAAATACCCGAAGCAAACTCTTTATAATGTTTGTCAAAAATATTATTTATACTTCCTTGTAAAGATATCTGATTGTTTACTAAATACTTTCCAAATACTCCAAAGACCATCCAGCTAGGAGATCCAAAATATTTTTCTTTAGGATCTTCTGCATTAGCATTGATGATAGGTGTTTCTTCATGGTTGTCAATGCCTTCGGTAATATTATAATCTTCAATGACTTTTTTAGCATTAAACCTAAGGTTAGCACCTCCTTCAAATTTATTACTTGTATAATTTAATTCAAAGTTACCAAACAATGGAGGGATAGAGGACATGGGCTCTTTTAAGTCATAACTTTCTCCTTGGGTGTAGGTTATAGACCCTGATGTATTCCAGTTTTTATGAAGTCTTCCTTGATAGCTCGCTGTAAAACCAGTGATATAAGCGTTTCCTTTGTTTACATTGGAAATAATGTCTCCTTCTTCACCGTTGTATAACATTGTTGTTCTTCCTCCCAAACTAAAGCTGTCACGATAAATATAGTTTCTTAGTAGTGTATAGTAGACACTTGTTCCGATTCTAAATTTACGGTTATTGATATATTTTTGAAATCCAATTTCACCATTATAAGCGTGTTCTGGTTTTAAATCAACATTCGGCACGGTTACATTTCCATTTTTTTCGCGTACTTTTCCAACATCGTCAATGTTCGGTGAACGAAAACCTGAAGATAAAACAGCGTTTAGTTGCCAAGTTTTATTGGGCTTATAGATATAGCCTAAAGTTGCCGTTAATGCGGTGTTGTTAAGGCTTATTGGGTTTTCAGGGAGGGTAATAAATTTTTCATTAACCCATTTAGCTGATAAATTGGTGTTGGTAACCCTTATTCCAGAGTTTAAAGTAGAAGTACTCGATACATCCTGCCTATAATCAAGGTATAAAGCAGTACTTAAGTAACTACTGCCCCCGTCAGGATATCTTGACTGTACATTGAAGTCACCATTAAATCCTATTACTTCATTTCCTGAAACTTGAAGTGTTCTTCCATAAGCATTAGAGCCAACATCATTATAAGATACTTCAAAACCATAACCTAAATTTCTTGCTTTCGCTAAGGTAGTAGTGAAGTCTCCGTTTAAGCTGTAAATATTTACATGTTCTTTTCGGTAAGAACGATCAAGGCTACCAAATTTTCGTTGAATCCTACTTTCTTTAATGTTTTGGTAAGCAAACGTAATTGTGCCGCTTTCTAGCCATGATTTTTTTGGTGTTATTGCCAGTTGAGGAGATATTAGGAGTCTACTTTGAGGCCCATAATACCATTCAGCAAACTTTAAAGTACCATCATTTAACTCTGTAAGCCTGTCAAACCTTGGAATGTTTGAGGAAGTAGAGTATTGAATGTTAACTTTTAAATCTGCTTTTTTAGACAATGGTGTAAAAAACTTTTGTAAGATATCGATCTGGTTATAGCCAGTATTACGTTGTGAGTGTTCTTTAAGGTTTGCCGTTTGATTTTCAAAAAAGTCTTCGTCAGTATTTTTAGAAAAGAAAGGGATTTTTCCCCAATTCTCAAACCCATGAGACCTGTTTTTACCCATGGTTAAATCACCAAAACTACTATGTGCAACACTGGTAAAAGAAGCCCATTTTTTGAATTGTAGTTCAGTGGATATTACATTGGTCGATTCATTGTTTGCGGTACTATATCTAGAGAAGAAAGAGCCCTTTACTTTTTCTTTATTAGATAGTTTTGGCGTTTTTGTATAATAATGAATAACGCCCCCTAACGCATCAGATCCGTAAATTACTGAGGAAGGACCAAAAACTACTTCCGTTCTATCCAACAGGTTTGGAGCTACGGTAATTGAGTTTTGAAGGTGTCCTTTTCTATAAATGGCATTGTTCATACGAACTCCATCTACGACTAACAAAACACGATTACTTTCCATACCTCTAAGTACAGGGCTTCCGCCTCCCATTTGTGATCTCTGTACTTTAATACCTGGAATGTTTGCTAATAAATCTGCTGAAGTTTGCGGAGAAACTTTCGCGATATCTTTACTGGTTATAACGGCAATTTGCTCAGCAATTCGATTTCTTTTTTCTTTGTTTTTAAATACAGAAAGAACTACTTCATCCAGCTCTTCAGATTGTTGAAAGAGGTAAATTTCGTAGTTGTTTCGTCTCAATGAAGATTTTTTAGCTCGATTTTCAGCATAAGCCATATGAGAAAATATAAGTACTTCTCGATTTTTGAAAATTGAAATATCTACCTTCCCAAATTCATCACTAATAGTAGAGGTTGATTTGTTTTTGTTAAAAACAGCGACTGACTCAATAGGTTTGCCCGTTTTTGCATCGATGACGGTTAATGTCTGTGAGAATAAAGGGGAGAGAGAAATTAAAAATATTACTAGTAAAAGTTTTTTCATAATTAGCTAAACACTGTTTCTAAAATATCTAACGATTTTGGTTTCCTGTAACCTTCCAAATGTAATTCAAAATATTTAATTACAAACCGAAGAATCCTTTGCCTTTCTTGTTTTCCGAAAGAAATCCTATTAATCGTATCAAAATTTATGCCCAATAGTGTTTTGAATAATGTTAAATCAGTTCCTGAAAGTGTTAATTTTTCGTGTGGGGTATCTGTGAATTTTCCCTCTACTAAATTAAACCCTTTTTTATGTGAAGCAGAAATGTCTGGATAAAAGCCCAAGAATTTTGTTAGGTTAAGTAAAAATAGTAGGTGGAAGTTTGAAATATCAGTATGGGTATCTAGCCAAATTAACGCGGTTTCTATATACGTGTATAGTCCCTCGTTTTTTTCTTCTTCTTGGATAATGCTACTGAGTACTTCTGATAGGAATAAAACAATTGTTTGTTTTATAATGGATGTATGTATAGTGTTATAAGGGTGAATTACCTGTACTTCTTTAAGTGAATGTAAGGTGCTTTTTAATTTGTGGTTTGCGACCAGTTGTAATTGATTTAATGGTTGGAAATGTGCGGGTTTAAAGGCTCCTTTTTTGGACTTTAATACGCCTTTTATCATATAGGATTTTATGCCTTCTTCCAAGGTAAAACATTTTACAATCAAACTAGTGTCTCCATACTTAAGAGAACTTAAGATAATGGCTTTTGAATGAATAATAGGCATTAGTTAACAATTGCAATTTTAGTGGTGGATGTTTCTGTATTGTCGTTGTGAGAAAGTAATACAATATAAACCCCTGAGGCAACTTTATTACCTGCTAAGTTTCTTTTGTCCCATACAACTTTACCGCCTTGTAATTGCTGGCTTTCTTTCACATTGGTTTCATAGACAAGATTGCCTGAAACATCCAAGATTTTGACATTCGTTCCTTCGGGCAAATGTGTGCCATGTCTCCCTCCTATTGAAACGGTAGCATGATTTTTTAATACGGGGTTTGGATAGGCGTATACCTCTCCAAGTTCGTCGCCATAAGGAGCAACCTTACTATCATAGGCAACCATTCCTCTACTGGTGACAAAGTATACCTTTCCAGTGCTGTTATCTACTCGGATTTTTAATATTTTATCTGAGGGTAAAGGCGAATTGCTTTTGTTGAAGTTGGCAAGTGTTTTTTCGCCTGTAGAATTGGTATATAATACACCTCCAGTATCCGTTCCAAACCATTTGTTATTAGCTCCGTCAACTTCAATAGTGTTGATTGTTTGATCTCCAAGTAACCTTTTTGGAATTCCATCATCTAGAATAACAACAGGAGCTGCATCGTTTACAGCACTATCAAAAACGGCAGAAGCATTTCTGAATACAACCAATCCAGTAAGGGTGCCTAACCATATATCATTATTGCTGTCTACAGCGACTGTTCTTACATTTAGATTCGGAAGGCTTCCGCGTGTAGCTTCGGTAGTTAACGCCTTTTTTCTGAGTCCGTTTTCATTAAAAGCATACACGCCATTTCTTCGCGTTCCGATCCAAAGTGTATTATTGTTATCTATAGCCATTTCGTTCATTCCAAATCTGTTTGTTTGTATAATAGATTGAATGTCAAAATTACGCCATTCTCCATTAGGAGAACGTTTTTTTATTCGGTGAGAAACACCAATGTTTGACAACCATAAATTTCCTTCATTGTCAAAAGCAGATCCACCAATTCTTATAGTTACCCTATTTGGTATGTTTTCCGTGATATTTTGTAATGAACTGTTTAATTGATTGTAAAAATTAGTGACTTTTCCGTCTTCTATATGAAGTAAACCTCCTGTTAAAGGAGTGTTGGTATCCGATCCTGTAATGTCACCGAAGGAGCTGATAAAAACATTATTACTATTGGTTTTGTCAATGGTTATAGAGGTTAAGTCCCCTAGAGGAAAGCTTGGGTCATACGGTGTATTCGTCCAATTTTCTCCGTTATAATATGAATAACCATTTCTTCTTTGTAAAGGGGTATAGGTGGCGTCATATCCTCCATAAACAACCCATAAATTATTATTGTGTACGTCTATAGAAAAAATATCATTAAGAAACGGTCCTTCAGGGTGAATTTGCTCAAAAGTATTGGTTGAACTTGTGCTTGTTTTTAGAATTCCGAAACCTTGAGTAGCCAAATAAATATCGTTGTTTTCTTCATAGGCCTGATTAAGTGTGAACTGTAAACTACTTGTCTGATCTATCTGGGCAATTTGAGTTAGTGATTGGTTAAGTATTGTAGCAGAAGTTTCTAGTGCTACAGATAAACTTTGTGTCGAACTTTTTAATCCTTTAATATTTTGATTAAAAGTGCTGATATTACTAATAAGAGTTTCGTTAATAGCTCTAAGCTCATTACCTATTGTGGTAAATACCCGATTGTTAAACGTGGTGATACTCGTATAATTTCCAGTAAATAGTAGTGCCCATTCATTAAAGTCTACTAAATTTGGACTGTTGATGTTTGCTATGTATACACCTCTTTGTGTAGCAGCATAAATTTCATTATTAAAAACAGTTATTTGATTTACTTTTTCATCAGTTGAGCCAATTCCAATAAAATAAGTATCTCCGAATTCTAAATTTTTAAGATCGTATACAATAACTGCAAATGAAGTGGATAAGTACAATTTGTCGTTATATTCGTATATATGGTTTATTCTTTTTTCACCTGTTTGATTGAAATTAGTAATTTCAGGAGAAGTGGTGATTTTTCCTTGACTATCGATGATTTCTAATAGCCCGTTTTCATAACCAATTACTAATTTTTCAAGAGAAGCACTGTAATGTATTGCTGAACTGGTTTCTCCAGAGAGTCCATGTACAGAAGAAATTTTAGTAATTTCTTTGGTTTGTGTATTGTATACAAATACAGCATTATCTGCTACAGCATATAAGAGATTGTCTGATTTTACAAAGTCTTTAATATGCGTGTATGAAAATAAATCTTCCCATTGATCGCTATAGTCGGTTTGTGCAAAAAGACCAATTGTTAATGATAAAAGAATGTATGTGAATACTTTATTCATACGTAATACCAAAGATATTATATTATTATTAACTTGAAAATCATTATTTTGTTTGAATTTCAAATTGTATTTTTTATCTAAAAAAGGAGGTTGTACTGAAAGCAAAGTTCTAATGAAGGATTCGGATTAAACAATATAAATTTAATAATTTCGGAGAAAATTAAACAGGTCTTTTTTATGGGGTTAGAAATCGAACGAAAATTTTTAGTGAAATCAGGAGCTTATAAGGAGCAAGCTTTTAAAAGAGAGTATATTAAGCAAGGTTTCTTGAATTCAGATAAAAAAAGAGTTGTCCGTATTCGTATAATGGATGATACGGGGTTTTTGACAGTAAAAGGCCCCTCAGAAGACAAAGGTGTTTCTCGTTTTGAATGGGAAAAAGAGATTCGTTTAGAAGAAGCACAACAACTATTTGAATTATGTGAGGAAGGGATTATAGAAAAAAACCGTTATTTAATTAAGGAAGGTATCCATGTGTTTGAAGTAGACGAGTTTTTTGGAGAAAACCTAGGACTTGTAGTTGCTGAAGTAGAATTGACCTCAAAGGAAGAGGTGTATACTTCTCCAGAATGGTTAGGAGAAGAAGTGACGGGAGTTGCCAAATATTATAATTCTAACTTGAGCAAAAATCCGTATAATAATTGGTGATACAATAGCACGCCAATGCGTGATTTAATGTTAGAGGTCTAAGTATACAATTACCCAAACTTGCTGGTTTAGTGTATAGCGTGTTAACTCTTGAAAACCTACTGCTGAATGAGCATTAATTGATCGAATATTGGCAGCGTCAATTTCAGTAATAATACTCTTGTATTGGTGAGAAAATGCTGTGCTCATTTTTTGATACAAACCTCTGAAGATACCCTTGCCTCTGTGGTTTTTCTCGATGCATATTTGCCCCATTATTAGGTAATTTTCTTTTGATTTAAAAGAATTGTCTATTTCTGTAAACATAGGAATGAGTATCGGAATGTTCTCGCGAAAATTTTTTGACATTGATAATGCATATCCTACGACTTCATTATTGTGGGTTGCAATAATATGTGGATGAATATCGTGCATTTCTTTTAATAACGAAAGCTCATGATGCACTGTTACGAACCCTTGCGTTTTCTTTTCTTCTTCAGTGAGTTTGTCTGGTAAATTTCTCTTTTGAAGTGCTAATATTTGTTCTAATTCAAAAGATGTTTGCGTAGGTTTATAATGTATCATGATTAGCAAATATTTGTTTTAAGGATGTGCGTTTACCCATACTTCTCCATCAGCAAAAAATTCTTTTTTCCAGATTGGTACTGTTTCTTTTAACGTATCAATAGCATATTGACAAGCTTCAAATGCAGCTTTTCTATGTGCAGCCGCAGCGGTAATGATTACAGGAACATCGCCAATATTTAGTAGTCCTTCAGCATGATGAATCGCTATTTTTTCAATAGAAAATTTTTCTAATGCTTTATGTGCTATTTTTTCCATTTCTTTGATAGCCATGGCATGATACGCGGTAAATTCAAGCTTCAATACTTCTTTGCTATTTGTATGATTTCTTACGGTACCGATAAAGGCAGCAATTCCACCACAAGAATCATCCGTTACAAAATCATAACAATCCTTTAGATCCAGCTTTTCCGTTTGTATTTTTATAGAAATTTTTTTCACTGATTATAATAAAATAAGTTTGCATTGCTAAAATATGGTATTTTCGGTTATTGAGGTTTTTAGGGAGGGATTTTTCGGATATGGTTCAGATATTTTGTAATAAATGCGGTAAAAACCTACGAATAAGTTAATTTTGTGTTGATTAAAAATAAGTACAAGCAATTTCTTTAATATAACCATAAAAATTTAATTTTTAGTAATGAAAAAATTAAGCGATCATAATTTCGAAAATAAAAAAGCACTAATAAGAGTTGATTTTAATGTGCCTTTAAACGCAGACTTTGAAGTGACGGATGATACAAGGATACAGGCAGCTAAACCAACCATTATAAAGATTTTGGAAGATGGAGGTAGTTGTGTGTTGATGTCACATTTAGGAAGACCAAAAGGAATTGAAGACGCTTTTTCATTACGTCATATTGTAGAGAAAGTTACCGAAATATTAGGTGTAAAAGTAAACTTTGTAGCGGATTGTATTGGTCAAAATGCAGAGGAAGCTGTTGCCAATTTACAATCAGGAGAAGTGCTGTTGTTAGAAAATTTACGATTTTATAATGAAGAAAAATCTGGAGATGTGGCTTTTGCAGAAAAGCTGTCTAAATTAGGAGATATTTATGTAAATGATGCTTTTGGTACTGCCCATAGAGCTCACGCTTCTACAGCAGTAATTGCGCAATTTTTTGGAGAGCATAAATGTTTTGGTAATTTGTTAGCTAAAGAAATTGAAAGTATCGATAAAGTATTACATGATTCTCAAAAACCAGTAACAGCTATTTTAGGAGGAGCAAAAGTATCTTCAAAAATAGGTATCGTTGAGAATATTATAGAAAAGGTAGATCATATTATTATAGGAGGTGGGATGACTTTTACCTTTATCAAAGCACTAGGAGGAACGATCGGAAGTTCTTTGGTGGAAGATGATAAACTAGATATGGCACTCGATATTTTAGCGAAAGCAAAAGAACATCAAACAACAATTCATTTACCTGTAGATGCGGTGATAGCAGATGCTTTTGCCAATGAGGCAAATACACAAGTAGTAGCAACGGATAAAATTCCAGACGGATGGATGGGCTTAGATGTGGGGCCAGAAACCTCAAAAAAGTTTGCTGCTGTCATTAATGACTCTAAAACTATTTTATGGAACGGTCCATTGGGTGTTTTTGAAATGGAAAATTTCGCTAAAGGTACTATTGCTTTAGGTGATGCGATTGTTGAGGCTACAAAGCAAGGTAGTTTTTCACTTGTTGGAGGAGGAGATTCTGTGGCAGCGGTAAAACAATTCGGATTTGCAGATCAGGTGAGTTATGTTTCAACAGGTGGAGGAGCAATGCTAGAGAGCCTAGAAGGTAAGACACTGCCTGGTATTCAGGCAATCCTAAGTCAGTACAAAACTGCATAGAAAAATTGCAGTATACTGCGTAAAAATTTGTTAAAAATAGAACGAAATGAAATACACTACATTACCCCATACTGATATTAAAGTTTCTAAGATATGCTTAGGAACAATGACTTGGGGAAACCAAAATAATGAGAAAGAAGGCCATGAACAAATGGATTATGCTTTGGATAAAGGAGTTAACTTTTTTGACACTGCCGAACTTTATTCTGTGCCTGCCAATGCCGAGACATACGGAGCAACAGAAGAAATTATAGGAACTTGGTTCAAGAAAACAGGAAACCGAGATAAGGTAGTGTTAGCGACTAAGATTGCTGGAGCTGGGGATTATACAGCACATATTAGAAAAGATGGATTTAGTAAAAGAGCTATTGTAGAGGCTGTAGAAGGAAGTTTAAAGCGTTTACAAACGGATTATATTGATTTGTATCAACTACATTGGCCTGAAAGAGGTGTAAACTGTTTTGGTGTTCGCGATTACCCTTATAAAACAAGCGCTAAAGAAGCAGAGAATCATTTAGAGATTCTTGAGACTTTACATGATTTTGTGAAGCAAGGAAAAATTAAACATATCGGTTTGTCTAATGAAACACCTTGGGGAACAATGAAGTATTTGCAAGCGTCAGCGCAGCATAATTTACCTAGACCTGTGACGATTCAAAATTCGTATTCATTGATTCATCGATCGTATGAATACGGTATGTCTGAAGTTTCTTTACGTGAAGGTATTGGGCTTTTAGCGTATTCACCATTAGCTTTTGGAGTGTTATCGGGCAAGTATGTAGGAGGAAAAAAGCCAGAAGGTGCACGTGTTACTTTGTTTCCAAATTTTAGCCGTTATTCTTCGGTACAAAGCGAGGCTGCTGTGGTCGCTTATCAAAATATTGCCGAGAAGCATGGGTTGTCTTTAACGCAATTGGCGTTGGCTTATGTCAATCAGTTACCTTTTGTAACAAGTAATATTATTGGAGCTACAAAAATGGAGCAATTGAAGGAGAATATTGAATCTATTAATGTAGTGTTGTCAGAGGATATTTTACAAGAGATTGAACAGGTGCATAATGAAATGCCAAATCCAGCTCCGTAAAGATTTTTATAAAACAAGGATTATGTATTGAATAGCATTAATAATAATGAACACATTACATAGTTTGGATTAAAGAATATTTATTTGCACATAATCGAGGGCAATTATTATAATAATTGTCCTCGATTTTTATTTCTTGAAAACGAATGTGTTTTTTAGAAGATAGTATATCCTAAGTTTATGCTAAATGAATTGAATTGAGAATCAAAGGTGTTTCTATTGATAAGGTCTTGTTTACTTGTGTTATAGCGTAGTTCTAATGTGTATTTATTATAGGTGAATCCAGCTGCAAAAACAAGATTGTTTTTTCGGATGAATTCATAAGATTCCCATAAAGAGCCATTGTTTCTTTTTGATTCAAAAGTTGAATTGAACATGAAATCAAAAATATAAGCGGCACTTAGGTATATTTTTGAGTTGTTGTTTAAAAATAAATTATGTTTGATACCAAGAGGGATTTCGATTGATTTATAGTCAATAATCGTGTGGAGTATTCCTCCTTGAACATTACTTTGTTCGTGTTGAACAGTTGTTTTATAAGATTGAAACCCTGGGTCTAAAATAACATTCCATTTTTTTCTGTGATATGGAATAATATAGGTCAATTCAAAACCAAAACGAACATTGTTTTTAGTGTTGAATTCAGGGAAGTTAATTGATTGAGAAGTATCGTTAATTTTAAAAACATTATTATTTATTCCAACTTTAAGGGTTAAATCAACAACGTTTTTTGGAGAGTTGATAGCAACGGGGGCGCTATAGTCGCTTTCTTTACATTGGTTGTATTTAATAAAGAAATGGGTTAGCTTTTTCTTGGGTATAACGGAGCTTTTTAATGTCTCTAAGTAATATGTCTTGACAGTTAAATTCTTTTAAAAGCTGCTGTTTGTATCGCTCGTTTGTGCCTATATGTTTTTTTTGAAATTGTTTTTGGTTATGATTATTTGTGCCTAAGTAGTGTTTACTTGCAATGTAATTTTTATGAATTAATTGTTTTATCGTGTCGTTAGAAAATGAATAGAAATACCTGCTTAATGAATTATCATTATAGGAATAAAGATTGGTAGTTCCTTCGAGGACAACTTTTAGAAATAAGGTTTCGGTATTGAAAAAAGGTTTTCTTTCTTTCGTTAATTTATTGATCAGGTTACTTGACCTGTCAATTTGGACTTTTTTTCTTAAGTATTTACTTATGCTGTAAATTCCAAATTCTTGAACGTTAAGTATTGTATGGAGTTTTTCTTTGTCCTCAGAAGTTTTTTTGTACCAAAATTTTTTTGGATTGTTTTTAGTATCTTATAAGGCATTCTACCCTTTCATTTGAATTTGTAATAAAATAACCTTTTTTAAAGATTTCCTTTTCATTGCTAAAGGAACTGATAGAAATAATTAATAAACAGCAATTTAATAAAGCTTTTCTCATTGTATGGGGGCTTTTTTTGTTTGAAATAATTAGCGTGAAAAACTAAAAAAATAAATACAATGAGCAAGTTGTTTATTGTGTAATGATTTGACTGTATGAATGTTGTGTGATATTTGGTAAATATAGCTTGCTGAGAACTGTTATTCGTTTTCCTCTTCACTAATTAGTCCTAGTTTTTTAGCTCTTTGTTCCCAGTTTTTTCTGGCAAAACTTTGTAGGTCTGCTACACTATCGCTTTCATCCATGATTTCGAATCCAAGTAAGGTTTCAATAACATCTTCTTGTGTTACCAAGCCACTTACCGAGCCAAATTCATCAACAACAAGGGCAAGGTGTTCGCGTTGTTCGATGAGTGTTTCAAATAAGTTAGGGATAGATAAATCTCTTTTAGCAACAATAATATCTCTTTTAAGGCTTTTAAGTTGTTGATTCCCTTTACCATTTATAATGGCAAGTAATAGTTGGTCTTTTAAGAAATAACCTGTGATGTTATCTGGGTTTTCACCGTAGACAGGAATCCTTGAGAATCGAAGTTCTTTGTTGTTTTCAAAAAAAGATTGAATAGTTTGGTTTTCGTCTGCTGAGATCAAAACCGTACGAGGCGTCATGATATGTTTTGCTTGAACTTCTTTAAATCCAAGCATGTTGCGTATAACTTTACTTTCACTTTTTTGGAAAACTCCCTCTTTTTCTGCAATATCTGTCATCGCAGAAAAATCTTCTCTACTTAATACACTTTCTCCATGAGCACCTTTTCCAAAAAGTTTCGTAAATAACTGCAATACCCATATGATTCCAGTGTATTTTAGTATAAAAATTAAGGTGTTTAGGGCACGTGTAGAAAATCCAACTAATGATTTCCAGTAAGTAGCACCTATGGTTTTTGGAATAATTTCAGAAACTACTAAGATAAGAACCGTCATGATAGCAGAGACAACTCCGACTACATTTAGTCCGAAAAGTTCAAATTTATAAGGTAATTGTTCAGCTTGGACTCCTACTAAAATTGCTCCTACAGTATGAGCAATCGTATTTACGGTTAAAATTGCAATTAAGGGCTTGTCAACATCCTTTTTTAACTCTTCAAGCCCCTTAGCATACGCCTTTCCTTCTTTCTTTTTTACGTTTACAAAAGTAGGCGTTACACTGAGTAAAACAGCTTCTAAAATAGAGCATAGAAAAGAAAAAAGAATGGATAAGGTAGCATAAATAATTAAAAGAACCATGTATAAAAATTTTAGCTAAAATAACTAAAAAAGACTGTCTTTTCGGACAGTCTTTATGAGAAATATAAATAAATGCTTGGTTATACCAGTTATTACTTTCATCCTATAATGCCTTATACTAGGAATCCAATAATAAATGACATTACTTTTTTGCTAAAGCTTTTTTAAGAATTGCTATGCATTCTTTAGCTCTTGATTTTTCAGCATACTGTAAAGCAGTAAGCCCTCTGTTTGATTTTGTTGTTAAATCTGCTCCTTTTTCTACTAATAGTTCTAATATTTCAGCTCTATTATATCGTGCAGCGTACATTGCAGGAGTCAAACCAATAGATTTTCTGTCTACATTTGTACCGCTATTGATCAAGTCCTTTACAGCTTTTAAATTACCAACTGAAACCATTTTACAAAAAGTATTTAGTCCTTGGAACTTGCTGATTTTTGTTTGAGGATTTTCACCAATACTGTTGTTAGCTTGGGTTGTGTTTGTCAGTAATAAAGCGAATAATAAAGTAAGAAAAATGCTCTTCATAAATAGTATTTTTTGTTTACAGGTGGGCAAATGTATAGTTTATTTGCTTTCTTTCTGTGGGTTATGTTTGCCTTAACATATATTTAGCTTTTTTAACATAAAATTTTGTGAATAACTAAATTTTAGCATCTCGTTTTTTTTTAATATATTAACATACAGTATTTTAAATCTTTTTTCCATGAGTAAAAAGACACTGTATGCATTGAGCATATTATTAGTAATTGCTATTGGATCTATCTTATATTGGTACTTGTGTTGCTGTGTTGAAGAATCGGGTGTAATCACTAAAGAGGAGAAAACAACAGTTGACAGTCCAAAAGTGTTAGCATCAGATCCACTTTTTGCGTTTCCTTTTAGCATTAAAGACACTTTAGGAGAGATATCTTATACGACTCCCGAAAATTTTGTATTCAAAGAATCAGGGTTTCGTGTTTATGATAGTGTTCCTAATGCTGTGGTTAAAGGAATTGGAGTGGTAAAGCAATTTTTAGACACTTCAGAGAACAAAATACTTGATATAATTGGATATTATAAGAGTAGTGAGCAAAATAATTCTTCTTTTCCAAATTTAGGATTGGCGAGGGCACATTCAATTAAAGAATATATGGTTTCGCAAGGAGTGGCGTCAGAACAATTACATCCAGTAGGCGTTTTGGATGAAAATTTAGCAGTTGATTCAGGGAGGTTGCATGGAATCGTAACTTTTAATGTAACAACCATAGCAAAAGAAGTTTCTGATAGAGAAAGGCTCAAGTCGAATTGCGAAGCTATGAAGAAAAACTCTGTTGTTATTTATTTTGAAACTGGAGCTGTGAGTTTGGATTTTAGCGATAAAGATTTACAAGTACTTAAAAGTTTTTCTACCTGCGTGGAAGAACTAGGTGCTACACTTCAAGTTGTAGGACATACTGATAGCACAGGTGACCCAGAGGTTAATCAAAAAATAGGATACGGAAGGGCAAATTTTGTAAAAGAATATTTGGTAAACAACAAAATGGTAACGCAAAATATTGTTGTAGTTTCTAGAGGACAAAATGAGCCTATTGCAGATAATACTACCCAAGAAGGTAGGGCTAAGAATAGAAGGATCGTAATATCAATTAAATAAGTAAAAAAATTTTAAAAAGTACATAAATGAGTTTATTAGCAATCAGTATACCATGTTGGTTAATCCCTCTGTTAGTTGGGCTTATCTGCGCTGTCTTGGGGTACCTTATAGGAGGTTTGTCAAGAAGAATGAATGGCGCTGTAAATGATTTAGAAGATAAGGTGGCTAAACTCGAAACAGGTTTGAAATCTTGTTCAAGGCAAAAGGCTTCTTTACAAGCTGAGTTGGATGCACACAAAAGATCAAAAGATAATGAGGAGTCTAAGATAAGGCTTTCAAGTACTGAGGTAGGTACTAGTGCTGCTTTAGTAGGAAAAACGTCTGAAGAGTCTGTAACTAAAGAAATATTATTTGATGCAGCAGCAGCTAAAGCTATTTTTGGTAAAAAAATAAAGGAAGATGACTTGAAAATTGTCGAAGGAATAGGACCTAAAATCGAAGAGTTATTTCATTTTGCTGGTGTTACTACGTGGAAAGCATTGTCTGAAACTTCAATAGAAAAATGCGAAGAAATACTAAAAGCAGGAGGGGAAAGGTTTCGATTACACAAACCTGATACTTGGCCTGATCAAGCCCGTTTGGCTTTTGAAGGGAAATGGCAAGAGTTGGCTAATTGGCAAGATAAATTAAATGGAGGAAAGATATAGATTGATATAAAGTACTATAAATACTACGAAAGGAAGTGTCACTGAATAAGTGATGCTTCTTTTTTTGTTGATATTAAAACGTATTGCTACCTTTGGGCAAGATGCCCCTTGTGATGAATTCAGACTAATGTTGCTTTTCAGTAGAATGAAAAGAAGGCAGTCAAAAGAATTCAAATGTATTTTTTAGGGTAAAAAATGTCCTACTAACCTATTTTTATTTTAAAAATGAAAAAAACATCCTTATTCTTCTTATGTGTAACGATTTTACACCTTTTTTGTATTAGTTGTAAATCTAAAGATCCGTCACCCAAAGCGAACAAGCAAACGGTAAAAACTATTGCTAAAGATTATACAAAATATGTAAATCCGCTTATTGGAACAAGTAAAATGGGGCATGTATTCCCAGGAGCAACTGCTCCATTTGGAATGGTGCAATTAAGTCCTCAAACAAATTTTGAGGTAATGTTTCGTGAGGATGGAAGTTACAATAAAGAAACCTACGAATACTGTGCAGGTTATCAGCATAAAGATTCGACAATTATTGGTTTTGCACATACCAATTTTAGTGGAACAGGGCATTCCGATTTAGGTGATTTTTTAGTCATGCCTACTACGGGTAAATTGGTGTTAGATCCCTTAAAAACGAAAGAAGGAGCCAAAGGTTTTTATTCAACGTTTCATCATAAAGCAGAGAAAGCTTCCCCAGGGTATTATAGTGTTGATTTAGAGAGTTACAATATTAAAGCAGAATTGACAGCAAGTGAACGAGTTGGTTTTCATCAGTATACTTTTCCGAAATCGGACAATGCGCATGTTATCTTAGATATGGTATATAATGTATACCACCATGATAATAAAAATGTGTGGACGTTTATTCGCGTAGAAAATGACTCGCTAGTTACTGGATATAGGCAAACCAAGGGGTGGGCACGAACTAAAAAAGTCTTTTTTGCAATGGCGTTTTCAAAACCTTTTAAAAGTTACGGCCATAAGAAATATAACAAAGAGACGTATGATGGTTTTTACAGACGATTTAATCAACAAGAAAATTTTCCTGAAATGGCAGGAAAAGATATTAGAGCTTATTTTAATTTCGATACGAAAGAAGGAGAGAAAATAAAAGTAAAATTTGCGTTATCTCCTGTAAGTTCAGCAGGTGCTTTGAGAAATTTAAAGGCAGAAATACCGCATTGGAATTTTTCTCAAGTACAAGAAAATACCAAAGCTAAATGGAATAAGGAATTGGAAAAAGTAGCTGTCGAAACATTGACGGAAAATGATAAAACTACTTTTTATACAGCGCTTTATCATACTTGTTTGTCGCCAATTATTTACGAAGATGTAGATGGGAAATACAGAGGGTTGGATCAAAATATACATGCCTCAGAAGGTTTTGCAAATTATACTATTTTTTCACTATGGGATACATATAGAGCATTGCATCCATTATACAATATCTTACAGCCCAAAAGGAACAATGACATGATTAAATCAATGTTAGCACATCATGATCAGAGTGTTCACAAAATGTTGCCTATTTGGAGTCATTATGCAAATGAGAACTGGTGTATGATTGGTTACCATGCAACTTCGGTGATAGCGGATGCTTTAGTAAAAAATGTAGGAGATTTTAATGTAAAAAGAGCCCTGATAGCTTCCACTAATACAGCTACAGTAAGCTATTTTGATGGGCTTGGAGATTATATGAAGTATCAATATGTTCCTGATGATAAAAGTCATTCTTCGGTGTCAAAAACATTGGAATATGCTTATAACGATTGGTGTATTGCACAAATAGCAGATAAAGTTGGAGATGAAACGGTTAAAAAAGAATACCTACAAAGGTCAGCCTATTATAAAAATGTCTACGATCCAAGTATTGGGTTTATGCGACCAAAATTGGCAAATGGCGTTTTTAGAAAAGACTTTGACCCTATGGATACCCACGGACAAGGTTTTATTGAAGGAAATGCATGGAATTATGGACTTTACGTGCCGCAAGACGTAGCTAAAATGGTCGAAATGATGGGGGGTAAAGAAAAATTTAGTCAGCAATTGGATGAATTGTTTACAACTGAGATAGCCGATAAGTATATCGCAAAACATGAAGACATTACCCGAGACGGAATTATAGGAAATTACGTGCATGGTAACGAGCCAGGACACCATATTCCTTATTTATATAATTGGACAGGGCACCCTAAAAAAACGCAACAACGTGTAAGAATGATTATGGATACGATGTATGCCGATACGGTAGAAGGATTGTGTGGTAATGATGATGCGGGACAAATGAGTGCTTGGTATATTTTTAGTAGTTTAGGATTTTACCCTGTTACTCCGGGGTCTCCTTATTATGCTATAGGAAGTCCAAAGGTGAAAAAGGCTACCATTCATTTAGAGAATGGGAAAATTTTGACTGTTGTAGCTAATAATCAAAGTAAAGATCATATTTATGTAAAAAGCATTACTGTTAATGGTAAAAAGTTAAACGGGTGGTTGCTTTCTCATAAAGATATTGCAAATGGAGGAGAAATTGTTTTTGAAATGAGTAAAGAATAATGTTGTCAAGATAAAAAACTAACTTCAATGAAAATTATAGACTTATCTAAGCCAATTCAGTATAACAAGGAGGATCCTTGGTTTATGAAGGTGAAAATTAAACACAAGCCTCATCGAAAAGCGAAATGGTTAATTCGGGCTTTAGGGTTGCCGTTTAAATTGTTTCCCAAAGATTTTACAGGTTGGGCAGATGATACAATCAAGCAAATGGGGGTGCATGCGACCACCCATATTGATGCTCCTTGGCATTATTCACCGACGACCAATGGTGAAAGATCTAAAACTATTGATGAGGTGCCTTTAGAGTGGTGTTTTGGGGAAGGTATTGTTATTGATATGAAGCACAAAGTTGATTTTGATCCTATAACGGTTAGTGATATTCAAGGTTTTTTGAAAGAAAATCAACTAGAAATTCGCCCCAAAATGATTGTTTTGATAAAAACAGGAAGAGATAAGTTTAACGGGCAGAAAGATTTTCATAAAAAAGGAACAGGTATGAGTGCCGAAGCAACTGAATGGTTAATAAATCAAGGAGTTAAGGTGATGGGTATTGACTCTTGGGGTTGGGATATTCCACTTCCGTATATGATCGAAAAAGCCAAAAAAACAAAAGATGCTGCATTGTTTTGGGAGGCACATTTGGTAGGAAAAAATAAAGAGTATTGTCACATGGAGCAATTGGTAAACCTAGATGCTTTACCATATACAGGGTTTAAAATTGCTGTATTTCCACTTAAGATTGTTGGTGCTTCAGCAGCGCCTGCTAGGGTGGTGGCAATGTTGGATTAATGTATATCCATGCACACTTGTAATATAAATGGAAAGTAACGTATAGATTTAGTTATACGTTACTTTTCTTAAGATTCGCATTACATCTTTATATTTTACGTAAGTAGTTTTGTCTGCCATGTTCTTGATGTAATTTTTTGTTTTTTTTAGTTGTTCCATAGCTTTCGGGAAGCCATTTAGAAAACAAATTAAATAAGAAGTAGGAAGCTTATTAATGTCTTCGTATTCAGTAACAGATAAAGGAGTGTCTTTTTCTATTTTTCGAACAATGCGGTTGTTGTTGTTGTATATATGATCTAATATTTTTTGATCGAATTTTGGGGCTTCAAATAAAAATTCCGAAGCAATATCATGGATACCATTATCCTTAAAATGAATAATTGTCTTTTCTAGCGGGTAATGTTTTTGTATTTGATCGATGCCTAATTTGATATATTCGGTAATGATAAAGGAGTTTGAATTGTGTGAGATTTTGACATCGTCTAATGTTGAATAAAAGATCTTTATTTGTTCGTTAATAAGTTCAATATCTACTCTAGAAAAATAAGTTTCTCCATTTATAATCGTTTTTTTTCCTGCCCAGCATAGTACGAAATGCTCCTTAAATACTTTGTATTGTGGGGTGTATTCTTCTTTGTGGCTTTGAAAAAAATCAAATACCCCGTTTAGTACCAGTTCAATATTGTTTTGAGCACTTTTTTCCAAAGCTGCTACAATGGGTTTGTTCGTGTTTTTCAATTCAAAACCACTTTCTAAGGGTAATGAATTGCTTCCACTTCGATAAAAAACGGTTCCTTTAGGGTATTTCCAAGCGGTTTTAGCAAGTGAAGAAATAGCATTGTTTGGAAAAATTGTAACCAGCCCAATTACCTTGTAACGAGGTAAACGAGGAAAAGGTACATTGGCATACTCTATCTTAGGAGGGTTTTTTAAATAGGCGTTTACTAAATGCTGTATTTTGCTATCGTCAAAAAAATCTACTCCTACAATTTTATTGTCCTCATCTTGAACACCAATTACAATATAAGAGTTGTTTTCTAAATTGGAATTGGATAAGGCACAAACATGTTTGACGAATTTAGCTTTCCCTTCTTTTGAATGAAGTGAAAGCTTTTGCTTTTTGTCATAAAAACTATTCTCATCATTCTTGGATAGTAAATGTTTTATTAAAAGTCGTTTGTTGATCATCTTTATGGTAAAATGGCAACGCTATGCTATTTCGATAATAAAAATTACGTATAGAGCGAAGAAGTGTTTAGCATAAAGTTAGTTTTTTTGTGGAAGAAAAAAAGATCTAAGTGTAGTTTTTTATGCCAAATTCTATATTAGAGTTTTGTTGTAAGGTATTAGAATCATATAAAATGTCATAGGTTTTTTCAGTGTATAAAGTAGTTAGTGAGGTATTTTGGTGTGTTTGAGTAATTGGGTGTATGTTATTTTAATATTCTTGTTGAACTTGGTGGTTTTTACAAATAAAATACTGTTAATCATTTAAATAACGCATTTGTTTTTAATGTAGAATTCTCTTTTTTAGTGTTATAAGTAGTACCATTGTATGTAATTTAAACATTGGGTCAAATGAAAAAAAGTGTAATTCTCATGGTATTAGTTTTACTATTACAAGAATCACACGCACAATATGATTATTATAATTGGACGGCTGATACCAGAAATCAAAAATCGAATTGGATGGCATCTTTGTCAGATTACAAGCGTGTAACTACACTGTCAATTCCCGGCACACATGATTCTGGAGCTAGATATGGAGGTGTTGCAGTTGCTTGTCAATCATTATCTATTGCAAATCAATTGAAGGCAGGAATTAGGTATTTAGACATAAGGTTGAGTTATAATACGCCAGATAAGAAGTTGTATGTCTATCATGGTATATTTTATCAGCATATTGATTTGGATGGTGTTTTGACGCAAGTGATTAATTTTTTGAATAATAATCCTCGAGAAGCGGTTTTTATGAGAATAAAAAGAGAAGATAATTCTATTGATGATCGTGGCTTTGTGGGGCGTTTTAAAAAATATATGAATGACCATGGGAGTCATTATTTTTATACCAATAGTAATGTGCCTCATTATCTAAAAGAGATTCGAAAAAAAACTGTGTTAATAGAAAATGTATCTGGATTGCCAGGTATAAGATGGAGGGCTATGCCAAAGCAGGATAATTGGGATATCAAATGGGCTTGGTATCGATGGTGGAAATTTGAGCAAGTAAGAGATTTTATGGTGAAATATAAAGACGATACATCAAGGTTGGTTATTAATCATTCGAGTGGAAGTAGTAGTTTAGGGGTGGTGTATCCGTATTACGCAGCAAAGTATGTAAATTATTATCTATTAGACTATCTAAAACAAAACGATATTCGTAAGACAGGAATAGTAGCAATGGATTATCCGGGAGATGCGTTAATTAATGAAATAATCAAAAAAAATAACTAAGAGATGAGTATAAGAGTTTTACAATGTGTTCTTCTGATTATTGTAGGAATTGGTGTAATGTCATGTAGGGATAATGATATAAGTGTAGTACATTATGAAATGATAAATGTAAGTGATGATTTTGGAGAACAAACGGAAAATTTATCTCTAAAATTAGAAGCTTCGATAAATGATATTACTACAATATTAGAAGGAAATATGGTGCCAATTCCTTCTGAAGTACTTTCTCAGGAAGAAATTTTAATTAGAGAGTTTGGGAAAAGTTTAAAAAAATTAAAAACATCTTTTTCACCAATAGAAGTGAGGGTTTTTGTGGAGCATTTGTATTTTTTGGTCTACCCATCATATATTCCAAAGAGAAAGATGAAAAGCTATCTTCATTCTTATTACGAATCGGCGTTAAAAATGACGATTACAAAATAGTTAAAAAGTATAAATTGAAACAAGAAATAAGAGCTTCATTTGAAGCTCTTATTTCTTGTTTCAATGGTTTTTAGCGTACGTATTGTCAATAGAAAGTATTACCTACTAAGTGTCATTCTTATTGTTGCTTTATTAGATGCTGATTTGTGATATTGTGAAGTGAGAAAACTTCCGGATGGATACATGAGTCCGAAGGTGTAGCTTGAGTGGTTAGCACCAAGATTGTGTCCTGCTTCATGGGCTAAAGTAGTGGACAAATCATCACGAGCAATAAAAACGGATTGATATTTTTTCCAGCCGCTTGATTGAGCATAGGTTCCTCGATTGGCTAGTCCGTTTATTCCTTCGTTCCAACTGTATTCATAAAGTAACATAGTTGCACTTTTTCTTGAAGGAACTTGTCCCATTCGTCTATACTGTCTTAAAAAGTTACTGGCAGCATTTAACTGTTGATAAGCATTGTTGTTTTTTAAAACAGCTCTTTCGTAGGCTTGTTTTAAATTTTGATTGTGACCTCTTTTTGCTTGTGTTTTAAGCGGGTGATCTTGAACGGTAATGCGTATTCGTGAGTCGATATCTTTTAATGATTGAGAAAGGTATAGTAGGCTATAAGGGTAATAAAATGAATAATCCATATAAAGGTTATAAAGGTAATAAGTATAGGGGGTATTCAGAGCCTTAGTACTATTTAGCTCAGAGGTGTTATTGTCTTTGTTTTTAAAAGAATCAAGAATTGTTTCATTTCTGCAAAGTCTTTTTGCTCTATGGTTTCTTAAGTCGATTAAATCATAATGTTTTCCTTCAATTATTGGAGAAAACTGTTGTTGTTTAGTTTTTTTTCGTTTGTTTTTAATAGTCTCGTAATCCTCATGACCTAAGTCAAGTTTTTCTTTGTTTTTAATACCGAACACTTGGTTGTTTAGTGTATAGGTCAGATCGAAACCATTTTCACCGATCATCATTGCAGCAGTTCCGAGATCGTTGTTTTCAGCGAGAACTTCTCCAAAAAACATTCTTTGCTTTCCATAGATACTAGATTCAGATGCTTTAAGATTGAATTTTAGTTTTTGTTTGTTTATCATTAAAACAAAGCTTCTTTTTTCTTCCTTGCTTGAGATGGGGAAAGAAAAGGTAGGTTTTTTTTCTAAGTGTTTTAAGTTAATGATATCGTTTTCTTCTACTGAAGAACTGATAGTTTCATTTTGATTGCAAGAAAAGATGAAAGCTATAACGAATAAAGTTAATATTATTTTTATTTTTGTTAAAAGTTTTGTTTGGGTTGTTTCGCAATTTATAACATATTGTTTGTTGTTTATGTGTTTTAAAGGGTTGTTTTTTGTGAAAAATATAAATTTTATATTTGTTTTTTGTGATAAGTGTTTTTTTATAAAGTATTGAAATTGTTAGGGTAAGTTCTAAAATTTTCTGTTTAGTGAGGTTTTTTTTGTGTAGGGATAGTCTTTGGTTATTACTAAATGTAGAGTTGTAAGGAATTAATTATGTGTTTAGAAGAAAAAACAAACATTTTTCTAAAAAATGATTGCTTTTTAGGGGGTGAGTAAGCCTTGTCTTGTTTTATGTGGGTTATAAGTATATTTGTAAATGTTAATAATAGCTACGGGAAAGAGCGAATGTTTTTTCAAGGAAGTTTGAATCGTATACAAATGAATACAAAAGAGCAATACACCCATTTTATAAAAAAACATGCCGATAGGTTAGGGTTTTTGGGATGTGGTATTGCAAAGGCTGAATTTTTAGAAGAGGAAGCTCCGAGGTTGGAAAAATGGCTAAAAAACAGCTTTCATGGTGAAATGCATTATATGGAGAACCATTTTGATAAGCGACTTGATCCTACCTTATTGGTTGAGGGAGCAAAATCGGTTATTTCTTTGTCCTATAATTATTTTCCTAAAGAAAATCAGCAACAAAATACCTATAAGGTGTCAAAATATGCTTACGGGCAAGATTATCATTATGTGATCAAGGACAAGTTGAAAGAATTATTGCAATTAATCAATGATGAGATCGGAGAGGTGTCTGGACGTTGTTTTGTAGACTCTGCTCCAGTGTTGGAAAGGGCTTGGGCAGAGAAGGCTGGACTCGGTTGGAACGGAAAACATTCTCTATTGATTCAAAAACAACAAGGGTCGTTTTTTTTTCTAGCAGAGCTAATTATTGATTTAGAGTTGGCGTATGATGCTCCTTTTGCTACGGACCATTGTGGTAAATGTACGCGTTGTATTGATGCTTGTCCTACACAGGCTATTTTGCCGAATAATACCGTTGATGGTAGTAAGTGTATTTCGTATTTGACGATCGAATTACGGGATGCAATTCCAACTAGTTTTAAGGGGCAGATAGAAAATTGGATGTTTGGTTGTGATGTTTGTCAGGATGTGTGTCCGTGGAATCGTTTTTCGAAACCTCATTCAGAACCGCTGTTTGAACCGCATAATTTATTGTTGGATATGACAAAAAGAGATTGGCAAGAGCTGACACAAGAAACCTTTAGTAAGGTGTTTAAAAAATCGGCTGTAAAAAGAACAAAGTTTTCAGGGTTGCAACGCAATATTTCTTTTTTACAGGTAGAGGAGTAGTTTTTAATTAGTTTTTTGTTAAGGATGTTTACTTTATGAATAACCTTAAAGTTTATGTTGTCACACAAACTTTAAGGTTTGTGATGTTTTTAATGTTTTTTTTGGAAATCAGGATGTCCTGTTTGCCATAGTGCAAAAGATAAAATTTTTGCTAATTCTTGGTTTCTTTTTTCAGTAGACGAATCGAAACCATGCCCTCCTTTAAAATCAACGGATAACAAGACGGGTTTTTTTTTAGTTTTAACAGATTTAAGTCTTGCAGCAAATTTACCAGGTTGCCACGCGGGAACTCTTGCATCATTCATTCCAGCAGTAAGGTATATTGAAGGGTAAGTGATATTGTTATTAATATGATGATAAGCATCCATTTCTAGGAGAGCTTTAAATTCTATAGAATCTTTTATGGTGCCATATTCTTTAATACTATTTTTTCCATTTTGGCCAAATTCTGAACGTAGAGTATTAATTTTTCCTACTTGGATGATAGCTGCTTTGAATAGGTCAGGTCTTTCTGTAATAGCCCTTCCTATTAGAATTCCTCCAGCACTTCTGCTCATAATCGCTATTTTTTTTGGATTAGTATATTTTTTATTTATTAAATATTCTGTACAAGAGATAAAATCTTTCCATGTATTTGGTTTGGTTGTTTTATATCCTCCTTTTCTCCATTTGTATCCCTTTTCACCACCACCTCTTACATGGGCTATTGCATATATCCCTCCTTGATTGACCCAATTTACTAAGTAGTTATTAACCTTAGGTTTTTGAGAATAACCATAGGCTCCGTATCCATAAATTAGAAGTCTATTATTTGAGTTTAATTTTAGATTCTTTTTATGGATTATTGATAATGGAACTTTTATACCGTCATGTGAGGTGACTTCAACTTCCTTTACGATTAAATTGTCGAGTGAGGAGATGTTTGAGTTTAAGTTTTCTTTTTTGAAAGAATTTTTTTTGAAATTATAAAGGTATCTTTCGTTTTGGGTTGTCCATCCTTTAAGAGTAACCCATAATTCATCATGTTGTATGCCCTTTGATGATAGTTTGATATTTCCTGAGGATTTTGGTGTTGATATGTGTGTTATGTTTTTATTTTTATAATGATATAGTTTTGCAATTACCCCGTTTTTGGTTTTTACAAAAAATAATCCATCAGAAGTTAAGCAAAAGTCAGTAATAACCTCAGATGAGTTTTCATAAACCAATACAGTTGGGTTTTCAAAATCAGGATTTAATAATGAGGTTTTACAAATCTTATAATTTGTTGCATTCTTTGAGGTTTTGTATATAAGTTCCTCATTATTTATTATAAAATTTCTAATTTCTTCTTCTTTTGTAAATAAAAGTTTCCAATTGTTTTTTTCGTTAATTAAATCATTAGTTTTGATATAATAAGTGTCTCTGTATCTGTTTACACTGGCTACAGCTCCGAGAGTGAATTTATTTTTTGGGTTGGTCAGGTAGATTAAAGGGAAATCTTGCTCTTTAAAGTTAATTTTTGGATTATTTTTTTTGGAGAATATATCTAAGGTATCTCCATTTATTTTATAGATAATAGCTTTAGAATTCTGTAAATACCCTTTTTGTTTTGGGTTTGTAATAGGGACATAGGTGTAAATGTATCCAGAATTATCAGGAAGCCAATCTAAACCACCTAAGTTTGTAGGAAATGAATTACTGGCAATTCCTTTTAATACTTTTTTTGTCTTGACATCAATCACTATTACATCAGTAAATTCTTTGTCATTTTTGGTAAGCCCTACAGCAACTTTAAGTCCATCCCATGAAGGTTGGATGTAATTGATTAAATAATTTTCTTTTGAGGTATAAATTAGTTTTTCTATGCCAGAAAAGCCATCTCTGTAATATAATTTAGGAGTTGTTTCCTTTGTTTTTTGTTTTATATAAAAGTATCGATTACCGATTATTTTGTGTTTTGAAATGGAATATGCTACTGTCTTATAATTCTGGGTAATTTCATTTAGAAATATTTGGTAATTAGAAATACTTTCTATTATACTTTTTGAACACTTTTCTTCTTTTTGAAGCCAGTCAATAACAATCGAATCATTAAGGTTTTCCATGTAACGATATGGATCTTCTATTTTTGTGTGAAATATAGTGTCTGTTACTTTTTTAATGGGGACAATGTTACTTGATATAAAATCCATTTTTTTACACTGGAAAAAAATAAAGAGTGTAAGTAGTTTTATAAGTTTACTCATAATTTCAATAAAGTTGATTAGGTATTTAGTGAAAAAACTACTAATTATTCATCAGAAATAGTATTATCATTATCCCCTTCTGAATCTCCTCCAGTTATAGTTTGGTAATTTTAGCAATTTCAAATTTTTTGAACTTTAATTTTGATATCGAATTTGTTTTTTTGTTTTTTCCGTTTTTCATTATTAACAAATTTTTATTCAATTCAAAAGTAAGTCTTCTCTTTAAAAGTGAAAACTTATGTATAATGAAACTTATAAATTTCATTAAGGTTTTTGACTGTATTTTATTGTTTTAGTAGTATTTAGTTGTTTGATAAAGTACGAAGGGTTAATTCCAGTTTTTTTATTAAAAGCTGTTGAAAATGATTGAGCTTTATTAAAGCCAACTTCTTCAGCTATTGCTTTTATGGTATATGATCTGAATTTTTTATCTTCAGTTAATTTTTTTATCGCAAAATCTATTTTTAGATTATTTATATAATTTGAAAAGTTAGAGTTTTTGGTTGAATTAATAACTTTCGATAAATAACTGCTATTAGTTTTTAGTTCCTTGGCGAGAGAATGAAGAGTGTATTTTTTTTTGGTAAATTTGTTAGAGTTTTCGAATTTTTCTAATGCTAATTGAATACTTTTTACTAAGTCTTCTGATAACCCAGTAGCAGTGACAGTTTTTGTAATGTTACTTTTTTCAGGGTTGGTTTGAGAGTTTTTTATTAATAAATGATATTTTTTTTTATTGTTGATATTTTTTTTTACGCTTACAATAGAAAAAATTATTAAAAAACAAGAAGTAAATATCAAAATTATAAACCAGTTTTTAGAAGCTGTGTTCTCTTTGTTAAGTCGTTTTATTAATTGTTCTTTCTTTAATAAAAGATTTGGTATTTCGTATTCTTTTATAATTTTTTTGTTTAGGTCTTTGTGTTCGACATGAATAATACTATCTATTTTAATAGCTTTTTTTATACTTTTAAGTTGGTTTATAGGGTCATTAATTTTTTCGTAGTATTTAAGCAATAAGATATTTGCTTTTTTTGCTCGAGAAATCACTGTAGGGTCTTTATCGTAAATAGAATCTATTTTTTTTAGATATTTAATTGATTTAATTTTTTCATTATTCATCGAGTAAGCCTCACTTAAGAAAAAATAACTGTCAGATAATGCTTTCTTTTGGTTTTTTAACAAAGAAATTCCCTTTAGTAAGCTATCTATGGCCGTATTATATTGATTTTTTAATTTTAAAGACACGCCAGAAGATAATACAAAGAAAGGATATAGATATTTGTTAGTCTCTTTTAGAGATTCTTTAATTCCTATTTTGGTGTATGTTAATGATGAATCTGGTAAGTGGTTTGCATTGTATGAATTTGATAAAGAAAATAATGATCTTAGGTATTGTTTGGGATGTTTTCGCTGAATATTAGAGTCATTAAAAAAAAGTAAATTTTCTTTAAATAGTTTAAGAGCTTCTTCTTTTTCATGGACTGCGTTTTTAAGGGAAGCGATGTAATGTTTTATTTTTAATCGTAAAAAAGAGTTTTCTTTTTTTAAAGCAAAGTTATTAGCTATCATGTAATTTTTTAGTGCTGGTTTGTATTTTGCTATATAAAAAAGCTCAATGCCTTTTTTTAGATATCCTCTCGAGGTTAAATTTTCATCTTTCATTTTTTTAGCGGTTTGAATAATGCTGTCTGCATATTCAACTCCCTTTTGACTATGAGAATAAATTTCTAGTAGATAGTTATAGCCTTTATTTATTTTTTCTAAGTTATTCTCTACTTTTCCCTTTGTTATTAGAATATTTGAAAACCTTTCCTTTATAGAGTCTGACTTTGAGTTTTCTATTATATTTTCAATATGATGGTAACTTAGAGTACTTGTATTTAATTGTTGTGAACAAACAAAAAAAAATGTAAAAAAAAGTATGAGTAGTAAAATTCCTTTTAAGTCCAATTGCGTAATTTTTGAAGGCAAGATATAAAAATTTAAAAAGATAAGAGAAAGGAATTTTAAAGTGTTTTTTCGAGATTATTAACCAATTTGATTTTAGGATTTTATCAGGGGTTGGTTGAGTATGATATTCCCGATTCTTAGGAAAGTTTTAGGTTAAATATTAATTTTTAAGAAGCAAGTTTTTCTTTAGATGTTGTTAATGAAAAAAATCCATAATAGTTTGCAGGAACTGTTTAAAAATAAAACAGTTATATTAATTGCGCATAGATTAAGTACAGTACAAAATGCTGATCAAATAATAGTATTGTCAAAAGGAAAAATTGTTGAGGTAGGATGTCATGAAGAACTAATTATGAATAGGAAAGAATATTATGAATTAGTAAAGAGTCAGTTAAATATATAAAAAGATTAAAATTTTTTATATCGTAGAATTGATAGTTGTATTTACTTTTCTCAGAGGAATATTTAAAACAAGAGTTATAAAATTTATAATGGAAGAAATAAAATGTTCAGTATAAAAATTAGTATAGGATTAAAAAAAGATTTTTTTAAGTTTGTATAATATAAGAATAACGTTGATTATGATAAAGGAGTAGGAAGAATAAGATCAGCAGTAGAAAAAGTAAGAGAAATCAAATAACGTTTAAATGAAAATAAAAAAAGCTATTACTCTAGTGGTATTACTACAGACCACTATGACTTTTTGTCAAAACCAAATTTCAGGAAAAATAACAGACGTATCAAGTAATCCTTTGCCTTATACTAATGTGGTGCTTCATTCATCCATCAATAAAGTTGTTGCAGGAACAATAAGTGATGATGGTGGTAGCTACCGTTTTGAAAAAGTACCAAATGGGAAATATTGGATAGAGGTCTCTGTTTTAGGGTTCAAAACACAAAAAAATAAATTATTTACATTATTAGAGAATAAAAACAAAACGGTTAATTTTGTAATGGAAGAAGAGTCAGAAATTTTAGGAGAAGTTGTTATAAAATCTTCTAAACCTGTCATTCGGCAAACTGCTGAGAAACTAATTGTGGACTTAGAGAACTCTACTATGGTTACTACAAACTTGCAGGGCGTGATGAAAAAAGTACCAGGAGTGATAGTAGCAAATGGAAAATTAAGTTATGCAGGACAGCAGGGTATTCGAATTTTTATCAACGGGAAAACAACTAATTATATGGATACTAGTTCTTTATTAAGAGACTTTCCTGCGGATAACATTGCAAAAGTTGAATTAATACAACAGCCTGGAGCTGAATTTGATGCAGATGGTTCAGGTCCGATTATTAATATTATTTTAAAGAAGAATGTACAAATTGGTACGCACGGAAACACAAAACTTTATTCGGGTTATGATAACACTCCAGAATACGGGGTGAGTGCTTCTTTATCTAGTTATAAAGGAAAAGTGAATTGGCATTTGTCATCAGGGTATAAAAAAACTGGTTGGAGGGATGATTTATTTTTAACAAGGAGAGTAAGAGGAGGGATTTATAGTCAATCAACAACCTCTCCCTATGATCCAGTAAATTTTAGAATAAATGGTAGTATAGATTATCATCTTTCACCCAAAAATAGTATTGGATTGAGTATTAGAAGGAGACACACAGATTCAGATAGAATTACTTCTAATAGAACAAGAGTGCAGACTGATAGTATAGCAGGTGTTTTATTCACGGATAATGTTTTTGATAGAAAACAAACGGTTCTTACTGTGAATCCGTATTATGAGTATAGCGATGATGTTGATAGGTTGGTTGTGGACCTTGATTATGTAAATTATCATAATGGAAACACTAGCACTTTACATAAGTTAGGAGCTAGTGAAGTGCCTTTTAAAGACCAGCGCTATATTCAAGATGGGAAATATAAAATTTTAACATATAAGGCTGATTATAAGAGAATAGTAAATGATGGTTTTAATTGGATGCTTGGAGGTAAATATATGGATGTAGATACGGATAGTTATTTAGAATCACAACCTAGAAATAAAAACGGAGTATTTGAGAAAAAAGAGGAAGAAAGTAATAGCTTTTTAGTAGAGGAAGATATTTTAGCATTATATTCCAAGACGTCAATTGTGTATAATAAATGGAATTTTACAGCTGGGCTTCGTTGGGAAAGGAGTATTACTAAAGGAACATCCACAAATTCGAATACCACAAGAAGTAGAGAAATATCAAGAATATTTCCAAGTGCTAGTCTAGGGAGGAAAATTAATGAAAAATTAGGAATAAATGTAGCTTATAGTAATCGAATTCAACGTCGAGATTATAGTTCTTTAAATTCTTTTGTGTTTTTTTATGATCCCTATACCTATAGTCAAGGAAATGCAGCACTTAGACCTTCCTTTACAGATAATTTCCAGTTTAGTTTTACCTATCTTGAGAAACCTTTTTTCAGTGTAGGGTATAGAGAAACATCCGATGTGTTGTTTGAACTAGTTTCTCAGAATGATGATACAGCTCAAACTTATGGAGTAACTGTAAATTTAGCAAAAAATAAAAATTGGAATTTTCGAGCTTTTGCTCCTTTAAATTTTCTCAGGGGGTTGGATGGGTATTCAGGTTTTATTGTTAATTATAACTCTTATGAATCGGTAATGTTAATGCCGAAATTATCTTTATCTCTTTGGAGTTTGACTTGGTATACAAATATTGAATACGAGTTGCCATGGGAAATGAATGCTGAATTATCAGGATATTATACTTCAGGAGGGCTTCAAGGGCAGATAGTTCATGATTGGTTGGCTGGTATGAGTTTTGCTATTAGTAAGAGTTTTATGAAAGGTAAGCTAAAAGTAAATGGAGGAGTGGAAGAGTTGTTGAATCGAGAGTTTGTAGGAAGAATTGATTATGGAAATATTGATACAGATGTGAGAAGCGATTGGTCACGCCAAAATGTGTATTTACAGTTAACTTATAATTTTGGTTCAAAATATAGTAAAGAGAAGAAAAGAGCAAATGTATCTAAAGAAATACAAGAGAGATTAGGGAATAATAACTAGGTAATAGCTTAAAAGTTAAAAAAGAGAGAACTGTTTCAATAAACAGTTTTCTCTACTATATCTTAGCTAACGAATATTATTCATATTCCCCAAAGAAAAACCAATTAAGTCCTTTTTTAAACTTGCTTTTTATTTCTTTTTCAGGATTTTCCTCTTTAACTTCATTAAACAAATCCACTACAAATTGATCGTAATTTTTCTTGATTTCTTCTTTTAGATAAGCCTCAAAATACAATTCACTAGCTTTTTCACCTTTTATCTGTTCTATTTCTAAAAGCGTTTTATAGAGAGGGGCTATTTGTTTGATAATCTCTTGTGGAATAGCTTTTCTTCTACCTGTATAACCTGTAGCTTTTCCTTGATCGTCTCGTTCAATTTCAAAATCAGTGATCACCCAATAATAACGGCCCGTTCTAGAAAGGTTTTTGATGATAGCGTGAAAATTCTCTTCCCTTTTCAATGAATTCCATAGGGTTTTAAAAATTACTTTGGGCATATCAGGATGTCTAATAATATTATGTGGCTCACCAATAAGTTCAATTTTATTATACTCAGAAGCTTCCTCAAAAGTGTCGTTCATGTACAAAATAGTTCCCTGTAAATCCGTTTTACTAATAATCGTTTTTGAGGTGTCCCATTTAACTTCTTCATTAATAATTTGGGTAGGCCTAGGGGATAGGTTGGTGTTCATTTTTTTAAGTTTAAGTTCGTTAACAAAAATAAAATATTTAGGGTGTTTTATAAGGCTTAAAACAACAAAAAGAATGAGTTTTTATAGGTGTTTTTTTACTGATAATAGGGTTTCGATCACGTTATTTTAAAATAAAACAAACAACTTTAAAACAATATTATGTTACTTCGTTACAAAATGTATATTTGTAAGTTCATACAAACAAAACCATTATGAGCGAATCTAGAAAAAGGCGAGAAGCTTTATTGTATCATGCAAAACCTAAGCCAGGGAAAATAGCAGTTGTACCTACAAAAAAATATGCAACGCAGCATGACCTATCATTGGCATATTCCCCAGGAGTAGCAGAGCCTTGCTTAGAAATAGCGAAGAATAAAGATAATGTGTATAAATATACCGCAAAGAGCAATTTAGTAGCTGTAATTTCCAATGGAACTGCTGTGTTAGGGCTCGGTGATATTGGGCCAGAAGCTTCTAAACCTGTAATGGAAGGAAAAGGTTTGTTATTTAAAATTTTTGCGGATATAGATGTATTTGATATTGAGGTAGACGCTACTGATGTAGATAAGTTTGTAGAGACCGTAAAAGCGATAGCACCTACTTTTGGGGGAATTAACTTAGAAGACATCAAAGCTCCTGAGGCATTCGAAATAGAAACCCGTTTGAAGGAGGAGTTGGATATTCCTGTGATGCACGATGACCAACATGGTACGGCTATTATATCTGCTGCAGCTTTGAAAAATGCCTTAGAAATAAATGGAAAGGATATTACAAAAGTAAAGATTGTAGTCAATGGTGCTGGTGCAGCGGCAATTTCTTGTACCCGTCTTTATATAGCATTGGGTGCTAAGAAGGAAAATATTATCATGTGTGATAGTAAAGGGGTTATTAGAAAAGATAGAGGTAATTTAACGTCTCAAAAAGAAGAATTTGCTACGGATGTAGACGTGAATAACTTAGAGGAAGCCATGTTTAATTCGGATGTCTTTATTGGACTTTCAAAAGGTAATGTTGTGAGTCCTGAAATGCTTTTATCTATGGCAAAAAATCCGATAGTATTTGCCATGGCAAATCCAGAACCAGAAATATCGTATGATTTAGCAGTGGCCACTAGAGATGATATTATCATGGCAACAGGGCGTTCAGATCATCCTAATCAGGTAAATAATGTATTAGGGTTTCCTTTTATATTTAGAGGTGCTTTGGATGTAAGAGCAACGAAAATAAACGAAGAAATGAAAATGGCAGCAGTTTTGGCTTTGGCAGAATTGGCTAAAAAATCGGTGCCAGAACAAGTGAATATAGTTTATGATGAGGTAAGTCTTTCTTTCGGTAAAGATTATATCATTCCCAAGCCATTCGACCCAAGGTTAATATACGAAATACCACCCGCTATAGCTAAAGCGGCAATGGAATCAGGGGTTGCACAAGAGCCTATCACTGATTGGGAAAAATATAGAGAAGAGCTTATGGATAGATCGGGGACAGGTAGTAAGGAAATTAGATTGCTACATAACCGAGCTAAAAAAGATCCTAAGCGAGTGGTGTTTGCTGAAGCAGATCATTTAGATGTTTTGAAGGCAGCACAAAGGGTATATGAAGAGAAAATCGGTATTCCTATTTTATTAGGAAGAAAAGAGGTGATTCTTGAATTAAAAGAAGAACTAGGGTTTACAGGAGATGTGTCGATAATTGATCCGAAAACGGACGAACAAGAGCCTACGAGAAATCGATATGCTGAAATCTTTTGGAAGACACGTCAACGTAAAGGAGTAACCTTGCTGCAAGCACAAAAATTAATGCGAGAACGTAACTATTTTGCTGCTATGATGGTGAATAGTGGAGAAGCAGACGCGTTGATTTCTGGGTATTCGAGACCGTATGCATCAGTAGTAAAACCAATGTTAGAGCTTATAGAGAAGGATAAAGGGGTTACCAGAGTTGCTGCGACGAATCTAATGCTTACCAAGCAAGGGCCAATATTCTTAGCAGATACTACTATTAATATAGATCCATCAGCTAAAGACTTAGCGAAAATTACCCAGTTAACTTCTGTATTAGCAAAAATGTTTGGAATGAAGCCCAACATTGCCATGTTAGGTTTTTCTAACTTTGGTTCAGCAAAATCAGAAAGCTCTGCCAAAATAAGAGAAGCAGTGGCTTATATTCATAGAAACTTTCCAAATGTAGTAGTAGATGGAGAGTTACAAGCAGATTTTGCATTGAATCCAGAATTGTTAGCTAAAGAGTTTCCTTTTTCAAAACTCAACGGTAAAAAAGTAAATGTTTTAATTTTTCCAAATTTGGAAGCAGCAAATATTACTTACAAATTAATGAAGCAAGTAGATAGAGTAGAGTCAATCGGCCCTATTTTACTTGGGTTAAGTAAGCCTGTGCATATCTTGCAGCTGGGGGCTAGTGTTGATGAAATTGTCAACATGGTGGCTGTTGCTGTGGTTGATGCACAGAATAAAGCATTGATCAAGATGAATTAAATGCTTAGACAAGAGAAAAATATCTAAGTTTTTTGTAGAAAATAATTTTTCTAACTTAGTCAGGCAAAAAAACAGATCAAATGATTACACAAATAAGGGGGAAACTTGTAGAGAAAAACCCTACCTATGTAGTGATAGATTGCAATGGTGTGGGATACTTGTTACATATCTCATTGAATACTTTTTCCTCCTTAGACAATGAAGAATCTATCTTATTATATACGCATCTATCAATTCGAGAAGATGCCCATACGTTATACGGTTTTATAAGCAAAACAGAACGTGAAGTTTTTAGGTTGTTGGTTTCTGTTTCAGGAGTGGGGCCAAGTACTGCCAGAACAATGCTTTCTTCGATGACTTCAGAAGATATACAACAAGCGATTGCTTCTGAAGATGTAAAACTGATTCAATCTGTTAAAGGTATTGGCGCAAAAACTGCACAACGAGTCATCGTAGATTTAAAAGACAAAATTTTAAAAACGTTCGATTTGGACGAAGTTTCTGTAGTAGAAAACAATACAAACAAAGAACAAGCGTTATCTGCTTTAGAGGTGTTAGGATTTGTGAGGAAGCAAGCTGATAAAGCAATTAATAATATTATTAAAGAAACGCCTGAAGCATCAGTTGAAGAACTTATAAAACGGGCACTTAAAAACTTATAATAAGGGTGAAAAAGATGTTTTTCAAAAAAATGGTTACGGCACTTGCAATACTCGTAAGTGTTGTTTCATTTTCGCAAAACGTTTCAAACGATAAAGAAGAGGCAAAAAAAGATTCGGTACCCCCGCTTAAATATAATTTTAAGTTTGGTCAACAAGGTGGATTATTTTTAAACAACTCCTCTAAGTTTAAAGTTACTTACGATAAAAATTTAAATAGATTTATTGTAGTAGAAAAAATTGGCGACTATTATATAGGGAATCCTAAATTTATGACGCCAAATGAGTATGCCGATTATCGTTTGAAGAATGATATTAAAGAATATTTCAAAGAAAAATCGGATGCTGTAGATGCAAGGAAAAAAGGGAAGAAAAATGCACGAAGAAACCTCTTGCCAAAATACTATGTAAATTCCAAGTTTTTTGAGTCTGTTTTTGGAGGTAACACTGTTGAAGTAATTCCGAGAGGACAGGTGAACATCAAATTAGGAGGCGTCTATCAAAATAATGAGAATCCTCAAATATCTATAGATAATCAAAGCAGTTTCACTTTTGATTTTGATCAACAAATAAGTGCTAGTTTACAGGCTAAAGTCGGAAAAAAACTTCAAGTTACTACGAATTACGACACACAGTCAACATTTGACTTTCAAAACCTTATAAAGTTGGAGTACACGCCAACGGAAGATGATATAATTCAAGGAATTGATGCGGGTAATATTAGTATGCCCATAAAAAACTCGTTGATTAATGGTGCTCAGGCACTTTTTGGAGTAAAAACACAGTTACAATTTGGTAAGACACATGTGACAGCTGCATTTTCGCAGCAAAATTCGCAGTCAAGAACGGTAGTTGCCGAAGGAGGAGCGACCATTGAAGAATTCGAATTTAGAGCTACAGATTATGATAATGATCGACACTTTTTCTTAGCCCAGTATTTTAGAGAAAACTATAAAAAAGCGTTAACGAACTACCCGCTTATCAACAGCCCAATAAATATCACACGAATTGAAGTATGGGTAACCAATAGGGCACAAAATGTTAATGATTTTAGAAGTATTGTTGCCATTGGAGATTTAGGAGAATCAAATACATTGGGAACAAGTCAAAACAATTTAATCAATGCAGATGTTTTTGATCCTGCGATTACCCCTGTGCAAGCAGCAGGGATGAACCTTCCTTATAATGAAGTTAATAGGCTGAAAGATTTATTAGGTGCTGATAGTGGCATAAGAGATGTTTCGGGAATAAATGGTGCATTTGTTACGGCAGGAATCAATGGGGTGACTCAAGGGATAGATTATTCGTATTTACAAAATGCACGAAAATTACAACCCAATGAATATAGACTTCATCCACAATTAGGATTTATCTCTTTAAACAGAAGATTGAATGATGGGGAAGTATTGGCGGTAGCCTATGAATATACCGTTGTGGGAGCTACAGGAACGCAAACTGTTTTTAAAGTAGGAGAATTCTCTAATGATGGTGTAGTAGCACCTGCTAACATTGCAGTGAAACTATTGAGAAGTGAGATATTAACGACTACACGTCCAAATGTAATACCGAAAGAGCCTTTCCCGACTTGGCGATTAATGATGAAAAACGTATATGCAATTAGTGCATATCCTCTACAACAAGAAGGATTTCGTTTTGAGCTCTTATATCGTGATGATCAGACAGGGACGATGCAAAATACGCTTCAAAATGCGAGCTCGGCAGCTATAAAAAATATGCCGTTAATGCAATTATTCCATATTGATAGACTCGATCAGAGTCAATATCAAGTCCCCGGGGGAGATGGTTTTTTTGATTTTATTGAAGGAGCAACCGTCAATTCAGAAAAAGGATATATGATATTTCCCGATCCAGAACCTTTTGGAAATGGATCTTATTTAGATACAAAACTTGTTGATGCCACTGATAAAAGTAAATATTTATTTAACGATTTATATTTAACCACTAAAATTCAGGCAAAAAATGAATTTCAGAATAAAGATAAGTTTTTCTTAAAGGGGTATTATAAATCCGAATCGAGTCGAGGGATTTCGTTAGGAGCGTTTAATATTCCTAGAGGGTCAGTAAATGTTACTGCTGGAGGAAGACAATTGGTAGAAGGGGTTGATTATGTGGTAGACTATCAATTAGGTAGGGTACAGATTTTGGATCCAGGTTTAGAGGCTTCAGGGGTGCCTATTAATGCCACTGTTGAGAACAATACTTTTTTTAATCAACAACGTAAGACATTTATTGGGGTCGATGTAGAGCATCGTTTTTCTGAGAACTTTACGTTAGGAGGAACGTTTTTAAATGTAAGTGAACGTCCTATTACCCCAAAGGTTAATTTTGGAGGTGAGCCTATTGATAATAAAATGTTCGGATTGAATCTTGACTTTACATCTGAAGTACCTTTGTTAACAAAGTTAGCCAATAAGCTTCCTTTTGTAGATACAGAAGCGCCTTCAAAGGTTTCTGTAAGAGCCGATATGGCTTATCTTTTACCCGGTTCGCCTAGCGGGATTGATGTAAACGGTACGGCAACTTCATATGTAGATGATTTTGAGGCTTCTCAAATACCGATTAGTTTAAATGCGCCCCAACAATGGTTTTTAGCGAGTACTCCAGAATCTCAAGGTTTTGAAGGAGACGCAGCTACTGTTGGATTAAAATATAATGATCACCGTGCAAAATTAGCATGGTATACCGTAGATCAATTGTTTTACGGAACAAGTAACCGCCCTAACAATATTAACGAAACAGAATTATCAAGGGATGAAGTGAGGCAGATTCGTTTTGAAGAATTATTTGATTTGGATTTGGATATCACCCAACAAAATTTGGTAAGAACATTAGATTTAGCCTATTTTCCTTCAGAAAGAGGCCCTTATAATTTTAACGATGATGAAGTAACTGCGCCTATTGTTGATGGTAAAGTTCAATTTACGAATCCTGAAGACAATTGGGGAGGGATTATGAGAGCCTTGACCACTAATAATTTTGAACAAGCAAATGTTGAGTATATCCAATTTTGGTTGATGGATCCTTATACTAATTATAGTATTACTGAAGAAGAGGGGGTGCCTGCTAATATTGATCCAAAGTTAGATATAAACAAGGTTGGTAAATTGTTGATTAATCTTGGTAATATATCAGAAGACATTTTAAAAGATAGTTACAAACAATATGAAAATGGATTACCAGAAGATGGGGTGAAAAATGAAAGTAATGTGAATGCGTCGCCATGGGGTATGACTCCTAAGAACCCTTCAATTTTATATGCTTTTTCCAATAGTGACGGTGCAAGAGTACACCAAGATGTAGGGTTGGATGGATTAAATGACGAAGAAGAAAAAAGAGTGTTTGGTTTTGGTGGGGAAGCTTTTCCAAGTCGTTATCAAAACTTACCTGATCCTGCAGGAGATAATTTTCAGTTTTACAGAGGAGGTGATATGGATGCTAGGGGTGCTTCGATATTAACTCGTTATAAGGATTTTAATAATACCCAAGGAAATTCGCCAACATTAAATCAGACAGGGGAGGCTTTTCCTACACAATCAAATACATATCCAGATACTGAAGATATTAACAAAGATCAGACGATGAATCCTGTGAGTAGTTATTTTGAATATGAGATATCATTGGATAAAACAGAACTAGATAAGGGTGTAGGGTTTAATCATATAGTAGATGTTAAAACGAGTAGTGTAACTCTACAAAATGGAAGTACGCGAAATACCAAATGGTATCAATTTAGAATTCCAGTTAGAGGAGGTACGCCTGTTAACGGTATTTCGGATTTTAACAGTATTCGTTTTATCAGAATGTTCTTAACAAAATTTAAAATACCAATAGTTTTACGTTTAGGAGAATTAGAGTTGGTACGAAGTGATTGGAGAAGGTTTACCCAAGGTTTAAGTAATGATCAGTTAAACAAATTTGAAATAGGAGTCGTTAATATTGAGCAAAATCAAGATAAATATGCTTTACCACCCGGTATTGTGCGTGAACAATTACAAGGGACTAACAGGATTCAGCGTCAAAACGAGCAATCTGTCACCTTAAAGGTTACAGACTTACCAACCGATTCTATTAGAACTATCTATAAAAATATTAGTATTGACATGCGTAGGTATAAAAACTTGCGAATGTTTTTACATGCTGAAGACCCTAATCCTAATAATACTGCTATACAACAGGGAGCTAATACCAATGCTGTTGCTATTGTTCGTTTGGGTACCGACTTAAACGACAACTATTATGAAATAGAAAAACCGTTGGTATATTCCAAAAATTCTGATGTAGCAGATAGGGTTTGGCCAGAAGTAAACAACTTAGACGTTATTTTATCTGAGCTCGCAAATTTAAAATTAGAAAGGCCGCTTACTAACATTACCAATGTTTACTCAGCTACAAGCTCAAATGGACTAAAAATTTCCGTAAAAGGAAATCCGACATTGGCACAAATACGGACAGTATCTTTAGGAGTCAAAAATTTAGACAATACCAATAAGTCCATAGAAGTATGGTTTAATGAAATGCGCGTGGTTGGTTTTGATAACAAAGGAGGGTGGGCAGCCGTAGTGAATGCTGATGCCAATTTTGCAGATGTAATGAATGTTTCGCTTGGAGGACGAATGTCTACTATAGGTTTTGGTAATGTAGAAGATCGTGTACAACAAAGAAGTTTGGAAGAAGTAAAACAATATGATGTAGCCACCAACGTACAATTAGGTAAAATGATGCCTCCAAAATGGAATTTACAAGTACCGATGAGTTTGAGTTATGGGGAAGAGTTTAGAGATCCAAAATACGACCCTCAATTTCAGGATGTAGAATTAAAAGACGCCCTTGACAAAAACCCTAATAGTAAGAATGCACAAGATTATACACGTCGTAAAAGCATTAGTTTTATTAACGTTAAGAAAAACAGAAATCCAGAAAGTAAAAAGAAGCAAAAGTTTTATGATGTAGAAAACCTTTCTGTTTCTTATTCTTTTAATGAAGAATTTCATAAAGATTATAATATTGAACGCTTTGTCAATCAAAATTTGATGGCTGGGGCTAGTTATAATTTTACTTTCAAGCCATTTGTTATTGAGCCATTTAAGAAGTCAAAGGCATTTAAAAGTAAGTATCTACGTTTTATTAGAGATCTGAATATAAATCCAGTACCAAAGGCGATAGCAATCAATTCTAGAATTAACAGAAATTATAGTGCACAGCAATCAAGAAACCTAATTGAAGGATTGACACCACAGCCAGAATTGAAACAACGTAATTTTGGATTTAACTGGGATTATACAGTTGGTTTTGATTTGACAAAATCGGTACAATTGAATTTTAATGCAACCAACAACTATATCTATGATAGTTTTGGACAAGATGAAGATCTTGAAATTTATGACAAGTTCTTTCATGTGGGTAGGCCTAATAACTATAGTCAAAAATTAAATGGAACCTACAAATTACCAATCAATAAGCTGCCGTATTTGAAATTTATCAATGCAGATTACGGGTATACAGCAGACTTTAATTGGCAAGGAACTTCTCAGAGTCCTATATTCAATGCAAATGGAGAGCAAATTGGGGATATCAGAGATAAGATTGGTAATATGATTCAAAATGCCAATACACACAATTTAAACGGAGCAATTGATTTTGGAAGACTATATAAGACATTAAAACTAGAACAGTTACTCGTTAAAAAAGCTAGAAGACGTGGCCCTATTAAGAAAGGATCATTAAAATTAGCTAGTAAAAACACCAAAAAACCAGAACAAAAGCTAAAACTTAAGAAGAATGCTAGTTTTGGACAAAAAGCCCTTAAGGGATTATACGATGTATTGACATCGGTAAAAAGAGCGAAGATAAGTTATAGTCAAAACAATGGAACGTTGTTACAAGGATATTTACCTTCAGTAGGTTTTTTAGGAAGAACGCGACACGGTGGTGCTATGGCACCAACATTAGGTTTCGTTTTTGGAAGTCAAACAGACATATTAAGGAATGCCATTGAAAATAACTGGTTAGTAACTCGTGATCCTAACAATGCGGATGATACTTATTACAATAAAAACTACAATAAAACCAGTGATAGAAAGTTAGACTATACCATTTCTGTAAAGCCTTTTAAATCGCTCACCATAGATTTTAGAGGGAACAGAATACAGACAAGTAATCTTACGAGTCAGTTAGATGTTATTTCGAATGGTACTGGTGGGTTTCATCAAAACCCAGACATCAAAACTTTTGAAACAGGTAACTATAGTATCAGTCATTTTATGCTAAGTACAATGTTTACCGATAGCGAGGCATTGTATCAAAACTTTTTAAGCTATAGGAGTACCATAGCTCAGCGATTACATGCAGAGACAGGTTTGCCTACAGCAGCTAACCCTAATGATCCTGGCTTTAAAGAAAACGGACAGCAAGTAATGTTACCTGCGTTCTTAGCAGCGTATTCGGGAGGTGACCCTAATACAGCAAGTACGGGAATTTTTAAGGATATCCCGATTCCAAATTGGACGATGCGATACAACGGTTTAATGAAATATAAATGGTTTAAAAAGAACTTTTCATCTTTTACAGTTTCACACGGGTATAAATCTTCGTATACTATTGGAAATTACACGAATAATTTAGAATATGATGAAAATGATCTAACAAAAACAAATACTTCTAGTAATTATCAACCAAAACTATTAATTTCGTCGGCAACTTTAATAGACGAATTTTCACCGCTTGTTAAAGTTGATTTTAGGATGAAAAATGCATTTTCATTCAAAGGTGAGGTAAGAAGGGATCGAAGTTTGACATTAAACTTTAATAATAATACCATTACCGATATAAAAGGTACGGAATATGTATTAGGCTTAGGCTATAAAATTAGAGATGTTAAGTTTGTAACCCGTTTTACAGGGAAGAAAGAAACGCTAAAAGGTGATATCAATCTTAGGGCAGATATTTCATTAAGAGATAACCTAACGTTGATAAGAAGTGTTGATGAGAACAACAATCAAGTAACAGGAGGAGAACGATTGTTTGGTATAAAGTTTTTGGCAGATTATAATTTGAGTAGGAATCTAACAGCATCTTTTTACTACAATCATCAAACATTTAATTATGCTATTTCAACCACATTCCCAAGACAATCCATAAATGCAGGATTCAACTTAGTGTATAATTTAGGAAATTAAAAAAACAAACTAAAATATAAAACATACAAGACAATGAATGTGCCATCAGAATTAAAGTATACAAAAGATCACGAGTGGGTAAAGGTTGAAGGAGATATCGCAACTATTGGGATTACTGATTTTGCTCAAGGAGAGTTAGGAGATATCGTTTATGTAGAAGTAGATACTTTAGACGATACTGTAGAGATTGAAGAGGTTTTTGGTTCAGTTGAGGCAGTAAAAACTGTTTCAGATTTGTTTATGCCTTTAACAGGAGAGGTAATTGAGTTTAATGAAGCATTAGAAGACGAACCAGAATTGGTAAATGCAGATCCTTATGGAAAAGGATGGATGATCAAAGTAAAGCTATCAGATGCTGCTCAAGTAGAAAATTTATTAGATGTCGATGCTTATAAAGAGTTGGTTCAAGGATAAAAAAATAATGACAATAATGGCGATACTTGTAACTATGAGTATCGCCATTCTTTGTTTGATCCCGTTGAAGGGACACCCTAAAATTATAAGTAATGTAGATAAGATAGAGCACGCTTTTGCCTATTTCGTACTTACACTATTTTGGTTATTTTCACTACCAAAAACAAAAAAAACGCAATACCTACTTCTTATTATCTGCTTTTTTTTCGGTATAGTTATTGAAGTTTTACAAGAAACAACCACCACTTATAGAACTGGAGATTATTTAGATGTGATCGCTAATTCTACGGGGATTGTTTTCGGTTACGTAGCCTTTAAAGTTTTTTTCAAAAAGAATTCTTAGTAAAAATTAAGCTTGTACAAGTTCATTATACCCGAATTATATACAGTTCGGGGAGAAACTAATTATGAACAATTAAAAACATTACGAAATGGAAAACAAAAAAAATCAAAACTCAAATCTAGAGAATTATAGAAAAAATCTTTGTGCAATTAGGCTTAGTTTGCGCATTATTGGTTACGTATATCGCTGTTGAAAATAAAACGTATGAGAAGGAATATGATTCCTTAGGCAGGGTAGATATGGGGGAAGAAGTACAAGATGTTACGATTGATTTTATTCCTGAGCCTCCAAAACCTGTTGAAAAAATACCACTAGCTCCAGTACCAGACAACATAAAAAAGGTTGATAATGAAGAGGAAGAAGATGCTATTATTTTTGAATCTACCGAAGACGAACCCGATGTGCCTTTAAAATTAGAAGATCTAGTGGAGGTTGATGTAGATGAGCCTATTAAGGAAGATGTTCCTTTTGCAGTGATTGAAAATGTACCTGTTTTTCCGGGGTGTACAGGAACAAATGATGAAAAAAAGCAATGTTTAGAGAAAAAAATGCAAAAACATGTGCAAAGGTATTTTGATGCTGATTTGGCAAATGAATTGGGGTTAGCACCGGGTAAGAAAAGAATATTTTTACAATTTAAAATTGGAAAAACAGGAAAAATAGAAGATGTTCAAGCCAGAGCCCCACATCCAAGATTGAAAAAAGAAGCGTTTCGTATTGCAGAAAAATTACCTTTAATGGAACCAGGTAAACAACAAGGAAGGCCTGTAAGAGTGAAATATACGATTCCAATTACGTTTAAAGTAGAATAACTTCAAAAATATAAAGAGTTGTTTTAGAGTGTGTTTTGAATCATTTTGTGGTTTAAAACACGCTTTTTCTTAGCGTTTAATTAAATAATATTTAAAGGAAGAGAATTGTTTGTTTAAAAATTAGGAATAATTATTGATATTAAACATTTGTGTCGATATATCTGCTAAATGTAAAATTATCACTTTAGTGATGTGAAATTGTCAAAAAATGTATAGTAATGAGGCTTATTAGCTTGTTTTTTGCCAAAAAAGGGCTATTTGCTAGAAATGACTTGCAAAAGTTGAAATAATTTGAGTAAATTAGCGAACTATTAAAAATATTAGGGATGGAAATCAAGAAAAATCCGAAGTCGAACTTAGAGAATTACAGTAAGCTTTTTATACAGCTTGGACTGGTTCTTGCACTATTTGTAACGTATGTTGCGATTGAGAACAAAACATATGATAAGGAATACGGTGATTTAGGGATGGCAGATATGGCATCAGATGTAGAAGAAGAAACTATAGAAATTCAGCCAGAACCACCCAAACCACAACAAAATACACCACCACCACCAGCACCAGAAAAAATCGAAATCGTAGAGGACGAAAAAGAAGTAGAAGAAACTGTTATAGAGTCAACGGAAACGGATGAATCTGAAGCTGTAGAGGTAGAAGAAATTGAAGAGGTAGAAGAGGAGGAAGAAGTAGTAGAAGATGTACCTTTTTCTATCATTGAAGACGTACCTGTATTTCCTGGGTGTTCAGGTTCAAAGGCACAGAAAAAGGCGTGTTTGAACAAAAAAATGCAGAAACACGTACAAAGATATTTTGATGCTGAATTAGCAAATGAATTAGGATTGTCACCAGGTAAGAAAAGAATATTTTTGCTATTCAAAATTGGTAAAACTGGAAAAATCGAAGATATTCAAGCAAGAGCTCCGCATCCTAGATTAAAGAAAGAAGCAATTCGTATAGCAAAGAAATTGCCCCAAATGCAACCAGGAAAACAAAGAGGTAGACCTGTAAGAGTAGGGTACACACTTCCGATTACATTTAATGTAGAGTAATCAAAAGTGACTAATAATATCATAAAAAGACTGTCTTTAAGACAGTCTTTTTTATTTTTGTTATTATGGAAAATGATTCGAAAACGTATTTTGCACATTCATCAGCTGTTATCGATGCAGGATGTATCATTGGTAAAGAGACAAAAATTTGGCATTTTAGCCACATCATGCCTGATTGTAAAATTGGTAATCATTGCAACATTGGGCAGAATGTGGTTGTGTCACCTAAAGTTGTGTTAGGAAATAATGTCAAAGTACAAAACAATGTATCAATATATACAGGTGTTATATGCGAAGACGATGTGTTTTTAGGGCCGTCAATGGTGTTTACTAATGTAATAAACCCTAGAAGTGCCATCAAGCGAAATAAAGAGTTTAAAACGACCTTGGTGAAGAAAGGAGCGAGTATTGGAGCAAATGCAACTATTGTTTGCGGAAATACTATAGGTGAATATGCTTTTGTAGGAGCAGGAGCAGTCATTACTAAAGATGTAAAGCCTTATGCATTGGTTGTAGGTAATCCAGCAAAACAGATAGGATGGGTGAGTGCGTACGGACATCGTTTAGATTTCGATAAGGAAGGAAAAGCGGTATGTATTGAGTCTGGTCAAAAGTATTTGAATATCAATGGGTTAGTTGTTTCTAAAGAGTAAATATGGAAAAAATCATGATTTTTTTCTGAAAAAGTTTGTGAGAAATGAAAAGTTTTGTAAATTTGAATCGTGGTTGAAAAACCACTTTCTTTTTCTTTTTCATAGCAATTTTTCCCACTCAAAAAATTGAGTGGGTTTTTTTATGGGCTAAAATTTCCTAATCTTATTTTGGGTATCGCATTATTAATAGATAGAAATAGTATAAAAAAACCTGCATTTGAATGCAGGATTATTTCAGGACAAGACAATAAATATATTATTTAGATAATGGTCTTGTAGATTCTCTGATTACCAAATCTGTTTTGATAATTTTTGTTTGGGTTTTAGTACTTGGTTGTTTTTTCTCAAGCTTATTAATAAGCATTTCAGCAGCGGTTGCCCCCATGATTTCTCCGTGTTGACTTACGGTGGTCATTTTAGGGTTAGAATGGCGAGCAAGAATACCATTAGAAAAAGATACAACTGAAAAATCTTCTGGGATTTTGTAACCACTTTTGAGGGCAACTTTCATTGCAGCAACAGCCGATGACTCATCGGTGGTTATTACACTATCAATCGTATTGTTTTCAATAAATGGAGTAAGTATAGATTCGTATTTTTTATAATCTTCTTCTTCTATGTTTAATACAAGATTTTTGTTAAAGGGTACATGAAGGTCTTCCAATCCTTTTAGATAGCCTAAATATCTTCGTTCTCCTACTTTTAGATGACTCATGGTAGACACAAAGGCAATATTCTTATGGCCTAACCTATACAGGTGTTTAACAGTATTTACTGTACCTTCAAAATCGTTGGTGATAACTTTATCACAATCAATATTTTGTGCTACTCTATCAAACATAACTATAGGAATGCCATTTTCAATAGTCTCTTCAAAATGTTTGAAGTCATTTTTTATGATGGTTTCATCTGCTAATGACAAAATAAAACCATCAATACTACCATTGGATAACATTCTAATAGTTTCTACTTCTTTTTCATGCGATTCATTAGATATACATGAAATAATTTTATATCCCTTTTGACTAGCAATTTTTTCGATACCTTTAAATACTTGTGCAAAAAAGTAATTAAGCATATTGGGGATAATAATACCAATTGTCTTGGTCTTTTTACTTTTTAAACTTAAAGCAGTTACATTGGGCTGGTAATTGTTTTCTTTAGCATATTTTCTGATTTTCTCTTTAGTAGTTTCACTTATTTCGTAACTATCATTCAATGCCTTTGAAACAGTAGAAATAGAAACGTTTAAGTGATTTGCTATGTCTTTAATGGTTAGTTTTTTCATTTGTGTAGGAAAATATTAAAACAATATTACGAAAAACCTTGCAGTACTATTGCAATTTAGTGAATTTTTAATAAGGAAGGAGCCTTTTTTAATTCAATAAAAAAATAGAGGTACAAAATTGCGTATTCAATACTTATTAACCACAGATTTTCTTTCCAAGGAGTGTTTGCATAGGCTTGGTAGCTTAGTATAATAATAATACTCCAAACGAGCGGAAATTTATACTTGGTAAATAAAGATAAAAGCAGTAGAGAGGCCAAGTACCATGGGTGCATGGTCGTAGTGGTAAAATAATATACGGATAAACTTAAAAGCATTGCGACAATGAGTTCTTGAGTTTGAAAACGTGAGCGTTTATAAAATGTAAATATGAGGAGGCTGATGACCGCTATAGTTGGCATAATTTTACCAATGACGGCAATTTCATTGTAGCCTCTAAAAAGATACCCAATTTCTCTTGCTACATAATAAATACTAGCATTGAACTCGAAGTTTCTAAACCACAAACCAACCGAATTACTATAGTTGGCTATAAAATCTAAAGAAACAAAAGGGGAAAAAAGTAAAAATGTGGTTATTAATAGGATGAAATAAAAAGCTAATAACTTTTTAATGCCCGCTGAAAATGAGGTTTTTTCTCGTGTGAAAAACTGATAAAACAGGGGTAGAAAAAACAAAGGAATTAGTTTAACACTAATGGATAAGGCAAACATAATACTGCTAAAAAACCATTTTTTACGGTGAAGAAGATACAAGCCAATAACTAAGAAAAAAAGCATAACAGATTCGAAATGCAGGTTTCCTGTCAGTTCAATGATGATGAAAGGGTTTAAGATGTACAAGAAAATATTAGAAATAGGTAAATTAAGTGCTTTTAAAAGTTTTTTACCATAAATATATATTCCTATATCAGCACTAATAATAAGAAGGCGCATAACAACTACAGCACCAAGGATGCTTTCATTCGAAAATAACGCAGCTATATAAAAGCATAATTGGTTTATAGGTGGGTAGTTGGTGTAATGACTTCCATTCATTGCGCCCATTCCATTGTATAGTTCTAGAGCGTCATTGACTGGAAAATTATTATGTTGGATGAAAGTTTCAGGAAGTGTAAGGTAGGGATTTAGTCCTTCAAATAACATACGTCCATCCCAAATAAAACGATAAAAATCTTGTGATAAATTTGGTATGGCAAAAAGAAAAACCAGTCGAGCTAAAAAGGCAACCGAAACCAATAGATTACTATGATCTTTGTACTGTATAAATAAAATGTAAGAAAAGGTAAATAAACTTGTCCAGAGTGTTAGTAGCAAGTAAAAAGAAGTTCTTTCTAAGAAAAAAGCAAATAAAAAGTAGCACCCTAAGAGTATGATTGTAATAGGTACCGAAGTATATTTTTTATAATAAGACATTTATGCTTTAGAAAAAACAGATTTATAGAATACGAAACCAAAACCAATAAATAGCATAAGATGAAAAGGAAACAATCCGAAGTCACCTTCTTGATCATTTACCGTAAAAGCACTGTATATGCCAAAACCAAAATAGCCTGTTAATAGTCCTTCAATAATTGCATTAAAAGATATTTTGTCGCGAACATATTTATTGTTTTCCCAAGAATCCGATAGGCTTTTAATGTTGAATTTCGGTGTTCTTATAAAGGCAGTTTTTTTACCCAAATGTCCTTCCAAAACAGCCATGGTATTGTGTAGTGAAAAGCCCATTACAATTGAGAAAAAGGAAACAAAAGCACCAATGTATTTTATAAAGCTTAAGAGGCTACTACCGTGTCTTTTTTTATACATAAACCAGTAACAAATAAAAAAGATGAAAGTACTGATCACAAAAAAGCTCATGACAAAAAAATAGATGTTTAAATGCTCGTATTCATTTTTTATATAAAGCATTGGAATACTTAAAATAGCCACGATGAAAATAAAAAGAAACATAGAGCTATTCAAAAGATGTAGTATGCCATGTACTTTTGTTTTAAAAGGAATGTTTTTATTAAAAACGATTCTTTTAAGCATTTTTTGAAAGTTTTCTGCTCCTCCCTTGTTCCACCTAAATTGTTGTGATTTTGCAGCACTAATAATGACAGGAAGCTCCGCAGGGGTTTCTACATCTTCGAGAAATTTAAACTTCCAATTTTTTAATTGAGCTCTGTAACTCAGATCCAAATCTTCGGTTAAGGTATCTCCTTCCCAGTTTCCGGCGTCATATATACATGCGGCACGCCAAATACCTGCAGTACCGTTAAAATTTATAAAATGCCCTTTACTATTTCTTCCCACTTGTTCTAATGTAAAGTGCGCATCCAAGGCAAAGGCTTGTACTTTGGTTAGTATAGAATAGTTTCTATTTATATGCGACCAACGCGTTTGTACTACTCCAATTTCAGGATTCTTAAAATAAGGAACGGTTTTTTGTAGCCAGTCAGCTTTGGGTAAAAAGTCAGCATCAAATATGGCTATAAATTCACCTTTCGCTGTTTTTAATCCCTCTTTTAAAGCACCTGCTTTAAAGCCTTTGCGAATTTTTCTCCTAATATGCTTGATGTCTAACCCATCTTTTTGAAGCTTTTTAATATGTATACTAGTGCTTTCAACAGATTCGTCATCAGAATCATCAAGTACCTGAATTTCTAGTTTTTCACGAGGATAGTCAATTTTTGAAATATTGTCGAGTAATCGTTCCATCACATACAATTCATTGTATACGGGAAGTTGAATAGTAACATATGGTGTTTCTTCCGCTACAGTCAAGTCAAAGATAGGTGCTGGAGTGTTTTTGTTTTTGAGATAGTTAAAAAGCAAATTAAGCTGTGCTAAAGCGTAAATCAAAATCAAAACTAATGAAATAGTATACAGTGTAATTATAAAATATTCTAAAACCATTACTTGAAACTATATTTAAAAATCCAACCTAAAATTTTAACCCCTGCCATGATAGTACCTTTTACGGTTCCTGAAACTTTTGATACCCCGATTCTATTTCTGTATTTAACAGGTATTTCTGTATAAGACAGTTTTTGTTTTAAAGCTTTTAACTGCATTTCTACCGTCCAACCATAGGTTTTATCAACCATATTAAGCTCCTTTAGTTTGTCATACTTTATAGCCCTGAATGGTCCTAAGTCAGTAAAAGAAGCTTTAAAAAACAAAGCCATTAAAGAAGTAGCTAACCAATTACCAAATACCTGTTGCGGTGTCATCGCTCCTTGTTCACGTAGTCGTTTTACTCGCGCCCCAATTACAAAATCAATATTATTATATATGATTGGGTTGACTAAAGCGGTAAGTTCTTCAGGGTAATCTGAATAATCGCCATCTAAAAAAACAATAATATTGGGCTTTACTTTTTGGTTGGCGATATAATCCAATCCTTTTAGGCAAGCATATCCATATCCTTTTTTGTTTTCAGAAAGTACTGTAGCACCCGCATTTTTAGCATTCGAAGCGGTGAGATCAGTAGAGTTGTTATTGACGACAATTACCTCTTCTACTAGAGGAGGGATGTCTTTAATTACTTTAGCTATAGAATCTTGTTCGTTGTAAGCTGGGATAATAACTTTAATACGGTGATTCATATTTACTTTAAATCGTCTAGGTCATTCTCGTTTCTAAAAGAGGAGAAATCAGTCCATTCATTTACTTTTTTGCCATTTTCAAATTTCACTGCCTTTATTAATTTACGTTTTCTATATACTAAGCAATAACCATTTTTTTTATTGTCTTTTAATTGACATTTATGGTTAATATTTCCTTCGTTATCATAATACAACCACCATTGATTTTGTTTTCCATTAACAAAATGTCCTTCTTTTTCTTTAGAAGCATCTTTTCGGTAAAAATACCAATATTTTGTGGGAAGATTCTTTTTAAAATGCCCTTCCTTTTTTAAAGTTCCATTTTTGTAATAAAACTTCCAGTAGTTTGTTTTATAGTTGTTAAGAATCCAACCTTCTTCTTTAATGGCACCATTACTATAATACTCTTTTACATAGTTTTTTTGAGCTATTGAAATGCTTGAAAAACAACAAAAAAAGAATAAAAGCACACTTTTTGAAGGTGTTTTTTTTACGCTTTTTAGATGAAGTAATCGGTTATTTTTCATTCATTAATTTCATTAAGTCAATGTCGTTACCCAAAAGCACTTCTGTTGGGTTGATACGTCCTTTTTCTGGCCCATTTTCAAGCTTTAAAACCCCTCTAGGACATACTGCTGAGCAAATACCACAACCTACACAGCTCGCTCTAATGATATTTTCACCTTTTTGTGCATACGCCCTAACATCGATTCCTTGTTCGCAATAGGTAGAACAGTTTCCACAAGAAATACATTGTCCTCCGTTGGTGGTAATTCTAAATCTTGATTTAAATCGTTGTACAATGCCCATATAGGCGGCTAGTGGACAGCCAAAACGACACCAAACACGGTTGCCAAAGATAGGGTAAAAACCCGTACCGATTACCCCTGCAAAAACAGCTCCGATTAAAAAGCCATACGTGTCTTGTACGGTTTGTGTTTTAATTCCGAATACCTCTTGCGCATTAGAGAAATAAGAATACAAGGTCATTCCAGTCATAACCAAGGCAAAAACCAATACTCCATGAATTAACCAACGTTCAAGCTTCCATGATACCAACGATTTATCTGATAATTGACGATACGGATCTCCCAAAGTTTCTGCCAAGCCACCACAACCACAAACCCACGAACAGTACCATCTTTTCCCAAAGAAGTATACCATTACGGGTACGATAACTAAGGTTAATAAAATTCCCCAGATCAGAATAAACAAACCAAAAGCACCGCTTTGCATGAGCTGGTCAATATTCCAGCTATAGAAAAAATCGTAATCAAGCGGAAAGGCATTTTTAAAATCATACCAAGGTTTTTCAAAACGAACCAATATTTCTGGAATCAAAAAGGCAAATACTATTTGAAAAAATAAAACGGAGGTAGTACGTATAATTTGATACTTATTATGACGGTATTTGATATACATACGTACCGCCATAACTACCATAACTACACAGTATAAAAAACCATACAAAAACCATTGGCTCGCTAGGTTTCCACTTAGACTTTGGCTAATTGGATCTACAATATAGGTCCAATTGACAATATAATCTGGCCTAAAATACAATAGAATATAAAATACAACTAGAAAAATAAAAGCAAACCACCCGATCCAACCTCTATTGGTCGAAGCATGCTGCCAAATGCAATTATTTTTTATTCCAGCAGGTCCAAGTAATATCACATTGGGAAGTATAAATAATAAGGAACCGATGATTCCCAAACCAAATGATAAAAACCAGCTTGTTTTTTTGTGTTCCCTAACAATACCTTGCCCAGCTTGTTTGGCCATTTCATAAGTAAAACTATGTGGACTATTCCAAATAACCTTATCCCATTCTTGTTTTTGTTTATGGGTTTCGTTTGAGGTTTCTAACGCATTTGTAATGGCTGCGGCAAAAGAATAAGGATTAGAAAATGTTTTATCGACCACATTTTGTTGCATACTCTCTATAAAAAGTTCACTTTTAATGCCTTTGTTTTTAAGGGTGTTTTCAAATAGTTTGGCGTCAAGGGTAAATTCTCCTAAGAAAAGTAACGAGATAAATACAGCCAATCCAGTTAAAAACAGTCCTAGACCAATGTTTTGTAGTATTTTCATCATAATTTTTTACCTATTAAAAATGCGTGTCCAACTTCTTTTTTTCAAACGAATGTTTGATTGGTTTTCTTGATTGAATTTTGCAAGAATATCGGGTTCGTGAAGCTTATAAAATTCGGGATCAAAATTAGCGTCAGACAGATGTTCCATTACATAGTCTATTGTCTTGTTTTTACGAAGCGCATTGTCGAAAAAAGCATGTCTCATTCGGATACCGAAGGTATTAATGCCGATAAATTGACGGGATTTTTTGTCATAACTCACATGGATACATTTTTTTTGGTAAGGATGTTGCCAATAAAAACGCGCTTCATTTTCTTTTGTAGTAGCCCATACCCAACCATATGTTTGATATTCTATATCAAAAAACTTTGCTGAATTAAACCAGTGTCCTGGTTTATAGGTAATTCGATTTCCGCAAACGGTTTGAGCGACGGTTTCTCCCATCATTCTTCCAGTATACCATACGGCTTCAATGGTACGTCTATTTCCGATAGCTTGGCGTTGTTCCGCACAATCTCCGATCGCATAAATATTTGGTATATTGGTTTCTAAAAATTGATTTACCTTGACACCACGTCCAACCTCAATAGCACTATCTCTAAGAAAATCGATGTTAGGGGATACCCCTGCGGTAAGGCCGACCATATCGCAAGCGATTTCTTCGCCTGTTTCTGCAACGATAACAGAAGTAACTTTTCCGTCTTCGTTGGTTCTAATTTCCTTGAGATTTACACCCAAGCGTAGGTCAATATGGTTGTCTTTAATTTCTTTATTAATTAGTTGTGATTCTTGTTTGGGCAGTACGCCATCCCAAAAACTTTGTTCACGAACTAAAAAGGTTACGGGAATATTTCTACTGTGCAACATTTCTGCAAGTTCGATACCGATAAGTCCACCACCCACAATAACCGCTCTTTTGCAGACTTGATTATTGGGTGCGTATTTTTCTACGGTTTCTAAATCTTGTTTGTGATATAGACCTGTTACTCCTTTAGCATTTTGACCCGGCCAACCAAACTTATTAGGTTTCGATCCTGTCGCGATAAGTAGGGTGTCGTAATCAAAAAATTCACCATCGTTGAATTCGAGTTGTTTTTTTTCGGTATGAACTTTCGAAACAAATCCTTTTTTTAATTGAATATTGTTTTTCTTCCAAAACCAAGATTCGTAAGGTTGCGTATCTTCAAACCTCATATGTCCCATATAAACATACATTAAGGCCGTTCGAGAAAAAAATGCGTCTGTCTCGGATGAGATAACAGTAATCTGTTTGTCAGATAGTTTTCGAATATGTCGTGCGGCAGTTATACCAGATATACCATTACCGATAATTACAATATGTTCCATACAAGGCTAATTTGCAAAATAGGTCGTATATAAAGTTAATAACTTAACGAATTAAAAAAATTTAGAATGAATTTAAATAGTAGTGACTTTCTTGAGATTAGTTAACGAGCGTTTTTTCGGAATAGTTAAAAAATAACCTAAGTGATGAAAGAATAAAATAGGGTTCATTTTTTAGAGATTGTTGTTGGGGATTATTTATTAAAAAGGGTGGAAAATTGTTAAAACTGTTTATTTGGGTTGTGTTATTTATTGTTCAGTTCATTTTTGTTTTATTGAAGTGTGTTTACTTTAAATTTGATATAGCAGAAGAAGGTTTTTATAATTAGGAAGCGCTATCCAGTAACTTTTTTGCATTAAAATAATATTTGATGGAGAGTGATTGTGGTGTAATGTTATTTAATTATACGATAATCATATAAACAGGCTGAGGACAAATTACTTGTTTTTTGGTTAAGAGGCTTTTTTGTGTCATTTTTTGATATATGAATGAGATTTCGATTGTCAAAAGTCAAATATATTTTCTAAAAATTAAACTAAAAATATTAAACTATATGATTACATATTTTACTCAAAAAAAGAATGTTCGTATTGTTTTGTTAGGGGGTTCTATAGGGTTACTTTCCCTTACAACGTATGCTCAGGACAAAGCAAAACTTCAAGTAAAAAAGGGAACAAATAGTAGAAAATTATCATCTTTAAAATCTGAATTAAAGAAAAAAAGTGAAGCGGCAAGGAAAAGGGTTGATGCTTATAAAAAAATACATGGGAATTCGGAATTATTGAGTCTAAAAGATGGGGTTCGAAGAGAGTTAATGGATGTTGGTGAAGATGGTACTTTATATTATTATACTACCGATAATGATGGGGTTGCTAAAACCACTAGAACCGATAAGTTGCATCCTTCAAGTGGCTTAGGGTATAATTTAACAGGTGAAGGGGAAATGATTGGTATTTGGGATGCTGGAGTAGTGAGGCAATACCACGAAGTTTTTACAGGAAGAGCTTATTCAAAAGAGGGAAGGTATAATAATAATGATACAGATGAACATGCTACCCATGTTGGTGGTACTATGGTGGGTCTATGCATGCAGCTGGCGGAAAAGCCCGTGGAATGGCACCCAATGCTACTCTTTTGAGTTATGATTGGGGAAATGATACAGAAGAAATTGCTGAGGCTATAGAGGAAAATAACTTGTTGATTTTCAATCATTCATATTCATGGTATGCAAATAATTTATCAGAGTATGAATTCGGAAAGTATACAAGGTTTGCTTATGATCTTGATAAAATTGCAAATGATGCTCCATATTACTTACATGTAAAAGCAGCATCAAATGATAGAAATGATAGAGATCCTAAAAGATATAATTATTTAAGAAATGGAGGTTATGATATTTTATATAGAGAAGGTGTAGCAAAAAATATATTAACGGTAGCTGCTGTAGAAAAAGTGGATAACTATAGTAGTCCATCTTCTGTAAAAATGTCTTCTTTTTCTAATTGGGGACCAACGGATGACGGAAGAATAAAACCAGATATTTCAGGGAATGGAGTAGGTGTATATTCAGCTACGGATAAAGGAAATAATACCTATGTATTTAAAAGCGGAACATCAATGGCTTCACCAAATGTTTCTGGCTCTTTATTATTGTTACAACAATACTACAAACGCTTGAATGGTTTTTATATGCATGCAGCTACGCTCAAAGGGTTGACCTTGCATACGGCGTTGGAAGCAGGTAGAAACCCTGGACCTGATTATGAATATGGTTGGGGGCTTTTAAATGCTGAAAAAGCGGCTGAGACTATTAAACACAATGGAGAATTGAGTTTGATTAAAGAAGTTGAACTTGACAATAATGAAGTTTATAGTTTTAAAGTCAGGAAAAATTCAATTAATGAGCCGTTGATGGTTTCAATTTCTTGGAATGACGAAGCGTCAAGTGTAAATCTTTTTGATAATATTTTGGATAATAGAACTCCTGTATTGGTAAATGATCTAGATGTTAGGGTTAAAGATTCTGAGAATAAAGAATATTTACCCTGGAAGTTAGATCCAGAGAAACCATCAGCGGGAGCAACAAAAGGGGATAATATAGTTGATAATATTGAAAGAGTAGAAATTGAAAAAGGCGCTGAAGGAGAGGTGTATACGGTAACCGTTTCTCATAAAGGACAATTGGCAAGAAACCGTCAAGCCGTTTCTGTTGTAGTTACTGGGGGGAGAATGGTTTCTGGAGATTGTAATATTAGCCAATGGTCAAGGGAAAAAGAATACAAAAAAGGAGACATTGTTGAGTATTTGGGAGATAAATTTGAGGCTCAGCATTGGTCTAGCGCAGAAGCTCCATTTAAATTTGACAAGTGGGGTCCATGGAAATTTGCTGGTAATTGTAGTACTTTAGGGGAAAACCCTCCTAGTATTACTATACAAAGCCCAGCTATTGATAAGGAGTTTAATATCAATGATAAAATTACTTTTTCGGTTAAAGTTACCGATATAGACAATGATTTGGAATCTGTGGTTTTAAGGAGAGAACATGAGTTAGAGTTAGGTGATGAAACTATTGAGCCCAAAAAGATAGAAGGAGATATATTTACTTTTGAATATACTCCAAACAAGTACGGTGATTATACAAACACTGTTATAGCAATCGACAGTAAAGGTCGTAAAAAGACGGAAGCACTTACTGTTTTTGTAAAAGAGAAAAATAATGCATTAAGTCTTGAATTTTTAAATCTCAAAGATGGGGATATAGTGTATAGCGGTAATACAGCAAATATTAACCTAAGAGTCTTGGGGCTATTTAGTAAGAAGGAATATGGTAAAAATCTTGATGTAAAGTTGTTTGTTGGGTTTGAGGGAAAAGAAAAAGAGTATGAAATTATAAATAGTAATAACGATCAGACATTGTTTGATTATGAATACACTTATCCTGAAGAAAATGCTAATAAACCTTTTGTGTTTATAGCGCGAATCATGAGGCAAAATGAAACGTTGTTAGAAAAGAAGGTTAAATTAGTTTTTAAGTCAAATAAAGCTCCTATGCTAGAATTGTTGTCTTATAAAGATAAGGCTTTTGTTGATTCAGAAACTGTTGAAATAAAGATAAAAGCAACAGATTTAGATGGTTCGATAAGTAAGGTGGTTTATGAATATAGAGCTAAAGAAGGAGGTTATAAAACGGTTGAAATGATCAAAGAAGGAGATGTTTATACGACATTATATACGGTACCTGATTTTAAAGGAACTTTCTATAATATAATTACTGCGTATGACAATCTAGGAAGACAAAAATCTGTTTATACCGACACTAGAGTAGTGGCAGATGTGCCGATTGATCGTCAGGATATTTCATTGAAGGATGTTAAAGGAGATGATTTTTTCCAGTCGGGAGATAATTATATAATAGAGAGTAATGGAGAGGATACGTTTTATTTACATTTGAAAATAGATGCTGCCTCAAGAAATTTATTATTAGAAAGCTATGAATTGTATTTAGATGGTGAAATAATAAACGAAGGAGATTTTCAATTTTTATCGCTATATGAAAGGAGTTATTATGGATATTTTATAAAAATTAGCGAATTTGATTTTTCTATACTTGGAAAGCGTAAGTTAAAACTAAGAGTTAAAGATGAATTAGGTAGGTGGGGAGAAGAAGAGTTAAATATCACAGTAGTGGATAATAGGACTAAAGTTAACATAACTAATTTACAAAACGATCAAACTTATCAGTTAAATAACGGAGAATTTATAGATGTAAATGTTCAAGTAACCTCAAGAGATTCAAGAGCTATTAGGGTTGAGTGTGAAGTTATAGAGGTTTCACAACTTAAATTATTTCTTTTTGTTTATAAGTTTACTAGTTTAGATGATATGTCAAACTTTGTATTTGAACCTAAAACAGGCTTTTCAAAAATTTTCATTATGGCTAAAGTGTTTATTGATAATGTTTTATCGGATGTCAAGAGTGTTTCAATTAATACTTATAAGTTGATTAAACCTCCATATCCAAACCCAAGTACTGGAATTATTAATATACCATGGGAAGAGAGTCTGGGGGGATTTGTAGTTAGAGTCTTTGATTTAAATGATACACAGCAGTTTCAAAAATATTTTGAGGCTAAGAAAGAACAACAGGTAGATTTGACAAATCTAAAAAGAGGTATGTATGTTTTGAGAGTTGAGGGAGTAGATATTAATCATAAAAAAGAATACAAAATAATTTTAAAATAATAATTATATACTCTACAAAGTTAAGACTCCCTTTCAACATGGTTGGAAGGGAGTCTTTTTATAATTTAAAAATAGACCCAACACCATTTCAGTATCAAATTTAACAACATGATTTTGTAAGTCGTAATATTTTTAATCGACTTAAGAGGAAATTTTTGAAAAATAATACCTAAATTATAGTAAGAATTTATGACGAAAATGAGTAAACCTTTGTGTGTCGCCTTTTTTCTAATAGGTGTGAGTATCTTCGCCCAAGAAGAAAAAATTGAAAGAAGTAACATTCAAACTTATACCCCGTCCAAACTATTAAACCAAGGACAGTGGGATATAAAATTTTTTAACAATCTCTATACGGAGACTAAAGGAAAATTTAATGGTATAACCGCTGATAAACCCAGAGAAAATTATTTTACGTCAACACTAGAAGTGTTTACAGGAATCTCTGAAAACAACCGATTTAATGTGGGGGCTTTGGCGGAATTTAGGTCTAATACCATAAATGGTCGTCAAGCATTGTCTGTTTTTAGCTTTGAAGACACCAATACAGATAGAAAAGGACTAACATCGATTGCACCTGCAATAAAATTTCAACCGCTTAAAAATGTCGGTAATTTTTCTGTGCAAACGGCACTGCATATTCCATTATTAAGTGAGGAGGTCAATAGTTTTGGTGTATTTTTAGACCAAACCGCATGGACGTTCCAGAATAGATTTTTTTACGATTATACTTTTGCTAGTGGAAAATGGCAGTTGTTTACAGAATTGAATGCCGAATATAATTTTAGAGATGAAAAAAGTTTTGCAAACAATACCTTTTTAGCAACACCTGGGGTGTTTTTAAGTTATTTTCCCTCAGATGAATCTACCTTGTTGGTTTTTGCACAGCATGCCCAACGGTTCGGTGATTTTACTCAAAACTACACAGCTTTAGGATTGGGAGGGAAATACCAGTTGTCTACGGTGTTAAATCTTGAAGTGTTGTACAGTAATTTTGTAAGAGGAGCTGATACGGGGCTTGGTCAAAGTTTTAACATTGGATTAAGAGCCTTGTTTTAAAGATACAACAAGGCTGAGAATATTTGTAACTTGCTACTTTTTGTTGACTTATGAAATACTTATGTCTTTTTCTACTATGTGTTAGTTGGGCAAACGCATCGTTTTGTCAAGAAAAAATTGTACAAGAAATTCTTGTAGAAGGATTAAAAAGAACCCAAAAAAAAACCATTTATAAGTTGTTGGAAACTTCAGTAGGAGATGGTTTAGATTCCTTGATAATTCATAAAGATGTTACCCAATTAAAACGGCTTCCATTTGTGTATCATGTTGACTTTACAGTAGTTGATTTGGGTAAAAGCACTTACCGTGTGGTTTATAATGTAGAAGAGAATTTTTCTATTATTCCACAAGTTAATTTTTGGTCTACTACAGGAAGAAGATTGGCGTATAAAATTGGGGTCGATGATTATAATTTTTTAGGGAGGGGAATACAGTTGGGAGCTTTTTACCAGCAAAACGGCTTTGATTCTTATGGGGTGTTTTTTAAAGATCCATTTTTGTTTTCTAAAAAATTTGGATTGGCTTTTAATTATTTGGATTGGAGTAGTGAAGAGCCTTTGTATTTTGAAGACAACTCAGCCAATTATAAGTATCAAAATAAGTCCTATGAATTGATGTTACTATATCAATTTGATATTAAAAACCAGGTAGCAGTGGGTGTTAATCTTTTTGAAGAAAACTACCATTATATTTCAGGTTTTGTGTCTGATTATGTACCGCAAGCACTTAGTGTGGATAAGCAGCTTTTAAAGCTGCTATATACCTATGATAAACTAAATTACCATTACCACTATATTTCAGGTTTTAAAAATCAACTGTATGTCCAATACGTAACGACAGGTAATGCTTATCAAGATGATTTTTTTATTACTTGGAATGATGCATTTTATTTTAAGAGGGTAGGAGATAAGGGTAATTGGGCAAATCGTTTACGTATTGGGTTGTCCTCAAATGTAAACAGTCCGTTTGCTCCTTTTGCATTGGATAACAATGTCAATTTGCGCGGTGTGGGGATATTGGTAGACAGGGGTACAGGCAGTATTGTTTGGAATTCAGAATATCGATATACTGCATATGATAAAAAATCATGGGCTTTGCAAGCCAATATTTTTACGGATATTGGTTCTTGGAGAACTCCGGGTGGGAGTTTGACGGATTTTATATCAAGTGAAAATATAGGGGTATATTCAGGAGTAGGGCTTCGATTTATTACCAAGAAAATCTTCAATGCTATTTTTAGAATTGATTACGGATATGGGTTGACAAGAAATGCCTCTAGAGGTTTTGTTTTTGGGATTGGACAATATTTTTAGTAAAAAATAATTGTAATAGATACAGGGGGATTAAAATACTTTTTCTCCCGCTTTTAGCCAAGTTCCCCATTCTTGACTATAGGCATGAATTTTGGAAGTCGGCTTGTTATTTTTGGTTACAATTTCATTTCCTAGGTTTTTCCATTCAAAAATACCACCATACAGGTTGTATACATTAATAAAGCCTTCATGAGCGATTTTTTCTGCTATTTCTTCTGATCGAATTCCTAATGAACAGTACACAACAATTTTGGTATGTTTGTCAGCTAAATGTTTGTAAACATCCATGATGTCGAATTTTTGATGTCCAATATAAAAAGCATCCTTAATATGGCTAACTTTATACTCTTCTATTTCTCTAGCATCAAGGAGTAAAATATTATCAAAGTCCGTTTTTAGCTTTTCTATAGAAATATAAGGAATCGTTCCTTCATTATATTTTTCAAGAAGTTCCGCTAAATTTTCTTGCCCCAATAAAGTCAATGGAAATAGAAAAAATACTAGTTTGATTTTTTTTAATTGTTCAAACAAAACCTTTTATTAAAATTATTTACATCTACTATTTTAGGTAACAGTGCCTTGGCAGCTACTACCCGCACCAGCGGTACATCCGTAACAATGCTGGTTAATTGCAATATTTCGATCATACAAAAGTTTTTCATCAAATGTATCAAGATGATTTGCGGTACTCTTGACTTTCAAATTTAGCATTTGATTAAAATCACAATCGTATAAATAACCATCCCAACTCACGGAAAGCGTGTTGGTACACATGACATTTTCAACAGCCATAGGATTGTAAGCGTCTACTAATGCATACATGTAATCTTCATAATTTTCAGAGGCAATTAGGTAGTCTAAAAACCTGCTGATGGGTAGGTTAGTTAATGCAAATAATTGGTTAAATTCGATTTCGAAATCGTCCATTAAGGCTTTTTTGAAATCTTTTTCCATAGAAAGTTGATCACTAGGTAAAAAAGCTCCCGAAGGATTGTATACCAAATCTAGTCGTAAGCCAGATCCTTTTTTACCATATCCAACAACGTTTAAATCCTGTAAGGCACTGATAGATTTGTCAAAAACCCCTTTACCACGTTGTTTGTCGGTTTTACCGCGTGTCCAATGAGGCATGGATGAAACGACATGGATGTTATGTTTTTTAAAAAACATTGGCAAATCGTGATATTTTTTATTCGCCTTTATAATAGTTAGGTTAGAACGAACGATAAAATCTTGAACGCCAATTCGAGAAGCTTCTTCTACAAACCATCTAAAATTAGGATTCATTTCTGGGGCACCCCCTGTTAAGTCTAACGTATGAATTCCTAATTTTCGTACAATGTCAAGACATTTTTGCATTGTATCTTTGGTCATAATTTCTTTCCTGTCAGGTCCTGCGTCTACATGACAATGTGCACACACTTGGTTACACATATACCCAACATTAAGCTGTAATATCTCTAGTTTTTTAGGACGTAGAGGGAACTGGTTGGTTTCCTTTATCTTATCGGCAAAGGTAGGTAATTCATCTTTAAAAATTCCGTTTGAGAGAATTTTTAACTGATGATTTGTGTCCGCTAAATCATTTTTTCTTGCTACTAGCGATTTCTTCATTTACGTACCTATATTATATTAAAATACGGAAGGTAATTTGTGTACTATCCGTATAGTATTTTTGGTTATTCTTTACATTTCTAATTTGTTCACTTTGTTCATCATCTGAACACCATGAACTAAGGTAGCCCCTCCTTTGATAGCAGCGCCAACGTGAATGGCTTCCATCATCTCTTCTTTAGTGATTCCCCTTTGTAGTCCGTCTTTTGTATAAGCGTCAATGCAATAAGGGCATTGTTCTGTGTGAGCTATGGCCAAGGCAATTAAGCTTTTTTCTCTAGCAGTTAAAGCCCCCTCTTCAAATACTTTTCCGTAATAATCAAAAAACTTGTTTCCAAGTTCTTCGCTCCATTCTGTAATTTTGCTAAATTTTCTTAGGTCAGCAGGGTCGTAGTATGTTTTCGACATATATTTTTTACTTAAATTATTTTTCGTTTAAATTCCAATTGTATTCTAAATGACTAATTTTTGCACCTTTATTTATTTTGGTGTTAGCATATTTATTTAGAAAGCTGATTAGCGAGCCTTTTTTGGTGAAATCCTCTTTAAACCATTCAAATATTTTTGATAAAAATAAGATGTTTTCAGCAATTTTATTTCTTGAAGGGTCATTTATGAATTTTTTCATCAGCTCTGTTGTTTTGGCATGGTAATTAGCTTCGGTAAAAGCAAAATTTCCTAATTGAGGACAAGAAGCCGAAGCACAGTTTACGCCCACATGTATTTTAGGATCGTTGAATTTTTTACGTAAAATTTCATGTTCAATTTCGTTTAAGGTGTAGATATTACCACCTACTTTAGCAAAAGTAATATTCCAAGCGTCCTTTCCTTTTTTCTTAATTTTTAAAATACTTTTTAATGGATAGTGATCTAAAATGAGTTTAATAGTGTAGGCATTATAAGCATTGATCCAAAAAGCTTTTTCACGATTCTTTGACCAAGTATCCGCAGGGCTAGTTTTTGCTAAATAATCAAGATAAGATTGTAGTTTATTTTCATCTTTTTTAAATGCAGCATAGTTTACATTTCCATCCGTATCAACATGTTTTTTTAAAAGCGAATCAAAAACAGCTGTTTGGGCAAAAGTGTTTGATAAAAACAAAAAACTAAGTAAATAAAGTACTTTTTTCATGTGTTTAAATTTTATAATTTTTAAAGAGAAGGAGGAATAAAAGAACCTTCGTGTTTGCTAAAAATAGTTTGACTGAAAATGGTTTATAATCAATATTTTATTGAATATGATTTTGTTGAATCATTCAGTTGTTGATTTAGACGTTGAATATAAAGCTGCATTACAAAAAATATCAATAACAAATATAATGAGGATTTTTTAGGTTGAAAAGTGGAAAATAAGAGCTTAGTTATTAGGTTTTTAATTTTGTAATGTTAGTAAATAATTAACAGTTGATGGGGGAAGAGAAAAGGCTTCTTTTTACAATGTGAGTAAAATAGTTTCTAAAGAGGAAAATATTTATATAATCGACCATAATAAGATTTTCAGAGTTTTTGCCTATTCAAAAGATAAAAAAGAAAAAGAGCCTACTTTTAAGGTGAATACAGCGAAAGTTTTTGATGTTAATGTTGAAGATATGCTTATGGATAATAATGAAGTTTATGTATTGTTAGCTTCAAAAGGTATCTATAAATATGAAGAAACAGAAAAGGAATTTGTTTCTCAGTTGGCAAGAGATTTAATGGTTACAGATAAATTAACTGGGGCTAAATATGAGGTGAACTAAGATGCTATAAAAAAGTTTTATATAGAAGGGAAAGATTTGTATATAGTGTCTGAAGGAGTACTTCATAGGTTTTCCAATTATAAAGATACTTTTATAGAATAATATTGTTGAAAATCATTCATTTTATATAGAAAAACAGCATTGTTAGATTGCTGTTTTTTTTATGCCTATATAACCCGAATTAAGGAGTAATAAAAAAAGCCTCAGTAAAAATACTAAGGCTTTTGTTTGTACAGAAGGCGGGACTTGAACCCGCACGGGCGTTACTGCCCATTGGATTTTAAGTCCAACGTGTCTACCAATTCCACCACTTCTGCATCATTGACTATGTTATAAAAGCCTCACTTTCGTGAGGCTTTGTACTGAAGGCGGGACTTGAACCCGCACGGGCGTTACTGCCCATTGGATTTTAAGTCCAACGTGTCTACCAATTCCACCACT
>CANMCD010000007.1 GCA_947496185.1 uncultured Tenacibaculum sp.
TGAATGATATAGATTTCGATAGATTTTGGTACAATTTAATTTACATTTTAGTACAATTTAATTTGCCGATCACATAAGACACCTCAATAAAGGTGTTTTTTTGTTGCTTATATACTTAAAATGTCAGGTAAGCTCTCAACTATTACAAGTAGATTTACAAATCCTTCAAAAAATTCTTGTCTTTATATTTTTCTTCTACTATTCTTTTTAGTTCTTTAAGTTCTTCGTCACGTTCTTTTTTAAGTCGTTCAGAATCTATTAGAGCCATACTTAATTGGATGTAATCTCTATATGTTTCGTGTTTAAGTAACTTTTCGTTGTTTTCAATTAAATAATTTAGCAGATCAACTAAGTTGTTAGAAAAAGTATTCGATTCTGATTTAAGCATTGAACCTTTACCAGTAATTAACCACTCTATATTTATATTGGAGTAAATCTCTATAAATTTCTCCATTTTATCTAAACCGATACTTTTGGAAATATTTTTAACGTATCCGTTGGATGCGCCAATTGATACCTCAAAAGCTCTGACACTTATTTTGTTATATTTTATTACTTCTAAAAGTCTTTCCTTAACATTCATATTAGTGATTTAACTAAAAATACCTAGAAAATAAAAATAAATAGAAAAAAACTCTATATTTATTTTGGTAAAATAGAGTAATACTCTATATTTGTCTAAGTCAACCAAACAAATATACAAAAATGAATACTTCACTTATTACAAACATAGAATTTATTGAGCTAATAAGTAGAGTTGTACTTGATATTAACGATGAGCTTCAAACTGTTTCAATAGAGCATTTTCAAGATAATGATCCTTATTTATCTGCATCGATGGGAATTTGTGACGAGTACTATCATTTGTTTGTTTCTTCTGATGAGGCTGAAATAATTCTCACCGAAGAACAAGAAGTGTATTTGTGGGCTGTGATGGAGCTTTTTTATATCCAAGAGAAAGAATTAAAAGACAGCCAAGACTCTTTAAAAGCAATAATCAAACAATTTGAAGAAAATAACCAGCCGCCAAAATTAGCGGCATAAAAAACTAACAATATGGAAAATCTAACCAAACTGTTCGAGAGCTTCGGGCAATTCTATAAAAACGAAGTAAGTAGCATATCAAAAGAAGACACAGAGTACTTTTTAAAAACTACAGATAAAAATGGAGCTAACTAACAACATACTTAGTTTATATTCTTCAATAGAAGATAAAGAGAAGTTTAACGGATTAGTGTCAGATGAGTTGAAAGTAAATGAAGTAGAGGTTACTAATTGGTTTAGGACTGGAGAAATACCAGGGAAGTATAAAATTAAAATTAACAACTATTTGCAAAAATATATAGCGCATCTAAACGATGTGTTAGCCTAGAGCTTTACGTAAGAATTATGGAGTTAAAAGTTCTTAAGTAAGGTTTTTTGTAATTGTTTAGTTGATGGGGGAGGGATGCTCCTTTTAGTATCTCTCTCTTTTTTTAAAACAATAAAAATATGTATGCACAATTAAATCAAGATTCCGTACTAATATCTAATGAAGTGTTGCAAAAATACACTGAGTTAGTAGTGGAGCTTTCAGTTGCTACAGCAATGAAAGAATTACGGAAAGAAAATGAGTTAAAAAAAGAAAAACAAAAGCTCACGGTAAAACAAGTAGCTGAAGAAGAAAATATATCTAATCAAACAGTGGTGAATTGGATTACTAAAGGAATAAAAAAGGGGAAAATTAAGCTTAAAGCAGAAAGAAAAGGAGAAAGAGTATATCTGATAGTGAGGAAGGATTTGCAAGAATTTAATAGAAAGAAGAAGGAATTTAATATTGATTAATGGAGATAGTAGGGAAAGTTGTAGAAATTATTGAGAAAAAGTTAAAGACGACTTACAAGTCAATTGTAGTTGTCGACACAGAAAAGATTAACGGAAAAGAAAACTTCGATAGACTTTCTGTTGAGTTTAGAAAGAAGCTGCATTTAAAAGCACAAATTTTTAAAGTCAATGATACTATTAAAACAAGGATTAAAAATGAGTTTAAAAAAGATAATTACACCAACTGCTACAACAATCTAGTAGCTAAGAGTGTAGAGAGAATTTAAAAATAATTATTAACTAAAATTAAAATTTTAAAATGGTAGGAAATTTAGAACAAATCAAAAATTATTTTAACATATCGGGAGGTAAAATTGTAAGAAGTTATGGAAAAAATGAACCCGATAATGTACCAAATTGTGTGTCACGAATAAATAAAAATGGAGACACAGTATATGAGGTTCGTAATGATTTTATTGAGGGGAAAATTGAAAAAGCAGAAGTAGTATCACACGAATCTTTTGGAGATAGTATAAAATTAACAATTGAAAAAAATGGTGTTAAAGGCTTGTTGTCAATTAAGTTTGATAGTGCTTATGGAAGATATTTCCTTTTTAAAATCAATTCAATAAACCTCGATGAAGAGGTTAGGATAATACCTTACTCTTTTCAGAGTAAAGAAGGTAATAATGTAGTAGGTTTAAACGTGTTTCAAAATGGTGTAAAAATCAAAAATGAACATACACGAGAGAATCCAAATGGTTTACCTCCTCTTAAAGAAGTTGTTTTTAATGGAAACAAGCATTGGGATAAAACTGATCAATTAAGTTTTTTAAAAACAAAATTCGATTTTTTCTCTCAAAAGATCAATCTAGATCCAGTGATTAATGCACCTGTGCAAAGCTACGAGGAGGTAAGTAATGATTCGTTAAATGATTTAGACTTTTAAATATGATAATACAAATTAATGATACAAAGAAGACTTATAATTTTATAAGCTATTTCAAATTCTAACTGATCATCATACTACAAAATTTTAAAATGAAAACAATCCAAAAATTAAATAAAATACAGGTTTTAGATGATAGGTTTTACACCTTAGATTTTGAGACTTATTACCCGAGTGTTACTACCGTACTTCAAGCATATCCTAAAAATCCAGTTTTACTGGAGTGGATGAAAAATAACGGCAAAAATTCAGACAGAATTTTAAAAGAAGCCGCTACACAAGGAAGTAATGTGCATAATGCAATTGAAGACTTCTTAAACGGTAAAAAAATAGAGTGGTTTATAAACGGGATCGCTCAGTACACTCTTAACGAATGGAAGATGATTACGCGTTTTATGGACTTTTATAACACACTTGTGAATTCCTATCAAGCTGTAGAGGTACAAGTGTTTTCAGAAAAGTTCAGAGTAGGAGGAACGATTGATTTTATATGCACGATTGACGGAGAAACTTGGATGATCGACTTTAAAACCTCAAGTGCTATTTATAAAACCCATGAGTTACAACTGGCTGTCTATAAGGAGGTGTGGGAAGATAATACAAAGATAAAAATTGACAGGTACGGAGTGTTGTGGTTAAACTCTCAAACCCGCACAAAAAAAGACCTACAAGGTCTAGGGTGGCAGATTAAAGAGTTCACAAAAAACCATGATAAGAATATGAAGCTTTACAATCATACGAGAGCTTTATGGGATGAAGAAAATAAAAACTTCAAGCCTAAAAATTTAGAATACGAAAATTCGTACAAATTAAACGAGTTTAAAAAGCTCGCCTAAACACAACGCATATACGGATGGAAAACGCTTAAAAACACATGAAAATAACTAAGCGTTGAGGCGGGAAGCCTTATAGATACTAAGTTCACAAGCTAACGCAACACTTGCAACACTTTAAATACCTATGACAGATTTCATAAATATAGTAAATAGATTTAATAAGGGGATTATTTTTCTGTTTGGATGTGTTGTATGTGTTGCGAATATAGCTAACCCCTTATAAATATTGAGAAAAAAGGGCAACACATATATTTTACAACTGTTGTTGATGTGTTGTTTCAAGGTTTAAAGTGTTTTAACTAACCTCCAATGAAAATCACCTTGTTTAAAAACATTAGGGAGACGAAAACACCAATGCATGTTGACGTTTCTCGTGTACTAAAAAGAATAAGAGAAGGAAAATCAATTGAACTATTAAAACTTATAAGAAATGAGAAAAACAAAGAAAAAAGACAAGAATTAAAAAAAGGACTGCCTAGTATATGTTTCTCTGGTATGTTCCGCGAGAGAGCTGTAAACAAGCTTTTAAGCCACTCTGGGCTAATCTGTTTAGACTTTGATAATTTTGAGGACATAACAGTTCTAAACGAATGGAAAGAGCAGTTCAAAGCTGATAAATTTACGTTTGCATGTTTCGTTTCTCCATCTGGCTACGGATTAAAAGTCTTGGTAAAAATACCACCAGAAAAAAACGACCATAAAATATACTTTGAAGCTCTTAGGGAGTATTATGATACAGATTATTTTGATCAAAGTGGTTCTGATGTTTCTAGAGTGTGTTTTGAGTCTTATGACTCAGATTTGTACCATAATCCAGAGTCGGAGGTTTTCAATGAGAAGAAAGAGATTGAGGAATATAGTTACTCCAATCTAAAAAAAGGAGTAATTCCTTTAAAAGATGAGTATACCATAATTCAAAGGTTAGAGAAGTGGTGGAGCTCAAAATATAGCTTTACCGAGGGGAGTCGGAATGATAATATTTTTAAGTTGGCATGTGCTTTCTCAGATTTTGGTATTAGTCAATTGACTTGCGAGAGTCATTTTAAGAAATTTATTGAGCCTAATTTTAAGGAGGTTGAGATAAGAACTACTATAGTCTCAGCTTATAAAAAAGCAAAGCCAAATTTTGGTACTAAGTTTTTTGAGGATTACGAGACTAAAAAGTTTATAGCTAATGGACTATTGGTAGGGAAATCAACCCAAGAAATAAAATCACAGCTTGAGAAAAAAGGGTATAAAGGAGATGATGTTGATGATATTTTGGAAGAAGTTGAGAGTGATGAGGATGTAAATATTTACTATCAAAATGTAAAAGGTAGATTCAGTATTATAGCTCGAAAATTCAAGGAGTTTTTACAAATTAACGGCTTTTTTAGATATGTAAATAACGAGGGGGAGGCTTATAGGTATATTAGGATAGAAAACAATCTAATTAGCTTTATTTCCTTAGAAGGAATTAAAGACTTTGTACTAACTGATTTATTAAAAAAAGAAAAATATAAGGTATTTGAATACCTAGCAAAAACACCTAAATATTTTAAAGATGATTTTCTAAATATACTGGATATAAAAAACGTTCCAATATTAAAAGATACCAAATATAAAGCCTATTTTTTTTATAATAATTGCGTTGCTATTGTCTCAAAAAAAGGAATAGAAACAGTTGATTATTTGGATTTAGAAGATGGTTTTGTTTTCAAAAAGAGAATAAATAAAAGAGACTTTAAGGTATCTAATAATTTAGAAAATGATTTTAAATCATTTATCTATAATGTTAGTGGTCAAAGCCTAGTAAATGAAAAGTCTTTTAAGTCAACTATTGGGTATCTTCTCCATAGCTACAAAAGTTCTTCTAAGTCTCCAGCAGTCATTTTAAATGATGAATGTATATCTGAAAATCCAGAAGGAGGAACAGGGAAAGGGATTTTTACTAAAGCTTTAGGTTATCTAAGAAGATCGGCGGTTTTAGATGGTAAAAACTATAACCATAAAGAAAAATTCTCGTTACAAACTGTAACTCCAGAAACTGAGATAGTAGCCTTTGATGACATTGAAAAAAACTTCAAGTTTGAGGCGCTTTTTAGCCTGATTACGGAAGGAATAGTATTAGAGTATAAGAATGTCAATGCTATTAAAATTGACTTCGAAAACAGCCCTAAGATACTCATATCTACAAACTATACTGTTCGAGGAGATGGTAACTCACATGACAGAAGAAAGTGGGAGCTTGAATTTGCCCAATACTACCATAGGAATCTAACACCTGAGGAAGAATTTAATAGGCAGCTTTTTTATGATTGGAATGATGATGATTGGCTTGCATTTGATAACTATATGCTTAGGTGTGTGCAGTTGTATTTAATCAACAATTGTAAAATGTATGAACCTGAGTTTAAAAACTTAGAAATAAGAAAGTTTATTAACAAAACCTCAATGGAGTTTTTAACATGGGCAGACGATGAACAGAATTCAAAAATAAAGCAAGTTCGTGTGTCTAAAGCTTTACTGTTTGAAGACTTTACCACTGAATACCCAGATTATAAAAAACGGCTGACAAGAAAAACCTTTTTTATATGGCTAAAGAAATATGCAGTGTTCAAAAATATAAGCTGTGACCAAGGGAATAGTAACGGCGTTAGATGGGTAACTCTTGGTTTTAACGACCCTGTTACAAATAAAGAGATTAAAGAAATCGAAAAAATATCATTTTAAAAATAACCAAATTTAGATAGACTAACGATGAGTAAACCAATAATAATCCACGGTGAAAGTGGTAGTGGAAAAACAACACGAGCAAAACTTATAGCTCAGAAATATAGAAATCCAATTTGGATTGATGGTAGGTTACCTGATCCGTTTTACAATATTATGATAGATGAAAATACTGATCTAATAATAATTGAAGATACCCCGAATAAAAAACTTAAGGACTTTACAGATTTATTTAGTAATAATTTTTTAAGAATTCCAAGAATGTTTACGGAGGATTTGGAAATCAAAATGCCTCAAATAATAATTGTGCTTAATAATGAAATAGATATAAAGAGTTTTAATTCTTGTTGGTTAGATGTTTTTAAAATGATTAGGATGGTTAAATGTAATGATGAACCAATGATTTTAGAGTATCATTTTGAGATTGATAATGTACCAGTTGAATTTATTGTAGATACAAGCAAGTTTACAAAAAAGGATGCATTATGGTGCGTTTGCCATCATAATTGGGATATAGATGGAGAGGATTGCCCGATTGATGAAGTAGTAAAAATATACGCATTAAAATCTTTAGGGTTAGCTACAATAAAAAGTTGTGGGGTAGCTGGAGTGATTAAAGAATTCGAAAAAAAAGAGGGATACTTTCCGATAGATGGCTCAAGGGGTATCGAACTTATATATGTAGAGCCATTTATGTTTAACAATCTTAACTTAAAAATCAACCAAAAAAATAGTAAAAATGAAATACTTAGAAAACCATACAAAAGTTCATTTGATGACTTTTGAACCAAACCCAAGAAAGAGAAATATTAACAACGTAATAACTTTTAATGCAGATAATGATATAAGTGTGAATACTGGCGATGTGATTTTTATCACGCCAACAAGTGGGTTTGTCTCTGCTTTCGAAGTTTTGAAAGTGATAGAAAAAAGAGATGCAGCGCTAATGGGGTTTAAAAATTATACAGCTAGGATAAAATGGGATAAAAGACCATTTGTAGAAGTTTATTATTCTGACAATAAATTAATGTCAAATATCACATTGAGAAACAAACTAAAAAACCTTCAAAAAGCCTCATAGTTATGTTTAAGTTTAGAAATTATCAAAGTGAAATTATTGAAAAAGGGAGAAAAGCATTGTCTAAACTAAGAATTATAATGCTTTGTATGGAGGTGAGAACAGGGAAGACCTTAACAGCTCTTGGAATTGCTGATAGCTTAAAAGTTAAGAGCGTACTTTTTATAACTACAAAAAAAGTAATTGACTCAAAAACAATTGTTAACGATCATGAATTGTTGTCACCAAATTTTGAGATAACGCTAATTAATTATGAATCTATCCATAAGTTAGAGACTACTAAATTTGATCTAGTTATTGTTGATGAGTCTCATAAACTAGGTGCGTTCCCTAAGCCATCTTTGCGAACTAAGAGAATTAAGGAGTTGATAGGAAGAAAATATACTATACTTCTTACTGGTACTCCAACGCCTGAGAGTTATTCGCAAATTTACCACCAGTTTTTTGTGTCTGATTATTCTCCATTTGAAGAGGATTCGTTCTATAAATGGGCTAGAAATTACGTAAACATTACACAAAAAAAGGTCTCATATGGTCGAATGATAAATGACTATAGCAAAGCGAAAGTTAATCTTATCAAGCAGAAAATAAGTAAACATTTGATTACTTACACCCAAAAAGAAGCAGGGTTTAAGTCTAAGGTTGTTGAGAAGATTTTAACCGTTAAGATGAAACCATCAACATATGCGCTAGCTAAGAAACTTGAAAAAGATAAGGTTTTTAAAGGTGAGAATGGTGGTGTAATTTTAGCCGACACACCTGTTAAATTGATGCAAAAAATGCATCAAATATACTCAGGAACTGTAAAACTAGAAGACGGAACAGCAAAGATGTTTGACAAGTCTAAGGCTGAGTTTATTAAAAGCTATTTTAAATGTAAGAAACTAGCAATCTTTTATAAGTTTAAACAAGAATTAAGTCTATTAGAAGAAGTTTTTAATGATGACTTAACAACTGACTTGGAAGAGTTCAATTCTACTAATAAAAGCATTGCTTTGCAAGTTGTATCAGGGCGTGAAGGTATAAGTTTATCAAAGGCTGATCATTTGGTTTTTTACAATATTGATTTTTCCGCAACAAGTTACTGGCAATCTCGTGATAGATTGACCACTAAAGAAAGAGAAAAAAACGAAGTGTTTTACATATTTTCAAAAGGTGGTCTTGAAGAAGATATTTATAAGTCTGTTCTAAATAAAAAGTCATACACAACATCTCATTATGAAAGAAGCAGGGTTTCAGCGTAAAGTTGCTCAGGATTTAGAGGCTTTAGGTTATTATGTTGTAAAACTCATTACAACTAATAAAAACGGTATTCCAGACTTAATAGCTCTTAAGCCTAACGAGGTGAGATTTTTCGAAGTAAAAACACCTACAGGAAAAACTAGCAAACTTCAAGATTTTAGAATTGAAGAGCTAAGGTCTAAAGGTTTTAAAGTTGATGTTGGAAGCAGTTTAACTGAAAATTTAAAGTAATGATACCAGATTTTATTACAGCTACTAATGAAGTAGAACGAAGAGGTGTTTTTGTAAGGTTTTCTTCTTCTAAAAAAGGCGTAATAGCCAGTATTTATAAAGGTACTGAGCTTATCAAAAAAGGAGAAAAGTATTACGATAATTGCCTTACAGCTCAAAAAGAAGTTTACTTAAAAATATACCAGTCATTAAACATATTCTAAGAATCTATTATGAAATTCATTAAATAGAAAATAGGTTTTTTTGATATAAAAAGAATTATAAAATGAGCAATAAAACTAATCAAAGCACAAAAATAAAAAAGCATTTTAAAAAACCTGCTAGAGGTCATAAAAGTTATGAATCAGCATATAATGGAATATGTAAGTATATCGAAAGAATAAGATGTGATTTATTTGTTGATTGTAAAGATTGTAACCAAGGATTTAGCAAGGTAGGATCAATTGTTAGGGTATTTCTTACTATTAAAAATATTGAACACCGCAAGGGTAAAAGATACGAAGACGTTGTGTTTAACTGCAATCTTGCACAAGAGTATTTTAATGAGTTTAAAGTGTTTATTCAAAATTACAGCAAATGGAACTAGCAATAATGATACTAGAAGACGCTTTAAAACAGCAAAAGCAGCATTTACATAATGCTAAAGATTTTAAGCCGAGAAATTCAAAACAAAAGTTATTCATAGAAAAAACTATGGAAACACAAAGGAACACGATTGAAGAAATAAAAAAAGCGATTAACATATTAAAAAACGTGTAAATAACAGAAATAAAAATGGAACTAAATAAAGAATTTTTTGAAGATATAAAAAGAGTTAGTGAGGTAGGTGTTTATACTCATGGAACTAATTCGTACTACAAAATTGATAAAAAGGATGTTTTAAAAAGATCAGAAAAAGAAGAAATACTATATCTCTTGACAAGAGATATTTACCCTGATTCAAGGGAAGTAATGATTGTTAATTAATCAATAAAAAACAAGATATGCCAAGAATTAAAAATATACAAATAAGAGCATCTTATGTTGTTGGTTTTGGAGATATAGATGTACCCGAAACTATATTTAAAGAACTTGAAGAATTACATCATGAACGCAGGGCGGTTGATGGCTCAACCACTAAATATGAAGCAGCCGTTAATTGGTTAAATGATAATGTTGATGAAATTGACGCTTTTGATGGTGATTACGAGATTGAAATATTTTATTAATCAGATTATAAACTAATTGTAGTAAACGTAAATTTTATAAAAATGGTAAAAACACAATATTACAACGGAAAAGAATGGATTTTCACTGGAGATGAGTGGCCTAATTATCAATTAGCTTGGATGGTACTTGGTGGGTATAACTATAATCACAGAGTAGTTGATGAGAATGGTAAAGTATTAATAGAGAACTCAGAATTTAATCCACTAAAACAGTAATTATCATGAAAAAACCAGAAGTAATAGAAATATATGCATGTAATGGAGCATTAAGCCATTACGCATTGGTAGATATAGACACTGGAGAAAAACTATGGAGTGAAGCTCCAGAAGAATGTATAGCGAATGGGCATCCAGTTGTATATAATGGATTAGTAGAAATTAATAACGTACTCCTTGTAGATACATACGATGTTGTTTATAAAGAAGAGCTTTATAATATTGAAGGAAGAGTAAAAAAGTGTTGGGTGTCAGAAAAAGAATTGAAACAATTTTTAAAACAGTAATAAATGGAATACCTCACAATCGATAAAAGACTGGCAGCGAAAGGAGATATTAAGCTAAAAAAAGAACCTTTTTTTGGTTTAAAAGTAAACTCCTTTGTTACAGAAATTGGAGACGGTAGAGAAAATGGATGTTACCGAACAGACAAATTTTCTCAACCATTTAAATACGCCGGGAGTTTTATTGATAAAGGAGAAAAATATTTCGCATTTCAAGTACCTCAAAAAATGTTGCCGGGCAGTAGTCAAAAACATTTTTTGCTATACGAGACAACCGGGCATGAAATTTTATGTAGGACTAAAACTTACGTCAGGTTTTTTGCAGCAAAATTTAAAACTAATCAATTAGAATTATTTTAATACAGTAGGTTTTCAATTTATGAAAACCTACTGGTTTAAAAGATTAAGCAAGTATGTGGAATTTACCTTGATTCTCTTGGTTAAAACCTTCAATACCTATTCTATCGGATGGTTTACCTTTTATAAAATCTAATGAAATTACATTAGACACCGCTGGAGAGGGGTATATTCTTTCTAAGAAAAAACTACCTCTTTTTGGATTATCAAAGTGGTAAACAATTGAATCATGTAATTCTTGTTGAAATTCAGTGATTTCCGAAGAGTTAAAATAATAGAATTCTTTCATTTTGATTGATTTTTATATTAATAATAACAAAAATAAGTATAAAAACAATACACTCATTTTTGAGTGAATAACAGCAAAAAACAGTAATAAATGGAATACCTCACAATCGATAAAAGACTGGCAGCGAAAGGAAATATTAAACTAAAAAAAGAAGCTTTTTTTGGTTTAAAAGTAAATTCCTTTGTTATAGAAATTGGAGACGGTAGAGAAAATGGGTGTTATCGAACAGACAAATTTTCTCAACCATTTAAGTACGCCGGGAGTTTTATTGATAAAGGAGAAAAATATTTCGCATTTCAAGTACCTCAAAAAATGTTGCCGGGCAATAGTCAAAAACATTTTTTGCTATACGAGACAACCGGGCATGAGATTTTATGTAGGACTAAAACTTACGTGAGGTTTTTTGCAGCAAAATTTAAAACTAATCAATTAGAATTATTTTAATACAGTAGTATGAAGAATATAAATTTTAAAACTTATTGTGAGATAATTAAATCTGATGTTCTAGAGTTTAGAAAAGGTTTCGAATGGAGCATTGATGATTGGAACGAAAGTTATATTGATTTTAAAGAAAGTGTTTCTAATTGGAAACCTGAGTATTTGAAGTCAAAATCAGGAAAGGAATTAGCCATTGAATGGGCAAAAGATTTCTATATGCCTGCTGATAGAGACAATAATAATTATTGGGTCGTCGAACGAAATGGTGATTGGTATGTTTCAAGCGTGACTAAACCTGAGAAAAACGTGAGTGTTTTGGTTTTTATTCCTGAAGAAGATAATCATATTACGAGTGGAATGTGGGATGTAGATAATGAATGGGTTTTGCTAGATGAGGATAGAGTTCCTGTTTGTGAAGTCACTCATTGGATGCCAATACCAAAAAAACCAATTATAAATTAATTGTAGGTTAATCAATCCACCTCAAATAAGAGATTGAAAACTAAAATTGAACAAAATGGCTTGGAGACCTAAATTAAAACAGTTCTTAGAAGAAAACGAAATCGGAATTATGGAGTTAACTCTTTATTTAGATTCGCAAGGTTATGTAACAGTAACTAAAGAGGAATACGACAATCTTGAATGCGTTGACCCTGATAAACCATGTCCGTAGATGAAAATACTCCAGCTTGGGTATTAGATGCCCAAGCAAGGACTAAATCAATAACATTTGATTTTGAAGCTCAACAAAATTTACCGCAGCATATTAAAGATAAAATGAAAGCGGACAGAGAAAAGGCAAGGAAATCTCAAAAACAGTAATAAATGGAATACCTCACAATCGATAAAAGACTGGCAGCGAAAGGAGATATTAAGCTAAAAAAAGAACCTTTTTTTGGTTTAAAAGTAAACTCCTTTGTTACAGAAATTGGAGACGGTAGAGAAAATGGATGTTACCGAACAGACAAATTTTCTCAACCATTTAAATACGCCGGGAGTTTTATTGATAAAGGAGAAAAATATTTCGCATTTCAAGTACCTCAAAAAATGTTGCCGGGCAGTAGTCAAAAACATTTTTTGCTATACGAGACAACCGGGCATGAAATTTTATGTAGGACTAAAACTTACGTGAGGTTTTTTGCAGCAAAATTTAAAACTAATCAATTAGAATTATTTTAATACAGTAGAAATTATGATAGAATTACAATTACGAAGTGATGGGGACTGGGAAGTTTGGCAAGGTGGCGGGCTTGAACATACAGGGAGTTTAGAAAGTTGTGGAAAATATATAGAACGCAACTCGGAAGAATTAGAAGAATGGGAAAACCGATAATACAGTAGTTATCCGGAATCCGGTTCCGGAATTGTAACCGGGCAAAAATATTGTAAAATATCAAATAGGAACATACTCAGGAACAGTTACAGTGACTTGTGATCCAGATGATGATAACGAGGTAATAATCGCCAAAGCGAAACGTGTATTGAGAAATTACGACACTTTAGGAATGGCGTATAGATCGTATAAAGTAATTGATTAAGTAAAATCTAAAAAATTATGATTACTAAGGGAGATATATTTTACCATGCATGGGTAAACTTAGAACCAAACGATAAATCGACAATTGAATTTGAAGAATGGCACGTAACATCTGTAAATAAAAATGGTGTTTATCTTACACAAAAAACATCACTGACTTGGGGTAAAAGATCAAGTAAAAATGGAGACTATGGATGGCTAAGAAATATTCCTGATTATTACCGAAAAGTTTTAAAAAATCAGGATTATAAATCCTCTGGGCTTCATAAATCTAAATCGGCAGCGTATCGTTCTGTTATGCCTGAAATGAAAAAATATAAAAGAGATGTGCTAAGACTTCACTCTCTGGTCGAAAGAAAAATAAAGCAATTCACAAAATCAAAAAAAGTAAAATTATGACAGCAACAATAAATGAACACGGAATGTTACTTATTCAGGCAAACACACCATTAGAGAGTTATGCCCTTAATAAATGGGTTGAAGAAAATTTTGATTTTCAAAATAAAGCTGACTATAAAACAAGTAACATTACAATTAATGTTGGGATAGAAAAACTAAATGAACAGGCGAAACCTTAAAATTTGAAAAAACAATGACTGTAAAAGAACTAATAGAAAAATTAGGGAAGTATGATCCAGAATTAAAAATCTACGTTCCAAGTAAGCAAACTGAAAATGATTTCTGCTTTGCTCATTCCGCAAAACCAAAATTTTTAACAATTGAAGAAAGTAAAGAATATCCAGATGAAACTTGTGTATTTATCATAGATGAAGTGTAACCTTAAAACAGTTATTTAACCAAACATATTGTTTTGTAATTTTGCAATATGTTTGGTTTGGTTGATTGTAATAATTTTTATGCATCGTGTGAGAGACTTTTTCGTCCTGATTTAAGGGAAAAGCCAGTGGTAGTGTTGTCTAACAACGATGGTTGTGTCATTGCTAGATCGAACGAAGCTAAAAAACTTAACATCCCAATGGGTGCAGTCGCGTTCAAGTTTAAACAAATGTTTAAAGAAAACAATGTGCATGTTTTTTCTTCTAATTACCCACTATACGGAGATATGAGTGAAAGGGTAATGAATATTTTAAGTCAATACACACCTGACATTGAAATATATTCTATTGATGAAGCTTTTTTACAATTTAACGGATACGAAAAGCATTTTGAGCTAAGGCAACATTGTCTTGAAATGAAGCAAAAAGTAGAGCAATGGACAAGCATTCCTATATCTATTGGTTTAGCAGAAACGAAAGCGCTTAGTAAAATTGCTAACAGAGTGGCTAAAAAGTTTCCAAAACAGACAAAAGGTGTTCATATCATAGACACAGAAGAGAAGCGTGTTAAGGCTTTGAAATGGATCGAAATAGGTGATGTTTGGGGGATAGGTGGGAGGTATGCAAGAAAATTAAGAAGTATAAATATAAATACGGCTTACGACTTTACGCAGCTACATCCGCAATGGGTTAAAAAAAATATGACGGTTGTAGGCTTACGACTTCATCGAGATTTAAACGGACATAAGACTTTGCGGTTAGACGAAGAAGTTAAAGAAAAAAAGAATATAGCAACAACACGCTCATTCGCTAAAGATTTAGAGAACTATGACGACGTAAGAGAACGAGTGTCAACGTTTGCTGTTGAATGTGCTAAAAAGCTTCGAAAACAGAATTCTTATTGCGGATACGTTATTGTTTTTCTATCTACTAACAGACACAAAAGCCAAGATAAACAGTATTCACGAAGCATTGTTATTACATTGCCGTATGCCTCAAATATAAACCACGACCTAAATACTTACGCAATTTGCGGTTTAAGCCGTATATTTAAGAAAGGTTACAAGTATAAACGTGCTGGAGTCATTGTTGGGAATATAACGCCAATGAGATCAAAGCAACTTACATTTTTCGATAACCAAAAAGAGAACATGCAGAGCTTAATGGGGGCGGTTGACAGGATTAACACAAGATACCACAAGGACATTATAAAGATGGCGACTCAGAACCCAGCGAGAACTTGGGTAATGCGACAAGAACGACTGTCGCCTAATTATACTACGAGATTGACAGATATTTTAAAAGTGAGATAATGTGTTTCCATTTATCAAATACAAAAACTAAAAAGCAGAACGAAAAGCGTTTTGACGCTAGTTTTGTTGCTCCTGAGGAATACGAACAATATTTTCACTTTGCTGGCTATGAAAACAAAAATATGTGGATTATTAAGCAAAATGAATACGATGAAATACATCCAGCTTCATGGGGACTACTCCCTGAATATCTTAATCCAAACAAAAGAAACGAGTTTTTAAGAAAGTATAAGACGTATAACGCTACATCAGAACGTATCATTTCAGGTAGTGGTATAGCTTCCAAGTTTATTATGGAACAGCGTTGCTTGATTTTAATTGATGGTTTTTTTGAGCCACATTATGCTGGTGGAAAGTCCATACCGCATTATATTAAATATAAAGACCATTCATTATTTGCTTTTGGTGGCGTTTACACACAGCTAGAAAACGATACATACACAACAACTATCATAACGAGGGAAGCAAACGAGTTCTTTTCATCTATACACAACAAAAAGAAAAAAGGAACATTTCGTATGCCTTTGGTTTTGGAAAGAGAAACCGAAGTTGATTGGCTTTCTGATGATCTATTCGAGGGAGATGTTAACGAGCTTTTAAACTCATTTACTAAAAATGAATTTGAAGCTTACCCAGTTAGCAAAAATATAGAAAAAGGAAATGTTAACTACCCTGAGATACTTTCGAAAGTTGAATATTCAGAATTAAATAATAGGTTGTTTTAGATTACACTAGGTGATATTAGGTGACATTAGCTAGCACTAGTTGACGTTAGCCGACATTAGCCGAACAGTTATAAAAACAAATCTTTTATTATTGCTATAAATGCAAAAAATATAAATTATGTATATATTTGAAAAGGCGATTTAACTATTGACTATCGCACTTTGTGAATTGCAAGGTATTAAGATTTTTGTAGCCTATGTTTGTTAAAAGCTAACGGGCAAACAAAAAGAAAAGTCAATAGCTGGAACCTATTGACTTCTTATCTTTAATTAGGCTAAACTTACGTTAGCACCTTTTTTTAGCGATGAAAGTCGAATTTCTGAAAATCGCCACTGCTTTATTAAGTTTCTTAACAGCTTTAGTAAAACTTGTTATAACTTACAAAAGCAAAAAAAAGTAATTTTTTCAACTTTTCCACACTATATTAGTGTGGTTTTTTGTATTACAAATGTACAAAATATTTACTAATATAATAAATTTCTGATTTCCATGGATTTTATATATATTTGTAGTAATACGTCTATTATAGGCGTTTGAAGATTCCCAAGTCCTACAGACTAGTAGGCATAAAGATTCCAATATTATTTTTAAGTTTTTTTAAGATGAGAAAGAAGAAATACACTCATCCGACACGTATTTTTAAAGAACCTGAAGAACTGTATAGAGCTTTCGAGGAATTTAAAGAAGATGTTAAAAACCAGTCAGAGGAGTGGGTTAAGGTTCAGTTTGCTGGCAAAGATGGTGATAGAAAAGAAGTTAAACAAAAAGTTCCTTTGACTTTTGAGGGTTTTAAAAGGTTTTGTTATGGAAGGTATGGAAGTGTTGAGCAATATTTTTTTAATAAGGATGAGCTCTATGATGATTTCGTAGGTATCTGTGCACGTATAAAGAACGAAATACGTGAAAACCAGATAATTGGAGGGCTGTTGAATTTTTACAACCCAAGCATAACGCAACGATTAAATAATTTAGCTGATAAAAAAGATGTAAAAGGGGAGGTAACCACTTTTGTAGTAGGAGGAAAGGAGGAAGATTAGTGCCTAAAATTAAACTGAAATTTAATTGGAGGATTTTTAACCCAAATTTCCATCATTTGGAAAAGGAAATGACCAATATTTACCGTCGTTTCATTTGGTGTTACGGTGGTTCTTCTTCGGCTAAATCCTACTCAGTTGCCCAAGCTATTATAATAATTGGGTGTTTAATCGAGAGCTCTGATACCTTGGTTTTTAGAAAAGTATCTGCTACTATAGACGAGACTATATTTAAGGACTTTAAATCAATCATAAGAAGATTAGATTTAGAGAGGTTTTTTATTGTCCAATCTAAAAAAATAATATGTATCAATGGTTCTCAAATAGTCTTTAAAGGTTTGGATGATCCAGAAAAAATAAAGGGTATTTCTTCCTTTAAAAGAGTTGTTTTAGAAGAAGTTTCAGAGTTTGATTATGCAGATTTTAAGCAGGTTAAGAAGAGGTTAAGAGGGATGGAGGGGCAGCAGATAATATGCATGTTTAACCCTATTGATAAAGAACACTGGATAAAAAAAGAAGTATTTGATAGGGAAGAAAAAAGAGAATTATCAAAGTCTTTAGTTGACCATAACGGTGTACTAAAATTAAATATTGATAAAGAATATACAGAAGTTACTGAGAAGTGGGAGGGTGGAGAAATAGAAGTAAATGGTGAAAAATTTCCTCCAAATTTTGTTGTAATAAAGTCAACATATTTGAATAATTTTTGGGTTGTCGGCTCTCCGTGTAAAAAATTCGGATTTGTTGATATACAGACAATTGCTGATTTTAACCATGACAAGAAAACAGATTATAATTTTTACACCGTTTATGCTCTTGGAAATTGGGGTAAACTAAACAGAGGAGGAGAGTTTTATAAGTTATTTAAACCAGAAAATAATGTAAAAGATTTTTGTTATAACCCTGAATTACCGTTGCATATTTCATTTGATGAGAACGTTAACCCGTATGTTACATTATCTGTTTATCAAGCACAAGGTCTAGCTTCATGGAAAATAGATGAGATATGTCTCGAACATCCTAAAAACACTTTAAAACATGCTTTAAGAGAGCTTAAAAAAAGATATATAGACCATAATAAAAAGATTTTTATTTATGGAGATAGAACCTCTTTAAAATCTGACTCAAAGCTAGAGAAAGGTCAGAACTTTTTTACAATAATTGAAGCCTTTTTAGATGAGAACGAGTATTTGAACGAAAGGAGGTTGCCAAGTAAGAACCCGAACGTGCATGATCGAGGCAATTTTATAAACGAAATTTTTGCATTTAGAATTCCTGATGTTAGCTATTACGTTTCATCAAATTGCCCTAAAACAATTGGCGATTACGAGAGTGTAAAAGAAGCGTCAGACGGAGGAAAATTTAAAGAAAAAACAAAGCATCCTATAACTAAGGTGACTTATGAGAAATACGGTCATTTAACAGACACGGACGATTATTTTTTATGTGAGTATTACAAACCTCAATATAGGAAATACTTAAACCGTAAGAAGAGGAAAAACCAAGGAACGGAAGCTAGAACTTTAGGAGAATTAGGAATAAATATATGATATGGAGGAACTTATAAGTAAAATAAAATCAGGTCTTTTAGATGGAGAAGTTTTAAAAGAAATTTCTACTAATAAAAAGTCAAAAGAAACAATTGAGGAATATTACAAGGAGTGTGTCGAGAAGGACAGAAGTATAAGAAAAACGCAGATAGGAAGCACTCAGATTGATAAGATGGTCAAAGACGAAAAAGGAAGAACGAAATTAGTCGAAGCTGTAAGAACACCAGTAAATTATGCTAAAAAAATAGTTCAGACTAGTGTTGCTTTTGAGTTTTCTGAGCCTGTAAGTTTGAAGCCATCTATATCAAACAAGTTAACAGAAAAGATATCTGAGGTTTGGAGTTCTTGTCGTTTAGACGCCAAGTTACAAGAACTTAAAGAATACCAGAGAAGTGAGACACAAGCAGCTTTATTATTTAAGACAAAAAAGAAAGAGGGAAAACCAATTGAAATAAAAACAAAAGTTCTTCACTTCAAAAGTGGTGAGTTTTGGGGAGTTTTTGATGACTTTGGTGATATGATTCTATTTTGCTGGATGTTCAAAACAAAAAAGAAAGAAAAGGAAATAGTTAATTTATACATCTATGATGAGAATCAATTATACAAATATGAAAAAGATGAAGAGTGGATGTTGATTAATAAAGACCTACACGGTTTTGATGTGATACCAGTTGTCTATTTATCTCAAGAGAAACCAGAGCATGAGGATGTAAAGGAATTGATAGACAGATACGAAACAGTGCTGTCAAAATTAGGAGCTTCCAACAATTACTCGGGCTCTCCACTTCTGTTTACCATTGGAACAATTGAAGGTATGCCTGATCGTGATAGTGACGGAAAGCTGTTAAACGCTCCAATGATATTTGACGAAGATGAAGGGAAGTACAAACATGGAGATGCTAAGTTTTTGACTCACGATAATGCCCCGAAAAGTATTGAATTAGAAATGAGAACTTTGGAGAGACTTATATTCCATTTAACAAGTACACCAGATATTTCATTTGAGAGTTTAAAAGGAATTGGAAACACGTCTGGGGTGGCTTTGGAGCTTCTTTTTTTAGAATCAAAACTCAAAGCTAAAAGAAACGAGGGAGGGAATAGAACAGATGTGCAGCGTATAATTAACGTATTAATTTCTGGAATAACTAACACGTTAGATATTAGCTTGAAAGGACAAAAGGAGGGTTTACATTACGATATAGCTTTTTCGAGTGTTTTACCTAATGATCTCTCAAACCTTGTCGACACTTTAGTTAAAGCTGTTGAAGGTGGTATCATTTCCAGAGAAAAGGCAGTTGAACTTTTAGCTATCACAAATAACACAGAGGAAGAAATTAAAAAAATACTTGATGATAAAATTGGAGAAGAAAAACCAGATAAACAAGGAGGTTCTATTTGAAAGAGCTTATAGAGCCAAAAGAGATTTTATTAGGCATTCTATGAAGAAAAATAAAAAAGCACTAGGAAGTAGAAAAGAGTATGTTAAGTACTTTTTAAACGTTTGGTCTGTTAAGCCAGAAAACCAATGTAATATGTTGGATTTAAGGTCTGAACTAGCTAATTATCATTTGTTCGTTTCTAAGCGAACATTAGAAAGAATTATCAAAGAAATACAAATTACCGACACCATGTCGCAAAATAATTAGTAATCGATTTTTCCTTATTACTTTTAAATATAAGTGTTTAAAAGTTATCAAAAAATGGAAGAATTAAGAGAAAAACTTAGGGCAGAACTTATAAAAAAAGGACTACCAGAGGAACTATCTAATTACATCGCTATCAGTAATGAAAGTGAAATTGAAGGTGTACTAAATGACTTAGTGAAACTTCAAAATCCACCAATAAAAAACTTCGAGGATTTTTTAAAAGAAAACCCAGAGGCTAAGAGGGAATATGACCGAAAAGTATCTAGGGCTATTGAAACTTACAAGAAAAAAAGTACAAAACCACTACAAGAGGAAGACAATGGAGCAGCTCCTGAATGGGCTAAAACCTTGTTTGAACAGTTTAAAGAATTAAAAACTGGTTTTGAAACTTCTAGTAAAAAATCAATAGCTAGTGATCTGTGGTCTAAAGCTGATTTACCAGCATCAATAAAAAATAATGATGAGTGGTTTAATAAGCTAATAGACTTAAACTCTGAGGTGACAATAGAAGACCAATTAAAACAAGCTATTGAATTGATTACTCCTTTAAAACAAGAGGTAATAAATGCAAGTGTTAGCGGTGATGGTTTTCCAAGTCCGAGGGGAGATAACGACGAACCTACAGACGCTGAAATAGCGGATATTGTTAATTAAAAATTTTAAAATGATTGATCTAAAAATAAAAGAAGAAACTTTTGGAGAAGCAAATGATAGTATAGCTATCAAAAAGTACATCCATGGAAAAGAGGGAGGTGTCGATTTAGATTGCACTGGTTTCCCTGATGAATATATCCATGCAGGGCATGGCGTAATACTTCAAGGGGGGGTATACAAGCCTCAGCCCGTTGACGGTAAAAGACATGATCTCCTTGTTGGTGTAGTTGTTTCTACAACAAGAAAAGAAGTGCCATCGGTAGGAGTTATGACTGGAGGTTATATAAATAATAATGCGTTGAAATATCCATTTAGTAACGACGCACTATGGAAGCTAAATGAACTAGGAATTTATAATCAAGTAGACTAAAAAAAATGTTTGAAGAATTAATTAGAAGGTACTTAAAAGGCGTAACGAAAGCTTATTATTTGAGAATAAATGGTACAAAAGAAGAGCCTAAGTATTTGTATGATAAAATGCTAGATCAAGAGTATTCTATCGATATGACTTTTGAGAGCATGAATGGGAAATACACAATAGTAACTGCTGATATAGTTGCTTTTGACTCTCCTGTTCCTTTAAAGTCAAGGGATTCGATAAAAAAAGCTATGGGAGAGATTCCAAAAATGGGGTTGAAATTCAGTCTGAATGAACGTCAGATGAAAACAATTTCAAACCTAAAAAGATTAGGTAGACTACTAGATGCCAAAAAAAGGATTTTTAAAGATGTTGAACGTTGTATTTTAGGTATTAAAGAAACTATTGAAAAAGCTTTTTTACGCAGTCTTTCTTCGGGGGTTGCTTTAATAGAAGATAGTGAGAATGTAGGGCATGGTGTTCGGATTGACTACAATATTTCAGAATCGAACAAATTCGGTGTAATAAAAAAGTGGAGCGACCCAACATCAACACCTATTGATGATATAAAAAACCTTTTAAAAGGAGCAAAAGCAGTAGGAGAATATCCAGATAACATCTGGATGAACTCAGAAACATTAAGTTTTTTATGTGCAAATAATCAGGTTAAAGAACAGTTTGCCTTTAATCTAAATTTTGTGGGTTCTGAAGTGCCAGTCCTAGACGAAGATCAACTTAAAAGCTTATTTAAAAAAAGGTTAAAAGTAACTTTGAATGTAGTTGATAGGAGTTTTATCCATCAAAAAGATGGTAAAAACTCAATGACAGAGGGATGGGCTCGAAATATGGTTGTTTTTACAACAGGTACAAAAGTTGGAAAATTAGTATATACGGATACAGCAGAAAGCACTATGAGACAAAAAGAAGTACAATATGCTGATCCCAACAAATATACTTTGATTAGTGTTTTTGGTTCTACAGACCCCGTGACACAGAAAACAGCTGCACAAGCCATAGTTTTTCCGATTCTCCAAAATGTGGACTCATTGTTTTATTTGAATTCAATGGAGGTAAAAAAATCAGGAAGTGGGAAAGTCATAGATGAAAATTTTGATGAAGTGATTGATGAAAATTTTGATGAAGTGGTAGATTAAATAATTCAAAAAAAACTAAAGGTTAGTGTATTCATTAAATTCGGTTAAAGTTTTAGAAAGCAGAATTAAGTGGCGAACTCCGATGGGAAAGTTCGCTACTATTCTTGAAGCTGAATTGATTGCTTCTGAAAATGATAAAGCCTATCAGGATGCTCACAAGCTAATTACCATTGAGAATATTCATTCGACACAACCAAAAGAAAATATCACAAATGAAGAGTTTAATACTTATTTGAGAAGATTAAATAAAAGTTGTGTTGACAAGGTTTTAGAAGATGTTTTTGATCTAAATAACTTAGCAGATAGCTCTAAGAATTACGATGAGCTAATCGAAAAAAATAAAACAGTTTTTGATGCTTCGTTAAGGCTTTATATGGCTGTTCAGGTGATTCAAGGAATGATAACATCAACTCGAAGTAACAGAGACGAAAGGCTTTTAAAAAGCTCATATCCGCATCTAAAGATAGAGCTTGAAGGTTCTAAAAATGATAACGGTAAAACGCTATCCGTAGGTGTCAATTTTCTTTATAACAAGTCAATTGAAAAAGTAAAGAAAAAGCTATTCCCAAGACCTAAAAAAGTTGTGTTACAATCTTTAAATGTTTGGTAATGATGTATGTTAAGGATAACCCTATTGGTCTAGATTTTCTAGTACAAAGGCTTCAAAATAAACTTTACAAAGAGTTGCAATATCAAGGCTTAGAGGCTTATGGAAGAGTTTATATAAATGATAGGGAAGGTGAAAAAGTGCCAGAATATTATCATGAAAATAATGAGTATAGAGAAGTTTTGCAAGATGATAGGGCTAACGGATTGTTCTTCTTTTTTGAGGATGGTATAACAAAAAAAAGTAGCTCAAGACTGACCACTCCAATGAGCTTGGTTTTTTTATTGGATTTAGAAAAATTATACCCAGATTCTAAAGAAAGAAAAGACGAAGAGGTAAGAACAAAAATATACTCCATAATAGAGCAACAAAAATACTTTTACATCAATGAGATAATCAAAGGTAACGAGGTATTAAAAGACTTTAAAACAAACTTAAAAGAAATGCATCCCTACCTTTTTTTAAGGTTTAACGGAGAGATGAAGTATCAGGGAATTTACTAAAAAAAATAAAATAATGGTAAGAAACGAAATAGGTGGAAATCAGTTTTCCACCAAAAATATAGGAGGTAAAAAGCAGAGGCTTGAAGCTCCAGTTAAAACAATAATATTAGCAAAAGACAATCAGTCTTTTACTAAAGAAGAGTTTAAAAACGTAATAGTTAATTGGAAAAAAGAAATTAAAAACAAAAATCTTGTTCCTTTTCCAAATGCAGAAGGGTTGGAGCCAAATAACACGGAAGCTCAACTTAAGGAGGGTCGTTATGAAGATTATGAGTTAAAATCAGCAGTATCAGGCACAAAATATAGGTTTGATATTTCTAATACTACTTATGAATCTTTTTTGACCTATAAAAATTCTCAGTACACGAGAATTTACGAAATAACAAATTTAGACGAAGTTCTTTGCGATATTCAGCCAAATGGAGAAATAAAAGGTCGTAAAATTTCATCTTTCATTATTGGTAATAGAAATCAAGCGACGGACAGCGATGTGCCGTTTGTAGACGTTTCAATTAAATATGAGAATAACACACATTCCATTCTTAAAACAGACGGAGAACCGTCAGACTTAGAGGGGATTTACGACGCGTTATTTGAAAAGGTAGCTTATTCAACAAACTCAATAAAATTCAGGTTAAAGAATGTGTTTACAGAAGACTACATAACTCAAGTTTTATATTCTGATTTTGTAATTAAAGATAAAAATGGAGCAATTGTGGGAAGTTTAGGGAATATCCCTGTTGATAATACTGGAGTTTACGAAATAACTGGTACTTTTTCCAATGGTTATTCGCTAGAGTTAAATGGTGTTGTTGATCTAACGGAATTGTTAATTGAACCCGTAAATACTTTGTCTATCCAAATACCGTAATAAATGAAAACATATTTAGGAATTGTCTTCCCAGACGATTTAAAGTGCTCTTACGAAGATTTTGCAAGACAATATGGTACTTGCCACGTTTTTAAAAAAATACCTTCAGATATAAGAGAGGAAAAGTTAAGGGAAGTGTACAAAATAGCTGTACCAGATGGAAATACTAAGCCAACTCAAAAAAAGGGGTCAAAGCCTGACAAAAACAAAGGTTAGACGTGATTTCTTTGAGTTTATAAGAGGTTTAGAGAAGTATTTAGCTGAGATAAATAAAACTCAGTTAAATAAAGAAAGTAAAGATATATTCGGTAACCCTCTGGGTTTTTACTCAAAGGCTACCGAATTTATTACTACAAATAATGCTCTTTTAGGAAAAGGGAATAAAATAAAAAAAGCAGGTGATCCGTATGATTTAAACGACACTGGAGACTTTTTAAAAAGTATAAATACGAGTGTAAGCTCTTATAATATTCTTTTTAAAGCAACCGATCCAAAGACCAAAGATGTGCTAAAAAACCTCTTGACACCTGATATACTGGGGTTGTCTGACGAAGATTTGAACCAAGTTATTAACGAAAGGTTTTTACCATTTTTTTACGATTACTACATAAAAAATTTGCTAGGTGATTTACAACATTGATACCATACCAGCTAAACTATTTTTTAAAATCAATGAGAAAGGTGATTTAAGCCTGTTGTCAGATGAAAAATTAAGCAATGAACAATTACAAAATATTTGGGAGGAAATTTTAAGTAGTTATCAGGAAATTACCAATAAAAAAGCTAATGATATTCAACTGCTCCTATCCAAAAAAATACAAAGTTTAAGCAGTAAACTATTTTCTATTAAAAATGCAGTGTTTTTGCTCAGAAGTGAGCGAGACAGTGAACTAGAATATTACCTTAAAAATAAAGGGTATAAGCTTGAAGAAGAAACATTCTTAAAAGATTTACAAAGGATTGAAGAACTAAGCCAAACGATAGAAATTAAGATAAAAAAACTGTTAGGACAGTTAGATTCTGATAAAAGCAAGGTAAAAAGCAACTTAACATTTGAAGAAATATTACTTGGTTATATGACTATTCTAGGATTTGGATATAAAGATGCTAACACCATAACATTGCTAGAATACATAGCAATCGAAAAGCAGGTAAACATCAAGTTAAAAGCTATGAAAAATGGGAAAGGTTAACAAAATATCAGATAAAAGTTTTGCAGAAAGTAGTGCTTACGAATTCGGTAAAAAGTGGGCTAAAAGTTTAGAGCCAAGTTTGAAAGCTGGTGACGAATTGAATGTTGTTTTGAAAAGAATGAGTAAAAATTATGAACTTTTAAAAAAGCAAACAAAAGGTTTTATATATCTCGAAAAGCAGTTTAAAATTGCGCCTACAAGAAAAGAATTTGTAAAACTTAAAAACAAAGAAATTAAACTTGTAGAGGAAAACCAAGTAGCATTAAAAGAGCAACAACGCTTAGAGAAAAGTTTGATTTCAGTTATTCAAAAAAAACAACTAGCTGTTGAGTCAACAAACAAAGCTTTAACCAAAAATAAGTATGAGCTAAACAAGCTCAACAAAATAGAAAAAGAGAACGCTGTTCTAAATTCTAAGTCATCGACATTAATTGAAAAGTTAAATGTAAAACGCCTGCAGTCTATTCGTGTTATTCAAGACTTAATAGCAAAACGCGAAACTGGAATAAAACTTTCTAAAAATGAGGAACTAACCTTAAAAAAAGCTAGAGATCAGTTTTACAGATATGACAAAGCTATTAAGACAGCTAAAACTTCCACGTATCAATTTCAAGAATATGTAGGAAGATACCCGACAACTTTTAAGCTTGCAATGGCTAGTGTAAAACAGTTTATTCCATTAATCACTGGTGGATTCGGCTTTATGCAAGGTATACAAGTTGTAAAGGGAGCAATACAAATTACTCGTGATTTCGGTAAAACGATGAGCAACATTGCGGGTATCTACAGAAAAAACCGCAAAGATATTGAGCCACTTGAGGAAAAGATTGTTGCAGTTGCTGGGGCTTCGGTAAATACTGCCACAGATGTAGCTAAACTGGCTGAATCACTTGCCACCCTTGGAAAAAAAGAAGTTGACATAATTAAGCTTTTAGAGCCTGCTAATAGTTTGGCGATAGGACTAAATGCATCTGCAGATGCTTCTGGTGAGTTTTTAGTTCAAATGTTAAATGCTTTTAACGCTTCAAGTGATGAAGCTAGTAAATATGCTGATGTTATTGCCACAATTAGAACCTCTACCTCCCTTGATTTTCAAAAAATGGTGGATTCCTTTCAGTACTTAGCTCCTATCTCAAAAGCTCTAAATAAAGATATAGCCTATACTGGTTCGCTTATTGGAATATTATCAGATAATGCAATAAAAGCAGAAAGAGCAGGTCGTTTACTGGGCACTGCACAACAAAGATTAGCTAAAGAAAATTTGACACTTATTGATGGTTTAGATCTATTAAATGAGGCTAAAAAGAAAAATGTTTCGGAGTTAGAGCTTTTAAAATTAGCTTCTGACTTATTTGGTAAACAAGCAGCAGCATTAGGAGTGGTTTTAGCTGATAATACGGAATTGATTGAAAAGAATGCAGAAGCTATTCGTAACAACGGAGGAGCTTTGAATGATCTTGTGGATGAACAATTAACGTCTTTAGATGCTCATTTTAGAATACTTGAAAGCAGATGGGAAGAATACATATTAAACACTGACAAGTCAACTGGTGCATCGAATGATTTAAAGAAAGCTTTAAAGTTCCTTTCAGATAATTTAGGAACAATTATAAATGTTTCGATCAAGGTAGTAAAATGGATAGGTATATACAAAGTAACTATGGCGCTTTCAAGTTCGGTTACCAAAATTGCAACAAAATCAAATAAGTTATACAGGCTATCAATAATAGCAATGAATGGCGGAATTAAAAAAGCCATTATTTCATTAAGAGCATTAAAAATTGCTACTGGTGCTACTGGAGTAGGATTGTTTTTAGTCGCTTTAGGAGCAGCATATGAGATTTGGCAAAGTTTTTCAGATGGTGCAAAAGAAGCAGTTGACGAAGTGACAAAGCTGAATAATGAGATGGAAAGGTTCAATAAAATTCAAAGTAGGTACAAGGAGATAGTTAGTACATATAAAAAAGGAACAGAACAGATAGGAGCATCGATTGAAGGGCAAGAAAATATTTTGAAAAGAGTTGGGGAAAAACTAAAAGAGTATGCAGACCAAAACTATCAATCAAACGAAATACATATAAGGGAAGCAAAGAAATTAATTAAAAATACACACGAAACAGAAATTGAGAAAATTAAAGAAAAAATAAGTGTTGCTTCTACCTACTCAGAAAGACAAATTAAGTATATAATTGGAGAAATTGCAGCTTATCAAAGTTTGGAGAAAACTATTAAAGAAAATGAGAATTATTTAGATGAGATAGAGAAAGAAAAAAGAAGAAAAGAAGAAGAAAGAAGAAAGAAACAAGAAGCTATAAAAAAACAAGCTATAAAAGATAGCTACAGCCTTAATAGGTATAAATTAGAGCAGTCTATCGAAGTAGAAAAGAATATTCTAGAGAGTTCAAAATCTAGCTACAAAAAAAGATTAATAGCAAATCAACAATATATTGACAAATCAATATCATTGCTTCGTGTGCAGTCAAGAAAAGCTATTGAAGAAGCTAAAGGAAGAACTGACAAGATCAAAGAAATTAAACTAAAATTTGAAGCAGACAAAGAAGCTATTGAGAAACAAGGGGAAGAAAACTCTTTAAATATATTACGTAGTTATTTTGAGTTACGTAAATCTATTCTGGAAAAAATTAAAGGCTCAAATGATGGTGAATTAACGCTAAAACTTAATGTTAAGCAAGAAAAGTTAAACGATGTTTTAGGAGATGATACTTTACCATTAAAAAGGAAAGAGGAGTTAATTGAAAAACACGAGAAAAATATTGCAAATATTAAGCGTAAATTCGCAAAAGAGGCTTTAAAACAACAAATTGCTTTCTTGGAAGTCGAGCTTCAAAATGAGAAATATAACCAAGAACAGAAAGGGAAAATTGCCAATACTTTAAAAGGCTTAAAGCTTTCATTGTCTAGGGTAGTAACCGAGGGGATAACAGAAGATTTAAAAGACCAAAAGCAAAAGGAGCAAGAGTTTCACGAATGGAAAACAAATCAAATATTACTTGCGTCTGAAAACCTATCGTTGAGTCTAAATATTGATTCGGCTAAAATTGAGAGTTTTTTAACTCAAATGGTTGATGGTTTCGGTAAAAGTACTGAGGGTGTACTTAACGGTATTACTACAATGACGGGCATTGTAGGTGGCGTTATGAGTGGTATTTATCAGGCAAATATTCAACAAATAGAAGACGAAAGACAGTACTGGGATGAGTATTACGACAAGAGGATTGAGAACGCAGAAGGAGACAAAATCCATCAAGATTTATTAAGAAAAGAAAAAAAGAAAAAGGACGATGAGCTCAACAAAAAACAAAGAAAAGAACAACACAAACAAGCTAAATTTCAAAGAGATGCTGCAATATTTCAAATAGGTATTAATACAGCCCAGGCTATTCTTGGTATTTGGGCACAAGTACCAAAGTTTGACTTTGGTATTAGTGCAGGGCTTTTAACGGCTTTAGTAAGTTCTTTAGGTCTCGCGCAAATGGCGGCTGTTGCTTCTAAACCTTTGCCTAAATACGCAAAAGGTACTGATAATCATTCGGGAGGTTTAGCATTAGTAGGGGAAGAAAGACCAGAGGTAATAATTGAGCCAAATAAAGACCCTTATATCACTTTTACGCCGTCAATTATTGATCTACCAAGCGGAACAAAAGTAGTTCCGTCACTTGAGGAATATGAAAAGATTATGAGGTCTAGTTCTATGGCATCTTTGGATATAGAGAACAGAAAACTGAAAAGCTATCAAGAGCAACAAAGGTCTTTAGATAGTTTTTTAATGGCGGAGCTTTTAGAAGAAACTAGACTTTCAAGAAAAGCATTTGAAAGGTCTAGACCTATACATATAAACGACAATAGTGAGAAAATTGCAGACAGCATATCACAAGCTATTTATAAACAAAACGCAACGGATTGGGATTAAGTTATGAACGGAATAAACACACAGTATAGAGACAGAGTAAAATATACATTATACCACAACCAATTAGGCGAAACGATTATTGAAGAGCCTATAGGGTGGGAAGATGACGACAAGGAATATGTAAGGCATAAAAAATACCATGGGGTGCTAACAAAACTGTCTAATAGTTCGAAGTATATTGAGAACGGGGCAGATTTCATAAATACAGTATTTGATACTTACGGAATTAACGAAGAAATTACACTTAAAAAAGAGATTCGACACCCTTACACGGACAGATGGGTACTAGATTACGAGGGAGTTATTGATCTGTCTAAATGGTCATCAGAAGGTTTTACGGTTAAGGCGAAATTTAATTCCAGTGGTTTACAAACTCTTTTAAAAGCTAGGGAATCAGAACAAATAGAGATTGAAAGAACCACCACATTGGATGGAAAACCTTTGTCAAAACTTGATACCCATGAGATTGAAATGAAAGGACGAAAGGTTTACTTAGAATCAAAATTTGAAGAAGATACCAATGTTCAAGTCAGGACTGACGTTCCCGGAGGGAATGGAAAATTTTATCAGATTAAAAACATTTTTCCCTTAAAAATTAGTTCTAAAGCTGATGAGCTTGTCCACACCCCACAAGAAGGGATGTTCGAATTTGAACCGAATGCAAGTCATATTTTTTATGGCCCAAATGACAGAAAAAAGGTTTTAAAAATATCTATAAAAGGGAGTTTTACAATTAAGCCTTGGACTGTTGAAAATATTAACTCTGATGAGTTCGTACGTTTAAATCTCTTTGTGTATAAGGATGGAAATTACAATTTAAAGATTGGGCACACGGTATATAGCGATCCAAGTCCAAGAAGTACTGGAGTCAGAAGAGCGTCTTTTGATAGAGAAATTGATGTGGTTTTAGAAGAAGGAGAAAGCATGTGTTTATGTTTTTGGACTGGAGCAGATTTAGGGGGCTCAACTTTTGGTGGGTACGGGTATTTTAGGCACGAATTTCTATATCCTAAAATCGACATGGTTATTCAAGAAGATAGCTCTTTCCCTAATACTAATACAAAAGTTGTTCTAGCGCACGAGTTAGTTGATAGGCTTACTAATATAATTACGGGCAAGAAAAATGTAGTTCATTCAAAATACTTAGGAAGAAAAGCATTAGGTTATCAAAATGATGGTAACGGAGCTTTGAAAGGGTATGCCTGTGGGCACTGGATACGAGGATTTGACAAGATACCAGAGAGAGAGTCGAATAAGTATAAGCCATTCACAACATCTTTAAAAGACTGTTTAGAAGACTTAATTGTCACTGAAAATGTAGGTATAGGAATTGAAAAAAAAGGAGTTAGCGAGAAACTTGTAATTGAGCCGTTGGAAGAATTCTACATTAATGAAGTTACTGTTAAATTACCTTATCAAGCAACAAATGTTAAAAGAAAGGTAGCCGAAAAACATTACTATTCGAGCATTTTAATAGGTGCAGCAAAAGGCTGGGATAACGAAGAAGCCATGGGGTTAGATGAGTATAATACACAAAGTAATTTTGTAACTCCTATCACCAGAATTAAAAACGAATTTAGAAGAATTACTAAGTATATTTACGCGCCATATGCAGGAGAATTTATAAGAAGAAAGCAAAAATTAAAGTTCCCAAATTTAGATCACAAAAACGACAAGGAGATATTTCCTTTTGCTCTCACCAAAAGAGGAGGGAAGTATACACAGAGAACTTGGCATGATGACCTTGATAAGAAGCCAGTCGGTGTGTATTCTCCTGACACCGCATACAATTTACTTTATTCGCCAGTAAATTTACTTTTAAAACACTCTAAGTTTATTGCTGGCTCATTTATCCATCATTTAAACGATGTTTTAAGTTTTGGAAGCTCAAAAGGGAATACAAACCTTTCAACAAAAAAAAGATATAGGCAGGAATTTGCAGAAAATAAAGATATTCAATGTAGTAAACTAGGTAATCCATTATTTGTGCCAATTGAGGTCGAATTTGAGCACAAATTTGATTTTTTGTTAAAAGAGCAGCTTGAAGGAACTTCTATAATTAATGGTAAAGAAGTCAAAAACATATACGGTTTAATTGAATTTATTAACGAAAAAGGAGACCCTGAAAGGGGTTATTTTCAGTCTTTGAAACCAAAGGGGAAAGGCAAGTGGAAACTATTAAAAGCTTACGAAAATGATTAAAGAATTAAATACAGTTGAACCATATTTTTACATTTCAAAATCGAACTCAATTAGGTTTGTAAAAAATATGGAAGGTGGTAAACCTACTGATATTAGAATTGATGAAAATAGAATGTCGCATCAAGATTTTGTTGAAATTCCGTATACTCAATATCAAATATTTTCAAATCTTGATAATGAGCCGACACAATTTAAAACGAACTATCCTTTTTTTAGTGTCAAGGCAATTTCACCATTGGGAAAATATAACCTACCAGTAAAAAAGAAGACTAAAAATATGGGTTTAAAGGATAGTAGAGATGCTAGGGCTTATAGGCTTCAAAACGGTAAAACTGGGATATATTTCTTGTCGGGAAGGCTGTACGATTATAGTACTGGAAAGGTTACAGGTACTTATAATTTAGGAGGAAGGTTACCAGAATGGGCAAAAAAAGGTGTAAATGTACTTTTTGATGGTAATTGGTACTCGATAAAAAACATTTTTAATAATGAAGAAAAGCAAGTAAAAGTATTAGAAATTGACAAAACATACTCAGGATCTACCACTGGTAAAATTGGAGTAGTTTATAATCTAGAAAACTACGAAGTGTATGAGTTTGTTACGGATATGGGAAAGTTTTTAAACGAGGTTTTTACCATTCAAATCAAAGCAGAAAACACTCCGTTTCCAACATTTACATACCAAAGCGAAAAAATTAAAGTCATACATGATATGACTGATTACGTTGAAATAGAGTATAGTAATGATACAAACACTGATATTCTCTATTCAACGGGAATTAAATTTAAGATATGGCTTCGCTTAGAATCTGAAAGAGATACACCACTTGGGGCTGTAAATTCTCATAAAACAGATATAAATACAATTCTAATAGATGGAAATATCCATGAGGCAAAGGAATTTGTTTTTGAACCAGTTACCCGTGGGTATTTCCTAGTTATTTACAGAGCAATGTTCCATAGGCAATTGTCAATTAACAAAACTTTTTATGTGTTAAGTGATCCGCCAGAAAATGATGGTGATTTTATTGATACAAATTTATATTCTTTAAAAGCGAAACTTATAAAAACGTCGGGAGTTTTTAATTCTAGGTCACATAATAGTGAATTGCCAAGCGATGGCGGTGTAATAGATTTACCACCATTATTAGATATCGGCAACGATGGTTACCTTAAGATTTAAGCTTTTTAAGCTGCTCATCTGTGATATTCAGATTGTTTTGAATATTGGTAGTATAGTTATTAATTACGGTTGGTTTATTATCAGAAAAAGATGGAGAATTGTATGGTTCTTCATCGGGCAATTTAGATGCAATTTTTTTGCCGATAAACCAACATGTTAAAGTAAAAAAAAGTATGATTTCTAGGAACATACTGTAAATTTAAAGAAAAAACACGACACCATGACGTAAACGAAGCTTTATTTTTTAGTCTTCAAAATAATATGAAGATATTTATATAAAAAAGTAGGTTATGTCTCTAAAATGGATTCAAAAACAAATCATAAATATAAATACTCAATTAAAAAAAATTAGAGATAATAGTAGGAATATCCATGAGTTAGAAGAAACTATTGAGGTCTATGAGAAGAGTTATGTACCTATGTATGACAATGTTTTAAAAAAGACTTTGAAGTTTGATCTATCAAAATTTAAACCCGATTTGTCAGGATTCCAAAAAAAAAGTGAAAAAAATAAACCTGCGGGATATGTTGGTTTAGATCAAAGCTCTCTAATTAGAGAAGACTTTATACCTGATCTAGCAATTTCAAAAATAATTGACTTACAAAAACAATTAAATAGAGCTGTGAAGTCTTTTTCAATTTCTGGTGACAAAGTTAAGGAAGTAACCGTCACTAAATACGATGGAACAGTTTTAAGATCAAATTTTAATGATTTAAGACTAAATAATTTAGTATTTGACAAGCAACAAGGGAAATTAAATGCTACTCTATCAGATGACTCTTCTATTTCTACTGATTTAGATGGCAGATATCTAAAACTTTCAGGCGGCACTGTAACTGGTTATACTGAATTTAAGGATTACACATCGTTTGGTCAAAGAGCCGAATTAAACATAAGCTTGACAGACTTATTTATAGGTTCAAAAAAATGCCTCATTACCAAAGAATATCTTGAAGTTTGGAAATTCCTAACACCAAAAGACATAATGGTAAAAGTTTATAATAATTGGCAAAATGTTAGCAGTCAAATGCTTAATTCTCAAAGACCAATAGAAGCTGATAAGGTAGGTACTATTTTGGTGAACCCTTCACGTAATGAACTTTATGTGAGAATGTCAGAAACAAAATGGGGGAAAGTTAAAGTAGACCCTATCTAAAAATTAAACAAAAAATTTCCTCTTATGTACGAATTTTTTAAAAAATACGCATGGTTCTTGTTAGCGGGACCCATCGGAGCAATAATAACCAGACTGAGAACAAAAGGTATGAAGCAATCTGCATTTTTTGTATTAATAATTATTTCCTCATTCGTAGGGCTATGTGTTGGCGTGCTAATGACTAATTTTTTTGATTTCTCGGAAGAAGTTGTGTTTATATTCTGCTCAATTAGTGGGATGTTGGCTACCGAAATATTAGACGAATTAAAAGAGTCTGTGGAATACTTTTCAGAATGGGTGCGAAAAATACTAAATATTAAATAAAAAAATAAAATGAAAGCCAAGCTAATAAGACTAAAACAAGAAGAAAAACAAACGTTGTCAAAACTTCTTTTTTTTGATGATGTGGAGTTAGTGTATAGCTCTAAAGCTTTGGAATTGCCAGACCGTGAAAATATGAATTCAATTAGTAGAATACCAAACGGAACCTATACGTGTAAGCTGAGATACTCAGAGAAATACCGATGGCACTACCATGTTCAAGACGTGGAAAACCGAAGTTTAATATTAATTCACTTTGGTAACTATTATACAGATACAAGAGGCTGTATTTTGGTAGGTAAATCGTTCAATGATATTAATAAAGACGGCTTTCGTGATGTTACATCAAGTAAAAAAACCATGAAAGAAATTTTAGCCATTGCTCCAGAAGAATTTCAACTAAAAATTATTGATGAGTAATGAGGGTACATGTTTTTTATATAGCTATTATTTTCCTTTTACTTTATGGTTGGAGGAAAACAATAAATTTTCTTCCTGAGCAAGTTGAAAAAGTGAGGGTTGATAGCGTTTTAGTCGTAAAAGAAATACCTGTTAAGAAAAATAGTTTTTCTGTAGTAAAACCTATAGAGAAAATAATTACAAAATATAAATATATTTCGAATGACGAGAAATATAAAAATGTAATTTCTGCTTTACAAACCAAATACAGTCAAAAAGTTGATAGTTTGACGATATTAAAAGAGCTTTTATTAGCCACGAAAATAAGAGAATATAAAGAGGTTTTTAAAGATAGTAGTCTTATTGCTGAAATCAATATAAAAACTAAGGGAACGTTAGAAAAAATTGATTTCTCATATGTTCAAAACCCACAAAAGTTTTCTTATTTTCAAAAAACAGTCACTAAAACTAAAATTCCAAGGTTTTCAATTTTGGTAGGGGGTAAGGTTTCTAGTAATCTTATTAATACTAATTTCGAGTTTAATATTGGTTACCAAAATAAAAAAGGCTCTATTTATGAAGTAGGTATTACTTCTGATAATAGATTGTCAATAGGTTACAAAACTTCAATTTTAAAGAGGTAAGAGGTTTCCTCCAGTATTTTAAAAAATATTGGTAAAGTTGTCTATATCAATACCTTGATTAGCATAGTATTCTTTCCAAAATGATTTAAGATATTCAGCATGTTCTTGCCTTGTTACTTGGATGTATTTTAAAAAGCTGCTTTCAGTTTTATGACCAGTAATACTCATTATTGCTATAATTGGAAATTTTGCTTTATATAAATTTGTTGCAAAAGAACGTCGGCAAACGTGAGAACCTACAAGTTTGTATTTTGGGTATAAACCATCAACTTTTCTATTAACTTCCTTGTTCAAGCCATTAACAGAAACTTTTTTATTTAATGAACCGTGCACAAACTCATTAATTCCAACAATCTTACACACTTCTTTTATATATAAATTAAACTTTACATCAGATATTTTCCTTGGCATACCTCTTCTTTTTAATATGTATTTTACATGATGATGCAAGGGTATTACAACAGATATACCAGAAGTGTTCTTAGTTTTCTGTGGCTTGACTGTTATAAAATCGCTATTAATATCTAGTTCAGATATGTTTAGAAAATCATTAACTCTTAAACCAGTCCAGAGTCCAATTATTAAATGATCCCTTGCGTTCTCTAGCCGATCATTATCAGAAAAATCAAACTTGAAAATTTTATTAATTTCATTTTCGTTAAGTGTAATAGCTTTTATACTTTCTGATTGAACGACAAAATTCTCTAATCCTTTTTCGTCGATTAAACAACCAAAATCAACTGATTTTTTCACTAAACTTTTTAAAACCTTGATAGTATCTCCGATAGTGTTACTTTTATAGGCTTTATTTGTCAAAAACTCATGGAGAAGGTTATACAATTCCAAATTAAAGCTATCAATCCTTACTTTCTTATTGATACTTTTTTCAAATTCTTTAAATATATTTATGTTCTTTTTATAGCTTTTGATAGAGTTTTTAGAATACTTATTCTTTGTTTTTTTGTTGTATAATCTTGGAGCTTTTTCTATAAAATCATCAGCAAAGTCTGAAAAATAAATAAAAGTGTTATTTCCACCAATATTTTTAAACTCTAAATTAAAAGAAGTTTTTAAGTTCTCTTTTGTTACACTGATCTTTTTTAGATCAAAATCTAAAATAGTTTTATCTAAAAAGTCAGAATATTTTTGAAGCTTTCTTTTAATAAAACTTAAATCACTCCTTCCCCTTTTTGCTTTTGGGGTTTTCGATTCTTTATCCCAATCAATGGGTGAAATTTTACACTCAGTCGAAAAAGTAAAAAATCTTTCTTTTTTAGAAATGAAGTATTTTAATATAATTAATGTTTCAACTTCGGAATTTGGTTTTTTTAGGTAAAAGTACATAGTCGATAGTTTCAACAAAAATAACTGGTTGAAACTATAGTTGAAACTTTTTTTATTTTTAAATGGGTTTTCAGTAAAAATAAGAAATAAAAAAAACCACGGTAACAATAGTGTTTTCGTGGTTTTTTTGTTGTTTTCTTTATATTTTAAAATATTATAAAACATTAATTAGTGCACGTAACAGGAGTCGAACCTGCACTTCCGTTGGAAACAAGCCCCTCAAGCCTGCGCGTCTACCAATTCCGCCATACGTGCTAAAAACAAAAAAGTTAAGCTTATAGGGCTTAACTTTTAGTGACCGGGCTGGGGCTCGAACCCAGGACCCTCTCCTTAAAAGGGAGATGCTCTACCAACTGAGCTACCCGGTCATTGCTTATCTCTGAAAGCGGTTGCAAATATAGAAGGTTTTTTTAAAACCAAAAACTTTTTTTTCGATTTTTTTTAATGATATTTGTAAGCCTTTAATTTCCAGTAAAAATGAAAATAATTTTATTAGGATATATGACCAGTGGTAAATCAACAATAGGTAAAAAGCTAGCAGAAACAAACAATTTGCCTTTTATAGATTTGGATCATTATATTGAAAGAGAAGAAAAGAAGACTATTTCTGAGATATTTAATCAGAAAGGAGAGATTTATTTTAGAAAGCAAGAAACAGCGTATTTAAAAGCGCTTTTAGCAAAGGGAGAAGATTTTGTATTGTCGTTAGGAGGAGGTACTCCTTGTTTTGCTGGAAACATGGAATTGCTAAAAGAAAACAAGGGTAACGTCTCAGTATACCTTAAAGGGAGTGTGCAAACGATCGTAAGTAGGTTGAAAAATGAAAAGCAACAACGACCACTAGTGGCAGATATCGATGTAGATGCACTAGATGAATTTGTCGCAAAACACTTATTTGAACGAAATCATTACTATAGTAAAGCCGATCATACAGTAAGTATCGATAATAAAGATATACAAGGTATTTGTGAACAAGTCAATGCGTTATTCAACTAAATACGCAATGGTTTGTTGTTCTTGAAATTCTACCACCACATGCTCTTTTATTGAGGTAGACAATGAGATGCCCTTAAAATCAGCTTTTACAGGGTATTTTTTATGATTTCTGTTAACCAAAACGGCTGTTTTAAATTTTTTAAGAGGTACATTCAGAAAGTGTTTTACACCATAAATGAGTGTGGTACCTGAGTTTAACACGTCATCAACTAAAACTAAGGCTTTATCTTTATATTCTTCAGTGACTAAAGATGTTTTTACAGAGTCAATGGGAGCCTTTTTATTGATTTCTACTTTACAAAGTATGGTATTGATAGAAGAGATGTTTTCAAGAACCAAAGCGATTTTTTCTGCAAGTATATAGCCATTATTAGCAATACCAGCAATAACAATTTCACTTTCGTTATTGTTTGTTTCATAAATTTGATAGGCTATTCGTTTGATTTTTTGCTCAATCTGAACATTGGTTAATATGATGTTATTTTCTGAATTCATGATATATATGCTTTAGCGGTTTAAATAAAAAGGACTATTCGTCTGTTTCGTTGTAGTAATCATCGATATCTCGACGATCTTTTTTAGTAGGCCTTCCAGTACCTTTTTTTCGATAATAATCTTTGGCAAACTTTAAGAGTTCGGTTTTTTCAAACGCTTCTTTAGGTGTTAGGTCTTTTCTATAAAGGTCAACTAGTTTTGCTCCGACTCGGTTGGGAGGGATGTCTAATACTTTTATCTTATAGTTTATTTGATTTTTTCGTACTACGATTTCTTCATTACCAAATACTTCTCTTGAAGGTTTAATTGCTTGTTCATTTATTTTTACATGCCCTTTTTTACAGGCGTTTGTAGCAATACTTCTCGTTTTAAAAAGTCGAATGCACCATAGGTACTTATCAATTCTCATAAATTGGTATTAAAAGTTAGTCATAGATTTTCTACAAAGGTATAAAAATGGTAAATTGCAACCCTAAAATTATGTAAGATTAATGAAGAATTTAAAATACGTTGCTTACGCATTATTATTAAGCATCATTATATATTCTTGTGGTAGTGACGACACAAACGATATAACACCTTTTGACCATAAGGCTCAGGCGTTGAAAGATAGTGATACCTTAGTAGCGTTTTTCAAAAATCACTATTTTAATACGAATACTAAAAAAATTGAGTCATTGGCCGCTAATGCTACGCCTTTGAGTGAAGACACTAACTTAGATACCATCAAAGTTAATCTTAACGATATAGATTATAACTTATATTACTATAAGTTTCAAGAGGGAACAACTGTAAACCCAAAATTTGTAGATTCTGTATTGGTTAAGTATGATCTTAGAGGAATAAGTAATAGTAAGACCATAACAGACTCTTATCAAGTAAACACAGGGTGGTTTGATTTGCTAGGAACTATTCCTGCTTGGAAAGAAGCTATTGTAAAATTTAAAGGAGGAGAAAAAAACACCCTTCCTAATGGACCGTTAAGTTACCATAATACTGGACAAGGAGTATTGTTTATTCCTTCAGGATTGGCATATAAAGATGCAGGAAGAGCAAATATACCTTCTAATGCTATTTTGTTATACTACATAGACCTGTGGGATTCTAAACATATTGATCATGATGGAGATAGTATTCTTACAATTCATGAGATGGATTCAACAAAGGTTGGTGATGAAGCTTTAAATATAGATACTGATGGTGATGGTGTAAAGAACTTTGCTGATAATGATGATGATAATGATTTTATTCCGACTAGATATGAAGACAAAAACAAAAATGGAGATCCTACTGATGATAAAAGTGATGCGAATAAACCAGATGTTCCTGATTATTTAAATAGGGACATTCGACTCGATAATAGAGATTAATTATAGCATTAAAGATATATAAATTAAAAAGCATAAAAAAGTAATCATTTTTTATGCTTTTTTTAATTGGCCTGATAAAGATTTTTTAGCCTTAAAGCGTCTTGTTTTTCTGTAATGTTTATAAAGAATGTGAGTTGCCATTGTTGTGTTTTTTGTGCTTGTTTGCTAGTAGGTGTATCCCAAAGAGGATATACTCGAAAGCCTCTTTTACCTTCTTTTTGGGGTGTTGTAAGAATGCCTTTTTTGATAAGTATTGATTTTGGAAATATAAATTGTCCTAATAAAGTATCTTTTTTGACAGTTATAACGCAAAAATCAAAAGCTGTATCTTCATGAAATGGTTGTGTAATGCCATTTTCGTTTCGTTGCCATAGGGTTACAAATTGTCCTATTTTTTTGGGTGTTATCTTGGCTTTTCTCGAAATTATTTTTCGGTTGTAAATATTGAACGTACAGGCTTTGTATTCCTGACTTTCTCTTTCCTCCTTGAGTTTGGTAATTGGAAGGTCATTTTCGATATAAAAATGTGCAAAATCACATAGAAAATTGTTGGTAGTAGTCATATATAATTATAAAATTTCTTAAAGCGATACAAGTATTATTCTTTATAATCGGCAATATACTTTATTGCTTTCTTTCTTTTGCCATCTACTGTAATAAATCCATAGTTTTTTTGTGGGCCAACTTTATGTGGTAATTTCCCAAAAACATCTGAGTCTATCTCTGGAAAATCATATAATGTCCAGCTAACAAAATGCTTAACATCAAGTTCATTAAATAGCTTTTGCATGTCTTTGTAGTAGTTAGCTTGTCGTTTTTCACTATTTCTATATAAATTCCAAATACTATTATAAGAGTGTTTTCCAAATTCTTGAATAACAATAGGTTTGTCTACCTTTTCTTTTAAGGAGAGGAAAGCATCTTTAAATGTTTCAGGTTTTTTGTAATAATGAAAAGAGATGTAGTCTACATTGTCTTTTAGTAAATGTGCCTTTTCAGGGGAGTACCATCCAATAGTTATCGGTGTTTTTGGATCGTATATACGCATTCTTTCGCTTATAAAAGCGAGCCAATGAACAACTTTTGTTTGGGTATGAATTTTAAAATCTAAATCAGGTTCGTTTTTAATATCGTATTGAAAAACTGCTGGATGATCTTTTATTTGCGTTATGATTTTATCAATATGTCGGTCACAAAGTGTATAGTCTAATACATCATAATTACTATAAAAATCAAAGAACGTAACTATTACTTTTAATTGATTTTGATAAGCAATATCCAATGTTTTTATCAGATGTTCCATTTTGATTCGAGATACGTTTTCTTTTCCAAATAGTTCATAAGGAATAAAAATTCGAATGGAATTTAAATTCAGTTCTTTTATAATCCTAAAATCTTTTTTTACGGTAATACTGTCGTATTGTTTCCAAAATTCAAACCATGGATTTTTTTGTGGGTAATAATTGATTCCTTTAATATCATACCCTTCAAGTATTCTTGAAGTTGGTGATTGAATCGAGTCTGTAACCTTTTCCGTAGGTTCTTTAGGTATTTTTACCTTTGATTTTTTAACAACAATTGTATCACCAATATATAATAGATCTTTTTCTAGTCGCTGTTTATCTGGATTTAAAGCATAGAGTTGTTTTCTTGTCAATTTATGTTTTAGTGTCAACCTATAGATGTTTTCTTTCGGTTTGACAATATGAATGTCTTTTTTTATGGTGAATTTATCTGTATTATCTACACTAGCTTTCAATGAATCTATCTCAGTATTCTTTTTTTTAGACTTATGCGGTTTTTTTGAACTAACCAAATGTCTAATCCGCCAAAAACCATCTTCTAAAAGCATGATGACTCGATAGTCTTTAACCGTGTTTTGTTGGTAAAGAAATTGATCTTTTTTAAAGAAGTACGAACGTTCTTTTACACCGTTGTCCTCTAAGTATACAACAGTACCGTCTTTTGAAAAAAACTTGATATGAACCTCATGGTCTGTAGAGGTAGAGTGTATGCTAAGTGAATCTTTAATATTTTGAAGAAGAGAGCGTTTAATTTTTGCTTGGGCAGAATCGGTATAAAAGTCTTCAAAAGCCTTTAAATTATTACTTTTAAAGGCATATTTTCTAACATACCAAGACCGCAAATAGTCTTCTCTAATACTGACAATATTTTCTTTGTTTGGTTCTCTACCTTCCGTATCAAGGTGGTCAAAATTAACTTTAGGTTGGTAATACCTGTTTTGTTTTAGATCTATATGGAGTAATTTACTTCTATCTGCCCCTGAGTTAAATTCATAAAATATTTTTGATAACAAACTTACAAGTAAAAAGTTAACGGCTACAAAGCAAGAAATTACAATTATTTGCTTTATCGTTCTACCTGTCGGTATGAATTTTCTCATGGTCAATAGTTAAAGGGTTGTAGTTAATTTTTAAGACATTACTTTCTGCAAAGTTTTCGACATATGCCTTGACAGAAAATTCTATTTTTTCTTTCGGATGAATAAAAAGGCCGTGAGCAATACCGTTATTCGTTTTACCAAAGGCTTTTCTATGGATATTATTATGAGTGAGGTAAAAACTGACGATGGTTCCATTTTCAATGACATTGTCATATTGATCTCTGATAATGGAGGTATAGAGTGTGGTAATTTCATTATAATCAGCCAAGTTGTTGTGGCGATCATAGAAAATTTCGAAATCAACAGCATTGTTAGCTAAAATAGCAGCCTCACGTAGTTTCGATTTAATTCCATCATCTGTAAAGCATTGAATGAACTTTTTTCCAGATTTAATTTCACTGTATACTTTTTTATGCGCTAATAGTTCTCGAGTATTTGACCTAGTATATGATTTTTCATTTAAATAGGTTTCGACGATTGTCATACCAATCATATTTGGATTGTCATAATGATCCATTGGAATATTAACCATCATAGCGTAATCACTTTTTGAGGCAACGATAAAGGCTGGTCCGCAATACGTTTCGACCAAGTTAGTAGTAGGGTTACTATTGATGTATATTTTATTGTTTTCGATTAAATCATTGTTGTAAAGTAGCGTATAGTTTAAATACCCCGCAATTTTTGTAAATGTTTTTGGGATGGAGAATGTTACGTTATTACTATTTTTACGTCCCTCAATGATAGTGTGGTTGTAATCGTTACTTAATAAAAGAGAAAAATTTTTATAAGGAAGTTCGGTTTTTATACCAAAACGTATTGTATCACCTGCAGTGGTTTCCTTATTAGGTTTGGTTGTCCATTTGTATTCATTGGGTTGAATACCTCTTTTTTTAGGAAGTTTTTCTTCCTTACATGACAATAAGATTAATAAGGTTATTAGATATGTAGTTTTTTTTAGATACATTAATTCCCTATAAAGTTAGCGACTTGAATTTTTAATTTATTGTTGTTGTTTTCAATCATTACATGTTGGTTTTTATTTGCATCAAAACCATCAAGTCGGTCTATATTTTTACTGTTTTCAACACCGTTGACATAGCAGTTTTCAGTTGAGCTAACTATAACCTCTACACCATCGGTATTTTTTATAGCATAACGAAAATCACCTCTTCTATGGGGGCGAACACTTTCTTTTAAAAATGAGTGATCAACCCAATAAATTTCATTGTTATCATCAAAGTAGCTAACTAATAGTTGTGGAATAGTAACTTCACGGTATCCTGCATTGAACAAGTATCCTGACACTTCATTATCTCCATGTTCTAAGTTGTTTATTTGAATGGATTGGTATAGGTTTTTTATCACCACCGTAGAACTAATGTGTAAAACAAATTTTGAGGGTACTTTTTTAAATACTTTAGGGTGAAATTCATCTGGGTTAAATGTCTGATTCTTTTTATCAGAATTTATCCAAGCCACTTCTTCGAAGTCAACTTTAAAAGAAGTTTTTTCATAAGGGTTTAAATAATGTTTATTTTGAAATTTTGAGCTATAAGTAGCTAGTTCGACATCATTTTCGTCATAAAGAATTGCTTTTAAGTTGATGGCTGATGGAAAATAGTCGATGTTTTGTAATTCTCCTACCACATGATACTGGTTTTTACGTTTAATTAGTTTAGCTTGATGTACAAAGGCCACTGGTTGGGGTAGAATATCTTCATGATGGGTTTGTTGTGTGGTTATTTTACGACGTCCTTGGTTGTAAAATTTCGTCTCTAGTACATCGATAAATTGATTGGCTGGAATGTATGGGTTTGGGGGATCAGGAACAATCCACCATTTTCCTTTATGAGGAACTGCTTTTATAATTCGTTCTTTTTTGATACTTTCAAGGGGGGTAATCCATTTGGTTTTTGCTTTAATGAATACGGTATCTTGATCTTCTTTGATTACTTCAGTTTTTAATTCTTCTAATTTTGCATAAGAGCTTAATAGACCGTCAGTTACAGATATTTCTAGCATGAATTGATCTAAGGATTTTTTTCCATTTTTATCCAAATATGAGTGGGCTCTGATAAATTCTTTAAAGTCTAAAGCATCATAATAGGCCTTTACTACGTTAATAGCCGATATTTGAGTAGAGTTTTTTATATAAAAAAGATAGACACCATACATGGTAAAGAGAAATACAAATATATTCCACCCCATGAGTACTTTAGAGAAACTTAAAGAAGTAGGGGTGTAGTTTAACTCTTTTTTGGGTGGTTTTTTGAAAAAGAAAAACACCGTGATTGTCCAAAAGATATTCAGGCACATAACCGTTACAGGGACGAAAGACCAAATGATTTTTTGGTATTTAGGAATATCAATTTTTTTAAGTATTTTCGGTAAGGGAGCTACATTTTTCTTTTCCCATACCATGATTCCATTTTCTAGATAGGATAATTTTTCCCAACCCGTAAAAAACAAAATTGGGTCATAAAATTTGTCATTAGAAAAGATATATTTCAGGTTGAAGCGCCCTGAATTTGCCAAAAACTGCTGTAAGGAACCAATTCCTTCAAAACCTCTAAATTTACAGTTTTCTAATCTTTCTACTGCTTTTGTTGTCAGTTCAGGTAAACGCCGTGCTGAATGATAATTTCCGTCTACAGAGAGCGCAATTGTTTGAGAAGATAACCAAGCCATTTGATCACCAAACCCTAAGGTTAAGTACCGCCACTTATAATGCATATCTTGACTTAAAAAGTTAATGATAGGGAGCATATTAATTGAAGCTGGCTGGGAAGGTCTAAATTTTCCTAAATTGGTCGTAAAAATTGTAAAATAGGCAGTAATTGCTCCAATTAGGATGACCATACAGACATAGTATACTTTTCCAAACTTTCGAATTAAATAATCCCTATAGTCTGATTTTGCAAATCGATAGAAAAACTCTCCTAAAAGTGGATAACTCATTATGGATGCCCAGAAAGTAAATCTATCTAGAGTTAGTATGTTAAATGCGTTTTCACCAAGTATCAGTAAGGCAAGGGGAGTAGTTCCTCCTGTTCCTAATATAAAAAGCATGGCAAAAGAAAGTCCAAAAAATATCAAGCGTTTACAGAAAAAACGGTAAAATAAAAACGGAAATAATGTCATTACCACTCCATAAGGAATGACAAAGAATACCAATCCAGAAGATAAGACTTCAAAGAAATTATCTCTAGATCCATGAGGAATTGGAACTTGAGTGATTGGGTTGTTTTTGGTGTTTATCCAATATGGTAAAATACACCCAATCATTGTTATTAACGACAAAATACCAAAAGCAGCGATAGGCTTTATTGACTTTATAAGATGTTTTAAAAAAAACACCAGACGAATATCTTTGTAGTTTCCGATAGCTTCTTTGGCGTTATCCATAACACCCAATCCTATTAGTGGGAAGATAAAAAATACCATTCCAAAAATAGGTGTAACATGATGAGAGCAAATCATCAAACTCATTAACAAGATAGAGGATACTAAATATCGATACCTGGCTGTTCTGATCCAATTGTAAATTTCAGGAAAGGAATGCATTAATAAGGATATTCCTGTAAGTGTAGGTAATTGTCCAAATAGATGAAGTGTTTCTACGAAAACGGAAGAGAAAACTGAAAAAATGGCTGCAAACCCAGCGTAATCTTCATTTTCAGTGATTAAAAGGCTAAAACGATATACACCTGTTACAAATAAGAGAATAATAAAGAAAGGAAATGTAAATAGACCAAATTTAAGATGTCCTCCTACAAAAGATAAAATACCTAAAGTTTGATGTACTAGTGGAGGGTAGCCCATGGTACTAAACCCTGTATACCATTTATAAGACCAAGGTTCTTGCCAATTACTAGCATAATGTTCTGCAAAAAACAAATGAATGAGTGCATCATAGGTTTTTTCGATAGTATAAAATACAGCACTTCCATGAAAGAGAAGGGCTAATCCAATTGCTAGTAGTAAATATCTATTAACAGAACTTTTCATATGGTTTTATAGCGATAAAAGCCAATAAACTATACATTAATAAATCTATAGAAGTCGACTCTTTATCTATGCTAGAAACTTGGTTAAACGAATTTTATCTTCAAATTACCGATAGGTAAACTATTTTAACTGCATAGTTAAAGTATATGAGTATGAAAGTTGGTATAATTGTTCCTTGTAATAGTGATGAAAAAGATATAAATATAAATGCATTCAAAAGGTGTTTAAGAGGTTATGATGATTTTCATTTATGTTTTGTCAATAATACTAGTAAAGATAAAACTTTAGAACTTTTATACAAGTTTAAAGAGGAATTTAAAACAAGAATTGCTATAATTAATATGAAAAAAAATGTTTCGACATCGATGGCAATACGAGCGGGAGCCCGATACTACTATAGTATCCCCACAATAACGTATGTCGGCTATTTGGATGTTGATCTGTCTGTTGAATTTGAGGATTTTGAAGAATTAAAAAGCTATTTAAAGCAAAACAGAAAGTTAAAGCTTATTTTTGGTGAGAAACAAATTTAAGGTTATTGACGAGAAAGAATAAAGTTAAGTATTAAATTGTTTGCGGTTGCTATGTATGCGTTCGATAATTGGGTGTTTTTTTACGTTAATCTATGATATTATGCATTTCATCGATAGATTATTGACATACAACGATTGTAAAATGTTGTGTATTAGTTAAATGATTAAATTTAATATAGTAAGCAGCGACTTACTTTTTCCAATGAAGAAAAAAATATACTCAAGGTTAGTAGTTTGTTTGTATTCCCCCCAGATTCTTCACAAAAACCCTCATTATTGATTGACTTAAGTAATGAGGTTTTTTCTTTAAATCTAAAGACACCCCAATATACATTAAATTTTTTAAACGGTATTAGTTTTTAAAAAGTTATTTTACAGGAAGCGATTTTTTAAGTTCGAAAAAGAAAGTTGTTCCTTTGTGAAGTTCACTTTCCACCCACATTTTTCCATTATACAGGTCAATAATTTTTTTAACGATCGAAAGACCAACTCCTGTCGAATCTTTGTTTTCATTGTGTTTTCCTAATGTTTCAAAAACTTTAAATATTTTTTTATGGTATTTCTTATCAATGCCGATACCATTGTCTTTTACTGAAAAAATGTATTTTGTTGTATGGTCTTCGACATTTACAATAACTTTACCATCTTCTTTATCGTTGTATTTGATAGCGTTACTAATTAGATTTTGAAATAGTTGCTGAAACCTAAATTTATCACCAACAACTACTGGTAATGGTGTCTTTATAGTGATAGTTACATTTTCAGGAATATAAACTGTTTCTATAATCTCATTAACAACTTTTTGTAGGTCAACATTTTGGTGTACTTTTTCAATTTTATCGATACTTGAATATTTAAGTATTCCATTAATTAGAGAGTCCATTTTACTAATTTTTTTTAAGAGCAAATCAAAATTAGTATGGGTCTCTTCATCAAAACTTTCCTCATTGTCTTCTTTTATCCAAGAAATTAGGGCAGACATACTTCTCAAAGGAGATTTTAGGTCGTGCGATACTACATGAGCAAAGTTTTTTAACTCTTCATTATTTCTTTCAAGTTTTACCAAGAGGTTGTCTTTTTCTTTTTGTGCTTTTTTTTCTTTTGCTAAACTAATTGCACTGTTAAATTGTGCCGAAGCTAGACTGGCAATATTTTTAAAAACTTCGATATGTTCGTTTTTAAAATAATTCTTTTTACTATGTTCAGAATCTATTATACCAATAACTTTGTTGTTTGCAATAATTGGTACTGCTAATTCAGACATACGGGGATAATCGTCAACCAAATAATTTTTATCATTAGTGGTGTCATTAATTAGTTGGTATTTTCCAGTTTTGGCAGCAATTCCTACAATTCCTGTTCCTAATGCTGTACTATGCGGGCTCGAAATTTTAAAACCATTTAACGTGTTTTCGATATTAGTATACGCCGCTATTTTGGTTAATATGTTTGTTTCATTGTTTAAAGCATATACAACACAATCTTCTAATTTTAAATGATTAGCGGTATTCTTAGCAATTTCCCAAGCGATTTCATGTAAATCTCTTTTCCCTAGGATAGAAACTGATAAATTGTTTAGCGCATTAAGCATGCTCGTTTTTTTATCGATTTCAGTTACATCTTCTAAGAGTGCAATTTGGTACTTTACTTCTCCTTTGGTGTTTTTAACGGCACTAACGTTTGTATGACAAGAGATATAAGAACCGTCTTTCTTTTTATATCGTTTTTTAATAGAGAATTTTTCAACTTTATTTGATTCTATTAGGTCGTTTTTTTGTTTGGAATTTTCTCTGTCTTCTGGATGTGTTAAGTCGCGATTTACATCAAATTCAAATAGTTCTTCTTTTGTGTAGCCTAATAGATCAATAACCGCTTTGTTAATTTTTAAAAGTTTGCCATTTTGTGTGAGTAAGATGCCCAAAGAAGAATTATCAACAATTAATTGAAGCTGGGTGGTTTGATCATCCAATAAATCCTCAATCTTTTTGTTTGTTTCGAATAGTTCTAATGACTTTTTTTCGAGTATTTCTTCGGCTTTTTTTCTTGCTTTACGCTCACGTTGAAGCGCTCTTTCAAATATTATAGATTTGTCATCAGGCATTTTTTGACAACGTGAATAAAACTTTTGTTCCATCATCGTTCAACATTTTAATATCTATATGGGCTTCTTCTTGATAGTGTTCTAAAGTTTTTTCCATAAGTCCTAAGGCAAATGGATACATTGCTCTCTCTGATTGATATTCTAGTACCAATCTATTTTTTGATTCTTCATGTGTGATAAAGTAAGGAAGTTCAGCATCAGGGTAGATTTTTCTTACATGTACATGTATGTGTTTTTCAATACCTGCAATCATGTCAAATGCTGTTTCATAATGGGTGAAAATACCTCCGTAGCCATTCTTTAAGGTGTCAAAGAAATATAAGGCATACGCATGAACAAGTGTGGGAATGTCTATGTTAGTTTCTTTACTAAGGTTGGTAAGTAAACTGACCATTTCACCAAAATCATAAGTACCTACTGAGGTGTAAACACCTTCAGACTTTAAATTTGAATTGATGATGATTGAGTCAGCTATTTCAATTCCGAATTTTTGTTCAACCATTTCTAAAAATCCGGTAAATACAATACCTTTCATCTTTCGTGGGGGATTATATATTGTTTAACGTAAGATGAAGATAGTGAAAAATTATAATGTTACCAACTCATTTATAGTCCAATAGCTAATTATTTTTTCGATTTGTTGTACATAGTCACTATAGTGGAGTGGTTTTACAACGTACCCTGCAATGCCTATCTTATAGGCATTAATCATATCTTGGTGATTATTTGAGGTCGAAAAGACAACAGTTGGAACAAACTTTAAGTTGTCATCAGATTTTAGAATACTTAAAAATTCTAGCCCATTCATTTTAGGCATGTTTAAATCAAGTAAAATTAAGTTGGGTAATTCTTCCTTACATCTAAGTAAAGCTTCCTCCCCGTTTGCTGCTTTTACTACTGTATGATTTGACTCAAGTTTCTTTAAAGCTCTATCGAACTTTAATTTTTCTATTTCGTCATCTTCAACTAATAATATCTTAATATTCATAACTAAAGAAATGTGTAACCTTTTTGATTTAAACAAATATATCTTTTTTTAACCACAAATTAATCACCAAGAGATGGTCGTAAGTCTTTTGTAGACGAACTGTTAAATTTGAACGTTAAACGGTTATTATTTAATAATTAATTTTACGTTAACGTTTTTAATATCATCACTTTTTACGCTTACAAAGTATACGCCTGAAGCTAAATTATCTCGATTAACTGCAATGCTATTTTGTCCATTTTTTATTTCAATAGCTCTTTCTTGTACTACTTGTCCTAAATGGTTATATAAGATTAAACTTCCCTTTTGTTTTACCACACTGTTGAATATCAAATTAGCGGTATTTGACATTGGGTTGGGGGATAGATTAAACGTTGCATTATCAAGGTTCAAATCGTCTATAGAAAGCACACTTGTATTGATTAATTTAATTTCACCAACATTCATTTCTTTACTAACTCTTTGACCATTTTCTGATACCATGGTGAAAATAATCATGGTTGCATCATCGAAATTAGGTAAGCTATGGCTATTATTTGAAAAACTACTAAATGGAATTCTAAATTCCTTATTGTTTTCGGTAAGGCTTACACTGGTCTTATATTGATGTTCCCAATCATAAATACTATTTTTAGTAATACGTAGTTCTAATGTTCCTGTACCACTAGCTTCAAAAGCTAACTCATCATAATCTGAAATGTCTATAGCATTAAATTTTGGTGTGAAAGGTTTGTATACCGAAACATATTCACTAGTGTTCGCTCTTAAACGAATATTTCTCTCAACAGGAAATTCTCCACTATTAATGTTCTTTTCATTTAATAGCACATCAAATTGCTCAACAGAAGTACTACTAGCGGCATCATCAACACCCCATGCTCCATCAGACATAAATAGATCGTCTGGTGTATTAACACCATCACCAACTCTAAAACCAATATCAAATAAGTTTCCTGTGTCTACAGTTATGTTTGAAAGGTATTTAGGGTCAATAGTAAGTGTTGAAGACATGTTTTCTACTTCAGTAGTTTCCGTTCGTTTAAATCCAGCATCAAATGTTACAGAATTTGTACCATTAATATTGACTAAACTTAGGTTTAGTTTTCCATTTTTATAAGATCCAGACTTAACAAACATTACTGGAGGAGGTGAGTTTTTATACTCTTGAATTGTTTTTTTAACTTCTAATAAACGTAATACTTCTTGCGTCAGTAACATTAATTCATCAATAGTATTTGACCATATCTGAAAATTATAATAGGTACCATTGTTGTCATACTTATCAAGGTTCCAATGACTTTCTATGTTGAAGTTTTGTCCATTGTTTGTTTCCTTAGCAGAAAAACTTAACGAATATTCAGTACCACCGTCGATATTTCTTATTATAGAACGTAAAAAAGTTTGCTCGTTTATAGTGAATGTTGAAACAGAAATTAATTCAGCACCTAATAAACGGTCGCAAATATATTTGGTATGCTCGTAAACACCATTTTCAGTTTTTAACGCCAAGATGGTACTTACTGTTTGTTTATTTCTTAAATAATCAACTGAAAACACCTCTGTTGCATTGGTAATTCCTACTAAATCTGATGGCGATGATTCTATCGCTTCATCTTCATTTATTATATTTACAGGAATAAAATCATCTAAACGTATTGTATTATTAGCCGTTTTCTTACCGTATGATTTTTTTTTGGTAATTCTTCGGGCTTTTTCTTTATTGAACCTGAAATTTGTCTTGGTTCTATTGAAATTTCGTTTACTTATTTGTTGTGATAAACGATTATTACTTTCAAGTCCACCAGTAATTCCTTCCGTAACGGGTGTTGGATCTATGATAAGGATCGGACAACTAATTTGACCAGAACAAGCAGGGTCATCACAATCGATTAGACCGTCACCGTCATCGTCAATTCCATTATCACAAATTTCTTCTGGTACTGCCGCTGTTGAACACCTTGCTCCGTCGTTTTTAGAACTTGAGGGGCCAAAAGCAAACAAGTTAGAAGAAATAGGGTCTCCATTGTTAATTAAATGAACATCATTGATAATATAGATGGTTCCTGTACTATTTGAAGAAATATAAAAGTTACCGTCAACATCAAAATAAACAGCCCCAAAAGTATAATTATTACTACCTAAAATTGGTACTTTACCCAGGTCTTCTGCATTTCCAGTGTCAGGGTTTATTCGATATAGTTTATTCGACCCTTTTTCAACAGTGTATAATTGGTTGTCGTTAGCGTTAAAGGCCCAATCGTGAATACTTAAATTTTCACTCAGTGTACCAACTCCAATAGAGGTAAGGTAATTCGGCGAAGCAGGGTCCAAATCAATTTTATGATATGAATACGTACCTGTTCTGGCATAGTAAATACCGTCATTATTTATATCACCAATATATCTATTGGCTTGAGGTAAGGCACTAATAGTATATGTGTTTACCGTAAAGTCATCTCCAATTCTAACAATCTTCCCATCTGATCCTTTTAAAGATCCCCACATATATCCATCTTTAGGGTTGTACCCTACAGCATTAATGGATTCTGCAGTAATATTCGTAGCAATTTCAAAAGAGCTTCCTGAAGCTAAGTCAATACGAAATACATCGTTGTTTTGAAATAAGTATGCCCGATCGTCGCAATTGAAAGGCTGATCTTGTGCTACAGCCTTGGGGACTGCTAGTGTCAAGAACACTAGCATAAAAAAATAGTTAATTCTATACATAATATTTGGGTGTTAACTGGTTAGTTTTGTGGTATTTAATATACGATCATTTTAATATTTTGTCGAAATAAATGGTTTGTTGTGGGTTTACTGTAGGTGATTGGTTGTTTTCTGTAGATGAATTGATATAAATTATCGTTTAACGGTTTTTTTTAACAGACGAATGGACTGATTTTAGAAGAATATTTTTTGTTTTGGTATGACAATTGATAAGGTTATGCAAACAAACTTTATATGAAAATATATATTTTTATTTTGGCTACACTGATTTCTGGTTGTTCAGGAATTAAAAATTTAAACTCCAAGCTTTATAATACAGTTCCAAAAGAATATGAATCGATAAAAATGAAGGTTTCAGGTACGAATGGTTTTTTACCGGGAAGAAATATAAGTTTTGGAGATTATAGTGCAAAAAAAATTAAAAGAAGTGCTATTGTAGAAATCCAAAATGAGTACCCTACAAGAAAAAGTAGTTTTACCCAAAGGCATGTTAACGGAATGTCTGCTAAAGTTAGTTTTAAAGAAGAGTTTGATGAAATAATAGATATTGATCAAGTTAGTAGGTTGCGATTAACAATAAGGGGGGATATAATATTAGAAAACGAAGAATGGGAGTTTTATAATATTGATTATTCTGGTGATCTTTTGGCTACCAATTCTAATGGAGAACAAATTTGGATCTACGAAGTTAATGGAGGTTATGATTTTGTCGTTGATGAAAAAATTGTTGCTGGATTTGCTAAAGATGTGAATCAGGGGGCATGGAAAAGCTTAACAGATTTTGCTTGGATTATTGAGGGACTAAGCCCCAAAAAAAAGTTAATTCTAGCTAGTTTAATTACAACAACGATTTATTATGAATAGTTGTTTTGATTGTGACATTATAAAAAAAAGAGCCAATTTAAGGCTCTTTTTTTTATCTATTTATCGTTTGTTTTCTATCAGGTCCTACTGAGACAATTTTTACAGGTACTTCTGTTTCTTTTTCAATAAAACTGATGTACTCAAGTAAATTTTTAGGTAGCTCTTCACTACTTGTCATACTTGTTAAGTCATTGCTCCAACCTTTAAACTCCGTGTATATTGGAGTGATGTTTTCGGGTTCAATATTATAGGGTAAATGTGAAATTTCTTCGCCTTTATATTTGTATGAGGTACATACTTTTAGGGTGTCAAATCCAGAAAGAACATCTCCCTTCATCATCATTAACTGTGTTACACCGTTAACTTGAATAGCATATTTTAAAGCGACTAAATCTAACCATCCACATCTTCTAGGACGACCTGTTGTTGCTCCAAATTCATGCCCAACTTTCGCCATTGTTTCTCCATCCTTATCAAATAATTCAGTAGGAAATGGGCCTGAACCTACACGAGTGGTGTATGCTTTAAAAATTCCGAATACTTCTTTTATTCTATTAGGAGCGATTCCTAATCCAGTACAAGCACCAGCAGCTGTGGTGTTTGAAGAAGTAACAAAAGGATACGTTCCAAAGTCAATATCTAATAATGAACCTTGTGCACCTTCAGCTAGTATGGTTTTACCTTCTTTAATAGCGGTGTTTAAAAACTCTTCTGAATCAATAAAGGTTAAGGTTTTTAACTTTTCAATTCCAGCAACGAACTCAGCTTCTAACTCTTTGAGGTCAAATTGAATGTCAACATCAAAGAAGTCTAACATTTTTAAATGTTTCTCTGTTAAGATGTCATATTTTTCTTTCCAGTTGTCTAACTCTAGGTCACCAACTCGCATACCGTTTCGTCCAGTTTTATCCATATAGGTAGGGCCAATACCTTTAAGTGTTGATCCTATTTTAGCTTTTCCTTTAGATGTTTCTGAAGCGGCATCTAGCAAACGGTGGGTTGGTAAAATTAAATGTGCTTTACGAGATATTAATAATTTAGAAGTGTAATTTATTTGATGTACATCTAAATTTTCTAACTCTTTTTTGAATATCACAGGATCAATTACGACACCATTTCCAACAACATTGGTTGCTGTTTTGTGAAAAATTCCTGAAGGTATGGTATGTAAAACATGTTTATTTCCATCAAAAATTAACGTATGTCCTGCATTAGGCCCTCCTTGGAAACGAGCTATAATATCGTATTCTTTTGTAAGTACATCTACAATTTTTCCTTTTCCCTCGTCACCCCATTGTAATCCGAGTAATAAGTCTACTGCCATGTATGTTGTGTTATTGTTTAGTTTTTTTGAATATCGTTAGTATCTTCTTTTTTTGTAGTTCCGTAGAAGTATAAAGAGTGGTTATGAATATCAATGTTAAAAACTTCTTCAATGGTTTTTTTAATAGTTTGGATTCTAGGATCACAAAATTCTTTTACATCCCCCGTATCTGTGAAGATTACGTGGTCATGATTTTTATCAAAGTAACTTTTTTCATATCGAGCCATAGTTTGACCGTCAAACTGGTGTTTTCTTACGAGTCCGCAATCTAACAGTAAATCAATAGTGTTGTATAAGGTAGCCCTACTTACACGGTAATTTTTATTTTTCATTTTAATATACAGCGATTCGATATCGAAATGTTCTTCTGCATCGTATATTTCTTGTAAAATAGCGTAACGTTCAGGGGTTTTTCGGTGTTTTTTTTCCTCTAAATACGAGGTGAACACTTTTTTTACAATTTCTTGATTGTCTGTGGCGTTGTTCATCCTTTTGGAATTTTACTAAAAAGCAAATTTACGTTTATTTGTTGATATAAAAGCTATGTTTTTTAATGGAAGTTTATAAAGTATTTACACGTTCTACTTTTTGAATTCCATCGAGTCTTTTTATTTTCTCTATGAGCTTGTTTAGTTGTGATTTATTTTTGATACCCAAGGTTAGGCTTCCTTCGAATACACCATCATCTCCAATAATACTGATACCATATATATATACATCCATACTATTGGATATAATTCTTGTGATATGGTTGGCAATTCCTTTTTTATCAATCCCTGATAATTTTAATGAAGCTTTGAATTCACGTTGTGTAGAGTCAATCCACTTGGCAGGCATGATTCGGTACGCATAATTTGATTGCATAGAAATAGCATTCGGACAATCATTTTTATGTACTTTGATACCTTCATTTATGGTTACGAAGCCAAAAACTTTATCACCTGGTATCGGTGTACAACATTTAGATAAGGTATAATCTAATGTTTGCTCATCTTTACCAAAAACCAACGAGTCGAAATTGCTAGTTACTTCTTCTTTATCGGTTACGTTTTTACTAGTGTTTCTCTTGAAAGTACTCCTAATAAAACTCATAATAGGCCCACTTCGCTGTTGGATAAACTCTTTAAGTTTAGTGTTGTCTATAGCACCATTACCCACTCTGTAGAAAAGGTCAAAACTGGTCTTAAAACCAAAATAACTGGCTATCTCATGAATCGTTTTTTCATTGGTGCTTATTTTTAAATGCCTAAGCTTACGTAATAGTATCGCCTTACCTTCTTCAGCTATTTTCTTTTCTTCAGCCTTTAAGGCTGATTTTATTTTTGTTCTCGCCCTTGCCGTTAAGACAAAATCCAACCATCGAACATTTGGTTTGTTGTTGGCAGCGGTTAACACTTCTACTTGATCTCCACTATTTAGTTGATGACTAAGTGGAACAAGTTTGCCATTGACTTTTGCTCCTCTACATTTCAATCCAACATCTGTGTGAACTGAAAAAGCAAAATCAAGTGCCGAAGCTCCTTTAGGTAATGATTTTAAATCACCTCTAGGAGTGAATACATAAATTTCTTTTGCATATAGGTTTAATTTGAAATCTTCTACAAAATCGACAGCATTAATACTTTGGTTTTCTAGGGTTTCTTTTAATCTGTTAAGCCACCCTTCTAAACCATTTTCATTAAGTGTACCTTGCTTGTATTTAAAATGCGCTGCATATCCTTTTTCCGCAATTTCATCCATTCTCTGTGAGCGTATTTGAACTTCTACCCATTTAGATTCAGGACCAATAACAGTAATATGAAGTGCTTCATATCCTGTAGATTTGGGTTGTGAAATCCAGTCTCTTAATCGAGAAGGATTAGGTTTAAAATAGTCGGTTACAATAGAATATATTTTCCAAGCATCAAACTTCTCATCATTTGAAGTAGGTTGATAGATAATTCGAATAGCAAACTTGTCGTATACTTCTTCAAAAGTTACGTTTTGTTTACGCATCTTTCTTCGAATTGAAAAAATAGATTTAAAACGCCCTTTGATTTCATAGTTAAATTTGTTTTTATCTAATGCTTTCTTTAGCACGTCAGTAAAACTATCAATATATTTTTGTTGTTCCTCTTTACTATCTTTGATTTTATTTAAGATATCATTATATACATCTGGCTCTGTATATTTTAGGCCTAAATCTTCTAATTCTGTTTTGATGTTGTACAAACCCAAACGATGTGCCATAGGGGCATATATGTATAAGGTCTCAGAAGCGATTTTGACTTGCTTGTGAGGAGGCATCGCATCCATGGTTTGCATATTGTGAAGCCTATCTGCTATTTTGATTAGAATTACTCGGACATCATCATGGAGTGTCAACAACATTTTACGGAAGTTTTCCGCTTGTATAGAGTAGTCTTGTTCTTTCCGTAAATTGGAAATTTTAGTCAAACCACTTACGATACGTGCGATACTTTCACCAAATAAACGTTCGATGTCTTCTACAGTATAATGGGTGTCTTCAACCACGTCGTGAAGTAAGGCAGCAGCAATGGAAGTTGCTCCTAAACCAATTTCATAAGCCACAACCTTTGCTACCGCAATCGGATGAAATATATACGGCTCACCAGTTTTTCGTCTTTGTTCAGAATGTGCTTCAACAGCTACTTCAAAAGCTTTGCGTATTAATTTTTTATCATCATCCGAAAGGGTTTGGTATGCTCCTTTGAGTAAATCTTTGTACCGATTGGTAATTTCTTTATTTTCCTCATCGATCGTCGCATCATAACTCATACACTTAATACTTTATTGGTTCTATCGGGGTTTCAAAATGAAAAGTAATACAAACAATTTTATTGGGCAAGAATTAATGTAAAATGTTGTAGTGACTTTCCTGTTTTTAATACTTTTTTCTATTGTCGGTTCAGTTTTGGTACGAGCTTACGTTGTTATATAATTCATTTTAATATTCATAAAAACAGGTAGGTAAAGAAGAGAGTAGATCGGGGATAAGTTTAAGGTTCTTGTACTTAAAAAAGAAAAAAATAAGAGGTGTTAAAATAACGGTTTGTATACGGATAAAATAGGGACTGTTTTTTTGGTTTAAATTATGTAAATTTGCAGGCTAAATCAGACAATTTAACAATGAAGATATCATATAATTGGCTACGACAATTTTTACAAACCGAGCTTGAAGCTGAAAAAATAGGAGAATTACTAACCGATTTAGGGTTAGAAGTTGAGGGGATAGAAAAGGTGGAAAGTATAAAAGGAAGTCTACAAGGTGTGGTTGTAGGTGAGGTACTAACTTGTCAAAAACACCCCAATGCTGATAAACTTAAGGTTACCACTGTAAATTTGGGTGGTGAAAAACCTGTTCAAATTGTATGTGGTGCCCCAAACGTTGATGCAGGGCAAAAAGTACCTGTGGCAACTATTGGTACTTTGCTATATGATGAAAAAGGAGAAAGCTTTAAAATAAAAAAAGGAAAAATAAGAGGAGAAGAAAGTCATGGAATGATCTGTGCTGAAGACGAATTAGGCTTAGGGAAAGGCCATGATGGTATTATGATTTTAGAGGAAAGTCTAACACCTGGTACTCCTTGTGCTGAAGTATTTAATATTGAAACAGATTATGTTTTTGAGATTGGGTTAACGCCTAACAGAGCAGATGCAATGAGCCATTATGGAGTTGCTCGTGACTTGAGAGCAGGCTTGATTCAGCAAGGTACTAGTTTAGAATTAATATCGCCATCGGTATCTAATTTTCATGTAGATGAACGTACATTAAAAGTTGATATTGAGGTTGAAAATAAGGATTTAGTTCCAAGATATTGCGGAATAACAATCACTGATGTAGAAATAAAAGAATCTCCAGAATGGATTCAGAATAGGTTAAAAGCAATTGGAATAACACCTAAAAACAATGTTGTTGATATTACTAATTATGTACTGCATGAATTAGGACAACCTTTGCACGCTTTTGATGTTTCTAAGATAAAAGGTAATAAAGTAGTTGTTAAAAACTTACCAGAAGGAACAACGTTTGTAACGTTGGATGAAGTTGAAAGAACGTTGTCATCAGAAGATATCATGATTTGTGATGTAGATGATAATCCTTTGTGTATTGGCGGTGTTTTTGGTGGTTTAAAATCTGGAGTTACAGAAAACACAACGTCTATTTTCTTAGAAAGTGCTTATTTTGATCCAGTTTCCATAAGAAAAACAGCAAAACGTCATGGACTTAATACAGATGCTTCCTTCAGGTTTGAAAGAGGAATCGATATTAACATGACAAAGTATGCTTTGAAAAGAGCAGCGTTATTAATTGAGGAGTATGCTGGAGGAAAATTGTCTTCGGATGCTATGGATTTTTATCCTGTAAAAATGAATGACTTTCAAGTGTTCTTGTCATTTGAAAATACCTATAGATTAATAGGGCAGGAAATACCAAAGGAAACGATTAAAAATATTTTAGCATCTCTAGATATAAAAATAAACAGTGCTACTGAAGGAGGGTTAGGTTTAACCATTCCTTCTTATAGGGTAGATGTACAACGAGAGGCGGATATTATCGAAGAGATATTACGAGTTTATGGATACAATAATATAGAGTTTTCTCATAAATTGAACACTTCGATTTCTTTCGATGTAAACAATGACGTTAAAGTAGAAAATTATATAGGTGATCAACTTACATCTCTTGGATTTAATGAGATGATGAATAATTCGCTCACAAAATCATCCTATGCAGATTTGTCTGAAAATATAGATCCAACAAATCATGTAGAGATGCTTAATCCATTGAGTAATGACTTAAAGGTATTACGTCAATCTTTATTGTTTAGTGGTTTAGAAAGTATTGCCTACAATATCAATAGAAAGCAACATTCGTTGAAGTTTTATGAATTTGGAAAAACATATCATAAATACGATAGCGGTTATCAAGAAGAAAAGCATATAACGCTTTTTGTTACTGGAAATAAGACGAAAGAGAGTTGGAATACATCAAATCAGGCTTCAGATTTTTTCTATATGAAAGGAGTGATTACTGCTGTATTAAAAAGATTAGGAATAACCTCATTAAAAACGTCACCAATCAAATCGGATGTTTTTACAGAAGGTATTTTATTGAGTGTGGGTAAGGTAAAGTTGGTTGAGTTCGGTGTGGTAAAAAAGAAACTACTAAAAGAATTTTCAATAAAGCAAGAAGTGTTATTTGCTGATTTTAATTGGCAAAATTTATTAAGCTTGATAGGTAAGAAAACAATAAAAGTTTCTGAGCTACCAAAGTATCCTGCTGTTAAAAGAGATCTAGCCCTTTTATTAGATGACGCCATTGCTTTTAAGGAGGTGTATAATTTAGCTTTCCAATCGGAAAGAAAGTTATTGAAAGAAGTTGATTTATTTGATGTATATGAAGGTGATAAACTACCAGAAGGAAAGAAGTCGTATGCTTTAAGTTTTATTATTCAAGATGAAAATAAAACACTAGCAGACAAACAAATTGACAAGATAATGCAGAAGCTACAGCAAACCTTTGAAAAGAATTTAGGCGCTGTTTTACGATAATTAAAGAACTCCAATTTTGGAGTTTTTTTATGCTTTTAAAGAGAGATTAAAAAAGACATACAACAACTAGAAATATCGATTCAATGTATAAGTTATTTATTAGACCCATATTTTTTCTTTTTGACCCTGAAAAAATTCATCATTTCACTTTTGGAATGATTAAAATAATGACCAAAATTCCATTTGTTTCTACTATTATACGAAAATATTATACGATAAATGATAACCGATTGGAACGTAATTTATTTGGATTAACGTTTAAAAACCCTGTGGGATTAGCCGCTGGATTTGATAAAAATGCGGTACTATATAATGAATTGTCAGATTTTGGATTTGGGTTCATTGAAATAGGAACTGTTACACCAGTTGGACAAGAAGGAAATCCAAAGAAAAGGTTATTTCGACTAAAAGACGATCAAGGAATTATTAACAGAATGGGCTTTAATAACGAAGGGGTAGCTGCAGCTGTTTCTCAGTTAAAAAAGAACAAAGGAAAAGTAATCATTGGTGGTAATATTGGAAAAAACACAAATACAAACCCCGAAAATTATACAGAGGATTATGTAAGTTGTTTTAAATCCTTGCATCCGTATGTAGATTATTTTGTGCTAAATGTAAGTTGTCCAAATGTAAGTAGCCATGCAAAATTAGAAGATGCAGGTTACTTGAAAGAGTTAATTACGGAGGTTCAAATTCTAAATAATCAAGAGGTTAAGGCCAAACCGATTCTTTTGAAAATTGCGCCAGATTTGAATACAAATCAATTAGATGAAATAATTTCATTAGTGAATGAGACCAAAATTGACGGTGTTATTGCTTCCAATACCTCTGTCAATAGAGAAGGATTAAAAGCTACTCAAAAGCAATTAGATGAGATAGGTAACGGAGGGTTAAGTGGACAACCCGTTAAAGATAGAAGTACTAGAGTAATAAAATATTTGGCTGAGCAGTCGAAAAAAGCATTTCCAATTATAGGAGTTGGTGGAATTCATTCAGCTGTTGATGCCATAGAAAAAATTGAAGCTGGAGCGGATTTGGTACAAATATATACTGGGTTTATTTATGAAGGCCCAAGTTTGATTAAGGATATAAATAAAGCGATTCTTGCTAAATACAATTAATGGAGGTTCTTATATCTTTTATATTGGCGACAACTACATTAGCCATTTCACCTGGGCCTGATAATATTTTTGTCCTTACGCAAAGTATGGTAAATGGCAGGAGGTATGGAATGGCAACTGTTTTTGGTTTAATGACAGGGTGTTTAATACATACTTCATTAGTGGCTTTTGGGGTATCTGGACTTATAAAACAAAACCCAGCTATTTTTTTAATTATAAAAATTTTTGGTGCTATTTATATGTTGTATTTAGCCTATAAAGTATTTAAAAGTGATTCCGTTATTGATATTACCTCCCAAGAAGTAGTCCAAAAACCTTCTATAGAGCTATTTAAAACAGGTTTTTGGATGAATGTTTTGAATCCTAAAGTAACACTATTTTTTTTAGCCTTTTTTCCACAATTTTTATTTTCTACGACCTTGAGCCATGTTTGGCAATTTTATATTCTAGGTGGGATTTTCATAATAACTTCATTTACTGTGTTTTCTGGTATAGCCTTATTAGCGGGTACAATCTCAAGTTATATTACAAAAAACAGGAATGTTGGTATTTATCTAAAATGGGGGCAAATTATTGTCTTTGTACTTATCGCTACTCTTATCTTGGTGTAGCCTAACTCTAGCTTTGAAATACACTTATTTATATTAAATAAAAAATTTTCATCAATTAATTGGGTAATGAATTTTTGGTAGGCATACTTATATATAAATGTATTATTTAAGACGTATTTAAATAATCAATCAAAAATCAAATAATTAATATTTTAAAAGATGAAAACAACCAATTTTTTATGGGTAGGTTTAATAAGTTTAGCTACCATTTTTAGTTGTCAAAACGAAGAAATCAATGAAAACCAAGCCGCTACTTCCGATACTGTATTGGATAGCAAAAGAGAGGCTAAAGAAAGCGTACATCGTATTAATCACGTTTATAATTACTACGGTGAAAAATTTAAAGTAACGTATGTATATGATGAAGAAAGAAAAGAAGTATTAGAAGCAGAAGGAGATACACATATTGCTGAAAAAATCTTTTCTGATGAAGAAAAAAATCCAAAATCTTTATTTTTTACGAATCCAAAAGAAAAAAGTACAGAAATTGAGGTGAATGTTTTTGATAATCAAGAAGACCTTAATAAATATGCTTCGGAAGTAGCAGGAGGATTGCCAGATGTAAAAGAGAAATCAAATAGAAGGTTACAGGCAAGAAACTGTACAAGTACAGATTGGTGGGGCACAGGTAGATTTTATTTTTACCAACATGCTTACTACAATTCTTCAATGAATGGTATGAATAGATTCAATCGTTACTATTACAGAGACCACTGGGTAGGTAATAATCACAACGATAGGTTGTCTTCTTTGATAGTAACCAAGCCAAGAGAAAAGAAGGCTTTAGTGTATCTTTATCAGCATGGTTGCTATGATGGTAGAGTTATCGGGTTTTATCAATCAAGAGGATACAGTGGATTTGGAGTGGCAAACTTATCTTGGTATACTTTATCTGGATGGTGGTTTTGGAGAAAATCTTGGAACGATCAAGTATCTTCAACTTCTGGATGGGCATGGTAATTATATAGCATAACTACCGTATAACGAAAAATAAGAAGTGCGTTAATATTAGGCTGTCTAAATAATAAATTTAGACAGCCTTTTTTTATTATAAATGAATAACTTCATCATAAGCATCAGCTACGGCCTCCATAACTGCTTCACTCATTGTAGGGTGTGGGTGAATTGCTTTTAATACTTCATAACCTGTAGTTTCTAGTTTACGAGCGACTACAGCTTCAGCGATCATATCGGTAACACCTGCGCCAATCATGTGACAACCTAACCATTCACCATATTTTGCATCAAAAATTACTTTTACAAAACCATCAGGCGTACCTGCTGCTTTTGCTTTTCCTGATGCAGAAAAAGGAAATTTTCCTACTTTTATATCATATCCTTGCTCTTTGGCTTTGGCTTCTGTTAAACCAACTGAAGCAATTTCAGGAGTAGCATACGTACATCCTGGGATATTCCCATAGTCAATAGTTTCTGTATGTACACCAGCGATCTTTTCTACACAGGTGATTCCTTCTGCTGAAGCAACATGCGCTAGAGCAGGCCCCGGAGTAACATCACCAATTGCATAGTATCCTGGTATATTTGTTTGATAATAATCGTTGACTAAAATTTTATCACGATCTGTGATAATTCCCACATCTTCTAATCCGATATTTTCGATATTGGTTTTAATACCAACGGCAGATAATACTACATCAGCTTCTAAAACAACCTCTCCTTTTTTAGTTTTTACGGTTGCTTTTACACCTTTTCCTGTGGTATCTACAGATTCAACAGCAGCGTTGGTCATAACTTTGACACCTGCTTTTTTGAAAGAACGTTCCATTTGTTTAGAAACATCTTTATCTTCTACAGGAACAATATTAGGCATATATTCTACGATGGTCACTTCTGTTCCCATTGAATTATAGAAATGAGCAAATTCAACACCAATAGCTCCCGATCCAACAACAATCATAGATTTTGGTTGTGAAGGTAAACTCATAGCTTCACGATATCCAATTACTTTTTTACCGTCTTGTGGTAAGTTAGGTAATTCTCTTGAACGAGCCCCAGTTGCTATGATAATGTGATCAGCGGTATATTCTGTTACCTTTCCTTTACTGTCGGTAACAGCTACTTTTTTATTAGGTTTTATTTTACCAAAACCATCAATAATATCAATTTTATTCTTTTTCATCAAAAATTGAACCCCTTTACTCATACCATCAGCTACACCACGACTACGCTTAATAACGGCTTCAAAATCTTTATCAACTGCTTCAGCTTTTAACCCATACTCATCAACATGTTTTAAATAATCATATACCTGAGCGGATTTTAACAATGCTTTGGTTGGGATACATCCCCAGTTTAAACAAATTCCACCTAAATTTTCTTTTTCTACTACGGCAGTTTTAAAACCTAATTGAGATGCTCTGATGGCAGTTACATACCCGCCAGGACCACTTCCAATAACAATTACATCGTATTTCATGCTTTAGTTGTTTATTCTTGGTTACTATTACTACATTCTTTCAGGAACATTTATTCCCAATAAATTGAATGCTGATTTAATAATGTCAGCTACTTTTTTAGATAACTGAACTCTAAATATTTTACTTTCTTGATTCTCTTCTCCTAAAATGGATACGTTTTGATAAAATGAGTTAAACTCTTTTACCAAATCATAGGTATAGTTTGCAATAACGGCTGGAGAGTAATTTTTAGCTGCTTGCTGAATTACCTCGGGGTACAATGCTAATTGCTTAATCAATTCTTTTTCCTTCTTATGAAGTTCAATTCCCGTAATGGTTGTTGAATAATCAAAGGTTGCTTTACGTAAAATTGATTGGATCCTTGCATAGGTATATTGTACAAAAGGTCCTGTATTCCCTTGGAAGTCTACTGAGGCTTGTGGGTCGAATAAAATTCTCTTTTTAGGATCTACTTTCAATATAAAGTATTTTAAGGCACCCAATCCAATTATTTTATATAAAGACTCCTTTTCTTCATTGGTATATCCTTCTAGTTTTCCTAATTCTTGTGAGATTTCTCGTGCAGTATCTGACATTTCAGTCATTAAATCGTCAGCATCAACTACTGTCCCTTCTCTTGATTTCATTTTTCCCGAAGGTAAATCTACCATACCGTAGCTTAGATGGTATAGTTGATCAGCCCATGAATACCCTAATTTCTTAAGAATTAGAAATAATACCTTAAAATGATAATCCTGTTCGTTACCTACGGTATAAACCATTCCGTTTAGGTCAGAAAAATCTTTAGCTCTTTGAATTGCTGTTCCAATGTCTTGTGTCATATACACCGCCGTACCGTCTGAACGTAACACTAACTTTTCATCCAAACCATCCTCGGTTAAATCACACCAAACAGAACCGTCTTCTTTTTTAAAGAACACATTGTTTTTTAGTCCTTCTTCTATGACATCTTTTCCTAATAAATAGGTGTTACTTTCGTAGTATAATTTGTCAAAATCTACACCGATATTTTTATAGGTAGTATCAAAACCTTCGTACACCCATTCGTTCATCATACGCCATAGGTCAACAACTTCGGTTTTTCCTGACTCCCATTCTCTAAGCATTTCTTGTGCTTTAACAAAAAGTGGGGCTTTTTTCTTAGCATCCTCTTCGGTAGCACCTGCTTCTACAAGCTCGTGTATTTCTTTTTTATATTCTTGGTCGAATTTTACATAGTAATTACCGACTAGTTTGTCTCCTTTTAATCCCGTAGAGGCTGGGGTTTGATTATCACCAAACTTTAACCATGCTAACATTGATTTACAAATATGTATCCCACGATCGTTGATGATTTGGGTTTTGTAAACTTTATGCCCTGCTGCTTTTAAGATTTCAGATACAGAGTACCCTAACAAAAGATTTCTTACATGTCCTAAGTGTAGTGGTTTATTCGTGTTTGGAGAAGAGTATTCTACCATGCGCGAATCTAAACTATTGGGTGCTGCAAAACCATAAGAGTTATTGACAGAAACGTCATTGAAGAAATCTATATAAAATGAATCGTTGATGACTAAATTTAAAAAACCTTTAACGACATTAAAGCGTTGAATTTCATCGAGATTTTCTACCAAATAGTTTCCTAAATCTTCACCAATTTGAACAGGGTTTCCTTTTTTGTACCGGAGTAAAGGAAAAACAACAACGGTAATATCTCCTTCAAAATCTTTTCTAGTAGCTTGAAATTCTACACTGGGTACTTCTACGCCATATAAGGCTAAAAATCCTTCTTTTACTTTCGTTTGTAATAAGGTCTGAATATTCATTAAATTGGTAAATTGAAGTGCAAAATTACATAAATTATTTGGATGGTATTTAAACTGATTCTAACAAATTATATAATACCAAATTAACATCAAAATAACACATATAAATGGTTTCTTTTTAGGGGGGATTGTTGTTTAAAAAGATCGAGATTAACAGTGCCTATTGAAATATCTTTCAGTCTAAAACAATACTAAAATAATTCAGTTTAGTTGTACGATATTTCAAATTTAAAAAGGTATTAGTACTTTTGCAGCAGTATTTATCTCGTTTAGGATTTGAATTTATTTGGATGAAAAATGTTACTGTAAGTGTTGAGAATTTAAAAAAATTAGCGAAAGAGGCAGCTAAAGAGAATAAAAAATATTTTCAAAAATTAAAGAAACGTACTCCAAGTCGCTTGGATCTTTTGATGCAAGAAATTCATGAAGAGGAATTTGAACAAACGGATTGTTTGACTTGTGCAAATTGCTGTAAGACAACGAGTCCAATTTTTACGTATAAGGATATTGAACGTATAGCGAAATTTTTAAAATTAAAAGTAGCCGATTTTGTAGCACAATATTTACGAATCGATGAAGATGACTTTCATGTACTGAAAACAGCTCCCTGTTCATTTTTGGATGAAAGTGATAATACTTGTTTGATTTATGATGTCAGACCTAAGGCCTGTGCAGAGTACCCACATACTAACAGAAAAAAGTTTATTCAGCTAGCAAACTTGACGATCAAAAACACAGAAATTTGTCCTGCAACATACAAGATAATTGAGGAGTTAAAACGAAGGTTACCGCAATAGCGGGCTTTGACGCTAGAAATGAGAAGTAAATATTTCATGAATCATTCATAGAAGTATTTACTATATTCTACTAATTAAAAAACTTTATACTATACTTGAAGTGTAAACAGATTGCTGTCTTTTGAAATAAAAAAATATATGCTTATATTTGAGAAAAACCTAATACTATGGAGGCTTTACTGCATTATTTTGAAAATATCCCTCCAGTTCATCGGGCATTAATTATTGTTAGTGGAATTACTTTTTTTTGGGTGATAGAATCAGCCGTACCGTTGTTTAATTTCAAATATAATAAATGGAAACATGCATTTCCTAATATCTTCTTTACAGGAACCACCGTTTTGATTAATTTTCTATTAGCGTTTTTGTTATTAAAAACAGCGGATTGGGTTTCAATGGAAGAGTTTGGAATTATAAATTGGATACCAGAGCTTCCATTGTGGTTATATATACTATTAGGGGTTGTGTTTTTGGATTTTTTTGGTGCCTATATTCCACATTGGTTAGAACATAAAGTAAAACCATTATGGATGGTACATTTAGTACATCATACAGATCATAAAGTAGATACTACATCAGCTAATAGACATCATCCTCTTGAAAGTGTTATTCGTTTTACATTTACGTTATTCGGAGTTTTTGTTGTAGGAACACCGATTGGTATCGTGATGTTGTACCAATCGATGTCTTTGGTTTTTGCACAATTTATTCATGCCAATATTAGGTTGCCAAAGCAAGTAGATAAAGTATTGAGTTATATTGTTATTTCTCCAGACATGCATAAAGTACACCATCATAATCTTTTGCCATATACAGATAGTAATTATGGGAATATTTTTTCGATCTGGGATCGTTTATTTCTGACTTATAAAGAATTGGATCGAGAAAAAATTATTTACGGAGTGGATACCTTTCCAAATGAACAAGAAAATTCTAATTTATTGGAACTTCTAAAGCAACCTTTTCAAAAATATAGGAAACCTACCAATTTTGAAGAATTGTGATGACTACCAGTAAAAACATTAACGTCTTTTAATCGTAAATATTCTTTGTGTGCCACATGTAGCTGTAATGGGTATTCTTCTTTGTATTAGTAAGGTTATTGTGGTTAGGAAGTTTGTTGATAATAGCTATTTTTCCTGTTCTAATATATCTGATGAATTGTTTGCCATTTTTATCAAATTCTAATTCTAATCTGTAATCTCCTTTGTAATTTTGAAAAACATTTCTAAATAGGTATGGACCAGTAGGGTCTAAGGGAGTATACCCATAAAAACTAGAAGAAACATTATCAACGATTTGATCAATTGCTTCTTTAAATAACGACAACCCTTTTACGGCTGCTATAAATGAAATTTGAATGCCGTTGGTTCTATAATCACCTACAACACGATCTCTAACAAGTACTAAGGTGTCTCTTTTGAAATCAACAATATCTGAAATAGACACTTTATATTGCTGTGTTAAATCTCCATATATACCACCTTTAATGTAAAGAACACAATATCTAAATAGGTCTGCTTTGTATGCTCCTGGTTTTAGTTTTTTATAAGTATTAACTACTTTTGTATCAAAGTGTGTTTTTATAAATTTTAAAGAATCATGGTCACTATAGTATTCTATTTTAAACTCAGGGTTACTTTTTAGGGTTTGATCAAAAATATCATGAATTTCTATTGGTAAGTCTTTTTTAGGAACTTTACCAGTTTTAAAAAGTATGGTTGGAATAGATTCTTTAGTAGAAAGATTAGTTGTTTTGTATTTAGGTAGGTTTATTCTTAATTTCTTATAAAAACTGTTGTTTTTTACTGTTTTAGTTGGGTTAAAAATATCAAAAATGATACCCTTATTAATAAAGTCAATTGCTTTACTTACTTTTTTACTCGAAAAACGTATTTTTTTCTTTTTTATCAAAATAAGGGGTTTATTGTTAATTAAATGTTTATTGCTTGCAAATTTAACAAATAAAGTTGCTTGTTTTTGTTTTTAAGCTGAAATACATCTTTTTTTGATTGAAGGTATAAAAAAACCTCAGTAGATAAATACCAAGGTTTGTTTGTTGTCCATTATATAAATGGTTTTTTAGTAGTTACAAACTAAAAAAAATGAAGTATTTATTTCAGAATGTTAATTGATGGTTTAATCTAAAATATCTCTATATACTTCACCTCTTAACCAAATTTCGTGATAATTAGTTTTTTTGTTTTTACCTATTAATTCATTGTGGTTTGGAAGTTTAGTAACAAGTATTTTTTTTCCTGTTCTTATATTTCTTATTGATTTATAGTCAAATGGATCAAGTTCAAGTTCTAATCGATATTGACCTTTGTATGTCTGTAAGGCTCTTCTAAATGCATAAGGTCCAGAAATATCAAGGGAATTTATTCCATAATCCTTAGTATTTACTTTTTGAACTATATAATCTATAACAGTTTTAAAAATTGGATTCCCTTTTGTTGAAGCAATGAAACCATTTAAAAGACCGTTAGTAGTTTGGTTTTCATTTTTATAGTCTCTTACGATAACCAGCTCGTCTTTTTCTAAATCAATAAATTTTGTTAATGGTATATGGTAGGTTTGTGTAAGGTCACCATAGATTCCCCCTTTTATATATAAAATACAATATCTAAATAAATCAGCACGAAAAGCTCCTGGGGTTAGACTTTTGTATGCAAAAACAACTTCTTTATTAAAATTCTTTTTTATAAATTCTAATCGTTGGTTATTATCATAATATTCTATTTGTAAACCTGGGTTTTGTTTTATGGTTTCAATAAAAAGTTTTTTAATGTCGTTGTGTAATTTGTTTTCTGTGATTTCTCCTGTCTTGTATAAAACAAAAGGAATATTTAGGGTATTTTTTGTGTATTTTTTTGCAGGATAATGATAAGCAAGCTCTTTATTCATACAGATTTCTTTTGCTTCTTTTGAGTTAAAGAAGTCAAATATTTTGTTTTTATAGATCTTATCCCAAAAAAACACTGGAAACTGTATAAACTTATCTAATTTTCTGGATGAAAACCGTATTAGTTTTCTTTTTTTCATATTTTAAGTGTTATAAATATTTTTTTTCTCCCACATAAAACTATAATGATTTGATTCAGTTGAGCCAATAAGTTCTCTATGGTTTGTATGTTTATTATCAATAGCTATTTTACCTGTTCTAATGAATCTGAGGTAAGACTTACCTCTTGTGTCTGACTCTAAATCAAGTCTGTAGCTAGTTTTGTGGTTTTGAAAGACTTGTCTAAATAAGTAAGGGCCGGTTGGATCTAAGGCAGTGTGACCATAGTATTCACTTTCTATATTTTTAACAATAGTATCAATGGCCTCTTTAAAAATTGGTTGATTTTTTATGGAAGCTAAAAAGCAAATTTGGATTCCATTTGTTTTGTATGGTTGTACGACTCTATCCCTTACGATTACTAATTTATCATGTTTTACATCAACAATATCAGAAATAGGACATAAAAACCGTTGAGTCAAATCTCCATATATGCCTCCTTCTATATACAAAACACAATATCGAAACAAATCGGCTTTATAAGCTCCGGGTTTAAGTTTTTTATAAGCATTAACGATTTTATCATCAAAATGTTTTTTTATAAAGTTTAATGAGTCCTTATCACTATAGTATTTCACACTGAAATCAGGATTATCGTTGATTGTTTCTTGAAATATATTTTTAATAATATCAGGTAGCTTTTCGAAATTTTCTTTACCTGTTTTATGAATGATTTTAGGAATTGATTCCTTACTGTTATATATTTTTACTTCTGAACGGTTATATTTTAGTTTTTTATTTAGGCTAACAATTCTAGCTTCTTTCGGATTGAATAAATCGAATATAAAATTCTTATTAAGTTTGTTTAAAAAATAATATAGGTTATGAATAGCTTTATTAACTTTGTTAGAGGAAAACCTTATTTTTTTTTTTTTCTTCATTACTCTATTATTGAGGCAAAATTAAAACATTTAATTAATACTTCAGAAGCTTTTAAGGAAATCTTACTTTTGTATATGATAATACTTTTATATTACAAATTACTAGGAATCAAAATGAGAAGCGCTTTTTTCTTTAAAATATGGTGGAAATTTGAGTTAAACCAGTTTTTTGGTATTAATATTGATGTATATTGTTTTTTTTTAGACTTAATAGTTTATTTTCGCTAGGTCTTTTTACTTGATATAAATGAAAGAAAAGAAAATTCTAATAGACTTAGAACGTCTACGGTATTCGAATTCAGGCATAGCTAACGTTTTTAGGAGTTTAGCTTCTGGATTAATAAATATCACTACCAAAGAATATTTTATTTTTTTGTATGCAGAGCGTGAATCTTTACCACGAAAACTAACCAATAACTTTACTATTGTTCAGAGGAGGTTTTGGAATAAAAAAGTATACAACTATTATAGAAAGTTTGATATAATACACGTAAGTCATCAATTAACTTCATATTTTAAAAAAAAATATAAGAATCAAAAAAAAATAGTAACCTTACATGACTTGAACTTTTTACATGAGAATATCAGTAATGAAAAGAAAGAAAAGTTTAAAAATGTAGTTAATTCAAATATTTCCAATGCAGATGTCATTGTTTGTATTTCTCAATTTGTGAAAAATGACTTACTTAAAAATTGGGCGTTGTTTACTTTTAAAGAGAAACCAATAGTTAAAGTTGTATACAATGGAATAAGTTTTAATGACAATAAAATAAAAAGTAAATCTTTTGAAAATTATAGTTTTTTAAAGGGTAAAAATTATATATTAAATATAGGGGTTCTTTTTCCTAAGAAAAATCAGCTTTCTTTGATTAAAATGCTCCCGTATATTGAGGAAGATTTAGTTTGTGTAGTTTCAGATAGTAAACCAGAATATGTAGTTAAAATAACAGAAGAGTTAGAAAATAACGGATGTATGGATAGAGTGCATTTTCTTTATAACATATCTGATAATGAAAAGTGGTATCTAATTGAAAACTCTCGGGCACTTTGTCATCCTTCATTAGCAGAGGGTTTTGGAATACCTCCGATTGAAGCTATGTATTGTGAAAAACCTGTTTTTTTAAGTACATATACCAGTTTACCAGAAATTGGTGGTGATATAGCATTTTATTTTAAAAGTTTTGAAACACAAGAAATGGTTACTTCGTATAAGAAAGGCATAGAAATTTTTGATAATGATCAATCTTATAAAGTAAAATTAAAAAATAGAGCACTAAAGTTTAGTAAACAAGAAATGGCAAAAAATTATTTAGATATCTATAAAGAGCTAATATGAATGTTTTAGATTTGCACTGCATATGATTTAGTATATTTTACCATTATGTACAAGACCTTTAGGAATGTAAATTTAATTTTAAAAGAAGGAAAAACGCTTTTATACCCAACAGATACCGTATGGGGAATTGGTTGTGATGCTACTAATGAAAGAGCCGTTAAAAAAATATATCAAATAAAAAAACGTGAAGAATCTAAAAGTTTAATAATTTTAGTAGATTCATTAGAAATGTTACTTAATTATGTAGAGAAAATTCCTAAAAAAGCCAAGGAAATTTTACAAACATCTAGTAGCCCCACCACTATAATATATCAAGGAGCAAAGAACCTTGCAAAGAATACCATTGCGAGTGATGGTACTATTGCGATAAGGATTGTTCAAGATCCATTTTGTCAAGAATTGATTAAACAATTTGGAAAGCCACTTGTGTCTACTTCCGCTAATATAAGTGGAAACCCAACACCGAAAAGCTTTTCAGAAATAGATCAATCTATTTTAAATACTGTAGATTATGTGGTAAATTTGCGACAGAATGAGATAGCAGAAAAGTCATCAACTATATTAAAAATTGAAGGGAATGATGTAATTGTGCTACGAGAATAAGAACTTATGTCAAATTACTATTTTAAAGAAGCGTTAACAGCCGAAATTTTTACATTTATTAACAAAGCCACAGAAGAACTAAATTTAGAAAGTTATGTTATCGGTGGTTTTGTAAGGGATTTTATTTTACAAAGAAATAATGTAAAAGATATTGATGTCGTTACGGTTGGTAGTGGTATTGACTTAGCGAAAAAAGTAGCAGAATTACTTCTTAATAAGCCTAAGGTACAAGTTTTTAAGACTTATGGTACTGCGATGGTTCGTTATAAAGATATAGAAATAGAGTTTGTTGGTGCCAGAAAAGAGTCATACTCTGAAGATAGTAGAAACCCATTAGTTTTTGAAGGAACTTTAGAAGACGATCAAAATAGAAGGGATTTTACTATTAATGCCTTGGCATTAAGTTTAAATTCCTCTTCTTTCGGATTGTTATTAGACCCGTTTGGTGGAATGGAAGACTTAAAGAATGGAATTATTAGAACTCCGCTTGATCCAAGTATAACGTATTCTGATGATCCTTTAAGGATGTTAAGAGCAATACGTTTTGCAACTCAGCTCAATTTTCAAATTGAAGAAAAATCTTTTTTAGCAATTAAAGAAAATGTTGAAAGGATTAGCATAATAACCAAAGAAAGAGTGGTCGTTGAATTTAATAAAATTTTAGCGTCTCCAAAACCATCCATAGGTTTTTTATTACTCGAAAAAACAGGTTTGCTATCGTTGTTAATGCCTGAATTAATTGCCTTAAAAGGAGTTGAAGAAGTAGAGGGACAGAGCCATAAAGATAATTTTTATCATACGCTCGAGGTCGTTGATAATATTGCTGTAAACACGGAAGATGTCTGGTTACGTTGGGCAGCTCTATTACATGATATAGGTAAAGCTCCTACTAAAAGGTATAATCCGAAATTAGGTTGGACTTTTCATTCTCATGAATTCGTTGGGTCAAAAATGGTGTATAAACTTTTCAAGCGTTTAAGAATGCCGTTGAATAACAAAATGAAATTTGTACAAAAAATGGTATTGTTAAGTTCGAGACCCATTGTATTAGCATCTGAGGTAACGGATTCTGCGGTTAGGCGCTTAATCTTTGATGCAGGAGATGATGTAGAAAGCTTAATGACACTTTGTGAGGCTGATATAACTACTAAAAACCCAAAAAAATTCAAGCGTTATCACAAAAACTTTGAAATTGTACGACAAAAAATAAAAGAGGTAGAAGAGCGTGATAGAGTTCGTAACTTTCAACCCCCAATTTCTGGAGAGGAAATTATGAAAACGTTTAATTTGAAACCTTGCAGAGAAATTGGACAAATTAAAGAAGCGATCAAAGAAGCTATTTTGGATGGTAAAATCCCTAATGAATACCAGCCTTCGTATGATTTTATGTTGGAAAAAGGTAAAAAACTTGGGTTAAGCCCTGTTTAGTTTACTGGGATATGGGGGTAATGAGTGTGTTTAAAAAGCTTGTAGGATGTAAGAATATTTGATGTCATACCTCCCAACCAAACCGATCAAAAATAGTTTGCCAATGGTTGGGTAAATGAGCTGTTAATGTTATCTTTTTGTCTGTATAAGGGTGTATAAAACTTAGCGAATGCGCATGTAAAAAAAGTGATTCACAGTGAAACTGCTCTTTAAACATGATATTGTGGTTTTTATCTCCATATTTAGGGTCGCCTATTAGCGGATGGCTAATTTTATTAGTATGTATTCGTAGCTGATGCAATCTTCCTGTAGCTGGTGTTAATCTTACCAAACTATACCTAGAGGTTTCATAAGGTTTAACAGGAATGTCTAAGGTGATTTTCTGAACGGTTTCTAATAAGGTTTCTGCATCTTTGTATGCATTTGCGTCACGTCCTTTAACAGGGCTGTCGATAATCAATTTTTCTGGTGCATGGCCTCTTACCACACCGTAATAGATTTTTTTAATTAGATTATTAGTGAAAAGTTGTTGAAAATCCGAAACAAAGCTTGTGTCTTTAGCCAAAAGAATAAGTCCCGATGTTTTTCTATCCAATCGGTGAATCGGGTATAGTTTGTCATCGGTATGTTGCTGTAATAGCTGTAGTAAAGAAGCTTCATCCGATACATTTCTAGAATGAAAGGCATGATGTACCACGACATTATTGGGCTTTTGAGCACAAATAACATGATCGTCTTCATAAATAATACGTATTTCCATGACAAATAAATTAATTGAGTTACAAAACTAAACACCAATTTTTCCTAGTAACTTTTTAATTCAATACGAAATTTGTATTAAAATTATTTGTGTGCTTATAAAAACACAAATAATAGGATTATTTCTAAAGAAAAAGCTAACTATTTGATTAAACGGTGCTACTAGTATTAGATAAAAGGGGTAAAGGTAACTAATAGCACCTTTTAGCTATTAATTAATTTATCTATTTAACAATTAAAAATGTATTTACCCTACCTAATTTTTAAAAAAGTGCTATGTTTGTGGTAATGAAAACGGAAAGAACTATTTGTCACCCAAAAGTATTTAGAACTATTTACGAAGAGCATTCCAAGTCTTTGTATAATTTTATGTATTATAAATGTGGAGATAAGGATTTAGCAGAAGACTTGGTTCAAGAGTCATTTGTTAAGTTATGGGAAAACTGTGCAAAAGTAGAATTGGATAAATCGAAGTCTTTTTTATTTACTATTGCAAACAATTTATTCCTAAACCACGTTGCTCATAAAAAAATAGTGTTAAAGCATTCGTCTGAAAGTACTTTGAACCAAACCAACAATGAAAGTCCTGAGTTTTTATTGGAGGAGAAAGAATTTTTAGTTAAATTGAAGAGCACAATAGCAGATTTACCCGAAAAGCAAAGAGAGGTTTTTTTGTTAAATAGAATCGATAAAAAGAAATATAAAGAAATAGCTGAACTATTAGATTTATCAGTTAAAGCCGTGGAAAAGAGGATGTCATTGGCTTTGAAAAGCCTTAGAGAGAAAATAGGTGATAAATTTAAGTAGGGTTTTTAACAACTCAGCTGTTGTATATATAGGGAAGCAAAAAAATGAAAAGTAGTGTATCACAATATTTTTTAACCAAATGGTTCAAAAATGAATTAACCATGAATGAGTTAGAAGAATTTAAAAATAAACCTGATTATTCATTATATGAAAAAATAATGCAGGTATCGTCTGAGTTAGAGACTCCTTCATTTGATAGTGAAGCAGTATTTGACAAAATAAATACTAGAATTACTAATAAAAAGACAAAAGTTATTAGTCTTAGATGGTTGTACCCAGTAGCAGCGTCTTTCTTGATCGCGCTAGGTGCGGCAACCTACTTTTATAATGGAGAAGTTTATGAAACTGGCTTTGGAGAAAAAATGGCAGTCACATTACCAGATGGTTCAGAAGTCTTACTTAATGCAAAATCATCTTTAGCATTAAATAAGGTAAAATGGTTTTTTTCTAGAGATTTGTCGTTAAACGGAGAAGCCTTTTTTAAAGTTAAAAAAGGAGAGAAGTTTACAGTAGAGACATCATACGCCAATGTAAAAGTTTTAGGAACTCGGTTTAATGTAAATACATTTAATGATGAGCTAGAAGTTAAGTGCTTTGAAGGAAAGGTTAATGTGTCTTCTTCGAAAATTAATGTAGATTTAATTAGAGGAGAAGCTGTTAAAAGCAACGATGTTGGGGTTGTGAAAAACTGGAGTATCTCTCATGAAGAACCAAAATGGAAAAACGGAGAGGTAGATTTTGAAGCGAGTCCTTTAATTCATGTAATCACTTGTTTAGAAAATCAATACGGTATTAAAATCAACCATAGCAATGTGGATACTAAACAGAAATTCACAGGAAGTATTACCTTGGTAGATCTCAATATTGCATTGGCAACAGTTTTTGAACCAATGAGTATGAACTTTAAATTTTTAGATAAAGAGAACTTGATCATATCTAATAAGTAAAATATTTTATATTAAAAAAAGCCTATCAAATAATTATTTGATAGGCTTTTTTTTTGAATTTACCTGCATAAGGTACATTTTCGTCGTACGATAGGTTTTATTTTATTTCAATAATGAGTTAATAATTTGTTTCCTTTCATAATAAAAAGAGAACGAACTGTTACCACTATATTTGTTATAAAGATTGTTTTTATATACAAAAGTAAGAAACATATTTTTTTAGTAGATAAGATACTTACGCCTAATTTTTTTAAAGGTATTAAGGTCAGGTTGCCAGCTTTTTCTAATGTTAGCCTCTGTAATTCCAGATGTAATTTGTTGTTGTAACTTTTCTGTTCCAGCCAACTTGGTAAAGAAAGAGTTAAAGAAAACTTTTTCTTTTGAGAGTCCTTTATAAGTATGATAATAGTCAATAAGCCATGAAAGCGTAAGCTTTGAAATCGTATTTTCATTTCTTAAATCATTACCATAACATTTTAGTCCTTTATGTTTTGGTTTTTTTGCACCTTCATTTGGAATCGGAGTAAACGAATAGGTTTTATTATCTATCTTCTTGAAGATAGGGCTTCCTATTACCTGAAACTGATGATCCGTTCCTCTACCAACAGAAATTACGGTTCCTTCAAAAAAACATAAACTAGGGTATAGGTTTATGGCCTTATCATTTGGTAAGTTCGGAGAAGGTTTTACGGGTAAACTATAAGGTTCATTCCTATCGTAATTTTTTAAAGGAATTACTTTTAAATCACACGTAAGCTTTTTATCGAGCCATTTTTCGCCATTAATCATTTTTCCGTATTCACCAATAGTCATCCCATATACTACAGGAACAGGATGCATTCCTACAAAACTTTTATGTTTTGATGTTAAAACTGGTCCATCCACGTAATGTCCGTTAGGGTTTGGTCTATCTAATAATACGACAGGAATTTTCATCTCAGCACAAGCCTCCATTACATAATGTAAAGTCGATATATACGTGTAAAAGCGAGCTCCTACATCTTGAATATCGAAAACAACCACTTCAATATTTTTAAGCTGTGTTGCTGTTGGTTTTTTATTTTTACCATACAAAGAAACAATTGGAATACCTGTCTTTCCATCAATTCCATCAACGACTGTTTCTCCTGCATCCGCTTTTCCTCTAAACCCATGCTCGGGAGCAAAAACCGTTTTCACAGTAATATCAGATTGCTGATGTAAGAAGTCGACCAAATGGGTACTCTTGCCTTTTATATTGGTGATAGATGTTTGATTGGCAACAATTGCAATAGTTTTATTTTTAAGATCTGGTAGGTATAGGTTTATCCTATCTGCTCCAATTGTTAAAGAAGTATCTATTGGGTTGGGAATTGTTTTTCCTTTTTTTATACTTTGTCCACAAGAAACTAGTTGAAAACAGCTATAAAAAAACAATAATAAATATGTACTTTTGGTATACTTAAAAATCATGACCTATTGAATTTCGAGTTTTTTATTGCAAAGCGAATAATAGCTAAAAAAAGTTATAAAAATAGTATATCATCACCAATAATAAAAATAGCAATTATTGCAATTACTTTGGGTATAGCAGTAATGCTTATTTCTGTGGCTATAGGAAAAGGCTTTCAACAAAAAATAAGAGAAAAAATCGCTGGTTTTAAAGGGCATGTACAGATTGTTAATTACGACAATAATCACTCTGATATTTCTACAGTTCCAATAGGTAAAAACCAAGACTTTTATCCTGATTTTAAAGGAGTAGCTGGTATTAAAAACGTACAAGTTTATGCAAATAATTTCGGCGTTATACGAACTTCTAAAGATTTTGAAGGAGTACTTTTTAAGGGAATTTCAGAGGATTACAATGTTGATTTCTTACAAGAACATTTAACAGAAGGACGTATTCCAGATTTTTCATTAAAAAGAAATAAAGAAATATTATTATCCAAATCAATTGCAGATAGACTGCATTTGAAATTACAAGATACTATACAAGTACTGTTTAATACCAATAGTAGTAAGACACCGTTTAAAATTCGAAAACCAATAATTGTTGGTATTTACGAGACAGGTTTTGAGCAGTTTGATAAAAACATTATTATAGGTGATATTAGGGAAGTTATCCGACTTAACAAATGGAAAGCAGATGAAGTAGGAGGTTTTGAAGTCATTTTGGATGATTTTGACACCATGAAAGAAAAAGGAGACGAGATATATCGACAAATTGGAGCAACACTAAATAGTTCGACAATCATTGAAAACTATCCGTTGATTTTTAACTGGCTGAACATATTAGATAATAATGTATGGGTTATTATAGGTATTATGGTATTGGTTGCAGGGATTAATATGATTACAGCCTTGTTGGTTTTGATATTAGAGCAAGTACAGATGGTAGGGATACTAAAGGCATTGGGTAGTACAAATTGGAGTATTCGAAAAATATTTTTATTTAATGCCTCTTACTTAATTATCAAAGGACTGTTTTTAGGAAATATAATAGGGTTAACTCTTTTAAGTATTCAAAAATACGGTAAAGTTATTAAGTTAAATCCACAAAACTATTATGTGTCAACCGTTCCTGTTAGTATTGATATAATGTCTATTTTATACTTAAATATAGGAACCTTACTGATGTGTTTTACGATGCTTGTTGTTCCTTCATATATCATTACGAAAATATATCCCCTGAAAGCAATTAAGTTTGCATAGGTGTTTATAAAACATTACCGTTATTCTTTTAACAATTAATTTGTGCTTTATTTCAGTAATATAGGTGATAAATGTTATTAAATAGCTAAATTTAATGACCATACTTTTACGTTATAAAATAAAGATTCCATGAAATATGCAAAAAATATCTTAGAAACGATCGGTAATACCCCTTTAGTACAATTGAATACCATTACCAAAGAAATACCGGCGTTGGTATTGGCAAAAATAGAAACCTTTAATCCAGGAAATTCAGTAAAAGATCGAATGGCGGTTAAAATGATTGAAGATGCTGAGTCGGATGGTCGTTTAAAACCTGGAGGTACGATTGTTGAAGGAACCTCGGGCAATACAGGTATGGGTTTAGCATTAGCAGCGATTGTCAAAGGCTATCGTTGTATTTTTGTTATTTCAGACAAACAATCGAAAGAAAAAATAGATATTTTGAGAGCGGTAGGTGCCGAAGTAATTGTTTGTCCGACCAATGTAGATCCTGATGACCCAAAATCGTATTACTCCGTTTCAAAACGTTTAGGAGATGAGATACCAAATTCATGGTACGTAAACCAATACGATAATCCATCCAATGCTTTAGCACATTATGAACAGACAGGACCTGAAATTTGGGAACAAACTCAGGGGAAAATTACTCATTTTGTTGTGGGGGTAGGTACTGGTGGAACAATCTCAGGAGTTGCAAAATACCTTAAAGAGAAAAATCCTACTATAAAAATATGGGGTATAGACACCTATGGTTCTGTATTTAAAAAGTATCATGAAACAGGTATTTTTGATGAAAATGAAATTTATCCTTATATAACGGAAGGAATAGGGGAAGATATACTGCCTAAAAATGTAGATTTCAGTCTTATTGATGGATTTACCAAAGTAAGGGATAAAGATGCGGCTATTTATACAAGAAAAATAGCCAAAGAAGAAGGTATTTTTGTAGGAAATTCAGCGGGTGCAGCAATCAAGGGATTGTTACAATTAAAACAAGAGTTTACGTCTAAAGATGTGGTCGTTGTATTGTTTCACGATCATGGAAGTCGTTATGTAGGAAAAATGTTTAATGATGATTGGATGCGTGATAGAGGGTTTTTAGAAGAAGAAATCACTACGGCGGAAGATTTGGTAAAATCACATATAGATAAACCGTTGATTACGATACAAACGGAAGAACTCGTTGCACATGCTATTGATAGAATGAGGAAGTTTAAAATTTCTCAAATTCCCGTTATAGATAAAGATGGATTTGTAGGTGCTGTTGATGAAACCACATTACTTCATGAATACTTGAACAATAAAAATATAGCCAACAAACCTGTAAAAGAAATTATGGGAGAAAAATACCCTATAGTAGACAAAACGTTATCTATTGATAAGGTTTCGAAACTAATAAACAAAAATAATCAGGCAGTCTTGGTAAAATTAAATGAAAATACTCATCATATTATTACTAAATACGACATCATTAGTGCTATATAATTTGAAAAAAGAAGGCTGTTTTGAAGAATAATAAAACAGCCCATAATTTTAATTAACTAATCCAAATAATCCTGTAACATAAAAACTAAGTTACATTTTAATAATTTGCAATTTTCATGCCAAGAACCTAGTAAAAACAGTGACTTATGCTATAAAAAGAGTTGTTGGGTTACTACTGATTGAAAGCTAGAATATTATTCTTGAAAAAAATATTCAAATAACTTTAGACTTGCTTTAGAGATACTACTCGTATTTAAAGTTAATTTTCAGTAATACTACAAATGTGTATATTTGAAATTCTGTTATCATTATATAATAAGTAAAGAAATTACTAGAATTAAAAAGTACCTTTTTTATGTTTTCAAAAAAACAAAAAACAATTTTCAGAAGTAAAGTTATGGTGTTTGGCTTGTGCAGCGTATTATGTAGTTTACATATTACAAAGAGTTATGGACAAGAGAAAGACAGAACTATTGAAACTATAGGGGACATATTTTTACTTACCCTACCTGCTACTGCTTTAGGTACAACATTAATAAAAGAGGATAAAAAAGGAACATGGCAATTTACAAAAGGAATGTTACTCTCTGGAGCAATTACCTATGGGTTAAAGAAATTAATTCATAAAGAACGTCCCGATAAAAGCGGCTTTAACTCTTTTCCCTCAGGACATACATCTGTGACCTTTCAAAGTGCTTCTTTCATTCAAAGACGTTACGGATGGAAATATGGTATCCCAGCTTATTTATTAGCAGGTTTTACGGGATATAGCAGGATTCAGGCAGATAAACATTTTTTTGTTGATGTATTGGCAGGTGCTGCTATTGGAATAGGAAGCACTTATTTATTTACAACCCCCTATCAAAAAGAACATTTAGAATTAACATTTTCTAGCGATAGGGAAGCTTTTCTCGTTGGAATTGCATTTAAGTTTTAATTAGATGATAAATACGTTTACTATTTTATTTTTTCATAAAGTACTAACGCTTTTTTGTAATTGTAATATGTGTCGTTTTTTATAATAAACTCTAAGTGCTCTTTGGTTTTATTAATCTTTCCTTGTTTTAGATAGAGTAATGACTTATACCAATACCCTCTAGAACTTTCTAATGAATTTGAATTTATAAGCTGGTCGAAACTTTGTTCTGCTTTTGTAAAATCATTCAGCTTAATAAAAGAAACACCACGATAAATTAGCACGTAAGGATCCGAAGTATCTTGGGTTAGTTCGATGATCTTTTTATAAGCGTTATCTCTATATAATAATTCAACACTATTTAGTAAGCTTTCCGCTTCACCCTTTTCAACTAATGATGGTAAGTTGTTCCAATCAGCGTATTCTTCGTATAGAGTTGTTGTAGAATCTTGAGAAAAATAGAATGTTAAAAGAACGCCTATTAATATAGCTGCAGCTATTCCTGAGGTTAGATACCTTATATAACGAATCTTTGGCTGTTTCTCTCGTTTTATAGTATTTTTAATAGTACTTGAAATTTTTTGCATTTCATCACTTTTCAAAACGGATGTAACTTCATTAATTTCTTCAATAGAATCAATATTCTTCGTTACGGTTACACTTTTATCATAGAAGGCATCATGGAGTGCTATTTGTAATAAAACATCCTCTTTAAGAGCTTTATCCTCATTCAATTGTTTTTCAAATAATGAATGTTCTTGTGCATTCATTTCTTTTCGGATATATCTCTCAATATTATCTTGTCTTTTATCTTCCATTATACTAACTTTTTATAACGATCATCGTTTTTGATTAGTGAGATCAATTTTGTTTTGCACTTAAAAACGCGTTGTCTAACTGTATTTATTGAACTATAATTTAATTCAGATAATAGCTCATCATAACTCATGCCATTAAAGTAATTACTCAAAATTTCTTTACAATTATCAGAAAGCTTATGAAATGAGTTTGTATACAAATCTCTCCTTTCTTGTTCAAGAATAAATAAGCTTACATTAGTTTCCTTATCTTCTAGTGGTACAAACTGTTCATTTATTACCCTTTTATTTTTGTTTTTTAAGGAGGTTCTCCAGATATTTTTACATATTGTATAAAAATAACCTTCAAAAGATGTGATTTTTAGAGGCGTTCTTTTATTGGCTACTATAAGATACATTAATGCATCATGAAAAACATCTTCTGCGTCTTCAGCTTTACCTTTATTAGCCAAAACATACCCTCTAATCTTTATGTAGAATTTTTTATAGATTTCAGAAATTACCTTTTCATCACCTTTTGCTATAGCGGTAATGTACCTATTGCTTTCTGTCATAACGTTAAAATATGTTCAATACGAATTAGTAGTTAAAAGTTTACTATAAATATTGACTTTATTAAGATTAAATATTTGACGTGTTAGTATTGTAATGATATTTCTTCTTACCGTAAGAGAAAAATTTAGTAAACATCTGTAAACTTACTAATCGTAATGCTTTATCTCATAATTGGGGTTTAAAAATAAGTTTTAATAATAAAAAACGGGTAATAATTTAATTATTTTTAAACTTATAGTTAAAAAGTAATCTATTGGTTATTTGTTTGGCAATAGATTTGTAAAAACTAATAATAATGAAACAATTAAAAAAACACCTAGCACTTATTATACTAACATTGTATGTAAGTTGCTCAAAGAATACGGATACCCCTCTAGGTAGCGTAGAAAAAAGAGTAAGGGAGGTTTCAGATTCCTATGATGTGAATTACCCCAAATATTCCAAAACAGAATTGATTGTAGCATTTCATGAAAAAGTAACAAAAGCAGATAAAAAAGAACTTAGAACTAGATACGGAGTCATAAGTTTTCAACCTTGTGATTTATGTGAAGATGGTCTTATTGAAAAGTGGAAGTTTGGAGATGATGTGAATATTGAAGACAAAAAGTTATCGATAGAATCAGGAAGTGGTGGTCCTGAGGGAGATATAACAAATGTTGATTGTGAATTTACATTTAAATTAGAGACCGCGCATGATAAAAAGTTAAAGGGAACGAATAAAAATTCTTTTTTACACCAAATTGTTGCTGTAAATAAAGGTGTAACAATTGCAGTATTGGATACGGGTGTGGATGCACAATACCCTTTATTTACAAGTCCTTTTTTGTATAATTCATCAAGAACCTCTCATGCAGGAGAACCTTCAGGGTGGGATTTTGTGAATCACGATGCGGATTGTTATGACGATTACCGTTTAATTCATGGTACAAAAGTGAGTTATATTGTGAACAAACGATTAAAAGACGAAGGTATTCCTCATCAAATTCTTCCTGTAAAGGTTTGTGATAAAAAAGGAGTAGCGAGTTATTTTAATATTCTTTGTGGACTTAAATATGCTTTGCCAAAGGCAAATATTATACAAATGAGCCTAGGATGGTATAATAAAACGACTCAGGTACAAAAAATATTTAATCAGCTAGTTGATAACTATTCAGAGAAAGTATTAATCGTAACCTCGGCAGGTAATCACGGAGTAGATAATGATGTAGTTGGGCATTATCCTTCTTCTTATCCTCAATCAAATTTAGTAGCGATTGCAGCAGCAAATAGTGACTATACTGATATTGCTTATTTTTCAAATTATGGAGAACAAAGTGTTGATTTTTATGCATTAGGAGAAGATGTAGTATTTTATGATATAAATAATACTCCGATTCCTATTTCAGGAACATCGTACGCAGCTCCCATAGTAACTGCTGTTTCAGCAGGTATACTGTATCAATCTGGTATGAGTTATACACCAGCGCAAATAATACATGAATTGAAGAATGTAGGAGTCTACTAGAGATATTTAAAACCTGTTAAATATAGTAAGCTCATTAAATAATAACTGTACAACTGAGGTTGTCTTTTTATAAAATTAAGTGTAGTTTTAACTACGCTTAATTTTTGACTTTTTTTCATATTTAATAACATGAAAGCCTCATTTTTACATTTAATATTTTTACTGTTGGCACCCCTTGTTTTTGGACAAAATCATGATTCTTGTAGAGAAGAACTCGATGCTATCCTGAAAAAAGACATAAAGAAAGAAGTAAAAATAAAACTAGTATCGCAGTTTCTATCTAAACAAGAAAAAAAAATATCGTCGAAAACACGTTCGTATGCTTATCATAAATTAGGATTGTTGTATTATGGAATTAATGCGATTGAAAGTGCTATTGAAGAAACAAAAAAAGCAGTGAGGTTAAGGAGTTCAAAGGAACAGTTCGTTGATTATTTTTTACTTAATAATAGTTTGAATAACTTGTTTTTTTATTATAAAAAAAAAGGAGCTACAAATAATTGTTTACAAACCTTATTTCGAATAATTACGAATCCTAGTAATGATAAATATACCTATAATGCATATATAAGTTTGGGGTATACTTTTGCGAACCAAGGAGATTACTTTACGGCTATAGATTGTTTGCATGTGGTGATCAACGAATATGGTATTAAGCACGAACATTCACATATACTTTTGTTAGCGCATAGAGCCGCCATTTATGTGTATAGTAAAATTGACGAAACTAAAAGGAATCTCTCAAAAATTACCCATCATGAAAAAGAAATAAATAGACTAAAAACTTTATTTGGAGGAGATGATGACCCAGCCGTTTTTAATAATTTAGGTAACCTTTATGAGGGGTTTAATCTTGTTAAAAAGGCTAAAAAAGAATACCTTAAATCGTTAGACTTGTATCAAAAAGAAAACGACACACTCAATATGGGGAGAGTGTATAATAACCTAGGAAGGGTGTTTAATAAACTACAGGACTATGAGCAAGCAGATTATTACTTTAATAAAGGACTAAGAGTTACAAATGATATACAAGTAAAAGCGGCGATCTATAGTAATTTTGGAGACCGTTCTAATTTTATCGAAAAAATAAGTTACAACAAAAAAGCAATCGAAGAAGTATTGCAGAAGAAAAATATAAAAGATTTTTCTTTAGAAATAAGGGGGATTTTAGATTCACCGTATAAGTTAGATATTCTTGATTATTTAATAGAAATTCTCAAAGGACATATTCATATCTATAAAACAGATAAAAATGAAGAATCGCTTAGACAAGCAGTAAAAATTTGTGATCTAACAGATGTTTTATTTTCATCATTTCGAATAGAAAGTTTGGTGGATACTTCGAAGTTATTTTGGATTAGAAAAGCTGCAAAATTTTATATGATAGGGGTGGAGCTGTGTTATTTTGAGAAAAATACAGCCAAAGCATTTTATTTTATGGAAAAAAATAAAGGGCTTTTACTCCTAGAAAATATTAATAAGATACAGCATAAGGAAAAAATCATTCCCATTTCTTTAGATGGATATCTGAATAAATATATAGATGACGACCAAAGTTTTGTTGAATATATTGTAAATGAAGAAGAGGGGTTTGGAATTTTTTGTAATAAAGAGCAACGACTTTTTTTTAAACTTAAAAATGTTCCAGATTTATTAAAGAACATTGTACTGTTACGAAAAAAAATGCAGAAACACTTTGTTTTAAAAGAAGATAAAACTGTTTATAATGTATTGGCAAATAAGGTGTTTAAGCGGTTATTTCCGTTTAAGGTTCCTTTAGGGAAAAAAATGATAATAATACCTGATTATACACTTCAACATATAAATTTTGAAGCATTAATTCCCAGTATTACTGATCCGAAGTATTTAGTGTATAGCACTGAAATAAGTTATTTATTATCGGCATCAATTTTTTTTAACCTCGAAAAAATACCAAGTAAGGATAAAGAAAAACAGTTATTGGTATTTGCCCCGATAAGTTTTAAAGATAAATCATTAACTCCGCTAGTGAGAAGTAAGGAAACTATTAAAAAAATTACAAAGAATTATTCTAATAAGGTTTTTATAAAAAATAAAGCGACCAAAAAGGCTTTTTTTAATGAGATAAAGAAGTATGAAATAATTCATATAAACTCACATGCTGGATTGGAGGAGAAATCAGGAGAACCTTGGTTGGCATTTTATGATAAAAAAATAACACTTGATGAAATAGCAGAAAAAACAACCAATACAAAATTAGTTGTCTTAGATGCATGTAACGGTGCTTCAGGAAAACAAGAAACTGGAGAGGGGGTAATGAGTTTATCCCGTAGTTTTATCAATGGAGGGACAAAAAGTGTTGTTACTACCCAGTGGAAAGCCAATGAAAAATCAGTAAATTCACTAATAACTTCTTTTTATCAGGAATTACGTACTGGAAAAACAAAATCAGCAGCATTACGAAAGGCCAAATTGGATTATTTAAAAACACACCAATTAAGTGAGGTATCACCTTATTATTGGGCAAGTTTGATTTTATTAGGAAACAATGATGCTATCGAAACCAAGTCTCCTTATGTTTTGTATTGGATATGGGGAATAATTACTACGTTAATTGTTTTTTTCTTTTTAATTCTAATGGTTAAACACTTATATATTATAAGGAATAATAACCAAAAGTGATAGAAAGTTTATAGTTGGTTATTGATTATTTTGTAAATAAGACTTTTAGTTATAGGTATATTTTGTGCTTTTTTTTGAACTTCTTCGAATGTGAGTAAATAAGAACATCCATTTTTGTATTCAGAACAGCCGTAAGCGGTTTTTCCTTTCAAAAGTGTTCCCTTTTTACAAGAAGGACAAATTAAATCCCCAATATCATTGTTTTTAGCGATTTTTTTAGTGTTTCCTCCTTTTTTTGGTTCAAATTTTAATTGAAAGTCAGTATCAAATCTAAGTAAACCTTCTAATTTTTCATCTCCAGATTTCCAGCCTTTTAAATTGGTAGTACTTTTTTTATTTATTAGATTAATTAATTGTTTATCAGATATTTTTTTTCCCATGAACTCAAAGGGAATCATAAAGTTACATCCGCTTTTGTATTCAGAACAGCCATAAGCGGCTTTTCCTTTCAAAAGCTTCCCCTTGTTACATTTTGGGCAAGAGTTACCACTAACACCCGTTTCTTTTTTTGTAGCCGTTTTTTTAGCGACAGTTTTGGGAGTGTCGAAAGATATACGTCTATTTTTTTTACTAGAACGAACTTCATAAACTAATTGATCCACCATCTTTTTCATATGTTTAATAAAGGAAGAAGCATGGTAATCTCCTCGTTCAATTTCTTTTAGTTTTTTTTCCCACAAACCTGTTAATTCTGCTGATTTTAATAATTGATTGTCGATTAAATCAATTAAATCAATACCCGTCTGTGTTGGAATTACTAATTTTTTTTGACGTTTAATGTATTTTCTTTTGAATAAAGTTTCTATAATATTTGCTCTTGTAGAAGGTCTTCCAATACCATTTTCTTTCATGAGCTCACGCATTTCGTCATCATCCACTTGTTTACCTGCTGTTTCCATAGCTCTAAGTAGACTAGCTTCTGTGTAATTTCTAGGAGGTTTGGTTTCTTTTTCTAAAAAAGAAGGCTCGTGAGGGCCTTTTTCACCTTTTTCAAAAGTTGGAAGTACGTTTGGTTCTGTTGTTTTTTTAGGAGTAGTTCCAAATTCAAAAACAACGCGCCATCCTTTAGTAACGATTTCTTTTCCTGTTGTTTTGAAAGGTACTTTTTCTGCTTTTCCTTTGACAGTAGTATTAGAAATGTCACTATCAGGGTAAAAAACGGCAATAAAACGTTTCACAATGATATCATACACATCTTTTTGATGTCCATATAGATTACCTTGTACTCCTGTTGGAATTATGGCGTGGTGGTCTGTTACTTTTTTATCGTTAAAAACCTTAGATGATTTTCGAATTTTTTTACCTATTAATTCTTCTGTTAAAGGAGCATAGTCCGTTAACTTTTTTAATATCGTTGGTACTTTTGGATAGATATCATTAGGAAGAAAGGTTGTATCTACTCTAGGATATGAAACGAGTTTCATTTCGTATAACCCTTGTACTATTTTTAAAGTTTCGTCAGCAGAAAGACCAAATTTAGTATTACAATACACCTGTAAGCCCGTTAAATCAAATAGTTTAGGAGCATATTCTTTTCCTTTCTTTTTGACAACAGATATTACCTCAAATTCAGCTTCTTTCACTTTGTTGGCAAAAGCCTCACCTTCAGATTTCTTTAAAAAACGGCCTGCTTCGCACGAAAAAAGTGTATTTCTATATAACGTTTGTAATTCCCAGTAGGGTTGTGGAACAAAGTTGGTGATTTCTTTATACCTATTTACTAACATAGCTAGGGTTGGCGTCTGTACTCGTCCTATAGATAATACTTGTTTGCCGGTACCATAAATCGTAGTGTATAAACGAGTAGCATTTAACCCCAATAACCAATCTCCAATAGCTCTAGAATAGCCAGCAAAATACAAATTATCGTATTGCTCTTGCTCTTTTAAATTTTCAAAACCTTCTCTGATAGCTTCTTCGGTCAAAGAAGAGATCCATAAACGCTTTACATTTCCTGTATAATTTGCTTGATTGATAACCCATCGTTGTATAAGCTCTCCTTCTTGACCAGCATCTCCACAGTTTATGATAACTTCTGCTTTATCAAATAGCGACTTTATAATGTTGAACTGTTTTTGAATACCACTATCATTAGAGACTTTGGTGTTAAATCGTTCTGGGAGCATTGGTAAATTATTAAGATCCCAGCTCTTCCAATGAGGTTTGTAATCTTTAGGCTCTAATAAGGTACATAGATGACCAAAAGTATAGGTAACAACATAACCATTTCCTTCAAAATACCCATCATGTTTTTTACTAGCTCCTAATATAGAGGCTATTTCTCTTGCTACACTTGGTTTCTCAGCAATACATACTTTCATCACAAATAACTTCTAGTAAAGATCGAAATTACAATTTTTATCCCATTTATTGTTTGGAATTATTTTATTTATCGATAACAATTAGAAAAGAAAATAAGTATTGATTTGACATCACAATAAAAAAAGAGACCACCTAAAAGGCAGCCTCAATCATTTATTTGTTGATTAAAAAACTATTGTTTAATCTTATTTTTAAAATCTTCAAATTTATTCGTTTGTTTTCTTGGCCAGCTATTGTTAGAAACATTTACATCGGCAGTTTCAAGGTCTGGGTCAATTTGAAAACTAACAATTTCTTTATTAGAAGGATATATTCTAGTTACATATTGATCATTTTTACGCCAAATTTGTGCAGGATACGTTTCACGTTTCTTAGTACCATCAGCATAGGTAATTTCAACAATAATAGGCATAACTAATCCGCCTGGTTTTTCAAAATATACCTGATATAAGTATTTAGGTATTTTATTATATTCTGCTCTTTTTTCTGTTGGTAAATTATCGATATATTTCTTTAAATCTTTTGGGTTGGCATCTTCTTTTTTGTTTGTCAAGTAAAATGATTCTCCAAGACCTGCTAGATATTCGGGTTGTTCATCTAATAATTTCTTTACATTTTCCATTGGCTTATCTGTCACGTAAATTTGTTGTACTGTATTGATTCCAATGTCATTATAGTCAGTAGTGTAAAACCATCCTCTCCAAAACCAATCCAAATCCATACCTGAAGCATCTTCCATCGTTCTAAAGAAATCTGCAGGTGTAGGGTGTTTAAACATCCAACGACGTGAATACGTTCTAAAGGCATAATCAAAAAGTTCAGGCCCCATGATTGTTTGGCGCAATAAATACAAACCAGCAGCAGGCTTGGTATATGCATTAGGACCAAAATTATGTACATAATCCCCTTGAGACATTATTGGAGATAAATTGTTCTGATCTAAACTCATATATCCTACAATATCTTTAGGTAAATTTCCTGTATCAAAGTTTGAGTCATAATCGAGTTCTGCCAATGTTTCAACGAAAGAGTTTAATCCCTCATCCATCCATGTCCATTGACGTTCATCAGAATTTACAATCATTGGGAAGAAATTATGTCCTATTTCGTGAGTAATTACCCCAATCATTCTATTTTTTGTTCTTTCAGAATAGGTTCCATCTGGTTCGGGTCTTCCAAAATTAAAACAAATCATCGGATATTCCATTCCTTGTTTTTTAGCATGCACAGATATAGCTTTAGGATATGGATAATCGAAAGTTAGTTTTGAATATTCTTCTAAAGTATTCGCAACAACTCTCGTCGAATGTTCTTCCCATAGTGGATTTCCTTCTTTAGGATAAAGAGAAACAGCCATAACGGTTTTACCGTTAATATCTACTGCCATAGCATCCCAAATATATTTTCTTGAAGAAGCGAAAGCATAGTCTCTAACATTTTTAGCTTTAAAATGCCATGTTTTAGTTTTTTTACTCCATTTCTTTTTTTCTGCTTTTTCTGCTTCTTTTTGAGTAACAATAAAAACGGGGTTTTTAAAAGAAGTTCTTGCTTTTTCCCAACGGCTACGTTGTTTTTTTGTTAAGACTTCTTTATCGTTTACTAATTTACCAGTAGCATCTACTATATGATCTGCGGGTACAGTCAATTTAACATCATAATCTCCAAATTCAAGAGCCCATTCACTACGTCCCCAAAACTGCATGTTTTGCCAGCCCTCTACATTGTCATAAACAGCCAATCTAGGAAAAAACTGAGCTATGGTGTAATTTTTATTTCCATCAGGAAAAGATTCAAAACCAGACCTACCACCATCTGTAACAGAGTTATTTATTAAGTAATTCCATCGAATTCTAAATTTAAAAACATGCCCAGGTGCTAACGGCTTAGGTAAATTAATGCGCATCATGGTTCTATTGATCGTATGCGATAAATCTCTTCCGTCTGCGTATTTGACAGCTTCAATTTTAAAACCAAAATCTTTCGATTTTTTCATGGTTTTTTTAACAAAATCTTTAGCAGAAAGAACAGGGTTTAATACTGTTGATTCCGCAAGAGGCGTTTTAGAGTCCGGTGCACGTTTATTTTGATCTAATTGAACCCAAAGATATTCCAAATGGTCTTTGGAGTTATTATGGTAGGTAATCAACTCATCTCCATATATTTTATTAGAAATTTCGTCAAGTCGGATATCCATGACATAATCAACTTTTTGTTGTGTATAAGCATGCCCTGGAGCCCCTGAAGCAGTTCGTTGGCTATTAGGAGTAGCTAGTACATCTTTTAATTGACGAAATTTATTTTGGTCTGTGTGTCCTTTTTGAGGGGCTTGATTTGCAGTTTGTTGGGCAGCCAAAGGAGTTCCCATCATCAAAGCAACTGAAGCTATACAAGTGATAATATAATTCCTCATTATTTCAATTTGATTTGTTTTTGCTATTTAATTAGTTGGAAAATTACAGAATTAATTTAATCAAAAAATATTTTAGGTTAAAAATTTAACAAACCTTTATCATTTTTTTTGTTAAGAAAAAGACTCTTGCTTTGAGAGTTAACTTTAACTTTGATTAAATTCTGCTGATCTGGAAAGTAATTTATCAAAAGATCATTTGTTATTTTTATTGTTTTGACGGATTGAATATTATCAATTTCTAAATAGAAATAGACAATATTTCCTTCGTATTCTTTTCCTATAAAATTGTATGTTTTGTATACATCATTAATTGATATTTTAAAATGCTTTTTTAAGTATTCGTACAGGTATGTATCTGATTTAACATCTTCTTTTTTAGTCGATAAGTTCAAATTAATATTATAGTCTTTATTAATAGCTAGTTCAAGATCATCTATAAAAACATTCATTATCATCTGAATACTTTGATGTTTTTCTCGGAATTCTATTTCTGTTAAGGCTACATAATATTTATGAGCTTTAGAATGAGATGTAAACAAAAAAAATAGCGTTAATAAAAAATATACTTTTTTCATATTAATGAAAAGCCATAGTAAGTTATTCATTCGCTAAGTTACTAATTGTATTTAAATAATGGATCACCTAGTAATTTTTGTTATACAAATTTTAAAACTAAAATTATGTTTCTTTAGGTGATTTATACCATTCATCTACACATAACATACTTTCACCTTTTCAAGAAATGATTTTATCTAATAGTCTCCTGTAAAGAACTATATATAAGTTATATTTAATATGAATTTAAAATACTGTACAGATTAGTTTTAACAAAAAGTTTGTTTGGTTTTAAAACATTAGATGAAATGGAGTATGTGAGAAAAGTGATCGTTGGTTGTGTTTTCATCTCTTTATTTAGTTTAAGTACTTCTATGTTGTATTCTCAACAAGTAGATGTAAGAAACGGAGTTGAATACATGAATGACAAGAATGAAGTAGAAGATAGTAATTCGTTGTCGATGGATTTGATAACCTCAGTGAAGGATGTTAAGACTAAAAAACAATTTAAAAAGCCAAAAAGAAGCGCTAAAAAAGTAAGTGCTGAAGATATTGAAAATTTATTGGATCGAGGAACGCTTCGATACCGAAAAAAAAGAGACTCAAATAAATGTTTTGAAGAAATAATTGAAGATTGTGAGGCGAAGGATGAGAAGGAGTTGTCGAAATAATACTATTTTGGCGGCTCCTATTTTTTTGTTTATATCAAAAAGTAAAAGCTACCCAATTAAAGGGTAGCTTAGTTTTTAGGAGTGTTATTTTAGATTTTCATATTCACTATCACTCATTTCGCCGTTACTGATTCTAATAAGTTCATTAATTTCTTTTTGACTAAGGATAGAGTTAGCTTGTATTTTGAGCTATTACGTTCTAAACTCTTCAGAAAAATTAGTAATAAAATTTTTGATATAGTTTTTATTGCTATCACATTTACGAATAACCAAAAAGTGTTTCCTTTTTAAACCTTTTTTATCAATTCTTTTAAAGCATAAGTTTTCAGTGATTTTAAAAGATTTTAATGCCCATTTGGGCATGCAAAATATACCGAAATTAGCATTAATCATTTCCAATGCTACTTCAGTCAAAGGAATTGCAGATATTTTTTTAGGAGTTATATTGTTGGGCTTTAAAAAGTGTTCATGAATGAATACTGTTTCGAGCGGAAAAGAATGGATAATTAAATGAACGTTTTCAAAGTTTTTTGCTTCAATAAAATCTAATTCATTTAGTTGATTCTCTTTATGGATTACGGCAAAAACTTCATCTTCAAAAACTTCAATACTTGTTAATGAATCATTAATAGGTTTCGAAGTAACAATCGCGATATCAATTTCATTTGCTATAATTTTAGCAATCGGTTTGTGTGTAGCCTCTAGAATTAAATCAACATTGATTTGAGGGTATAGTATTCCCATTTTCTGAATAAAACTCGGTAACCCTTGATAAAAAGCATAACATTCTGTACTAACTCTGATTGTACCCGCAGCTCCTTTTTGTATTTGATGGATATTCTTAAAACCTTCATCAATATTTTTTAAAACCTTATTCCCTAGCTCACAAAGAGCTATTCCTTCTTCAGTAAGTTTCCATTTATTGCGTGATCTATGAAAAATTTTAAAGTTTAATCGTTCTTCTAGTTCTTTTAATTGATGACTTAAAGCAGATTGTGTTAAAAATAATTTTTTTGAAGAACTGGCTATACTCCCTTCTTCAACGATTGTTTGTATGAGCCTAAAATGTTTAATTTCCATACTTACAAAAGTACAATATTGTAAAATTTCTGTAGTTGAAATCTTATCAATTATACTTTAAAATCCTTCAATTATTAAAGGAAATTTTTAAGGGAACCAGCTAGTAATTTTGTGTTTAAATCGATATAAAATTTTTAATATGAGAAAACAAATAGACTATTACCAACAAAAATTAGTATATGAAATGGATCCTTCCGATCTTTTTGAAAAGCTTGAAGAAAGCAAAGAATTTATTTCTTTAGATACTAGGAAGACATTTGCTTTTGAACAAGAACATATACCCAATGCGATTAATATTCCACATAGAGAAATGACAGAAGAAACTACGCAGCATTTGAATCGTGCTAAAACATATGTTTGTTATTGTGATGGAATCGGATGCAATGCGTCTACCAAAGGAGCTTTAAAAATGACAAAATTAGGTTTTAAGGTAGTAGAACTAATCGGAGGAATTGTATGGTGGAAGTTGGATGGATATGCTACGGAAGGTACTAAATCAACTAAGGGGGAGATGTTTGAATGTGCTTGTTAAGTAAGTTCAAATCGAAACTTAGGGTTCTCTAAAATCAGTGAACCCTAAGTTCATATATTATCTTTACTTCAATTAATTGTGTTTTCGTAATGGACTAATAATGTTAACATCACTAAACGCAATAGCCCCTCTTACCACACTATCAATAGTGTTTTTTAAAGCTTCAACTAATTGCATTTTCAATTGTGATTTATGGTAAATTAAACTTACTTCACGTGCAGGAGGGGGGCTTTCAAAATCACGTAGGTGTTTTTTATCCTCCGTATTCAAATCAAGTGTATTTAAATACGGCAACAAAGTCATTCCTAAACCGTCTTTTGAGAGTTTAATAAGTGTATCAAAACTTCCACTTTCTAATTGAAAATGTAAGTTTTTACTTTTTTTGTTAGTACGACAAAGATTTATAACGCTATCCTTAAAACAATGCCCGTCTTCTAATAGCAGTAAATCGTCTACATCAAGGTCGTCAATTTTAATTTTATCTTTTTGAAATAAGGCATGTGTTTCAGGAATTAAGCCTACGAAAGGTTCGTAATATAACACACGCTCTTTTAGTAATTCATTTTCTAAAGGAGTGGCAGCGATAGCTGCATCAATATGACCGTCAATTAACTTACGTACAATTTCTTCCGTAGTTAATTCTTCAAGTATAAGCTGAACTTTTGGATACTTTTTATTGAATGTTTTTAAAAACATAGGGAGGAGCGTAGGCATGATAGTAGGGATGATTCCTAACTTAAATTCACCACCGACATATCCTTTCTGTTGATGAACGATATCAATAATTCGATTACTTTCATTAACAATTACTTTTGCTTGTTCTACAATTCGTTTGCCTACCTCTGTTAATTCGATTGGTTTTTTAGCGCGATTAAAAATCTTCGCGTCCAATTCATCCTCAAGTTTTTGTATTTGCATGCTCAGCGTTGGTTGGGTAACAAAGCAATGCTCAGCAGCAATAGTGAAATTTTGATATTCAGCAACGGCTAAAGTGTATTTCAGTTGAGTAATGGTCATTTACTTTTTTTGATAAATATATTAAAACAATTTTAGTTTGGTTTTCTAATTTTTCAATTGTTTGAAAGCTTCTTCAGTTGATAGGGTCGGTAATTTACAAAATCCTTCTTCACATACATATATAAACGTCTCATTATCTACATGTTTTTCTGAGAATACAACGAGATTGTTTTTTTTAGTACTGTAAACAACAAATGTGTTAGGTAAATAACTTGAATGAAAAGAAGTAGCAAAAGAAGCAGCATTACTACCTGTAACAATCACTTCTTTAAAAGAATAAAGTTTGTCTAATAGGGTTGTATTCCATTTTGAATAGGTAGTAAAACTGTTTTCGATAAAAGGAATCATGGATGACAACATTATTTTAGATTTTTTTAAGTAGGTTGAATTTCTAAATAAAATTCCTAATCTATATAAATTATTAGCCATAATAGCATTCGGTGAAGGTAGTACACCATCATTAATTTTGATTAGTTTTGATACGAGTTGACTACTTTCTGTAAAAGTAAACATACTAGATTTTTTGTCTGAAAAATTGGCCATAACTATAGCAGTTAATTCATTTGCTCTTGAGGCGTATTTTTCATTAGAAGTAACAGTATAAAGTTTAATTAGGGCCTCAATAAGAAAAGCATAATCTTCTAGAAAACTTTGTTTATTAGCCAATGTGTGATATAGTTTATTGCCTTCAAAAGCATTTTGATAAACAAGGTCAGCTAGTTTTTCAGCTTGTTTTAAATAATCCTTTTTACCTAAAGCTTTATAGGCATCAACAAACCCAGTAATTAACAAAGCATTCCATGAGGTTATAATTTTATTGTCTATTTTAGGTTTAATCCTTTGTTGTCGTTGCTTGTACAAAACTGAAATAGCGTATTCATTGTCTTGTTGTTTATTTTTGTCTAGAGAGGTGTTTTTATATAATATTAGATCTTTTTCTTTAGAATTTTTATGTAAAGGTTGGTATTTATACTGTTCAGAAAAATCATTATATCGATCTTTAAGGATACTTTTAAGGACTGTTTTATTCCAAACATAAAATTTCCCTTCTTTACCTTCACTATCTGCGTTTATAGAAGAATAATATCCTCCCTCAGAAGATTTCATTTCTGAAAGTAAAAAATTAGCTGTTTTTTCAATAATGTATTTATAAGTAGGTATTTTATACGCTTTATAGGCATTGGAAAACAAACTGAGTAACTGTGCATTGGTATAAAGCATTTTTTCAAAATGTGGTACCTTCCATTGTTCATCGGTAGTATACCTAAAAAAACCACCTCCAACATGATCGAATATTCCACCATTACTAATATTATTTAGCGTGCGGATGACCTGTTTTTGAGTAATACTATCATTTGAAAGGTATGCATATTTCATCCAAAGAGAAATTTCACTTGGTTTAATAAATTTTTGAGTTGTTTTTGTTCCTCCAAAAACCATATCCCAACGTTGTTTCCATTGATTTATATGATTTTTAAATGTGTCTTTTGAGAGGAGGGAGTCTTTCTTAACTATTTTAACTAGGTTGTTCTCTTGAATACCTAAAGCAATATTGTCAGCATAAGCGTGTAGTTTATCGGGTTCTTTCGCATAAAGTTCTTTAATTTTTTTTAGTACGCTAATCCATTCTTTTTGGGTATGATAAGTGCCCCCGTATATCGGTTTTCCATTGGGAAGGAGTATCACGTTAAGTGGCCATCCTCCTGATCCTGTCATCATTTGCACAGCTGTCATGTATAAGTGATCAATATCAGGGCGTTCTTCTCGATCTACTTTTATATTTATAAAATGGTTATTCATAAAAATAGCCACGGCATTATCTTCAAAAGTTTCTTTTTCCATGACATGACACCAATGGCAAGAGGAAAAGCCAATACTAACTATAATGAGTTTGTTGTTGGTTGTAGCATGTTTGATTAGTGTATCATCCCAAGTTTTCCAATGTACGGGGTCATCAGCATGTTGTAATAAATACGAACTGGTTTCTTTGGCTAGCTCATTTGAATTTTCCTCTTTTTTATTACAATTTAAAAAGTTTAGAGAACTGGTTATAATTAGTATGTAGAAGAGTTGTTGATAACGCATTCCGCTAAGTTACGCGATTGTGTAAAAACGTGCAACTAGATAAGTTTTTAAGAGGTTTGGTGTGTTTTTTGTTTAAAAATTATTTTATAGTGTTTATTATTTCTTTTTTTAAGAAAATACTTGGTTGTTTATGGTCGAATTATGGTTTTTTGGGGAGAAAATTTCTTTTCATTAAAGAAGATTGTTAATTTTAAAGCCTTAACCTATTAACATCCATGAAAAAACTTGTAGTTTACCTTACTACGATCTTGACTTTATTATACATAGTAAGTTGTTCAAAAGAAACTAAAGAAGAAAATAGTCTCCAGCAAAAAAATAAAATACTCCCCATTTTTGAAGAGGTAAAAGCAAGTCATAGTAACGTGACTTTTAAAAACTTCGTTAAAGAGGACTTGTATTTTAACTTTTTAAATTACCCTTATGTTTATAATGGAGGTGGTGTCGCTATCGGAGATGTGAATAATGATGGATTGGAAGACCTTTATTTTAGTTCAAATCAAGGGGCGAATAAATTATACATTAACAAAGGAGACTTTGTGTTTGAAGATACTACAAAAAAAGCAGGAGTTTTGGATAGTGATGGATGGACTACTGGTGTGTCCATGGTAGATATTAATTCAGACGGGTGGCTTGATATTTATGTTTGTAAATCTGGCTCTCTTTATAAAAAAGAAGCGCGACAAAATAAATTATATATCAATCAAAAAGATGGAACTTTTAAAGAGCAAGCTGCTTATTTTGGTTTGAACTCTCCTGCATTTTCAACACAAGCATATTATTTAGATTATGATAAAGACGGTGATATTGATATTTATTTGGTAAATCATAGATTTGATTTTAATAATAATGTTGCTATAAACCCTATTATACAAAATGCCTTTCAAGCGGAAACGACAGACCAACTTTTTGAAAATATAGGAGGGAAATATAAAGAAATAACACAACAAGCAGGAATAGTAAATAAAGCGTGGGGATTGAGTGCTTCTATAGGAGACTTTAATGATGATGGTTGGCCAGATATTTATGTGGCTAATGATTTTTTAGAAGGAGATTATTTGTATATCAACAATCAAAACGGAACGTTTCATAACAATATACTTACTTCATTTGATCACATTACAGCCAATAGTATGGGATCAGATTTTGCCGATGTAAACAATGATTTAAAACCAGATTTATTAGTTGTAGATATGGTGTCTTCTGACCATAAAAGAAGTAAAGAAAACATGGCAGCTATGAGTACCAAAAGCTTCCATACGGTTGTGAATGCAGGTTATCATCATCAATATATGTCTAATATGCTACAATTAAACTTAGGAAATGGAGCCTATAGTGAAATAGGGCAACTATCGGGGATTGCTAAAACGGATTGGAGCTGGGCACCTCTTTTGGCCGATTTTAATAACGATGGATTTAAAGACCTTTTTGTAACCAACGGTATTTTACATGATCTTTCTAATCAGGATTTTAGAAATGCTATGAGAGATAATATCCGTAACAAAAGAAAGGTAACATTAGATCAGGCAATTGAGATGATGCCTTCTACCAAAATACGTAATGAATTATTTGTGAACCAAGGGGGTATTTCTTTTGAACCTGTGGCTGAGCAATGGGGGTTAGAAAAAAAGACAAATTCTAATGGAGTAGCTTATGCAGATTTAGACAACGACGGAGACTTAGATTTGGTTGTAAATAATCAAATGGAATTGGCTAGTATCTATAAAAATAATCAAAACAAAAATTACGTATCAATTCATCTTATAGGAAATAAAAAAAATCCAAGTGCCATTGGAACTAAAGTCAATTTATATACTAAAAATCAAACACAAGCAGCAGAGCAATATGTAAGTAGAGGATTTCAGTCTTCTGTAAGCCATCGATTACATTTTGGGGTTGGTGATACAAAAGAAATTGATAGTATACAGGTGGTTTGGAATTCTGGGAAAACAACCGTTTTAAACAGTTTATCAGCGAATCAATTCCTTACTATTAAAGAGCGTGATGCAGAGAAAAACTTCGAACTAAAAAAAGAAAAAACTATAAATCCAAAGATTATAGAAGGCAAAAACCATGGTATAACATACAAACATCAAGAAAGTGTTTTTGATGATTATCAATTACAATTGTTATTACCTCAAAAGCAAAGTGAAAAAAATGGTGCCCTTTCGGTAGCAGACGTTAATAATGATGGGAAAGAAGATTTTTTTGTAGGAAATGCGAAAGGAGCTCCGTCAGCTTTATACATACAACAAAATAATGGAAAATTTATAGCCTCTAGTACCAGTGTTTTCTATGAGGATCGTTTCTTTGAAGACAATAAATCGTTGTTTTTTGATATAGATAATGATGGAGACCAAGATTTGTACGTGACCAGTGGTAGTTATGAAGATGCAAAAGATAGCAAGTGGTTACAAGACCGCATGTATATAAATGATGGACAAGGTGGTTTTACGAGGTCTGATAAATTACCTAAATCATTATCTGTATCGACTGTTGTTGTTTCAAGTGATGTTGATAATGATGGAGATTTAGATGTTTTTGTTGGTGGTGGGGTAATACCAGGAAAGTATCCTTTATCATATTCATCGCGACTTTTAGAGAATAACGGAGGAGTATTCACTGATGTTACCGATACTTTAACCAAGGGAATCAAAGGGTTACGTATGGTTAATGATGCTATATTTACGGATTATGATAGCGATGGCGATCAAGACTTAATTGTAGTAGGAGAGTGGATGCCAGTTACAGTTTTTAAGAATGAAAACGGGAAGCTTATTAAAGTAGAAAGCGTAGCACTAGAAAACACAAATGGATGGTATTTTTCTATTTGTTCGTATGATATAGATAATGATGGCGATCAAGACTATGTTATTGGAAATATAGGAGAAAATAATAAGTTTTCACCTACGAAAGAAAAACCATTACACGTATATGCAAATGATTTTGATAAGAATAACAACGTAGACATTGTATTGAGTAAAGAAGAAAAAGGAGGAACACTATTACCTGTTCGAGGGAAACAATGTTCTTCTGAGCAGTTACCGTTGTTGAACAAGAAGTTTAAAACATATAAGGCCTTTGCAGATGCATCGTTATCTGAAATTTATGGAGAAAAAGGGTTGAAAGAAGCAACCCATTATAAAGCGATTAATTTTTCATCAATTATATTAGAGAACAGAGGTGAAGAAGGATTATTATGGAAAAAATTACCCAGAGAAGCTCAGTTTGGACCTACCTTAGATTTTGAAGTATTAGATTTGAATAATGATGGAAATATAGAACTTTTGGGAGTTGGAAGTTTGTATGAAGCAGAAGTAGAAACGATACGTTATGATGCGAATAAAGGGTATTTAATAGGTACAGACGATACAAGAGGGGTGTATGGGGAGTTTTTGAATTATTTTAAAGGAATGGAAGTAAAGGCTATTGAAGCGATACAGGTTGGTGAGGAAAAGATGTTATTGGTATTGTGTAAAAATGAAACTTTAAAGTTATATAAAGGAACTAGTTTATAGATATTTCCATAAAATTTTGATGCTTACATAGATGATTAGTAATGCTGTGGCTTTTTTTAAACGTATAGGTGATAATAATTTGTGACTAAGTGAACCTCCAATCCATCCACCTATTGAGACACATAATAACAATAAGAAAGTGAATTTCCAGTCAATAGTAAAGTTAGGATTCGTATATTGACCAATAAATCCACTAATCGAATTTACAAGAATAAAGAAACTAGATGCTGCGGCTATTTTCTTTGAAGTATCCCAATGTGTAAGATGTAAGACTGGAGCTAAGAATATGCCACCTCCAATACCAGCAATTCCAGAAATGAATCCGATAGCACCTCCTATAAACGAATTCTTTTGCATACTTGGGTTGGTAAGCTGTTTCTTATTGGATTCGTGTTTCTTTGATAACCACATAGCCAGCGCTGAAAAAGACAAAACTATTCCAAGTAGAATAAAAAAGAATTTTTCATTAATCCTTAACATTCCTCCAATAAAAGCTAAAGGGACACTAAAGATGACCAACGGGATTATGTTTTTCCAACAGTAATAATCCAGTTTTATAAAACGAATTACATTACCCGTTACTACAACAATATTACATAATAGAGCAATGGCTCTTATTTCGACAAAACTAAAGCTAGTCAATGTGAGAATAGCCAAATAACTTGATCCTCCACCAAACCCGACAGAAGAATAAAGTACAGCGATACTAAAAAATAAAAGAAACAAATGCCAGTTTTCAACAACTTTTTCAAAAAAAAGAGATAGCTCCATACAGGAATCAAATATAAATATTTGTCAGTTATCTAATGTTGTTAGTAGAAAAAATGTAGGGTATAATGAAAAAATACGTAGCTTGTTTGCGGAAAAAACAAAAGATTTCAGATATGAGTAATTATCATATAAAACATTTAGAAGAATATTATCAGGTTTATAGAAAGTCAGTTAGGAATCCAGAGGTATTTTGGGAAGAAATAGCTGAAGAACACTTTGTTTGGAAAAAAAGATGGGATAATGTATTGAGTTATGACTTTTCGAAGCCCGAAGTAAAGTGGTTTGAAGGAGCTAAATTAAATATTACTGAAAACTGTATTGATAGGCATTTGAGAACCAAAGCCGATAAAACTGCCATTCTTTTTGAACCCAATAATCCTGAGGATGAAGCAGAACATATATCGTATGGCGAATTACATAAACGTGTATGTAAATTTGCGAATGTTTTAAAGGAAAATGGAATCAAAAAAGGAGATAGAGTATGTATTTATTTACCAATGATTCCAGAACTTGCCGTATCTGTACTAGCATGTGCAAGAATTGGGGCAATCCATTCGGTAGTTTTCGCAGGTTTTTCTTCTACTGCATTGTCAACCCGTATTAATGATTGTGGTGCAAAAATGGTAATTACCTCAGATGGATCTTATAGAGGTGTTAAAACAATAGATTTAAAAGGAATCGTAGACGAAGCTTTAGAAAGTTGTACTACTATAGATACTGTTTTAGTTGCTAAAAGAATTAATTCAGATATCAACATGGTTGATGGAAGAGACAAGTGGCTTCAACCGTTATTAGATCAAGCAAATGAGACTTGTGAAGCAGAGGTAATGGATGCTGAAGATCCTTTGTTCATATTATATACATCTGGTTCTACAGGTAGTCCTAAAGGAATGTTACATACCACAGCAGGGTATATGGTATATACTGCGTATACATTTAAGAATGTCTTTAACTATAAAGAAGGAGATGTATATTGGTGTACAGCAGATATCGGTTGGATTACTGGACATAGTTATATTGTCTATGGTCCTTTAGCAAATGGTGCTACCACTGTAATGTTTGAAGGCGTGCCTAGTTATCCAGATTTTGGTCGTTTTTGGCAAATTGTAGAAAAGCATAAAGTTAACCAATTCTATACAGCACCAACAGCGATTAGGGCTTTAGCTAAGGAAAACTTAGAATATGTAGAATCGTATGATTTATCTTCAATAAAAGTATTAGGTACTGTTGGCGAACCTATTAATGAGGAAGCTTGGCATTGGTATAACGACAATATAGGAAAGAAAAAAAGTCCAATTGTAGACACTTGGTGGCAAACAGAAACAGGAGGGATGATGATTTCTCCAATTCCATATACCACACCTACGAAACCAACTTATGCAACGTTGCCTTTACCTGGAATACAGTTGGCGTTAATGGATGAAAACGGAAACGAAGTGAACGGTAACCAAGTAGACGGACGTTTGTGTGTAAAATTCCCTTGGCCTTCTATGGCTCGTAGTATCTGGGGAAATCACCAGCGATATAAGGACACGTACTTCTCGGCTTTTGAGAATAAATATTTTACAGGTGACGGTGCTTTAAGAGATGAAGTAGGTTATTATCGAATTACAGGAAGGGTAGATGATGTTATTATTGTATCAGGACACAATTTAGGAACAGCACCTATTGAAGACGCCATAAACGAGCACCCTGCAGTTGCAGAAAGTGCTATCGTCGGGTTTCCTCACGACATTAAAGGAAACGCTTTATATGGCTACGTTATTTTAAAAGAAGCGGGCGAAGGAAGAGATCACGATAATTTACGTAAGGAAATCAATCAAATAATAACAGAACATATTGGACCCATAGCAAAATTGGATAAGATTCAATTTACGGGGGGATTACCTAAAACTCGATCGGGAAAAATAATGAGACGTATTTTGCGAAAGATAGCGCATAACGAAATTGATAATCTTGGTGATGTATCTACGTTATTAAATCCTGAGGTTGTTCAAAGTATTATTGACAATAGATTAGCTTATGAACTTAATTAGATTATGCTTCTATAAATAAGCTCATCATAAATATCTTTAGTGCCAAGGCCTTGAATGCTAATTTTTTTGTTAGCTTTTGAGGCTTTTTTAAAGAGTTTGGCTAAAGACTCTACAGCATGAGAATCAATTTCTGTTACCTCATTGATATCTAATACCACTCTTTTATGTTTTTTTAAATAAGAATTAACCTGACTTTTTACATTTTTAAAAGTTTCAGAGTTAAGGTCACCTCTAAGGTACAGGCAATTATTGCTTGTTTTTATACTTGAATACATAATAATTAGTTTTTTGGTTGAAGTTTAATTTACGTATATAATCATTTGGTATTCAGTAAGTTTCGATGAATCGTCAACTTTTGACGATAAATGGTGTGCTTTAAGCTGTGTATGGTTATTTATGACTCATTTTCGAAGAAACTAAAAACACTACCTCCGTAACGCTTATCATAACTAAATTTTGGATGCTCAGTTAATGAAGTATGTTTTGAATGCTCAACAATCAAAACTCCTTCTTCGGTTAACATATTTCTTTCGAAAACCAAATCAACTATTTTTAAAAATTCTTTCTCTACAAAATCATAAGGAGGGTCGGCAAATATGATATCCGTTTTAAGTGGGCTTTTTTCGAGGAATTTATAGACATCCATTTTAAAAGCATTGATTGGTAAATCAAGTTCTTTAGCGATTTTATTAATGAATTTGACACATCCAAAATGAGCATCTACGGCATGAATTTCTGTAGTACCTCTTGAAGCAAATTCGTAAGATATGTTTCCTGTGCCTGCAAATAAGTCAATAACCGAAATTGTATCAAAATAATAAAGGTTATTTATGATGTTAAATAAAGATTCCTTAGCCATATCCGTTGTTGGACGAACAGGTAAGTTTTTGGGAGCAGAAATTCGTTTGCTTTTGTGTTTTCCAGAAATAATTCGCATTAAGATAATAGGGTATAGGTTGAATGATTAGAAATTTCGTCTTTATCGGTGAAGAAATTCGTATTACTTTCTATAAAATCTATGTTTTTTACATAGGTGTAGGTTATCGTATAGAGCGCTGATTCTTTTTCAATTTTACCCAGAAAAATTAAATTAAATATTTCTGGAGCTATTTGTAATTGTTCTGCAACAAACAATATATAATAGATAAAATCTTCTTTGTTGGTGTAATTAAAAGAATTATAAAATTGTAATTGGTTGTTTTTAATTACGATGATATCTAAAAAAGAAGTAGCTACATTTACATACATTCTCGGAGTTATTGATTGTGTTGTCTTTTCTAAAATTTTATCAATAAGTACCGTAGAATGATGTTTGTATTCGAATTCACCGAAGTTTTGAAAAATAAAATTATTGATATTTACATAGGGTATATACACATTATGCGCTTCCATGTTTTCCAAGTTATCATAAGTGATAAAATCAGTTGGTAAAGTTTTTATGGTAAATTGGAGGTATGGTTTTAACCTATTTCTGTCAAAAAGTTCTGTAGGAACCAAAGTAGCTAGGTTGTTTTGATGAATTACAAATACAGATGAAAACTCTTGATGTAGCTCTTGATCATTGGCAAAAATATACATGATTTTTTCTAACAATAATTCAGGAGAAGCTATTGTTGTATCAAAAGTATAGGTTGTATAAGTAATAACCTTCTTTGTTTCAATATCGGTTATACAAAAAGAAAATCCATCCAAATCAAATTGGATGGATAATTGTATGTTTTGCGCATCAGCGCTTATTTTTTTACTCTTTTTTTGCAGCTGCATCATTCTTATCGTAAGAAGGAGGCCAGTTACCACCTGTTGTAACTTCTGATAATGATCCTACAGCTATGAAAGCACCCTTAACTTGGTCTGCTTCAATAACTTCAAGTTCTTGTTTTACTAAAGAACGTGGCATCCCTTGTAAGATAGGTTCTTTACTAACTTTAGCTTCAAATACAGGTACATTTAATCCTGCAACTTTTTCAACCATACCTGTAGCCAATTCAAATTGCTTATCTGTACCAGGAACATCAAACATTCCTTTGTAATCTTTTCCTTCGAAATACTTCATTACAGGCTCATATCCTATAGTGTCAATTACTTTTTTCGAAACTTTAACTTTGATTCCCCCACCTTTATCAACTTCTTCTTCAACGTTTTTAGTTTCTGTTAATGCTAACTGTCCGTTTTCAATAAAGTTGATTAATGAGTCTTTACTATTAGTATACGTTCCATTTACCTCTTTGTATTTAACCTCTGCATCACGAATTAACTTCAAGTTTTTGATAACTTTAGCATAACGCACTTTCTTGTCTTTGTTAAACTTGATAGGTTCCATGATTCCGTCGTAAATCTTAATAGCTAAAAAAACCGAAGTAGCCAATAAGATAATTGAAACTAACCATCTTAATTTTAAAGGAACAAACTTTACAATAACCCAAGCTAACAAAATTGCAACAAGTAGCGCTGCTATTATCATTAGTAGTAAACTCATCTTATTTAATTTTTAATATATGATATTCGCAAATCTACAATTTTTTTTTAATGAAGAAAACTTTTAACTAGCATTATGTATTATAACTTCTCCATTAAGGATAAAAGTATATAAAAACTAGCTGTTTTTTTAATTTTGATAAGAAATTTGTCATATCTACTGTTCATCTTCTAATACATTTTCTAGTATCGAGAATTGGTTTAACTATAAATACATTTATCTTTGAATTTTATTTGATTTCATGATAGCATCAGCCCATAAATTTTATACAGAAGTCGTTCAAAAGTTTCCGTTCGAATTAACCCACAAACAACGTGAATTACTTACCGAATTAATTAATTTTCTTTTTGAGAAAGACAATAAAGGACTTTTCGTATTAAAAGGGTATGCTGGTACGGGTAAAACAACTACGATTAGTACGTTGGTAAACAGTTTATGGAAAGCAGGAAAAAAAGCGGTTCTTTTGGCGCCTACAGGGCGTGCAGCAAAGGTAATTTCAGGATATTCAGGTAAACAAGCATTTACGATTCATAAAAAAATTTACTTTCCTAAAAAACAAGGAAATGGAGGCGTAAGTTTTGTGCTTCAACCCAACAAACATACCAATACAGTTTTTATTGTAGACGAAGCATCCATGATATCTGATGAAAAACAAGATGCAAAATTGTTTGAAAATGGTTCATTACTCAACGATTTACTGGCCTATGTATATTCAGGAAAAGACTGTCAGGTAGTTTTTGTAGGAGATACTGCACAGCTACCGCCTGTTAAACTATTGATGAGTCCTGCTTTAGATGCCGAACGTTTGTATTTGGATTATGATAAAAAAGTTACCGAAATTGAACTTGATGAAGTTGTAAGGCAACAAAACGATTCTGGTATTTTATACAATGCAACAGAGTTACGAGTACTTATTCAACACGAAGCCACCGAGTTTCAGTTTAATGTAAATTTTCCAGATATCATAAGGCTACAAGACGGTTATGAGATTCAAGATGCAATTACTTCGGCCTATGACGGTGATATTGGTGTTGAAGATACTGCTATTATAGTACGCTCTAACAAAAGGGCGAATCAATATAACCAGCAAATTCGGATGAAAATTCGAGGACAAGAAAACCAGATTTCAACAGGAGATTATATTATGGTTGTCAGAAACAATTATTTTTGGTTGAAGAGCACTTCTTCTGCTGGGTTTATTGCCAATGGTGATATTTGTGAAGTAATGCGTATTCAGGCCATTAAAGAACTCTATGGATTTACCTTTGCCGAAGTAACCATACGAATGATTGACTACCCAGATATAAAACCATTTGAGACGGTTTTGTTATTAGATACATTGAGTAGTGAAAGCCCTTCATTATCCTACGAAGAATCTAATAGATTATACGAAGCTGTAAAAGAAGATTTTGCACACGAAACTTCAAAATACAAACAGTTTATGGGGGTAAAAAACAATAAGTATTTCAACGCTTTACAAGTGAAATTTTCTTACGCAATGACATGCCATAAATCGCAGGGAGGACAGTGGAAAACTATTTTTATAGAACAACCTTATTTGCCTAACGGTGCTGATATTGAATATTTACGTTGGTTGTATACAGCGGTAACAAGAGCACAAGAAAAATTGTTTCTCATTGGTTTTAAAGATGAAAATTTTGAAAACTAATTAACTATGTTGTTTTAGACTCCAATGTTTTGGGATAAAACCAGCCATGATTCTAAATTTTTGTATGAGAAAATGAGCTTTTTTCCTTATAGATAAAGTAGAAAATAGAAGTATAGCCTCAGTTATAATTTCTTTTTTTCTGAAATAGAATAGGAAAAATAGGAGGTATGGTAGTCTTTTTTAATTATATACGGTATCCATATTAATTATCTTAAAAATTAATAAGTATTGTAGTTTTTTTAATATAATAAAAGATGTAAAAAACTTACATTTGCTTTGACTACACATAAAGTATCGAAAATGGAGAAAAAACCGATTCTTATATTACTGCTGTTAGCATCAGCATCAATTATTGCTCAAAAACATCAGAAATTAACATCAAACCAACTGTACGAAAAAATACAAAAACTTAATTTTTTAGGATCTGCTATGTACATAGCAGCACATCCTGATGATGAAAATACGAGATTAATCGCCTATTTAGCGAATGAAAAAAAAGCAAGAACGGCTTATTTATCATTGACAAGAGGTGACGGAGGACAAAACTTAATAGGTTCTGAGATGAGGGAACTATTAGGGGTAATACGTACACAAGAACTATTAGCTGCAAGGGGAGTAGATGGAGGAGAGCAACGATTTACAAGGGCTAATGATTTTGGGTATTCGAAGCATTCAGACGAAACCTTTACTATTTGGGATAAAGAAAAAATATTGAGTGATGTTGTATGGGCTATACGTACTTTTAAACCCGATGTTATTATTAATCGATTTAACCATAGAACCCCCGGTACTACCCACGGGCATCATACCGCTTCGGCCATGATGAGTTATGAAGCTTTTGATTTGGCAGGAGATTCAAAAAAATACCCAGAACAATTGACATTTGTAGACACTTGGCAACCCAAAAGTTTATTTTATAATCTTTCATGGTGGTCTTATGGTAGCAGAGAAAAGTTTGAAAAAGTAGATAAATCAGCTTGGTTAACGTTTGATATAGGCGTGTATTATCCATTAAAAGGAGTGTCTAATAATGAATTGGCCTCTATAGCGAGTAGCCAGCATTTATGTCAAGGTTTTGGAAGGTTAACAGTACGAGGAACACAACAAGAATATGTAGAGTTTTTAAAGGGAACCTATCCGCCTGATAAAGAAGATATTTTCTCAGGTATTGATACTTCATGGAACCGTGTAGTTGGAGGAAAAGCGATAGGGAAAATTTTATACGATGTCGAAAAGAATTTCGATTTTACCAATCCAGCCAAACACCTTAAAGAATTACTACAAGCTTATGAGAAGATTAAAGTATTGAAAAACAACCATTGGAGGTCAATCAAATTAAAAGAAATCAAAGAAATTATTCAAGGAGCTTTAGGGCTGTATATTGAAGGTTCAGCTACTAGTTCTAGTACAACACCAAACAATGAATTTACCGTTAACTTCGAACTGTTAAATAGAGGTGATATTTCGGTAGCCTTGGAGTCAATCGAATTACTCCCGCAAAAAAAGAAGATAAGCAAAGGAATAACACTTTCAGAAAATAACAAAAAGACCTTTAAAGAGACTTTTGTTTTAAATAATACTGTACCGTACTCGACGCCTTATTGGCTTGATCAACCATGGGGGCTGGGAATGTACCAAGTACCCAATCAAAAACTCATTGGTGATCCTGAAACGGAAAAAAAGACTAAGGTAATTTATAACTTTACAATAGGAGGGAGCCTAATTTCTTTTACAAAACCTATTATTTATAGGTATTCGAAAAGAGATAAAGGAGAAATTTATGAACCTTTTGAGGTATTACCAATAGTAACGACAAAACTAGCTGAAAAAGTACTTATTTTTTCTAAAGACAGTCCAAGAAAAATAAAAGTACAGGTGCGAGCGGGTAAAAATAAGAGCAGGGGAGTAGTACGTCTCGAAGCTCCCAAAAACTGGAAAGTGTCACCAACCGAATTGCCTTTTGATATTGCGCAAAAAAATGACATACAAACTGTTGAATTTTTAGTAACGCCCACCAAAAAGGAATCAGAGGGAAAACTCAAAGCAAAAGCAATTATTAACGATAAAGTTTATGATAAGGAATTGGTAGAAATTAATCATGCACATATTCCTAAACAACGAGTATTATTGCCTTCAGCAGCAAAAGTGGTTCGATTAAATCTCAAAAAAGAAGGAAATCACATTGGCTATATTCAAGGTTCAGGAGATGCAGTACCAGATGCATTACGTCAAATAGGATATAAAGTATCAGAAATAGACATTCAAAATATAACTCAAGAATCTTTAGAGGTGTTCGATGCAATTGTTGTTGGAATCCGAGCCTATAATACCAAACCCTTATTACAATTTAAACAAAAATACTTACTAGCGTATGTTGAGGGAGGTGGAAATTTGATTGTACAATACAATACCTATAGAAGGGTAGATGTTAAACCTCCTTTTCCACTTACATTATCACGTGATAGAGTTACAGATGAAAATGCAGCAGTTAGCTTTTTAGCTAAAGATCACAATATTTTGAACTACCCGAATAAGATTACCCAAAATGATTTTGATGGCTGGGTGCAAGAAAGAGGATTGTATTTTCCAAATACATGGAGTGATGAATATACGCCTATACTTTCAATGCATGATGTAGGAGAAACCTCAAAAAAAGGAAGTTTATTAGTAGCTAAATACGGAAAAGGAAACTATATATACACAGGTTTAAGCTTTTTTAGAGAATTACCCGCTGGTGTACCAGGTGCTTATAAGTTGTTTGTAAATTTGTTATCATCAAAATCAGAGTAATGGTTGAGATAATAGTACGTTTAACTTCTGTTTATTAGGAATTAGAATTTATTTAGTGTATTTTTAATAAACGATGACACCTATTCATAAGATCCTGTAGACTAAAAGCTTTTTTAAAGACGTTTTTATTTAGTGTATCAAACAATATTAATATAATTCTTGGCATAAGAATTGACCTATCCAAGTGACTAAACAATAGCTTTTTAACGGTTAAAACACTGGAATTAAGCTGTTTTTTGATAAAAAAAGGTGTTTTATTAGATAAACTTTTATCGAAAAAATGCCAAGATGACAGATACAATAAGATTATGAGTAAATCAAAAATAATACATTTAGACAACTTGTCATTGCAAGATGTTTTTAATGAAAATGCAGAGTTAATTCCCTTGTTGACTCCAGAAGACGAAGAAAATATGAATAAAGAAGAGATACCCAATGAACTTCCAATACTACCCCTTAGAAATACAGTTTTGTTTCCTGGGGTTGTTATTCCTATTACAGCAGGTAGAGACAAGTCGATACAACTGATTAAAGAAGCTAACAAAGGGGATAAGGTTGTTGGAGTAGTGGCTCAAAAGAATGGAGAAGTAGAAGACCCATCGGTTCAAGACATATATAAAACAGGAGTGGTCGCTCAAATTTTAAGAGTCTTGAAGATGCCTGATGGTAATACTACTGTGATTATTCAAGGGAAAAAAAGATTTGAAATTAATGAAGTTGTTCAAGAAGATCCATATTTAAAAGCAAAAGTAGCAGAGGCTCCTGATGAAAGAGATATTGATGACAAAAAAGAGTTTGATGCTATTATAGATTCTATAAAAGAATTAGCCCTTGAAGTAGTTAAAGAAAATCCAATGCTACCTTCAGAAGCTTCTTTTGCTATTAAAAATATTCAATCGAATTCTTTCTTGGTGAATTTTATTTCATCAAATATGGAATTGAGCGTTTCTCAAAAACAAGTGCTTCTTGAGAAAGATAATTTAAAAGAACGTGCTTTATTAACGTTAAAGAATCTTGATAAAGAACTACAAAAGCTTCAATTACGAAATGATATTCAATCTAAAACACGTTCTGATTTAGACAAACAACAAAGAGAATATTATTTACATCAGCAACTAAAAACTATTCAAGACGAATTAGGTGGTGTTTCTCACGATCAGGAACTTGAAGAGATGAAGGCCAAGTCAAAAGACAAGAAGTGGACCAAAGAGGTTGCAGAAGCTTTTGATAAAGAGTTAAATCGTTTGAAACGTATGAATCCTCAAATGGCTGAATACGGGGTACAACGTAACTATTTAGAATTAATGCTCGAATTGCCTTGGGGTGAGTATTCTAAAGATAAATTTGATCTCAAAAGAGCGCAAAAAATACTTGATCGTGATCATTTTGGATTAGAAAAAGTAAAGGAGCGTATCATTGAACATTTAGCTGTATTGAAATTGAGGGGTGATATGAAATCGCCTATTATATGTTTGTACGGGCCTCCTGGAGTAGGAAAAACCTCTTTAGGAAAGTCTGTTGCAGAAGCTTTAGGTAGAAAATATGTTAGAATGTCTTTAGGAGGGTTACGTGATGAAGCAGAAATAAGAGGGCATCGAAAAACCTATATTGGTGCTATGCCTGGACGTTTAATTCAAAATCTAAAGAAGGCAGGTACTTCAAATCCCGTATTTGTATTAGATGAGATTGACAAATTAGGAAAAAGTCATCAAGGAGATCCATCTTCAGCCATGCTAGAAGTATTAGATCCTGAACAAAATACGGAGTTTTATGATAATTATTTAGAAGTAGGGTACGATCTTTCTAAAGTTTTGTTTATTGCTACCGCTAATAATATTCAGCAAATTCCTTGGGCATTACGTGATCGAATGGAGATTATCAATGTAACAGGATATACCATTGAAGAAAAAGTAGAAATAGCTAAAAAGTATTTACTACCAAAACAATTAAAAGAACACGGGCTTGATACGGACCACTTAAAATTAGGAAAGTCTCAGATAGAGAAAATAGTTGAAGGTTATACTAGAGAGTCAGGGGTACGCGGATTAGAAAAGCAAGTAGCCAAAGTAGTACGTTATGCTGCCAAGTCTATTGCGATGGAAGAGGAGTACAATGTCTCTTTAACCAATGAGGATATTGAAACTATTTTAGGCCCTGCCAAATTAGAACGAGACAAGTATGAAAATAACGATACCGCAGGTGTAGTAACAGGATTGGCTTGGACAAGTGTGGGTGGTGATATATTATTTATTGAGTCTATTTTGTCAAAAGGTAAAGGAAACCTTTCTATCACTGGAAATTTAGGAACTGTAATGAAAGAATCTTCAACAATTGCCATGAAGTATATCAAAGCAAATGCGGAAGAATTTGGTGTAAATCCTGAAGTATTAGATAAATACGACGTTCATATTCACGTACCAGAAGGCGCAACCCCTAAGGACGGACCAAGTGCTGGAATTACGATGTTAACTTCTTTGGTATCAGTATTTACACAAAGAAAAGTAAAGAATAAATTAGCCATGACAGGTGAAATCACTTTACGAGGAAAAGTATTGCCTGTAGGTGGTATAAAAGAGAAAATTTTGGCAGCGAAAAGAGCCAATATTAAAGAGATTATTCTTTGTGATGAAAATAAAAAGGATATCGATGAAATTAAGCAAAGCTATTTAAAAGGGTTGAAATTTCATTATGTAACTGAAATGAGTGAAGTTATTGATATTGCTTTGACGAAGCAAAAAGTTAAGAATGCTAAGAAATTAATTGCTGAAAAGAAGCAATAATTTTCTTTGTTATTAGTATTCAAGTTAACTCGTCAAAGAAACAATTTTTAGAGGAACTCCACGAAGGAGTTCCTCTTTTATAATAGACATTATTTTTATTTATTGACAACTAATATGCAAGGTTAAACTTAGTTATCTGTAACCCACACTCTAACTCTTAATTCTTTAGAATACTCTTCATTAAGATCAATAACATAGGCCTTATCTCCTTGTGCATAGTCATAAAAGAAATGTTTAGCAGAAATGGCCCAAAAATAATGACCATGATGTCTTCTACCATAGTCTGCTCCGACATATCCTTTAAACTCAAGAGGCACTTTCCATTTTGTTTTATAATTTCTATGACGTTCAACTAACTCCCAATTGGCTACCTTTCCTGCTGGAACCCAAATACCATTACCTCCACGAATAATTTCAGTTATTTTTTTTGAATAACTACCACCACCACCAGCAGATAAACCAACGGATACTTTTACAGACCCTTCAGTAACTAAAGGGACTCCTATTTTTCCACCAACCTCTGTACTTATAGAGCCGGTAACATTCCATTTTGTCTCATTAGTCGTTTCGATTCTCCATTCACCAGATAATTCCATCCACTTTCTTTTTCCTGATCTATTTACTTCAGACCTAGATGCGGTTCCTTCGACTCTTCTAAATGGAGTATAATTTGCTCCCGCATCTTCATTTTGAGCACGACCGATAGCTCTAAATTCAGCATGCCAATCATATTTATTATTCGGGTTTTGACCTCCTCCAAATCTACTGTTATTAATATAAACTCCAGCAGGTCTATCTTTTCCTTTATTGATAGCCCAAGTAAACCTGTCTTTAAGATCATTGGTGTTCGTATAATTAATGTCGGAATTTATACTTAATTGCCTTAAATGATCTCTGTTTACTCTTTGCCAGTTTCCTGAAACATAAGATCTCGATCGTGAGTTTCTATTCGTAGAAAAGTTATCTTTTACTTTAATAACTGGACCATAAGTATAGTTTATTTCATTCTGTTTGGGGGGGATCAAGTTATTGTCTTGGTTATCACAAGACAAAAAGCACATTAGAAGCATTGTGCCAGAAATTATACTTATTTTGTTTTTCATGTTTTAGTGTGTTAAAAATTAAGTTAATGTGTATACATTTTTCACCCATGGTTTAAAATTATGAAAAAGTGTATATAAAATATTTAATAATTTTTAACGCTTATTAACAAGAATTATTATATAACTAATAATCAGATTATTATATTTTTGCGAATTCCTTGCTTCCTGTGCAAAGTAAAATGGACTTAAACAAAAGAATTCACATTTTGAAATGTATGTAATGCTCGGAGTTTGGATTGAATGTAAAATACTTGGTCAAAACACTAAGTAAATCACAATCAAGAAAGTCAAAAGAATAAATACGAAGTAAAAAAATGGTGATACTTACAATTCAATTGATGGAAATGCAGAAATATTGTTTTTATACCTGTCTAATTAATTTTGTTGTTGATAGATAGTTATTTTTATTTGATATTCAAATTTTGTCTCTTTACTATAAAGTCGAATGACATTTCGAATAAACCTTTTCCATTTACTTTTGCATTCCAAGCACCATGACCTTTGCCCTCCAAAGTTACAAGCTCATTGTAAATACTCAAAGAGTCGTATATTCCCTTCAATTCAATTGCTTCAGAATAAGGAGTAACAGGGTCATATTCATTGCCATGTGCCATGAATAATTCAGGGTCGTTGGTGTCATAAGGATTCAAGTTATACACCGCTTCAAACATATCCAACTTTATGTTTGATCCCCAAAAATAAACCATACTTTTTACAGTATAAGTCTCGTTTAGGTTTGTAGTAGAAAGTGTTGGATCATCAGTAATAGTAAGCTCGTCTCTAAAGTCTTCCAGATTTGAAATACCTAAAGCAATCGAAGTAATTGCTCCTGCTGAAGCTCCTCCAACTGTAATAAAGTGTGTGTTTATATTATAGGCGTTCGAATTAGCTACTATCCAACGAAGGGCTGCTTTGGCATCCCTTTGGGCGGTATACATAGCAATGCTCTGTTGAACCTGTTTTGTAGTTTCTGCTTCCTGTAGGGTATGTTCAATCCATTTTTGAGGAGCGATTCCTTTATAAAATATTAATAACTCTTCTTGAGTCATTCCTTCTATCGTAGCTAACTCTTCTGTAGTTCTATAGTCTATAGAAACAAAAACCCATCCTCTTGAAGCATAATAATTAGCCATATCTACAATTTCAGTCTTAGTTTTTGTTCCACCAGTAAATCCGCCTCCATGTATAAACATAAAAACAGGTCTATTTTCAGAATTATTATCAGGATAGTAAATATCTAATTTTATAGGAATCGCAAAGGGGGTAGTACTTAAATCATTATGACTAAGCCCCTCAGCAAATGTAACATTTTCATCTTTTAAAACAGTGTAGTCGGATGTAGCTAGTATTACTGGTATTTCATTATCGTTAATATTTGGTTCGTCTTTATTACAAGTTGCAAATAGAAGAATCACAAAAATAGTTAAACTTATTTTATACATATATCACTTTTTAAGTCTAATTAATATTTAGATTACTTGAATGTAAATAGATGGCTACCAGTTATATATTGCTGTTTAATACTAATTTAGTGTTTTTGCAAAAAACTAGATAATATAATTTTATTTTTTTTGGAAAAAATAAAAATCACAAAGACAAACTTATAAAATGGTATCGAAGGCATCACTATTATTTCATATCCTATTTAACATAATATTAATTATAATACATTTTGTAATATTAGTATGTCTAGTAAATAAAGTGATATTCAGAATGTTTATGCTTGTATTATTCGATATATGACTTTTCACACCTCACATAAATTTGTACTACAATCGATCATTTTGTTTTTTAGAATGTCTAATAGGCCTTCAAGGTAGACTCGGAATTTTTGCACCATAACCATAGAAAGTCATAATTACAAGTTTATGTCATAAAATAAAAAAATGGAGTCTAATTTAGATTTAAACATCTGTTTTTCTAAGTATGTTCTGAAGTTCAATTTCTAAAGGGAAAGACTTTAAAGGAGGTACATTTGCACCTCCTGGATTTCCAAGAGGCACCTTCCCAACAAAAGATTTTATTCCACCAAAAATAAGTCGTGGAATTTGTCCAATAATTTCCTTTCTATTCTTTATTTTAAACCCAAAGAGGAGCATTTTCCAATGAACAACAGTATGCTCAAGAGGATATCTTTGTCCTAAGATATGCGCACGTTCTAGATGCAACCATGCACCTTTTATATTACCTGAGGAATACTCATTAGCATAGTTTATCAACTCTTTTTCATAATATGGTTTTAAACTTTTCGGAATTTTAGTATATATTTTCATAATTATTTTTTAATGTTCATCTTCCCTACCAAATGGATTTATAATAACTCCAACGGAAAATATGAAACCATCTGTTGGAGCATAAATTTCTGCAAATTGAGGATCTTGATGAGGCGGTAAGGTTTCAGTAGAAAAGCGACTTTGTCTGCGGTCTGTAAAGTTTTCAAAGTTAACGTATGGACTTCCCCACTTAAAATGCCTTTGAACCATTAATCCCATTGTAAAAAAATCTTGTGTTTGGCTGCTTGAATTTAATCTTTGGCTACCTGTATAATAGATTTCATAACCAATTCGCCATTTATCATTTTCATACATTAAAACACTGCCTGCTTGATGCTTTGGTGTTAGCGTTTTTTGTGGATTATTAGGTAAATAATTAAATGTAGTGTTGATATAAGCATAGTTCAAAAACCATCGCAAATCATCATAGGTAAACTTAATGTTAGTTTCTGCTCCTCTACTTAAAACTACTCCATCAGCATTTTCAAATAAATACGTGCCGTTAGATTGTTCATTAAGCAATAGTGCATTATCAATGCTTGTTAAATAGAAAAGTTGATTGATTGAAAAACCTATTTCATCAGAAATCCTGTTATTATAATTGAAATCTATATTTACTCCATAAGAACGCTCTGCATTCAAATTACCTTCATTAATCGGTAAAATATTTTGAAAATTCAGAGTTGCTGCCTCTTCAGTAAACATATCAGGAATTTTGTAACCTAATCCTCCACCTAAACGACTTGAAAAATGGTTATTGGTTTTCCATAATAAAGAAACACGAGGCAAAGGAAACACACCCCAATTTGGCACGTAATCAGTTCTAAGTCCCGATTCTAAAATAAATTTATCGGATAAGTCAGTTGTATTATTCACAAATGCCCCAAAAGTTATATTGTCTTGATTTCTAGGTGTAGGATTATCTTTTTCTTTAAATAGATTACTGTAAAAGTTTCCTCCAAAAACCCAATCAGTTTTCTCCTTTTGAATGGTGTAATTTGCTTCCGTAAATACATCCCATTGTCTACCTGAAAACAGGACATCTGGTGTTATCAATTCTCTATCAAAATACGATACACTATTTTTAATTTGAAATGCTTTTAAATCGTTTATTTCCTTTTCATAAACAGCCTGTGTACTAATTCGTGTTGAGATATTTTCTTCGGAATATTGATGAATACCATTAGCACCATCCCTGATGGCTATAATATCACCTCCTTCTCTTTTATCAAACGTACCATTCACACCTAACCAAAGTATTTCATTCTCTGATGGGTAATAAAAGAGTTTAGGATTAAATGAAAAGGTCTTGGTTTCGGGTAAATTACTAAAGTCATCATCGTCAGGGTCGTATAGGCTTTGATAATGCCCTGAACCGTATAATGTATAACCAAACTTATTTTTTCGTTTACTATATAAAACATTAGCGGTACTACCTCCTACGTGTGTTTGTGCAAGTTGAATATCTAATTTAGGTTCTTCATCAGGTGTTTTAGAAACCAAGTTTACCAATCCTGCAATAGCACCACCACCGTACAAAGTTGAGGCACTTCCTTTAATAATTTCAAATTGGTTAAGGTCTAAAGGTGGGATTTGGTTAATGCTCAATCCTCCTGAAAACCCACCAAACAAAGGGAAGCCATCTTTTAAAATTTGGGTATATCTACCATCTAACCCCTGAATACGAATACTACTATTTACACTACTCAAAGAGGTTTGTTGAATCTGAATACCTGTACTCTCACGCAGTACCATTGAAATATCGGAAGCATTCATTATGGCTTTTTCGCCCAATTCTTCTGCTCCGATAAATTCTACTCGTGTAGGGATTTTTTTTATGGTTCGTGTGCTTCGAGTAGATTGGACAACAACGCCTTCTAACTCCATACCTCCTTCGTGCATTAAATACGTTTTTATAGGCGTAGATTCAGTTACTTGTATCGTATCAAAAATGGTTTTAAAGCCGACAAAAGAAATGGTAATCTCTTGTTCTCCTAAAGGTACATTTTCTAATACTGCTAAACCCTCATCATTGGTTATTGCGCCTATTTTAAGGGTTTCAAAATAGGCAGTTGCACCGATTAAAGGCTCGTTGGTTTCTTCTTCTATTATTTTTATGGTTACTGAGGTGTTTTGTGCATAAACTGATGCACTTAATAGTAGGCATAGTGCGATGCCAAATATTGTTTTATTCATTCAAATAAATTCTATGATTATTAAATTATTTTTAATTAGGACAAGGCATACCTATCCCAAGACCAAATTATTTAAGAAGTGGCAGGAGGATGCCAAATAGAAGTAATATACCCTTTTGTGAAATTGGTCAAATACCAAAAATTATGGAAAACAATAGTACCATTAGAATTATTGCCCTCAAATAAAAAAAACAAAACCTCGAAGGGAATTGCAATACCACAACAAGAACATGAGCAAAATGTTGTGCACCCATCTTCTCCTAAATCATGATCATGTTTTTCAGAATGTATGGCATCCGTAGCTTCCTGTCCATTATCCGAGCAAGGAATGGTAGATAAAGCCAATATCAAGAAAGCGAATATGATCGCTAATAATTTCATAAAACAAATTTAAGATTTATTGAATGCAACTTAACTGCAAAGTTTAAATGTTACAATTTCTACAAAGCCTCTTATAACCATATTGGCTTGATTCTTTATTCTATTGGAGTTTTAAAATTCTCATTGCTCCCTGAACAACTAAAAGAAAAATAGCAATCCCTACCGCCAAATCAGGAATATTTGACTGAAATCCATTAACTAAAATACCGGCAACAATTACACCAATATTAATAATGATATCGTTAGATGTAAAAATCATACTCGCTTTTATATGTGCTTCATTGCTTTTAGTTTTTTGTAGTATAATTAATGAAATCGCATTACCAATCAGGGCAAAAATGGAAACATAGATCATTATTGTAAAATCAGGCACTTGTTCTAAACCAAAAAAACGTCTAATGACTTCTATAAGTCCTATTAATGCAAGTGTTAATTGAAAATATCCTGCGACTTTAGCAACTCTCTTTTTTAATACTATAGTTCCTCCAACTGCAAATAGGCTCATTCCATAAACAATAGCATCAGAAAGCATATCAAGACTGTCCGCAACAAGTCCCATAGATTTAGAAATAAGTCCTGTTGTTGATTCAAACAAAAAGAATATAAAATTAATTGTAAGAACTTGCCAAAGTATTTTTTTTTGATTTTGGCTCTCGTCAAAATCGGTCTGTTCTGTTGGCTTTGTGGAAATTCTAACACCTCCTAAATTCAACTCTAGGATGTACTGTTCAATTTGCTCTATTCCGTCTGAATGGAAGACTGTTAATTGTCGTTTGGGTATATCAAATTTAAGGTGTTTAACGGTTGGTAAATGTTTCATTTTCATCCGTATCAGACTTTCTTCTGATGGGCAATCCATTTTCGGTATGTTAAATTTTGTTTTATACACTAAAAAAACATTTTAAGGTCAAATTTAAGTTTTAACCAGTGCAACCCAACTGCAAAGTTTAGATATTACAGTTTGAACATAAGCCTTTTATTACCATGTTGGCTTGATTCATTTTGAAATTTGTGGGTAGTTCTATTAAAGGAACATTAAGTGTAGTCAAACAGAAAGTATTCTCGCATTGGGTACAATGAAAATGATAGTGTAAATCCCCCAACTCACAATTACAGCTTTCCAAGCATAAAGCATATTTTGCAATGCCAGTACCATCTTCAATACTATGGATAATTTTATTTTTTTCGAAAGTCCTCAATGTACGAAACAATGTACTTTTGTCTGCTGGCGCTAATGCGATTTCCAAATTTTTTAAAGATACCGCTTTGGTTTGTTCAGTAAAAAATTGCAGAACCAATAAACGCATTGCAGTGGGTTTAACTGACTTATTCTTTAAATGTAATTCTATTTGTTTCATAATGTATGAATTAAGCAAGAGATACTGTTTTTAGCTTTTTGTTGACCTTAGATATAGTATGTCTAGAGCAGCCTATCAAACTTTGAATATCACTATAACTTTTACCTTCTTTTAGGAGCATTTCTATTTTATGATGAAGCTGAAGATCTACAGGTCTACCTTTATATTTACCTAATTTTTTTGCTTTTTGAACGCCCTGTGCTTGTCTCTTTCTTCTATCCATATAATCTTTTCTCGCTATTGCAGCAAGCATATCTAACATCATGGCATTTATAGCAGATAACATTCTTTTTGTAAACTCATCGGGTGTATCAATGAGTTTATGGCTTGTTGGTAGGTCAATAGCCACAACCCTAATATTTTTTTCATAGATTAAGAGTTTCAGAGTTTCCCAATCCTTTGCATTCAATCTGCTAATGCGATCAACTTGTTCTACAAGGAGTATATCACCAGGATCTGCAATTTCTAAAAGCCTAAAAAGTTCAGGTCTATTTAGTTTACTACCTGTTTCATATTCAATAAACCAAAAGGAAACTGTTAACCCCATTTGCTTTGAGAAGTTCACAAGTTCAGTTTTTGCTCTTTGTGCATCCTGTTCACTAGTAGATGCCCTTAAGTAAGCATAAGTTCTCATAATAATAGTTCATTATAGATAGTTCAGTAAATATAGTGCATTTTACATTAATTTTGTAATTTAATGCACTTAACAGAGAGTGGTGAGTTAAAGGTATACCTAAAATGAACCACAGTTTTATTGGTTCTATAATATGATTCTTAAAATTTATAGCGAAAATGAAATTCGGGAATTTGATAAGGTTCCTGAATTTAATAAAGAGCAAAGACAAGAATACTTTGATATAACTTTATACAAGGAATATGCAGATTATTTTAAAACTCCTTTAAATTTTATAGTCTTTGTTTTAATGTATGGATATTTCAAACATAACTGTAGATTCTACAAAACCAATGAATTTAGAGAAGCAGATATTCAATATGTTATCAACCAATGTAATATTGAATATGATTTAGATTTTAATGAATATCATAGAAATACATTTACTCGACATAAAAAATTAATTTCAAAAAGTATTGGAGCTAGACTTTTCATAGACTGGAAGATAGATTTTGAAAACGAAGTGAATGCATTAGTTAGAACAGCATTAAGACCCAAACAAATAATAAAAACTTTACTTCGGATATGTAAAGAAAACAAATTCGAAATACCAAGTTATCGAATATTTGCTGAAACAATATCTAAATCTCTTAACAACCTAGAGAATGAACTTTTAAATAAAGTAGATAAATCTTTAAGCGATAATCAAAAAAATACCATAGATGTCATTTTAAAAATGGGTAAGGATAATAATAAACCTATATCACCAACAAATCCATATTTAGTTACAACTATTAAAAGTCCAGAACAAGAAATAACACCTAGGAAAATAAAACAAAGTTTAGATGATTTTTCAATAGTTGCTGATTTATATAAAGAATTCACGGATTGTCTTGATTCTTTAGAACTTTCAGATCAATTGTTAAACTATTATGCTGTTTGGCTTATCAAATCTGCTCATGTACAATTATTGGCATTGAAAGAACAAGAGAAAAAGTATTTATACTTCTTAGCATTTATAGTTTATCAATACCGTATACGTCAAGATTTTTTTGCCGATACGCTTCTTAAATCAGTACAACGATTTGAAAATGAGATTGAAAAAAAAGTAACCGATGATTTTCTAAAGCAAAGACCAGTTAAATTAAAACAAACACAAAAAATAATAAGAATGATTAGGTCACTCTCTGATTATGTAGATGATATGAGAGGTGTTGCCTTTAATAATTCAAAAAGTGACAAGGAAAAAATTTTTCAAATACAAGAGGTTTTCTCTGAAATGGATAATTCAAAGGGAGAAAGGCATATTCAGAGGAAAAAAATTGAAAGCGAACTCGAAAAGTTACAAAATTCACTTTCCTCTGGTATGAAAGATCAATTTGTAACTATGAACTATATTTCAAACTATCGTAGGTTACAGAACAGAGTAGCAGGCATTATTAATGTAATTGACTTTAACCAGGAGACTTCAAATAAGGAAATTTTTGAGGCAATTAATTATTTTAAGGTCAATGCTAATAAAACTAATCATAAGTTTTTACCTAAAAATTTTCTAGACAATAAAGGCAAAAGTGCTTTAAAGACAAATAATGAGAATGCATGGAAATTATGGAAGGTTCTTTTATTTATTAAGATTAAAGAATTGATAAAGTCTGGAGCCTTAAATCTAAAGTATTCTAATAGATACAGAGCTGTAGAAGAATACCTTGTATCAAACAAAAGATGGAAAGATCAAAAAGAAGAGTTACTTAAACGTGCAAATCTTCCCTTTAAAATAGAAGTAAATGATTTTATAGAAAATATGAGTTTTGCTTTGCACAAGCAATACGAACAGACTAATAAAAATCTTTATGATAACAAGTATCTAAATGTTACTAAATCTGGGGCAATCCGAGTTGCAACTCCAAAAGATGAGAAAACTCACGAAAATATAGGCCTTATTAAGCTTTTAGAAAATAATGAGGGTTCTGTTATTCCGTTACCATTGATTCTTTCAGAAATAAATACTGCTTCTAATTTTACTGATTGTTTTTCTCATTTTTCTCAAAAAGGTTATAAAACAAGACCTTTAAACGAAGCGTTTTATGCAACCATTATCGCTTTTGGATGTAATATAGGAATAGGTAGAATGGCAAAAATTTCCAGTGGTATAACTATTGATACACTAAATCATCTGGTAAAATGGTATTTCAGTAAAGAAAATTTAGATGAAGCTAACGCTAGGCTTAATTCAATAATTAATGAATTATCGCTATCTAAGATTTATAAAAAGAACTTAAATGAAAATCATACATCTAGTGATGGTCAAAAGTTTAGTGTAGATGTTCCTTCCATTCATGCGAATCACTCATTTAAATATTTTGGTTCTGGTAAAGGTATTACGGCCTATAGTTTTATTGATGAATCAAGTAGACTTTTTTACAATACTGTTATTAGTGCTTCAGAACGTGAAGCAGCCTATGTTATTGATGGATTAATGCTTAATGATGAAATAGAAAGCACTATTCATTCTACAGATACTCATGGCTATAGTGAAATCATTTTTGCTATTACTAATGGGCTAGGAGTATTTTTTGCTCCAAGGATAAAGAATTTAAAAAATCAAATACGGTATACATTTAGAGAGAACCCAAAAAAACTCTACCTATTGAATGAATTTGATATTCTTCCTACAGCTACGCAATATATTGATACTAAATTAATAGAAGAACAATGGGATAATATATTGCGGTTGCTTGTAACAATAAAGCTTCGAGAGACGACAGCTTCTAGCATATTAAGGCGTTTAAGTTCATATTCAAAACAGCACCCACTTTATAAAGCATTAAAGCAAGTAGGTAGAATTTTTAAAACATATTTTATCCTCAAATATTTGGATGAAGTTGATTTACGCAAGTCAACAGAAAAAGCTCTGAATAGAGTTGAAAACTCACATCAATTTGCTAAGGCTATATTTTTTGGTAATAATCAAAATATCAAATATGGTAGTAAGGAAGAACAAGAAATTATTGTAGCGACACGACATTTGATTCAAAACAGTATAGTTTTATGGAATTACCTAAAAATTAGCGATGAACTCTCTAAATGTAAATCCAAAGCTGAATTTGAAAAAATGCTATCAATTATAAAAAATGGTTCTATAATGTCCTGGCAACATATTAATATTCATGGTGAATACAATTTTCAAAAGCTATTTGCTAAAGGAGAAAATAATTCTATGGATTTCAATAAATTAAAGAAAATTAATATTGAAAATATTAGTTTCTAATATACTTATAACAATACAAACTGTTTGTCTATATTAATTTCGCTGTAGTGCAAATTCTCCGTATCTACCTTGAAGGTCTAATACCTAAAAACATACAATTATTTAATATGATTTGTCCCAACATAATTCGTAAAATACAAACAAATTACGTTAGTCTGAGTAATAATATACAGTGCAATTTTTTTAGAGCATTCTCGCAAAGGCTTTCATACGATGTAAATTTATGAGGCATATTATTATATCTGTATTCTATTTAACATAATGTGTAAATGTTTAAATTTATGCAATTAAGTTTAATATAAGTATCAATCAGATTATTTAAGATTATCATTTACCAAGGCCAATTATAATCGCTATGTTTGTATATTTACGTTATGAATGTTAGACTATCCAAAGAACAAAAAATTCAAGTACTGAATTCAACGCATATATACAAAGTAATGCAACAAGTATTACTTCGAGAAAATAAAATTAGACGGAATCAGGAACATTTTTGGGCTGTTGGTTTGGATAATGCTAACAAGAACTTATTCATAGAGCTTATTGGTTTAGGTGCTGTTAACAGAGTAAATGCAAATCCGCCTGATATATTTAGAATGGGAATATACAAATTAGCGGTAAAAATGATACTGGTACATAATCACCCTAGTGGAAACCTAACCCCATCAAAAGCAGATAAAGATTTTACAGACAGGATTTTAAAAGTTGGTAAACTCATTGATATTGAAGTTGTTGATCATTTGATAATTTCTGAAGAAAAATACATAAGTTTTGCTGATGAGGGTATTATTACTGAAATACAAAACTCTGGATTATTCGAAATTGTTGATAGAGAAAAAAAAGACCTAGAAGAATGGCGTATAAAAACAGAAAAAGAACGTTCCGTTAAAATTGATATTGCTAAGAAATTAAAAGATCAAGGTGTTGATATTGATACAATTAAAAAAGCTACCAATTTGACAAAGTGGGATATTAAAAAACTATAGTTGGGCTTAAGGTTGTCCCCTTCTCTCCTATTGTTGACTAAGTTAACTTGTTTGTAAATAGGAATTAGGATTTATAAGCCATAACATAACCTGTGTTGGGTCTAGCTTACATACTTTTTAGGATAGTGTCTCATTATTTTTTTACAAAGTCTACTCCAACTCTTATTGGGTGGTTGAAAGTATGATTTGCGATTCGTTGTGTATAGTTCTGCTTTATTGTTGTTATATACTCTCCTCTAAAAGACTCTTCATTTCCTTTAGAATTTAAGCTTTTAAACATAATTTCATTTTTGTCATTAAATTCAACATTAATTATTGAATACTGTAAAGGTTTTATATAGACAGGACTAAATTTATGTAGTTTATCTTCAATAGATGTTACGTCTGTCCATTTTACTATTTGTTTTTCTGATAAATAACTGATAAATGCGGTATCGCCTAATTTTAAAGCTTCTTTTTCTTTAATAGGCTCTCCTTTTGCAAAAAAGAATTTATTATCAATTTTATTAGGTCTTAAACAATCGCATAATGCTGTAATACAAATAAAATACTCAAGTGTACCTTCCTTTTTAAATACATCTCCAAAGTTAAGTTTATTACCGTTTTTCAATTTTGTTGAATTATAAAAAATGTTCATTGCAATCAATTCTTCATCCTTTGGAGGTGTTCCTTTACTTTGACTATCAAGGAAATCATCATTTAATAAAGAAATTGTCTTATCCCGGATATTGAGCTTTGCTTTTTCTAACATTATTTCTTTTATAAATTCAGGAAAAAAATGAATATGACCATCTTCTTTATACTTTTCTCTATGGAACATAATTGCATCTTTACCGAAACTTAATAAGTTTTCATCAATAAAAGCTCCACTTTTAGAAAATATAGACTGCATTTCTAACCCCAATAGTTGAGTAAAACTAGTTTTGTCTTGAATTATTTGTTCAGAAATATTTTTAATTAAGTTCTCTGGATTATTTTCTTCTTTATTTAGAATTGAAATAATAGTATTATCAATAATAAGTGTTTTGTTATTAAAGTTTGTAAGTGATGGTGAGTTATTAGCTTCAGCTGATACTATTCCTCTATTTAAGGCATGAGAAGCTTTTATTATTGCACGTTTATTATCTTTTACATTGGTGATTTCTTTGATTTTTTCAATTTGTAATTTATTATGTTCAAATAGTTTTCCAATTTTTTTACCACAATCGCTACTATCTCTATTAAGATTTATATCATTTAAATAATCTTTTATTTTAACTATTTCTTCCTCATTTTCTAGTTCGTCATATAAGTCATCATAATATGCTGAATTCTCACCAGAAAAATAAGATAAAATATTTTGGAATACTTTATCAATACTACTACCTTTTTCAGACGTGTATATTGTACAAAAATGAATATGAGGTCTTTTTACGATGTCTGCTAATAATTCTAAACAATAATCTTGACCAGAATTATCACCATCTAAATTCCAATCTAACAATACTAAATCTCTATTTTCAAATAAATAATTCTTTAAAGTATTATTATTTTGATCGTCAATTCTATATTTATGGATTGCTAATGAGATACCGTCTTCTTTAAACTTATTAAATAGGTCTAGAGAAATTGCTTCTTCACTTTCTCCAGTTAACTCAGAAGAGTCCTGAAAAAACTCTCTAGCTTTTTCATCAATGAAAACTGCTGATTTTATAGCATTCTTAATTATTGTAGTAGCTTGTTGTTGATAAGTCATAATTTTTTTGGTTAGCTTAATAAAGGCTTGATTACAAAACAAGCCCCTTTTAGTTTATTGTATTTTTTTTCATTAGTAGCATAAATATCCAAAGCGTTTTCATTTAAACTTTGTTTTGAAAGATATAAACCAATTCCTCTACCATTAGGTCTATTAGAATAAAACATATCAAATATTTTTTCTAGCCTATGATCTTCTATTTTCAATCCAGAATTGCAAATAATAATCTCATTAGTATTATTGTTATAATCTATTGAAATTTCACGGCTTTCTTTGTTACGCATCCAATAGATAGCATTATTAATAATATTAATAAAAACAGTGTGTATAACGGGTTCTTTAATGGTTAAAGTATGATCATTAAACTGTTTGGTAGCATAAAACTTGATTTTATAATCCTCTATTCGTTTATTAAAAAATTTCACTAAATAATTATATATATTTAGTCCGTATATTTGTTTTGGAATTACCCCTGATATTCTGTATAGAGGTGAAAGTAAATCATACTTATCCTCTAGCTGTTTAAAGTTTTGAGAAAGGAATTGAAATTGTTCTACATCTGTAAAAAGGTTATCACTACTCAGTTTCGCTATTGAATTATTTATTTTTGCATATAATTGGTTGAATTCGTGGTCTATAATTTCCACGGCAACACCTAACTGTGCCGTTTCTCTGGTTTGATCCCATTTAAATTTTATTGTTTCATACTCAGCTTTGTATGCTCCTTGAACCAATTCTTCATCAATATCAAAACTTAATTTATTTAAATGTTCTACTAATGGTATAAGTTCTTTATTAATTTGTTCTCTAAGAAATTCAAATTTTGAACTTAATTTTTCAGATTCAATTAAAACACTTTCTTTTGAATTAATAGCATTGATTATTTTTTCTTTATCATAGTTTAAATCGTCAATAAATCTTCTTGAGCGAAAAGAAAAGTCTTTAAGTATAGCTTCATATTTTGACTTTAATGAAGCCCTATTTTTATTAATTATCTTTTCTAATGTACCATTATACTTCTGATAGTTTTTCGTAAATTCTTTTTTTAACTCTTTTATCTCTAGCTTTTCTTTTACTTTTGACATTAATTGAATACTATCACGTTTTATCGTATCGTTAAAACTAACAAGTTGATTTTCATAATTACTTAAACGGTCTAATTGTTTGTCAGTAGGCCTATATCGTTTTGGAATTCTAGGAATTAAGTTTTTAAATTCAATATCTAAAGTGTGTAACCTATCCAAAATATTTTCAATATCTGAATAAAGAACATTTGTAGCTTTAGTTTTTTCTTCTAATTCACCTAATAACGTTTTATATTCTTTTTGATAAGCATTGAATTTTTCTGGATATGTTTTTAAAGAGCGACTAAACATTCTCTTTTCTTCTATAGCTCTTTTATTATCTTTTTTAATAGCTTCTTTTTCTTCTTTGAACTTTTGTTTTTTGTCAAGAAAAATGGATTGTTTAGCATCTATACTAAAATATTCTTGAGCAAGCTCTATGAAAAAAGATTCCAAATCATTTTTAAAAGTTCTGTAAGCAGTATTATTTATGAGTCCTTCTCTACTTGATTTATCATTTAATTTATGGTTTATTTTTCTAGAAATTGCTATATACCCAAACATTCTTCTATGAGAAAAATAATAAGTAGTTGCCCTCTTAGATCTTCTTTTTTCAAAATCTAAAAAATCAAACTCTGTTCTACCGTAGGGCAATACCCTAAAGTTATCTCTATATATGTACAAACCACCATTAGCTCTAACTTTATCACTAATTCTTTTCCATGCATTAGCCTGAAGTTTAGATTCGTTTTCTAGTCCTTGTGAAATACCTATTTTTATAGGAAAACTTCCATAGAAATTTCGTTTATCTTTCTTCCTAGGATTTGTGTATGAGTAATTTATTTCTTCATCATAAAATTTTAATTTGCCATTAAAGGAACCTTTTCCATCGAATACGCCATCGATTACGACATCTGCATAGTCAAAATCCTCAAATGAAAAAAACTGGCCATACAAAGTTAAAAAATCAACTTGTATATCAATATCCTTAAATATTGGAATAGTAGTATTTACTATTTTATTATTCTTAATAAATTCATTTGTAAAGCCAGAAAGGCTTGATGCTATAAATTGTCTATCGTGAAGACCATCATCATCATTTTGTGTAATATCTATTATTTGATCAATAGGTTCTAAAATAACGAATTTTGTACCATGATTATTTTCAATATCTAATAAATCTTTGAGTAATTTTTTTGATAAAAATTTAGGTATTTTTGAATTAATGACTGAGTTTTCAATATCACTTTTTAATCCTAATTGTTTTTCCTCCCATATGTAGTTACCATCTATATCATATTCTTTATCAAAATTTTTGAGGAATGTTTTTTTTAATTTTTCTAATTTATAATAAAAATCTTTGATATTTTCAATATTTTCAACAGGTATGTCAATATCATCTAGAAAAAGGTTGTAGTTTTCTAACAACCTCCAGTCAAAAAATAAAGCTTGTAGGGGATGCCCCTGCTTTTTAGTAAGCATTAACATTGGACTTCCTAAGAAAGCAACAGATAGTCTTCCAATTCCTTTCTCTCCTGATTTTATTCTTGGTTTTTTCCAAAGTGTTTCTTCACTTTCCTTTTCTTCTAATGTAGCTCTGGTTTTAGAGTCTGTACCCAGTACCAGCCATTTTTCAAAAATATCTCTTCTAGACATTCCTTTTCCATCATCGATTATAACAAATAATGGTGAGTTAATGTCTTTATATGTATCTAAATATATTTCAGCACTTAAATTGTCCGCATAAGCATCATAACCATTTTTCCATAATTCAGTAATAGCTGTTGGTAAATCTGCAATTTGACCTTTTCCGAGTAAATCAACTGCTCTTGCTTTAGTTCTAAATTGCATTTTTATGATTTTGTATTATTGCCTGACCTACTCTTTTTGCATATTCCGGAGGAACAGCATTTCCGATTAATCTTGCTACATTTCCAATACTTGTCCCTATAAATTTATATTCTTTAGGGAAAGATTGTAATGTAGCACCTTCTCTGATTGATAAGGCTCTATTTTCTTCTGGGTGAACAAATCGTCCATTAGATACACTGAAAAATTTTGTAGTAATTGTAGGGGCAGGTTTATCCCACCATAATCTTCCAAAAGTATCTTTAAAAGAATTATCACGACCAATAAAACAATCTAATTGAAGTTCAGGATCATTCGCAAAATCTAATCTATTTCCTCCGTCTTTTTTTACTTTTTGTATTCTTCTCAACGTTATATCACTAACATTAGGTACTGTATGATTGAAATCTGTATTATCTCTGTGTCCTGCATTTATTTCAGGATAACCATTTTCTACACCAATAACATCTCTTACAGTTAGCTTTTCACTTGCTCTAATAGGTTCTAATTTATTTTTAGTAATTCTATTTGCTATCAAAGTAAATCGCTTTCTATTTTGAGGAACACCGTAGTTTGAAGTATTGTGTACGTTGAAATGAACAACATAATTATTGGATTCAAGCCAGTTTATAAACTTTTCTAACCCACTTTCTGCTTTTTTTCTAAAAAAACCAGGAACATTTTCAACTACAACATAGCCAGGATTAAAATATTTAACAAACCTTTCAAACTCTATAAGTAGATTTTTAGATTTTTTAGATTTATTTTTATCCGTGTTAATTACACTCCAAAATTGACAAGGACTACAACCAATAAGTAATAGATTATCGTCATTACGCTTTAATGTTAACATTTTTTCTAATTCTTTTTCCTTTAATTCAAAAACATCTGCTTTTATAAACTTAGCTTTTTTTATGTTAACTTCATATGTTTTTCTACAATTTTCTTCATAATCTATGCCTGCTAAAATTTGAATTCCAGATTTTTGCATTCCAAAACTCATCCCTCCACCACCACAAAAGAAATCAACTGCTTTTATTTTATTTTTTAACTTCAACTTTTATGATTTTAAAAAATTAATGATCATTCTTTAATTTAATTAAGTGCTTTATAAGCTCTTCAATATAGTACAGGAGCTAAAGTAATTAAATTAAAGTTCATCAGCTTTTAGGTTTGGTTATTTATCGTTTAACTAGTTTACTAATTCCAGTTTTTATATACTTTAGACCTATTTGCAGATTTTTTAAATGGTAAACAAATAAGTCAATTATTTTTTCTGGTATTAGAATTATAAATCTACATAATTTGTTCCTATAATAGGAATTTTTAGCTTTAAAAAAATAACTAAAAATAGAAATACGGGGTAATATACAAAATCGAACTAGTAGTAAATCTTTTCTTGAGTAAAAAATAAACATCATGTATACACCGTTTATTTTAGATGCTAATAATGATATTTCAAAAAGAATTTATTGAAAATACAAATAAGAAACTCAATGATAAAATCATCATTTTTTTTTAAAAAGAGTTAGTTATTCTGTAAGAAAAAACAATTATACCGATACTTTTATCCCATATAACCTATTGGCAGCGGCGGTTAAGGTTTCATCAGCTTTAGCGAAACAGAAACGAAGCATCTTTTTGTCGGTGGCATCCTTATAAAATGCAGAAACAGGTATGGCGGCTACTCCGTATTTAGAAATCAAATCCTTGGCGAATTCCATGTCATTTTGATTACTGATTTTTCTATAGCTTGCCAACTGAAAATAGGTACCTTCACAAGGGAGTAATTCGAATTGACTTTCTTTTAATAGCTCTTGAAACAAGATCCTTTTTCGTTCGTACATAGCGCTTACTTCTACAAAATCTACAATGTCTAAATACTCCGAAATCACATGTTGTGAGAAACTATTTACACTAAAGACTAAAAATTGATGAATTTTTTTAATTTCTTTCATCAATCTTTCTGGCGCTACTAAATACCCAACTTTCCACCCTGTCACGTGCAAAGACTTTCCAAAAGAAGCGGCAATAATGGCCTTATCTATCAATTTTGGTCTAGAATTTACCGAAATGTGGGAATGTTTGAAAGAGATATACTCATAGACTTCGTCACTTAACAACAACACTTCTGGGTGTTTATCCAATAAAGATTCCAACGCTTCAAATTCGTGCTCTGACCATATTTTTCCAGTCGGATTATGCGGGTTATTAACAATAATCATCTTTGTTTTTGGAGTAATAGCTGCCGCTATTCGATCAAAATTAGGAGAATAATCATCGTTTAGTGAAACACGAACAGGCTTCCCTCCTGCTACTAAAACCGAAGGCTCATAGCTATCATAACTTGGGTCTAAAATAATTACCTCGTCATTGTGGTTAATAAAAGTACTGATAACCGTATAAATACCTTGGGTAGCTCCTGTAGTTACTAGTAGTTCCGTTGCTGTATCAATAGTACGTAGGTAGCTTTTCTTTGTTAATTGGGCAATTTTATCTAATAAAGAAGGTAAACCCGCCATTGGCGTGTACTGATGAATATTTTCTGTCAATAACCGTTTCGAAATATCAAGCAATCGTTCGTCTACAGGAAAATTAGGAAAGCCTTGTGATAGATTAATAGCATTGTGTTTTTTCGCTAATTGTGACATTACAGAAAAGATGCTAGCAGTGGTATTGGGTAACTTCGACATGGTAAATAATATAAGTTTTACGAAAATACAATATCGAAGGTAAAGTAAAGTTGTTTTTTTGAGGGAATGAAGCTAAAACTGAATTGTTATGGGTAAAAAAGACTGCCTTTTCAGGCAGCCTCCTATAAATTATTTTGAAACTAATTTTTTCTCTAAAATTGATCCGTCAGTATTTTTGATGATTATATTGTAAATACCATTAGATAAATTTGCTTGAATAGCTGTTTTCTTGTTATCATTATTCAAATATAAAGGTTGTTTATGAACCTCCTGCCCAAGATTATTGTAAATGATCAATTCTTTTGTTTCATGTTGAGCGCCATTAAGAGATAAAGTGAATTGTCCTTTAGGAGCAGGGTTAGGATAAATATTTATTTCTTCAGAATGGTTTAAATCGTTTGGTTTTTCAAATCTTTTTAGACTTTCTTGAAGATTAATTTTTCTATTCGTTTTTGTGTTATAATTAATTACAGTTAAAGAACTAACTTTATTATTCCATCCAAACAATCCTAAATCTCTGATTGTAACCCCATAATTTCCACCATCAAAAAAAATTTGATTTCCTTTAAAATTTTCATGTTCATATAGAATAACCTGCCATTTAGCAGGAATTACTATTGATGAGATTTCCTCTTTTCCAATAACACCATCAGAATGTGTTAATTTATTGAAATTACCAGCTAGAAAACCTTGTTCAACATTTTTAAAGTCTAAACCTTTAAAAACCCTTACATAATTTTTAGTATTAGGAAAATCATCTAAAAGTGATTTTATATTTTCTTTATCAGAAACCTCTTTTTCGTTAAGTACGATAATAGACCTAATTTTATTTTTCCAATTAGGAGAATACTGTCGAATATCTTTTATTACTTTACCTTCATTTCCCCCTTCAATTAAAAGAGCCTCACCTTTAAAACTCACATGAGAGTATAATATAACTCCCTGTTTAGCAGGAATTATTAACGAAGAAATTTGATTTTTTCCTACGTCAATAAAGGATAACGAAGGACTAGGTTTTCTAAAATTTATCTCTTTGTAAAATTTTATTTTAGATTCAAATTCATTTTTACTATAAATGTTTTTAATCAAAGAATTAGTAGCACGATCGATAGAAAGTACTCCATAACTTTTATGAGGTTTATCAATAAGAAGAAATTCCTTTAAATCATTATTAATAATAGTAGAAGCTTCCTTATCTAAGGTTCTCTTTCCTGATTGATCTATATCATATACAGAACATTCATTAACATACAAAGTGTTACTTTTATCTGAATTGGAATCAATCATGAATTTTTTCATAAAATCAATTTTTAGATCAATGGCGTTTTTTTTTGTCTTGAAAGTACATATATCACAATTTACTGTAAAACCTATACTTTCAAGTGAATCATTAACTTTTGTTAAATCATGTAAAAGACTTATTTTTACCTTTGGATTTTCTGTTACTGAAACAGGTTTATTTTTTTCTTGTTTTATACCAATACCTGGGGCTCCATACTTTTTAATTTCATTATTCACAAATAATAAAACTTTTCCTCGTGCATCCTTTAATTTAGGTAAATTATTTTTTAAATAAAACAAATGTTTGTATTCATTACTATTGATTATTTTATTAAGTTCTTGAGCTAATTTGATGTTATTCTTTTCCTGTTCCGCTTGAATAAACATCAATAAAGCCTCTCTTGGGTTATTTTTTAAAAAAGATTTCATAACCTCTAAGACATCTCTTTTAAATGTTGGATTAAACTTTGTGGAACTATTAACTGATATAGAATCTCCAGATAAATTACCAGAATTGCTTTGTCTTAACCTAAGGTCAAAAGATCGAACCCCTTGATTGAGCTGCTCTTTGAATGTCATTGTTTGTGTTACATACCTATTATTAGGAGATTTATTTACATCTATCACATAAGCCCCAGAATCATGAGTTCCTGGAATAGTTAGGTTTGAAATATATTTATCATCTGATAAAAAGCTCATCCAGTTATGACCAGATTGTCCAAAGTTTTGTAAACATAGTGTACTTAGCAGTACAAATAAATAATAGTTTTTTTTCATTGTAATTAGGGTGTTTTTAAATAATGATGCAATTTTAACTACTACTAATATGTTTATTTACGAATAAGAATTAATCTAACAAAATTTTGATTTAAATAACAAATATAAGATGTAAGGTGTTTGTATTATAAAAAATACCACTAGACCTACTTGATGTTTTGTAAGTATAGTGGTATTTTTAATACGTTATTTTTACTTCAATTAGAAGGCATCATCCATAATTTTCTGAACCACTTCAGGGTTGAGTAAGGTTGAAGTATCTCCTAAATTACTAGTATCTTTAGAAGCAATCTTTCGTAAGATTCTTCGCATGATTTTTCCACTTCGCGTTTTAGGTAATCCAACTGTAAATTGAATTTTATCCAGTTTGGCGATTGGCCCAATTTTATCTGTAATTTGTTGGTTAATTTCTTTTCTAAGATTGTCACGATCTCTTGATTCTCCTGTTTCTTTTAAGATTACATACCCGTACAAGGCATTCCCTTTGACATCATGAGGAAATCCTACAATAGCAGATTCAGCAACAGCTGGATGTTCATTAATGGCGTCTTCAATAGGTGCTGTTCCCAAATTATGGCCCGATACGATGATCACATCATCCACTCGTCCTGTTATTCTATAATAACCAACTTCGTCTCGTAAAGCTCCGTCACCTGTAAAATACATATTTTCAAAAGCTGAGAAATACGTGTCTTTATATCGTTGATGATTCCCCCAAATCGTTCTGGCGACCGACGGCCAAGGAAATTTAATACATAACCTCCCTTCTACTTGATTGCTTTTAATTTCGTTACCGTTTTCGTCCATTAATGCAGGTTGCACCCCTAGCATGGGTAAAGTCGCATAGGTGGGCTTGGTCGGCGTTGAAAATGGTATAGGAGAAATCAAAATACCACCTGTTTCTGTTTGCCACCAAGTATCTACAATCGGACAGTTGCTATTTCCTACGTTATTATTATACCAGTGCCATGCTTCTTCATTAATAGGCTCTCCTACTGTACCTAATACTTTTAGGCTAGATAAATCGTGTTTTTCAAGATGCTCTGTTCCTTCTTTTGCCAAAGCCCTAATGGCAGTTGGTGCGGTATAAAATTGATTGACTTTGTGTTTTTGAACGACTTCCCAAAACCTTCCAAAATCTGGATAAGAAGGTACACCTTCAAACATTAGTGTCGTTGCGCCGTTGGCTAAAGGCCCGTATACGATATACGAATGCCCTGTAATCCACCCAATATCAGCAGTACACCAATACACATCATTTTCTCTATATTGAAAAACATTTTTAAAGGTATAGGCTGTATATACCATATATCCTCCTGTGGTGTGCAGCATTCCTTTAGGTTTTCCTGTTGAACCAGAAGTATACAGAATAAATAAAGGGTCTTCTGCTTCCATTATTTCCACTTCACAGTTTGAAGCAGCACTGTCTAACAAGGGCTGTAACCACTCATCACGTCCCGCTTCCATGTGAATATCACTTTGAATTCTTTTTGCTACCAATACTTTAGTAACCCCTGGGCAATCTTGCAATGCTTCATCAACGATTCCTTTTAAATCAATGGTTTTTGCCCCTCTATACGATCCGTCGGAAGTTAATACTATTTTGGCATCACAATCGTTAATTCTAGTTGCCAAAGCAGTAGCAGAAAACCCTGCAAATACCACGGAATGAATCGCACCAATTCGAGCACATGCCAATACTGCAACAGCAAGTTCAGGGATCATCGGTAAGTAAATACATATCCTATCCCCTTTTTGAACTCCTTTGTCTTTAAGTACATTGGCAAATTTACAGACACGTTCATGAAGTTGTTTGTAAGTGATATGCTCAGCAGGGTCATTTGGGTTGTTTGGTTCAAAAATAATAGCGGTTTTATCACCTCTAGTGTGCAGGTGTCTGTCAATACAATTTTCTGTAATATTTAATTGTGCTCCTTCAAACCATTTGATTTCAGGCTTGGTAAAATCCCAAGACAATACATTGTCCCATCGTTTTCTCCAGACAAAGTTTTCCTCTGCTATTTCCTCCCAAAACAGCTCAGGATTTCGTACCGACTTATAATACAAGTGAAAGTATTCTTGTAGGTTTTTGATATGATAGTTACTCATTTTTTATACGTTTACATTATTACTTTTAGTAGTCCGTTCTTTTTTTAGCTTCTTTTGAAATGAGGTTAGCTTAGTAGGTTTTCTATTTCGGCAATGAGTTTTTTGATAGAAAATGGCTTTGTTAAATACTTATCTGCACCTAAAATAAGTCCTTTTTCAATATCCGAAGCTTTATTTTTTGCTGAAAGAAATACGACTTTCGTATTTTTTAATTGCTGTTGTTGCTTCATAATTTTTAATGTTTCATATCCATCTACATTGGGCATCATAATGTCTAGTAGTATGATATTGGGAATAATATCTTGTGCTATCTGAATGGCTTCTGCCCCATCACGTGCAATGAATACTTCAAATCCTTTCCGTTTAAAAGCATACTCTAACGACATAATGATGTTGGGTTCATCGTCTACAATTAATATTTTTGTACCTTCTTTCATAGCAGATAATTATTTAGGAATTACAAAAACGAATCGAGCCCCCTTCTGATAAGTAGGGTCTGCCCAGATTTTTCCTTTATGACTTTCTATAATTTTTTTACAAATAGCCAATCCAAACCCACTTCCTTGTGGTTTTTTTATATTTTGATCTTTGGATTGGTAAAACTTCTCAAAGATGTAATTAAAATCCTCTTTTGGAATTCCTTTTCCATTGTCTTCAATAACTACTTTTATCATTTGATCTTCTTCTTTTACTGAAAGTTCAATTTTACCTTTCTCTTCTTCAGTAAACTTTAAAGCATTACTTAATAGGTTGGTCAATACTTGGTGCATTCGATCTTCATCGTATCTTGCATCAATTTGTTCACTTTTTCGTACTAATAAGGTTACTTTTTTCTTTTCAGCCAATTGTTGAATTCCTTTGATAGCTTTATCTATCGTACGGTTGATTAAATTACTCTTAAGTTCGAGTTGATGTCTGCCACTAGCTAATTTTTCCAAATCTAAAATACTTGTAATTAATCGCTGTAAACGATTGGCATCTTCTTGGATATTGTTTAAAAATTGAAGTCTAAACGCTTTAGGCATATTTTCAAGGTCATCTAATAATACCTCAGAAGCTGCTTTTATGGAGGTTATAGGAGTTTTTAATTCATGGGCAACTGTATCCAAAAACTCGTCTTTTAAACGGTCTTGTGCTATTAACTCTTGATTGGCGTTTTGTAATTGCGTGGTTAACATGGATAACTCCTTAGATTTTTCTTTTAAGGCTTTGTTTGTAGCTCTGGCATTTTTAGTTTCCTCCAAAATACGGAGTACCTCTGTCATGCTAATATACTGTTCTTTAGATACATTGGCAATTAATATTCGTGCAGAAGCACTTCCTAAAGTACCCGTTAAAAGTTTTTCAGAATAATTAATAAATCGTGCATCTACTTTTTTTTCTTTAGGATTTAGGTTGTATTTGGCATAAAATAAACGTAAAGCTCTGTCTGTTTTTTTAACCCCTAAAAAACGATATAATACTTTTTTAATATCTTCAACAAAAGCTTCTCCTTTCCATACAAAAGCTTCTTCATGTAAGGCTCCAAAACTATCGATATTGACAAAAAGTTCGCCATAATTTCGTTCTCTATAATCAGCGGTTCGTATTAGTGAAAACACGAGGTACGAAATTGTATTGAACAAAAGGCTCCAAAATAAAGCGTGTGCCTCAGGAGATAAAATGTCTAATCCGAATAAAGCATAAGGTTTTAACCAAGCATAACCATGCAAACCATGATCTATAAAGAAAATATTTTCTGAAATATTGCAAAGACTCCTTGGTATAATGAGTGTGTAGGCAACAATACAAAACCCTATGGTAATTCCAATTTTAGAAGCTAAGGCCGTTCCTCGATTCCAGAACAATCCTAAAAAAAAGGGGGGAGCTAGTTGAGCAATTACAACAAAAGAAATCAATCCGATCGAAAATAATGGGAGTTCATCTGAGAAATAATAATAAAAGAAATAAGCACCTACAATTAATAAAAAAATACAAAATCGTCTTGCTATTCGTATATAGTTAGTATTCTGTTCTGGATTGGTTTTAAAATGCCTGTCCAGCAATCCATAAGGTATTAAAAGGTTATTTGTAAGCATATTCGATAGTGATAATGAACTAACAACAACCATCGAAATAACTGCCGAAAACCCACCAATAAATACCATTAGTGATAAGGCAGTATTGTGTTGACTTAAAGGAAGTAGTAAACTATAATAATCAGCATTAACTGTATCACCTAGAAGTAGTTTTCCTCCAAAAGCAATGAAAAAGACAAAAACATTAAACAACAAAAGGTATAATGAAAACATCCAAATGGCTTTTTTTAAATATTTTGGATTTTCATTTTCTATTACTGCAACGTGAAATTGCCTTGGGAGTAAAAAAATAGCAAAAAAGGATAAGGCAATCATATAGAGCCAATTAATACCATGATCAAGCCCGTTCAATGTTGTTAGTCTTTCAAAATCTGGTAATTTGGAAGCTTGGTGATAAATATCCGTAGTACCGTCAAAAAGAAATGTACACACATAAATACCAATAATTAAGAAGAATATTAATTTTATAATAGATTCGATTGCAACGGTACTCATAATACCTCTTCTGCGTTGTGAAGCGTCTGTAGCTAAAGTTCCGAAAAAAGCAACGAAAATGGCTAATAGTAAGGCAATGTAAAAGGTAGTATCTTGAAAAATGTTTTCTGCTTTTTCGTAATCAGTTGTCATTAATTCGAAAGTCTCCGAAACCGCTTTGAGTTGAAGTGAAATATACGGAAGGATACCAAGAACACATAAAATAGCTACAAAGGCTCCTAAAGACCTACTATTGCCATATCTTAAGGAAATAAAATCGGCAATACTGGCAATTTTATAACTTTTTGCAATACGAATAACCCTTCTCATGATAAGTATCCATAAGGGTAAAGCTATGACGGGACCTAAGTAAATAGTTAAAAAATCAATACCCGTTTTTGCGGCGACTCCAACACTACCATAATAGGTCCAAGCTGAACAGTAGACACCTAAAGATAAGGCATATAAATAAGGGTTGTTAACCCAAGGACTTTTGACGTTTTTTTCTGCCCAAAAAGCAATGCTAAAAAGTACGCCTAAATGACCTAAAATAATTAATATGAGCAACCAACTATTCATCTTTTTTTATAGAAAAATACATAGAAAATAAGACTGCTAAAAACCAAATAAATAAGATAGAAAAATAAAGCATAGGCATGCCTAACACCTCTTTTGATTTATTAAAAACAAAGATGAAAGGAAGGTTAAAAACAATAGCTAAAACCCCTGATAATACCATAAATTTTTGAATACTTTTTTTCTTCATATTTATTATACGGTTCTTTTGATTATGTGTTACAGCCTAAAAAAGGCGTTAGATACCTCCAACGCCTTTTTGTATTTTAATGATCAAGTGCTTCTCCAGCACCGCTCGGTATTCTAATATTGTCAACAATATCTTGTACTTCTTTTGGTGGTGCACTAGTAAATCTAGATACGACAATGGCTACAATAAAGTTTAGTAACATCCCTATGGTCCCAAAACCTTCAGGAGAAATACCAAACCACCAATTATCAGCACCACTAGTTTCTGGACTTCCAATCCAACCCAATTTGAATCGAGCAATATAATATACCGTGATTCCTAAACCAGCAACCATTCCAGCAATAGCTCCTTCTTTATTCATTCGTTTAGAGAATATTCCCATGACTATAGCTGGGAAGAAAGAAGATGCTGCCAGTCCGAATGCCAAGGCGACGACGGAAGCTACAAAACCAGGTGGATTAATTCCAAAATAACCTGCTACACAAACTGCTAATAAAGAAGAAAGACGTGCAATCCATAATTCTTTTTTATCTGAAATATTAGGAGCAATTTGCTTCTTAATTAAGTCGTGAGAAATAGAGGTTGAGATTACCAATAACAATCCGGCAGCTGTTGAAAGAGCCGCTGCTAAACCACCCGCAGCAACCAAGGCAATTACCCAATTAGGTAGCCCTGCAATTTCTGGGTTTGCCAGTACCATAATATCTCTATCTACGTATAATTCGTTTTTACTTAAGCTTGCATTAGCAATCATTCGCTCACCATATTTTCCAACAGTATCGATAAATTGAGGTTTTTTACCTTTTACAGCGCTCCCGGGTAAGTATTGGATTTTTCCATCCCCATTTTTATCGCTCCAAGCGATCAATCCTGTTTTTTCCCAATTAGCAAACCAAGAAGGCATTTCTGTATACGGCGTATTTTCTACCGTTTGCATTAAGTTTGTACGAGCAAATACGGCTACAGCAGGAGCGGTAGTATATAAAATAGCAATAAAAAATAAAGCATATCCAGCTGATTTTCTAGCATCACGTACCTTAGGTACCGTAAAAAAACGGATGATAACGTGTGGTAGACCAGCTGTACCTAGCATTAAAGCAGCCGTAATAAAGAAAATATCTGTCATTGATTTAGACCCATCAGTATAAGCGGTAAAGCCCAATTCGGTCATCAGTCCGTCAAGTTTATCAAGGAGGTAGACCCCATCTTCACCCGCTGATCCAAATCCTAATTGAGGAATAGGGTTTCCTGTTGCCATTATCGAAATAAAGATCGCAGGTACCATAAACGCAAAAATTAATACACAATACTGAGCTACCTGTGTGTACGTAATCCCTTTCATACCTCCTAAAAAGGCATATAGTAATACGATTAACATACCAATGAGTACTCCAGAATTAATAGGCACGTCTAAAAATCTCGAAAATACTACACCAACACCTCGCATTTGTCCTGCAACATAAGTAAATGAAACAAATAAAGCAGCAACAACGGCTACCGTTCTGGCTACATTTGAATAATAACGATCACCAATGAAGTCAGGTACAGTAAATTTTCCAAATTTTCTGAGATAAGGAGCTAATAAAAGTGCCAATAACACATAACCTCCTGTCCACCCCATAAGGTATACAGATCCATCATAACCGGCAAAAGCAATAATACCTGCCATCCCCAAAAAAGAGGCTGCCGACATCCAATCTGCTGCTGTTGCTAGTCCATTTGCTAAAGGTGATACACCACCACCCGCAACATAAAATTCTTTTGTAGAGGAAGCCCTAGACCAAATTGCTATTCCTATATAAAGCGCAAAGGTGATTCCTACTATAATGAATGTCCAAGTTTGAATTCCCATCATTTGTTAGTTTTTATTCGTGAACGTTATATTTTTTATCTAGCTTATTCATCAATCGTACATAGACGAAAATGAGTACTACAAACACATAAATTGATCCTTGTTGTGCAAACCAAAAACCTAATTTGAATCCTGCGATTTTAATCGTGTTCAGTTGTTCTACAAGTAAAATTCCAAACCCATAGGAGACCACAAACCATATGGCGAGAAGTATGGCAACGTATCGTAAGTTTTCATTCCAATACTTCTTTTTGTTTTCGTTATCCATTATTTTAAAATTTTGAAGTTAAATAGTTTCTATATTGAAAATAGTTGCAAGTAAAATGGGGCTTAAAAGCTGGTTAAAACTTTTTTCTAAAGTAGTTATTGAAAGCCATCCTACTTGGTTATTAGTTTTTGTTATAAATAGATCATGGCTTGTACGGTAAACAAGCTTTGTGCATCATTTGTTCCGTATTTAGAGTGCGCATATTCAAGACTTACCTTAGAATGATGTCCTGTGAAATAGATGTTTCCTCCAACACCAATACGTGATGCGTTGTCATCGATAGCATCAATACTTCTTGTATTGAAAGAAGCATAGGGTTGAAAACGAGTTTTTCCTGCTTCACCAGGTATTAAATATCCTACATGACCATACAGCATTCCACCAGTAGCATAGGTGGTACCTAATTGGTAATTTCTACCGTAGTTATTTGTCTGATAGCTAGCATATGCCGTGATAGCCGAGCCATCATCACTAAGTGGAGCATCGTAAAAAGCATCAATCGCAAAAATTGAAACATCCTCTCCTACTAGGTTGTTATTACTATCAAGTATTACTGATCCGTTTGGATGAAGAAAGAATCCTGCACCTAAGTTAAAAACTTTTTTAGTACCCAAATAAGTACCAACTTTATAAGGTAACAGATTAGATTCTTGATCTAAAAAGTTATAATCAAAATAGCCAGCATAGGTTTTACCTGCATCTTTTGAGCCTAACAAACGTCTACCTGCGTACACGGCTGCTCCGTTGATCGTTGGTGCTGCTGTGGCTTGTAAATTGTTTTCTACTGCTTCATTAACCGCAATACGGTATTGTAATTTGTCAATTTTTCCTTTGATATAAACACCAATATGTCTTGCGAACTGATCAGAAAGACCAATAGTACTCCATGATTGACGATTGTTATCGAGTGTCAATAGGTTTAAGGTACTTTGGTTATTCATACGAGAAATACCGTTCCAGTAATGAAGTCCAGCACCTAAGTGAATATTTTTTCCAAGCCTATATTCGCCCCAAAAATCATGAAAAAATACTTGAGAAGCGTCTCCCCTACCAATGGGACTTAAATTAGTGCCATTTAGTCCGTTTAACCCAATATGGGTTAAGATTAAAAACTTTTTGTTTAATTGTGCAAATGTAAGAACTCTTGCACGCCGAATGCTAAAGCCTGTTTTACTTACATTGCTTGCTACATTATCGTTGTATTGCCCCCAAAACTGCCCCCATGAGATGATACGAAGGTATTTGGAACCATTTTCATTAAATTTAATTTTATAGCCTCCAGAATACTCTTTCGATCCTTGAGCATGAAGTTGGTATAGTCCTAAAAAAGCAATAACGATAAAAGCATGAAAAATTTTAGTTTTCATAAGGATACAATGATTAGTTATTTAATTTTTATCTAACTAAAATTCCTTAAAAAAATGTGCAACGTAAAAATTACTATACTTTTTTGTTAATAGTATATTTATTTACGAAATCTTTCCCATTTTATTAGCATGAATTTATCGCCTAACTCTGTAACAATAAATCCAGCTCCTTTAAGGTTTTCAGGGTTTGAAAAATAAGTAGCTATTTCATTATTGTTTAATATTTTATAAGAAGGATAATAGTTTGTTTTGTATGGTTTTTTTATTCCGTATTTCTTTACCCAATTCATTACAGATACGTGTGAAACTCCTAAGATTCTCTCAATTTCTCGGTAGGTTAATCCTTCCAAATATAACTGCAGCGCTTTATTTACATAATAATCATCAATTCTTTTCCCTAGTTTGTTTACGGTAAAATAATAATTGCATTTTTTACAGCGATGGCGCTGTTTTTTTTTGATAATACCTGCTTTTACAATTTCTGTTGATTGACAATTTGGACAGGTATTGATTAACATGTATATTTATTTTGCATGAATATACTAATTTAGCAAAAAATTAAATATTTACTTGATTTTTTCACAAAAAAAATAGATTTATTGTTTTTTAAAGGGGTTTTTTTTCGATTGTTTTTAATTTTTATTGTAAATGTTAAAAAAAGGAATTAAACCTAATAAAATTCACAATATTAAATTGCTATTCAGATTATTTTAATTTCACAAATGCCATACCTTCACGCAACCAAAAAATTTAAAATTAAAAAAATGAAAAAAGCATTCACAAAAATTACTTTCGTTATGATGGCATCAATTTTATTAACATCTTGTTATTCTTATCAAAATGTTGTCGGTGAAGGTGCAAAAAGAAATATACAAACGACAAAATGGAATCATTATCTTATTGGTGGACTTGCTCCTGTAGGCGTGTCTGATGCCAAGCAAATGGCAGGAGATGCAAAAGATTATACGGTGCATACACGTCAAACTTTCGTTAATCTATTGGTGCATGCGGTAACTTTAGGTATATATTCTCCGACCACTACCACTGTAACAAAATAGTTTATTCGTAAATAGTTTTTTGCAAGGATAAAGTAACGCTCTTCAGTTTTATTGAAGAGTGTTTTTTTTAGGGGTGTATAAAAGTTTTTGATTTTTTGTATTCATTCAACTGTTCTTTAATTTCACTTTCAGATAAGATACAACCGTCTTTGTTGTATGCTAATAGATCATTTAAAAAGGCTGATTCGAACAAATACGGGGCTTTGGCATCATTGAATAGTGATTTGACAAAATTTTTGAATTCCTCAATGTTTCCATTATAAAATTGATCACTGATTTTATGATCTTTATTGTAGAACAACTTGTAAAGTTCATTATAATCATACCCTAAATAACCTCTGTAAAAAATAGCTGTTTTTATATTGGCTAAGTAAAAAATTGTTTTTAAAACATTTTCATACTGATTTTTAGTAGAAAAATCACTCAGCGTTAAGTAAAAAAATCTGCATAGTATTGTACTCAATTCAATTTTTTCCTTCCATTTGCGTATGACACTAATCATGGTATCAACATTATCTAAATTGATCATTTGTATAAACTCTTTTTCGGATAAATCTCCTTCACTGAGTTTGTCTTGAAAGTAAATTTGATACCTAGAGCTAAAAACAATGGATAAAGGTGATTTAGGATCTCCTTCACCATTTATTTTAAATAGTTTGAATGTTATTTGATCAATTAAAAAAAGTGTATTATCTGAGAAATTTAATTCTTTTTGTAAATAACTGAATAAGATGGAATCATAAAAATTATAAAAATATTTTATGGAACCTTTTTTACTTTCAATATCTTCATCATTATTATTCTTAAGTCTATAATGCTTTATTTGGTTATGACTATCAGGAACAAAGATGTCTCCTTCGTAAATTAAAAACCGATTTTTTTCTAAGAAAAGTAATTTATAAACTTCGTAAAAGAAAAACTTTAATACTTTCAACCAAAAGTATTCTTCAAAAACAACTTCATGTCTTATGTCTTTATAATCAATGATAAAAGTATTTAAAAACGTATGAATATCCCTTAGGTTGACAAAAGGAAACTTATCACTTTTTGCCTTTTCTGTTGAATTAAGATGACCATAATCTGAACGATCATTAAAACAATTTTCGATATCCGTTTTATTTTCTTCAAACTCGATAACAAGTTTATGTTTAATATATTCTCGAATGGTATCATTGTCAACAGGATCTAAAAATACCTCTCGTAAAAATATTTTTTCAGAATAACGAAAAGCGTCTGGAATTCCCATGTGTTCAAGGGACTTCCCTACATAATCTTTATCATAGGTAACGATATACGTGAAATTACTAAAATTAGCGGTGTTTCGTATGAGTTTTAAAATATCAAATATTTCTTTAGCTTCAAGCCTATCAAAATCATCAATGAAAACAATTACTTTTTTATCTAATTTTTTTAAAAGACTATTAATCGTTTCAAACTCTGAAGATAAATCTTCATCAATAAACCATTTGAAGAGCTCTTTTAATATTTTGTTGGGAATTGAAATATCTGCATCGTCAAAACTACTAGAATACTTTTTAAATTCACGATATACATCTTCGCTATAGGGTTTTAAACATTGTTGGAGCGTATCGAAGAAGTCTTGTACTACCATAATACGATCTACATTTAACCAAGGATTAAAATCGATGAAAATTAGCTGGTCTTTTTCGCCTTTTTCATATAACTTTTCTTTTAACAAATTTAAAAAAGAAGTTTTACCTCCACCCCATTTATCTACAATTCCGTAGGCGCTTGCTTCTTCATTTTGAGTAATTAAAATCTCCGCTGCAACCTGTGTTGCTTTTTTGGTTCTTCCAAGAATATCGTTCCCCGATTTAGTAATGGGTAAATGATTTATAGTTGGTAAAACTTGTTTATTTTTTCTTTTTCCAATGAATAAATGCTTACAAAATAATAGTATAGCGGATATTGGGGAAACCATAAAATAAAAAGCAACAATATCAAAATATTTAATTGTAGAAATGGTCCTGAATCCTAGGAATACGTATTCTTGATTAAATCGAAGATAGGTATAAAAACCAATGGCTATGAGGCTAAAAAACCATTGATGGAGTGAGATATAACTGTTCTTTTTTATGTTTAGTCCTATCTTTATGGATAATAGTATAAACCCTATTAAAAAAACAAGGTCGGCTAAAAAAGTAGCGTGTACATTGCTTAGCAATGGGGTTACAACTAAAATGTCAATCCAATTTTTTAATAAACCAGGGTAAAAAACAATTAAAAAGGCCGTAAAAAAAAGTGTTGTTTTGAAATACTTTTTCATAGGCTTATTGTTTTCAATAACCTTTCTTAATCTATTTTTCATGGCGGTTTAACTAGTTATTTACTTCCTGTGGTCTATAGATATTCCGATATCAACTTAATTAATCTATTGTAAGGCTTTTCTATAGGTATCTTTAATATGTAATTTTAAATATTGAAATCTTATGTTACTTTTTCTAACTCAAATCCTTCTAGCTATATTAATAATTGCTTTATGTTTTGTATTTAGCGAATTACTAAAGGAAAAAAATGAACAATAATTTGTTAATCGATCCTTTATATCATATCAGAACGTAATCTTTTTCCCTAGGTAGACGATACTATCATTTCCATTGGTTTTAGACTTTTCTGCTTCAGATACTATTTCCAGTTCATTACCCCTTCTTACAAACAATGGAATCGACTTTGACTCTTTGTTAATGGTTGCCAGTTTGATTTTAAAGTCAACTGCTGAAGACACCTTTATTTCATTGATTTCAGGAAAGTCTTTTGCACTCTCGTTTAAATTGATAAAATCATCATTGACCGTGAATAATATATCTTTGTTTTCTGGTGATTTTGATTTTACTTCATTGGTGGTCGCAAGGCGATACGTACCTTGCTCTCCATAAATTTGAGAGAAGCGATTTACTGCATACTGATTGACTTCATCACTTCCTGTCATGGCAATAAGGTAGCCCACATCGTTAAGTTCTACATCATTATCCAAAGAATTGCTATAGATATCAATATCAAAAGCCTCAATACCAACTTCTCTAGCTTTTTCTATAAAACCTTTGTTTTGATCCAATAATACTACTCTCCTACCACTTTTCATTAAATATTGAGCAATTACTCTTGCCGCATCAGAAGCCCCCACAATTACGATAGATTCTGAGCTTTTTAGAAACACCCCTACTAATTTTGCTACAATTCTTGCTGTAGTTGCATTTAATAATACGGTTCCTAGTACAACCATAAATACTAAGGGAGTTATATATTCAGCTCCTTCTACCCCTTGTTTCATGAGTTTTGTTCCGAATAACGAAGCAATTCCAGCTGCAACAATACCTCTAGGCCCTACCCAGCTAATAAACAACTTTTCATTAAATTTTAACGTAGAGTGATGTGTACTTAAGAATACTGCTAAGGGTCTGATAATAAAAATAATTGCTGCAAATAAATAGGCCGCTTCCCAGTTAAAAACCAACAATAATTGGTCCATATCCATATTGGCTGCTAATAAGATAAATAGAATGGATATTAATAAGACGGATAAAGACTCTTTGAAATATAATAGCTCTTCAAAGCTTTTTAAATTACTGTTTGCAATGACCATTCCCATGACTACAACGGCTAATAATCCCGATTCATGAGCGAATAAATCCGATAGAACAAATACGAAAAGAACTAATGAAAGAGAAATCACATTCAATAGATAGTGTGGGACTAATTTTTTATTAATAACGAAAATCAGTGCATGAGCAAAAGTAAATCCAAAAGTTGACCCAAAAAGTAAAATTTTAGCAAACTCCAATAGCGCTGTTTTGGTAAAGCCACTTCCCCCTCCAACACTAATAAATTCAAAAACAAGTACTGCTGCTAATGCTCCGATGGGGTCAATCAAAATCCCCTCCCATTTGAGTACTGCTGCTACATCTTTTGTAAGCGGAATGTTTCGTAGTATTGGGGAGATTACCGTGGGGCCAGTAACTATAATCAAAGCAGAAAATAATAAGGCAATTTCCCATCCTAAATTAAAGATATAATGCGCTACAATACCAGAGACGATAAAAGTAACGGTTGCTCCTAATGTAATTAGCTTGGTAATAACAGGCCCTACATTTGCAATTTCACTTTTTCTAAGTGTAAGGCCTCCTTCAAAAAGAATGATACTAATAGCCAAGGAAACGAAATAAAAAAGTCCTTCTCCGGGGAAAAGTCCTTTAGTACCATTCCAAATAGGCTCGATCCATTTGTTACCATCACTGCTAAAATATTCAGCGGCAATAGGACCGACTAATAGACCAATCAAAATTAAAGGTAAAATAGCTGGAATTTTAAACTTCCAAGCAAACCATTGCGCTAAAATTCCTAGTATAATAATACCAGCTAATTCAATCATATTTGTGTAATCTAGTTAATTTTTTAAAACTACAATAAAATTTCATATTCTGAGTCTAATTTTATAATATTTTAATTAAGAAAATTCAATGTTTAGCGCTCTTTTTTTATCAAAAAAAACAATACGTTGTGATATAAGTGTTTGTTTTCTTTATTATTAAGTTTATGTGTGTTTTATAGTCTTTTTTTGATCAAGTATGTTCTCTTTTTAATTTTTGCTATTTGGTTAAAAAAATTAAACTAAAAAAATCATTTCACTATATAATATAAGATAATATTAAGACATATTTTTTTGGAACATTGTTATATTCGCGCCCCACAAAATTTATAAAAAGATGTCCCAAAAAATTCCTAGCTATAGTAAATACTTACTTATTAACTTTTTTCTGATTTGGTGTTACACCTCGATTTTTCGATTCATTTTTTATTTTTTTTATAACGACTTAGGTCAAGTATCAACTGAAGAGATAAAAAAAGCAATTGGTTTAGGAGTTCGCTTTGATATAAAGCTTAGTGTACTTGTATTACTTCCATTAGCGCTACTGGTTTTAATAATAAATCAAAAATTATATCAGCATAAGATTTACAAAAGAATTACCGCTATTTATTTGACCATAGCTTATGTTATAATAACCTTATTTTACTTTTTTGATTTCGGACACTACGATTATTTAGACTCGAGAGTGGACGCATCTTCTTTACGTTTTTTAACTGACTTAAAAATTTCTATCCAAGTACTTTTTGAGAGTTATCCAATCTATAAAATATTATTAGGTTTATTGATTATAATTTTCACTTTAAATAAAGTAATAAACTATACCTATAGTAAACTAAAAAAACAAGAAGAAAAAGTAACTAAAAAAACAAAAATCATAGTTATCGTTACTACGATTTTACTGCTAGCAATGGGAATTTATAATAGCTTTACCCATTATCCTTTACGATGGAGTCAAGCCTTTTTTTCTAAAAATAATAAAGTAAATCAATTAGCTTTAAATCCTGTTTTATATTTTTTTGATAGCTTTAAATTTAGAAATGAAGGAGTCGCAATAGAAGAGACAAAAAAATATTATCCCTTTATAGCAAAACAACTTAATTTATCAGAAAAACCATTAAGTTTTATTAGAAAAGAGACTTTTGAAAACAATGGTGGTACGGAAAAACCTAATATTGTATTTGTAATGTTAGAATCTTTAGGTGTTGCCCCAATGAGTTACTTTGGAAACCCTATACCTAATACGACTCCAAAAATGGATAGTATTATGAAAGAAAGTGTACTATTTACAAACTTTTTTGTACACAAATCAGGGACAGCTGCAAGTGTATTTGCTAGTATTACGGGATTACCTGATATAGACGGAGTTCGAACAGCTTCAAGAAACCCAATGATTATTAATCAGCGTATTGTCTTTGATCAATTTAAAGAATACGAGAAGTTATACTTTTTAGGAGGAAGTGCCAACTGGGCAAATATAAGAGGGGTATTTCAATCAAATATTAATGGTTTAAAAGTTTTTGAGGAGGGTAGTTATGAGGTTGAAGATCGTGTAGATGTCTGGGGAATTGATGATTATGATTTGTTTAAGGAAGCAAATAAGGAGTTAGAAAAACAATACAAGAAAGGAAAACCTTTTGTGGCCTATATACAATCAGCGTCAAATCATATGCCTTTTACGGTTCCTGATCAAAAAGAATCTTATAGACCATTATCAGAAGATCATTTTTCTAAAGAGACATTAAAAAAGGGTGGTTTTGATGGAATTGAAAGATTAAATGCTTTACGATATCTAGACTTTAATGTAAATAAATTTTTAGAAAGAGCTAAGGCTTCTGGCTATTACGATAATACCATATTCTTATTCTTTGGAGACCATAATACGGCAATGACTAGTGTTCCTAGATTTAAAAAAGAGTTTGATTATGGTGTTCACCATCAACATGTTCCTTTTTTTATTCATGCTCCAAAATATCTTAAGCCTAGCGTTATTTCACGATATAGAAAACTAGTTGATTTAGTACCTACAGCGGCTAGTTTGGCTAAGAACGACTACATCAATTATACTTTAGGTTCAAATGCTATGGATACGACGCAGGTTGGAAAAGATTTTGCATTTGTTTTTAATAAAGTAAATGGAGAACCAAGTGTTGGTGTCTTGAAAGATGGTTATTATTTTACGAAAGCAGTTTTATCAAAAACTACTAGTTTAAGAAGATTAACGGATATTAATGGAGATGATGTTAAAGCAGTATTTCCTAAAATTACAAGCCATCTGGATAGTTTGGCTATGGGTTATTATCACGCAACAAAATACTTATACTATAACAATAAAAATGCAGGTAAGAAATAAGGAAGCTTATATTAAGCTTCCATTTCTTTATATACTTTCATTATGTTTTTGGCAATGTTACTGTCATTGAATTTTTGAACAAAAATTTGCCCTTTTCTTGCTATTTCTTCCCTTTTTTCTTTGCTAGTAAGTAAAAGGTTTATGGCTTGTACCATTTCCTCTTCATTATACGGATCTATATAAACAGTAGCTTCTCCTCCTGCTTCTGGAAAAACACCGCCTTTAGAAGTAATCACAGGTGTGTTAGAATACAAAGCCTCTATAATCGGAATACCAAACCCTTCAAAAATACTTGGATATATAAAAATTGTTGCTAGTTGATATATCGTAGCTAATTCATCTAATGTCAAACCCTCTAAAAAAAGGACTTGATTTTTTAAGGTGTTTTTTGATATAAAATCCTGTATTTGTTGATAGTATTTGGTTTTTCTTCCTACAATGACCAAGGGTACATCTATATGTTGTAACGCTTTTACAATACTCAATGCATTCTTTCGCTCTTCAATTGTTCCTACATTTAGTAAGAAAGTTTCGGGTAGATTGTATTTTTGTTTCAATTTTATTTTTTCTTCATCAGAGCGCTTTATTTTAAAAGCATCATTACACCCCTGATAAATTACAGTTATTTTTTCTGCAGGAACGTTTAAATACTGAATAATATCTTTTTTGGTTTGCTCACTAATAGCAATTATTTTATCAGCATTTTGGGCAGCATATAAAAACTTCGAAAAGTGAATTTTTCGATCAAAATAAGAATATAGTTTTGGATAACGCATAAAGATTAAATCATGAATCGTTACGACAGATTTAATCCCATGTTTTTTTAGTCCCTTAGGAATTTCCCCTGACAATCCATGAAAAAAAGTTACACCATCTTTTTTTGCTTGCTTTGCTACGGCAATTTGCCGCCAAATAGAGGAGAATTTTTTCCAAAACTTCCCTTCTGGTAGTTTTTCGTTTACACACTTTGATGAAGGTAAACGGTCAATTTTTTTTGGCTTGGGATTGTATAAATAATATTGGTTTTCTGGGTAGAATTCATTTAAAATTCGCACTAAATCTCTACTGTAATTTCCTAACCCTGTCCTATTATGATACGCACGTTTCGCATCAAATCCTATTTTCATTTTGTTCTTTTTTTAGTAATATCAATTCATTAAACCGTTGAGAAACACCATAAGCCATTAAATAAGAAAAGATAGCCCCATTTTTTCCATCCAAAAAACCTAATTTTAGAATATAATGAATACAAAATCTTGCTGCGGGTTTTATATACAAATGAAAAAAAGACACTTTTTTACCCTTTTTAAATAGCTCTACAGCTCTCAATTTAGCATAATGATTAATCTTATCTTTAAATTGTTGGTAGTCTTTATAGGTGTAATGATTTATTACACCTGACAAATTACCTATTTCACCTGTTACTTTTACACGTTCATGTACCAATCCTTGATAATGAGCATATTCTCTATGAAACAACCGTATTATTTTGTTTGTAAAGCCCCCAAAGTGGAGTTTTTTATGCCGTACAAAGTTTTTTCTTCGCATACGATACGCTTTATTATTGCTTTTTTTTGAGAGTGTACTACGTATACTGTTTTTTAATTCTTCTGACAATTCTTCGTCAGCATCTACAATTAAAATCCAATCATTCTTAGCTTGTGAAATAGCATAATTCTTTTGAGATGAAAAGTCATCAAAGACTCTTTGTATCAATTTTACATTGTTTTGCTTAACAATAGTAACTGTTTTATCGGTACTAAAAGCGTCAATTACAATAATTTCATCAGCAAAAAAAACAGAATCCAATGCTCTTTGCACATTGGATTCTTCATTAAATGTCGGTATTATTACTGTTATTTTTGTCAATGATTTGTTTTAAATCTCAAAAATAACATTTTATCTCCTTAATTTACAATAATATAGTGCTTTTTTACACCGCTACATCATACTCTCTTAAAGCATCATTAAGAGATGTTTTCTTATTGGTACTTTCTTTACGTTTACCAATAATTAATGCACAAGGAACGTTGTATTCTCCTGCAGCAAACTTCTTGGTATAGCTACCTGGAATCACCACAGAACGAGCAGGTACAATCCCTTTCATTTCTACAGGCTCATCTCCTGTTACATCGATAATTTTAGTAGAGGCAGTTAATACTACATTGGCACCTAGTACGGCCTCCTTCTCTACTCTTACTCCTTCTACAACAATACATCTAGAACCGATAAAAGCATTGTCTTCAATAATTACCGGAGCAGCTTGTAAAGGCTCTAATACACCCCCAATACCTACACCACCAGATAAGTGTACATTTTTACCAATTTGAGCACAAGATCCTACTGTAGCCCAAGTGTCAACCATTGTTCCTTCATCTACATATGCTCCAATATTTACATAACTTGGCATTAAAATAGTTCCAGAAGAAATATAAGCCCCGTGTCTAGCTACTGCATTTGGTACAACTCTAATTCCTTTTTCTTGGTAGTTTCTTTTTAAAGGGATCTTATCATGATATTCAAAAATACCAGCTTCCAAAGTTTCCATTTTTTGAATAGGGAAATACAATACCACAGCTTTTTTTACCCATTCGTTAACCTGCCATCCGTTTTCAGTAGGTTCAGCAACTCTTAAGGTTCCTGCATCTAATGAATCAACAACTTCTCTAATGGCATTAACTGTGCTCTCTTCTTTCAATAACTCTCTGTTATCCCAAGCTTTTTCAATTATAGATCGTAATTCTGTCATTTTTGAAAATTAAATTTAATACAAATATAATTTGCCTTCTTTACATGAGCACGAAGATATATTTTTTAAACAAAAATTTGGCTATTGTTAAAAATCATTATTTTTGCGATAAAGAATCTATTTATGGGGCGTATTTTGGCCATTGACTATGGAAAGAAAAGAACAGGTATTGCAGTTACTGATGAATTACAAATAATAGCTTCAGGGTTAACTACTGTAGATACTTCTGAGCTACTAATTTTTCTTCAAGAATATGTTTCAAAAGAAAATGTCGAATTGTTTGTCGTAGGAAAACCTAAAAAACTTGATAATTCTGCTAGTGACATAGAAGCCGATATTCAAACTTTTTTACAAAAATTAACAGGAGAATTTACCGAAATACCTGTAAAAAGAATGGATGAAAGATTTACTTCTAAACTAGCGTTTCAAACAATGATAGATAGTGGATTAAACAAAAAGCAACGGCAAAATAAAAGCCTTATTGATAAAGTCAGTGCTACGATTATTTTACAATCTTATTTATATAACAAATAATTGTATTAAACCCAGCTTTCTTTGTATTTTTGCCACTGAATTTTAAATATTTTTAGATAAATGATTTTACCGATTGTTGCATACGGTGATCCTGTATTACGTAAAATGGGAACTAAAGTAACGCCTGATTATCCTGATTTAGAGAAGCTTATTGTAAATATGAAAGAAACCATGCACAACGCACAAGGTGTTGGTTTGGCTGCTCCACAGATAGGAAAATCACTAAGGCTTTTTGTCATCGATGCATCTCCTTTTGCAGAAGACAACGAACTTGATCAGGAAGAACGTGAAACATTGGCTAATTTTAAAAAGGTATTTATTAATCCAAAAATAGTTAAGGAAGAAGGAGACGAATGGGGATTTAATGAAGGTTGTTTGAGCATCCCTGAGGTAAGAGAAGACGTTTTTAGGAAAGATATCATTACTGTAGAATATCAAGATGAAGATTTTAAAAAGCATAAAGCAGTATATAGAGGCTTAGCGGCTAGAGTTTTTCAACATGAATACGATCATATTGAAGGGGTTTTATTTACTGATAAATTATCATCTCTTAAAAAAAGGCTTATTAAGAAAAAGTTAGATAATATTTCTAGAGGAAGAGTTAACCCCGGATATAGAATGCGTTTCCCTAACGGTAAAAAATAAGAATTAAAAATAAACCATATAAATAAATGGAGTTCAATAAAATTATAGCAGTTACTGGAAGACCAGGACTATTTCAAATTTTATCTCAAACTAAAACAGGCGTTATCGTAAAGTCTATTACAGATGACAAACGATTCCCTATTACTGCTACGCAAAACGTAAGTTTATTAGAAAACATAGCGATCTATACTTATGAGGAAGAAGTTCCTTTAGCACAAGTTTTTAAAAATATAGCTGACAAAGAAGATGGAAAAGAAACCATCTCTCATAAAGAAAGTGCAAAAACTTTAACAACTTATTTTGAAGAAGTACTGCCTAATTTCGATGTTGAGCGTGTATACGCCTCAAACATTAAAAAAATTATTCAGTGGTACAATTGTTTAGTAAAAGCCAATTTTGATTTCGGTACATTAGTTGCTGAAGAAGAAGTCGCTTCTAAAGAAGAAGAATAGGTTTTATAATGAATAGTCGTAAACAACAATTAGCTGCTTTTAATCGCTTATTAGACATCATGGATGAGCTCCGTGAAAAATGTCCTTGGGATAAAAAACAAACCTTAGAGAGTTTACGACACCTTACTATTGAAGAAACATACGAATTAGCAGACGCTATTTTGGATGATGATTTAGAAGAAATAAAAAAAGAATTAGGCGATGTGCTTTTGCACATCGTTTTTTATGCTAAGATTGGAAGTGAGAAAAAGGCTTTTGATATTGCAGATGTTGCTAATTCGATATGTGATAAGCTCATTGAGAGACACCCTCATATCTATAGTGATGTAAAAGTAGCTAATGAGGAAGAAGTAAAACAAAACTGGGAAAAAATAAAGTTAAAAGAAGGTAAAAAATCGGTTCTTGAAGGAGTGCCCAAAAGTTTACCAGCGCTTGTTAAGGCTAATAGGATTCAGGAGAAAGTAGCAGGAGTTGGATTTGACTGGGATCATGCGGACCAAGTACTTGATAAGGTTCAAGAAGAGTTTTCAGAGCTTAAAAGTGAAATTCAACAAAGAAACCAAGAGGAAATTGAAAAAGAATTTGGAGATGTATTGTTTTCAATGATTAATTATGCTCGATTTATAGGTGTTAATCCAGAAAATGCTTTAGAAAAAACGAATAAAAAATTCATCTCTCGATTTCAGTACTTAGAAAAAGAAGCAGAGAAAGCGGGTAAAAAAATTGCAAATATGAGTTTAGATGAGATGAATGAATACTGGGAAAAATCAAAAACATTTTTCACGTAACATCTTCTTATACATTCTTTCTTTATAGAGAATTCTAAATAAATGGTAGTATATTGAAACCAGTAATTCTAAACAAGTTATTGTTTTTTTTTTTATTTCAAGCAGGTGTTTTTTCTTTTACAAAATAAATACCCCCGAAGTATTATTATTACCAACAATAAAGAATTTTTATAGTGTTTTTAGTGTAAATAATAACGTGTGTTATATCTTATAAGTTTTCTGTAAGCAACCAACTCAGGAAATTGATAGAAGAAATTAATTTTTTTATGAGCGATCGTTTTTGGGTTTTTAATTCTCTTTTTAAGCACGAAATAGGTCCAACTTTCAACAATATCTTCTTCAGGGCTTTCTGCTGCGTAATCTGTTACAAAATCTGAAAAATTTTCCTGATAAAGCCCAAATAGTTTTTCTACGCAACTTTCTTCAGTAAAACAATGTCTTTCTTTTATGATATCCCATTTTTCTAGAAGTTTTCCTTTCCAAAAAAGAGATACAAATCTATTAAGGTAGCTATTTTTATAAGATTCTCCTTCGATAGTCAAATAGGGTTCCCCCTCTTGTTGATGCATTTTGTCTGTAGGTCTTACTTGCGTGTTATTTAGCGTTAACAAGTGGCCAAATTCATGTATAAGGGTATAAACAGACTCTTGAAGTCTTCTTTTGTCTTTTGTTCTGAAATTTACATCGATAGTATCAATGACCAACTGCCATCGGTCGTTTTTAGTATTCAAAGGACCTAGAGCACCTGTCTTTTCATCAAGTCCATCAGATATTAGTACTAATTTTTTTATGTATTTTCTAGTGATAGACTTAGGAAATATATCATAAAATGTTCTCCAATGATGTGCAGCAAGCTTATCGTTTTTGGAAAAATTTTTTAATATTTCACCATTAACTATACTCCACATTCCAATTTTTTCATCGTTAGATGAATAATTAAAAAAAGAGAAAACGAAAAAAATTGTAACTATAATAACCTTCATAATTCTTAAAAAACTTCTAGTGCCTTATTGTAAGCACTCTCAAAACTCATGGGTCTTATATTAGTTTCCACATTTATGGAAGTGAAATACGATAACAACTTCTCGGTTGGCATATTGCCCGTTAATTCGTCTTTTGCCATCGGACAACCACCATATCCTTTAATAGCACCATCAAAACGTCTGCACCCTGCTTTGTATGCACTGTCTACCTTTTCAAACCAAGAATTAATTGTGGTATGCAAATGAGCACCAAACTCTATTTCTGGGTATGCAGGAATCAAATTACCAAATAAATACGTAATTACATCTGGTGTTGAACTTCCAACGGTGTCAGATAAAGATAATATTTTTACCCCTAAACTACAAAGTTTTTCAGTCCATTCTCCTACAATATCAACATTCCAAGGATCTCCATAAGGGTTACCGAATCCCATTGACAAATAAGCGACTACGTCTTTATTGGCCCTATTAGCAATCGACAACACTTCTTTTAACGTATCAACAGATTGTTCTATTGTCTTGTGCGTATTTCTCATTTGAAAGTTTTCAGAAATAGAAAAAGGATACCCTAAGTAATCGATTTCTTCAAAACTGCAAGCATCATTGGCACCTCTAACATTAGCTACAATTGCCAAAAGTTTACTTTGTGTGTTAGATAAATCTAATCGTTCTAATACTTTGGCTGTATCTCGCATTTGAGGTATTGCTTTTGGGGAAACAAAACTTCCAAAATCAATAGTATCAAACCCAACTTTTAGTAGTGAATTTATATAAGTGGCTTTAGACTCTGTTGATATAAAATGACTCTTGATCCCTTGCATTGCATCACGAGGACATTCTATTATCTTAACATTTTTCATCTGAGCAAATATACATATTTTCGCTAATTAGCAACTTTATATTTTTGTTAACCTCTATATAACTCATTACATGAAAGTTATATTTATTTCTATTAAATATAGATTTAGATAAATAATTTTTATCTTAAACTACTGTCACAAATTTAAAAGCAAGAAGTCTTTTAATTGAAAAACAACTATTGAATTGCAAAATTTGAACACTGATCAACTAATTGAATATTGCAAGCGAAACAATAAGAACGCGCAAGTTCAATTATATAAAAACTATTACAAAGCCATGTATAATTGTGCTTATCGTATTCTTAATGATCGATTTGAGGCAGAGGACATTATGCAAGAAGCTTTTTTAACGGCATTCTCAAAATTGAATACTTTTAAAGGAGAAGTTACTTTTGGTGCCTGGCTAAAAAAAATAGTAATCAATAAAAGTTTGACACAATTGAAAAAAAATAAAAGATATGAAGATGTTAAAGTAATTGTAGGTACTGAAAAAAATCATAACGAAGAATATACAGATACTTATGAGCACATACCTGTTAAAACAGTATTAGACACTATACAAAAGCTAAAAGATAATTATAGGTTACTATTAACATTAAATTTAATTGAAGGATATGATTATGAAGAAATAACTGAAATAACGAATTATAGTAATGAAAATGTGAGAACAATAATATCGAGAGCAAAAAGAAAATTAAAACAAATGTTATTAGCCGTTTAAATACATTAAAAATGGAAGATCAGTTCGAAGATTTTTTTAAAGATCAAAAATTTGATATAGAAGAGCCTCCCAAAGGACACCTTATGAGGTTTGAGTCTAAATTATACCAACAACAAAAAACAACACCTTTTTTTAAAATGTGGATGGGAATTGCTGCTTCCGTTATTTTATGTATAGGGTTTTATTTAGGAAGCTTATATCCAGATAACAAGCCTTATTCGCTTAGTAATGTTTCGGATAAAATGGCCGAAGTGGAAACTTTTTTTACAACATCAATAAAGTATGAACTAAAAGAAGTAGAAAAACATAGAAGTATCTATAATGAAAGACTTATTGAAGATGCTCTTGATCAAATAGAAGAGTTAGAAGACGATTTTAAATCATTTACCAAAGAGCTAACGGAAAACAACCACAAAAAAGAGGTTATCCATTCTATGATTACGAATTATCAAAAACGTTTACAAATTTTAAAAGATCTTCTAAAAAAGATAGAAATACAAGAAAACAAACCTACTAAATTTAACCATCATGATGCGCTTATATAAAATATTTATTATCCTATTTAGTTTATTTCCTGCGGTTTTATTGGCCAATATTGAAAAAAAACACGAGAAACAAAAAGTTATTAAAAGACAATTTGATGTAGTTAAAGATGCTACTGTCTATATCAAAAATAAATATGGAAATATTAACGTAAGTACTTGGGATAAAAATCTTGTTGAAATAACCGTTAAAATTGAAGTTAAGGGAGATAACTTAGACAATATAACTAAGAAATTAAACACCATAGATGTTACGTTTAAAGCAACAAAAAGCCTAGTTGAAGCCATTACAACATTCGAAACCACTCGTTCTAAATGGTCTTGGTGGGGAAATGATCAAATGGATTATAAAATAAACTATATTGTTAAATTACCCATAAGTAATCAAGTTAATTTAAATAATAAATATGGGGATATTGAGCTGTTAAACGAGCTTAAAGGAAGGGCAATTATAGATTGTAGCTATGGAGCAATCAATTTAGAAAAGCTAAGTAATGATCATAACTCTATTGAATTAAAGTATTCAAATGATTCTGAAATTAACTATGTGAAATCAGCAAATATATCTGGAGATTACTCTAGTTTTGAAATAAACCGTGCAAAAAAACTAAAGTTAAACACAGATTATACACACGTAAAAATAGGAGAAATTGATCAAATTAATTTTAGTGACGATTATGGAAGTTTAGCTATAGAAAAGGTTTCTAGTATCGAGGGAAGTTCTGATTATGGAAGGGTTAAAATAGGAACACTAACCAAAAGTCTAAAAATAGATGCTGATTTTGGTGGTGTATATGTTAAAAATATTGAAAAGGGTTTTGAAAGTATATTAATAGATGCTAGCTATACTGGAGTTAAATTAAGAACAAACATTGACAACAATTTCACTTTCAAAGTAGCGATGAAGTACAGTAGCTTTAATTATCCTAGAAATGATAGAATAGATCTTCTAAAAAGTATTGATAAAAACACTAAAAAATATTATGAAGGTGTTTATGGAAGCTCAAAAACAAGTTCCAATATAAACATTACCGCTAGTTATGGGAATGTGTCTCTAAAGACGAACAATTAACAACTCCTTTACGTAAAAAATAATAACAAATAAAAAACAATAACCATGAAAAAAACAACTACGGTAATACTTTTAATTATAATGTTTACTTTTAATGTACAAGCTCAAAATTGGTGGAGTTCGAATAAGGTTAAAGGTAATGGTAAATTAGTTACCAAAAACAGGCAAGTAGAACATTTCGAAAAAGTAAGCGTTAGTGGCTTTTTTGACGTTATTTTAAAAGAAGGTAAAGAAGGAAAGATAGTTGTTGAAGCAGAAGAAAATATTGTTCCTTATATTATCACCGAAGTAAGAGGTGGAAAATTAAAAATTAAGACAAAAGATAGAGTCAATATTTCTACTAGAAAAAAAATACTAGTGACTGTATGCTTTGATAATATTAGAAGCTTATCATTAGGAGGGTCTGGTAGTGTTCTTGTTAAGAAAAAAATACAAGATGAAGAAGTTAGTTTCAGCCTTGGTGGCTCAGGAAATATAAAAGCTTTGGTAGAAGCGGAGGAAGTTGCTGCTAGTATTGGTGGATCAGGTACTATAGAATTAAGTGGGACTACTGGGAAATTAAAATCGTCTATCGGAGGCTCTGGCGGTGTTGAAGCTTATGAGTTAAAAGCAAATACTGTAAAAGTTAGTATCGCTGGTTCTGGAAATGTTGAATGTTATGCCAAAAATAAGGTTAAAGCTAATATTGTTGGTTCAGGAGATGTGTATTATAAAGGAAACCCTAAATATGTAGACGAAAAATCATTAGGTTCTGGTAGTCTCATCAAGAAAGACTAATAAATAGAACGGTTAAGATTCAAATAATAAATGATAAAAATATTCGTTTGTTGTTTATTATTTGAACCTTTCTAGTTATCAACATCCTTACTTCATTTTTTAGTTTGTAAATTCTGTCTAGTGCTTTTGCTATTAAAAAGTGAGAAAACTACCTACAGAATTCTTAGTTTTATACTTATTTTCGCACTATGCAAAAAAAAATTTTAATATTAGTTTTATTAGTACTACCAATGGTAGTTTTTTCTCAAACTACCAAGACTCCTAAACTTAAAGGGATTATTATTGATAGTAAATCTAGAAAACCATTAAGTGCTGCTCATGTATTAAACCTCAATACTGTAGTAGGTACCATAACCAATGAAAAAGGAAGATTCGGACTTACTACGCAGCCCAATGATACTATATTGGTTTCTTTTCTGGGGTACTCTTCTATCAAATTAAGAGTAACTAACGATTTACTAAAAGGTAATGACGTTGAGATATCACTTGCTGAAAAGCCTGAAGAAGTAAAAGAAGTCGTTATAAAATCTACAAAACTTATTGGGGTACTTGAAGTAGATGTTAAACAGGTTCCTAAAGATAAATTTACGCGGATTCATATCAATGGACTGCCACAAACGTATGAGGTAGGTCGCCCTGTGAAGGTAAACCCTACCCTATCCAAAATACTTAACCCTGTTGATTTAGTTTATAATTTATTTGGGAAAAAACCTAAGCAATTACGAAAACTTAAAAAACTTAAAAAAGAAGACAATCTAAGAAAAATGTTGGCGGGTAAATTTGATCGAGAAGTGATGATGGAATACTTAGAAATGGATAGTGGAGAACTACAAAAACTCTTATCTGATTGTGATTATTCAGAGTACTTTATAAAAAAAGCTAGTGATTTACAATTAATAGAGGCTGTATTGAATTGTTATGAAAATTATAAAGCCTTAAAGAAAGGAGAAATCAATCGAAACAGGATTAATATCGAAGAATAATATAATTATTTTAAAAATATTATATTTGCTTTAAATCACACTCCTTCAGCTTATTAACGATTAAAAAAACGTAAAGATGAGATTTAAAGTAACTGTGTACTTAATGTACCTTGTGGGTGTATTTATGGTATTAGGATGTGGAAGTGATGATGTTGTAGAAACAACACCCACAAATAATACTGGAGTTACACTAAATGAGCCTGTAAATGATTTTGTATGGAAAGCAATGAATTCTTGGTATAACTGGCAAGAAGGAGTTTCTTACCTTGATGATACTAAGGATGATAACCTTGATAATTATTATCAATTTTTGAACAAATTTGCTACTCCAGATAAATTATTTGATGCTTTGCTGTTTCAAAAAGACCAAATAGATAGATTCTCTTGGTTTATTGAAGATTATGTTGAACAAGAACAACAGTTTCAAGGTATTAGTACTTCTTTTGGACTTGGGCTTCGTGCTTTAGCCATCAATGATAAAAATGTTATTCTGTTAGTTAGGCATGTTTCAAAAGAGTCACCTGCTGCGGATCAAGGAATAGAAAGAGGTGATATTATAATAGGATTAAACGGAGTAAAGTTAACCAGAGAGAACTATAGCACAACGATCAAAACTTATTATGAGGATACTGTAGAGTTTATTATAGGAGAAAATGATGGAATTACAGAAAATCATCGCGTTTCTTTAAGCAGAAGAGTCGTTCAAGACAATCCTGTGGATTTAATTAAAGTTTTTGATGACATTAATGGGAAAAAAGTAGGGTATTTGGTTTACAATGGTTTCCGTTCTTCATATAATGAAGTATTAAACAATGCTTTTGCCCAATTAAAATCGGAAGGAATTCAAGAACTAATTTTAGATTTTAGGTATAACGTTGGAGGATCATTACTAAGTTGTGCTTATTTAGCTAGTATGATCTATGGGCAAGGAACCACTAGTGATCTTTTTGCTAAAATTGAATACAATCATAAACATCCAAACTATAACGACAATATTCCTTTTTTAGAAGGTATATTTCAATATGATCCTGAAGGAAATTATCTTCCTGGACAAGATATTCCTTTAAATAGATTAACTAATATTTCGAAAGTTTATATTATAACAACTTCAGGAACAGCATCTGCTAGTGAAATGATTATAAATGGGTTAAGACCCTATATGGAAGTGGAAACTATAGGAGAGACTACTTACGGTAAAAATGTTGGCTCGATTACATTATACGATTCTCCTTCGTCTGATTATATTGATAGAAACACTGTAAATCCTGCACATAAAATGGCAATGCAACCCATTACATTTCAGATATACAATTCTTTAAATCAGAGTGATTATACACATGGTTTTACGCCAAGTGTTGAAGTTGATGAGAATAATAGTTGGAATAACCTCCTAGAGTTAGGTAATGAAAATGAAGTTATGTTAAAAGTTGTGCTTGATAAAATCAGAGGAGTAATTCCAAAAGGTAATGATTCAAAAAAATATAAAGAAAAAATCAACGGTATTGAAAATATGACCAAGTTTGATAATGAAATGTATATTGAGAGTAATTATATAAAAAATATTCCTAGAATTCATTAAAAAAACAAATTATAAAAGGAGCAGCACCTAATGAATTTTCATTAGGTGGCTGCTCCTTTTGTTGAATGTAAAGGTATAATTCTCTTTTTTTATAAATTACAACAAACATTAAAGAAACTGTTGTTTTCTAAACTAAAATACTATAAATTTACGCCCTTAAATTTATTACAAACACAACTAGATAATGATTCATTTCTTTGGAAACGCAAACAGCAAGGTTTTTGCTGTTCAAACAACAGAAGAATTAAGTAATGAAACGATTTCGAAGCTTACTTGGTTATTTGGAAACCAATCAATAATAAACGCGGCGTCTCTCGACGCCTTTTTTGTTGGCCCACGAGCAGCAATGATTACTCCATGGAGTACCAATGCAGTCGAAATCACACAAAACATGGGGATATCTGGAATCATCCGAATCGAGGAATTTAAGCAGGTAGCTGAAGATTATACCGATTATGATGCGATGATTTTTCAAAAGTTTACGGAACTTAATCAAGAGACATTCACCATCAATATTCAACCAGAACCTATTATTGAAATTGACAACATAGCCGAATACAATGAAAAAGAAGGTTTGGCTTTAAGTGAGGAGGAAGTTAATTACTTAGAAGAAGTCTCAAACAAGATAGGAAGAAAGTTAACCGATTCAGAAGTATTTGGTTTTTCTCAGATTAACTCTGAACATTGCCGTCATAAAATATTTAACGGTACGTTTGTAATAGATGGAGTTGAACAACCTACCTCATTGTTTAAATTAATAAAAGAAACATCCAAACAGCACCCTAATGATATTGTTTCTGCATATAAAGATAATGTTGCTTTTATAAAAGGGCCAGTAGTAGAACAATTTGCTCCTAAAAACAATTATAAGCCTGATTATTATGAGGTTAAAGATTTTGAATCTGTTATTTCTTTAAAAGCAGAAACACATAATTTCCCAACCACTGTAGAACCTTTTAATGGAGCTGCAACTGGATCTGGAGGGGAAATTCGAGACCGTTTAGCTGGAGGTAAAGGATCTATTCCATTAGCTGGTACAGCAGTTTATATGACATCTTATTCTCGACTGGAAGAAAATAGACCGTGGGAACAAGCAATGGATGAAAGAGCATGGCTATATCAAACACCTCTTGATATTTTAATAAAAGCATCCAATGGAGCGTCTGACTTCGGAAATAAGTTTGGACAGCCTCTTATTTGTGGTTCTGTATTGACATTTGAACACGAAGAGGATGCTAGAAAGCTTGGGTTTGATAAAGTAATTATGCAAGCTGGTGGAATTGGTTATGGAAAAAAAAGCCAAGCAATCAAAGACGCGCCAAAAGAAGGCGATCAAATCGTTATCTTAGGAGGAGATAACTATAGAATTGGTATGGGAGGAGCAGCTGTTTCTTCTGCTGATACAGGGGAATTTTCATCGGGCATTGAATTAAACGCAATTCAACGTTCAAATCCTGAAATGCAAAAAAGAGCAGCAAATACAGTACGTGCTATGGTTGAAAGTGATGAGAATACTATTGTTTCTATTCACGATCATGGAGCTGGAGGTCATTTAAACTGTCTTTCCGAATTAGTTGAAGACATTGGAGGTGATATTGATTTGGACCAACTTCCCGTTGGAGACCCTACCCTATCAGATAAAGAAATCATAGGGAATGAGTCTCAAGAACGTATGGGGTTAGTCATTGCTGAAAATCATATCAATAAACTTACTAAAATAGCAGAGCGTGAACGTTCGCCAATATATACGGTAGGAAAAGTTACAGGTGATCATAGATTTACTTTTGAATCTAAGTCTAAAGGAAACAAACCTATGGATTTAGCTTTGGAGGATATGTTTGGAAGCTCTCCTAAAACTACTATGGTTGATAAGACCTTAGAAAGAAGTTACAACGAATTAGATTATTCCAAAGAAAACTTTGTCGAATATCTAAAGCAAGTTTTACAATTAGAGGCTGTTGCTTGTAAAGACTGGTTAACCAATAAGGTTGATCGTTGTGTCGGAGGAAAAGTAGCGAAACAACAATGTGTAGGAGCGTTACAAATTCCTTTAAATAATGTAGGTGTTATGGCACTTGATTATAAAGGAAAAGAAGGTATTGCCACTACTATCGGTCACTCCCCTATTTCTGGATTAATAGATCCGATAGCTGGAAGTAAAAATTCTATTGCTGAAGCGTTAACTAACATTGTTTGGGCTCCGTTAAAAGACGGGCTTCAGTCAGTTTCATTATCAGCAAATTGGATGTGGCCTTGTAAAAATGAAGGAGAAGATGCACGTTTGTATGAAGCTGTAAAAGCAGTTTCAGAATTTGCTATTGATCTTGGAGTCAATGTTCCTACGGGAAAAGACTCCTTATCAATGAAACAAAAATATCCGAAGGATGAAGTGATCGCTCCTGGAACAGTAATCATTTCTGCAGCAGGAAATTGTAATGATATTTCAAAAGTTGTTGAACCAGTATTTCAATTAGATAAAGGAAATATTTATTATATAAATTTATCTCAAGATAAATTTAAATTAGGCGGTAGTTCGTTTGCTCAAGTACAAAATAAAATTGGAAATGAAGCTCCAACTATTCAAAATGCCGAACAGTTTAAGAACACCTTTAATAGTATTCAAGAGTTAATAAGGGAAGGTAAAATTGTTGCAGGACATGATGTCTCATCAGGTGGATTAATCACTACCCTATTAGAATTATGTTTTGCAGATGTAAATATAGGTGCCAACCTTGATCTAACAGGTCTAAATGAAACGGATACAATAAAGTTACTATTTGCAGAAAATTCAGGTATTATTTTTCAAACAACGGATGAAACGATCGAAACAATTTTATCTGCACAAAATATAGCGTTTTTTAATATTGGTAGCGTTGTTGAATCTGATAGACTAAATATCAAAAATGATGCTGATAACTTTGCTTTATCTATCTCTGAGATGAGAGACGTATGGTACAAAACATCTTACTTGTTAGATAATAAACAAACAGCTAAAGGTTTAGCAAAAGATCGTTTTGATAATTATAAAAATCAGCCTTTAAAGTTTAACTTCCCTACTCATTTTAATGGGAAAATAGCAGATACTGTAGGTACAGTTACTCAAAGACCTAAAGCAGCGATAATAAGAGAGAAAGGCTCGAATTCTGAACGTGAAATGGCCAACGCAATGTATTTAGCTGGTTTTGATGTAAAGGACGTTCACATGACTGACTTAATTTCAGGACGTGAAACCTTAGAAGATATCCAATTTATTGGAGCCGTAGGAGGATTCTCTAATTCAGATGTTTTAGGTTCAGCCAAAGGATGGGCTGGTGCATTCTTATATAATGAGAAAGCCAACGCAACACTAAAAAAGTTTTTTGCTAGACCTGATACATTGTCTGTTGGAATTTGTAATGGTTGTCAATTATGGATGGAATTAGAACTTATTAATCCAGAACATAAAGTACACGGTAAATTGGTACATAATGATTCGTTAAAACACGAAAGTTCATTTACTTCTGTTAAAATTGGAGAAAATAATTCAATAATGTTATCTTCATTAGCAGGAACTGAGCTTGGAGTTTGGATTTCACACGGTGAAGGAAAATTTGATTTACCTGAATCTGAAGAAAATTATAACATTATTGCAAAATACGCTTATGAAGGATATCCAAATAATCCTAATGGATCTGATTATAATACAGCCATGATGTGTGATAGTAGTGGAAGACATTTAGTTACAATGCCTCACATTGAGCGTTCTATTTTTCAATGGAATTGGGCAAATTATCCAAACGATAGAGCCGATGAAGTATCGCCATGGATTGAAGCATTTGTAAATGCAAGAAAATGGATTGAAAACACTATGTAACAAATGTTACATTCACTAAACGTCATATTGATAAATTTGTGAATAGATATCTAATATTTATTAGTCTTTTAGAAGGGTTAGATTAATAATATTATATATAATTAATAATTAAGGGGTGGTCTATTTAAGACGACCTCTTTTTTATACTGCTTAATTAAATCAAATACTTCTCTATAAATTATAAAAAATACGATGTTATTTAATTGAACTTATCTTGACTTTTTCTATTTCCTAAAAAATAGCTGAAGTTCGCCCATATTTTGTTACTTATTTTATTCATAGCGCTACTATGACTTTCAAAAAGTGCCTCATCTGGTCAAATTTCATTTTCGGTTAAAAACAAAAAGTCAAGATGAGTTCATTGAAAATGCCCTTAAGAGAAATATTCCATTACCTAAATTTTAAATAGTTGTCTGGGGTTCTTTTAAAATATCTACAGTTTACTTAAACTAAGTGATTTCGTTATAAATAATACATATATGGTTTAAGTTAGTTGAGTTTTTAAAATATTTACACATGTAAATTACTAAAATAAATAAGTGTGTTTACAATTGTAATATAAATAAAATTCCTCTTGTTTAAGTATTCTTAATAATTTAAGGCACTCATTTAAAATTAGATTGACTTAAATTGTCATGATTTACATATGTAAATCACCTTGTTTAATATTCTTAATTGTAAATATTGATAACATAAGATTTTAGGAAATATATCTTCTATTTAAGTATAAATAATAATCCAATAATATTACTTCAAAGTATTATTATACTCTCCAAATAATAGTTAAGTATCCCTATATGTGATTTTTATAGTGATATTTCAGTAAAATAAGCTCTCTAAGGGATAAATACAATCAAACTGGCTATATTCTATTATAAATAAGATTAGCTGATTTAAATTACTTTATATCTATCTATACAGCGATTATTTGTTAGTATTATAAAAACGTATTAGCTTATTATTTATGTTAAATCCTATGGTATTAAAAAAACTATACGATTATCAATACTATTCATCTATAGAAATCTTGATTTCACCGTAAAAAAAGTACCTTTTGTATAATGTGATTAAAAATTAAACAGAATCCCTCTTTCTTTGCTCCATATAGTAATTACTTGATATGTATATATTTATTAAAAAAATATAATTACATATGTAAAATATTTAAAATTAATAGTCAATATTTCTCTATTATAACGAAATAAAATAGTATGTTTAACTAGTCTATTTAGTATTTATATTGAAAAAAGACTATTTTAAACCCGAAATTATTTGACTTAATGCTTACTAATGAATGATTCTATTCTACTTTAGTTGCAGTCCTAGTTATTTAAATTTACACTACACTTAAAATACTATAAAGATCTGATTTATAGTGTTTTATGTTTTGCTTGTGTTAGTAGTTAATATTTAACAACAATCAGTTTTTACTTTTGTAAACCTCTTTTTTACATCAAAAACAACAGTTTATATTTGTAAAAACGAGATGTTTACAAAATATTTTAGGTTAACAATACTTCAATAAATAACAATAAAAACCTATTTTTCAGTTATTTATATTATTTTATTTAAAGTAATACTTTAATTTAAAGTGTTACTTTAACAAATTAATCACACTTCTTGTTAATTCTCTATAAAATTTATAACTTTGGATAATATAACTAAATTTACAAATGTGAATTCTATAGAGTTTATTTCAAGGCTACGAATTATTATCGATTATTATAATTTATCCTCGTCTACTTTTGCAGATGCCATAGAGGTACAAAGGTCAAGTATATCTCACCTCATGTCTGGGAGAAATAAACCTAGTTTAGATTTTGTAATGAAGGTAGTGGATAAATTTCCAGAAGTTGATCTGTATTGGTTATTAAATGGTAATGGTAATTTTCCAAAAACAAAAAAGGAAGAAGAACTTAAGAAAACAATTACTAAAAAAACTGCGGAAAAACCATCGCATAAAACACCTTCTCTATTCGCTCAAAACGAGCCAATGGACACTCAAGTTTCAAATACGCGATTCTCAGCGAATGGAAAAAAATTAATAAAAGTAGTTCTTTTATATGATGATGGTACTTTTGAAGAGTTTAACAAATAAATGGACTATTACAATTTAGGTAATAATCAAATAATTGTTTTACGCTTATTGATGTATTTTTGTCTCAATCAATGTTACTTCATTATTCTTAGTAAACAGTATGAATATAGAAATATTAAAATCAGAAGTTCAAGAGTTTATAAATAATAATTTACAAACGAATATCAATAAACTAATCTTAAAAGGTAGTCCTTTTAAGAATATAACGATACAAGAACTTGCAAACCAGATTATAGCTAAACAAAAGTCAAAGCATAAACTCCCTTCTTGGTTTAATACTTCAAATATTTTTTATCCGTCAAAACTAAATATCGAACAAACATCTTCCGAAATAACAGCTAATTATAAATTGAGACTTATAAACGGAAAATCAATCATTGATCTTACCGGCGGGTTTGGAGTAGATTCTTTTTATTTTTCTAAAACTTTTGATCAAGTTATTCATTGTGAAATAGACGAGTATTTATCTGAAATAGCCAACCATAATTTCAATAAACTTCAAAATAATAATATTAAAACAGTTTCTACCAATGGTATTGAATTTCTTATAAACACCAACAACAATTATGATTTTATTTATGCGGATCCTTGTAGGAGAAATGATAAAAAAGGAAAAGTTTTTTTGTTTAGAGATTGTTTACCGAATATACCTGACAATTTAGATTTATTATTTTCAAAGTCAAATAATGTACTCATAAAAAGTTCTCCAATTCTTGATATTTCACAAGCCATTAATGAATTAGAGCATGTTAAAGAAGTTCATATTTTGGCAGTTAAAAATGAAGTAAAAGAATTACTTTTTTTACTCGAGAAAAGTTATGATGATAAAGTACTTATTAGTACTCATAATATAACGAAGGATACTACTGATGTGTTTAGTTTTATAAAAAATGATGAAACTAACGCTATTTATGATTTCCCTAAAAAATATATTTATGAACCGAATGCTGCTATTCTAAAATCAGGTGGCTTTCAACAAGTTTCTATTAAATTTGATATTTCAAAACTACACCAAAATTCACATTTATATACTTCAGAAAAATTTATAGAAAAATTTCCAGGGAGATCATTTAAAATTTTGAATTCATTTTTATATAACAAAAAAACTTTCCGAAAGTATATACCCCAAAAAACGAAAGCAAATATTACCACTCGGAATTTTCCTAAAACTGTTGAACAAATTAGAAAAGAAACTAAATTATTAGATGGTGGTGATAAGTACTTGTTTTTTACTACAAATATAGCTCATAAACTGATTGTTATTGAATGCGAAAAATACTAATCTGTTTACAAATCAATTTCTTGATTACTGAGTAATTCAACAGGTTTCTGATTCCTTTGAAAAAGTCGAGCTGTGAGATTTCCTTTTAATACAATTTGACTGCCAGAAACTTCTAACCAGCTCCCTTCACGAAGTCCTAATACTGGTGTTTCATTGAATATATGAAATTCTTTGATTCTAGTCTCTCGGGTTTCTCCCATGTGAGTAGAATCTGGATCAGGATCTAAATAATGAGCATTAATATTGAATGGTATGACACCTAAGGTTTCAAAACTAGGAGGATATACTATTGGCATATCATTCGTGTTTTTCATATTGACCCCACAAATATTACTTCCAGCACTCGTTCCTAAATAAGGAACTCCTTTTTCTAACGTATTTTTAAGTACTTCTACAAGATTGTGTTTGTATAATTGAGTTACTAATTCAAAAGTATTACCTCCACCTGTGAAGATACCTTCCGCTTCAGTAATAGCTTTTTTAGGATTTTCATATTCGTGAATACCCTTAACGTCAATGTTTATTTTTTGAAATGCTTTTTTTGCTTTAGCAGTATATTCCTCATAGCTAATACCGCTGGGTCTAGCAAATGGAATAAATAAAATAGTCGATACGCCTTGAAAATGATTGGAAAGTTTATCTAATATATATTCAAGGTATCCACTATTATGAACCGTTGAAGTACTAGCGATAATTATTTTTTTCATTGAACTAACTTTCCTCCAAAAATAGTTATTTTATGCCAGTAAGCTTCTATTTTTTATAAAATCTATTGGGTGAAATTCATAGCATTTTTTGAAGTAAACCTTTAAGAAAACACGGTATTATTCAATACGAATTATTCATCTTTCTTGTCACACTCATCAACAGTTTCTTCAAAACATTTTTCACTGTTTCTTTTCTTTCTAAATCTCAAGTTATTACCTCCTCTATTTAACATTTTTTCCACGTCACTGGCACTCACGTTTCTTTTAACGTTCGCTTTCTTTTTTGAAGTATTTTTTCCTGCTTTTTTAACAGAAGTGACTAAATCTAGTGATAATGAATTACCATCATCTATATCTTCTTTATCAGTCATATACTCAACACCATTTTCAATAATTACTTGTTGAGCATTTAATGAGGTTGTATTAAAGACAGTATATAAAACTAAGCTAACTACTAATAATAAATTTGATGTTTTCATTTTATAAGGTTTTAAATTATATTTTAAAAGATAACTTTTGACTGTTTTACTTTTAATTACACTTAAAGATATTAATTAACAAGGGTAAATTATTTTTTATTAGCTTAGGCAAACGTTAAACAAGGTGAATTAATGTTAACTATCGGTGAATGTTTTTTTACAAACAAGCTCCTACTCTTTTTTATCACACTCATTAACAGTTTCTTCAAAACACTTTTCACTGTTTCTTTTCTTTCTGTATCTAATGCTATTACCTCTACTTAACATTTTTTCTACATCACTGGCACTCACATTTCTTTGAGCAGCTTTTTTCTTTAAAGAAGTCTTATTTTCGGTCTTTTTAACGGTACTTACAAGATCTAATGACAAGGTGTTTTCGTCTTCAATCTCTTCTTTGTCAGTCATATACTCTACTCCATTTTGAACAACTACTTGTTGAGCGTTGGTAGATAACGTTGATAAGAATAAACAAAAAGTAAAGCTAGTTAGTATAAAAAAATTTGATGTTTTCATTTTACAAAGTTTTAAATTTTTAATTAAAAACATGTAATCATATTTTCAATTACAATCTAAAGATACCACCATGAATTAAATAAAACGCTTATTATTAGCTTATATAAATTTAACTACAGATGAAGTAAAAAAAACTATCGATGAATGATATTTAATTATTCATTCATCTTATTATAAAATAAAAAAGGGTAAGTAGTAGTACTTACCCCTCTGTATTTTATCATATTACTAAAGGCTTTTCTATTTTTTTAGAAAAAAGTGCTTTCGGAAAACAATTGTTTTGTTTTGGAAAATTCTTCAATAATCTCTTCCATAACTTGATTTACAGGCTTTATTTGGTTAATTAATCCCGCAATTTGACCAATTTCAAGTTCCCCTTCTTCTAAATCACCTTCAAACATTCCTTTTTTTGCCCTCGCTCTACCTAATAGCTTTTTTAAATCCTCAATACTTGGGTTATTTTTATACAACTCTTGAACATTTTCATAAAATTTATTTTTGACCAAGCGAACTGGAGCCAACTCTTTTAATGTAAGGTCTGTTCCTCCGTCTTTAACTTCGACAATCACCTTTTTAAACGCTTCATGAGCAGAAGATTCTTCTGTAGCCGCAAACCTACTTCCTATCTGAACTCCATCAGCTCCTAATACCATAGCTGCTAACATTCCTTTTCCAGTTCCAATGCCTCCAGCTGCAATTATAGGAATGCCTATTTGTTCTTTTACCATCGGAATTAACGTTAATGAAGTAGTTTCTTCACGTCCATTATGTCCTCCTGCTTCAAATCCTTCACAAACAATGGCATCCACTCCTGCTGCTTCAGCTTTTAATGCAAACTTTACAGAGCTAACCACATGTACTACTATTATTCCTTTATCCTTTAAAAAAGAAGTCCAAGTTTTAGGGTTTCCTGCAGAAGTAAACACAATTTTTACACCTTCTTCTACTATAATATCCATAATTTTTTCAATATCAGGATATAACATGGGGACATTGACCCCAAAAGGTTTATTAGTTGCTTTTTTACATTTCTGAATATGTGTTCTTAATACTTCTGGGTACATGGATCCAGAACCAATTAAGCCTAAACCACCTGCGTTTGAAACGGCTGATGCTAATTTCCATCCCGAGACCCATATCATTCCCCCTTGTACTATAGGGTACTTAATGCCAAATAATTGCGTAATTTTATGTTGCATTTTACAATTTAATAATCTTTTTTCTCTGCACATTATCATCAGTTTCTAGCTGTAATATGTACATTCCTTGGGCTAAGTTATCAATATTAATGCTTTTTGTAGTCTTTTTCTTATCAATTATTTCGCCTTGTAAATTTATAACCGTAATATCAAATTCTCTGATATTACTATGAATATTTACAATATCTTTTGCTGGATTAGGAAAAATTTGCAAATCATTTTTTATTACATCAGCATCGTTTGAAAGAACCATGTACGCTTGTTCAAAATTTGGAATTCCATACCCATGTTGGTCTGTAGGAGTATTATAACGATCGGCAGATTCTTTGATTCGTTGCATAATTTCCATATTTGTATATGTAGGAAATGCTTGCCAAAAACAAGCTACCGCTCCTGCCATTACTGGAGAAGAAAAAGATGTACCACTAGATATTGAAGGATTAGCAAAATTATTACTTATTACATAAGTACTTTGTCCTTGGGCCAACACTTCTGGTTTAATTCGGCCATCAAATGTAGGGCCAAAAGAACTAAAAGAAGCAATATTTTCATTAGCATTTACAGCACCTACTGTCAATACTGAAGGTGCATCAGCTGGAGCGGTAATATATTTCCAAGCACTATTACCACTATTTCCTGCTGAATTTACTAATATCATTCCTCTTGATACACCTATTTCTGCTGCTCTAGATATATAGGTTGATTCTCCGTTCATGTCTTGATAAGAATAGCTGTAACTAGCGTTATCGAATACAGAATATCCCAGTGAAGTATTGATTATATCCACCCCTAAACTATCGGCACGTTCGGCAGCTTCAACCCATAAACTTTCCTCTAAAGGTTCTTCTTTATTCACATTTTCTGTAATAAAAAGATAGAATGAAGCATCAGGAGCTGTTCCTACAAAAGAGTTTTCAATGTAACCTCCTATATCAGAAAGTACCAAAGTTCCATGATTATGACCTGTATAAAAGTTTGGAGTTCGATTTACAAAATCATACCCTCCTAAAATTTTATTATTATCCCTCAACCTTTTGAATCCGTCATGGGTATCAACACCAGGAAAACCAGCATCAATCACTGCTATATACATTCCATCTCCTGTAAAACCGTTTTGATGTAAAAAATCGGATTTTAGCATAGTTACTTGATTTTCTGCTACTCCATAATTAAAATCAGTCTCAATATTTTCAAATTTATTCTGGTATACTAGTGTTTTAGATTCTTTTTTAGTTGCCGGTTTTGAATTTAAAGACTTATTTGCATAATCAATTTTTTCAATAAAGGTAAATGTATTTGATAGTCCATCAATAACAGTTTGTTCTCCTCTTACATAAACAGAATTCATCCATTTAGATTTTGCAAGAACTTCAATATTTGCTGAATTTTTAATTTGAGTATAATAATATTGATCTACAGGAACATCTTTAGTGTCTATTGCTATATTTTGTGTATTTCTTCTATCTATTGACCGTTGACTTAGCATCAATAATGGATTGGATAAATAGGAATTTGCATCAGGTTTGTCTTTAAAAAACACCCAGGCATCTTCGATTTGAGAGTAACATATTGAATTATATATTACTATAGTAATTGTGAGGAGTAGTTTTTTCATGTTAACTAAATTAGTATTTTATTTTAAGAAAAAACCAGTGAGATAGATGTTTTATTAACTAATTACTCCAGACCCCAACAATTCTTGATCTTTATACCAAGCTACAAATTGTCCTTCCTGTATTGCCGATTGTTTGTTATAAAATTCAACAAATATTCCATTGTCTACTTGATATAACATAGCTTTTTCTAGCGGTTGTCTATACCTAATTCTCGCAGCAACTTCCATACTTTGAGAGTTTTTTAGGCGTAAATCTTCACGAACCCAATGTAGCTCTTCATTAGAAACAAATAATACATTTCTATACAAACCCGAATGTTCTTTTCCTTCACCTGTATATATAATATTTTCAATTACATCTGTTTCTATGACAAACAAGGGTTCCTTCGTTCCTCCTACAGCCAATCCTTTTCGTTGTCCTTTCGTAAAATAATGTGCTCCTTGGTGTTTTCCAACCACTTTACCGTCTTCTTTCTGATATTGGTACTTTTTAGAAGCGTAAGACAATGCTGCTTCTTTACTAGTAAAAATAGGTAGTTCTTGATGATATGCTTCGTGATGAGAAGGAATTTGAACAATCAAACCTTCTTTTGGTTGTAGTTTTTGTTGTAAAAACTCAGGTAGCCTTACTTTTCCTATAAAACAAAGTCCTTGAGAGTCTTTCTTCTCTGCAGTAATTAAGTCCGCTTGTTTTGCAATTTCCCTAACTTCGGGTTTTGTAAGTTCTCCAATGGGAAAAAGTGCTTTTGCTAATTGTTTTTGAGAAAGCTGACATAAAAAATAAGACTGATCTTTATTAGTGTCCCTACCAGCTAATAGTTTATATATAGGTTTCCCATTAATTATTTCTTCCTCTTTTCTACAATAATGTCCAGTAGCTACATAATCAGCACCGAGCTGTAAAGCAATGTCCATAAATACATCAAACTTTATCTCACGATTACACAATACATCTGGATTCGGTGTTCGTCCTTTTTCATATTCATTGAACATATAATTTACAATACGTTCTTTATATTGTTTGCTTAGATCTACTGTCTGAAAAGGTATGTCTAATTTTTCCGCTACAATCATTGCATCGTTACTATCTTCTAACCAAGGACATTCCTCAGAAATCGTTACCGAATCATCATGCCAATTTTTCATAAATAATCCGATAACTTCGTACCCTTGTTGTTTTAAAAGGTATGCTGTAACGCTACTATCTACTCCACCAGAGAGACCAACTACTACTCTTTTCATACTTACATTTTAAGAAAATGCAAATTTATGAATAAGTTTCCATTTTATAAGGTTTACTCTGCGTCGTATTCAGACAACCTCTTTTTCTTCTTTTTGGCTAATTCTCCATTCATGTAAAACTCCCATTTCCCTACCTTACGTCCATTTTCATAGTTTCCTTTTTCTTTTAATTGTCCTTTCAAATCAAAGTATTTACCTTCACCATGTTTTTTTCCAGCTACGTAATTAACATCTTCAATCATAATACCATCTTCGGTATAGATCTTAGAACTTCCATGCTTTTGCCCATTTTTGTATTGGGATAATTCTGTCAAAAAACCATTTGGGTAATAATTTCTAACTTCTCCATCCAATTTACCCGCTAAATAATTTTCTTCAGAAGATATTTTACCACTGGCCATATAATAGATCCATTTTCCTACTCTATTTTTGCCTTCCATAATACCTTCGCTTCTAAGTTTACCACTTAAAGAATAGTACTTAACATTAGCACTACCGGGTTTACCATTAGAAAAATCTTTGATTATTACAGGTTGTTTGGAAGATAACATAGAATAAAATTTGAAAACACCTACTTCTGTACCATTTTCAAACTGCCCTTCATAACGTATTTTACCATTTTTGTGGTACTTTTTCCAAGTACCGACCCTTTTTCCTTCTGCATTCATTTTATTTGTTTTTTGAGCGATAACACTCACACTAAAAAAAGTAATAGTCACAGCCAAAATTGCTCCCATTCTGCTTATATTGGACTTTTTAATCATCTTTTAAGGGGATTTAATCGTTATTTTATTGTTCAAATTTACAAAACATATTGAAAATGAATGCCTATAATTTAAATTCTATGCTTTCAGACATGCAAAATGCTTCTAGAACTAACCGAAATCATGTGGCAAATATTGTATTTGAAAATAAAAAATTAAGAGATAGTTTAGTTGCTATGGTGTTTGAAACTGATAATAAACTATCTATCAAGGCTGCTTGGGTTTTGGAGTGGATTTGCACGCATCGAGGTATTTCTTTTATTCTCCCTTATCTTGATGATTTTACAAAAAAAATTTCGACTGTTCACTTTGATAGCGTAACGCGTCCTTGTGCTAAAATTTGTGAACATTTAGCGATTGCTTATACTTCCAAAAGGGATAATGAAGTAAAGTATACGTTAACAAACACCCATATTGATAATATCATTGAAACTGGATTTGACTGGTTAATTACCAAGCAAAAAATTGCTGTAAGGGCCTATACTATGACCAGTTTATACCTATTTGGTTTAGAAAAAGACTGGGTACACCCCGAGTTGGAACACTTGATTAGTACTAAAATAGTTCACGAAAGTAAAGGCTGTAAGGCCAGAGGAGTAAAAATATTGGGATTAATTCGTGGAAATAAATAAAGCTACCTCATTTTCTTAAGGTAGCTCTGTTTTTATTAATAATTTCTATACTTTTCAGTTTCAGAAAAAATATGCTCAAAAATTCTTTTTTCTTTATCATCAAAAACCATGTTTCTTCTGCTCATTACCACTTCTGCTACTTCAAATACTTTATTGGTTTTGTACTCCTTAAAGCCTGCAGCGCCGCCCCAACTAAAAGAGGGAATAAAATTGCGAGGAAACCCACTTCCATAAATATTAGCTGAAACACCGACTACTGTACCAGTATTAAACATCGTATTAATACCGCATTTAGAATGATCTCCCATCATTAATCCACAAAAACGCAATCCAGTTTTAGCAAACCGTTCAGTTTCGTAACTCCATATTCTTACTTCAGCATAATTGTTTTTAAGGTTTGAATTGTTGGTATCTGCTCCGATATTACACCACTCTCCTAATACCGAGTTTCCTAAATACCCATCATGTCCTTTACTAGAATAACCAAAAAATACACAATTATTGATTTCTCCTCCTGCTTTGCTATGCGGGCCTAAAGTGGTTGGTCCGTAGATTCTAGCTCCCATTTTTAAAATTGATTTTTCACACATAGCAAATCCACCTCGTATAAGAGCCCCTTCCATAACTAAAGCATCTTTACCTATATAGATAGGTCCTTTGGAAGCGTTTAAAGTTGCAAAAGATATTTGTACTCCTTCTTCTAAGAATATTTGCTCTTTATTAATACAATTAACTGTTTCAGGAATTGGTTGTGAAGTTCTTCCTTCTGTTATCAGGTCGAAATCATTTTTTAAAGCTTGGGCATTTTGACTAAAAATATCCCACGTATTCTTAATTTGTAATAAATCTTCTTCATAGTCTATTTGTTCATATGCAGAAAAATCAACTTCTTCTTGATTTTCTAGGGTATAAAAAGCAACAACATCGTCTCCTTTGAATATTGCTTGGTTTGGCTTTAATTTTTTGATCATTTCTACCAGTAAATGTGTTGGCAAAAATGAGGCATTCAATAAAATATTTTCTTCCATTTCAACCATAGGATACTTCTCTTCTAAATATTCTTCGGTAATTGTAGACGTAGTATAGCCTAAAAAGTGTTCCCACTTTTCACGAATGGTTAAAATTCCGATTCTTATATCTGCAACAGGTCTTGTATAAGTGAATGGTAATAAAGACTTTCTGGCATCACCATCAAATAATATATAATTCATCATCCCTTTTTTTTGAAGATAGACAAACTTACCAAATTCAATCCATTTTGCAAGTCTAATATCCTTCATTTAAGATAACGAAAATAAAATTTAACCTTACCTTTGTTTGAGATACGATTTTACGGTAAACTCGAATTATAAATTTTAAAGATAATTTAACCGTATTATATATTGAAAATCTATTCTAGATATGAAAAAAATATTAGCTTTAATATTAATAGGTATTACCGTAATAGCTTTTTTATATTACGCCTTTATCTATTTTATACCCTATAGTGAAGGAGTTCGTTCGGGTGAACTTATAAAAATTAGCTACAAAGGAGTATTGGTTAAAACTTGGGAAGGAGAAATAAGTCAAGGAATTTCAGGAGCACAAATTTTTTCGTTTTCAATAGAAGATAAAGAGAAAAAGGTTATTGAAGATTTACAAAAATACCAAGGGAGTTATGTCAAAGTACATTATAAGGAACGTTTTGGTACTTTTTTCTGGCTAGGAGATACTAAATATTTTATAATTAAAGTAGTACAAGAACAGTCACCTCATTTTAGATCACTTCCTGAAAAAGAATAATTAAGTGTAAAGATAAAAGCAGATTTGATAAACTCCATTCAAAAACATATTTTTGTTAAATAATTAATGCTATTCATTTTTGAAAAAAGAATCACAACCTTGGCGAGATAGGCTTCATGAAATCATATACGAAGCAGACACCAAAGAGGGTAAGCTTTTTGATGTAACATTGTTAGTCGCTATTTTAGCTTCTATTCTATTTGTTATGCTTGAAAGTGTACAAGAAATTCAAGCAGCCTATGGAGATATTTTAAACATAGGAGAATGGATTCTTACTATTTTATTTTCCATAGAATATATTTTAAGAATTATCGCTATTAAAAAGCCAAGTAGCTATATTTTTAGTTTTTATGGTATCATTGATTTTCTTTCGACTATTCCAAAATATCTATCCATCTTTTTTATTGGCACACATAGTTTAGTTGCATTACGAGCTTTACGCTTGTTAAGAGTGTTTAGAATATTAAAATTAGCGCGCTTTGTAGGAGAATCTAACAATTTTATAAAAGCCTTAAAAGCAAGTAGGGCCAAAATTGCCGTTTTTTTATTTTTTGTTTTAATATTATGTACTATTCTTGGAACGGTAATGTACCTCATTGAAGGCGGTGATAATGGTTTTACTAGTATCCCTAGAAGTGTGTATTGGGCAATTGTAACTTTAACTACGGTAGGATATGGAGATATTGCTCCACAAACGCCTTTTGGACAGTTAATTGCTAGTGTAATTATGATATTAGGATACGGAATTATTGCTGTACCTACAGGAATTGTAAGTTCAGAAATGACCAAAATAAAGGATGTACAGTTGAATACACAATCTTGTGATCATTGTTCTCATGAAATGCATGATGACAATGCGGTTTATTGCAACCGTTGTGGAAATAAACTTCAAAAATAAATGACAAACACACTTATTACGATTGTTGGGCCTACAGCTATTGGTAAAACGGCTTTGAGTATCAAGTTAGCTAAACATTTTGATTGTGAAATTGTATCCTGTGATTCTCGCCAATTTTATAAAGAAATGTCTATCGGAACAGCGGTTCCTGATACAGATGAACTAGCGGCTGCTTCTCATTATTTTATACAAAATAGAAGTATTTTTGAAAATTATAGTGTAGGACAATTCGAAAGAGACGCATTGGAAAAGTTATCCGTATTATTTGAAAAAAATCCAATTCAAATTATGGTTGGAGGAAGTGGTTTATATGTAGATGCCGTCATTAAAGGCTTAGATCACTTTCCTGATGTAGCTCCCACGATTAGAAAAAGCTTAAATGAAGCATTACAAGAAAAAGGAATTGAATACCTACAATCAAAACTTAAAGAGTTAGATATTGAATCATTTAATCGAATAGCCATAGACAACCCTCATCGTTTAATACGGGCCTTAGAAATATGTATTGGAACAGGTCAAACCTATAGCTCTTTTAAAAACAAACCCAAGACTGCAAGAAATTTTAAAAGTATTAAGATCGGATTGACAGCTGAGAGAGAAACTCTTTATCATAGAATTAACAAACGTGTTGATATTATGATTGAAAATGGTCTATTAGAAGAAGCAAAAGCATTACACCCGCATAAAGATTTAAACGCACTTCAAACGGTAGGGTATCGAGAATTATTTGAATATTTTGAAGGAAATTATACAAAAGAATTCGCTATTAGTGAGATCAAAAAAAACACTAGACGTTTTGCTAAAAGACAAGGTACTTGGTTTCGTAAAGACACGAATATTATTTGGTTTGATTATGAAACTTCCTTTGATGAAATTTCAAACAAAATATTGGATATTTTATAAAAAAGACCGCTTTAAAATTATCATTGATAAAAAATTAACACTAACTTAAGGTAGATGACTGTCCACTTTTTATAGTTTTGCCGCGTTAATTACAGAAATCATGAAATCAAAAATTACTTTTTTCCTTATATTACTTACGGTATCTTATACTATAGCACAAAATAAAGTGGGTACTATAAATTCGGATTTTATTATTGGTAAAATGCCACAAACCAAAGTAGCCATGGAAAGAACGGATAAATTTGCTAAAAAATTAGATTCTTCTTTTCAAGTAAAAGTAGCAGCTTATAATGCTAAAATTAAAAAGTATAAAGCGGAACTAAAAAGTTTTAGCGAAGAAACTAAAAAAAGCAAAATGGTTGAAATTGCAGAAATAGAGAATGAGTTGACAAAGCTTCGTAAAAATGGTCCTACGCTAATAAAAATACGTCGCGATGAATACATGCGTCCTTTGTATAAAAAAATGACGGAAGCTATCAAAGTAATCGCCAAAGAACAAGGATATACCCAAATATTGACTACTGGAGGTAATGAGTTTGCTTATATTGATGAAAAACACGATATTACTAAAAAAGTCTTAGATAAAATGGGACTAAAAGAATAATAAATTTGAACCCAAATAAACTAAAAGAAATACAATCTCGTTATCACGGATTTTTAGAAACACCTTTTCTATGGCATGGAAGAGGTGTTTTTGATTTAATACACTTTTCTAACGAAAAATCAAAAACGGGTGTATTCACATTAACCATCGATAAAAACCCTCGTTTAGGAAAACTTGTTGAACGTTTTGTTTCTTTCGAATTAGGTCAGTGTCCCCATATTGATATATTGGCTGAAAATATTCAAATACAACAAGAAAAAATTACATTAGGAGAACTTGATTGCATTTTACTGCAAAAGAATATCCCCATTCATCTTGAGGTTGTATATAAGTTCTACTTGTTTGTACCAACAACTGAATCCGATTCTCCATTGCATAATTGGATTGGTCCTAATAAAAAAGATTCGCTTATTCAAAAATTAACAAAACTCAAAGAGAAGCAATTCCCGTTACTTTATCAAAAAGAAACCCTTAAATACCTAAAGAAACTACCTATTGATATTACATCTATCAAACAACAAGTATATTTTAAAGCTCAATTATTTATTCCTTTAAAACAACGAAAACAGCATGCAGCCATTACTCCATTGAATCAAAATTGTATCGTTGGTTTTTACTGTAAAAAAGAAGAGTTATCTATGTTTAAAAGTGATAAGTTTTTTATTCCTAAAAAGCACGATTGGTTAGTCATTCCGCATCAGCATGTTACTTGGACAAACTTTAAAATCTTCGAGTCAACTCTTCAAACCTTTCTAAACGAACAAAATTCTCCTTTGTGTTGGGTAAAAAAATCTAATGGGGAAATCATTAAACTTTTTGTGGTTTGGTGGTAACTTTATTTTTTGTTTGTTTTTTACGTGAATTGATAAAATAGACCCCTGTTAATAAAACAATAGAAGCGATTGCTGATTGAACACTTAATTTTTCACTCAAGAAAAACCACCCCAATAATAATGCGATTACGGGATTTACATAAGCAGAAGTTGCTACCTTTTCTGGAGAAACATTTTTCAATAAATAATTAAATGCAGTAAAGGCAACAATACTTCCAAAAATAACAAGTAGTGTCATACATAAAGTTACTTTATTAGACCACATTGTAGGCGAGTGCCATTCTTCACCAAAAAACGAGCTAAAAACAAAAAGTAATATTCCTCCAATAAGCATTTGATATCCTGTACTTACAAAAAAGTTTTTAGGAAGATTTGCTTTCGAAACAAAAACACTCCCGTAACTCCAACTTAACACACAACTTAAGGTCATAAAAATTCCCAAAATGCTATTCTCTGAAGCGGTAATTTCGTTTTGGCTTACTAATAAATACATGCCTAATATGCCCAGTCCTACACCAATAATTGACTTTCGTTGCATTTCCTTTCCGTCAATCAATCGTAATAATAATAAGACAAATAACGGTTGCGTAGACGCCAATAATGCTCCAAAGCCACTATCAATGTATTTTAATGCCCACACAAAAACACCGTTACCATACACTAAAAATAAAAAACAAGTAATCACAATATTGAGTAACTGTTTTTTAGATGTATATAAAGGATATTTCATCAGCTTAGCGATAATTAACATAATAGTTCCTGCTGTAGTAAAACGCAATGATGATAAAAATAATGGAGAAATTTCTGTTACTGCTATCTTATTAAGTAAATATGTTGACCCCCAAATAACATAAATAGCAAAAAAAGCTAATATGATTAGCCCCGTTGATTTTTTCATGTTTCCCTATTAATTGTTCTGTAAATTTACAATAAACTTCGGTCTAATAATACGCCTGTATTATTTTTATTTACAACAAAGTTTCAAGGTAATGACTATCTATAGCATAGCTACTTTTTAAAGCGCTAATTTTAGATTCAATTATACTTGTATCGACTGTTTTGGATGACTTTGTAGCCACCAACATAATATTTTTACGCGTATGCTCATTACTTATAAATTCAAAAACATTTGTTTTGTACTGTTCCTTTTCTAAGAGTAACGCTCTTATGGTATCTGTTATCATTTCAAATTGACGTTCTTTAAAAATACCATACTTTAACAACGGGCTTTCTTGCTCTTTCCCCTTCACCTGTTTTCTTAGTTGTTTATGACAACAAGGAGCACAAATTATCAATTGAGCTTTGGATACAATACCTTTATAAATTGCATCATCCGTAGCTGTGTCACAAGCGTGGAGTGCAATTAACACATCTATTTTGTCATCACTATAAGCTTGTATGGGTTGCGCTACAAAATTCAAATTTGAATAGGCACATTTACGTGCTATTTCATTACAATAATCTACTAAATGCGTTCTTAATTCGATTCCAGTTACTGTTACATCGTAGCCTTTATTTGTAAGATAATCATATAAAGCAAATGTCAAATATCCTTTACCAGACCCCATATCAACAATGTTAATCTGATTTGGCAGTTTAACAGCATTAAGTTGACTCTCTATAATTTCTAAATACTTATTAATTTGTCGGAATTTATCGGCCATTTTAGGTATTACTTTAAATTCCTTATCCGTAATACCTAAGTGATATAAGTAGGTGTTCTTTTTGGCTCTTTTAACTTTTGTTTTATCATGATCCTTGGTAGGTTTTACCCGAATACTTGGCTGAAATAAACTATAATTTACTTTTTTCTTTTTTGAAATTGAAATTTGCACGTCTTTTTCTAAAGTAAAAAGAGTTACTGCATTAAACTTATTAATTATCAATTTTTCCAATTCAAGTTTTGATTCTCGAAATGTATAATTTTTAACCTGATCATTTGTTACACTTCGATACAAAAACTGAAAATAAGAGTTGCCTCTAATCTCTACTTCCCTGACATATACATTAACCAGCTCATTGCTCTTTCTTTGCGGTTTACTTAAAGTGATTTTTACAAAGTTAGCCTTATGAACGCTTAATTCAAATTCAGCTGTTAGTTTTTGAAGTGCTTCTTTCATGGGGTAAATTTACTATTACCTAACAAACAAAATCTAAAAAAAGTCATAAAAAATGTTAATTATATTATATAATATACTTATGCTCTTGATTTTAAAATTTCTTCAATATCTACTAATGTAATATCTTTGGCCTTTAGTAAAATTAACAAGTGGTACAGTAAATCTGCTGCTTCATTTTTGAATAAATCTATATTTTCGTCTTTAGCTTCTATAACCAATTCTACAGCCTCCTCTCCTACTTTTTGAGCTACCTTATTGATCCCTCTTTTAAATAACTTATTTGTATATGAACTTTCAACATCCTTGTCGATTCTATCGTGAATAGTTTCTTCCAAATCATACATAAAACCTTTTGAGCTTTCTTCTGCAAAACAAGAAGTAGATCCTTTGTGGCAGGTAGGACCTTTTGGAATCGCTTTGATCAGTAGTGTATCGTTGTCACAGTCTATCATCATTTTTTTAACCAAAAGAAAGTTTCCTGATGTTTCTCCTTTGGTCCACAGTCTATTTTTGGTTCTACTAAAAAACGTTACTTTGTTTTCATCTTTTGTTTTGAAATAGGCTTCTTCATTCATATAACCTAACATCAGTACTTGCATCGTAGTATTGTGTTGTATAATAACAGGAATTAATCCGTTTCCTTTTTTAAAATCTAGTTGCATCTTATGGGAATGTTTTGTTCTTGTAAATATTGTTTTAGTTTGGGTATCGGGATTTCTCCAAAATGAAAAATGCTTGCTGCTAAACCTGCACTGGCTGCTGTTTGTTGAAAAACATCGGTAAAATGTGCCTCATTACCAGCGCCTCCAGAAGCAATCACAGGTATAGAACACGTAGTACTCACCTGGTTTGTTATGTCTAATGCAAATCCTGATTTTGTACCGTCATTATTCATAGAAGTAAGTAATATTTCGCCCGCCCCTAATGCTGCTACTTTTTTTGCCCATTGAACTGTGGATAATGAAGTTTCTTCTGTCCCCCCTTTGATAAAAACTTTCCAATCATTGTTTATTTTTTTAGTATCAATAGCAACAACTACAAATTGGCTTCCAAAACGATTTTTTAAATCCGTAATTAGTTGCGGGGTTTTAATAGCAGAAGAATTAATACTTATTTTGTCTGCTCCAGCATTAATTAGTTGTAAAGCATCAGCTACAGTGCTTATTCCACCCCCTACCGTAAAAGGAATATTAATTTCAGCGGCTATTTTTTCTACCAATGTTATAAGAGTTTTTCTTTCCTCTAACGTGGCAGTAATATCTAGAAAAACAAGCTCATCTGCCCCTTGATCTACATACCTTTTAGCCAATTCAACAGGGTCACCAGCATCTTTAATCGCTATAAAATTTACTCCTTTTACCGTTCGTCCATTTTTTATATCCAAACAGGGAATTATTCTTTTTTTTAACATAACGCTTGTAATTCTTTTACTGTGATTTTTCCTTCATAAATTGCTTTTCCTAGAATAGCTCCTTCACAGCCAATTTCTTTGAGTTTATACAAATCTTCAAGATTACTTACCCCCCCACTTGCGATTAGGTTAATTGTTGTTTTTTCTAAAATTTCAATATACAGATCAATCGAAGCACCTTGTAGCATTCCGTCCTTAGCAACGTCGGTACAAATAACGTTCGTAATTCCCTCTTCTTTATACGCCTCTATAAAAGGTATTACTTCAATATCTGAAGTATCCAACCAACCATTTGTTGCTATTTTTCGCTGCTTACAGTCAGCTCCTAAAATAATTTTATTACTTCCGTATTTGGCAATCCACTTAGTGAAAACTGGACGGTTTTTAACAGCAATGCTTCCACCAGTAATCTGATTTGCTCCACTTTCAAAAGCAATATGAAGGTCTTCATCAGATTTTAAACCACCTCCAAAATCAATTTTCAAATTGGTTTTAGTCGCAATTTCTTCCAATATTTTATAATTCACAATATGATTGGATTTAGCTCCGTCTAGATCTACTACATGCAGGTATTGAATTCCATTCGCTTCAAACTCTTTAGCCACTTCTAATGGAGATTGATTATATATTTTTTTTGTGTCGTAGTCTCCTTTGGTTAATCGTACACATTTTCCTTCAATAATGTCAATAGCGGGTATTATTCTCATTTTTTTAATTCTAAAAAGTTTTTTAATAGTTTTTCTCCTGTTTCTGCTGATTTTTCAGGATGAAATTGCATGGCATAAAAATTATCCTTTTGCATTATAGCACTAAAAGGTTGTATATAATTACAAACAGCCAGCGTATCTTCACATATTTCTGCATAATAACTGTGTACATAGTACATATCATCTTCCTGACAGGTGTCTTTTAATAGGTTGGAAGTATTAATTTGTGAAAAATTATTCCATCCTATGTGAGGTACTTTTTCTTTAGGAGGGAAACGTTTGGCGGTGGTATTAAATATGCCTAAACATTTTGTATTACCTTCTTCTGAATATTTACATAATAATTGAAGTCCTAAACATATTCCCAAAACAGGTTGTTTTAAGGATACAATCAATTGATCGAGCTCCTTTTCTTGTAAAAAATGCATTGCCGAGCTAGCCTCTCCTACCCCTGGAAATACCACCTTGTCAGCTGCTTTAATTTTATCGGGATCATTAGTAATTATACTATCATATCCTAATCTAGTAATTGCATTTTGCACAGATTTAATATTTCCTGCGTTATATTTTATAATAGCTATCATTGTTTTATATACTATAAGACCCCTTTGGTAGAAGGCAACATCATTTTATTAGTATCTCTTTTTACAGCCATTTTTATAGCTTTTGCAAATGCTTTAAAAATAGCTTCAATTTTATGGTGTTCATTTGTTCCTGTTGCTTGAATATTCAGATTACATTTAGCGCCGTCGGTAAATGATTTAAAAAAATGATAAAACATTTCTGTAGGCATTTTTCCCACCATTTCCCTTTTAAATACTGTTTCCCAAACCAACCAGTTTCTTCCTCCAAAATCGATCACCACTTGTGCTAAACAATCATCCATTGGCAAACAAAATCCATAACGTTCAATTCCTAGTTTATTTCCTAGAGCTTTCGCAAAGACCTCTCCTAAAGCAATAGCTGTGTCTTCTATTGTATGGTGTTCGTCTACATCCAAATCCCCTTGTACATTAATTTGTAAATCCATTTGACCATGACGTGCTATTTGATCTAACATATGATCAAAAAAAGCAATCCCTGTAGTAATGTCACTTTTTCCTGTACCATCCAAATTTATCTGAATGGCTATTTGGGTTTCGTTGGTATTTCTAGTGAGTTCAGATTTTCTTTCATCTAGTTTTAAAAACTCATATATCGTATTCCAATCGTTGCTTTCCAGACCTATATAAGGAGCTAACTCCTTTTCTTTTACTGTTATTTCATTCTTCCCGAAATAGGTTTCATCATTAATATAAATGGCCTTCGCTCCTAAGTTTTTTGCCAATTCTACGTCTGTTAATCGGTCTCCAATAACAAACGAATTTGCTAGATCGTATTCTTCCGAAAAATATTTCGTCAATAGTCCCGTATTGGGTTTTCGTGTAGGTTGGTTGTCTTTAGCAAATGTTCGGTCTATTATTTCTTCGGAAAACACAATTCCTTCTCCTTCAAATGTATTCATAATAAGCTTGTGAACAGGCCAAAAAGCTGCTTCAGGAAAAACTTCCGTTCCCAATCCGTCTTGATTGGTAATCAACACTAATGTATAATCCAATTCTTTGGCTATTTTACCCAACCCTTGAAAGACTTTGGGATAAAAAATTAATTTTTCAAAGGCATCAATTTGTTCATCTGCTGGCTCTCTTATCAAAGTTCCATCCCTGTCAATAAATAATATTTTTTGTTTCATTTTACACAAGTTTTAAGCTAAGTTTTTTTAATTCAGTAATTAATTTTTCGTTTTCAGATCTACTACCAACGGTTATTCGAATACAATTTTGAATAACATGATTTCTATTTCTAACTATAATTTGTTTTTCTATTAGCATTTGATAGGCTTTTATAGCATTATCAACCTCTACTAATAAAAAATTTGCTTCGGATGGATAGATTTTTTTTACAAAAGGATTTTTTTCTAGATCTTCTATAAGGCGTTTTTTTTCCTCTAAAATAAGTGCTTTATTTTCTTCAAATAACAGGATGTTATCTAAGGCATTACAAACTTCTTTTTGATTAATGCTACTAACATTGTAAGGAGGTTTTACCTTGTTATACAAGTCAATAATATTTTGCTTTGCATAAGCAACTCCTACTCTAACTCCTGCCAAGCCCCATGCTTTACTAAAAGTTTGACTAATAATAAGATTCGGATACCTGTCTAATGCGGTGATGTAAGACTCTTTCGAGCTAAAATCAATATATGCTTCATCTATGATAACGACACCCGTAAAGTTTTCTATAATATATGCTATGCTAACTGCTTCAAAACAATTTCCTGTCGGATTGTTAGGTGAGCAAATAAATATGAGTTTTAAGGTTTCATCTTTTAAATAAGTGTCTAATTGATTGGTGTTAATCTGAAATTCTTTTGTTAAAGGCACTTCGATTAGTGTAATATCATTGATTTCTGCCGAGACCTTATACATTCCATAGGAAGGAGAAAAAGTCAAGGCTTTATCAATGTTTGGCTTACAAAAAATTCGAAATGCTAAATCGATAACTTCATCGCTTCCATTACCTACAAAAATTTGATTTTCTTTCGTGTTTTTTAGGATAGATAACCGTTTTTTTATAGCTTTTTGTTTTGGGTCAGGGTAACGATTATATTGCCCAAAGGGGTTTTCATTGGCATCTAAATAAACTTCTGCTTGTCCTTTAAATTCATCTCTAGCAGAAGCATACGCGTTTAAATTTTTAATATTTGGGCGTATAATGGTATCTAAATTAAATTTTTTCATCGACTATTCTGTTTGGTTGTAATACTTGATTTTTATTTAAACGTTGTAATCTGAATGAAACAGCGTTTTTATGTGCAATCAACCCTTCTGCTGTCGCCATTATTTCTACAGCTTCTCCTAAATTTTTAATACCTAAAGGACTGATTTCTTGAAAGGTTATTTTCTTTATAAAACTATCGAGAGAAACACCACTATAATTTTTGGCATACCCATTAGTTGGTAATGTATGATTGGTCCCACTTGCATAATCTCCCATACTTTCACAACTATAATTTCCTAAAAAAACAGAACCTGCATTCTTTATTTTATCAATATATCTTGAGGCATTATCCGAAGCAATTATTAAATGTTCAGGTGCATATTCATTGCTAAATTCTAAGGCTTCCTCTATTGAATTTATTAAAATTACAGCGCTGTTTTCAAGGGCTTTTGTTGCGATTTCTTTTCTTGGTAAAGCATTTAATTGACGCGTTAAACAAGCTAAAACTTCTTGTACCAAAACTTCTTTATTTACTACTAAAATAGACTGGCTATCTGTTCCATGTTCTGCTTGTGACAATAGGTCAGCAGCTACAAAATCAGGATTACAAGTTTCATCTGCAATTACGAGTACTTCACTAGGGCCTGCGGGCATATCAATAGCCACACCATCTTGCTGTATTAACTCTTTAGCTTTGGTTACATACTGATTACCTGGCCCAAATATTTTATACACTTTCGGAACACTTTTCGTTCCATATGCCATGCCAGCTATCGCTTGTGCTCCTCCTACTTTACATATTTTTGTAACCCCTACTAAAGAAGCCGTATAAAGAATGACGGGATGTATATTTCCATCTTTATCTGGAGGTGTACATAAAATAATTTCGTTACAACCTGCTAGTTTTGCTGGAATTGCCAACATCAAAATAGTTGAGAATAAAGGAGCCGTGCCCCCAGGAATATACAAACCAACTTTTTCTATCGGTAGGCTTTTACGCCAGCATGTGATCCCGATAGTCGTTTCAATTTTATTTTCTTGTTCACGTTGTGATTCGTGAAATTTTTCAATATTGTTTTTAGCAGTTTGTATGGCTTTTTTTAAAGATTCTTTCAGTAGTGTTTCAGCGTTAGTGATTTCACTTTTTGAGACTTCTAAAGAAGATAATATGGCTTTGTCAAACTGTTTTGTATACTTAAACAAAGCTTCATCTCCATTCTTTTTCACGTCTTTTAATACAGTTTTTACCAAACTTTCTAAGTTTTCTTTATTCAGTACAGTTCTTTTACATAAACTTTTATAATCTTCTCTATTAGGATATTTTATAGTTTTCATAAAGCTTGTTTAGTAGTTATACAACCATTTTTTCTATAGGGCAAACTAAAATGCCTTCTGCCCCTTGTGCTTTCAATTCATCGATGATTTCCCAAAATTCATTTTTATTCAATACAGAATGTACTGAACTCCATCCTTTTTGGGCTAAAGGAAGTACCGTAGGACTTCTCATACCTGGTAAAATATCTATAATGTTTTGGAGTTTATCATCAGGAGCATTAAGCAAGACATACCTAGACTCCCTTCCCTTTAGTATTGACCGAATTCTAAATTGTAATTTGGCTAAAATTTCACGTTTCACTGCTACTATTTGAGGTGAAACTGCCAAAACGGCTTCTGAAGTCAAAATAACTTCAGTTTCTTTTAAATTGTTTTTAAAAAGTGTCGAACCACTTGAAACAATATCACAGATACCATCTGCTAATCCAATATTTGGCGCAATTTCAACCGAACCATTGATAATATGTAACTGTGCATTGATATTGTTTTTTTGTAGAAATTTTTCGGTTGTTTTGGGGTATGAGGTAGCTATTTTTTTATCCTGAAAATAGGAAATCCCTTGATAACTTTCGGACTTGGGAATTGCTAATGAAACTCTACATTTTGAAAAACCTAATTTTTCTACTACTGTTATTTCGTTTCCTTTTTCCACAAGTAGGTTTTCACCAATAATAGCTACATCTACTACTCCATCTTTCAGATATTGTGGTATGTCACTATTTCTTAAATAAAACACTTCTAATGGAAAATTACTGGCTTTTGCTTTTAATTGATCTTTACCATTATCTATAGAAATACCACAATCTTCTAGTAATTGTAGGGAGTCTTGATACAACCTTCCTGATTTTTGAACTGCGATTTTTAGTTTACTCATACTTTTTAATTTAGTTTGAGTAAAATCATTTGGGAAAGCAGTTTCGACTATAGGAAAAAGAAAACCCGTTTGATTCACTCAAACGGGTTTGGAATATATTTTTTTATTCAATACATCTTTAGCTCGCTTGGGTGCAAGAACTGTGATGATGATGATGTAATTGAATAAATGACATACTATTGTTTTTAATACCGTAAATATCTACAATATTTTTTAATAGGGAAAGCTTTTTGTTAAAAAAATATAACAAGATATTTTTTGTTGTGTTTTTATAAAAAGTTAGGTACCATTTAAACTATTTCCGTTAAAATAAGTCTTATATTAAATACATTAAAAAACTAGCTAGTTTTTTAATGTATTTTAGCTAATAAAAGTTTTTATTAGCACCCATAAATTAGCTTTGAGCTAAAAAAACAAACAAAACGTAACGAACACATAAATGAAAAAAACAGTATTACTACTTGCACTTTTAGGTTGTCTTGTCACCTATTCGCAAGTAAGTAAACCTTTTTCTTCTTTAAAAGGAGAAATTAGTGGAAAAATATTGGATGATACCACGAAAGAGAGCTTACCCTATGTAAACATTATTGTTAAAAATACCAGTAATAAAATTTTAACGGGAGGTATTACAGATGCAAAAGGAAGTTTTATCATAAAAGATATTCCTTTAGGAGCACTGTCTGTAGAAATACAATTTATGGGCTATGCTAATATTATTAAAAATATTCGAATAAGTAGAAAACAAAACATCTTAGATATAGGAGTTATCTATTTAAAAGCAGCTACAACCTCCTTAGATGAAGTGGAAGTTAGGGCTGAAACATCGACCATATCACAAAAAATAGATAGAAAAGTGGTAAATGTAGGAAAAGATCTTACATCCTCAGGAACCACCGCTTCTGAGCTTTTTGACAATATACCTTCGGTAAGCGTGGATAGTCAAACAGGAAATATTAGTTTGCGCGGTAACGAAAATGTTCGAGTACTTGTAGACGGTAGACCTTCTACCATTCCAACTGCAGATTTATTAAAACAACTACCTTCTTCTTCCATAAAAAGTATCGAATTGATAACCAATCCTTCAGCAAAATATAACCCCGAAGGAATGAGTGGAATAATTAATATTATCCTGAACAAAAATGCTAATATCGGTTTTAATGCTTTCATCAATGGAGGAGTTCAAGCAGGTCACTATGTTCGTTATGATGCTGCTACCAATATAAATTATAAAACAGGTAAGGTAAACTTCTTTAGCAACTATAGCTTAAATACAGGAGATCGATACCGATTTGGCGCTATAAATCGACCTAATTTTAATTCACAAGATATAAGATTTAAAAATGCTAGAACGTCTCATTTCTTAAAATTTGGTGCAGACGTATATTTAGATGATAAAAACACATTGTCTTTTTATACTACGCAGAATTGGTTTAATGGAGATGGTTCTGTCAACACATTAGTATTTGATACTTTCGAAGCAATCCAGAATAATGCATCTAATTCGATACAAGATGAAGGAAAAAACCAAGCCTATAACCTAAATTACAAACATGATTTTGATGAAGACCATCATATCGAATTTGAAAGTACTTATTCCACTAATAAAAGCCCTAGGTTTTTTAGTACTCAAGAAAAAACGAATCCACAAGATGGCACCGCCAATTACACCAATAATATAGAAGATGCCTTTACTAATTTATTGATGAATTTGGATTATACGAGCCCCGTATCAAAGCAAGGAAAACTTGAAATCGGTCTAGAATATCGAAAAGACAATACTGACAATAGTATTATTACTACGCAAACAAACAGTACTAATTCTTCTTTCGAGTATGAAAGAAATATATATTCGGGATATGTAAACTATGGTCATCAGTTCAAAAAAATTTCGATGCAATTGGGGGCAAGAATAGAGCAGTTTCTTGCAGATGGTACCTTTAATCAAGAGAATGTTACGCCAAGTCTAGTAGCGGATGATATTTTTACCATTTATCCTTCTGCTTTTTTCACTTTTAATCCCAATGATAAAGATCAGTTTCAATTGAGTTATAGTAAACGAGTAGACCGCCCGAGTATTAGTCAAATAAATCCGATTGTACGATGGGCTTCTCCACTTGTTACCTCTACAGGTAATGAAAATTTATTACCGCAATTTACCAATTCAATAGAATTTAATTATACGCGAAAAGTTAAAGGGGGAAGTTTTTCTTTTGGAAGTTTTTACAGAAATACCAAAGATGTAATCTCGAGAGCTACCTATAGGGATCCTAATGCACCTAATGATCGGTTAATATTAACATTTAGAAATTTTAGTGAAACGAGTGCATACGGACTTGAGTTTTCTGCTAATTATAGAATCGCAAAATGGTGGAGAACAAACACAAGCTTAGATTTTTATTCGCAAGAACAATTCGGAACTATTGATGTTGACAATACAAATGAAACTGTTAGAAAAGTTAAAAATGAAGTATTTAATGCTCGAATTAGTAATAGTTTTACGCTTTCTAAAAAACTTCGTTTACAATTATTCGCGATGTACCGTGGAGGAAGAGAAAATATTCAAAGAAGAAGAGACCCGATGTCTATGGTTAATTTGGGAGCTAATTATAGTATTTTAAAAAACAAAGGAAATATCACTTTTAGAATTAATGATATTTTTAATACTATGCATTTTCAATTTTCTTCTTTTAACCCGTTTGTTCAAAACGGTCGTTTCAAATGGGAAAGTAGAACCGCTTATTTAGGGTTTAGTTATCGATTTGGCTCTGGTAAGAATAAAGCAAAATCACGAAGAAAACGTGATGGTAACGAAACAAAGGGTAATGGAAATTTTATCTAACCAAAGATGACCGAATCCATCTAATAAAGGGATGAATATCATAATGTTTTATTCTAAAACAATGATATAAAATTAATAAATATTAAAGGTAGTAATTTAAAATTACTACCTTTTGTTTTTAACTACAACTTCACTATCTACCTTTTTCTCTTGTCTTTTAGAGGCTTAACTGTATTTTGTTAAAAAACAAATCATAAAAGCATTAACAATTATTGTTAATGTTTTATTAAACAAAGTATCGTTAGGTAACATTATTTTTTTTTCACAGTCTATCATGTAACAAGAACAGCGAATAAAATTATAAAAATGAAAAACTTTTTTTTACTAATTACTCTTACATTTTTTAGTGCACTACACGCACAGTCCCCTAAAAAACGTAATGCCCTAAAGGGAGAAATCAAAGGGGTCGTTTTAGATAAAACTACCAATGAAAGCTTACCTTATGTAAACATAATCGTTAAAAATATCAGTGACAAAGTAGTGACAGGTGGGATTACGGATGAAAAAGGTATATTTACTATAAAAAACATCCCTTATGGTAACCTTATAACTGAAATTCAATTTATTGGATATAAGACCATTCGTAAAACGATCAATCTTACTAAAAAACAATCATCGATCGATTTGGGCACACTTAGTTTAGCCCCTGACGCTACTACACTAGATGAAGTAGAAGTGAGAGCGGAGACCTCTAGTATATCACAAAAAATAGATAGAAAGGTTATTAATGTAGGAAAAGATCTGACTTCCGCAGGAACTACTGCTTCCGAACTTTTTAACAATGTTCCGTCTGTAAGTGTAGATAGCCAAACAGGAAATATTAGTTTACGTGGTAATGAAAATGTTCGTGTATTAGTCGATGGTAGGCCCTCAACCATTCCTACAGCTCAGTTATTAAAGCAACTCCCCTCTTCTTCAATTAAAAGAATCGAATTGATTACAAATCCTTCCGCAAAATACAATCCAGAAGGAATGAGTGGTATTATTAATATCATTTTAAACAAAAACGCTAACATTGGATTTAATGCATCGGTTAATGGTGGTGTAGAAACAGGTCATTTTGTCCGTTACGATGCTGCAACAAACATGAACTATAAAACAGGAAAAGTGAACTTTTTCAGTAATTATAGTACACGTTTTGGAGAGCGACATAACTTTGGGTTTGTTGACAGAACAGGTGTAAATTTTCAAGATGTTACTGTAAAAAATGAAAATGTTTCTCATTTTTTAAAGGCTGGTGCAGATATCTATTTGGATGATAAAAATACCCTATCTTTCTATACTACACAAAACTGGTTTGAAAGTGATGGTTATATTGGTACATTAGTATTGGATAATACTAAAACTTTAATAAATAATGCTCCTAGTACTTCGAGAAATGAGAGTAAAAGTCAAGCGTATAATATCAATTATACCCATGATTTTAATGATAACGGTCATAATATTGAATTTGAAAGTACTTTTTCAACAAACCAAGGGCCTAGATCTTTTTCAAGTAGAGAGTTAACCGCTCCTAATGATAAATTATTTAATTATACCAATCTAATAACGGATAAATTTACCAATGTATTGATGAATTTAGATTATACCAATCCAATTTCTGAGAATGCAAAACTAGAATTGGGGTTAGAATACCGCAAAGATGATACTGACAATACGATTAATACAGATCAAGCAGGGATATCAAATTCTTCTTTTACTTATGAAAGAAACATATATTCAGGATATATAAATTATGGACATCAATTCAATAAATTTTCTATGCAACTAGGTGCTAGGTTTGAAAAGTTTCTTGTTGATGGTAACTTTGCTCAAGAAAATGTTGCCAATAGAAATGTTACAGATAATATATTTACCGTGTATCCTTCGACCTTTTTTACTTACAAGCCTAATGAAAAAGACCAATTTCAACTTAGTTATAGTAAAAGAGTAGACCGTCCTAATATCAGTCAAGTAAATCCAATTGTCGAATGGTCGTCTCCATTAATTACCTCTACAGGAAATGAAAACTTATTACCTCAATTCACCAATTCTTTTGAATTTAATTATAGTAGAAGGATAAAAGGAGGAAATATTAGTATTGGTACTTTTTACAGAAATATTAACGATGTAATCTCTAGAGCAACTTTTAGAGACCCTAATGCACCTAATGATAAAATGATAATAACCCATCAAAACTTTAGTGATACTAACGCCTATGGACTTGAGTTTTCTGCTAATTATCGTATAGCTAAATGGTGGAGAGCAAATGCAAGTGCCGATTTTTACTCTCAAAAACAGTTTGGAACAGTAAATATTAACGACCCTAAGTCTCCTGTAAGAGAAGTTAAAAACGAAGTTTTTAATGCCAGAGTAAGCAATAGCTTTATGCTTTCTAAAAAGCTACGTTTACAATTATTTGCCATGTATAGAGGTGCCAATGAAGATATTCAATGGAAGGTTGACCCCATGGCTCTCATTAATTTAGGAGCAAACTACAGTGTTTTAGAAGGTAAAGGAAATATCACTTTTAGAGTGAATGATATTTTTAATACGATGAAGTTTCAGTTCAATACAGCGAATCCATTTGTTCAAAATGGTCGTTTCAGATGGGAAAGTAGAACTGCTTATTTAGGATTTAATTATAGGTTTGGTTCTGGTAAAAATAAAGCAAAGTCACGTAGACAAAGGGATAAAAATGAAAAAAGTGGAGGTGGATTTATGTAATATACAATTATAAAAACACCATTAATATAAGTAGTTTACGAAAACAGGAAGTCATTTAATGGCTTCCTGTTTTATTTTTACCGTTAAATCTTGATAATTTTTTCACAAATCCCATTTATATGTTTATTTCTTGAAATTAATTTTCAAATCTTAACTCCTTTTCTAAATTTGCCACTTTACTAAAAGTATTAGATCAGATTAAAATGAATAGAAAAGAGTTATTAAGGTTAGCGAACACGTATGGTTCACCATTGTATGTTTATGATACTGAAAAAATTATAAGTCAGTATAAGAAAATAACAAATGCGTTTTCTAGTGTCAAAAACGTTAAAATTAACTATGCTACTAAAGCACTATCAAATATCAATATCCTAAAGATATTTAATTCTTTAAAAAGTGGATTAGACGCAGTTTCTATTCAAGAGGTAAAACTTGGCTTATTGGCAGGTTTCGAACCTAAAAATATTATTTATACTCCTAATGGTGTTTCCCTTCAAGAAATCGAAGAGGTGGCGAAGCTTGGTGTACAAATAAACATAGATAATTTATCAATATTAGAGCTTTTTGGACAAAAGCACCCAGATATTCCAGTGTGTATTAGAATCAACCCACATGTTATGGCGGGAGGAAATAGTAAAATTTCTGTTGGACACATCGATTCTAAATTTGGTATATCAATTCATCAGGTTCCACATATTAAAAGAGTTGTTGAAAATACAGGTATGAGAATCAATGGTATTCATATGCATACGGGATCAGATATCTTGGATATCGATACTTTTTTAAGAGCATCAGAAATATTATTTGAAGTAGCAAAACAGTTTAAAAATATTGATTTTGTTGACTTTGGAAGCGGATTTAAAGTACCTTATAAAAAAGACGATATTTCAACGAATATTGATGAACTTGGTAAAAAACTTTCTTCAAGATTCAATGAATTCTGTAAAAACTATGGTAAAGATGTTACGTTAATGTTTGAACCGGGTAAATTTTTAGTAAGTGAATCAGGTTTTTTCTTAGCAAAAGTTAATGTAATTAAACAAACAACGTCAACTGTTTTTGCAGGAATTGATAGTGGTTTAAATCATCTTATTAGACCGATGTTTTACAACTCTTACCATGAAATAGAAAATATTTCCAATCCAAAAGGCAGAGAGCGATTCTATAGTGTTGTTGGGTATATCTGTGAAACGGATACTTTTGGTTCGAATCGTAGAATTGCAGAAGTTTCTGAAGGAGATATTTTATGCTTCCATAATGCAGGGGCCTATTGCTTCTCAATGGCTTCAAATTACAATTCGAGGTTTAGGCCTGCAGAAGTAATGATTTACAAAGGGAAAGATTACTTAATAAGAAAGAGAGAAACGTTCGATGATATTCTAAGAAATCAAGAACAAGTTACTATTTAATTATTGATGTATAAAGTTATAACTTTATAATTCAGTCTATATTAAAATTAAAATCTAGAAAATGCAGTGAAACTATTTGTTTTACTGTGTTTTTTATTTGTAACTAATTCTTTTTGTGTTTAAAACGATATTTTATAATCCCCTCCATATGGACGGTTAATAATTGACGGTTCTTATTCCTTTATAAAAACATCTTTTTGATATATGACAATTTTATTTCTAAAAAGTACGCTATTATAAATGAATTTTAAGAGAACACAATCTATTATTTTATAACCTGAGTTCGATTAATATATTCTAAATACAATTAACTGAATGTAAGCTAATTAAAATTATTTTTAATTTGAATAACCATAAAAGTATGCATATAATCTTAGCTAAAACATATCAATTAGCACTAAAATCGTTTGATTTTCAGGCTGTAAAAATATAATCTATTGTTTATTAGGTTTTTAACAATCGAACTCAGGTTTATAGTTTAATAAACGATCAACTCTTTACAAGATGTTTACTGAGAAGTATAAAATCGTAATACTTGAAAACATTTTGTATAAGAAATTAAAAAAAGAAGATCCATTCCATAAAAAAATCCACCTACTTGGTGGATTTTAACTGGTATATATTTTGTAAGAAATAACTACTTTTCAGCAACTACTTCAAAAACGATATCAGCTACTACAGTTCTGTGTAAACGAACAGCGGCATTATATTTACCTAGTCTCTTAACATTACCTCCTGTAACTTTGATATATTTTTTATCAACTAATGAACCTGCTTTTTCTAAAGCTACAGCAACATCAGCATTATTTACAGAACCAAATAATTTGTCTCCTGAACCTACTTTAGATGAAATTTTAAGCTCATAACCTTTGATAATCGTAGCTAACTTATTAGCATCTTCAACTAATTTAGCCTCTTTAAAAGCACGTTGCTTTAAGTTTTCAGCTAATACTTTTTTAGCTGAAGAAGTAGCCAAAATAGCATGTCCTTGTGGAATTAGGTAGTTACGTCCATAACCATTCTTAACAGTTACGATATCGTCTTTAAAACCTAAATTTTGTACGTCTTGTTTTAATATCAATTCCATGTTTCTACTTCTTTATTATTTTAACATATCACCAACATATGGCATTAAAGCTAAATGACGTGCTCTCTTAATAGCCTGCGCCACTTTACGTTGATACTTTAACGATGTTCCTGTTAAACGTCTTGGTAAAATTTTACCTTGCTCGTTTACTAAATACATCAAGAAATTTGGATCTTTATAATCGATATACTTGATACCGTTTTTCTTAAAACGACAATACTTTGCCTCTTTTTTAGTTTCAATATCAAGAGGAGTCAAATAACGAACTTCTCCTTGCTTATTTCCTTTTGCTTGTTGATCTATTGACGACATAGGTTACTTTTTTGAAGATTTAACACGTTCTTTTCTTTTGTCAGCCCAAGCTGCAGCATGCTTATCTAACTTTACAGTTAAATAACGCATCACACTATCATCACGTCTAAACTCTAATTCAAACGGAGCAATGATATCTCCTGGAGCGGTAAATTCGAATAAATGATAAAACCCACTTTTCTTCTTTTGAATTGGGTAAGCTAATTTTTTAAGCCCCCAATTTTCTTTGTGATTCATTTCAGCACCCTTTGAAGTCAAATAGTCTCCAAATTTTTGTACTGCTTCCTTTATCTGAGTCTCAGATAAAACGGGATTCAAAATGAAAACAGTTTCGTAACGGTTCATATTAAAAATAATTATATTTTGAGCGTGCAAATATACAAAATTATTTAGCCCAACAATACATTATTATTGATTTCCAAGGATAATTGGCATACCACTCTTACCTGAGCCGATAATTACTACTTTGCTATTTTGAGACTCAGCTAATTTATTTGTAGCCTCTATACCTTTGTCTTGTAGTATCTTATCAGTTAATGAAGCACTTAATATTCTGTTTGCATCTGCCTTACCTTTGGCTTCAATTCTTTGACGTTCTGCCTCTTTTTCTGCTTTTTCAATTCTAAATTGATATTCTAACGCTTCTTGCTCTTGCTTTAGTTTTCGTTCAATAGCATCTCTAATAGTATTTGGTAATTGAACATCCTCCACTAAAACCCTTTCTACAACAATAAACTGATCTTTGAGTTCATCTTGGGCTTCTGCTAAGATTTCTTGTTCAATTACATCTCGTTTACTAGAATAAAGTTGTTCTGGAGTATAACGTCCTACAACACTTCTTGCTGCTGCATTAATGGCTGGATCCAAAATGTCTGTGATATAGCTTTTCCCTTTTGTTTTTATCAAATTACCTAGGTTTTCATAATCAGGTCTAAACCATACAGTCCCATCTACCCTAACCTCTAGACCGTTTACAGATAGTACATTCATTTGATCAGAAATAGATTGTTGTCTTACTTTTTGAACAATCATTTCATTCCATGGAGCTACAATATGGAATCCTTCTCCATATGTTTTTTCCGTATTAATACCATCACCAAATCGCTCAAACAAAACGCCAGCTTCTCCTGGTCCAATGGTTTCAGTAGACCTAGCTATAAAAATTAACAAGAGTACTACTGCTGGAATTAATAACGCTCCTCCTTTGGGTAAATTTACCCCTAATTGGTTTCTTGACATACATGTGTTTTTTATACACTCAAAGGTACAATTAATTAATTACTTTCCACACATTCAAGAAGCTCTTCTGAGGGTTCAAATTCTATCGTTATATGTTCTAGGCAAAACTTCGTATGCAGCTCTTCTTTTAGTTGTTTTTTCAAAACTTCGACTTCATTGAGATTATGATTCTTTTTCATTACAATTCTAGCTGTAAACACATTATAATCACCATCCATCGTCCAAAGATGACTGTCGTAAATATTTTTAATCGCAGTTTTCTTTAATATTTCTTGTTCTACATTATCAATAGAAACCCCCATAGGTATTCCTTGCAAAACAATACGCAAGCTAACCTTTATGTTCTTATACACATTAATCAAAACAAAAACAGAAATTAGAATAGATAAAATTGAATCTAGGTGCGGAATATCCCAAAATTGCATACATATACTAGCAATCAATACAGCTACCCAACCTAATACATCTTCTAATAAGTGTAAGGACACTACTCTTTCATTGATGCTAGTACCTTTTTTTAGTTTTAAAACGGCAGCCCCGTTGACGATAATACCTAATAAAGCCAACCACATCATAACGTTAGCATTCGTTTCTTCTGGAGCCAATAATCTTGGTATTGCTTCAATGATAATAATAATAGAACCAACGATGAGTATAACTGAATTAATAATAGCTCCTAATAAAGACAATCTTCTAAAACCATAAGAATATATTTTTGTTGGTTTTTTTGTTGCTTTCTTTTCAAAATACCAAGCCAATCCCAGACTCAAACTATCGCCTAAATCATGAAGAGCATCAGATAATATTGCTAGGCTATTCGTAAAGATCCCGCCTATAAGCTCAACTATAGTAAAAGCTAAGTTTAAAAAAAAAGCAGTAGCTATGTTTTTTGAGGATGATCCATGGTGATGGTGGCAGTGATGATGACCATGATGTGAATGAAAATGTCCCATTTTATCGTTTATTTATTAAGCGTGGTTACCCTGTTTAAAAACGCAATGAAGGTAAGCTTCTTCTATGAAATTCTTTCATTTTTATTTGTTTTTTTATAACAAAAATTTGTGTTATTTTTTATAATACTTTTTGCTTATTATTTTAACCGCGTAAATGCGGTTAACAAACAGCGTCTTGAGATAAAGACCTATATGTAAACAATAATTTTGTTTCTATAAATATCAAAAAACGAATGTGAAATTTGCCTTGTATATAAAAAGTCAGGATGGGTATATTGTTTTCATTATTTTTGCAAAACAAAAACACATTATTTTGAAAAAACTTTCACTCATATTCTCTTTGCTTTTTTTTCTAAATAGTTTTTCACAAACAAAAAAAATAAAAATTCTCTCTAGCGAATATTCTGAGGCGGATGAAAAAAAATATCCAGGGGCTACCGTATTAATTGGTAATGTAAAAATAGCACACGAGGGTGCAACTCTTGAATGTAAACAAGCATTACTTTACAAGAAAGAAAATCTATTTAAAGCGGTTGGAGAAGTTGTTATAGAGCAAGGAGATAGTATTATTCAATACAGTGATTTCTCTATTTATAATGCCAATACCAAAAAAGCAAGATCTTGGGGGAATGTAGAGATTAACGACAAAGAAATGAAGATGAATAGTGATACCCTGTATTTTGACCGAAAAGAACAAATACTCTACTATCAAGATGGGGCGACTATTAGGGATAAGAAAAATACGTTAAATAGTAAAAAAGGAACCTATTTTTTAAGAGATAAAAAGTTTACTGCTAAATCAAAAGTTACTGTTGTTAATCCTGATAATCATTTAAAATCGGATCATTTGGATTATTATACAAATTCTGGTCTGGCATATTTATACGGACCAAGTACGATTACCAACCTAAAAGATAGTACTAGTATTTATTCTGAAAGAGGGTTTTATGATACAAACACAGACGTTTCGTATTTTGTTAAAAGAGCCAAACTTTTTTTAAAAGATAGAACTGTAGAAGCCGATAGTTTATATTATGATAAAAGAAAAGGCTTTGCCTCTGCAACCAATAATATTAAAGTAATCGATACGGTTCAAAATAGCGTTACAAAAGGTAATTATGCTGAACTGTTCGAAAAAAAAGATTCCCTTTTTATAATTGATCGAGCTGTAGCAATTTCCGAACAAGATAAAGACTCGATGTATGTACATGGTGATAAAATACTAGTTACTGGAAAGCCTGAAAAGAGAATTGTTCGAATTTTTAATAGGGTAAAGATTTTTAAATCTAACCTCAGGGGAAAATGTGATTCAATTCATACAAGTCAGATTACAGGACTAACCCGATTATTTAAAGCCCCAGTATTATGGTCTGGAAAAAGCCAGATTACAGGCGATAGCATTCAACTTTTATCTGATAAAAAAACAAATCAATTAGACTCTATATTTATTTATAACAACGGCTTTGTGATTGAAAAAGACTCTATGGCAGAAGAGGATTATAATCAGATCAAAGGAAGAAATATCTATGGAAAATTCATTGACAATAGCATTAGAACTATGTTAGTAAAAGGAAATGCTGAATCCTTGTACTATAATAGGAATGATGAAACTAATAAACTTGAAACCATAACTAAAGAGATAGCTAGTGATATTGAATTTACGTTGAAAAACAACGAAATCATTCAAACAAAATATTTTAAAAAATCCGAAGGAAAAACCTTCCCTCCTTCTGAATTCCCTAAAAAAGAGAAAAAGTTTAGAGGTTTTTTGTGGCGAGGAGATGAACAACCACTGGTTGTAGAGGATATCTTTAAAAAAGATGAAGATACATCTTCTAATACAACATCAAAAACGAATAAAGAAGTCATAAAAGCTCAAAAAAGGCTACAAAAAGAACATCTAAAAAAAGAAAACGAAATAGATTATCAGTTTAAAAAGGAATAATATTTTGAAAGAAGACTTTTTTAAATACCAAGCGCAAACGAGTCCACACCCATTGGCACTAGAAATAGCACATGCAAAAGGAAGTTATATTTATGATACTAAAAAAAATAAGTATCTCGATTTTATTGCAGGGGTTTCAGCAAATAGTCTAGGTCATAATCATCCTAAAGTAAGTGAAGCTATCAAGCAACAAGTAGACCAGTATACACATGTTATGGTTTATGGTGAGTTTATACAAAAACCATCACTAGAACTTTGCAAAAAACTTGCTGCTACCTTACCAGAAGAATTATCTTCTGTTTATTTGGTAAATTCTGGAACAGAAGCAACAGAAGGTGCTATAAAATTAGCAAAAAGATATACTGGAAGAAGTCAAGTTATTGCTGCTAAAAATGCATATCACGGAAATACACAGGGGGCTATGAGTGTTTGCGGAGCTGAAGAACAAAATAGGGCCTACAGACCTCTAATTCCCGGAACTAAATTTATACAGTTCAATAACGAAACAAGTATTAATAATATCACTGATAAAACAGCTGCTGTGATCCTTGAAACCATTCAGGGAGGGGCTGGTTTTATTGAACCTCAAAATGATTATTTAAAAAAAGTTAAAAAACGTTGCCAAGAAGTTGGAGCCTTGTTAATATTAGATGAAATTCAGACAGGTGTTGGCAGAACTGGTAAATTTTGGGGGTTTCAGAACTATGGGGTTACACCTGATATTTTTATTACTGGAAAAGGACTAGGAGGCGGAATGCCAATTGGAGCTTTTATCTCCTCTCCTAACCTTATGAACTGTCTAAAAGAACGTCCAAAATTAGGCCATATTACAACTTTTGGTGGGCATCCTGTAGTTGCTGCCGCTGCTTTAGCTACCATTAAAGAGATTACTACGAGTAATATTATTTCAGAAGTATTAAGAAAAGAGCAATTAATTCGTTCAATACTTGAAAAACACCCCAAAATTAAAGAGATAAGAGGTCGAGGACTCATGTTGGCACTTATACTCGAATCCTCAGAGATGGCCAATCAACTTGTCATAGCGTCTTTGAAAAAAGAACTTATTTTGTTTTGGCTTTTGTTTGAAAGTAAAGCCGTTAGAGTTACACCTCCATTAACAATAAGTGATGAGGAAATTAAGAAAGGTTGTGAAATAATTATAAGTATTCTTAACAGTTAACTAGTTAATTTTTAGTAGATTTATGTTTATGTATAAATCTCAACATCTTACAAGACTTTTTGATTTTGCCTACTACCAACTAAAAAATTACCCTCAAAAAAACTGTTTTGTTATAAAAAAACAAAGTGTTTGGACAAGTGTCTCAACACAAGAGTATATAGAACAGGCTAATAAAGTTAGTAGGTCGCTAATAAATCTTGGTATTAAACCGGGAGATAAAATAGCTATAATTACAACTGTTAATCAACCGAAATGGCATATTCTTGACTTAGGTATTATGCAAATTGGTGCGATAAGTGTTCCCTTATACCCTACTTTTTCACTAAAAGATATTGCTTATACAATCAATCATTCAGACAGTTTACATTGTTTTGTTTCTGATGACGAATTATATCAAAAAGTAGCGAGTATTAAAGGGCAAACGCAATTAAAACAGGTGTTTTCTTTTGAAGAGTTTGGTAGTGATTATGATTGGGAAGCTTTTTTAAAATATGACAACCCTAACCTTCAAGCACAAGTAACTGTATTGAAAAACAAAGTAATTTCTAGTGATCTTGCAACCATTATTTATACTTCTGGAACAACAGGTACTCCAAAAGGAGTTATGTTGTCACATCAAAATATAGCGAGTAACGTTTTTGCTGTCGGAGCCACGATTAATATAAATTCCAATAATAAAAGGGTTATCAGTTACCTACCTATCTGCCATATTTTTGAAAGAGCTAATTCCTATTATTGTCTATACAAAGGATTTGAAATTCATTTTGCTGAAAGTATAGATAAGTTTGGTGATAATATAAAAGAAATACAGCCTCATTTTATAGCTGTAGTCCCTAGGTTATTAGAGAAAATATATGATAAAATTATACACAAAGGAAGTGCTTTGACAGGCAATAAGAAAAAAATATTTTGGTGGGCATTAAGACTAGGAGAACGTTTTGTGCCCTATCAAAAACAAGGTTGGTGGTATGCTATTCAGTTAGCTATTGCTAGAAAGTTGGTGTTTTCTAAGTGGAAAGAAGCACTAGGAGGTCATTTGGAGTTTATGTTATCAGGAAGTGCACCGATGCAACCTCGCATCATAAAAGTTTTTTCTGCCGCAGGAATTCCTGTGTTAGAAGGTTATGGACTAACGGAAACATCACCAGCTATATCTGTTTCTAGTATTAAAGACAATGCCCTAAAAATTGGATATGTTGGAAAGGTGCTAGATAACGTTCAAGTTAAAATAGCCGAAGATGGAGAAATTTTGGTAAAAGGCCCTAATGTAATGCTAGGGTATTATAAAGATCCTGAAAAAACTGCCGCAGCTATAAAAGAAGGGTTCTTCCATACAGGAGATATTGGTGAATTAGATTCAGAAAATTTTTTAAAAATAACAGACCGAAAAAAAGAAATATTTAAAACCTCTGGTGGTAAGTATATAGCTCCGGCTACCATTGAAACTATGCTAAAAAAGTCCATTTATATTGAGCAAATAATGGTCATTGGTGAAGGAAAAAAAATGCCAGCTGCTCTTATACAAGTTTCATCCGATCAAATTGCAAACTGGGCTAAAAAAAATGCAATACTAAAGCGTAATACTAAAACCTATAAAGAGGCCATCGCACAATTAATTCAAAATGAAATAAATCATTACAATAAATATTTTGGAAAATGGGAACAGATTAAAAAATTTGAAATTACACCCGACGAATGGACAGTTGAAGCAGGACATTTAACCCCCACTTTAAAGGTAAAACGTAGAGTTATTTTAGAAAAATACAAACATTTGTATGACAAAATTTATAACTCCTAATCAATAAAAATCAGTAATGTTTTGCTTGTTTCTATACTAGAAACGTCATAATACATAAATTATCAAACAATTACCAGTATACTCTCAAACTATTACTATTCTTTGTTTAACCGCGGTATTTTTTTTACTTTGCAAATACCTAAATTCAGTTTTATGTCTAGTGAAATAACAAGACTTTTTGATTTCCCATATTATCAGTTAAAAAAATACAATCTTTCAAAAGCTTTTGTCACCAAATATAATGGTGAATGGAAGGCTGTTTCAACCCAAGAATATATTGATCAAGCAAACACCTTAAGTAGAGGTTTATTACGTCTTGGTATTAAACCAAACGATAAAATAGCCGTTATTTCTACAAATAATAGGACAGAATGGAATGTATGTGATATTGGAATCTTACAAGTAGGTGCACAAAACGTTCCAATTTATCCGACAGCTTCTAAAGAGGATTACGAATACGTTTTGAACCATTCAGAAGCTATTTATTGTTTTGTTTCTGATAAAGAAATTATTGATAAACTAAATCAAATTAAATCAAATACTCAATTAAAAGGAGTCTACACTTTTGATGAAGTATCGGGAGAAAATAATTGGACAAAACTTTTAGAATTAGGAAAAGATACAAGTAACCAAAATGAGGTTGAAGCACGTAAAGAGGCCGTAAAACCTGACGCTTTAGCCACGCTTATTTACACCTCTGGGACTACAGGAAAGCCAAAGGGCGTAATGCTTTCGCACAAAAATATTGTTACGAATGTAATTAGTAGTGAAAAAAGAGTTCCCTTACATTATGGAAATGATAGAGGCTTGAGTTTTTTACCTGTGTGTCATATTTTTGAAAGGATGATATTGTACCTCTATCAATATTGTGGTGTTTCGGTTTATTTTGCAGAATCTATAGAATTGTTGAGTGATAATGCAAAGGAAATTAAACCCAATGTAATGACTGCAGTTCCGCGTTTATACGAAAAGATTTATGATAAAATTTACGCAAAAGGAGCTGAATTATCAGGTATTAAAAAGAAATTATTCTTTTGGGCAATCGAATTAGGATTAGCTTATGAACCCTACCAAGCTAATGGTTGGTGGTACGAAAAAAAATTAGGTATTGCTCGGAAATTAATCTTTTCGAAGTGGCAAGAAGCTTTAGGAGGTGAATTAAAGTTAATGGTTTCTGGTTCTGCTCCACTTCAAGCGAGATTAGCCAGAGTTTTTGCGGCTGCAGATATGCCCGTAATGGAAGGCTATGGACTTACAGAAACCTCTCCAGTAATTTCAGTAAATGACGTAAGAGGAGGTCGTTTTAGAATAGGAACAGTTGGTAGAGTTATTGAAAATGTAGAAGTTAAAATAGCTGATACTGGAGAAATTTTGGTAAAGGGCCCTAACGTAATGATGGGGTACTATAAAGACCCTGAAAAAACTGCACAAGTCATAAAAGACGGGTATTTTCATACAGGAGATAAAGGAGAAATTTGCGAAGAAGGATTCCTTAAAATTACAGGAAGAACTAAGGAAATGTTTAAAACCTCTGGTGGTAAATATGTTGTTCCTACCCTATTAGAAGGAAAACTAAAACAATCAAGATTTATTGAACAAGCCATGGTAGTTGGAGAAGGAGAAAAAATGCCTGCTGCGTTTATTCAACCTAACTTTGAATTTGTTTTTGAATGGGCGAAACGTCATAATATTTCTTTAGAAACTAAACAAGCACTCGTATCAAACCAAAAGGTAATCGATCGTATACAGCAAGAAATCAATAATTGCAATAGTAATTTTGGAAAGTGGGAACAAATCAAACGATTTGAGTTAACAGCTGATGAATGGAGCATTGAAGGAGGACATTTGACACCTACGATGAAAATGAAACGCAAGATTATAAAAAATATTTATACCGATTTATATCAAAAGATATACGGATAAGATATAATTTTCAAAATTTATAGTAAATCACAATAGTATTCTTTACTATTGTGATTTCTTATTTTATTGATTAATGTTGAAAGAAAATGAATAAACTACACAGCTTTAAAACTGATATTTCTAAAGTTAGTCTACCCAAAGAAATAGCTTATCCTTATAATTATACACCACATACTTTAGCCAAAATTGCTAGTAAAGAACTACAGAACTATCTGAATACACAATCAGATTTTCAACATGATTTCGGACTTACTACAAACTCAAATAAGGGTTTAGGCAAAATGTTTGGGGTTTTGGTCGTCAAAAATTCGAAAAATACTTTAGGTTTTATAGCTGCTTTTTCTGGTAGGTTGGCTGACACCAACACTCATGACTATTTTGTACCTCCTGTTTTCGATATATTACAACCTGACAGTTTCTACAAACAAACTGAAAACAAAATTAATAGTATAAACCTACAGCTTGAAAAATTAAATAGAACTTTTTTAAATATAGAAAAAGAGTTTTTTACAATAAAAGAAAAATACGATTCTCTATTTAACGAAGAACAAATAAAAATTAAATCTCGACGTATAGAAAGAAAAAAAGAGAATCAAACTGATAACCAAAAAAACATTAACGAAGAGTTTTACCTTAGAGAATACAAAATATATTTAGATGAAAAATCAAAACCGTTTAAAAAAAGTTATTTAGCTTTAAAAAAGCAACGTGACGATTTAAAAGAGCAACGTAAGAGTTTATCAAACTACGTACAATATAAAATATTTGAAAGTTATAATTTTTTAAATTATGAAGGAAAATCCAAAAATCTCATAGGTATATTTAATCAAGATGAAATCCCTGCTGGTGCTGGAGATTGCTGTGCCCCTAAATTATTTCAATATGCTTTTGTTCATCAACTGACACCTGTTGCTTTGGCTGAATTCTGGTGGGGAAAACCGTTACCAAGTGCTATTAGAAAACATAAACAGTTTTACCCTGCTTGTTCAGGAAAATGCAAACCCATTTTGTCACACATGCTTAAAGGGCTTCCTGTTGAAGAAAACCCATTATTACAGCAATTATCGACAACCAAGACATTAGATATTCTTTATGAAGATCGTTATATATTGGCCATTAATAAACCGCCAGAGTTTTTAACAGTAAAAGGAAAGGAAATTCATAATACGATAGAACAACTAGTACAAAAAAAATACCCAGATGCCACAGGGCCAATGATTGTACACCGTCTAGACATGTCTACTTCTGGAATTTTATTAATCACTAAAACCAAAGAAGCACATAAAAAACTACAACAACAATTTATTGAAAAAACCATTAAAAAAAGATATGTAGCCATTTTAAGTGGAAAATTGCGCCAAGAGAAAGGAATAATTAATTTACCTCTTTGTATGGATCCAAATGAGCGTCCTAGACAGCTAGTAAGTAAAGAATATGGAAAAAAAGCCATCACACATTGGGAAGTAATCACAGTACAAGAGAGCACAACGAAAGTTTACTTCTACCCTATTACTGGGCGAACACACCAACTTAGAGTTCATGCGGCACATCACCTAGGTCTTAATACACCAATTGTAGGGGATGATTTATACGGAGAAAAAGCAGACAGACTCTACTTACATGCAGACTTGATAATATTTACTCATCCAATCAATAATAAAAAACATACTTTAATAGCTCCTGCACCTTTCTAATCTATAATCAACCCCTGTTTAGTAGGTTCATTTTAAATTGTATGTAAAATAGGGAAGTATTCAGTATGATACCGTATAGCAAACAGTAGCAATGCCGTTTTAGACGTAAAACACTTAAAAAAATGTGGGTGTTTTAATTTAAAATTACGCTTCTCTATTGTAACAATATTTACATATACCTTTGATAACTTGTATTTATAAAACTGATAAGAAAATTATATTTAATAACTTCTTATCTTTTCTAATCTTTAGAATAAAAAAAAAGAGAAGCCTCTTAAACTCCTCTTTTTATATCATATATTTTATGTTTTTTACCAAGCATATCCTATAGACAAACCTAATCTTGGAAGAAAACCATCAATACTTACAGTAGTTCCTTCTGTTTCTGCAACAGACATGTATTGAGCACCAAAGTTTAAGTCTAGTGCAAAACCTGAGTTTCCACCGCCAAATACCCATTGATAGCCTGCTAAAGCACCTCCAGAAAAACTTGAAAAACCAGCTTCTTCTCCTGATGAAGTACTAGCTGATGCTTTAGAGTAACTTACAAAAGGAGCAGCATACCATCCTCTTGGGGCATTTTTATCAGATGAAAAGTAAAATTTATATTTTCCTTCTCCTCCAATTGCACTTGATTTAATAACTTCATTACCTGCAGTTACATTTGCTCCAAAATAAGACATTCCTATTTCAAAAGAGCTTTTGTCTGAAACAGCTCTTTCATAAGATAAATCCGCAATACCAAATGCCAATCCTAATGGGTTTGCTTTCACAACATTTTTTTGTGCATTAACTGATAAAATTCCAACCATCATAAAAATTATGTGATCGGCAAATTAAATTGTACTAAAATGTAAATTAAATTGTACCAAAATCTATCGAAATCTATATCATTCA
>CANMCD010000008.1 GCA_947496185.1 uncultured Tenacibaculum sp.
CTGTCTATCGTTTCTTTGCTCGCAACATCTGTCAATAACAACGTTGCTTGAATGTCTTCTAAAATTAATCGGATACGTTCTTCTGGGTAATCAGGTTTGATAGGTACATAGGCACCTCCTGCTTTGAGGATTCCTAAGATACCTACGATCATGTCAATCCCACGATCTATACAAATCCCTATCAAGTCATCTTTGCCTACACCTTCTGAAATCAAATAATTGGCTACTTGGTTTGATTGTGCGTCCAGTTCTTGATACGTCATGGTAGTACCTTCAAAACGAAGGGCTACACTTGCTGGGGTTGATTGGGCTTGTCGTTTGAACCTGTCTACTACTGTCGTATCTAATGGATAGGATACTGCAGTATCATTAAACTTGGTAACTAGTAATGCTTTTTCTTCCGAAGTAAGCATTTCGATAGTGTCTAACGGTTGATTGATATCCGTTACTATGTTTTGTAATAGCTCTTTGTAGTGTGCTAAAAGTTGCTTTGCTGTTGATTCCTTAAATAAAGCAGTACAGTATTCTAAGGTCAATGCTATTCCTTGCTCACTTTCTTCTGCATTTAATGTTAAATCAAATTGTGAGGTATCATGTGTATGATCGTATAAAGATAAATCTACACCTGACAATGACAATGCTTCATCAGATGGTACATTTTGTAAATCAAACATCACTTGATACAAAGGACTAACACTCATGTCACGAGTTTTCGTAACCTTATCTACCACCTTTTCAAAAGGTGCTAATTGGTGATCATATCCTGATAGCGTTGTAGCTTTTACTCTTAATAAAACATCTCTAAAACTTGACGCTCCCTCTAAATCTGTTCGAAGTGCTAAAGTATTTACAAAAAAGCCTATGATATGTTCTAATTCAGCTTGTGTTCTATTAGCAATGGAGGTTCCTACACAAATATCTTCCTGACCACTATATCGGGAAAGTAACACCTTAAAAGCTGATAATAATACCATAAATAAGGTCACTCCTTCTTTTTGGCTTAGTGCTTCTAAAGATTTACTTAGTTCTTTATCTAAGTTCAAACCTATCATTGCACCTTCGGTACTTTGTATTGATGGACGTTGGAAGTCTGTGGGCAATGCCAAATTAGGTACGCCGTTCAACTTTTCTTTCCAATAAGACAGCTGTTCTTCCAGCACAGTACCTTCTAAGTGTTTACGCTGCCATACGGCAAAATCTGAATATTGTAAGCTAACTTCGGGCAAGGAAGGAGCTTTATCAGATGATAATGCATTATACAACTCTCTAAGTTCTTCTACTAAAATCCCTTCCGACCATCCGTCACTGGCTATATGATGAAAAACTACTGCTAATAAATGACGTTCTGCTTCTAAGTTGTATAAACATGCTCTAAGTTTATAGTCTTTCGATAAATCAAAAGGAGCTGATAAATAGGCTTCAATGGCATTTGGAATCTGTGCTGAATCTTCTAGCTTCACTTTTTCTAAAGACCATACATCTGCACCTACAATCTCTTGATACCCCTCTCCTGAATCTGATAAAATAACCGTACGTAACACCTCGTGCCTCTCAACTATTTGCTGTAAAGATGCCTCTAAAATTGAGGCATCTAAATTTCCACTTAGTTCAAAAACTACGGGTATATGGTATTCTTGACTCCCTTGTAATTGGTCTAAAAACCACAAACGTTCTTGCCCAAATGACAAAGGAATTTTTGTTATTTCTGTTCTGTCAAAAGGAAGTATATCTGGTAAGTTATTACCCTTTTTTATGTGTTGGTATTTCTTTATATACTGAACAATATCTTCCTTGTATTGTTTTATTTTTTGAACTAATTGAGGGGATACAGGTTTTTTAGACTTTATTGCCAAAGAATCATTGTTCAATACAAGTCTTACCTCCTGTTTTTTTGCTTCTTTTAGAATATCTAAAACTTCTTTTTTCATTTTTATATGATTATAATTCAATGGTTATAACATCATCTTCGTTATCGTTCTCTGTGTTTCCGAACTCAAAGTCTAATCTTATAAATTCAATATGTCCTGCTAATTCATCGATAGTATCAAATTCGAACACATCTTTAATCGCTATTTCTACTTCCAATTTTTGACGAATTGAAGAAGCCAATCGAGTCGCTAATAAAGAGTGCCCTCCTAATTCGAAGAAATTATCATACACCCCTATCTTCTCGATCCCTAATAATTCATGCCAAATAGCCACCAATTGTTCTTCTGTTTCATTTCTTGGTGCTACATATTCTTGTGATGATAATTCTGAATAATCTGGATCAGGTAAGTTTTTCTTGTCTATTTTTCCATTCGGTGTTAAGGGCATTTCTGTTAAATCAACCCATAACCTTGGAATCATATAATCTGGTAAGCTTTCGTCTAATGCTTTTTGAATTTCTTTCTTATCAAAAGAGGATTCAACGACTACATACCCTACTAAATTATTAATTCCTTTAGCGTCTTTCTTTGCCAATACACAACAGTTCGATATTCCTGCTATTTGTGATAGTACATTTTCGATCTCTCCAAGTTCAATACGATGACCACGAACTTTTACTTGATCGTCTTTTCTTCCAACAAATTCTAGTGTTCCGTCTGGCAACCATTTTCCTAAATCTCCTGTCTTATAAAAACGCCCTTCACCCGTAATTGGATTGGTAATAAATTTTTCTTGGGTAAGTTCAGGCTGCTTTACATATCCGCGACCTACACCAATACCTCCTACACATAACTCTCCAATTACTCCTATTGGACAAAGTCTTTCATGTGTATCTATCACATACATAGTCGTATTCGCTACAGGTTTTCCTATTGGAATTAGTCCTGAAGCTGGTGACTCGTGCATGATGTGTAAAGTAACATCATCTGATGCCTCAGCTGGTCCGTAAGCATTAACTACGGGTACGGTTGGATAGGCTGCAAACCATTTATCCAATACATCTTTGGTTACCGCCTCTCCTGTTACTAAAAAGTACTTTAAATGGTTTAGCTTGTTCGAACTTGTGGTTTCTAATAAACTTAAGGCATAAGAAGGTACTAATTGTAGGATGCTTACTTTTTGTGCTACCAAAGAATTTTGGAATGTTTCGGTCTCCAGTAAGTCCGATTCTCTGTAAATCGCGATTTCACCTCCTACTAAAAGTCCGCTTAAAATTTGCCATACCGAAATATCAAATGTAAATGGCGCAGTAAAGGCTACAACACTATCTTGATTCATAGACAGCTCATCAATCATCAATAACAAGTGGTTTAACAAACCAACATGTTCTATCATAGCTCCTTTAGGTGTTCCTGTACTTCCTGAAGTATAAATTACATAACTCAATGAAGATGGATCGTAACTTATTGCTGGTGCCGTAGTTTCTTGGCTTGTAATTTCTGATGAATTCTCTCCTAAAACTAATAGCTTTTGTGTCAGCTCTAGAGATGATAAAACCTCTTTACTAGAACTATCCGTTATTAAAAGAGACGCTTCTATGTCTTCTAAAATTAATCGGATACGATCTTCTGGATAATCAGGCTTGATAGGCACATAGGCTGCTCCTGCTTTCAGAATTCCTAGAATACCAATTACCATATCAAATCCACGGTCAATACAAATCACAATTAAATCGTCTTTGCCTACACCTTCCGAAATCAAATAGTTTGCCACCTGATTTGATTGTTGCTCTAATTCTTGATAAGTCATCGAATTCTCTTCAAAACGTAAAGCAATGCGCTCTGGACTAGATTGAACTTGTAACTTAAATCTGTCTACTACCGTAGTGTCTAATGGATATGATACTGAAGTCGCATTAAAATCATCTAATAATTTCACCTCATCATTTGGTAAGATATTTAGATTTTCAATGGTAATTTCCTCTTTACTCCTCAATCCAGTTACAATAATTTCTAGTGCTTCCACCATGTAACGAATTATTTGATCTGGATCAATAGGTACTCCTAAGTGTGCTGTCAATTCATAATCTTCTCCTAAAGCATCTACATCAATATCAATAGGGTAATTCGAGCGTTCTTTTGCCTCCAAAAATGTTACGCCTAAATCTTCTTTAGGTTCAAATAACTCTTCCGAAGAGTGACGGTAATTCAATATGGTACTAAATAATGGTACTTGATTCGGAATGGCTGTCCATTTCGCTACATCAGACAATGAAGTTTGTTCGTATGAAATCAACTCTTGCAATCTACTGTCAACTAACTTTACATAGGCTTCTATCTCTCCTTTTAAGTCAATTACCAATGGTAATGTATTAATAAACACTCCTAACGATTGTTGCGCACTTGCTGTTCCTTGGAAACGTCCAAACAATAGTGTTCCAAAAACAGCGTACTCTTTTTGACTACACCTACCTACTACCAATGCCCATGCTGCATGGAAAATCACTGCTGGACTCACTCCTAGGTTTTGTGCTTCGGAAGTGATACTATTTGAAAGCGTTTTTGCTAAAAGGAATTTCTTTTCTCTTATACCAAAATTCTGATTAAAGATATCAGATATTCCAAAAGGAAAACTAGGCTCTTCTATATCCTTAAATTGTTCACTAAAATATGCTTCTGTGTTTAAGGTATTTTTCTGATGAAGTGTACTTGCAATGAAATTTCTATAAAGGGCTGGTGTTGGTAATACAGCTTCTTGATCGGATAAAATCATAAGAATCTCTTCCATCATTTTCTCCAACCCAACATGATCCATAATTACATGATGATATCTTAATAAGATATAATACTCATTCTTACTTTCATCATTCGCTAAGAATAAACGCATTAACGGTCCTTTCGAAATATCTAGCCAATGGATTTCATTCTCAACAGCATCTTTTAATGCTTTAGACACATCTGTCCCTTCTTCAAAAGATAAGTCTTCTACTGGTATCTCAACATTACGCAACACTACTTGAACTGGTATCGGTAAATTTTTACTTATCACACACGTACGTAATACATCATGTCGATTGACAACCTGATTCAATACATCAATAAAGGCCTTTCTTTTTTCAACACTTTCGAACAAAATCAAACCAGAGTTCACATACAAGTCTCCTTCAGATGGATCACTTATCAAATGGTGGAAATGCATCCCTTCTTGTAAAGGTGATAATGGATAGATGTCTTGTATATTAGACACCCCTCCTTCAATTGCCGCTACAACTGTGTCAATATCTTCTTGACTTACGTCAACTAATGGCAACATCGAAGGCGTTATCGCTTCTGTTTCTTCTGTAATTTTATTTTCTGGCACTTCAAAACCGTTAGATTCTGAAGACACTTTTAGTGCTAATTCTTTGATTGTTGGATTCGAAAAAACGTCTTTTGCTTCTAAATATAAAGTGGCTTCTTGAAGTTTTGATATTAATTGAATGATTAACAACGAATGTCCTCCTAATTCAAAGAAATTATCATTTATACCAATTCTGTCAATTGCCAGTAAGTCTTGCCAAATAGTTACCAATGTTTTTTCTACATCAGTAGAGGGTGCCACATACTCTTTGGTACTTAACTCTCCACCTGTTGGCGCTGGCAATGCTTTTCTATCAAGCTTACCATTACTAGTGATCGGCATTTCTTCTAAGGTAACCCATAACTTAGGCACCATGTATTCTGGCAAGCTTTCTAGCAATTTATCTTGAAGAATATTTTTATCAAAATCACCTTCATAAACTACATATCCTACCAAGTTTTTAAATCCGAAAGCATCTTCTTTAGCTAATACACAACAAGTAGAAACTTCATCAATTACTGACAATGCATTTTCGATTTCTCCTAGTTCAATTCTGTATCCACGTATTTTTACCTGATTGTCCTTTCTTCCTATATAATCTATATTACCATCAGATAACCATCTCACAAGATCCCCTGTTCTGTACATACGTCCTCCGTCTATAAAAGGATCTTTTACAAAACGTTCGCTATTAAGTTCTTCTCTATTCAAATAACCTCTTGCTACTTGAGCCCCTCCAATACATAGTTCTCCTTTAGCACCAATCGGAACTAACTGATTATAATCATCTAACACGTACAAACTGGTATTGGCAACTGGCTTCCCTATTAATACACGTGACAACTCTTGATCTAATGGCACCTCCCAAGAAGTCACATCAATTGCTGCCTCTGTTGGTCCATAGAGATTATCTAAACGAACTCCTGTAAACTTCTCTTTAAATAAGTTGACATAATCAACATTAAGTGCTTCTCCACTACATAAAACACGTTGTAATGGAGCACAGTCTCCTAAAGAAACCTCACTTAAGAAAGCTCTTAACATTGATGGAACAAAGTGAATGGTAGTTACCCCAAATTGCTCAATTGTCTCTCTTAAATATCGTGCATCTTTGTGTCCTTCTGGTTTGGCGAAAACTAGGGTAGCACCACAGCTGTTTGCCCAAAATAATTCCCAAACAGAAACATCAAAACAGAAAGAAGTCTTTTGTAAAATTACATCCGCTGAGGTAAGGTTATAATGTGATTGTGTCCATAACAAACGGTTAACCACTCCACCGTGCTCATTCATTACTCCTTTAGGTTTCCCTGTACTACCTGAAGTATAAATTACATATGCCAGTGAACTTGCATTACAACGATTCGCTACATTCTCTTTAGATTCCTCTTTAATCGTATTCCAGCCAGTATCCAAAAAGATTTTTTCAATATTCTCATACCCTGCTAAGACTTCTTGATGTCTTTCTAAACTCAATACTAAATTGATCTCAGCATCTTCTAACATGTATGAGATACGATCTGATGGATACGCAGGGTCAATAGGTACATAAGCACCTCCTGATTTTATAATTCCTAATACACCGACAAGCATTTCAATCGATCGGTCTAAACAGATTCCTACTAAATCTTCCGTTTGTAATCCTTTCGAAATTAAAAAGCGTGCTAACTGATTTGACCTCTCATTCAGTTCTTGATACGTTAGCTGTTCGTTTTCAAAAATAACCGCGGTAGCATCTGGAGTTTTTTCTACTTGTTCTTCAAACAAGTCTACTAATGTTTTTTCAGTAGGGTAATCAACTTTGGTTTGATTAAAGGTGGTTAACATTAGTGTTTTTTCCTCCTCAGAAACCACATCTAATGACTGTATTGATTTACTAGCATTATTTACAACTTCTAATAATAGTTTGTTATAAGAGGCTAACATTCTTTGTACAGTCGATTCTTTAAATAAATCGGTTCTGTATTCCAAACTTAACGTGATTCCCTCGGCGTGCTCATCAGCATTCAAGCTTATATCAAATTGAGCTGTATTTGTATCTAAAGTGTACATAGATGCTTCCAAGTCAGAAAAATCTAAACCACCTTCTCCTACAATACTGTCAAAATTAAACATTACCTGAAATACAGGAGACATTCCCATATCGCGATTATCAACCACTCTATCTACCACTTTTTCGAATGGTGTTGCCTGATAGTCAAAAGCATCAAAGGTAGTTGATCTTACCGTTTTAAGTAATTCCTTAAAATCAGATATCTCACTAAATTCATTGGTTCTTAACGCCAGCGTATTTACAAAGAATCCAATCATATCTTCCAATTCAGGCTGTGTTCTGTTGGCGATAGAAGTTCCTACACTAATATCATCTTGTCCTGTGTACTTATATAATAATACTTTGAAAGTAGATAGTAAGAACATAAAGAGTGTCACTTTCTCTTCTTGACAAACCTTTTTGATTTGATCAACAAATTCTTTATTTAACTCTAAATAAATATTTGTCCCTGCATTACTTTGAACCGAAGGTCTGTTAAAATCTATCGGCAATTCCAAAGGAGCTACCCCTTTAAGTTGTTTCTCCCAATACGTTAATTCCTTATCTAAAAAATCTGCATCCATATGTTGGCGTTGCCACAAAGCATAATCACTATATTGCTGAGATAAGATTGGCAAATCAACAACGGTACTTGTTTTTAGCGCATTGTATATTCTTCTTAATTCTTCTATAAAAACGGTGATCGACCATCCATCACTTGCAATATGATGGAACACACAAGCCAAGACATATTCTTCATTACCTAAATCATATAAACATGCTCTTAGCATATAATCAGCAGCTAAATCAAATGGTCTTGATATGAACGAAGAGAACAATTCTTGTTGTTTTGTTTCATCCGTAGCAACAGCCCTACTCATCCTCCATGTGGCAGTTGTTTTCACTTCTTGATACCCTTGCCCTTTGTGGGTCTTTACAACAGTTCTTAAAACTTCATGTCTTTCAATAATAAGTTTCAAGGCTGCTTCAAGCACATCTTGATCAATACTTCCTTTAAAATGAATTCCTCCCGACACATGATAATCTTCTGTACCTTGTAACTCATCTAAAAACCATAATCTTTCTTGGCTAAACGATAATGGAATTTTTTCGGGTTTTTCTTGCGCTGTAACAGGTGCAATAATCGCTTTTTGAGCAGTTATAAGTATTTCTTCAGATAACGAAGCTATGGTAGGGTGACTAAACACCGTTCTAATAGGTATATCTACTCCTATTTCATTTCGAATAGCAGACACCAAACGCGTTGCCAATAGCGAATGCCCTCCTAATTCGAAGAAATCATCATTAATACCAATTTTTTCAACTTCCAACAATTCATTCCACACATTGGCTAACTGGATTTGTGTTTCAGTACTTGGTGCAACATATTCCTTTGTTGAAAAGGTGGTATTGTCTGGTAATGGCAGTTTTTTCTTATCAATCTTACCATTACTTGTCAAAGGCATTTCACTCAAAACAACCCAGATACGAGGTACCATATACTCTGGTAATTTTTCCTGAAGATACGCTTGTAACACTTCTTTATCTAACGTTTCTTTAGCCGTAGCTACATATCCAACCAAGTATTTAGCGCCAAAAGAATCTTCTTTTGCTAAAACACAACAGTTTTTTATTTCTTCGTGCGTAGCTAATACATTTTGAATTTCTCCTAACTCGATTCGGTATCCTCTGATTTTTACTTGATCGTCTTTTCTACCGATGAATTCTATATCACCATTTGGCAGCAAACGACCTAAATCTCCCGACCTATATAATCTTGTTTTTCCTGAAGCATCAAACGGATTAACTACAAATTTTTCGTTAGTTAATGCTTCACGACGTAAATATTCTTTCGCTAAGCCTTCTCCAACAACACATATTTCTCCAACAGCACCTAAAGGCAACAACTGTAAGTTATCGTCTAATATATAACACCCTAAAGTTGGTATTGCCTTACCAATTGTACTCTTGGTATCCAATACTTCCTTTTCTGTAATTTCTTTGTAAGTAACGTGTACAGTGGTTTCGGTAATACCGTACATGTTGATTAATTTACACGATGAATATTGGTCTTTCCACCTCTTTAAATACGATGGATTCAATGCTTCACCTCCAAAAATTACATATCGGATATGATGCTTTAAACTTTCATTCAGTATTTCTTCTTGTAAAGTATAGAACGCTCCCGGAGTTTGGTTTAAAACTGTTACCTTCTCCTTTACTAATAATTCTTTAAAAATTTGCGTGTCTTTTGTAACAGCATCTGGTACAATTACCAAACGACCTCCAAATAATAACGCTCCGTACATTTCCCATACAGAAAAATCAAAACAGAAAGAATGGAACATCGTCCAAACATCTTTATCACTAAAATCAAATACATTGCCCTCATGATAAAATAATCGAACCACATTTTGATGTGTTAACAATACCCCTTTTGGCTTTCCAGTACTTCCTGAAGTATAAATCACATAAGCCGTATGATGTGGTAGATGTTTGACACGTTGTTTGGTCGTTGGCTCTTTTGCAATTACTTGCCACTCTTTATCTAATAAGATTTGTTCGAAGGTTGCAGTAGCTAGTAAAGAACCACTACTTTGTTCAGACGTTACCACAAAAGCTACCGCTGAATCTTTTAAAATATATTCAATACGATCTTCTGGATAACTAGGATCAATGGGTACATACGTTGCTCCTGCCTTCAATATTCCTAAAAGACCAACAATCATCTCTAAAGAACGTTCAATACATATTCCTACCAAGTCTTCTGTTTGAATTCCTTTTTTGATTAAGTATCTAGCAAGTTGGTTAGATCTTTGGTCTAATTCTTTATAGGTGTATGATTTATTTTCAAAAGAAATTGCTACGTTATTTGGTTTTCTTTTTACTTGATCTCTAAAAAGACTTACAATAGTATCTTCTCTCGGATAGTCTACCTCTGAACTATTAAACACATTTAATAGTATATCTTCTTCCTTATTTGATAGGATTGTAATTTCTGAAATATTCGCTGTAACATCTTTTACAATACCTTTTAATAACTCTTGATAATGTGCAAAGATTCTTTCAATGGTCTCTTCTTTGAACAATGCTGTACAATATTCAATACTCAGCGAAATACCATTGGTCTTTTCTTCCGCAGTTAAAGTAATATCAAATTTAGCATTTGGATTTTCATTTTCTTGTACCGAAACAGAAACATCTCCCATTGAAAAGTCCGCTATTTCGGGGGTATTTTGCAATACAAAAACCGTTTGAAAAAGTGGAGAAACACTCATATCTCTGGTTTTTACTACGCGGTCTACTACTCTTTCAAATGGCACTAACTGATTGTCATAACTATGTAAAGTGGTTTCTTTAACTCTTTGTAATAATTCTTTAAAGCTAGGGGCTCCATCCAAATCCGTACGTAGTGCCAATGTATTTACAAAACAACCTACCAAATTTTCAACTTCTGCTTGTATCCTATTGGCTACTGGAGTTCCTACACAAATATCCGATTGCCCTGTATAACGGTACAGCAATGTTTTAAAGGCAGATAATAAGACCATAAATAATGTGGTCTCTTCCTTTTTACACAACGCCAATAGGTCATCCTTCAATTCTTTATCTAATTCAAAATAGCTAAGTGCTCCTGATGTATCTTGAACTGATGGCCTTGGATAATCTAATGGTAATGATAAGGTACTTACTCCGCTTAATGCTTCTTCCCAATAGGTAAGTTGTTCATTTAAAACTTCATCTTTAAGGTGTTTTCGTTGCCATAAAGCATAATCTGCATATTGAATTGTTAATGCAGGAAGTTGCACTTCTTCTTCATTATGTAATGCAGTGTATACCTCAATAAATTCGCCAATAAAAACACTTTCAGACCAACCATCACTCGCAATATGATGAATTAATATTGCCAATGTATGGTCGTTACTATCTGTAGAATATATTTTTGCTCTTAACATATAATCTTTCGATAAATCAAAAGGCTTTATGGTGAAAGCGGCAATATCTTCTTCCATTTCATCCGTACTATTAATTATAGTCGAACTAAGCTTCCAATTGTCATGTGAAATAACCTCTTGATAGCCTATTCCATTTTCAGATTTTACTACAGTTCGTAGTACTTGGTGTCTTTGCACTAATAATTTTAGTGCTTGTTCTACTTTTCCAATATCAGCATTACCTTTTAATAGTAATCTTCCTGACATGTGATATTCTAAACTCCCTTGCAATTGATCAAGGAACCACAAACGTTCTTGACTGAACGATAATGGTGTTTTCCCTTCATGTGTTTCGGCTACTATTTCAGGAAGTTGCACCGATTTCGATGACTTCTCTATTACCGAACTCAACCCTTTAAGTGTTGGGTTTTCGAACACATTTCTAATCGTTATCTCGGCAGCTATTTCCTTACGAATTTCAGCAACCAAACTAGTCGCTAATAAAGAATGTCCTCCTAGTTCAAAAAAGTTATCATGAATACTTATTTGAGACACTCCTAATAATGCTTCCCATATCTCAGCCAATTGTTCTTGTAATTCATTCTGAGGTGCTACATAATTGGCATTCGCGTTTCGTTTCCCTGCAAATTCTGCCTCGTATAAGACTAGTAATTTTTTCTTATCAACCTTATCACTTAGGTTAACAGGAAATTCATCTACCACACAATACTGTGATGGATGCATATATTCGGGGAGTTCTTGTTGGCTTAATTCCTTAAGTATATTTGCAATGGTGTCTTCATCTTGTTCTTTTCCTATAGCGCTTAGAACGATAAAACAAACTAACAACTCTCTTCCACTATTTGCCTTATATACTAACAGGTGCGTATCTTCAATTTCATCAGGTGCTCTTAATACAGAGGCTATTCCTTCTAATTCTACTCGATGACCTCTGATCTTTACCTGATGATCTTCTCTTCCTAAAAATTCGATATTCCCATCTGGCAACCATCTTCCTACATCTCCCGTTCTATACATTACATCCCCTAAAAGTGCTGGGAAAGGATTTCTAACAAAACTCTGTTTTGTTTTTTCGGGTAACCCTATGTAACCTGCACCTACACCAACCCCCGATACACATAACTCTCCAGGAACTCCTATAGGACTTAATTGAAAATCATTATCTACAATCGCTACATTCATATTAGGAATTACTGTCCCTATCGGAACTCTCAACTGATCTTCCGTAAGGTCTTCTCTAATCTCGTATTGAATAACATCGTCAGACGCCTCACAAGGGCCGTAAGCATTGGTTATTCTTAGGTGTGGATACAAACGTCGAAGCTCATTCACTAATTCTACTGGTATCGCCTCTCCTACCAACATAATCCATGCTACCGACTCGAATGCCTTTTGTATATTATTTTCTTTTATATACGTCAACAAGCCCCACGTATAGGTAGGTACAAATTCAAGTAAGCTTACCTTTTGTTTATTGATCGTCTTGAGTAATGATTGATAATCTAATAATTCTTCTTTATCGACAACCACACAAACGCCTCCTTTTAATATAGGCCCTAAAATTTGCCAAACAGATATATCAGAACCAATACCTGCACTTTGTAAGAAACTAAAACCATCTGGCAACTCTAACAACTTATATTCTGCTAATAAGTGATTCATTGCTCCATCATGACGTGTAATCGCTCCTTTCGGTGCTCCTGTAGAACCTGATGTAAATAAAATATAAGCCCAGCTATCCATTCGATTTACATTCGCTGGATTGGATACTTGTTGCTTTTCTATATAAGATTTATCATACAATGTTTTCCCTAAAGCCTTGTACCTATCTACCAATGAAGCAACTACTTGGTCAACTAATAAAATCGCTACATCCGTTGTAGGAGTCAAATCTGACAACAGAGATGAAGTGGTAATAAGTACTGAAAAATTATTTTCTGCTAGTACTTTATCGATTCTTTTAGGTGTATTTTGCGTATCAAGTGGTGTATAAACTCCTCCTGACTTAATAATACCTAACATCACCCCTACAAAATCAACACCTCTATCCAAATAAACCCCTACAGAATTTTCTTCCTTAATACCCATTCCTTGTAAAGAATAGGCAATTTGATTGGCATAAGAATTTAACTCTTTGTAGGTGCAACTGTCTTCATTATGAACAACAGCAACCTCATCTAAATTACTTTCAACTATTTTTTCAAAATGTACATTGATGGGGAGGTCATTTCCTAAATCTTCTTCTTTAGGATTGAAATTTATACCCTCGATAGTATTCTTTTTACCTAAGAGGATCGCTTCTTCTGTTGTAGGAATCATTTTTATTCCCCTCAACTCCTGAGAAGGATCTTCCATGATTTTCTCTAAAATTTCTTGAAAATAAATCAATATTCTCTCTGCAAACGAACTATCCATTACGGATTGATCATAATTAATCGAAAACATCAACTCGTCATGACCTTCAACAACATTAAAAGTCATATCAAAAGCATTGTAAAGTGCATAATGCTCCTCAAACTTAGCTTCTACTCCTTCTAATCCGAGGTTTTCAATACCAACATCGTAATTAAAAAGTACATTTATAAATTCATCTGACGATTTTTTTACTTCTCGTTGCATTAAATTCACAAACTCTGCATACGGATAATCTTGGTGTTCATAGGCATCAAAAAGCCTAGATTTTAATCGTTTTAAATAATCTGTTACAGAAGCATTAGCGTCATAAGACGATGCTAACGGCATTATATGAGTAAAATACCCTAGTGTATTTTCTGAATCTGGCATAGCACGTCCTCCAACAGGAATACCAATTACCATCTCTTTCTGTCTACATAATTTTAACAGTAAAATTTCAAATACAGACAAGAAAGTCATAAAAGGCGTAAGCCCCTTTTTACCACTCCATTTTTTTATCTTCTGTATTTTGTCTGCTCCAATTTTTACATTGACATTATGATTTCTATTCTTGTTTTCTTCTTTTTTATCAAAAGGCAAGTTTACACGTAAGGGCAAACTACTGTACGTATCAAAAAGATATTTTTCATGATCTTTCCATTCCTGTGTTTCTTTTTGCTTGCTTAACCATTCTGTATAAGCCCCATAAGATATTATTTCTCTCTTAGGCAACGCTTCTCCTCTGACAAGCGAATTATAATTTTCTACCAGTTGATTCAAGAAAATAACACACGACCATCCATCAGAAATGATATGATGCATGCTAGTAAAAAACTGATACTCATTAGCAGCTAACTTCACCAAGTATACTTTTATTAGGGAAGTATCCGACAAAGAAAAAGGAGTAGTCAGTTGTTCCGCTACAAAAGCATCATATGTTTTATTTGTGTTAGATAAATCTACTTCATTAAATGGTACTGCAGTTTCTGGATGATATACCAGCTGTTTTCCATCTTCCGAAAACCTACTTTTAATGATTTTCTGTTCGTTGCATAATGCTTCAAATGCTTTTTTTAAGACAGGAATGTTTAAATTTCCCTTTACGTGCGCGCTGAACGTGAGCCGATAGGCCAGAGCTAACTCTGGGTCGATTTCGTCAAGTACAAATAATTGTTTTTGTGCTAACGTTGTTTCTGAAATTGTGATTTCTTCTTTACGAGCTTCTACTAAAGGAGTAGTCGTTTTGTCAACTTTATATACCTCATAAACACTTTCACTAATAGCTTTGTAAATATCTTCAATATCATCATCTGTATGGGCAAATGTCAAAAACAAGTTATTAGATGACAATGCATATACTCCTTTTTGAAGTAACTTGAATACTAAAATATCCGATACCCCCACATTCTTAAAGGCAAACAATGAACCGAATCGGACCATTTTAATAGGAATACCTTCCTTTTTATAGTACGCATTTAAACGATCTACTAAATTCTTCGTCTTTAAGTTCAATTCAGTATAAGCCTGTGTACCAATTCTTTTTATTTCTGTTAGAATTGCCTTTGAAGTAGCCATTGTCAAAGGGTGACGCGTAAAAGTACCTGCTACAAAGGTTCTATTTACTGTCGGATACGAATCATCTCCGTAACGCCACGTTCCTCCGTCTACTGCATCTAAATATTTTTTTGACCCTGCTACGATTCCAATCGGCATTCCTCCTCCTACTATTTTTCCATAAGTAGCCATATCTGCTTTTATCCCATAGTACTCTTGTGCTCCTCCGGGTAAAATTCTAAACCCTGTAATCATTTCGTCAAAGATTAATGGAATATCTAAAGATGCTGTTACTTTACGGATTGCCTGTAAGGTCTCTTTGGGTTGATAGTCTGGATACCTACTTCTTACAGGTTCTATTAACACCCCTGCAATATCATCGGCATGCTTCTCTATTTGTTCGATAATATCTTCGTCTGAATAACTCAACACGATTAAATCTTGTACCGAATTTTTGGTAATTCCAGCAACCATCGGAACAACTTCATTGTCATTTTCTCCCGGTACACCTAATACTACATCTGCATGACCGTGGTACGAACCTGAGAAAATAACTATTTTTCTTTTCCCTGTAACCGATCTTGCCAAACGTAATGCAAATGATACAGCTTCACTACCTGTATTGGCAAAACAAACGCGCTCTGCCCCTGTTATTTCAGAAACTAATGAGGCAACCTCTCCTGATAATTTTGAAAATGGTCCGATATTTATACCACTATCTACTTGATCGTGCATCGCTTTATTTATAAAGCTTGGTTGGTGACCAAAAATGCAAGAACCAAATCCCATAATAACATCCAAATAACTATTGCCATCAATATCTGTAAATCGAGCTCCTTTAGCCTTTTCACTGATAATCGGATAAATCATTTCCTTGGTTGCCATATTGAATCTAAATGCCGACCCTGAATCTGACATTACGGGTAAATACTTTGCCGCGTATTCTTTAGACTTTGCTGTTTTTTCGGTAAACTCCTTTATCAACCGAGGCAATTCTTCTTGTTGATCTTTCGGCAATTCATTAAAATAAACAGCTTGCTGAGCGTAAAAAGGCAAAATGGCCTTTTTTTGCGGTTGCTCCGCTGTCTTAATTACTCCATTGGTACTGGGAGAAGTTACTGTAACTGGTACAACTCCATTTGTATTGTTAACTGCGGTACTTTCTTGTGAAAAACTACCATTATTTGTGGGAGTAGCTACTTGAGCAGAGGGATTTAAATAAGCCGAAAGCAGCTGATTTTGTTGTAATAATATCTGGTTTTGTTGCTCAAATTGCTGCTTTAAAATATGAATTGGTGAATCCGCATTTACAACCACTTGTTGCTGTATTGGTTGATTTTGGATACTCGGTTGAACTCCCTGAATAGGATTCGTATGAATTCCATTACTTTGAGGAGTAACTTCAGATTCTACTAACTCATCTACTTTAGCGGCTTCTTGTATTACTGGCTTTTGCACTGGAGCAGGAACAATTGACTCAGTATAATTATCTTTCGTTTCTGCAACTATGTATTCAATAAGTTCATCTAAGTTTGCAATATCTTCAAATAAAGTTCTTACGGATATTGCTACACCAAATTTCTTTTTGATCTTTTTGATTAACTCCATCAAAACTAAGGAATCAACACCTAACTCAAAAAGAGATGCTTCTGAAGTAACCTCTTCAATATCCATGTGAAGTGTTTGAGAAATCATTTTTTTCAATTGATCTCCTACTTCTTTATAAATAGTTGACGACATATTATTGGTAGTTTGGTTTTTTGTTAGTGCTACGTTTGATATTATCTTTTCTTCTGCTATCCAATATCTTTTACGCTGAAAAGCATACGTAGGAACATGTATTTTTTTAGTTTCTCTTCCCTCATAGAATTTTTTCCAATCTATATTTTGTCCTTGCTCATATAATTCTGATAAACTCTCGAATAACATGATCAAATCATTCTTGTTTTTTCTGAGCGATGGTAACCATACTGCCTGTGTACTATCCTTAACGCATCTACTTCCTTGGGCAATTAATACAGGGTGTGGTCCTATCTCTAAATACGTATTTATCTCCATCGCCTCCAATGTCTGCATTCCCTCTAAAAAAGAAACAGCAGCACTAATATGTTTTACCCAATAATTTGGATCAACCACTTGTTCATTACCTAACTTACCTGAAACATTGCTAATAATGTCTATCGTAGGTTTTTGGTAAGATATACTTGAAGCTACCTCCTTGAACTCTTCAAGTATTTCTTGCATCAATGGAGAATGAAATGCTTGTGATACTTCCAGTTCTCTATGCTTTATTCCTTCTGAAGTCAACACTGTACAAATCTCACTAACGGCGATACTTTCTCCAGAAATAACCGTCTGATTCGGACTATTAGTTGCAGCAATACTTACCGTTTTCTCATACCCTTCTATCAGTTTTTTAGCTTTATTTTCATCACACTGAATAGAAACCATACTTCCATTTTCTGAAATTTGATTCATTAAACGACCTCTAGTCGCTACTAATTTCAAACCATCATCTAAACTAAACACTCCTGCAATACATGCAGCTGTTAGCTCTCCTAAACTGTGTCCTAGCAACACATCGGGCTTAACACCCCAACTTTGCCATAGTTTACACAAAGCATACTCAATAGAAAATAATGCAGGTTGTGTATAATTTGTTTGAACTAATAGTTTGCTTTCTTTACTTCCTTCTTCTGCAAAAATTACTGACAATAAATTCATTTCTAAATGTGCATCTAAAATATGAGCACAAACATCAAGTGATGACCTAAAAACAGGTTCAGATTCATACAATAGTTTCCCCATTTGAATATATTGTGAACCTTGTCCGGTAAATAAGAAAGCTGTTTTTGATGATTTCTTTTTATTCGTATCATCCAAATCAAATCCTGCTAACTTTCTTTGTAAGTCTTCTTTACTTGAACAAACCAATCCAACTCTATTATCAAAATGGTTTCGAGTAGAAGCTAGATTAAAAGACAATTCTGATAAATCTACATTGTTAGTTTTTTCTAAATACTGCAATGTATGAAGTACCTGATCTTTTAATCCTGCTTCATTCTTACTTGAAATCGGAATAAATTCATACGGTCTTTTCGGAAGTCTTACATGTACAGAATCATCAGAAGGTACTGGAGCTTCTTCTAAGATAACATGTGCATTTGTTCCTCCAAATCCAAACGAACTTACCCCTGCTTTTCGTACTGTATTTTTATTTGTTTTCCACTCTTGTAGTGAAGTAGGTATGGTAACATTAAGCTTTTCCCAAGCAATGTATTTATTGGGGGTATTGAAATGAATTTGCTTTGGAATTTGTTCATTTTTCAAACACAAAATTGCTTTAATAAACCCAGCTATTCCTGCCGCAGACTCAAGATGCCCAATATTTGCCTTTACAGCTCCTATTGTGAGGGGTTCGTTTTTGCCCCTACCTTTACCATAAACGGCATTAAGTGCATTAATCTCTATAGGGTCTCCTAAAGAAGTACCCGTACCATGTGACTCTATATAGGCTACTTCTGATGGCTTTACATTAGCAGATTGCAATGCAGACTTAATTACATCTTGCTGTGCCAATCCATTCGGAGCCGTGAGTCCATTACTCTTTCCGTCTTGATTGATTGCACTGCCTTTTACTACAGCCAAAATGGTATCTCCATCTTTTTGAGCCTCTGACAAAGGCTTTAACAATACCAATCCAGCTCCTTCACTTCTTACATAACCATTTGCTGTATCGTCAAAAGTTTTACATCTACCGTCTACTGCCATCATTTTTGCTTGTGATAAAGCAATAGTTGTTTCTGGCGCAATGATCAAGTTTACTCCTCCTGCAATAGCCATTTTACAGTCTCCATTACGTAAATCTCTGACCGCATTGTGAATACTAACCAAAGAAGAAGAACATGCAGTATCTATTGCCATACTTGGCCCTCTAAAATCATAATAATAAGAAAGCCTATTTGCTAAAATACTCAGTGCACCTCCAGTTCCTGAATATACATCTCTTTTATCTTCTTTAAATAATGATTTATAATCATTTTGAATCGCTCCAATATATACCCCTGTTTTGGTTTTACTCAAATTCTTTGGCACGTAACCTGACCGTTCAAAAAGCTCATAACTAAGTTCTAATAAAATACGCTGTTGAGGATCCATTTGCTTTGCCTCTCTTGGTGATATTCCGAAGAAAGAAGCATCAAACTCGGCAACTTTATCAACGAAACCACCATAGCGTGTATTCATTTTGTCCGAAGGCAGTTCTTCAGCATTGTCATAATAAGCATTTATATCCCAACGATCCGACGGAACTTCAACGATCGCATCCGCTCCTTGAACCAAATTCCCCCAAAATTCTTCAATAGAATTCGCTCCTGGAAATTTACAAGCTGCCCCAATAACAGCAATCGGTTCATTTTGTTTACTAAATTTTTCTTCTTGTTTAAAAAGACCTTGTTCTTCTTTTAAAAGATAAGTTGCAAGATCAATAACACTAGGGTAATCATATAATAATGTAGGTTGAATATCTGTTTTTAAGTAATCTGATAATAGCCCTGAAAGCCTAACTCCCTGAATAGAGGTCATCCCTAATTCAGCAAAAGACATACTTATATTTTCTTTAGTAATAGGAACACTAAATTCTTCTTGAATAGTTTTTAACAACCAAGTTACCAAACTACTCCCTATTACATCTATATCCAATGGAACAATTGGAGTTGAAGTTTCTTTATTTTGAGAAGCTATTTTTACAATATCAGCTGTCCATTCAGCAAGCACACCTCCTAAATCGCCAGATTCGTAAGCTTTTCTTGTTCCTAATCGTTGAATTTTTCCACTTGAAGTTTTCTTTACCCTACCTGGGTTTACCAAAACAATCTTATATACTGGCAATTCATGTTGAGCAAGTACTATTTTAGCTATATCTTTAAAGATACTATCTGCATCATACGTTCGAATAGACGTTCTTTTAATCTCTTGAAAAATAACCAGCTTATCTTGGTCACCTATACGAACGGTAGCAGCCGCACCTGCATTATTTTGTAGATCAGGAATGGCATATTGTATGGTTCTTTCAATGTCTTGTGGAAAATGATTCACTCCATTGAAAATCATCATTTCTTTTAATCGACCCGATATATATATTTCTCCATTGTAGAGGAATCCCATATCTCCACTACGTAAATAGGGGCCGTATTTTGTATTCTCTTTGCCTTCTTCATGGCAAAAAGCATTAAAAATTTCTTCTGTTACTTCTTTTTTATTCCAATACCCTTTGGCAACACTGTCTCCACTTAACCAAATTTCTCCTACCTCATCTTCTTTACAAATAGCCTTGGTTTCAGGATTTACAATTTTAACTTCATATTCTTTAGATACAGGGCCATTTCCTATCAATTTAACTACATCATCTTTATCTGCTTTTATCGCTCGTTCGCCTGTAACTATTTCAATATTTTTTTCGTGAAGTTTCTTTTTATCTAATGAAATCATGGTAGGCTCTAAACCATGTTCCCTTCCACTAATGGCTAAAGTGGTTTCGGCCATTCCATACCCTGGAACAAAAGTTCCCTTATTGAATCCGATAGATTTAAAACGATTATAGAATTTATCCATCGTATCAAACCTTATGGGTTCCGACCCATTAACCGCAGATGTCCAAGAACTTAAATCAATTCCTTCTAGGTCTTCTTCTTTAATTTGATTGGTACATAAATCATACGCAAAGTTTGGCCCACAACTAATGTGTGCTTTATATTTAGATATCAATCTAAACCATCGAATAGGTTTTTGAATAAAAGCAGTGGGAGGAAATACTAACAGCTCAAAACCAATATAAAAAGCTTGAAGTATATTGCCAATCAATCCCATATCGTGATAAATAGGCAACCAAGAAACTCCTATGGTTTCCCCTGTCGTTTTACAACTATTACTAAATAATTGACTATTATCAATAATGTTTATATGATTAACAATAACTCCCTTTGGATCTCCTGTAGATCCTGATGTATATTGAAGAAATGCTATCGTTTCGGGCGTAACTTCTGGAAAAACAACATCACGAACTACCTCTTCCATTAAGTTCGTCTGAGCCCAAATTACATCCGAAAAAACATCACCATCAAACCAAGAATAACATTTATCATACACTTCTGTCGAAGTAAGAATTAGTGGAGCATTACTATCCTCTACTATTTTCTCTAATCTACCAATTCTACGTTTTCCTTGAGGAGGGAAAGCTGGTACAGCAATCACACCAGCTAACATACAGCCATAGAAAGCATCTAAAAAGTCTAAACCCGACGGAAACAATAACAACACTCTATCGCCAGGGCTGACATGTTGTAATATATTTGATGCTATAATTTTAGAGCGCTCATAAAGTTCTGTAAAAGTTCTAGAGTCTGTTTCCTCCTCGCCATTAGCAAAAAATCTGTATAAAACCTTATCTGGAGTTTGGTTTATATGTTTGTGAAATATATGTAATAATGTCTCACCTGAAGCGTTTGCTTCAGAATTCAATTGGTTTACCGATAACATTTCTTCAATAGTTTTTTAATTATACAAGAGCGGTTTTTGAGTACTTTTCCATACAAACTGAGATAGCCTCTTTCATAATTTCAAAAGCAATATCTACGATTGCATGCGTAGTAATTAATGGAGGAACAAGTCTCAACACATTGTCGTGGTGTCCTCCTACTTCAAATAGTAAACCTCTTTGGAAGCATTCTTTTCTAAAGTTCTTAACAAATTCGGCAAACGGCTCTTTTGAATTTCTATCTTTAACAAATTCAACCCCGATCATCATTCCTCTACCTCTTACTTCTCCGATATAAGGATTGTCAATTTTTAATGTTTCAAGCTTATCTCTTAAATAATTACCGACTTTTTTAGTATGCTCAGCGATATTAAATTTTTCGATAAAATCTAAAGCTCCTCTTGCTGCAGAGATACTTACTTGATTTCCTCTAAAAGTTCCAATATGAGAACCTGGTCCCCATGCTTCTACTTCTTTTCTATATATTAATCCTGATATAGGAAATCCAATACCTCCAAATCCTTTTGAAAAAGTCACGATATCTGGAACTGCTTTGGTATTCATAAATTCTAGGAAAGAACCTGTTCTGAAAAAACCACATTGAATTTCATCAAATATTACAAGTACATCATTTTCGTGTGCTATTCTAACCAATCCTTCTAAAAATCCATCTTCAGGAACAATGTTTCCTCCTTCACCTTGAATTGGTTCAACAATAATTGCTGCTGGCTTATAAATACCTGAATGACTATTTGTCAACATTTCTTCAAATGCAGCAAGCCCATCGATTTCTCCTATTGCATTTTTTTCACTTCTGTACGGATAGTTAAAAGCTGCAAAATGTACATTAGGCATCAAAGATGATATGTGGTTTCTAAAACCTACGTCTGAGGTAACTGCTAAAGCACCAGAAGTCATTCCGTGGTATCCTCCTTTAAACGAAATAATACCATCTCTACCTGTTTTTATTTTTGCCAGCTTTATAGCAGCTTCAACAGCATCAGATCCTGTAGGGCCTCCAAAACAAACCTTATAATCTTCTCTAAGACTCTCAGGTAAATTTTTAATAATCTTTTGGATTAAATCTAATTTGTTTTCAGTAGGAAAATCAAGTGCATGAATCAAATTTTCTTGTTGATCTTTCACATAATCCAAAACAAAATCGTTACAATGCCCCACGTTTAAGACTCCACATCCGCCAAAGAAGTCGATAAATTGATTACCATCAACGTCCTCAATAATACTCCCTTTAGCTTTTTTTATAGCAATAGGCATACTTCTCGGATACGAAACAATACTTCCTTCAATATTCTTTTGAAGTTCTAATAATTCCCTAGACTTTTCGCCAGGTAATGAAGATGATACAATTTTAGGGGTTTCTGTTAAATGATACTTTTTTAATAATTCCATAAGTAACAAATCGTTTTTTAATATTTAGTTTGGGATAGAAATCTTTTAGAATGTGAGCTAAGTAAATAGGTAAACAGTTTAAAATTAGAGTACCTAGCCACATTTTTAGACTATAAATAGCTTGTAATTATTTTTTAAAATAATCACAAGGATAACAGTATCTGTATCTAGTTAACCCACTAGATAAGATATATTGGACCAAATTGTATAAGGGAAAAAACTGGAATTGTTATTTCTTTTTCTTAAAAGAAATAACGTTGAAAAGTAAATATGTTGCTTTCTTCTATTTCATTGTATAGGAGGAAGGTATGGTTGCAATAAAGTTTTGTTGTAATGAATCTATTCTCACTATAATCTTACTGGTGTTGTTAATCTTTAACACCTCACATTCAAGCCCTTGTAGAGACCCTTTAGTTATAGTTCTGATTTCGCCTACTTTTGGGGATATATTCGATTGATTTTCTATCCCAGAAATATTCTCATCGCTAATTAAAAGTTTAATTTGCTTTATTTCTTTTTCGGTTACTTTAGCATATTCCTTACCAAACTTAATATAAGAAAACACACCGTTAACCGATAGAGGCTTGTACAATTCCTTAGGAAAATTAATATTTACAAATACATAAGAGGGAATTAATGGTTGTAATATTATTTTTTTCCTATCGCTCCATTGTCTTAGAGTTTTGACTTGGGGTAAAAAAGACTCTAGTTGAATTTCTTTTAGAGACTCGTAAACTTTCTTTTCCCAACGAGACTTGACATACAAAACATGCCAACCGCTAGTTTGATTCATAAATTATAGTAGTTTTTAGTTTAAGTGTTGATTAGACAAGGCTTCGCCTGTCCCACTCACAAGGGGTTATTATTAATAGTAAAATTTTTTCTTAATTTTTAATCTAAGATTCTCTGATACTGTCAGTGAAATTATAGTAATACTCACAACAATAATAACTACAAGGTAATCTTATTTTTATCGAAAAAAGTATTTTGAATTTTAAAAAAAGGTTATGCTAAGTTTAAAACACCTTAACCTAAAAAACAAATTATTAATTAAATATTGACTTTAGCTAAACAGCTTCTATTTACTACTTTTTTCAATGTATTTTTATATCTATATTTTGTATTTTTTAATTCTTAAAGATTGAATTTCAGATCAGTAAACACAAAAATATTTTATTTCAATAAACTATCATGTAAGCATCTTATGTTACTTCAATGATATCATCCGCCGACAAAGTGGCTACAACACTCTTTTTAAGAGATTTAACTTTTACAATAATTTTCTGAACTCCTTTCGTTTCAACAACCTCACATATCATTCCCTTCAAACATCCGTTGGTGATCTGCTTCATCTCTCCTGTCTTTGGAAGGTCGTCACTAATTTTTAATGCTGTCACCTCAGTACTTTCCGTCAAAGCTTTTATTTGATGAATTTCATCATCAGAGACCTTTGCATAATCTCTTCCAAATGTCACAAAAGAACAGACACCAACTACAGATAAAGACTTATGAAAATCATGTAAAGAATTTGCAAAAACAAACACATATGAAGGAAATAAAGGCTTCAAAACCAACCTCTTTCTATCACTCCATTGACTAATGGTTCGAGCCAAAGGTAAAAAGACTTCTAAACCAACATTTCGAAGAGATTCATATACTTTCTTTTCCCATCTTGGCTTGACGTATAGTACGTACCAACCGCTAGAGTGATTCATAGTTTTATAGTAGTTTGGTATTTGATAATTAAACAAGGCTTCGCCTCTCTCGATCACACGAAATTGTTTTCATTCTAAAAAATAAGTTTATACAACTAAGAAAATTCTTGCTTATATAAACAAGAACTCAGCATTCTGCAGTTAGGGTAATTAGAGTGACAAATCGCTGAGTTTTTTCAGACTACAATATTAGTGATTTTTTATGTTAATTTGAGCTTCTGAAGCAAAAAATTAATTAAAAAAAAAGCCATAATTACACATATCTTAATGTTTAATTAAACACAGAGGTGTTTTATTACTCATTACAAGAACTAATAAAAATACATACTTTTAATTTTTAAGACAAATAATTCAATAATTAAACAAGTAAATTTTTAATCTATTAAAGTAGTTTTTGTAGCAGTTCTAAATCTTAGGGCTGTCTCTATAATAATGAACAGTTATAAAACTACGTTATCATTTTTCTATTAAAATGTCAAACATTTCTTGATGATTTCTTTTTCTAATTTTTCAGGATCATTTTTGGTTTTTGAAATGCATTTACCTCCTTCATTGACCAACGTTGAAAGTTTTATTTTTTCATTACCCTTCATTCCCCAACAAAAAGAAGACAATTGATACCCCAAAAAAGTAGTATCTACTCCTTGTAACTCCCCTATTCTTTTTCCTTGTTTAAATAGATACATTACTATTCTATTTTGTTGATTTGTTCTTAGGTAAATATCATCTGCATTTTCTAATTGCTGAGATATGATATCTGTATACACCAACCTTATACCTGTAACAATTTTTGTTTTAAGTATATCCTTAATATAATCTATAACAGCTGAATTAGCATTATCATTTAACAACTTAATTACCAAAACTTTGTCCTTAAGTACTAGGTCTACAAACTTCGGTTTTATTTCCAAGCTATCAATATATGCAATTTTGTATGGGGTAATTTTTCTTTTACTTACCTCCAAATATGTTTTGTATAATGCCTTAGTAAAGTTTCTTCTAACCAAAGACACACTAACATAATCTTCGTACAAAGGAACTCCTGAAGGTTTAAATTCTGTTTGATGAATTGATTGTTTTTTTTCTCCTACAAGCCCAATATCCAACGGATTAGGACTGCTATAAAAAGAATCTTTAGCTGGTAAAACACCACAACTTACTATAATACTTAACGCAAAAGAACAACACAACAACTTTATAACACCCTTTTTTACAATAGTTTATATTTTAGGACTCGCAAAATTAATAAATATTTCTTGATTCTATATAAACCAATTCCAAACAAGACCAAAACGAAACACAAAATCTCTATAGGGATAATTAGGAGCTGAAAAATAATCTTTTTTAAAGAAAAATGAACTAATATTATCTGCTCTAAAATAAATACGAGTCCTTTTGACCCTCCCATTAAAAAATAAATCAACGGTAGGATATCCGATATCATCAGTATTTTGGATTGTAAACTCTCCTAATAGAGGGTTATATGCATTCACCTTATATTTCGTAAAATATTTAAATGTTGCTCCTATTTGCACATAAATAGGATCTCCTTTAAACCAGTTATCAGCATAATAAAAAGTATTACGAGTGACGAAATCTGGCACTCTTAACACACTGCTACCACTAGCTACCTTTTGATACATTACGGTATTATCCAATGAAAATTTACCCACTGTAAATTCCTTAGATATTTTTGCCTTCAAATAATTTATATTACCCGAATATTGTGACGGCAATCCTTCTTCATTAAAATAGGTATAATTATCAATATTGGTTATATTAACTTGTGCCGCTCCCCACTTAGTAGTAATCTCACCTCCTAAAACCCGCGTATCTATTGAATTAAAATTCTGCTGCCAATTAAATTTATTATAATTGCTTTGATGCAACAGAAAATTAAAATTCGGTTGTTTCTTATTAATTGTCAAATTAGCTTTTACGGTAAGTACGCTATCTTTTTTGTAAAAAGCTTCCGCATACAAATTATTTCCAGACAACCTTCCACTTCCAGGCGTAATATTAGCTGTAGCATTTATGTGAAAGTTTCGTATTTTACCATTCCAACTTGCACCAAATGAACCTGCATTTCCTTTTAATTTATTCTTGGTAATTGCTGCTACCAAGTTGTTTTGAAGATTTTCATACCCATAATCATACGTAGTATACTGTCCTTTTACACGAAACCTTCCTAAGATATACTTTGAATTAAAATCTAAAAACAATTGATGATTATACAATAAAAATTGTGTTTTATTAGCCACAGCTCCGGACACTCTTTGATCACCAAAAATAATAGAGGGGGTATTCTGATTAAATTCAAAACGTCTAGAATCTCTTGTAAAAGAATGGCCTATTTTCAAATTGGAAAAATCTCGTTTATTCAAAGAGTCTTGAGATGAAAACAACTTAAATGTATGTTCAAAAAATAAGCGTTTGCCATCTAATATACTTTCAGCATCATTAAAATTCACATCAAGTCTAGCCCTATTTTTACTAAAATTTGGATCATTATTTATAAAATTAGCTAGTGCATCTGGTGTAAGCCCTCCATGTTCCTGATTGGTAAAATCTTGGTTTACGGCGTGGCCTCTCATATAATACTGACCTTTAGGCGACTCATAATGAAAACTAAACCTAAAATTACCTGTACTAGATAAAGAACGTCGATATGCACCTAACGACCGTAAGCCTCGATATTCAATGGCTGCATTAAACCTCTCTGAAAAATTAACTGTAAATAACGCGTCTAATACTTGTCCTTGTTGTAGCCCTGTACGATACATTATTTCTGTAGTTGGCGTAGGTACCTTATAATAGTTTACATCTTCAATATGAAAATAATTGGTATGCTTTGCTCGAAACCCTATATCTGGAAATAAGCTTTGATTGCTAAAATCATAGGCCAAATTATTAAATGTCTGTCCCTGATTATGAAATGGAAGCAATTCAAAATCATCTTTTCTTAAAAAATTGAACTTGTAATATTTTTTGATGGTTAATGTTGTATCAACAACTGTTGTATCTCTTTTATGTGAAATAATTTTATAATCCGTATACTTTGTTTTCCCGCTCAAAGTAACATTTATTTCTCCTTGCTGTATAGAATCTAAATTTCTATTGGTATCATTAGGAAAACCGTTCTGGTTAAAACCTCCTCCACCAATTTGACGTAGTTGTGAGAACAACTGTAGCCCAATACAACAGAAAATAAATGCCAATATTTTTTTCTTCATAACAGCAAAAATATAATAATAAAACGAGAAAAAATCGCATTATTATCTTTGAAAACTGTTATTTTGTATTATGTTACAACTTAAATATAGTGAGTATGAATTAGAAGCAGGAACCGACGAAGCAGGCAGAGGCTGTTTATCAGGCCCCGTTGTGGCTGCTGCTGTTATTTTACCTGACAATTTTCATCACGAACTACTTAATGATTCTAAACAACTCTCAGAAAAAAAACGAAAAGAATTACGCCCTTACATAGAAGAAAATGCTATCGCTTTTGGCGTATCGTTTATTCACCAAGAAGAAGTAGATACCCTAAACGTATTAAGAGCTTCTATCACAGGGATGCATCGATCTATTGAAAAACTAAATCCCTCTCCTCAATTTATCGCTGTAGATGGAAATAAGTTTTCTTCTTATAAAAACATACCTCACCAAACCATCGTAAAAGGGGATGGTAAATATATGAATATCGCCGCTGCTTCTGTACTCGCAAAAACGTACAGGGATGATTATATGGAGAAAATCCACGAAGAATTCCCCCAATACAATTGGAAGAAAAACAAAGGTTACCCTACCAAAGAACATAGAGATGCCATTCGTAAACATGGGGCAACCTTATATCATAGAAAATCATTTAAATTGCTATCTGAACAATTAAAACTCGATCTTTAAATAATAAGAAAGTACTATTTTGACTTGACGCCTACAAAGTGATCTGACTTCAACTTAAACAACACATTAAAAGTGGTTAAACTACCATAAATACGTGTTATATACTGTTGTAAATCAATTTTATCTTGATCTTCCAAGTTTTTATTTGAATTAATTTTTTGTTCCATCACTCTGACACGATCTCGAACCATCACTATCTTATGAAAAAAAGTATCAATCGGAATTTCTTTAGAGGTTAAATTTGTATCACTAGGTTCAATAATCAACTTTCCTCCTTTAAATTTATCAGAAATAGGCACTACTTCAGACACATCACTCCATTGTTTTAATAGCTTCCGTAAAGTACTTTCAACTTCATAAAAACTAACAGTATCTACTTCTTGGTTTATGGCTTCAATAGTTTCAAATTCATCGTTTAGTTCAATTGTTTCCAGTCCTTTTTCTTGAAAAGTAATCCAATAATGTCTACTATCTACATTTGTTACAACACCAAATCCATAAGTTGGATGGTTTATTCTTGACCCTATACCTAATAATTTCATATTCTATTATTTTAGAAGACACTAAAATACTTATTTTTGTCTTCCAATTTTTTACAAAATGATCAAAAGAACGCGTGCCGAAATTAGTAAGTGTATTATTCATAAAGTAGCTAATAAATATAATAGTGGTCAAAACTCTCTCTCTGAAAACCTAGTTCGTTTTGACGAAGAAAGCTACGAGCTTTTACTTCCCTTTTTATTGAAACCATTCGGTTCCGTTACACAAAGCTATCGCTTTAATCACCATGCAGATGTTAGTCTAAATGAAATAAACAAATACACTACAGATGTTTTTGAAGACCAAGATAGTTTTGTAGAACATTCCAAGAACATTGTCAACCACTTATACGAACAATCCAATTCTGCCAATATAAAAACAGGAGATGTGATTGTCGCCTTTTTTGAAAATTTAGAGTATAAAGATGCTCCTACAGAAGCTATTGGGATTTTTAAAATCGAAAGTAAAATTGATTTTTTTCAAACATACCTAGATGAAGATAGTTTTGATGTCGTTGTACAACAGGGCATTTCAACTAAAAAACTTGATAAAGGTTGTCTCATCTTAAATTCTTCTGACGCAGAAGGCACCGTGGTTTTATCTGTTGACAACAATAATTATGACGCTCAGTATTGGATAAAACATTTCTTAAACGTTAAGTATGCTGATGACAGAAACTTACACACGCAAAATTATTTAGAACTTTGTAAAGAATTTTCTGAAGAAGTAATTAAACCTGAATTTGGAAAACAAGAACAAAGTAACTTTTTAGCAAATACTGTAGATTATTTTAAAGAACACGAAAGTGTTGATTATCACGACTTCAAAGACGATGTTTTTGCTGAGGACAAACACAAAGATTTATTTGAAGATTATAAAGGTCACTTTGAAAAGCTAAACGATGTGTTAATTAGAAATAATTTTGAAGTTTCGGATGCCGTTTTAAAAAAGGAAAAAAGTAAGTTTAAAACTGAAATTAAACTAGACACCAACATTCAAATAAAAATAGATGTTGACGCTCCTGATGCTTCTTCTGAATACCTAGAACGAGGATATGATGAGGATAAAAAAATGAAATTTTATAAGGTATATTATAACGCAGAGAAATAAACACACCCTTTCATAAACTTCGTTCCTTTTTCCTTATCTTTAAGGCATGGAATTGAACACTGAAAGACTTGTTATGAAAACTGCGTCAACAAAGGATGCTTCCTTCTATTTTGAACTATTTAAGGATCCTGATTTCATTAGGTTTATTAATGATAAAAATGTAAATTCTATTGAAGAAACAGCCGCCCTTATAAAAGAAAAATTATTACCTAAATCTTTTAATGGACAAGGGCTAATTACAGTTTTCGAAAAAGAAACAAATACACCTGTAGGTATGTCTACATTGATAAAACGTGATAAAATCGACTTTCCTGATGTTGGTTATGCTTTTTTACCCAAAGGCAGAGGCAAAGGGTACGCTACTGAAGCAACCAAAAACCTAATGAACTACGTAAACGACCAATTAAAACTAACTAAAGTATATGCTTTTACGTTACCAGACAATACTATTTCTCAAAAACTATTAACTAAACTAGGATTCAAATTTATAGGGCTTGAAGAGATTTATGAAGGAGAGTTAGATCATAAATATGAATACCTTTTTTAACAAAAAAGAACATTTTAATTTTAACACCTTTCCCTTTTCTATCTCTTCAAATAGTTTTAATATTGCTCCTTAATATTTTGATTTTAAAGAAAAGAAGCCTATAGCTAGATGAAGATTGATTTTAACAAGAAAAAGAAGAAATATTCAAATAAGATTAAATATATCAAATTTTTACTATTCCCTCTATTTTACAAAGGGTCTATATATTGGTTGGAAAATGTAATTATCAAAAAGAGTTTTAACGGAAAGAAACATTTGATCACCGAGGTAATTCGTTTCAAAAAACAATCTTAAAACGCACTACAAATGATAATTTTTTAACCCCTAAAAATTATACCACCTATACCTAGCAATTAAATTGAGCACAAAAAAAGGTTAAACACAAGCTTTTATAAGACAAAACCTTGTAGCTTTTTTATTTAAAAAAAACTATATTTGTATTTCCGAGTTTTTCGGGATAAGAGAAAACAAAAATATCTAACCGAGATGAAGATCAATCTTTTTAAAACCAAAAGGCACTTTAATAAGATTAAACGTGTCAAATTCTTATTTTTACCTTTATTCTATAAAGGGTCTATGTATTGGCTGGAAAGTGTACTCATTAGAAAAAGTTTTAATGGTATGGGCTACCAGATTACAGACGTTACACGATTTAAAAAATCGTAAATTCTTTTCGAAACCTCCCCACCTATCGAGTTTTCCCCTTTCTATTTCCTCAAACGCAGAACTACAAAATTTCATAAAACATCAATCCAAGTAGAGACCTATAAGTCCTTCAGGAGTAGTCATTTCAACAACTTTATTCTCTCGATCGATTTTATTAATAAAATCATCAATCATAGGGATAAACACTTCTTTATCACCTTTATTAACCTCAAATAAAGGCTGAGCCGAAGTATCATTAACATTTTTAATTTCCCCCACTACCCCATAGACAGTATCTATTACTGTAAAACCGATAACTTCATGATAGTAAAATTTATTACCCGTAAGTTTAGGTAATAAAGCTAATGGCAAATAAATCTCTGATCGCAAAATAGCCTCTGCATCTTGCTCCGAATCTACATCTTCAAACTTGACACGAAGCATCACCCCTCTACTAAGTGATGATTTCTCTATAAAAAAAGGAACCAGATTATTGCCTAAATTGACAAAAACTGATTCCAAATTCTTATAAAGCTCAGGTTCATCGGTATCTAATTTGACAACCACTTCACCTTTAAAGCTATGTTTTTTAACGATTTTGCCAAGATAAAAACAATCTTCTTTTTGCATCATCGTACTCTTTTTTTATTCTTCACTCTCTGAAGATCCTTCTTCTACAGCTGGCGCTTCTTCTACCTCAGTTACTGGAGTTTTTGCAGCAATACGAGCTTCATTTACAGCTTTTTCAGCCTCCAAAGCTTTTTGCTTAGCTTCTTCTTTAGCTTTTACTAAGCTCTCAGCTTTACCAGCAACTTTGCTAGCCTTTTCTTCTAACCATGCGTTAAATTTCGCTTCAGCTTGCTCTTCAGTTAAGGCTCCTTTTCTTACACCTCCAGCCAAGTGATTTTTCAACATCGCTCCTTTGTAAGACAAAATAGCTCTTGCTGTATCAGTTGGTTGCGCTCCATTTTGTAACCATTTTACAGCTCCATCTACATCTAAATTAATAGTTGCAGGATTCGTATTTGGATTATAAGTACCTAACTTTTCTAAGAAACGACCGTCTCTCTTTGCTCTAGAATCAGCAGCTACTACCCAATAAAATGGTTTTCCTTTTTTACCATGTCTTTGTAATCTAATCTTTACAGGCATAATTTTTAATTTTTAAGGCACACGTGCCTTGATTATTAATTTAAGTCCGCAAAGATAGTTATTATTTATTACAAAAATCACTAAAATATAAAGTTATATCTAGCAACTAAGTACTGTTAATCAGAATAGCACTGCAAATTACCCTTAATGTTTTTTATTTCAAAGACATCAAAGAGCACCTCTCCTATAAATTTGACTTTTTAAGAAAGAAAAAAGCACCTTAAATTAAGGTGCTTAAAAAAAATTAAAAAAGTATATTTATATATTGTGAATATTAAATAACCCTAACTCTAACAGCGTTTAATCCTTTTTTTCCTTCCTGTAACTCAAACTCTACCTCATCACCTTCTCTTACGTCATCTACCAATCCTGATACGTGAACAAAATGCTCCTTGTTTGAACCAGATTCAACAATAAATCCGAAACCTTTAGACTCATTGAAGAATTTTACTGTTCCTTGTTTCATTATAAAAATGTATTAAAAAATTGAGCCTGCAAGTTACGCTTATTAATTGACTATCAATAATTTTTTATTTTTTTATTTCTAAATAGTAAAAAAAATAATCTTTTAACCGCCAAATCAACCGTTTAATTAAGTCTCTACAACTTAAATAACAAGTTCTAAAATTAAAAAAGTATTTTCTTCGTATTTTTACCATTGGTTTTAAGCTAAGAAACTATTACGTAAGCATAACACTGAAAACAACATCGATGTACTTAATTTTTGATACCGAAACAACTGGATTACCAAAAAGTTGGAATGCTCCCATTACCGATACTGATAATTGGCCTAGAGCCATACAAATTGCTTGGCAATTACATGATGAAATGGGGAAGGTCATCGAGCACAACGATTTTCTTATTCAACCAGAAAACTTCAATATTCCTTATGATGCTGAAAGAATCCATGGAATCTCGACAGATCTCGCTTTAGAGCAAGGTATATCTTTAGATAAAGGGTTATCTCTTTTCAAAGAAGCTCTTCAAAAAACTAAATTTATTGTAGGGCAAAATGTAGGTTTTGATGTAAACATTATGGGGTGTGAGTTCCACCGTCTTGGTATTGAAAACAATCTAACCGAATTACCAGTATTGGATACCTGTACGGAGCATACAGCACAAATGTGTCAAATACCCGGAGGAAAAGGAGGCAGATTTAAACTACCTACACTTACAGAATTACACAACCATTTATTTGGTGTTGGTTTCGGCGAAGCTCACAACGCAACTGCCGATGTAGAGGCTACTACGCGTTGTTTTTTAGAATTAATACGATTACGACAATATACAGAAGAACAATTAGATGTTTCACCAGATTATTTTGAACAATATTCTGAAGTAAATCCAAAACCTATTCAGGTTATCGGATTAAAACACTTAAACCTGAAAAGGGAAAGTGAAAAAATACGTAAGCGCAAAGCTGATTCACAAGAAAGTACCGCTACTCACACTACTGCAGAAGGATTGGCTACTCTTAAAGATGTTCCATTCGCTCATCTTCATAATCATACCCAATTCTCTGTTTTACAATCTACCATCCAAATTGGGAATATCGTAAAGGCAGCAGGAAAAGATGGCATGTCTGCTGTTGCATTAACCGATACGGGAAATATGATGGCTGCTTTCCACTTTGTTAAAGAAGTACTAAACTATAATAAGTCAGCAGAAAAACCTATAAAACCTATTATTGGATGTGAATTCTTTATTTGCGAAAATCATAAAGATAAAAGTAAGAAAGACAACGGTTATCAAGTTGTTTTCTTAGCCAAAAACAAAAAAGGATACCATAATTTAGCCAAAATGTCTTCCAAAGCTTTTGTAGATGGTTTCTATTATGTTCCTAGAATTGATAAAGAAATTGTCAAACAATATAAGGAAGATATTATTGTTCTCACTGGAAACCTTTATGGAGAAGTCCCTAGTAAAATCCTAAACATTGGAGAGCACCAAGCCGAAGAAGCATTACTTTGGTGGAAAGAACAGTTTGGTAATGATCTATATATTGAATTGATGCGTCACGGACAAGAAGATGAAGACGTAGTAAATGCCACTCTTTTAAAATTTGCTCAAGAACATCAAGTAAAAATAGTCGCCACTAACAACACCTTTTATTTAGGCAAAGAAGATGCCAATGCCCATGATATTTTATTATGTGTAAAGGATGGCGAAAAGCAAGCTACTCCTAAAGGTAGAGGTAGAGGTTATCGTTATGGATTACCTAACGACGAATATTATTTCAAGTCATCAGAAGAGATGAAAAAACTATTTGCAGATATTCCTGAAGCAATTAGTAACATTCAAGAAATAGTTGATAGTATTGAGATTTTTGACCTTGCTAGAGATGTTTTACTACCTGCCTTTGACATTCCCGAAGAGTATCAAGACGCAAAAGATCTCGAAGACGGAGGAAAAAGAGGAGAAAACAATTACTTAAAAGCACTCACCTACGAGGGCGCTGAAGAGCGTTATGATGAAATCACAGAGGATATCCGAGAACGTCTTGATTTCGAATTAGAAGTTATTGCAAATACAGGATATCCTGGATATTTCTTAATTGTACAAGACTTTATCAAAGCCGCCCGTGAAATGGGCGTTTCAGTAGGCCCTGGTAGAGGATCGGCAGCAGGTTCAGCAGTTGCCTACTGTTTGACTATTACCAATATTGACCCCATTAAATATGACTTACTTTTTGAGCGTTTCTTAAACCCTGAACGTGTATCGATGCCCGATATCGATATCGACTTTGATGATGAAGGAAGAGGCCGTGTTATGGATTATGTAATTGAAAAATACGGAGCAAATCAGGTAGCACAAATTATCACTTATGGTACCATGGCTGCCAAATCTTCGATTCGAGATACCGCACGCGTACTAGACCTTCCATTATTTGAAGCCGATAGAATAGCGAAATTAATTCCAGGAGTAAAACTTCAAAATATTTTTGGAGAAGACCCAAAAAGTAAAGGTAAAATTGCCGCTCTTCGTTCTGAAGAAAAAGACATGGTTGAAGAACTATATCGAATTTCTCAAAACGGTGGATTAGAAGGAGAAACGATTAATAAAGCACGTGTTTTAGAAGGATCGGTTCGAAACACAGGAATTCATGCCTGTGGGGTAATTATTACGCCAGATGACATTACAAACTTTGTTCCTGTTTCGGTAGCCAAAGACTCTGAAATGTATGTTACTCAATTTGACAACTCTGTAGTTGAAAGTGCAGGATTACTTAAAATGGATTTCTTAGGGTTAAAAACATTAACCCTAATTAAAGACACCGTCAAAATTGTAAAAGCACGTCATGATGTAGACCTTGACCCTGAGAATTTCCCAATAGACGATCAAAAGACCTATGAATTATTCCAAAGAGGAGAAACCGTTGGAATATTCCAGTACGAATCACCGGGGATGCAAAAATACATGCGTGAGTTAAAACCTACCGTTTTTGCTGATCTCATCGCCATGAATGCACTTTACCGTCCAGGGCCTCTTGAATACATCCCTTCTTTTATTAGAAGAAAACACGGTCAAGAACCAATTGATTACGATCTACCTGCCATGGAAGAATACCTTGCAGAAACCTATGGTATTACGGTATATCAAGAGCAGGTAATGCTTTTATCACAAAAATTAGCCGACTTTACCAAAGGTGAAGCCGATGTACTAAGAAAGGCAATGGGTAAAAAACAAATAGCGGTTCTCGAAAAGATGAAACCAAAATTTGTACAACAGGCCGCAGCGAATGGACATGATGAAACCAAACTAGAAAAAATATGGAAAGACTGGGAAGCCTTTGCTTCGTATGCATTTAACAAGTCACACTCTACCTGTTATGCTTGGGTTGCCTATCAAACAGCTTATTTAAAAGCACATTATCCTGCAGAATATATGGCTGCCGTACTTTCTAATAATATGAACGATATCAAAACTGTATCCTTTTTCATGGAAGAATGTAAGAGGATGGGGCTTGAAGTATTAGGCCCCGATATTAATGAATCTTTTTCTAAGTTTTCTGTAAACAAAGAAGGTGCTGTCCGTTTTGGAATGGCAGCTATAAAGGGGGTTGGTGGAACTGCTGTGAAATCTATTATTGATGAACGCAAAGACAACGGACATTTTACCTCTATTTTTGATGTTGCCAAACGAGTAGACCTAAGAGTTGCGAATAAAAAAGCCTTTGAAGGACTAATCTTGGCTGGCGGATTTGATTCTTTTACCAATACTCATCGAGCACAATATTTTGTTCAAGATGAAAAAAGTCAAACATTTCTAGAAAAAGCACTTCGTTTTGGTAACAAATACCAAGAAAACAAAAATTCATCTCAAGTATCGCTCTTCGGAGAGAGTTCTGCTGTTGATTTACCTGAGCCCATGATACCTATATGCGAAACATGGGGTACTATGGAATTACTTGCGAAAGAAAAAGAAGTAATTGGGATGTATATATCTGCACACCCACTAGATGATTTTAAAAACGAATTAAGGTTTTGCAACGCTTCGCTCACATACTATAAAGATATTACCAAGTATGAAGGAATGTCTTTAAGTTTTGGGGGAATCATTACTGATGTACAACATCGAGTGTCAAAAGCAGGGAAAGGATGGGCTAGTTTTATTGTTGAAGATTATAACGATAGCTTTGAATTTAGAGTTTTTGGAGAAGAGTACTTAAGGTTCAAACATTTTTTAGTTCCAAATTCTTTCGTTTTTGTAAAAACCATTATCAAACCTGGATGGGTTAATAAAGATGGAGTAAAAGGAGAACCACGGGTTTCTTTTAATGAATTTACCCTACTTCATGACATCATGGATAAATTGTGTAAAAAAATCACAATAAACCTATCTCTAAACGACATTAAAGAAAATACTATCAAAAATTTACAACATATATTTACAACTAATAAAGGTTCTCAAAATCTTCATTTTACGATTTGGGATGCAGAGGAAAAAATTGAATTGAATTTACCCAGTAGAAATACAAAAATCCACATATCCAATGCTATTTTAAAAGCACTCGACGAACAATTTATAAATTATAAGCTAAACTAGTTTGAGAGGAAAACCGGGGGGATGTGTGGTTCACATATTTATTTAATACCATCTAAACATATTAAAGATAGTCTTTTTTAGTATTCATTGCAATACCTAAATTCCTGTTTTACATATCAGGGCTACCCCTTAGTCCTTACCCTAAATCCCCTTAAAAAAGGATATAGCTGTTTCCAACCTTAAGTTATGCTCTTAAGACAGCACATCTAGCTTGTATATTTCTCAGTAAAGTTGTAACATTACATATCATAAAAAAAGCATTCACAATGCAAGAGGGTAAACACTTGTCTAAAATCAAAACAGGAGAACAAAAAATCATCAAAAACAACGAATTAAGTATTTGGGAGGCTCTGATACCTGTACTTGCCTTAATTATTATGTTGGCATATAATGTCGCCGTTTTTGGAGATGATGCACTAAGTGGAAGCAATCAATTTATTCTTTTATTAGGAGGCGCTGTTGCCGCTATGGTTGGCTTTAAAAACAAGGTCTCATACAAAACCATGCTTGCAGAAGTAGAGGAAAATATCAAGTCAACCGCAGGAGCTATCCTAATTCTACTCATGGTAGGCTCCCTAGCAGGCACTTGGCTTATCAGTGGTATTATTCCCTCTATGATATATTACGGATTACAAATATTAAATCCTACCATATTTTTAGTCGCTTGTTTAATCATCTGCGCTGTTATTTCTATTGCCACAGGAAGCTCATGGACTACCGCTGCAACCGTTGGTATTGCTTTAATAGGTATTGGTGATGCTTTAGGTATTTCTATGGGTATGACAGCTGGTGCTGTTTTATCTGGCGCCTATTTCGGAGATAAAATGTCTCCTATGTCAGATACAACAAATTTAGCCCCTGCAATGGCGGGTACAGATTTATTTACCCATATCCGATATATGACCTATACCACGGTACCTACATTTTGTGTTACCATTTTGTTTTTCATTATCCTAGGCTTTACACAAACAACTTCTGGCGAAGCGGATACACAAACGATATTAAATGACATTGACAAAGCTTTTACTATAAGTCCACTATTGTTTATTGTACCGGTACTGGTTATCGTACTAATCATAAAGAAAACTCCTCCTCTAGTAGCCCTTTTAGCAGGTACAATTTTAGGCGGAATTTTCGCACTAATATTTCAACCTCATGTAGTAGCTCAGATCGCTGGTGTGAAATCTTTAGATTTCAATGCTGCATACAAAGGCGTTATGCAAGCCATAACCGTAGAAACCTCGGTAGCAACGGATAATGAAGTGTTAAAAGACCTATTTACTGCGGGAGGCATGAAAAAAATGCTAGGAACAGTTTGGTTAATTTTATTAGCGATGGTTTTTGGTGGCGTAATGGACGCCATTGGTGCACTAGCAAGAATTAGTAGCTTTATGTTAGGCTTATTCGATTCTGTATTTGGTTTGTATGCAAGTACGGTAGGAACATGTATTGGATTGAATTTCACAGCTTCTGACCAATATCTAGCCATCGTTGTACCGGGTAAGATGTATGCACAAGCTTTTAAAGACAAAAACTTAGCACCTGAAAACCTTAGCCGAACCCTTGAAGACTCAGGAACAGTAACATCTGTACTTATCCCTTGGAATACCTGTGGTGCATATCATGCTGGAGTATTAGGAGTACCCGTAGTTGACTATGCTTTTTACGCTATGTTTAATTGGCTGAGCCCCTTTATGACCTTATTATTTGCTGCTTTTAGAATAAAAATAAAAGAGTTAAAAAAATAATAAGTAGTTTTCCCCTATTTCTCAAAGAGTAAAAATTTAGACTAAATTATCTATGCTTATTCACGAGGTAAACACCCGCTAGAATTAAAAGTGCTGCAAATAATTGAACAATACTTAATTTTTCTCCATCGAAAATTCCCCATGCAGTCGCCACCAAAGGTATTAAGTAAGTCACCGAACTCGAAAATACAGGTGATGATATTTTTATCAACTTATTATACAATACCTTTGCTATACTTGTACAAAGTATCGCTAAAATAATTATATACATAAAAGCAGACCTAGTTGCAGCGTTCCATTCAAAAGATGCGTAAAAATCCGAAAATAGCAACACCAAACAAGCAGGAATAAAAACCACAATAAAATTTCCCGCAGCGATAGCCAATGAATCAACACCACTCAAATATTTTTTGATAATGTTGATGTTTAACGAATAACACAAAGACGCTAAAAAAGGAAATATAGCATAGCCATATTGTTGGTCTGGATTTAAATCAGCTCCTTTTAATATAAGTATAGCAACTCCTATCAATCCAATAAAAACACCCCACAACTGTTCTTTTTTAAATGAAATACCAAATAATACGAGCCCAATCCACAAAGTATTAAAAGGAGTAACACCATTAAGCACCGAAACAATTGCACTATCGATTTCAGAAACGGCATAAGCATAAAAAAAGATAGGTAAAAAAGCATTAAGTACACCACTCAAAGCAATCCATTTCCATTCTGTAGAAGTGATTGTTTTCAACCTTGAAAAACCTATAGTAACTAAAAAAAAGGTAGTAAAAATAATACGTAAAGCACCTAATTGAATTGGAGCAACTCCTAACAACCCTTTTTTCATTAAAATAAAGGAACTCCCCCAAATCAATGAAAGAATTAATAAATAACGCCATTTTTTCGAAAACAATCCCATTCCTGTTATTTTTGATGGCAAAATTCGACTATTAGGAATAATTAAAATAATTTAATTAATAAATTTGTAGAATAACCCAATAATTATAATTTATGAAAGCAATCAAAATCCTACTTGCATTAATATTAGTGAGTTCTTTTGCTGTTAGTTGCAAAAAAGAAGTAAAAAAGAACGAAGAAAAAAAACAAGAAACTGCACAAAGCATTCAAGAAGCTAGTTTTGCAATATCAGGCATGACATGCGAAATTGGCTGTGCAAAAACAATCGCTTCTAAGCTTTCTAAAAAGGAAGGTGTGATTGACGCTAAAGTTGTTTTTAACGACAGTATAGCTACTGTAAAATACCATGCTGATAAAACTAACAAAAAAGAGATTATTGCTTTTATCGATGGATTAGTAGATGGAAAAACCTATAAATCTTCTGAAGTCTCAAAAAAAGAGTGTTCTGTAAAAGAAAAAAAGGAATGTAGTAAAAAGGCTAAAAAAGAATGCCATTCAAAAAAAGAAACAGCCAAAACTGCTTGTGTAGACAACTGTAAAAAACAATGTTGTTCAGAAGCATAATCTAATTAATATTACAATTTTGTAAAATTACCGTCATAAAAAAAACCAAGGTGTGCCCTTGGTTTTTTTATATAGTATACATCTATATATAATATCTTACTTATTCACCAAGTTTTCTGAAGTTCTGCGCTCTAATTCGGCTTGAAACTCTTCCATTACTGGTTTTACAGTACTTTCAGGAAGATCAACTATTTTAATATACATCAAACCATCTACAGCATTATTAAACTTTGGATCTACATTAAATGCAACTAAACGAGCATTTTGTTTCACATACTTTTTAATCAATACTGGAATTCGTAGAGCTCCGGGTTCAATTTCATCAATAATTTTATCGAATTTTTGTAAGTCAGCTTTAGATTCGTCAAATACAAAATCCTTATCACCATCTTTTAACATCACTTTGTACTCCTTTTTAGGACGAATATATTGTGCCACATACGGGTCATAGTAATGAGATTTCATAAACTCAATCATTAATGACTTAGAAAACTCAGAAAACTGATTACTAATACTAACACCACCTATCAAATACTTATGTTCTGGATATCGTAATGTAACATGAACAATTCCTTTCCATAACAAGAATAAAGGCATTGGTTTTTGCTGGTATTCCTTAATAATAAAAGCACGCCCCATTTCTATAGATGCTTCCATCATAGGGTAAAGCTCGGGCTCAATTCTGAATAAAGTTTGAATATAAAAACCGTTAATTCCGTACTTTTTATAAATCTCTTTACCTAGCCCCATACGATAGGCTCCTACTAGCGACTCTTTATCCTTATCCCAGAGAAACATATGATAGTAATACCTATCATATTTATCAAGGTCTAAAGGTTTATTTGTCCCTTCTCCTACCTCTCTAAAAGCGATCTCTCTTAACCTACCTATTTCGTGTAAAATATTTGGTATTTGTTTTGCATGCGCAAAGAAAACCTCATAATTTTTACTGATTAGCAGACGAGCATCCAACTCTCTTAGTTTTTCTACTTCTTTTTTAAATAAAGAAGTCGCTCTTTGAGAAGCAATATTCTTTGCCTTTTTAGGAATTTTCAACGTTTGAGTTGACAATATCTTTTGAGGTGTTTTTTCAAAAGGATTCGCCAACATATATGTTTTCTTTCGCAAAAATTGGTAAAAATCAGGAATCTCAGTATACGTATCTTGATCTTTTACAGAAATTGGTTTTCCAATTCTTACCTTTATTGTTCTATTCTTCTGAGACAGTAATTCAGAGGGTAGCTTAGCCGTTCGTAATGTATCATTAATTTTAGATAAAAAATAAAACAGTTTACTATTCTTCGCATGAAAATAAATTGGAATCACAGGAACTTTTGCTTTCTTTATCAAGCGAACCGCTCCTTCTTCCCATTCCTTATCAACCATCAACTTTCCATCTCTGTAAGTCGACACCTCTCCTGCAGGAAACAATCCTAATGGTTTTCCTTCTCTCAAATGCAATAATGCGTTCTTTATACCTGCAACACTCGATTTAGCATCCTTATGATTTTCAAAAGGATTCACAGGCATCACATAGGGTTTTAAGGGGGCGATCCTATGCAATAAAAAATTAGCAATAATTTTATAGTCAGCTCGATGCTCAACTAATAATTTTAACAGTAAAATACCATCAATGCCACCCAATGGATGATTTGATATCGTGATAAAGGGGCCGTCTTTGGGGATACGCTTCAAATCTTCTTCTGGAATTTCAAATTCAATTTGAAACTCCTCTAGCAGTCCGTTTAAAAACTCTAAATCCGATTTATGCTTATGTTTATTATAAATTTCATTTGCTTTTGAAATTCGTAAAATTTTCATCAACATCCATCCGGAAAACGTTCCTAAAACTCCAAATTTATCAGTATTAATTGCTTTGGCAATTTCTTTAGGTGTTACTAATCCCATATATTAGATAAAATTAGACGTAACTGCAAATATAGCGTAAATTTATCAGCTTTACATATTTTCTTGCATAACCAACTGGGCTGTTTCTGTATTTATTTGGCGAACAATTGACTTCCCTCGACTCCTAATAGAAGCGATTGCTTGATCATCAAAATGTCTAATTGTATACAGCGTTACATCTTTGTATGCTGTAATAGCATAGGTTTCTTTTAGTTCTTCGTAAAACTTATCAAAGTTTTTAAGTTTATCATCAACACATACAGAAAAACTCAGTGCAGAATTTTGAATTAAATTAACCTTTAATCGATGTTTGTGCAGTTTTTGAAATAAATGGCTAACATTATTTTCTACCATAAAGGTAAAATCCTTTACCGATACAGAAATTAAAATTTGATTCTTCTTAACGATATAACAAGAAACCTTTGGATTCAATAATACCCCCTTACTCACTTTAGTTCCTTTTTTCTCCAAATCATCAAATGATCTCACATACAAAGGAATATCTTTCTTCTCTAAAGGTTGAATCGTTTTTGGATGTATTACCGAAGCTCCGTAAAATGCCATCTCAATAGCTTCCGTGTAAGAAATCTCTTGCAACAATTCTGTTTCTGAGAAAACTCTTGGATCTGCATTTAACACCCCTTCTACATCTTTCCATATAGTTACACTCTCTGCATTCAAACAATAAGCAAAAATTCCAGCCGTATAATCAGACCCCTCTCTACCTAATGTAGTTGTTTGTCCATTATTCATACCCAAGAAACCTTGAGTAATATTCAACATGCTCGTATTTACTTTCTCTTGAATCATGGTCTCAGTAAGCTCCCAATTAACTTTAGCATCACGATAGGTTGAATCCGTTCGTATGTAACGTCTTACATCTAACCATTCGTTAGCTACTCCAATACTGCGTAAATATTGACTAACAATAGTCGTTGATAACAATTCTCCATAACCTACCATCTGATCATATATGTAGTTATAATTTACAGAAGAATTATCCTCCATAAAACGCTCTAAAGACTTTAGCAAATCATCTACCTTTTCTCGTACTTCTTCTTTTTTCTCAAAAAGCCCGTCGATCATAGAATAATGGAACTCTTTTATGAATGTGAATGCTTCGTCTACCGTATCATTTTTATAAAAATACGCTTCAATTAACGCTTCAAAAGCATTTGTCATTTTACCCATAGCAGAAATAACTACTAAAGTATTTTGTGTTCCTTCATGTTGTAAGACTCTCACAACATTTTTTACGGCATCCGCATTCTTTACTGAAGCGCCACCAAACTTAAAAATTCTCATCTTTAATTTTTGTTTATAAAAGTTTGTAAGTTGTTTTCATTCATGTGTACTACTTGCCATCCATCAAGAATATTCGCTCCAGTACTTTCATAGAATTTTATCGCGTTTTCATTCCAATCAAGCACTTCCCAAGAAACTCTCTTGCATTGAATACTGTGGGCATATTTTAATACAGAAGTATACAGTGCTTTTCCTGCTCCTAATCCTCTTTTTTCTTGCGTAACCATTAAATCTTCTAGGTGGATAATTGTCCCTTTCCATGTAGAGTATCTTTCATAGAACAGCGCCATCCCTATAACCGTATCATTTTCTTCAGCAACAAAAGTCTTAAACTTGGGTTGCTCAGAAAATCCATCCCTAAGCAAATCTTCTTCTGTAGTTTCAACTTCGCCAGATAATTTTTCGAAAGCAGCCAATTCTTTTATTAAAGTTAGAATTGCTGCTACATCTGTAGGTTTTCCCTCGCGTATTGTAAATCCCATAATCCTAATTTTGTGTAAAGATAGTTTGATTTGTTTTCCTCAAAAATTTAGCTACAATTTCCAACACATCACTCCTATTTGTTAAAAAACAGCACAAACAAAAAACAATAAAAAAGCCAACTAAAAACCTAACTAACAACAAGTAAACTAGTTTTTCTTTTAACATACAATTTCAACTGAAAAGGTTGGAGATCCGTAAAAAAGTTATCATCTTTGTGTATCTAACACTGACATTTTTTAGCATGAAAAACAAGCACATGACACTTGGTGAATTTATCATTAGCAACCAAAAAGCCTTTAAATATTCATCTGGTGAATTATCTCGTTTAATAAATTCAATACGTTTAGCAGCTAAAGTGGTCAACCACGAAATAAGAAAAGCTGGTTTAGTTGATATTACGGGAGCTGCTGGTGATATTAATATTCAAGGAGAAGCTCAACAGAAATTGGACGTTCTAGCCAACGACCTATTCAAACAAACCTTGATTAATAGAGAAATCGTTTGCGGTATTGCCAGTGAAGAGGAAGACGATTACGTAATCGTTGAAGGACAAAACAAAACCAACGACAACAAATATGTACTTCTAATGGATCCTTTAGATGGTTCTTCAAACATTGATGTAAATGTTTCTGTAGGTACAATTTTCTCTATATACAGAAGAGTTTCTCCAATTGGAACCCCCGTTACTAAAGAAGATTTCCTTCAAAAAGGAAGCGAACAAGTTGCTGCTGGTTATGTTGCTTACGGAACTTCTACCATGCTTGTTTTTACAACAGGTAACGGTGTAAATGGTTTTACACTAAACCCTGCAATTGGTACATTCTACCTATCACATCCGAATATAAAATTTCCTGAAATTGGTAAAATATACTCCGTAAGCGAAGGATATTTTACTCATTTTCAAGAAGGAATGAAAAGATTTTTAGTACATTGTAAGGAATTAAACAAAGAAGACAATCGCCCTTATACAGCACGCTATATTGGGTCATTGGTTACAGATTTCCACAGAAACATGCTTAAAGGTGGTGTCTATATTTATCCAGCTACTGCTATAACACCCAATGGAAAACTTCGTTTGCTTTACGAATGCAACCCTATGGCTTTTATCTGCGAACAAGCTGGTGGAAAAGCATCTGATGGATTTACACGTATTTTAGACATCAAGCCTTCCGAATTACACCAACGCGTTCCTTTTTATTGCGGAAGCAAACAATTAGTACAAAAGGCTGAGCGTTTTATGAGTGAATTTTCAGCCGAAGAAAAGCCGTATTATGATATGGTATCAAACAACGATAATACGCATTGATGCATACATTATTTAAAGAATAAGCTAGTACAATTATAGATAAATAATATTTATACTGAAATTAATTTTCAATAAGGTAAACGGTTGTTTGCCTTATTTTTTTGGTTTAACTTTACCCCACAAAAAAACGAAAAATAACCGATTAAAATTAATTAATTATGGCTTTTGAATTACCAGAACTAGGCTATGCTTACGACGCTTTAGAACCTCATATTGATGCTAGAACTATGGAAATACACCATAGCAAACACCACAACGGATATACGACTAAATTAAACGGGGCGATTGAAGGAACTGACCTTGAAGACAAGTCTATCGAAGATATCTTAACTAATTTAGACATGAACAACATGGCAGTTCGTAATAACGGTGGAGGTTTCTATAACCACTCATTATTTTGGACTGTAATGAACCCAGAAGGTAAGGGACGTTTATCTGGTGAATTAAAAGACGCTATTGAAGAAGCTTACGGTTCAGTAGAAGCTTTTAAAGATGCTTTTTCTAAGGCAGCAGCTACACAATTTGGTTCAGGATGGGCTTGGTTATGTGTACATGAGGGAGGAAAGGTTGAAGTTTGTGCTACGCCAAACCAAGACAATCCACTTATGCCTAATGTTGCTTGTGGAGGTACACCAATCTTAGGATTAGATGTATGGGAACATGCGTATTACTTAAACTACCAAAACCGTCGTCCTGATTATATTGAAGCTTTCTTTAACGTAATCAACTGGAATGAAGTTGAAAGAAGATATGCAGAAGCTAAATAAGTTAGTTTTCTAAACAAAATAAAAAAGGGCGTAATGCCCTTTTTTTATTTTAATATTTTTCTTATTGCTACTTAGTTAATAACTTATTCGTCCTAACAATAGCTTGCTCATTTTTCCAGTCAATCCATTTTTGTCCTTTTAAACGACGCATAATATTATCTATCGTTCGCATAACAAATACATTATACACAGCTTTCCCCAAGTTTTTAGGGTTTCTGGCAATCGCACGAAGACTCATCGAAAACCCAGGAGTCATATAACGCATATAATGCCACCATCCTTCAGGCATATATAAAACATTACCGTGTTCGAGCTCAGCCACATGCCCTTCCACATTTTTCAATGCAGGCCACTTGGTTAAATCAGGATTATTAAAATCAATATCCTCTCTTGTGATTAACGAATTAGGAATCTTATACAAATACTTATTTTGATTTTGATCAAATAAGATACATTTTTTCTTTCCTTCAAAATGGAAATGAAAAATATTGGCTAAATCAATATCATAATGCATAAAGGTATAAGAATCTTTTCCCCCGAAAAACAACATGGGTAACCCTTTCATTAATCGCAACCCAAAATCTGGAAAACTAAAATCTTTTTGAAGAATCGGAACTTCCTTAAGAATATTCCATAAGAAAATCCTGTACTTGGTAGGTTCTTTCTTCAACAAATCAACATATTCATGCATTTTCATAGTTGCATGTGGTTCATTAAACCCATCCTTATAATCAACGGGCCTATCGTCGTATAATGGAACCGTTTTTTCTCCAGCTACCTCTTTCATATAGTCCAAAGACCACTTTGAATACGCAGGCCAATCTTCAATAAAACGCTCTATTACTACCGGTTTCTGTGGTTTAAAATAGTTTTTGATAAAGTCTTCTTTAGTAATGGTCTCAACTCTATCAATAGGCTTTAAGTGTAACCCCATTCTTCGAAATTTTTTCAGGGAGCAAAGTTAAGAAATTGTTATGAAGTTTTTATATTTATTTGATTTTGTTAAAAACTAACACTCACAAGGGCTAGTTATGAGTGTTAGTTAAGTACCTATAAAAGTCGTTCTTTTTTTCGAATTTGTATTGCTTCTTTCTTTTTTAATTCATTTCGCTCAATTTTATGCTTAGGTCTTGTCCATTTTGGTTTTTCACCTAAAGCTTCTAATTGAGAATTTTCTGCTTCAACAGACGCTCGTTGTTCATGCTTAAAGAATGGCTTTTGTGTGTTAAGCCCAAGCGCTTCAAACATTTTCATATCTTCATTAATATCTGGATTCGGAGTAGTTAACAACTTATCTCCAGCAAAAATAGAATTCGCGCCAGCAAAGAAACACATGGCTTGCCCTTCTCTACTCATTTGCGTTCTTCCTGCAGATAGACGTACCTGAGACTCTGGCAAAACAATACGAGCTGTTGCAACCATACGTACCATTTCAAAAATATTCACAGGTGGCTGATCTTCCAAGGGAGTTCCTTCTACAGCTACTAATGCATTAATCGGTACTGATTCTGGGTGCGGTGAGAAACGCGTTAAGGTTTCCAACATCCCTGCTCTATCTTCCAAACTCTCTCCCATTCCTATGATCCCACCAGAACAAACTGTTACATTTGTTTTACGAACATTTTCAATGGTGTCAATTCGATCATCGAAAGATCGAGTTGATATAATATCATCGTAATATTCTTCAGAAGTATCTAGGTTATGGTTGTAAGCATATAAACCGGCTTCTGCCAAACGTTTTGCCTGATTTTCTGTAACCATTCCTAACGTACAGCATACTTCCATATCCAACTTATTAATGGTTCGAACCATTTCTAATACCTGATCAAATTCTGGCCCATCTTTTACATTCCTCCACGATGCCCCCATACAAACTCTTGACGAACCACCTTCTCTGGCACGTAAGGCTTGTGCCTTTACCTGATTGACAGTCATCAAATCATTTCCTTCAATATCAGTATGGTATCTTGCTGCTTGTGGGCAATAGCCACAATCTTCAGAACACCCACCTGTCTTAATTGAAATTAAAGTACTTACCTGAACGGTATTTGGATCGTGATATTTTCTATGTAAAGTCGAAGCTTCGTATAAAAGCTCCATTAGAGGTTTATTATATATAGCTAGGATTTCTTCCTTTGTCCAGTCATTTCTTACGTCGCTCATAAACTTAAGTTTATTAGTTGTTTGAAAGATTCAAAAGTACTAATAATATATTATATGTTTTTTACTTTTTACTGATTAAAACTGACACGGCATTACCACCAAATCCAACGGCATTTATCAACACTTTATTTATTTTTCTTGGCACATTTTGTCTCTCAATATAAGGCACTTGAACTATCTCTTGATATTGCATCATCAACATCGCCAATTCTAAACTCAACAAACCTGAAGTAGCAAAAGTATGTCCTACTTTCCATTTATTTGTAGTCAAAAAAGGAAGCTTATCACCAAAAACTGCTTTAATAGCATTTACCTCAGAAACGTCTCCTTTAATCGTTCCGGGAGCATGCATCACAATCGCATCTACTTCTTCCAAAGCCGTATCTTTTAGCGCCATTTTCATAGAATTTTGAAAACAAATAGCTGCAGTAGAAATGGAAATATTGTGTTTTAATATTTCGGTCGCATACCCAATACCCTCTATATATGCCAAAGCATTTTCTTTGACACCTTTTTCTAAACAAACAGCGGCAGCACCTTCTCCAATTACCATAGTATTCTGCTCTTTAGTAAGATCCAAAGCTTTACAAGGATAATCATCTGTGTTTTTAGCATACACTTTTAATGCTTTCATTTGGGCAATCGTAAAACCTGTCAAACAAGCTTCACTTGCGCCGATCAAAAATTTATCTGTCATCCCTGATTGCAACCAAGCCACTCCATTCAGCAACGAATGTAACCCCGTAGAACAGGTAATGGAATGCGAAATTTCGGGCCCTTGGGTTTGAAGATCATGTGCGATCCAAGAAGATATATTTCCTAAAGTTGTTGTTGGCGAAGATAATGTTGAAGATATTCCTGTTTCTAAAAATTCTTTGTAGTATTTTTCAAAAAGTACCGTAGCTCCTCTCGAAGACCCCATATTAACGCCAAAGTTATCTGAAACTCCCCAACCAGCTTGATCAACAGCTCTTCTACTTACAGATAGTGCTAACAAAACCGAATCGTCTAAATCTTTATACTTAATATCTGCTTTTCTTAGCGCTTGAACCTCCTCATTACTTACTTCACTTAATTGGGCTACCCAAGCAGTAAAATTTTGAAAATCTTTACTTCGCAAACAATGTTCGTCCTTCTTGTATTGCAACCAAATTTCCTCTTGCAAACTACCTAAAGCGGATATTGTTGCTATAGAGGTAATGGATATTCTTTCTTTCAAACCTCAAAAATTTCCGCAAAAATAAAACTTATACCAGTTATAATTTAAAATTACTATAAAATAAAATGATGATTTTTTTCTTTATTTCACTCACAAAAGCTTACATATTATTTGTAGATAAAAAATTACTTATCCCTTCAAGCAATGACTTAAGTAAGGAGCTTAGCCAACACCAATTACTGCCCACCATCTATAAACCAAAATTAAACACTGAATACCAACACATTAAAAATTCAAGGTTTTTTCGTACGTAAAAACCCTTAGTCTAACCTAGGGAAAACCCTTACACAAAGTCTAGGGATACTAGGTATTGTAAAAGATGGAGGCACCCCCTATTTTTGAAAACCACAAACTATTACAATAAACAACTCCAAAGTAAAAATGAAAAATTTATTATTAATTCCTATTGGAATAGGAATAGTATTAACACTAAACAGTTGTACAGAAGACAACAACACTATACAAACACAAGAGTATGAAAAAAGATTACAACTCATCCACCCAAACGAAGATGGATCAAAACCAGAAGATGACGAAGAAGACGGTTCCGTCTAAAGGAAAAGCAATTGTTATAGGAATAACAACATTGCTTATTATAATTTCCTCACTAATTCACACAAACTTTGATGAATTTTCTGATGATTATCTTGAGCATAAAAAAAACTACAAATCTCTTCTTATTGAAAGATTAGAAGCCCAAGACTCCTTAGCAAAGGAATTAGGAAAAAGTTTAACCATACAAGAATATCAAAAATTAAGAGTAGAAGCATGGGAACTTTCCAAAAGAAAACTGAAAGCATATACCCTAAAAAAAAAATAAACTCAGAGAAGAACATTCCTTTTTAGGCAGAGCTAATTTAAGGTTCTGGTTGTTTATTTTTGGTTTAACACTCACTGGATTTTACTTTGCTTTACGATTTTTAATCCAAGACATTAAAAACAGAAACAATTCAACCAGTATGGGACATCAGTATATTTCTATTGCTGGGGTAGCTGTCTATCTATTTTGGTTTTATCATTTATTCTTTCAAACTACCAAAGATTTTTATCAAAGTACCTACCTATATTACGGAATAGCCATTTCGTTTTTAGTTGTCTTTTTTGTCTACGAACTAAGCAAGTATTTTGCTCGAAAAGATAGTTGGGCTGCAATAATCCGTAAGCTTTTCAATTTCCTTTTTGTAGAGGTCGAAAAAAAAGATTTTATCAAAGATGAAAAAAAGAAAGAGTTTGTTAAACGAAGAGTAGAACTTGCTAAATACGCTATGGACAATGAGTAAGAAAGATTATTTTAAGTTAAACAAGAAATCATCATTTTTTGATCAAGAATCTAAGGAACAGTTTGATACTGATTTAATCAGTATTTTAAATGAAATTCATAGCAATATTGATCAAAAAAAGTTAGCTGAAAAAAAGAGGCAAATACAAATAGATGCGGAAAATTTTAAAAAGCTTCTAGATAAACTAAAGTCACAAGATCCCGCTTATTTAACAAAGCTCTTAAAACAATTAGAATAATCATAGCATTTATAGTTCTTTACACAACCCTTGAATCATCTTTTTGGCTTCCGCTTTTACCAAGCTATAGAATTCTTCATTTTGCATAAATTTGTCTTTGTTTTCAACAACAATATCCACTAATTTTTGCACATCTATTTTTCCCTTTTCTCCCTCAATCTGAATGAATTCTTCTGCTTGGTTAAGCTTTTTTATTTGTTCAAACGAATACTGAGGGAATACCGCTACAATCCTTCTAGACAATTTATCACTAATCTTTTTTGTATCGCCACGTAAAATCTTATAAATCCCACTTTTTCCTACCCCCAACTTTGCACTCAATTCTTCAGGAGTGAGCTCTAATTCCTCAATAAATGCTTTAAACTTTCCATTAACCATATTACAAAATGTAAAAAAGTGTCTTTATTTTATTTTTAATGTCTTTTTTTGTCTTATATTTGTTTTCGCAAGAATAACAAATATAAAATAATGTATGTTTAGCTAAATAACAAAAAAATAAAAACAGCAACAACATTATCTAAGCGCTAAACCTACCGTTCGTAAATATTTCGTTTACTCTTGCTTTTAAGAGTTGTTCACCCGAATAATACAAAGTAAACAGTCTTCTTACTTATAATTCGGAGAAAATTGTAGTAGTTTAAGATCAAGAATCAACACAGTTAACCAAACTAGTATTCTTGATCTTTTTTATATTCGTAACATTTTTCCAAAAAAGAAGTCTTACAGATATAAACTATGATTACACTATGACACAATCACATCAAAAAAATTGGTTTGGAAGAAATTGGCTATGGTTCATACCCCTCTCAGGCTGCTTAGGAATTATTTTTCTCTTTGTGTTTGGCATCGGTGCCGCTATTTTTGGCGTTACAAAGATAATTAGCGATCTATCGCCCGTTAGTTACGCCCTAGAAAAGGTCAATAATAATAAGGAAGCCATTTTAGTATTGGGTAATAATATTGATGACAATGGTTTTCCACAAGGAAATATCAATATTCAAAATGAAAATGGAGAGGTTGATTTTGAAATTCCAATCAAAGGAGACAAAGGAGAAGGCATTCTTATATTGAAAGGAATCAGAGTAAATGAAAAATGGGTATTCGAAGAATTATATATCCGTATAAAAGGCAAACAACAACGAATCGACCTATTAGAAAAAGCATTAGAAAGTATCTAATGCTTTTTCAATGGTAGTATATATTTTTTCTAATTGATCTTCTGTAATCACAAAAGGAGGCAATATATAAATCGTATTCCCTAACGGACGTAAACACACCCCGTTTTCCATAAAAAAGTTAAATAATTGATAACGAAGATTCCCATAACGCTCCATGGCTACATGTAAATCCAACGCATAAATTACCCCCAGCTGACGGGTTTCTCTTACTTTTGCATGCCCTTTTATTCTTTGGTCAAACTTTTTATGTGATAAAATTATACGTTCAATATTTTGTTGTATTTCATCAGATTTCAATAATTCAACACCAGCTAAAGCTGCCGAACAGGCAATTGGATTGGCTGAATAGGTATGACCATGAAAAAAACCTTTCCCTAGTTCATCACTCAAAAAAGCATCGTAAATCTTCTGAGAACAACTCGTTATTGCCATCGGTACTAACCCCGCTGTTAAAGACTTTGATAAACAAATAATATCAGGAAGGTGATACAAATACTCAGAAGCAAAGTTTTTTCCTGTTTTTCCAAAACCTGTCATTACCTCATCAGCAATAGTTAATACGTTATTTTTTTTGGCTATCGCTAATAGTTCCTCTAAAAACTCAGACGCATACATTTTCATCGCGGCTGCTCCTTGCACCAAGGGTTCGTATATAAAAGCCGCTACATGATGCTCTTTTATGATCTTTTCTATGATATTCTTTACTTCTTCAATATTGTCTTTATTCGGAACAGGAATTCTTTCTACATCGATAAAAAAGTCTTCAAAAGGGCCGTTATACACCGAGAGTCCCGAAACAGACATCGCACCAAAGGTATCTCCGTGAAACCCTCCTTCTAACGCAATAATTTTAGTCCTTTTTTCTCCGTTGTTAAAATGGTATTGCAATGCCATTTTTATTGCTACATCTACCGAAGTAGACCCATTATCAGAAAAAAATAACTTTTGCTGATTCTTTGGTAAAATAGTAATTAACGCTTCTGACAATTTCACCGCGGGTTCGTGTGTAAACCCAGCAAAAACCACATGATCTAATTGCTGCATTTGCGCTGCTACTTTTTGAGTAATATACGAGTTACAATGCCCATACATACAAGTATACCAAGAGGCTATTCCGTCTATATATTCCTTTCCTTGATCGTCAAAAAGCAAGGCTCCTTTAGCTTTGGTAATTGCCAAATGATCAGGGTGTAATTTATGCTGTGTTAAAGGATGCCAAAGATGTTTTTTATCACGTTGGGTAAGTGTCATAGTTTTTCTCTAAATAAATCTGCGTATTCTTTTATAACATTCTGATCGAAATAAGGTTCTTCATCAATACGACCAATAACAGGAACTTGTGTCATTTTTTGAATAATACTTTCTGTTGTTGGGTGTTCTTCTCCTGAAAACAACAAAACTACCTCCAAACCTTTCGATTTAAGGTAATTTACCGTTAAAAGGGTATGATTAATGCTTCCTAAATAATGTCGAGATACCACCACTACTTTATAGTTCGGGGCAATAATATCAACCACCATTTCCGTATCATTCAACGGAACTAAAATTCCTCCAGCTCCTTCTATAATCAAATGATTGGTTGTATTGGGTTCCTTTATATCCGTTAACTTAATAGTCACCTCATCAATAGCCGCGGCCGCATGAGGACTCATTGGAGTTTGCAGTGCATATGCATTGGGATGAAAAGTTGACTTTCTATTAGAAACTAAGCTTTTTACTTTTATCGAATCCGAATTATCCAAATCACCTGCTTGAACGGGTTTCCAATAATCTGCTTCTAATGCTTCGGTTAATATAGCGGAAGCAACCGTTTTACCTACTTCTGTTGAGATTCCTGTAACGAAAATTTTTTTTTGCATCACCAATGGTCCTTTTTATGGGTTCACAAAGGTAACAATCCTGCTTATCATTTGGCAACAAATAACGCAAGCTTACGCAATACCGCTGTTATTTCTTCATTTGTATTATAAGTATGTAAACAAAAGCGTAAACGTTCTGACCCTTTAGGTACTGTAGGTGACAAGATAGGCAACACATCAAATCCGAGTTCTTGAATAGCCTTAGTAATACTTTTTACCTTAGCAACCCCGGGAACAATACAACATTGAATAGCAGTACTACTCGGAATAAAATTTAATTTCAACCGCTTCACCTCTTGGGTAAAATACACTATCTTTTTTTGTAATATTTGTATATTTTCTTGCCCTTTTTCTTCTAATAAGTACGTATATCCCATTTTAATCGTAGCTACTGTATGGGGCGATAAGCCTGTGGTATATATAAAACTTCTTGCAAAATTCACGAGATAATGAATAACCTCTTCACTTCCTAACACCATGGCTCCATGACACCCTAATGCTTTACCAAAAGTTACAATGCTGAGAAAAACCTTTTTTTCCAACCCCAACTCCTGAACCATTCCCAACCCTGTTCTTCCACAAACCCCTAATGCGTGAGCTTCGTCAACAATCAAATACACATCATTATCAACACAAATTTTTGTCATTTTTTTTAAATCAGGCATATCCCCATCCATAGAAAAAACAGACTCTGTCACCACATATATAGTTCCTTGACTTATTTCTTTATCTTCTTGTAATTTTAAAATTCTTTTTTGCAAATGTTCAAGGTCATTGTGCTTAAATTTATATCCTTTTGCATTTGATAACTGAATACCATCCCTGATAGAAGCATGGATAAATTCATCGTATAAAATTATGTCTCCTCGTTGTGGAATGGATGAAAAAACACCAAGATTTGCCGCATACCCCGAAGTAAATAACAAAGCTGTCTCCGTATTATGAATAGTAGCTAATTGCTGCTCTATATCATTGTACAAAGAAAAGTTTCCTGTTAAAAGCCTTGACCCCGTAGCTCCGTTTTGCAATAGTTTATTTTTTAATAAAAAATCATGTGTTTTCAAAAATAGTTCCTCCGAACTTGCCAGCCCCAAATAATCATTGGATGAAAAATCCACTAGCCCCCGTCTAATCGATAAGTTTCTTATCGAATTAGCATCCTTTCGATCCTTTATTTTTTTTTGTAAATTACTAGGAGTTTTCATGTATTAATTAAGTCTGTCGTATGCAAAAACACAGGTAAACTCGTCCATTTCAAAAAAATTAATAGCATACGACGAAGTACTACCATTGTACATTATTTTACCAATAGTATGGTCTTCGTGCAAGGAAAAATCTTCAATATAAATATGCTGTAAGAAGCGTAATTTCTTCTTTCCATATATTTTATACAAGCTTTCTTTTGCACCCCACACTATGGTAAGCTTTTCTATCAAAGCATCGTGATTTGCAATAGATCTATACTCTTGAAGAGGTGTAAATTTATGAGCAATTCGTAAAATTTTATCACGTCGTTTTTCAATATCAATCCCTACAGGTTGTGTATTTGAAATGATTATTCCTGTATAGATAAAAGAATGTGTTATTGAAATAAACTTTCCGTCTTTCAAATGGGGCTTTCCATATTCATCATAAATCACGTCTTCATCTGCATACCCTGCTTCCTTTAAAAGATGTCGAATACTTACAAATCCACATTGATGAATCTCAGATTTCATTCCTGATATACGACGAATACTGTCCTCAGATAACGCTACTCCAGCAACAAGATCCTTTAAAGATTCTTGAATCTTCCAAATCCAGACTTTCGTATCTTGATCAACAGTTATGGTTTTATGTATAGGCATATAATAAAAAGTTATTCCGTAACTTTGCTCCTCTAAGTTTGACTATTTAACACAAAAGATATGAGCGAAAATACAGCTACTTACGTTCCGCACAAAGTTAAAGATATTTCTTTAGCAGATTGGGGAAGAAAAGAAATTGAATTAGCAGAGGCAGAAATGCCTGGTTTAATGAGCCTCAGAGAAGAATATAAAGACGAACAGCCTCTTAAAGGAGCGCGGATAGCGGGTTGTTTGCACATGACAATTCAAACCGCTGTTTTAATTGAAACTTTACAAGCATTAGGAGCTGAAGTTACTTGGAGCTCTTGTAATATCTTTTCTACACAAGACCAAGCTGCTGCTGCTATTGCTGCTGCAGGTACTGCCGTGTATGCTTGGAAAGGCATGAATGATGAAGAGTTTGATTGGTGTATTGAGCAAACCTTATTTTTTGGAGAAGATAGAAAACCTTTAAACATGATCTTAGACGATGGTGGAGACTTAACCAATATGGTTTTAGACAAGTATCCTCATTTAGTTGGTGATATTAAAGGACTATCCGAAGAAACTACCACGGGAGTGCATCGTTTATACGAGCGTATGAAAAATGGCACGTTACCATTGCCTGCTATTAATGTGAACGATTCAGTGACTAAATCTAAGTTTGATAATAAATACGGTTGTAAAGAATCAGCGGTGGATGCCATTAGAAGGGCTACGGATTTGATGTTGGCTGGTAAACGTGTAGTTGTTTGTGGATATGGTGATGTAGGTAAAGGTACGGCTGCTTCTTTTAGAGGTGCAGGTAGTATTGTTACTGTTACAGAAATCGATCCTATTTGTGCGTTACAAGCTGCCATGGATGGTTTTGAAGTAAAGAAATTAGAAACTGTTGTTGGTAATGCTGATATCGTTATCACAACTACAGGAAATAAAGATATTGTTCGTGGTGAACATTTCGAAGCCATGAAAGACAAAACAATCGTTTGTAATATCGGTCATTTTGATAATGAAATTGATATGGCTTGGTTAAACGACACGTATGGTGCTTCTAAAGTTGAGATTAAACCTCAGGTTGACAAATACAATGTTAAAGGAAATGATATTATCGTTTTAGCAGAAGGTCGATTGGTTAATTTAGGATGTGCTACAGGACACCCGAGTTTTGTAATGTCAAATTCTTTTACCAACCAAACCTTGGCTCAAATTGAATTATGGAACAATGCAGATGCCTACCAAAATGAGGTGTACATGTTACCAAAACATTTGGATGAAAAGGTAGCGAAATTACACTTGGCAAAGATTGGTGTTGAATTAACTGAGTTACGTCAAGACCAAGCGGAATATATCGGTGTAAAAGTGGAAGGCCCTTTCAAGCCAGAACATTATAGATATTAAACAATCTATTTTATAAAAACTATAAAAAGCCTTACTTTTTAGTGAGGCTTTTTTTGTGTTTCTTTGTGTCAAAGAAATATCTTTGCCACTGAGAACAAATTAAATTGCTAAACTCAATTGAACATTTATAATATTAAAATAATAATATATTAATATAACTATGAAAATAGTTTTAAAAGCAACAATCGTTGCCACGATAGGCGTATGTTTTAGTATCAATTCACAAGAAAAAATAACTACAGAAAATGGTGGTATCCTATCTTATGATCCCAACTATTATGTGCATGCTTATTCACAATACAATACTAAAATATCTGAAGCTAGATTTTTAAATTTTGGGCATTATGGACATCGATGGGATACTAGAGTTGGAACAGCTATGGTAATAAAAGGTAATAATAACATGGTTGGAATTGGACATTTATCCCCTGAACAAGGACAGAACCCTGATACTAATAGAAAATTTTATGTACATGGAGGAATTACCCTAAAAAATGGTGGTATCCTATCTTATGACCCAAATTATTATGTGCATGCTTACTCACAATACAACACTAATATACCTGAAGCTAGGTTTTTAAATTTTGGACATTATGGGCATCGATGGGATACTAGAGTTGGAACGGCTATGGTAATAAAAGGAAATACTAGTAATATAGGTATCGGCACTATAAACCCAGGTTCGTGGAAACTTGCTGTTAATGGAAAAATTAGAGCTAAAGAAATCAAAGTAGAAACTGGATGGGCTGATTTCGTTTTTTACGATGACTATAAGCTACCTACCTTAAAAGAAGTAGAAAACCACATTAAAGAAAAAGGGCATTTAAAAGACATTCCTTCTGCTACAGAAGTAGAAAAAAATGGCATTCTTATTGGTGAAATGAATACCAAGCTACTCCAAAAAATTGAAGAACTTACCTTATACACCATAGAACAAGAAAAAAAGATTCAAGCATTAGAAGAACAAGCTAAAGAAATCAAAGAACTAAAACAATTAATTAGCTCATTGTTAGAAAACAAAAAATAAGATGCTATTGCAAAAAGCAATCGCCTAAGCATTATAATTAGGCGATTGTTTTTCATTGATCATAACATATGTTTTAGCGTTAAAAACTTTAATACTTTTATTAGTTATTAGTTCAAATTTTCCTTATATTTTTGTAACCAATGTATAAGGTTAGGCAACATGGTTATAAGTGAATATATATCACTATCTGAAGCAGCAGAATTGATTGGAAAAAGTAAAGAAACCCTAAGAAGGTGGGACAATGAAGGCATCTTAACTGCGGTTAGAGAGCCTGTATCTAACTATAGGGTTTACCGAAAAAAAGACATTCAAAAGTTTTTAGGTGATTTTCACAACGACACCTCACATGAAAAAACCTCAAACAAAATAGCCCCCAATAAAGATTATACGGTTTTAGAATTATTCGCTGGGGCTGGTGGTCTTGCTGTTGGACTCGAAAAAGCAGGACTTAAATGTGTAGCACTTAACGAAATTGATAAATGGGCCTGCCAAACCTTACGTGCCAACAGACCTCATTGGAACGTACTTGAAGGAGATATTAAAAATTTTAGCTTTACTAAATATCAAGGAAAAGTAGATGTTGTCACTGGTGGTTTTCCTTGTCAAGCCTTTAGTTATGCAGGCAAAAAATTAGGACTTAATGATGCCCGAGGCACACTATTTTATGAATTTGCTAGGGTGGTTAAAGAGGTGAACCCTCCGATTTGTATCGGAGAAAATGTACGTGGATTAATTAGTCACGATAAGGGTAGAACTCTAAAAGGAATGATTTCTATTCTCGAAGAAATTGGTTATCAAGTTTTACCCGTTAAAGTATTAAAAGCCATCCATTATAAAGTTCCTCAAAAGAGAGAGCGACTTATTTTGGTTGGTATTCGAAAAGACATTTCTATTGAATACCAATACCCTGAACCTTATGAGAAAATATACCTCCTTTCCGATGCCTTAAAAAAAGGGGCGCTTTACCCTTGTAAAGTACCTAAGTCAGTAGGAGCAAAATATCCAGCACATAAAAAAGAAGTACTAGACTTAGTGCCTCCCAAAGGATATTGGAGAGATTTACCGCTAGAGCTTCAAAAAGAATACATGGGGAAAAGTTTTTATTTAGGTGGTGGCAAAACAGGAATGGCAAGAAGAATTGGCTGGGATGAACCTTGTTTAACACTAACCTGCAGTCCTGCCCAAAAACAAACCGAACGTTGTCATCCAGACGAAACTAGGCCTTTTACCGTTAGAGAATACGCTAGAATACAAACATTTCCTGACGACTGGAAGTTTTCAGGATCAGCTTCTCAACAATACAAACAAATCGGAAATGCCGTTCCAGTAAATTTAGGAACGGAATTAGGATATTCAATTATACGTTTTTTAAATGCTTACTACAACTTAATTTGAATTACACCTGAATTATGATATATTGAAAGACCAATAACATAACTCACCTACATAATGCGAACTAAAAATCAAAAAGTGTAGAATTTTTAATCTCCGCTTCCAAATTCGCACACCCCTTATGAATCATTTCTTTGGTATCAAGGCTTACAATACTTTTATGAAGTTCTTCTTCTAATCCTTTATAAAAGTCAACATACCCCGTAATTCTATGCCACAATTCTTTTCCAATAATTACTGGATGTGATTTATCAATGGTTTTATAATGCATACTTAGCTCTTCTGGTTCTCCGTACAAAACCCCAACTATAAAATCCGTATTATTTACATTTTTAAAAGCCTTATTCGTTCTTGCTAAATTAATAGTCTTGATAAATTTACCTAATAAAGGTTTTACATCTCCTGAATTGATGGTATTAGGCCCTGATTTAAGTTGACACCATTTTTTACGTCCGTCAATCTTATCAACAAATTCAATATCCATTCCTTTGATTAAAGAACCACTAGCCAATTCTAAATCCACAAACATATTTTGAACTCTTGTTCCAAAGGAAGTATTAAGCGACGTTCCCAAAACCCTTGGATAGAATAATGCTTTCGCTACGCCTTTGGCTGTATAATCATCCTCTAACACTTTTGACAAATACTTAACTACAATCGGGTTAATACTGTACGACTTTAGCTGTGCATTCTTTTTGAGTGAAGACGCTATGTGGTTTTTAAAAATATTCTTTTCAAAATAATCAACAATACTTCGTATTAATTCTTGCTCAGTCATAGGATTGTTTCGCTAAAAAACGAAGATACTAATTAAACTTTATCTTGAATTATATTCAACGTTTGTTACAATGAACTCTTCTTGATTTTTTCTATTCCCTAAAAAAAATAGGTGAAATTCGCCCATATTTTGTTACTCTTTTTATTCGTAGCGCTGCTATGACTTTCAAAAAGTACCTGGTCTGGTCAAATTTCAACTCATTTTCGGTTAAAAACAAGAAGTCAAGACGAGTTCAATAATAAAAGGGGCAACTACCAAGTATCACCCCTTTTCAAATAATATAAAAAAACACTAATCAATAAACATTGATCTAAAAAAATCTAGGAGACCTTATTCTATAATCCTTTATAATCTCATATCGTAGCATTACCTCATGAGTACCTGTATTTGTTACATTATAATTCGAAGTAGTCAAATCATATGCGTACCCCAATAATAAAGATTCTGAAACTTGAAATCCAAGCAAAGCACTAACAGAATCCCCCCATCTCCATGCCAATCCCGTTCTAAATTTTTCATGAAATAGGAAGTTTGCAGACACGTCCAAAGACAATGGAGCACCATAAACCCCTTTTGCCAAAACTGCTGGTTTAAACTTTACATCATCACTTATCTCAAAAACATACCCTCCCATTAAAAGGAAGTGCATCCTTTCTTCAGCTAGCTGTCTTGAATTTTCTAATTTTTGATCATAATGCTCCGTCCTAAGAAAATTAGGTATTGAAAGGCCTACATACCATTTCTCTTGATGATAATATAATCCAGCACCAATAGTTGGCAGAAACTTACCGTTAATATTATTAGTGAATCCATCTTCTTGATCTGTTGTTTTACCTATAGACCAATCTACATTTAGCATTCGTCCCCCCAAACGAAGACCAAAAGCTAAATTCCCTTCCAAACCTATTTCTAGCGTATATGAAATATTCGTGTCGAAATAAATTTCTTGAGAAGGCCCTATTTTATCATTCATTAAATTAAAGCCTAATCCTAATTTTGAGTACCCTAATGGCGTATCATAACTTAAATTTTGTGTATCGGGTGCCCCTTTAAAACCTGTCCATTGAGTCCTTCCAATAGCTGTAATTACGGCATGACCTTTCGAACCTGCATAAGCTGGGTTAATACTCATCGTATTAAACATGTATTGCGTAAACTGTGGGTCTTGCTGCGCATGTAAATTAACAGTGACTCCCAACACTATTAGCATACAAATCCATTTATAATATATTTTTTTCATTACTGTTTCCCCCTTATTTAATGTATATATACCCTTTTCTAAGTTTCTCGTCCTTACCTAAATTTAGGATGTAGAAATAAGTTCCAGTAGGTAACTTTTCAGCAGTTTTTATCGTTAACCTTCCTTTAGACACCCCTCTAAAGGTGTTTTCTTCATTATTATAGCCATGGGCTTTGAAAACAGTATTCCCAAGTCTATTAAAAATTTCTAAATCATTATCAGGAAAGTTCTCAATACACGTAATCTTGAGATAATCATTAAGACCATCACCGTTTGGACTAATGTGGTTATGAACTTCTACACAACCTTCACCTTTAATTTCAATAATAACTTTAGCTATTTTACAGTTTCTAGGGGAGAGATTATCACAAACGGTGTAATTGAAAAAGTCTACCCCTTTAAAATCTTTATTAGGAGTATACACCACCCTGTCATCACTAGGATCCGTTGGTGTACCATTATCTTCAATAATTATAGTTCCGTTTTCAGCCTTAGTTGTCGTTAATGTTCCTTCAATAGGTATTCCTTGATCGTTCTGATATATAGGGATATCAATAGGAGTATTCAGTTCAGTAGTTACTTTATCATCACAAACAAAAAAATCAATATTCACGAATCCATGTAACTCACTTATACAGTTTTTATTTAAAAGACTTCTTACACGCAACTTATACACCCCTGATGGTACGTTTTCGAATCTTGGAGTAGCTTGATACACCCCTTCAGTAATACTATATTCCACCTCATCTTGCTCTTTAAAAACGATAACTCCTCTTGAATTTGAACAACTTGGTTGAATTACACTCAATGCTTCTGCTTTCAACAAACCTAACCTGATTGGGTTTATGGAAACCTTCTGGCCGATAACCTCACACAAACCGTTTATTGCTCTAATCTTTAGTTCATAATTACCTGGAAGTACATTTTCAAACCTTGGAGACACTTGATATACTCCTTCTTCAATACTATACTCAACTCCTTCTTGCTCTTTAAAAACAATCACGCCGTTCGAATTTGAACAGCTTGGCTGAGCTAGGTCAAATAACTGGGGAACTTCCATCGGGCTTAGTTTTATTCTAACTTTAAGTGCACCACTATCACAAACCCCATTTGTTCTATATAATGTATAAACAATTCCTTCCTCCAAATAATCTCCTAAAAGTAATTCTTCTGACCCTTCTTCTTCAAAAACTACCACCTCTTTTGAATCTTCTAATAGGGACAATAATTTTTGTACAGTAGGTTTTGTACAAAAAGTAATCTCTGAAATCAACTCTTGAGAAACTTCTTCAATTATCCTTTTAGGGCTGGACAACTTATTTTGCCCTTTTATTTTCCCTAGAACAGGCTTAAACCCAAAAGAAAAAGCCCCTTGAATCAAATAGAAAAACAAAAGAAACAAGGTCAAAAATCTTGTGGCTTTTTGCATCAGTTTTATATTTATTTTACCACTCATATAATTTAAAATCTAGTTTTAAAGCACAACTCCTGTATGGTTACAACTGTGAAGACATACATGCTGGTTTTCAACTTAACACAGGCTAAAACTGCATTAAAATGACAGACAATTCTTTTTAAAAAGTGGAAGTTTTATAAGTAAGACTAGGTAGTCCATAGCTAAGAAGTTCATATAGAATATAACCTGACTTAAAAGCTATTACAAGCTTATTTCACACTACAAACCACTATAAATAAATTGCTAATTTTATTTAACGACTACCCATATAATAAAATATCATTTTCAAATATCGGAAGCGGTTTGCTTCCGATATTTTATTAAAATCATTTTACCTGTTTACTCAACTTATATTGTATCATATACATGTAGAATCACTTCCTAAGTTTTTCATTACTTATACTGAAAAGTTGTAATTACCCCCTCTTTTAACTTAGGTTTCTTTGGTGCATCTATTTTCAAGTCAATATCTAACTCTTTAGATCCGCCACATGCGTCCATTCTAACAGCCTTATAGCTTCCTGCTTCTAAACGCATGTTAGGGTCTGAAAAATCTTTCTTCTCTCCAACTTTTAGCAACGTAATCCCCTTAGAATCTTCAAGCATGGACAACAATTCTTCTACTGTGGGTTTTGAACAGAAAACGGTTTCTTTTCCTTCTTGTAATTTTGGTTCTTTATTTATTTTAACTTCAACAACCAATACATCCTCTCCACATTTAGTTTTCTTAACAATCTTATATTTCCCTTCTCCTAACACTGCTGACGGAGTATACGGCTTACTTTCTCCTTCTTTAACCACACTAACACCTTCAGAATTATTTATTATAGTCAACAACTCACTCATTTTTACCGATGAACAGAATGTTGTTTGCACCCCTTCTAAGAACGTAAGCTTTTGAATTATTTTCACCTCAACATAAGACACTTTTTCTCCACATTCATTTTGTCTCACAAATTCATATTTCCCAGTACTTAAAAATTCATCTTCGGTCAAGAAGCCCGTTTGTCCAACTTTTCTCAACGAAACATCTTGAGAGTCTTCTAACATATCTAATAACTCGTTTACTTTTGATTTTAAACAGAAAACAGCTTCTTTTACCCCTCCTTGTAACCTTGGTTCACTATTTATTTTCACCACAATATTCTCCTCTTCTTTTCCACATTGACTTTCTTTCACTAATGTATAGCTTCCTGTACCTAAAAACTCCTCTTCAGATAAAGGACTTTTTTCTCCTTCTCTCATTACACGAACCCCTTCTGAGCTATTTAACTTAGCCAACAAATCACTAACTTTTAACGATGAACAAAAAGTTTTCTTCCCATCTCTTACTATAATCTTTTTACTTACTATTATTTTAACTTTCGTTGCTTCACTAATACATTGTCCTTTCTTATCTAAAACTCGATAGGTAATCCCTTCTTCCAAAACATCTTGTAGTGATAATTCTTTACTAACCATATCTTTATAGACTAAATGATTTTGAGAATCCTGAAAATTACTTAGTAATTCTTTCACTGTAGGCAACTTACAAAATGCATACGTAATAACATCTGTTTCTCCTTGTGTTCCAGTATTAGTAGTTGAACTATTGGTAGTAAATATAATTTCAAAAGCATCTTCTAAGTCATTATCGTCACTATCTTTTTCTCCTATAATCATAGTTTGACCTTTTTCTATAGGAATATTTTGACCTGAAGTTATCGTATTTATAGTATTTTGGTTAGCTAGCTTATACCCAAGACTATCATCGTCATCATCTGTATACGTTACGTTTACCTTTCTCATTCCAAACGATGTAAAGTATAAGGTTAATTTTTCGTCTTCATCTTCGCCGTCATCCTCTTTCTCATATATTTCAACTTTTTGATACCCTATTATTTCGTTCCAACCTATAGAAGCCATCCCTCCTTTTTCAATAGTCCTTGCTACACCTGCACTTTCAGAGAATAGTTTATAAACTAACTTATCGTCATCTAAGTTTTCAATTTTTAAACTCACTCCCTCAGAAATTGTAATTTTTGCTTCTAGCTCATCATCTATCGAAGTTTGAGTGCTCGAAGAAATTGCATCCTGAGCAACATGAAAAAGCAATAGGAACAACACCAATAATTTTGAAGTTTTTTTTGTTTGTTTTGCAATGTAATTTTCCCCCATAATAATATAAAATTTAACTCTATTTATACAGCTCGTAGCTGCACACTTTGATTTTTACTTTCTTTGTTAAAAATTCTTGAGGGATTGTTTAAACCTTCTACATCACTTAGAAAGTTTAATTAACTACACTATTAACGAGGTTTTTCTCACTTAAAATCACTATTTACATAATATACAGTTAAGGGGTAAACAGTCTTAAGCTCACTAACAATGTCGTTACAGGCTACAAATATCATTCTGCCTATTCAAAAAAAATATTTCATCATATATCACATGAAAAAAAACAATAACGCAACTTTGTTGCTTTTTGAAAATTTTACTTATTTTTATGAAATAAAAAGGTATTTACTCCTTTTTTATTAAAAAATTAATTCATAACTTAAATAAAACCACTCAAAATGATTACGAAAGAACAAGTAGAAAACGTGCAAAAAAACTGGGGTAATGGAGTAGTAAAAATCGGTTCTCTTAAAAATGATAGAACACAATGTGAAACTTACACTAACCAATTTTTAGAAACACAATACGCTTTTCAGTCGGGACTCGTATTGTTCAAACCTACTAAATGTGAAAATGAACAATTCAGACCCACACAATCAGAGGCCTTATCTTATTTTATAGCTGGTGACAACCGAAAATGTAATGAAGATCAAGGTTTTGCTTTAGCACCGTGGACAAAAGTTCGATTCGAAAATACCAATCTTATATTAGAAGAAAACAGGGCGATTGCCATGGGAAATTATTACTTTACTGGTGAAGACGGTATTGAAGTAAAAGTAGAATATACTTTCGGTTATAAACTTATAGATGGTAATTTAAAAATCGATTTACATCATTCATCCATCCCATACAACCCAAATGTATTAGCTTAATGACGAAAACTTTATATTTTATTTGTCCTACAGATTGCCTCGAACCTATCATAAACTATACATTTCAACAAGAAAATTATTATTACAGTTCACTAGGTAACTCTACTTCTTTTGACAGTAATATGCTAGTACAAATAAAAGAATTAATCAAATCAAAGAATATCGATGAAATCTTATTTATACTTTCTAATAACAATCGAATTATTTCTGATGCCATAGGAAAACAATGTTTTTCAGAAATCAACGGTTTGTCATTTTTTTACAATCAGGTTATTGAAAAAAGTAACTCAAAAGTATCATGGAAAGTATGGGAAGATCCAACATTACTTCTTTCACATCTTTTAAATATCAAAATAAAAGAGCTAACCACTGGATTACGGTATTTTTTAGACCAACTCCCTAAAATAAGTGGTAAGATTTATGATCGTGAAGAAAAGGTTTTTCTTGCTATTCATTCGGATTTGATTTGTAAAGGATATGCTAATTTTAATTAGTTCCCAAATACTAAAATCATATACTAAATGTAACTTGTGGCAATTCACTTTATGGGTTGCCACAAAACTTTTTAGAAAAACTAATTCAAATAATCAAATGTATTCACCATTTCATACTTTGGACTCCTACTAAAAAAATTTCTAAAAAAAGCGGTATGACTTGCTCCCATCAAGACAAATACACGATCACTTTCTTTTAAGTCTATTCGATTTAAATTAGAATACATTCTTAAATTTCTTTGGTAATATTTAGCAGCCTCATCCGCTCCTTCAAACCCTTTTTCACTTCCAGCATGGGTTAAGATATCTCCATTAAACGTTATTAAAAAATCTAAACATTCATTGTTATTCAACAACTTTAAGTTTTTCTAACAAAGTACTACTTTCTCTATAATCTGCCTTAGGAAAGAACTTAAAACAGTCTTTTTCAAACTTGTCATGTAAAATAGGATCAATTTTATTATCTATTTCCCTTCCAATACGATAATTATACCCCAACTTATGATCAATTCCATAAATTCTTTTCGTTCCTGAGAGTCGCCCCAACTCAAAAGCTAATAATTCTACTTCTCCAGGGTTCTTAAAAGACATTTCTGGAGTTTTAAAATATTGATTGTATCTTTTTAAAAGCTTATCATCATATTTAGGTGGATCTTCTACTACAATAACCGTCGGCTTAAAAGAAGCAAGCATCTGAGCAATCTCATGTACTTTTTTTTGATTTTCTTTATCACGCTCATCAAATTCTGTTTTATTTTCATCACTGGTATCCCCCATATGAAAGGTTCCAAAGTTTAATACTTTTATTTTAGCTGGTTTATTATGACTCACACTACTTTGTTTTTCATCTTTACTTGATGTTTTTGGTGTTTGTCCCTTACACGAATAAATGAACAACAAAAAACCTGCTAAACAAATGTTTACATACTTCATCTTTTTTATCTTTTTAAATAATTAGTTTTTAAATGTACTTTTGATTAAAAGACTACCTAAACAATAAACAAAAAAAATTTTCTTTCTTTTTCTCTATAGTACACATAGCTTTGATTACTTATAAAGACTATTGACCTAGGATACTGTTACAGTAAAACAATATTTTTTTAACAAAAAAACTTACGTAAGACCAAATCGCAGTCTTTTATAAAACTATAGAGGCTTACATACTTTATAGAGAATACTACTAAACAAAAGAAGCTATTGACTCTTAAGTATTAGAAAATTATCCTAAAAATACAACTCTTAACAAGCTTTCTTTCTTCTCAAATAGCTTCTAATTGAGTTTTATATATACTTAAATTTATTACATACAATTTTTTAACCCTTCATTCTTACGCTTATACATATTACTCAAGCCTTTTTGATACATAACTAAAAAATTGAGATGCTGTTCTATTAGCAGTTTTATACTTTCTTTATCAATCCTATTTTTTGATTTATGGTTATTATTCATCGTTTTTACCACTTTATCACTAGGTACATCTTCTATAACTTCTTCAGATTCTTCATTTCCATTAATTGTTACCTTACTAAATAAATGAGCATATATACTCATAAAGTAATCCGCAAATTTCTTCTCTTTCTGATTAATTTCTCGAATCATTGTTTCAACCTCTTCTAAATACTTTAGACACTCAAAATCCAGTTCTGTAGTAAGCCCACTAACCTTTAAAGTTTCCCAAGCTATCGTTTTTAAATTAAAGTATGATAATTCAAAATTAGTATTAACTTCCATCCTATATCTATACACCCCTTCTTTCACATATATTGAGTCCTTTACCAAAATATACTCAGGATACTTACCTCTCAAATCGTTAAGATCAACAACCGACAATTCAATACCTCTTTTCCCTTCCTTATTCTCTTTCCCAGTTTCGATTAACCCCATAAGATCAATAAATCTAGTATAGCCTTTAATTGATTTTTTTATTAAAGTATCATTGTATGCTATTTCTTCTAGTAAGTATTTAACTGCCTTTCGTTTTTTTGATTCCAATTTATTTGAATCACTACACTCATTTAAATAGAGCGCCATAAATACCCCAGCCATTGTTGCTGTTAAAGTTACCACCCAATTATTCGCAAAAAACCTAGAGCTCTTGAAGCTTAATTTTATTTTTTTCATAAATCAACACAAAATTTTGAAGAGCATAACTCATACCTTAACCAAGTATGATTCGCTCCAATAAAAAAAACGTTTCAGAAAAATATTCTGAAACGTTTTTTGTACGGGTGAAGGGAGTCGAACCCCCACGCCTTGCGGCACTAGATCCTAAGTCTAGCGTGTCTACCAATTCCACCACACCCGCTTTTAAAATCCGAGTGCAAATATACACAAACTATGCAATCTACAAACAATTTATTACTGTTTTTTCTCCATAAAATCATAGAACACTCAAAATCAAAGCAATTGTTTTTAAAAAAAAGTAAGCCCTCAAAAAGAGGGCTTACAAAATTTCTATTATAAAACCCTTCTAAAAATTTTAAATAGATAAACTAATGCTCTGCAAAATTCTGCAAATAATATCACTCCAATGTTAACAAATTATTATCAATTTTAGAACAGATCATAAACAACTCACTATCAATAGACATTTAATCGATTTTTTTTCAAAAAAAGGACATTTATACTTCAGACAAGAGAAAAACTATACTTTTTGCGTCATATTTCTACCCAATTTCGATAAAATTGAGTCAAAAAAACAAAAAAACAACACCGTTTTAAACAACAAAAATTCTAACATAAATTTTAACATTGTAATGCCTTAATTCCTCTTTGAAGAAAGTTAGAGTATCTTATTTTTACCCCTCATTTTTCTATAACATAAAAAATAATTTAACTTAGCAAGGTTAATAATTTAATACGATGCAAACTATTCAAGAATACTTAGCTAACCATAAAGACCGGTTAATCAACGAACTTATTGAACTTTTAAAGCTCCCTTCAGTTAGTGCAGATCCAGCCTACAACCAAGATGTATTAAATACAGCAGATGCTGTAAAGAAAAGCTTAGAAAAAGCAGGATGTGACAAAGTAGAGATATGTGAAACACCGGGATATCCTATTGTTTATGGAGAAAAAATTATTGACGAAAAACTACCTACAGTCCTAGTATACGGTCATTATGATGTACAACCAGCAGACCCTATTGATTTATGGGATGCCCCTCCTTTTGAACCTGTTATAAAAAAAACAGCCATACATCCTGAAGGTGCTATTTTTGCCAGAGGAGCTTGTGATGATAAAGGACAAATGTACATGCATGTAAAAGCCATGGAGTACATGACCACCACTGGAAATCTACCTTGTAATGTGAAATTTATGATTGAAGGAGAAGAAGAAGTCGGTTCTGAAAGCCTAGCATGGTTTGTACCTAGAAATAAAGAGAGGTTACAAAATGACATTATCCTAATTTCAGATACAGGAATGATTGCCAAAGACATCCCTTCAATTACGACAGGAATTCGTGGATTAAGTTATGTTGAAGTTGAAGTTACAGGTCCTAATAGAGATTTACATTCTGGACTTTATGGAGGTGCAGTAGCAAACCCTATAAATGTTTTGTCTAAGATGTTGGCTTCGCTTCACGATGAAAATAATCACATTACCATACCTGGTTTTTATGACAAGGTAGAAGAGCTAAGTGATGAAGAGCGAAAAGAAATGGCAAAAGCTCCTTTTTCTTTGGAAAACTATAAAAAAGCATTAGATATTGACGATGTGTACGGAGAAAAAGGCTATACAACTAATGAACGAAATTCCATCCGTCCAACCTTAGATATAAACGGTATTTGGGGTGGCTATACTGGTGAAGGAGCAAAAACAGTAATCGCGAGTAAAGCCTATGCGAAGATTTCAATGCGCTTAGTACCCAACCAAGATTGGAGAGAAATCACAGAGCTTTTCAAAAAACATTTTGAAAGTATTGCTCCAGCTGGTGTAAAAGTAAAGGTAACACCTCATCACGGTGGTCAAGGCTATGTGACTCCTATTAACAACATTGGATACCAAGCAGCTAGTAAGGCATACAAAGAAACTTTTGGTGTAACTCCTATTCCACAAAGAAGTGGTGGTAGTATCCCTATTGTTTCGTTGTTTGAGGAAGTGCTAAAAAGTAAAACTATCCTTATGGGATTTGGCTTAGATTCAGATGCTATCCACTCTCCTAACGAGCATTTTGGTATATGGAATTACCTAAAAGGAATCGAAACTATCCCTTATTTTTATCAGTACTTCACCGATCTTAGCAAATAGTTAACAATTATAAAGACAAAAAAACGCATAATAAACTCACTTTTAAAGTGAGTTTATTTATTTTAAAAACACTCACAAACAACAACTTAAAACACTACCGCTTCCAATAGTCTTTTGCTGTTTTTTTATTGAGCCCAAGATGAATTTTATATACTTTCACGTATTTTTAAAAGACACAAGCTATAAGTTTACAGCTATTTTTATTACTTTTGCAACCTTGATAAACATCTACTTATAAAAACGTATGAAAACAGTACAATTTAGAGAGGCCGTTTGTGAAGCAATGAGCGAAGAGATGCGTAGAGATGAAAGCATCTATTTGATTGGTGAAGAGGTTGCGGAATACAACGGTGCATACAAAGCAAGTAAAGGAATGCTAGATGAGTTTGGTGCCAAACGTGTAATTGATGCTCCTATTGCTGAATTAGGTTTTGGAGGTATTGCCGTTGGTTCGGCTATGAATGGAAATCGTCCTATTGTAGAGTATATGACGTTCAACTTCTCTCTTGTGGGAATTGATCAAATTATAAATAATGCTGCTAAAATAAGACAAATGAGTGGTGGACAATTTAATTGCCCCATTGTATTTAGAGGCCCAACCGCTTCTGCTGGTCAATTAGCAGCGACACACTCTCAAGCTTTCGAAAACTGGTTTGCTAATTGCCCAGGATTAAAAGTAATTGTTCCTTCAAACCCTTATGATGCCAAAGGCTTGTTAAAAGCTGCTATACGTGATGATGATCCTGTAATTTTTATGGAGTCAGAGCAAATGTATGGAGATAAAATGGAGATTCCAGAAGGGGAATACATTATTCCTATTGGAGTTGCCGACATCAAACGAGAAGGTACTGATGTAACCATCGTTTCTTTTGGAAAAATCATCAAGGAAGCCTACAAAGCTGCTGATGAGCTTGCAAAAGAAGGGATTTCTGCTGAAGTTATTGATTTGCGTACGGTTCGCCCTATGGATCATGATGCTATTTTAACTTCTGTTAAAAAAACAAATAGGTTAGTAATTTTAGAAGAAGCTTGGCCATTTGGAAGTGTTTCTTCCGAAATAACTTTTAGAGTTCAAGACGAAGCTTTTGATTATCTTGATGCTCCTATTAAAAGAATAACCACAGCCGATACTCCAGCCCCTTATTCTCCAGTTTTACTAGAAAAGTGGCTACCCAATGCGAATGACGTGATCACCGCTGTTAAAGAAGTTATGTACGTTAAATAAAATTTAACGCATTTTTAAATAACAAAAAGTCCTTTTAATCGTTCGTGGTTAAAAGGATTTTGTGATTAAAAAAATATAATGAAAAACAAAATTTTCACTCTGCTACTTTTTGTAGCCGCCTCTGTCAATGCTCAGCTTACCCTAAAAGGTAAAGTAGTAGATGAATATAATAACCCACTTCCTTATGTAAATGTTTTTTTACAAAAAACTACTTATGGAACTACTACGGATAGTGATGGAAGATTTATCCTAAAAACAAAAAAATATCGAGGAAAATTGGAAATTTCTTTCGTAGGTTACGAAACTCAAGTTGTTAGGGTAGGACAAAAAACAAAGTTCTTAAATGTTGTACTAAAAGAAAGTTCCAATCAACTTGACGAGGTAGTTGTAGTAACCAAGCCCAAAAAAAGACTAAAGAAAAAAGAAAATCCTGCTTATAAAATTCTAAAAGAACTATGGAAGCGTAAACGAAAACTTGGCGTTAATTTAGTAGACCATTATCAATATAAAAAACATACTGCTATTGAAATAGGACTCAACAACCTAGACACTGTTTTTTTAAGAAAAATTTTCAAAGACGATTATCAAAAAGATATTAAAAAAATAAAATACGATAGTGATGGTATCAACTATTACATCCCCATATATTTAAGCGAAACCATTTCAAACATCTATGGAAATAATATAGAAGAGCAAGTTAGAGAGGATATCGAGGCTGAAAAAGAAGAAGGCTTAGGAGCACAAGGTTTTGTATTTGATCGTATGTCTAATACTTTTAGAAATGTCAATATATTCAATAACAATATCACATTATTACAAAAAGCATTTGTAAGCCCACTTTCTTCTAATGGATTTGCAACCTATGATTATGTATTATATGATAGTGTTGTTAATAACAATAAAAAATTATACAACATCTACTTCTTTCCAAGAAGAAATGGAGACCTTGCTTTTCAAGGAAATGTTTGGATTGCTGATAAATCTTTTTCTGTAAAAAAGATAAAAATGAAAGTTCATCGAAGTATTAATTTGAACTTTGTAAGAGGCCTAAGTTTTGAAAAAGAATTTACGGTTCAAAATGACAGCATATACCTTCCCACAAAACATGTCTATGACGGAGACTTTACTTTTCTAGACAAAAACGAAAGTAATAAAGGGCTAACCATCAAAAAAACCATTTCTTTTAAAAACTATCAATTAAACAAGCCCAAACCCAATTCTTTTTATCATAATGAAATAGAAAAAATACGTCCAAATCAATTTAAACAAGACAGTACTTACTGGAATAAATCGGGACAAATAGTAGATGACAGCACGTATTCTTTAATCAACGTAGTAAAAAAGAAAAAAAGAGTGCGAAGTATCACAGGATTTATTAATACCGTAGCGGATGGTTTTATCAATACAAATTTTAATATGCAATTCGGCCCTTTTTGGACACTCTTTGCCAACAATCAAGTTGAAGGGTTTAGAACACGTTTCGGTTTTAGAACATTTACGACCAAAGACGATCGATTTAGACTTACAGGACATCTTGCTTACGGTACAAAAGATAAAGGTTTTAAATACGGTGCTGAAGGAAGGCATTTATTATCCTATAAACCTAGAATTGCGGTAGGTCTTGCCTATCAAAATGACATCGAGCAATTAGGTAGTGCACTATTTAATACAACACAATTGTTAGGAAGAACTTTTGGAACAACGGCATTGTTTAACCGAGGTGATAATTTTTTCTTATCCCATATAAAGAAAGTTGCTGCAAACTTTGATTATCAAATTAAACTAAACTTTCATATCGGATTTAATCTTTCGCGTGCTAATATCGTATCTGCTGCACCCGAAAAGTTTTCTATGAGTTATAAAGATGCACAAGGTGCTATTCAATCTCAAGTCATTGATGTAGCCTCAGATGTCTATCTGTCTTATACTCCAGGACGATTTGTATACGGTTTAGGAGTACATAGAAGGTTTGGGAAAAACATTTTCCCCACATTTGTTTTAAATTACCGTAGGGGTTACAAAAATGTTTTTAACGGTACGCACGACTATCAAAAAATTCAGTTTAAATACAATCAACCAATTATTTTGGGTGCTTTGGGCTTGTTAGATGCAACATTGGAAGGAGGAAAAACATTTGGTACAATCCCTGTTGCTTTAATGAGCGCAGTACCTGCAAACCAATCCTATTCGCTAGTAAGAAATACGTTTGCCTTGTTAAACTATTATGATTTTGTAACAGATGAATATGCAGCCACTCACTTGGAGCATCATTTCAATGGCTTTATTTTTAATCGAATTCCTTTACTGAAAGAATTAAAATTACGAAGTCTACTTACTTTTAGAGCTGCTTACGGAACAGTTTCGCAGGAAAACAGTGCTATTAACGATGGCATAGTTAATAAGCATGGTATACAAAACATTTATTATAATACTCCGAATAAGTTATATTATGAATATGGTTTTGGTATAGAAAATATAGGGTATGGTAATCTTCGTTTCTTACGAATTGATGCAATTTGGCGAAGTAATTATACTCCTCCAACAGGCTCAATAATTACTCCTACCCCTAAATTTGCTATACGAATTGGAATAAAACCAGGACTATAAAGAACCTTAATTCAATTATGAATTACACACACAAAAGCCTTATAAATAGTGAGGTTTGGATTAAAAAGACACCCATTTCCTTTTTAATTCAAGTTTTTAAGTGACACGCTAAACAATAAAATAACAGTGTTTATAGTTAGTTAATGTGAAAAAATCACTAATTTCGCACACCCATTTTAGTAACAGATTATTAAGCTAAAAATATGACTGCAAAAGAAAAAAAAACAGTTGATGTTTTAATTGAGATACCAAAAGGAAGTAGAAATAAATACGAGTACGATTTTGATTTAGGAAAAATCCGTTTTGACAGAATGTTGTTTTCTTCTATGATGTACCCAGGAGATTATGGATTCATACCTAAAACCTTAGCATTGGATGGAGATCCACTTGATGTATTAGTATTAGGGGCAGAGCCAACATTTCCAATGTGTGTAATGGAAGTAAAACCTATCGGTGTTTTTCACATGGCAGACGAAAAAGGTCCAGATGAGAAAATCGTTTGTGTACCTGTTTCTGATCCAATTTGGAATAAAAAGAATGACTTAAGCGACTTAAACCCACACAGAAAAGAAGAAATCACTCACTTCTTCCAAGTTTACAAAGACTTAGAAAAAAAGAAAGTAGATGTTGGTGATTGGGGAGATGCTGATGAAGCCTATGAGATTTTACAAAAGTGTTTGGATCGCTACGAAGAAAGTGAACACAAAAAAAATGCTAATTTTGTAATTTAAATTAGCTTATTTTTAATACAATATAAAAAGTCTGGTAAAATACTATTTTACCAGACTTTTTTCTGAGTAATAACAACACTATATGTCTATATCCTCAGTTTCGCTATAGCGAAAATATATACTATATATTATAACATGGTAACTTTACCTGTTTTTAAAGAATATACACCTCCTACAATTTGGATTTTACCTTCATCTTCCAATTCTTTAAGAATACTACTCTTTTGACGTATTCTATCAATAGTCAATTTAACATTATTTTCTACCGTTTTAGAAACGAATTCAGCATTCGATGAGTCAGTAGCCCCTTCTACTTGTTCAGAAGCTAATTTAGCAGCAGGAACGATTTTATCTAACATGGCTGTAATATTTCCTAATTCTACCCCATCACATGCGGCTTTTACAGCACCACAACTCTCGTGACCAAGTACAAGTACCAGTTTACTACCTGCAACAGCACAAGAATATTCCATACTCCCTAATATATCTACGTTTTCAAAATTCCCTGCAACTCTTGCAACAAAAATATCACCTATTGTTTGATCAAAAACCATCTCAACAGGTACTCTTGAATCAATACAAGATAGCACCACTGCTTTTGGAAACTGGCCGTCTGTGGTTTGTTTCACTAATTCTTTAACATCAGAAGCAGTAATGTTGTTACTAACATATCGTTCGTTTCCATCTAACAAATCTTGTAATGCTTTACTTGGTGTTAGTGTACTTTGAACATTTTGTGTAATAGCGGCATTTCTCATTTTTTAAAAGTTTTTTTAGTTAAAGTTATTTTAGTATTCGTTTTTTACATTTTGTTTAATCCAATCCAAACACTCTTCAAAAGAGTTAAAAATAAATTGTTTTTCTACAAGCGTTGGTATTATGTTAATGCGTTCCATCATGTATCTCGGTTGTTCTAGCAGATTAACCAAAAGCACTTCTTTTCCGTCTTTTTTAAGATCCACTAAAATATCTTCCAACGCATAAAGTCCAGACTGATCCACATACTGCATTCTTCCCATTCTTATAACAATAGTGGAAGCAGTAACGGGAATTTGTTTTACTAGTTGTTGAAAATCACTCGTAAATCCAAAAAACAAAGGTCCTTTTATGTGCTTGATAAATACTTCTTCCATCAGCTGCTTTGGAAAATCTTTTTCATCCTCCCAAAGCTCCTCTTTTAAAGGTTTTACATCTGAACGTTTTCGGGTTAAATCACCTATTTTCTTCATAAACATTAAAGAAGCTATTACTAAACCGATCCCTACGGCGTATACTAAATTCCAAAAAGTTGATAACAACAAGACAACAATCATGATAATCACTTCTGAACTCAGTTTAATAGGGCCAATTTTTGTGTCTTTAGGTAAACTTGGTATCGCCTTCAAGCCTTTATAATCCATCACTCCAATTCCCACAGTAATCAAAATCCCTGCCAATACAGCCGCAGGTATTTTGGATGCAATAGGGCCAAGTCCTAAAAGGATCACCAATAACATCAAACCAGAAATCATTCCTGACAACTTTGTTTTACCTCCCGAATTAATATTCACAACCGTTCGAATTGTAGCTCCTGCTCCCGGAATACCTCCAAAAAAAGCAGCGATACTATTTCCAATCCCTTGTCCTACCAATTCTTTATTAGGTTTGTGTTTGGTTTTGGTCATATTATCTGCAACAACTGAAGTCAACAAAGAGTCAATTGCTCCTAATAAAGCTAATGTCAACGCTGTAAATATGAACGGTGAGACACTCGCGAAAGAAAAATTAGAAAAGATCTCAAGGTTGGGCACTGGAAAACCACTTGGAATTTCCTCTATAGGCCTATATCCCAAGCCAAACCCGATAGCAATACTCGTCATAACGACAAGTGCCACCAAAGTACTAGGAACAGCTGTTGTTATTCTTTTAAATCCATAAATAATAAGAATCGTTCCTAAAGCCAATAAAAGTTCTAACCAATTAATCATTTTTAATGCTCTTGGTAATACTTTAAGTGTCCCTATAACCCCAGAGGCCTCTTTACCTGCAATGGTCTTACTTTCTTTTAAAATATCTTCTGCAGTCATATTTTCGGCTACTTTAACTGTTTCTTTAAAGTTATCTATCGTTAAAATTGCCTCTCCTACCTCACTTTTTAAGGTATTTTCGAGAATAGATTGTTCTGCCAGCGGTTTAAATTTTGCTACAAAATCTACATCTTCTTTTGCATAGTACCCCACTGAAGGTAAAATTTGCGTAATTAAGATAATAATACCAATAGCAGTCATAAAACCTGAAACTACAGGATAAGGTATATACCTTATGTATTTACCTAATCCTAGTATACCTAAAACTATTTGCAATAAACCAGCTAATAGAAAAACGGTCAAAATCACTGGTAAGGCCTTATCAACATTACCATCATTAACTGCTATTATATTAGCAATTACAACCATACTTACTGCAGTCATAGGAGCGGTTGGCCCAGAAATCTGAGTATTTGTTCCTCCAAAAAGTGCAGCAAAAAATGCTATAAAAATAGCACCATACAGTCCAGCACTTGGGCCTAAACCCGAACTTACTCCAAAAGCCAAAGCTAAAGGTAACGCCACAATGCCTGCTGTAATCCCTCCAAAAAGGTCCCCTCTTGTGTTAGAAAATAATTGTTTCATTTTTCGTCAATAAAACCTAAATATAAGAAAAATAAAAACTTAAAACACTACAAAAGAACCCCTTATACAATAAGAGTTTTACTATTTATTGCCGTAAAACAGCCAATGATACATTGACCTTATTTACAAGCTTGGTTACTGAATTGACGGTCTGTACATCTTTATTTGCTTTATCTACAAACAGAAGATTAATATTATTTTCTCTCACGTAACTAGATAAACTATCCGATATATTATCTTGTTTACCAAAAACATTTTCAAGTTTATCTTGCGTGCTAAAATTACTTTGATCACTTTTTCCCTCTACGCAAGTCAAAAAATCGTCACCAAGAGCAATCTCTTTACTATTTTTAATACGTCCTATAGAAATTTCATCTTCAGGATTTAATTCTTTTTGTTTAGACGCAATAATGACAACCCCTTTTTGATTTTGAAGAATGAATTTAGTTATCTTATCTCCGAAGGCATTTAAGAGCCCGTTTTTTCGTTTTCCGATAACTACTATATCTGGATTGTTTTCTTTCAAGAAATGATCGATTTCGAGTTTTATATTACCAAAAGTAAACGACGAATTAATCGCTACGTCATAATCCTCATTATAAGAAGTAATCAATTCATTAATTTCCTTATTGGTTTTTGTATACTCTGCAGTAATAGATCTAATTGCCGAAAGTTGGTTATCTGTTCGAATAATTTCGGTTGGTTTTTTTACATGAAAAAAGTCGATACTTCCTTGAAGTTTCTTTGCCAAACTAATTCCTGTCTTTATCGTTGTATCAGTACTATCTCCAAGATCGGATAGTATGGCTATTTTGTATGCATTTGTTCTCATAATCACAAGTATTGATAACGAACTCACCTTTGAAGTTTTGAATTCATCAAAGATGAGTTCTAAGTTAGTTAATTAAGCTGCTTTAGTTCTCAACTTGAAGAACTCGATAAAGCTGGACGGATTTTCGATAACTCCTCTTTCTGAATACAGTTTAATATCGATTTCTCGTTCCTTTGCCTTATGTGCAAAATCCTCTAAGATTTCTACAATATCATTATCAAGATACCTTGTTTTTCTTACGTCTAATTCCAAATATGTACCCAATGGTAAACTGTCTAACTCTTTTAAAATAGCTCCTTTATTAAAGAAGGTTACTTCCTCTGCTAGAGTCATTTTGATTCTATTTGACCCGTTACTCTTATCTTCAATATGTAAAAAGTGAGAATTTTGATAACTTTTAAACAAAATAACTACTACACCTACTGCAAGTCCTAAACCTATTCCCACTAATAAATCAGCAAAAACAATCCCTAAAATAGTAACAATAAAAGGTAAAAATTGCTTTCTACCTGAAGCATACATCTGAATAAATAATTTTGGTTTCGCTAATTTGAATCCGACTACAAACAATACAGCTGCTAAGACTGATAATGGAATTTTATTCAGAAGAGTGGGTATAAGTATTACCGAAATCAACAAGAAAAATCCATGAATAATCGCAGACATTTTACTTTTACCTCCCGACTGAATATTTGCTGAACTTCTTACAATTACTTGTGTAATTGGCAATCCACCAATCAGTCCTGAAATCATATTTCCAACTCCCTGCGCCAATAATTCTCTGTTGGTAGGTGTTACATTTTTATCGGGATCTAATTTATCCGTTGCTTCCACACAAAGTAAAGTTTCTAAACTCGCTACCAATGCAATAGTAAATGCAACAATCCAAACATCCTTACTCCCTAAAGCACTAAAATTAGGAAAACTAAATTGGGCAAAAAAGGAATCTACTCCATCAGGAACTGGTACACTTACCAATTGGGCAGCATTTATCCCTAATTGATCATTTCCTTCCGTAGCTACATAGAAAATAATACCAACAATAACCGCTACTAAAGGCCCTTGAACTAACTGAAATATTTTAGCTTTTTTAGAAAGTACTTTTTCCCAAAGAATTAAAATTGCTAAGCCTGTAAAACCAACAATAGTTGACCCGACATTAATCGCGTCTAAAGATATTCCTTCAGCAGTACTATTGTATCCAAAAAACACAGGTACTTGTTTGATAATTATGATAATACCAATACCTGTTAACATCCCTTTAATCACAGATGAAGGAAAATAATACCCAATTACTCCTGCTTTTAATACTCCTAGTAATAATTGAATTGCACCTCCTAATACTACCGCTACTAAAAAGTTTTCATAACCTCCTAAGGTTCCGATTGCTGTTAAGACAATTGCTGCCAATCCTGCTGCCGGACCACTTACTCCAATTTTGGAACCACTAATTCCACCCACGATGATACCTCCAACTATCCCAGCAATAAGACCTGAAAATAATGGAGCACCACTAGCCAATGCAATACCTAAACATAAAGGTAATGCTACAAAAAATACCACTATACTAGCTGGTAAATCACTTTTAATTGTTTTGAACATGAAAAGAAGTTTTATATCAATATCAAAATTGATGTTATTGTAAATCGTTTTAATACATAGTTTGGTTGACTTGATAACACTATATAATATAGCACAACAAAACCGCTACAAAACTCTGAAAGGAAGTTTATGTTACCAAGTATTTAACGTAAAAAATTTGCTGTTAGAACTCCGGAGGTGGTGGTTCTAATTTTTTATAAAATGAAGTATACACTTTTACAAGATAGCCTAAAGTTCTACCTTGATACGTTGACAAATATGAATATATTAAATTATCATAGCTAAAAATTATTTTCACTTCAAACTCCTTAATCCCCTCATCACCATCAGTATCTCCCATTATCCATGCAGCATCACATTCACTCTCAAATAAGCTCGTATATGTAGGCAATGCTACAGCAAAGAGGAACAGTGTCATTAGGAGATATGTATATATATATTTACTCATTATTTTATAAGCAAGTAAATATAGTATATTATATTTTATATTTTTATTAAAAAATTAGAAATTATCTATTATTTTAATATTTTTAGTGCGCAACCACCCAATTTTACTGTCAACCAATTTTATTTTATTCCATTCATCAACGGTATCTATCACCATCACTTTAGCACCTTCATGGAGCGTAAAAATCTCATCTGAATTGGCTGTTGGTTCATTTTTAATAGAAACTTCAGTAACAAAAACAATGGCCTCCTTTGTGCTTTCACTTTGTGTAAACTGATGATATGCAATTAATAATACTGAAGATAGCAAAAAAAGATTAAAAAAACTGATAATAAAATAAAGTCTTTTTGTTCGTGAACTATCTGAAAAATAAAAAAGTAAAAAGAATATACCCATCAATACCGATAAAACCACTGCTAGTATAGCCCAAGTATTGTAGTGTAATTTTTTTAAATAGTTTTTATTTAATTTTTGAAATAACGTTTCAGGTAATTCTTCGATTCTATCAAGTGTCAACTTTTTAGCAATTATTAAATTAACACCAGCATCTTCGTTTGACGGATCAAGAAATAATGCCTTTTCATAATTATAAATACTGGGAGCTACTTCATGTAGCTTATAATAACAATTTCCCAAATTAAAATACAGTTCAGAAGATATGTTGCCTGAACTTTCAATTTCTTTATATTTATTAATCGCTTGTTGATATTTTTCACTCTTGTACAAACTATTTGCCTCCTCAAATAAGGCATCAACTGTTTGAGCAGATACAATGTTTGATACAAATATTAAAAGTATGATAATATTTTTCATTATAACTGTTTATCTAATTGGGTGATTACTTGCTTTGCTTTTTCAAATTCTTGTTTCATTTGAACATTGGTTGTTGGAGTATACCTTGCAAAATCACATTGATTAAGTACTTCAACAAAGTCATTAACATCTTTCGTCGCTACTTTTTTATCCGTTAATAAAGATGTGATTTTTTCTCTACTAATATCGGATGTCTCTACTTTCAATTTCGCTTTCAAAAAATTATACAAAGCTCTCTCTAAAGCTTCATAGAAACTTTCTTTATTTCCAAGTTGTTTCGATGCCTCAGACAGATATTTTTTGGCCAATCGATCAGCCAAACGCTGTTTATTACCAAGAACATCACGGTTTCTTTTTTCCTTCTTCTTATACAGTACAATAACCAAAGGAATTGAAGCAAAAGGCAATAATAACAAAACATAAAATAATAACGAGCCGTAAAAATCTGATCGATGATAATTCTCTAATAGAGTATTAGTTTGAATAAACCTAAAATTTTCACCTGTAATTGTAATATTTTTCTTAATTACCTGATTACTATCTGAATTTGTAACAAGCTCTTTTCCTTCTATAACATCTACATATAAATCTTCGGATGTGATTGTTTGATAAACCCCTTCTTTTGGATTAAAATACGAAAAACTTATCGCTGGTATTTTATATTTCCCTCTAAACTCAGGAACTACCGTATAATTATCAACGATGGTGCCTCTTAATCCACTCGAACTAATACTCACCTTTTCTTTTCTTTCGGGTTGATAAACTTCTAATTCTTTAGGTGTTTCTACTTTAGGAAGTTCAAATAGCTTTAAATTTCCTTTTCCTTTAACTCCTATTTTTATTTGTGAAGATTCATTTGCTTTTAAAATCTGTTTACTTAAAGATACATCAAATGAAAACTCTCCTACCGCTCCGTTAAAATCGGCTGGTTTATTATCTAATGGAAGTTCTTTGGCCCTTATTACTTTTCTAGGAGAAGAAAATTCTTTTGGTACTTTTCTTGAGATTGGATTACCAAAAAAATCTGCCCTACCTGTAGGCACATTAACCACAATATCCATCTTCATAGGGTCAATAGTTAGTTTTCCTGATTTTGTCGGAATTAGAAGTGCTTTATGCAATATAGCGTATCGGTACTTTTCTCCATTATACGTTCCTTTTTTAACAGTAACCTCTTTACTTTCTATTTCTTGATTCCAAAAGCCATTATATTGAGGTGGATCAACAACACTATAGTTGTAAATACCGATATTATTGCTAAAATACAATCGATATTCGACATAGATTCCCTCGCCTACATACGGCCTAGATTTAGAAACCTCAGCCACTAAATGAATATTCTGTGAAGCAATATAGCTAGGATCGTTAGGGTCTTTAGGAAGGTCTACTGCATCTAAAACTATTATTTTTACAGTATTTGACTTTACGGTATTTCCTTCAATTTCTATAGTTGCAGGAGGAATTGTTAACTCCCCTTTTCGTTTTGGTTGTAAAATATAGGTATACGATTGAGAAAATGACATCTTTCCATTAATCCATGATTGACTTACAGATTGACTAGGACCGCCTATTATTTTGAAATTTTTAAAGTTCGGTGCTTTGAAGTTATCTCCTCCTTGTTTACTAATTGTATATTGTACTCTGAATCGTTGATTGACTCCCAACTTATTTTTGCTAACACTGGCCTTCAGTATATCTTCTTGAGCCTGTAATGCAAAAGTCAACATACTCACCAATAGAGCAATATAAATTTTTATGTTGTTACTTTTTATAAACATTTGTAAAATCAATATTTAATATATCAATAAACAAAACTCTTTCAAACAAGCCGTTTTCATTCACATTCGAGTTAATATTTATCCTTACCAATCTTTTTCCTGCTTAATCTTTCTTCCTTTAGCTTTCTTCACATTCATTTTTTTCTGTGTTTTCTTTTCTTCGTTATTAAGACTTTCTAACAACTGCTTCATTTGTTCAGGTGTCATTTTTCCCTGCTTAGGTTTCTGCTGTTGGTCTTTTTGGTTATCTTTCTTATCATTTTGTTGCTTTTTATTGTCTTCAGGTTTCTTTTGATCATCCTTTTTATTCTGATCGTCCTTATTTTCTTTATTTTGATCTTTTTTATCCTTATTCTCTTTATTATCCTTGTTTTTGTCTTTATCTTTCTTATTATCTTTTTTATCCTTCTTATTCTTGTCTTTATTATCCTTTTGATTCTGTTGTTGCTTTTTTAATTTTTTTTGTGCAACGGCCAAATTATAACGTGTTTCATCGTCCTTTGGGTTATTTCGTAAGGCATTTTTATAGGCGTCAACTGCTTGTTGATACTTCTTCAACTCCATCATAGAGTTTCCCATATTATGATAGGCTTCAGCCTTCGATATTTTATTATCAGTACTCTTAGCAGCTAATTCGTACTCTGACACAGCCTCTTTATATTTTTTACCCTGATATAGACTATTTCCATGATTATAACTTGCCTTATCATATTTCCCATACTTCCCTAATGCTTTTCTATAAGCTATAGATGCTTCGTCAAATTTTTCCTTAGCATAAAGCTTGTTCCCTTCTCTAAGCAAAGAGCGTGCTTCTCTTTTCATCTGAAGTGTATCCTGCTGCGAAAACACCCCAAAAGGTAGCATGAAAAATAAACTTACTATGATTTTATATAAAGTACTCACTTGTTTATTTTTTAGTTTCTTCATTAAATAAGTCTATTTTTTTCAACCATTTTGTTTTTCTATCAAACAAAAAGATATCTATAACTAAAAATAACAAACCTATCCCTAAAAACCATTGAAATTGGTCTTTATAATCTGAAAATTGTGTTGTTTCAAATTCACTTTTTTGAGCATTTGAAATAATCTCTACAATCGACTTAACGGGTTTGTCTGTCTTATTACCATCTACATAATTTCCTTTTCCAATATCTGCTATTTCTTTTAAAATAGAAGAACGTCTTTGTGTAATTACGGTTTCACCTTTCCTATCTTTCTTATAACCAATAACCGAGCCATTTAATTTTATTGGAATTGGCCCACCTTTTTCAGTTCCTACTCCAATGGTATAAACCTTTACGCCTTCGTTCCCTATATTCTCGGCAAGTTGTTTGGTCTCTTCTTGATGATCTTCTCCATCAGAAATAATAATCAAAAAACGATTTGTTTGATCATCGTTATTATAATAAGTTCTTGCTAAATCAAGTGCTTCATTAATTGCTGTACCTTGACTCGACACCATATCTGGGTTTGCATTTTGCAAAAACATTTTACCTGCAGCGTGATCTGTAGTAATAGGTAAAAGTGGATACGCATTTCCAGCATAAATAATGATTCCCACCCGATCACTTCCTAGATTGTCAATTATTTTTGAAATAATTTGCTTGGACTTCTCCAATCGATTTGGAGCAATATCTTCTGCCAACATACTTTTAGAAACGTCTAAAGCAAATACAACATCAACACCTTCTCTTTTCACTGTCTTCAATTTAGTCCCCATTTTAGGGTTTACTAAGGATATAATTAAAAATGAAAGTGCCAATAAAAAGAATATCAATTTTAAAGTCGGTTTAAAAAATGAAGCATTCGGAGCTAACCTAGCTAATAGTGCTGGAGAAGCAAATCTTTTTTGTGCTCTTTTTTTCCACCATACAACCGATATAAACACAACAATAAGTAATGGTATGATTCCAAAAAAATAAAAATATATCGGTTCTTCAATTTTATACATAACTCAACTTTAAATTATATAAAACTTTTAAAAACAGTATTTCTTAAGAAAAACTCTAACAATAACAATCCTCCAGCAATAAACACTAAAAATCGATACTGCTCTGTATAGTTATAATATTTGAATTCTTCAATTTTAGTTTTTTCAAGTTTATCTATTTCATCATAAATAGCTTTTAACTTTGTATTATTGGTAGCCCTGAAATACTTACCTTCTGTTTGTTCTGCGATATATTGAAGAAGTTTTTCATCGATTTCAACTTGCATATTTTTAAACGAAAGCTTTCCAGTTCTAGGGTCTTTTGCCCAAGGAAAAGGAGCCATACCATTTGTGCCAATTCCGATAGTATACACTTTGATATTGTTTCCTTTTGCTAATTCTGTTGCCGTTTTAGGATCCACAAAACCTCCGTTATTTACCCCATCGGTTAACAAAATAATCACCTTACTCTTTGCTTTACTTTCTTTCAGTCTATTTACAGCTGAACCTAAGCCCATACCAATGGCTGTACCTCCTTCTAATTGCCCCCATTTTATTTCAGAAACAGTTCTTTTGACAATAGATTTGTCGCTAGTTATTGGAGTCTGTGTAAAACTTTCTCCAGCATAAACAACAATACCTATTCGATCGTTTGGACGTTTATTCACAAAGTTAATAGCTACTTTTTTTAGTGCCTCAAGTCTATTTGGCTTTAAATCTTTTGCTAACATACTTGCAGATACATCTATCGCCATTACAATATCAATACCTCTATTGGTTTTAGTTCGCTTGCTCACATCTACATTTCTAGGCCTAGCTAGAGCTACAATAAGTGCTATCATTGCAAGTAATCGCAACCCATGTAATAAAGGTTTTAATTTAGGTAAAAAAGATTTTTGTACACGAAACCCTTTACTATTTGAAATTGTTAGCTGTGCATTTTCACGGTTTCTAGTTATAAAATTCCATATGGCTAATAATGGAATCAATATAAGCAACCACAAAAACTCAGGACTATGAAATTCAAAATTATCGAACATTGGCTACTAATGATTGTTTTACTTGATTAGACATTAATACAGCCTTCGTTATCCCATAAGAAGTTAATAAAACAACTAATACTGCGACTATTATGATGATGACCTTAACCATTTTACTTGGTTGTGAAACCTCTGGTTTTTGTACTATAATTAAGGGCTGCTTATGGCTCGTTTCTTGATTCTCTTCTACAATAGAAGGTTTCAAGTTATTTATCAAAAAAGTAGCTATGTTTCGATCAGCCTCAATTTCATGTGCTAAAGGTTCTGACTTAGCAAATTTTACAAGATCCGATTGTTCAAACAATTGTCTTAATTTAACGATGGTTTCCTTTTCTGTATCCAGCACATCAGCATCATTCAAATCTGTCAAATTATCAACCAAATCATTTGTAGTCTGCTCTAAAGCTCTCACATTTAATGCTGTCTCAAGATAATTCTTTACTATAAATGTAAGTTCACTATAATATGCTTTTACTTGGTTATTTTGCCACAACAGCTTTTCGTCTAAAAGCTGTAATCTTCTAAGCGCCTCTTGATATGGAGGAAGTTCTGAAGTAGTGGTTCTAAATATACTTTTGTCTGACCTTTTTAAAGCAAAATACAATGTTACTATTACCAATAACAAAAGACCTATACCCCAATAAACATATTTTTTTACATCATCGAATTGATAGGGTTCTCCGCGTATACCTTTAATTTCAAATTTTTTAATCTTAGTTGTATCAACAGGTATCGTTGCTACACTAACAAGCAAACTGTCCGTTATATGCGCTTGATTTTTAATAAAAATTTGTTGTGAAGGAATGTAAAAAGCACCACTATCAAAACCAGTGAGAATGTATTTTTTTACTAGTTTATTTTTAATAGTATCTACTTTTAAAGAGTCTACAACCTCTAAGCCTTTTAAGTTATCTAACTTAGGTATAATTACATTCTCAGCGGTACTAATAGTTAACTTGTATTCGAACTGTTCACCAATTCGAATTGCTTTTTTGTCGATTTCAGCTTTTACAAGTGACGACTGAGCATAGTTAGTAACTATTGCCGAAAAGAGTAATATGTAAAATAGTTTAAACCTCATTTTTTACGTTCGTTTTACTACTATCCTTTTTGCTTAAAATATCCTAGGAGTTTTTTCACATAGCTTTCATCAACACGCATATTGATCGTGCCTGCACCGCTCTTTCTAAAGCTATTTTTAAAATAATCTTCTAATTTTAACGAATAATTTTTATAATCTGTTCTTACCTTAGAAGAACTTGTGTTTACGAGTGTTGTTTTACCTGACTCTGCATCCAACATAGATACGACTCCAAGATTAGGCATTTCTTGATCATGTATATCGTATACCCTGATTCCAGTAATATCGTGTTTATTTGCAGTAATCTTAAGTGTCTGTTCGTATCCTTCGTCCATAAAGTCAGAAAGCAAAAACACTATTGCTTTCTTTTTCATTACGTTTGACAGAAACTTAAGCGATTGATTAACGTTTGTTTCTTTACTTTTAGGCTCAAACTCAATCAATTCTCGTATGATTCTCAACACATGACTTCTTCCTTTTTTAGGAGGTATAAACAATTCAATTTCATCTGAAAACAAAATCAAACCTACCTTATCATTATTTTGAATAGCAGAAAAAGCCAAGGTGGCCGCTATTTCTGTAACTGTATCTTTTTTAAACTGTTGAACTGTACCAAAAAGCTCAGATCCAGAAACATCAACCATCAACATCATGGTCAATTCTCGCTCTTCTTCGAATACTTTTACATAAGGTTCGTTATACCTTGCCGTAACATTCCAATCTATAGCACGTATATCATCACCATATTGATACTGTCTTACCTCAGAAAAAGTCATTCCTCTTCCCTTAAAGGTAGAATGGTATTCTCCTCCAAAAATATGATTAGACAGCCTACGTGTCTTTATTTCAATCTTTCGAACTTTCTTTAATAATTCTGTAGTGTTCATTAAATTAGTTTAACCAACTTTCTGGTAAAGGAGGTAAAGATTCTTCAGTTACTTCAACTGTTTTCTTCACAAACAACAATGGACCTTCCTTTACCGATAGGTTTACATTGTTTTTCTTCCCTATTGCTTTTATTACTTGTGCTATGCTTTTCTTTTGCCCTAAAACCAAACCGTTCATAATTAGGTTTGATTCATTTTTCAAATCAAAGCAATCAACGTGATAAGAAGGTTTGTTATCTTTATAAACCACAGCTTCTGTTCTCTTTTTTTCTTGTAACTCAAGTACTTTTTTAACTCCTGTAAAGGTTTTGTACGTTGTTAAATTATATCTTTTCATTTTCTAGTAAAAATTGGGGTTGGGGATTAAATTTTAGTAGATCATGGTTAGAGTTATATTTTCATTCCTTAAATTTAAGGTACCTGAACCTCGTTAATAATTGTATTTATAATATCGATAGAGGTTATATTTTCGGCTTCGGCTTCATACGTAATTCCTATACGATGTCTTAGTACGTCATATACAACAGCTCTCACATCTTCTGGGATCACATATCCTCGTCTTTTAATAAAAGCATAACATTTTGCTGCTCTTGCTAAAGCAATACTTCCACGTGGAGACGAACCAAAGTTTATTAATGGTTTTATTTTATCTAAACCGTAATTTTCAGGATAACGGGTAGCAAAAATAATGTTTAGAATATATTTTTCAATTTTCTCATCCATATAAACCTCTCCGACTACCGATCTCGCTTTTTTTATCTGTTCTATAGAAACAACAGGATTTACTTTACCAAAACTTCCACTTAAATTTTGACGTAAAATTATTTGTTCATCTTGGAGTTTCGGATAATCAATCACTGTTTTCAACATAAACCTATCAACCTGAGCTTCAGGAAGCGGATACGTACCTTCCTGTTCTACAGGATTTTGAGTAGCCATCACCAAAAAAGGCTCTTCTAATTTAAAAGTCTCATCTCCAATCGTGATTTGACGTTCTTGCATAGCCTCTAATAAGGCAGATTGTACTTTAGCTGGCGCACGATTAATTTCATCTGCAAGCACAAAGTTTGCAAATATTGGCCCTTTCTTTATAGAAAAATCATTCTCTTTCACATTATAAATCATGGTACCTACCACGTCAGCTGGCAACAAGTCTGGGGTAAATTGAACACGGCTAAAACTACCTTGAACAGCTTTAGACAAGGTATTGATAGCAAGCGTTTTTGCCAACCCTGGCACCCCTTCTAACAATATATGACCATTTCCTAAAAGCCCAATTAGCAAACGCTCTATCATATATTTTTGACCTACAATTACCTTATTCATCTCGGCAGTTAGTAAATCTACAAAAGCACTCTCTTGTGCTATTTTTTCATTTATTGCTCTTACATCTACATCCATATTATATCTGAATTAGGTTAGCTTTTTTAGAGAAAAACAAAGCTACAATTTTAACATCTTAACGATTGTTAAAGTAAGGTTAAACCTATCAAGGTTTTAACTATACAAAAAAAACAAAATTTTATGATTCATTCATACATAAATACACTTTTTTTATTGGTTTTAGTAAATATTTACTATTTTCGGCTTCTCTAAAAATATTATTAATAACTAAACCGTATGAAGCAAAAAGCAAAACTCACTACTGCTCTATCCTTGCTATGCTCCATTTTAACATTTGGACAAAGTATTGAGGGCAAGGTAGTTGACGAAAAAGGAGAAGCTATTTCGTTTGTTGATGTAATTCAAAAAAACACTATAAATGGTGTTACAACTGACAGAAATGGTCGATTTACGATTGAGGTTAAAGAATTCCCTGTCACCCTCCACTTTTCAATGATAGGCTACGAAACTGTAGAAAAAAGATTCACAGAATCAACTACTGTAACAGTACTTCTTAAAGAGGAAAACGCCTTTTTAGACGAAGTAGTATTGACAGGTAACCGTTCAAAACCTAGAACAATTCTTGATTCTGCCGTACCAATTGACAACATTGACGCTAGAGAACTTGAAAAAAGTGGACAGCCTACATTTGACAGAATGTTAGTATTTAAAGTACCCTCTTTCAATTCTCAAAATCAAGCCATAACAGATGCAACAGCACATTACGACCCAGCGGATCTAAGAGGACTAGGCCCAAGTAGAACCTTAGTACTTATCAATGGAAAACGTAAAAATCAAAGTGCACAAGTATACCTAAACCGTACACCAGGTAAAGGTGAAGTTGGCGTTGACCTTAGAAGTATACCTTCAGCAGCTATTAAAAGAGTAGAGGTTCTTAGAGACGGGGCTTCTGCACTATATGGTTCTGATGCGATTGCAGGGGTAATGAACATTATCCTAAAGAAAGATGTAGAATTTTCTACATTAACCACTAGAGCCGGGATGACCTCACAAAGAGATGGTTTTAATTTCAATACTGATTTTAACACGACTTTTAAATTTGGTGATGGCGGATTTGCCAATCTTACTTTAGGGTATTATAACCAAAAATTAACCAACAGAGCAGGAAGAGTTGTTCCTAGTGAAGAAGGTGCTACTAGACCTAATGAAATAGCATGGTTAGCAGCAAATCCTACTGCTGGAATGACTGTAGGACAACCAGAAATGGAAAAAAAGGATGTATTCGTTAACTTAGAACATCCTGTAGGAGAAAAAGCTAAACTTTACTCTTTTCATGGTTTCTCTACTAGAGACGGTAAAAGCTTCGCATATTACAGAGCTCCTTACTGGAGAAGAGATGTAGCGGATGCTAATTTTTTAACTAAATCAGCAGAAAATTTTAAAGGATATCAACCCACATTCGAAGCTAGCATTAATGATTATATCAACACAGGAGGTATCGAGTTTGGCTTGGCAGAAAACTGGACAGCAGACGCTAGTGTAACCTATGGAGCTAACGATGTTTTTTACACTATAAATAATTCTGTAAATCGATCTTACTTAAAAGATCACGGTACTTCCCCCACTACATTCAAACCTGGAGGATACCGATTTACCAACGTAATTGGAAACTTTGATGTAACTGGTACTATTTCAGAAAAACTGAACACCGCTATTGGTTTTGAGTACAAAAAAGAAAGCTTTAGAGCTTTTCAAGGAGATCATTTTTCTTATTACGGTGAAGGTACTGATTCTTTTGCTGGTATCACCCCTGAAGAAGCTGGAAAATGGACTAGGTCAAATTTTGCAGCATACGCCCAATTGGACTACGACGTTACTGAAAGTCTTCTTTTAGGTGCTGCTGGTAGGTATGAAGATTTTTCTGACTCTGGAAGCAATTTTTCTTGGAAGGTAAATGGAAGGGTGAAAATTGGAGAAAATGGCGCCGTAAGAGCTTCTTACAGTACTGGATTCCGAGCTCCTTCTTTACACCAAAGACATTTGACAAACAGTCAATACATTCGTATCCCAGGACAAACTGAACCTTCATTGCAGAAAACATTTGCAAATAATGACCCCATAATCCGTGCACTAGGAGTTCCTGATTTAACCCACGAACTTTCAAGAAATATTTCTGCGGGTATTACCTACAAGTTCAATAAAGATTTTTCAGCATCTCTTGACCTTTATCAAATAGATGTTTACAACAGAATACTATTCTCATCTCAAATTGGATACAAAAAGGGTAATGGCCCTGATCAAGACAAACCAGCAACCCCTAAAAATGATGTTGAGCGCATTTTATACAACAATGATGTTCTTGCTTTACAATTTTTTATTAATGCTGGAGACACCCGTACAAGAGGAGCTGACCTTGTTTTAAACTATAGAAACATCGAAATAGGGGAAGGTAAGTTTTCAGCAAACTTAGCTGCCAATCTTAATGAAACCACTATCGAAGGCGTAGAAACACCTGGGTTATTAGCAGAACACAAATACAACATGTTTGACAGACAGGAACAAGGGCTTATCACTAATTCAAGACCTCGATCTAAGTTTATACTAGGATTAAATTACGATATCAATAAGTGGGCTTTTTCATTAAACAACACTCGCTTTGGTAAAGTAATCGTAACTGCCCCTGAAGCTGGTGGAAAAGACCAAACTTTATCTGCTAAAATCGCAACTGATTTTGGTTTTATTTTCAAATTAACTGATAAAGTAAGTTTAAATGGAAACATCAACAATATTTTTGATGTATATCCTGACCCTACCAATCCAAATACAAACACGGCTGAAGCAGGAAGAAGATTCACCTACTCATCTGAAGTACAACAACTCGGACAATTAGGAAGAAATTTCAGCGCTGGATTAAACTTGAGTTTTTAATCTCAGATCAAAAAATAACGAGTAAAGAGCATCGATTCTTATCGGTGCTTTTTTTATTAGCTGTATCTCTCCCTAAAATAAACCTTAATAACAAATACACGTGAACATATTGAAAGCTTGCCATAAAGACAGCAAACATAACCTGCCATTCATTTTCTTAACACAAGAATGCTATAACCATAAAAAACTCTGTAAAAACAGAGATTCTTTAAACAAATATTGAACAACATTAACGCTGCTAATTTAAGCTTAGTCACTAAGAAGTTTATTCATCCTCTTTTAAAAACATTGTACCCCCCTCAAAAACACCATAAGTAAAGTACTTAACCCAATCTCCTATATTGACATAAGTACTCTCTTCATTCAGTTTAATATTCAAAGGTAAATGTCGATGACCAAAGACGAAATAATCGTAATGTTTACTTGTAAGTTTTCTTTTACAATACTGCACCAACCATTCATTCTCTTCTCCCAAAAACCTTGCATCATCATCACCTGAAATCAATTTATTCTTTACAGACATAAACTGACCAAGTCGAACACCTAAATCAGGATGCAACCATCGAAACATCCACTTAAATAAAGGAAAAGTAAATACTTTTTTCATCCTTTTATAACCTTTATCATGCGGCCCCAAACCATCTCCGTGACCTAATAAGAAAATCTTATTATTAATTTTGAATTCCTTAGGCCTATGATAAACAGGTATATTCAATTCCTTTTCAAAATAATCACACATCCATAGGTCATGATTACCTACAAAAAAATATATGGATATCCCGCTATCTTTTATTTCTGCCAACTTCCCTAGAACCCTCACAAAACCTTTGGGCACTACCGTTTTGTACTCAAACCAAAAATCAAATAAATCTCCTAGTAAAAATATAGCATGGGCATCTTGCTTAACAGCATCTAACCAACGAACAAAACGTTGTTCTCTAGGAAAACTAACATCAGGTGTCGGGGCTCCTAAATGCTGATCTGAAGCAAAATAAATTTTTTTGTTATCAGGTACTTGAATTGAAATCAAACGTAAACTTTTTACTAAAATAAGTATTTAGCCTTAAAAACAAGTCTTAAAACTACTATTAAGATTTATAAGACACTTTTAGTACTTAAATAAAACTCTTCGTATGTTTCCAACAAACTCATTAAACCAGACACTAAATCTTGGGTTTCGATTAAAATACTAAAATACAACGTTGTATTCTTAGGACTCGTTTCATCTGTTCTAATGCGCTCTACTTGTTTTTCAATCGAAGCAGACACATTACTCAACAATTCTTTCTTCTCATCAATAATATGTCCCAAATCATCAAAACTCCTTTTCTCAAAAGTCTCACTAATATCTTCTAACAATTTAGACAGAGTATTATCGATTGTTTTAAGATCTTTAAGCTGTCCTTTTTTAAGGTTCTTATGATTATTATTAACATGCTTGTAAGTTGCTCTGGATATATAACTAATTGACTGTGCTACATCTTGTAAATACCCTAAAATCAAAATATAAAACCTACTTGCTTGTACCGAGGTATCGTCTAAAGATTTTATAAAATAAAAAACGCCATCTTTAAGATTATCTATCTCATCATTTAGCTTAGTCACATGCTTGTCTGTTTTTCTTAACTTAATAAGATCGTGAGTCGCCAAATCTTTAACCACGCTTGAATACAACTTATTAATTCGCTTCGCTACTCCTGAAATGTGATCAGAACTTTCTTCAATTACACCGTTAATAGTAATCAACTCAGCCCTTTCAATATGTACCTGTTTTTTTTCTTCTTTCGTCTTTTTTCTATGTCGAATGGTATTTCTTCCAATCAATACAGCTACTAAAAGTAACAATACAGGTACCATCATTTTATCCCAACTAATCAAATAGGCCACAATTGCTGCTGCAATAAACGCTGTAATTGCTGTTAAGAACCAACCTCCGATTACATTAATAACTCCTGCTACCCTATACACAGCACTTTCACGCCCCCAAGCTCTATCCGCTAAAGACGACCCCATGGCCACCATGAAAGTTACATATGTTGTTGACAATGGCAACTTCATAGAAGTTGCTATCGAGATTAAAATCCCAGCTACAATTAAATTTACCGAAGCTCTCACCAAATCAAAAGCAGGCATTTCATAGGTTTTATCCTTTGGCAATGCTATTACTGGCTTTTGAAATTTAGAATCTATAAATTGAATCGTCTTTTTTGGCAATAAAAAATTCAACCCTTGATTTATTCCCATGGCTGTTCTTACAACTACTCTTGACAAAGGGTTAGGACTAAATTTTTCATGTCCTTCTCCTTGTCTAGACAAATCTATTCCTGTTTTTATCACATTCCTAGCCTTACTGGAAGTCCACAAAGTCACTACCATAATAGCTCCCGCCAACAATAACAACCAAACATTTGAAGGAACTTTTTTAGCTAAAACTCCCATCGAAAAAGCATCAGGTGCCATACCAGACATTTGCCACTCCTCATAAGAATTCCACGCAGCGATCGGCACCCCAATAAAATTCACTAAATCATTCCCAGAAAATGCCATCGCCAAAGAGAAAGTACCGATCCCAATAATTAACTTAAGTACATTTACTTTTAAAAAGCTAATCAATAACTGAGAAATCAAACTCCAAATCAGAAAGCTAATAGCAATAATAACGACTGTATTTCCTTCTATAAGGTGTTTTACATCTTTATAAAAAGGAGTACCTTTCATGCCTTTTATAATAATAAAATAGGTAATTGCTGTAATGGCAAAACCGCCAAACAATGCGTTTATATAACTGGGTCTTTTTTCAAAATTAAAAGAGTAGATTAATCTGGATACAAACTGAACAATAGCCCCTACTGAAAAAGCCACAACCACCGAGAGTAATATTCCGTTGATTATTTCAACTGCTTTTTTATGGTTAATATAATTCCATATTTCCGATAATGATTGCGCATCATTTGTTGAAATCTTTATGAGTGATATACAAACTGCCGCTCCAAGCAATTCAAAAACAATGGAAACAGTTGTAGAAGTAGGCATTCCTAAAGAATTAAATATATCCAACAACAATATATCCGTTATCATTACTGCCATGAAGATAAACATGATATCCTGAAACATAAACATGTCAGGATTAAAAATCCCTTTTCTAGCAACCTCCATCATTCCACTTGAGGTCACTGCCCCAAAAAACACACCTATGCTGGCTATAATCATGATGTTTCTAACCTTTATTGCTTTCGAACCAATGGCCGAGTTCAAAAAATTAACCGCATCATTACTCACACCCACAACCAAATCAACAATAGCTAATACAGCTAAGGCAACCAACATTAGAATATATGGATCTCCCATAACTTTGTTATAATTAAGTTTTGCAAAATTAACAACAGCACAAGGGGCTTATGTTATCTTTACGTTATATTTATCTTTAGTTTATTGTAATTTTTTACTATTCTACCCATAAGCCTCTCCAAATGATCTCCCCTTTTAATAGATTGGCCTACTCTTTATAACAATCAATACAAAACATCATTGAATTCAGGGAGCTAAAAATGAACATCTAACTGAATCCTATACATCAGTTTATCAGACACATTAACAACATCTAAATAACTCACATCAGTTTGTATTTTTAATTTATGTCCCGCAATATACTTAGAAAGTCCTATAGTATATTGATTTTCGAAATCTTTATTTATAACTTTTTTATCGAAAGCTATGTGTGTATATCTTCCTGAAAACTCCCAATTATTTTTAAACAAATACCCTGCTTGTAAATTCAGTCCTTCACCTACCTGAACCACCATAGGATCGTCATTCTTATCTAATACAATCGTATTATCAGAATTTTTGACTATCGGATCTGCAGCATCTCTCAGCGAATACTCTCCCATAAACGAAAACCCCTTATATTTCAACATTGCATCTACAAAGAGTGTTGATATGTCTGTTTTGTAATATCCTATATCATTAACCATATACCCTCCCATATTACTTCGATTTTTAACAGCATCATCATTAAAATCATAGGTAAATCCAACAGCCAATTTTGGGTCTTGTTCTCGAACTAAATCAGCTCCTTTATATCCTCCTTTTGCATCACTAAATTCACCAAAAGGAAATAACTCTAAACGACCTGTATACTGATATCCTCCTAAATTACCAGTAGTTACATTCCTTCCTTCTCCTTGTGAAATTGCTATAGTCTCTTTAACATGAAATTTTTCTGAAATTGCAAAAAAATGTTTTAGTTGAATTCCTAAATCCCTATCGATGTTAAAATACCTATTCAATAGTGAACGATCAACAAGCTGAAGATCTCCAGAAGAAACTACTCGTTCCCTGTTTCCAGGAAGTTTTGCTTGTCCAACAAGCAATGAAAAGTTCTGATAAAAATTCCACATAACTAAAGCGTCCAAAATATATCTAGGCGCATTATTCGTATGGATCGATCCCCCCCCAATATCATTATTACTCAACCCTAACTCTATCTTGTATTTCAATTTTGGAGAAAAAGCAAAGCCGTTAAACTTCAAACGAGCTCTTCGAATTAAAAATGAAGAAGAAGGCTCTTTCAAATCACCTTCTACTATATTCCAATTTGAAGTAGCCAAAAATTGCATACGGGCTCCAATTTTCATTGACCAAGAGTTATCAGCACCTTTGAGATTAAATATCCCTTTACCAAACTTTGGAACGGAAACCTTTTGTCCATATACAATACTGGACAACAACACTACAATTACTAGAAGTAATTCTTTACTTTTCATTTTATCTTATCATCTTACTTTTGCGCTCGCAAATAACCAACCTCAATGTTAAGTCACCGTTAATTGAACATTAAATTACATTCTACCCTAAGTAGTACTTAAGAAGAACTCTTCTTAACAAAACACTTTTCACAAATAATGAAATCATTTTCAAACCTTTAACAACCTCCATATTTTTTATAATATTCGTTTAATTTTCTTGGCCCTTCTAAAGCATTTCTTTTAATCTTATTTTGTCTTTCTTCATCATAGACATTACCCCATTTAACAAGAGTTATTTGGTTATTTGTTATTTCTATCCCTGTAATACAATTTGGATGCACACAACTTCCATCGTTAAAATAAGGTAATTGACCTGGCAAAGGAAAACGTGGTCTATGTGTGTGTCCTGTTATAAGCATTTGACCATTGTTTTCTTTAATCCATTCCGCTATTTTTTCTTCTACTTTAATTAAGCTTTTAAAGTTTTTCGCTGGACTTGTCGGATCTTTTACACCGACTACTTGAAGTGGTTTCCAAAGTACCTTCACCAAAAAACGACTAACTTTCCAACATTTATAATTAAACCAATCCGCTTGATGTCCGTGCAATAATAATATGGATTTACCTTCCTTTGATTCTAGTTTTATTGCTTCAGAAAAGCTAACATCTTTCATAAACTCTTTTTTCTCTTCTTCATCAAAATAATAATCATAATTTTTAACAATGTTCTCCTTTTCCTTATAACTCATGTCATGATTTCCCCATATAAAATGTAGTCGCTGTTCATCATGAAACTTTTTAAACAGCATATAAACTTCTTTATTTGCTTTAAATATACTAGTAAAACTATTCTCCCATAACTCATCTCCATCTCCTAACTCTATATAAGTATACCCCTCATGGAAATAATAATCCAATGCTTGTAAATAAATTTGTTTGTTATGAATAAAATCATCCGCAAAACCACCACTCCCTCTATGGCAGTCTGAAAATAGTATAAATTTTGATTTTTCGGTAAGTACTAGCTTCTTCGCATTCAAAAAAGCCTTTGTAATTCTTCTCCTATACGACATACATCAATATCAAAAAAAATTAAATACACAATAAAAAAATAAATTTAATACATTATTGCGAATATTTAATTAATTTTATTACGATTAACACTAAAAACCCTTCTTAAAATGAAAAAAAAAGCATTCTTACTCCCTTTTATTTTTATTTGTTTCCTTAAAACTTCCATAAGTCAAGAAAAGATGTTTTATGGTACCATCAAAACAAAACATGCTACCAAACTCAAACAAATAGCTCCTAATGATATTTTTATTATTTCCTCCCAAAATGAATTTAGCGCAGTAAAATTAAGTCATAATGCTGCTGAGAAATTACATCATATGATTTTGACTCATGGCCCTGGTTTCATTTACGAAGATTCTGAGGAAAGTGCCCTAAAGACTATTCATCAAATTCAGAAAAGACAACAGCACAAACAAATGGTACAATACACCATATCTGAAGAAAAAAAAGTCAAAAAAGCAATGGACTTAGTTAACAATTTGAACATAGCTAAGCAGATAAAAGAACTTGAAAATTATGGCACAAGATACCACACTACCCAAAAAGCAACCCAAGCTGTAACTGACCTAAAACAAAAATGGGAAAACATGGCAAAAAACCGATCAGACGTTTCTGTGAGACTCGTTTATCATAGAAGTTCATCAATGCCTTCGGTTATTATGACTATCAAAGGAAAAGAAAAACCTAATGAACATGTGATTATAGGTGGTCATATCGATTCAGTAAGTCCAAGAAGAACAACTCATGCACCAGGTGCAGATGATAATGCTTCAGGAATTGCAACGATCACTGAGGTGGCAAGAGTCCTTTTCGAAATGAACTTTCAACCCAAAAGAACGTTGGAATTTATGGCCTATGCTGCCGAAGAAGTAGGCTTAAGAGGTTCTAGGGAAATAGCACAGGACTATAAAAACAGAAATGTAAATGTATTAGGATATGTACAATTTGACATGACAAACTACAAAGGTTCTCCAAAAGACATATATATTACAGACGACACATACAATAGCAATACGCTAAATTCTTTTCTTATAAACCTTCTTAAACATTACAATGCGAACGGGTCACACAAACTCACTTATGATTTCACACGCTGTAACTATGGATGTTCCGATCATTATAGTTGGTCACAACAAGGATACCACACCGCCTTTCCTTTAGAAGCTTCATTTAGAGGCTCAAACCCACATATCCATACTGTAAATGATACTTTTGACCGCTCTCCGACCCCAAACGCTACTCATGCAGCTAAGTTTGTCAAACTTGGCTTAGCATTCTTAATAGAAGCTTCAAAAAGCGCAGGCAGTATTGACACTCCATCGTATTGCACTTTAAAAAGTAACAATATAAACGATGAATATATTCAGAAAGTTATTCTCAATAATTTAAATAATCTTTCGGGTGCAACCAATGGCTACCAAGATTTCACCTCAATGTCAGCGAATATATCGAAAAAAAAACCGCAACACATAGAAATTACCCCAAAATGGACTGGAACAATTTACAGTGAAGCATACACGGTATGGATCGACTATAATCAGGATGGAGTCTTTAATAATATCAATGAAAAAGTTTGGACAAAATCTCCTACGAAAGAATCCAAAATTTCGGGCTCTTTTTCTGTTCCCAAGGAAGCTAAACTAGGAAAAACCAGAATGAGAATTGCTATGAGATACAACACCATACAAGAAACACCCTGTGGGTCTTTTACTTACGGAGAAGTCGAGGATTATACTGTTATCATTTCTGAAAATACTGTACGCTTATCTTGTAACGGAATACCTCAATTTGATGCTTCAAAAAAATACGCCTTAAGAGACAAAGTAATTTATCAGAATATAATTTATCAAAGAACCAATAAAGGATGGAAAAAAACAGGCAATTGTCCTACAGCTATTAACTCACTGACACAAACAAATGACATATTAGTAAATGACAATGAAGTAATCAATATTTCCCCTAATCCTTCAAATAAACATACAGTTACCTTTACCGTTAATAACGAATTGTGGAGGCATGAACCCATTATCATTTACAACATACATGGTCAACAGTTACAGAAAAACACTTTAAAATCCAAAACAGAAAACATAAATATAGCTAACCTTCCACCAGGAACATATTTCATATCCCTTCAAAATACGGACAATAAATACTCGAAAAAACTAATAAAAAAATAATCCTATTTGAAATTACAATCGGTATTAACAACTTTCCTTTTATAAAAACAATTTATATAATTTATAAAGGGAAAGTTGAAACTACCAACAAAACATAAAACAATCCTAGTTTACAATAAATAATTGACCTAAAGCACAATTCCTTTAATTGTATTATACCTTCAAATAAAAGCCTTAATTTGACTTTTTAAGAAAACATATTTTTTTTCAATTTTATTAGAAAGTTTATTTTTTAACATAAACGATTCTTCTCCTTTCTTGAAAAGGAAAAACATAAATCACTAAACAGCAAATAAATACACAAAAAACACAGCACTTTTAAACCCCAATTAAATCTATAAAATGTTAAAGAACACTAGGGTTAACCCTTAGTTAGATTTAGGGGTATTGGGTATTGTAACTCCATTAAAATACTAGTAGGTTTGTACACAAGAATACTAATAACTAAATGCTTTTCTCTAATTTAAAAACAAGTACGAGAAATTTTAAATATTAAGATCAGCATATATTAAGTAATAAAAATACAATATAACAAACCAGAAAGTAATATTCAAAAAGGGAAACCCTGTCAACATGGATCAGTCATTTACTATGAATACATTTCAAAAGACAAAAAGAAATAATCATTTCTTTACTAAGATATTATCTATTTTTATTCTTATTATAGGTATTGTGGCTTCTTTTACGCATAGACTGTTTTTACCAGCAGATAATAACCCTAAGATTATAGCTTTAAATGAAGAAAAAAAATTATTAGAGGAAAAATGGGATAAAAAAGAATTCCTTAATGATAGTTTATTCAAAAACAATAGTATTACGAAAGAAGAATATTTTATTATCAAAGACTTAAATAAAAAAGTCAAATCAGCTGATTTTAGAAGAATTAATAATAAGAGAAAAACCTATGTAGAAGATTTTTCTTTTAATGGTCGTTCAAGCTTACATTACTGGCTGTGGGTTTTTGGATCTTTTATATCCTTACTTATCTGTTCGTGTTATTTGGCATTAAAAGACGCTAAACTAAAAAGTGCTGGTTTATTGAAATGGTATGAACCTTATGCAGGAATAGGCTTTATATCGGTATCACTTTTTTGGTTGTATCATACTATTTTTAACTCAACAGGATACTTTGGATATTCATTATACATCCTTTTTGTAGTCCTCTTTATACCTTTATCCTATTTTGTTTACCATTCTTTAAGAAGAATGTCTATAAATATTGAAGACAAATTATTGGAAAACATACAAGATCTTGTTTCCCATGTGCTAAGACACACAAAAAAAGATAAGGAGAAAGAAAAATGGGAACTACTAGATAAAATTTCTAAAAATGGAAGATAAAAAAACAAAGATTTTGGAAAGACTTAGAATAAGTCGCCAAATATCAACAAAAGATAACGAAGAGCAAAATGAAATCATCAAACAACAAGAGGAAGAGATCTCTAAATACAAAGCGCTTTCTATTTTTAATCTAAACAAGTTAAACTTACAAATGTAATAGGATACAAAATATGAAAACTAAAATTTAATTTCTAAGGTATTCTAGTAACTTTTCTTTAGATGTAGTTATTTCTGCTACTTTTTTAGCTACTTTAACCTCTATGAAATTAGAAAAAATTTTAGATTTCATAAATTCTTGTTCATTTTTAACTACATAAGATACCAGTTCTTCAACACTGATTTTTACACCTTGTTTTTCAAAATAAAAAGTAACTTCATCTTCTTGATCTTGATCGACACCTGTTAGTAACCACTCTATTGAGTATTTTGGAAATTTTTCATTAATAATACTCGCTAGATTTCTACTAATCGAAGATTTACCTCGTAAGATTTTGTAAATCCTCTCAGGCCGACTAAAACCCAAGGTTTCAGACAATTTCTTGGCATTTGGCAACCCCAAATCTTTAATTATATAATTTAAAACTTCTATAGATTTTTTAATTCGAATATCCATTGAGCAAAAAAAATAAAAAAACACACTTTAAAAGTTGTATCACAATTAAAATGTTGTACATTTGTATCGTCATCAACAAAGATATACAAATTAACACGATCTTTTTGATACGATAGCAGTCATCTTAATTAATAATGCAACTGAGATGATTTAACAAAAAGATATCTAAATGACATTGAAGACTTTTAAACATTATTGAAATTGAACAAAAAAGTATTATAAACAAATATCTGATGCATTGAGTGACGCTTAGGAAATACAAAAAATGCATATAAAACCCTTCTAATTTTGTATTTCCAACTTGGGTGATTTTGAATAGTAAAGAACGTTGTTTTTAATCCCCTTTTTTTTAGCCTTATGGTTAAAAAAATAAAGTTAAACCTACTATTTTTACTAAAAAAAGGCGAGTACAAACACTCGCCTTTTTTATTAATCTTTACAGGAATACAACATACCCCTTTTTAAAATATACTATATTTCCTGAAATAAGATAAATACCTACCTTATTTCAGGACAAAACATTTTTTGTGTTAAAAGGACATTTGCAATTTTTTATTTTTTAATTTCCTCAGGTACAGACACTTCTTATCATAATCAATAAATGCTTTACCACTATCTAGAATATCAGCCCCCAAAATACCATGAACTTCTTTAGCATCATGCCTAGTTAATGCTTCATTTACATGAGATAAATCAAAAAGAACCAAATCAAATTGATTGCATTTCCATTTTCCAATTTTTAAGTGATTATTCGCTGATCGGTGTGTTTCCATACCTGAAGCTCCTGCTCCTGCTGCTTTAACTTCACTTTCTTCAGAAATCAAATTGAAATACTCTTTTTGATCCATACCTACACATGAATTAGAAGCACCTGTATCAAGAATAAAACGTCCCTTGACACCGTTAATCTCAGCTTTTAACTCTAAATGATTGGTAACTATTTTCTTCAATTTTATTTTAACAAACTTCTTTTTCTTCAATACTTTCTTCAAACTTGCCATTTCTAGTATTTTTGTTGAACAAAGATACAATTCAATTATTAATGATTACTGACACACACACTCATTTATATTCAGATCAATTTGACGATGATAGAAAAGAAATGATCGAAAGGGCCAAAAATGCAGGTATTTCTCGTTTCTTCATTCCAGCAATCGATAGCTCTTATACAACAAAAATGTTAGCGTTAGAAAAAGACTACCCGAATGATGTTTATTTAATGATGGGATTACATCCAACTTCTGTAAATGAAAACTATCAAGAAGAATTGAATTTAGTTAAAAATTGGATTGATAAACGAAACTTTTATGCCATAGGAGAAATAGGTATAGACCTTTATTGGGACACCTCTTTTCTAAGACAACAGCAAGAAGCTTTTAAAACACAAATTCAATGGGCAAAGGAAAAAAAACTACCTATAGTAATCCATTGTAGAAATGCTTTTGATGAAGTTTTCGAAATCTTAGAAGAAGAAAAAGGTGATGATTTATATGGAATTTTTCATTGTTTTACAGGTACACTAGAACAAGCCCAAAAAGCGATATCCTATAATATGAAGCTAGGGATCGGCGGTGTGGCCACCTTTAAAAATGGAAAGATAGCCACTTTTTTACATCAAATTCATTTGAAAAACATTGTTTTGGAAACGGACGCACCATATTTAGCACCAACGCCTTATCGAGGAAAAAGAAATGAAAGCAGTTATATAACCTTTGTTATAGATAAATTAGTAAACATTTACGATAAAACATTCGAAGAAATTTCCGAAATTACAACTCAGAATTCTAAAGAAATTTTCGGTGTCTAAAACATTACAAGTTGTTTATCTTACCACCCCTTTGGGAATTGCCAAAATTAGTGGTGACACCTTTGGGGTACAATCTGTAGTTGTACTTGAAAAAACATCAGAAAACCTCAATAATATACCTGAAGACTTAAGTGAACCTTTGAAAAATTGCAGAAAGCAATTAAAAGAGTATTTTGATCACAAAAGAGAAACATTCGATGTAAAAATAAATCCTCAAGGCACAAGTTTTCAAAAAAAAGTCTGGAAAGAACTGCAAAAAATTCCTTATGGAAAATCCTGTTCTTATAAAGAACAAGCCTTAAAACTAGGTGATTTAAAATCTATTCGAGCAGTTGCTTCAGCAAATGGAAAAAATCCTTTATGGATTGTTATACCCTGCCATAGAGTAATAGGATCTAATGGTGATTTGACTGGATATGCAGGAGGTATCTGGAGAAAGAAATGGTTATTAGAACACGAAAGTAAGGCCAATCAATTATCCTTGTTTTGAGTTCACCATATCATTTAGCCTTTTTGTTCTTACACTAAGTCACTTTCTATTATTTTTTTCAAAATTATTCTTATTCAAAACCGACATAGCTACACAAAAATGAGAAAACAGATGCTACACAAGTTAAAAAAACTTTACTCTAAAAACGACAATTACACAGGAAAAACAAGAAAAAACCCCACAAAATCAATAGAGTAATAACAAAATGTAATACTACAACCCTAAAATGTTTCGAATTTTTAACCTAATATTGTAACATTAATTATCGATTTAAGCGAGTTTAACTTTTTAACCCCCCAGAAAATGAGAACACTAGCTTTGGCAATCGTATGTTTTGCCGCATCCCCTGTTTCAGCTCAAGAAGCTATTTATGAAATCAAGAACCTTGATTTTAACACAAAACATTCAGACTTTGGCGCTTCTTTTTATGAAAACAACACCTTAGTTTTTGCGCAATCTAAAAAGAGTAGTATTATTAAGGGTATTCCTTTTTTTAACCTTTATCAGGTTTCAGAGAAACAACAAACACCTCCCAAAAAAGAAGACATTGTAAAATTATCTCAACACGAAAACCCATTACTTCGCGACACGAAGAAAGTTTTCCATGAAACAAATGCTGTTTTTACCAAAGATTATAAAACTGTTTATTTCACGAGAACTAGCTACACGAGAAAAAGACGCGTAAGACGTGATGCTGAAGGCTATGTAACCCTTAAACTTTACAAAGCTACCAATGTAAATGGCACTTGGAAAAATGTAAAAGAACTTCCTTTTAGCTCAAATCAATATTCTGTAGCACACCCTACATTAAGCAATGATGAAAAGAAACTATATTTCAGTTCAAATATGCCAGGTACTCATGGTGATTCAGACATTTTTGTAGTAGATATTTTAGCAGATAATACGTATAGTAAACCTAAAAACTTAGGCCCTACAATAAACACAAAAGGTAAAGAAATGTTCCCTTTTGTAGACGAAAACAACAACTTGTATTTTTCTTCTACAAGCCATAAAAATAACCAAGGAGGATTGGATATATATTGTGCCAAATTTGAAAACAATACATATAAGACACCAAAAAACTTAGGTTTCCCTTTGAATAGTAACGCTGATGATTTTTCTTTTATCAAAAAAAGAGGAGAAAACACGGGTTACTTTTCTTCTAACAGGCCTGGTGGTAAAGGAAAAGATGATATATATTCCTTTATTAAAACCAGCCCAATTCTTGACGTAGAAAACGATAAAAAATAGATTTAGTTGTCCCCCCAAGAATAACTAATTTAAGTTTCGCTTTTCTATAAAAAATCTCTTAAGTAAAAAGCTGCATTCATTTTCTAAAATCCCTGATACGATTTTAGTCTTTGGGTGTAGTTTTGCTTTAAGTACCTTGAACCCTAATTTAGGTTCACTTGCTCCATAAACAATCTTACCTATTTGCGCCCAATAACTTGCTCCTGCACACATTTGACAAGGCTCTAAAGTAACATATAAAGTACAGTCCTTTAAATACTTTCCACCTAAAAAATTAGACGCAGCTGTAAAGGCCTGCATTTCTGCATGCGCAGTGACATCGTTTAAGGTTTCTGTTAAATTATGAGATCTAGCAATAATCTGTTGTTTAAACACAATAACGGCACCCACTGGCACCTCACCTTTATCATAAGCATATTGTGCTTCTTGTAAGGCTTTTTTCATAAAATAAACATCGTCAAACACCTTCATACTACTACTTCGTTAATTCATGAAATAAGTTTTCTAAACTTTTATTTTCTGTACTAAGTCCTAATATTTTTAAGCCATTATCTTTAGCAAAATCAAAAATAAGAGGTCGCATGTCTTCTTGTGTATCAAAAGATAGCGTCCAATTATTCTCAGAAGTATTTTTGCTTGACAAAAGATTAGGAAGCTTTGTTAAAAACTGTGGTTCTATTCTAAAATCAAAAGTAACTCGAATGATTTGTTGTTCATTAGATTTTAATTCTTTTAAAGAAGTATTTGCTACAACCTTTCCTTTATTGATTATGATAACTCGATCACAAACTGCTTCTACTTCTTGCATGATATGTGTAGACAATAGTACCGTTTTATCTTTACCTAATTCTCTTATTAATTGCCTCATTTCAACCAACTGATTTGGATCCAAACCTGTAGTTGGTTCATCTAAAATTAACACCTCTGGATCGTGTAATAAAGCAGCAGCCAACCCTACACGCTGACGATATCCTTTGGATAGTTGCTGTATTTTTTTATGCGCCTCAGGCGCTAGACCTACCTTAGTAATTACCTCCTCGATACTTGATTTTGAGACACGTTGAATTCGCCCATGGAATCTAAGGTATTCACGAACATACATCTCTAAATAAAGTGGATTATGCTCTGGTAAATAACCAATCTTTTTTTGTGCTAGTATCGGTTTCTCTAACACATCAATATCACTTACTAATATACTTCCAGAAGTAGGCGTGACATAGCCCGTTAACATTTTCATGGTAGTAGATTTACCTGCTCCATTGGGACCTAAAAACCCTACAATTTCTCCTTTTTTTACTGAAAAACTAACCTCATCTACCGCCTTTTGTTCTCCATATATTTTGGTTATTGTTGAAAGTGCTATCGACATAATCTATTATCTTCTTTTATAAGAAACGAAGCTAAAATCGTATTTATTTTTTTGATCTGCATTAAAATCTTCTCTACTTACTTCTTCCCAAACATTCATATCTATTACAGGAAAATACACATCTGCATCGAATGACTCATGAACATAGGTGATATCCAGTTGGTCTATTAAATTTGTTGCTAAGGCTTGTTGGTAAATCTGAGCACCACCGATAATGTAAATATGTGGATCATCCTTTGCTAATTCAATGGCTTCTTCGATACTATTAGCCACCAAACAACCTTCTTGATTATAGGCTTTATTTCTGGTAATTATAATAGTTGTCCTATTAGGCAAGGGTTTACCTATACTATCAAAAGTATTCCTTCCCATAATAATATGATGACCTGAGGTTACTTTTTTAAACCTCTTTAAATCTGCTGGCAAATGCCAAATCAAATCATTTCCTTTACCTAATTCGTTATTTTGCCCAATAGCAGCTATTATTGTTATCATACTTTAAATTCTCTTTATTGGCCTATTTAAAAATATCTGATGATTTATCACATATTCTTAACCCATTCTTTTATATAACTCGAAAAATCTTTTTTATTCGTTGTTATATCTTCGCTACCGTTCTCAATATTTTCAATGATGGTTTTAATAGCGATCAACACCTCTTCATTTTTAATCTCAGCTATTTTTTCGTATAAATTTTCCTTAATTATATCAATATCTGTAGTCATAATTATTTTTATGGTTTTGGGGTTTGACCACTAAAATAATAACTAGGAGTTAACTTTTACACATCCAAAAAGACAAAAGAATGTTAAAATTATACAGATACCTTACCTTTTATATGTGGATGATGCTCATATCCTACCAATTCAAAATCTTCAAATGTAAAATCCTCAATATTATTAATTACAGGATTGATCTTCATTATAGGAAGTTTTTTGGGTTCACGAGACAACTGCAAGGTCAATTGCTCTACATGATCATTATAAATATGTGCGTCTCCAAATGTATGGATAAACTCTCCTACTTCGTAACCGCAGACCTGTGCAACCATCATGGTCAGCAATGCATAAGAAGCAATATTAAAAGGTACTCCAAGAAAGATATCTGCACTTCGTTGATATAACTGACATGAAAGCTTTCCATTTGCCACATAAAACTGAAAAAATGCATGGCAAGGAGGCAACGCTGCTTTTCCTTCGGCTACATTTTCAGCAAAAGATTTTGAAGTATCTGGCAACACTGAAGGGTTCCAAGCAGAAACCAACATTCTTCTACTATTAGGGTTCTTTTTTAACGTCTCAATTACCTCTTTTAGTTGATCTATTTCATCACTATTCCAATTACGCCATTGATGACCATAAACAGGCCCTAAATTACCTTGTTCATCAGCCCATTCATTCCAAATCCTAACACCATTTTCTTGCAAATAAGCAATATTAGTATCCCCTTTTATAAACCATAACAATTCATATATAATAGATTTTAAATGTAGTTTTTTGGTGGTAACCATCGGAAATCCTTCTTTCAAATCAAACCTCATCTGGTAACCAAAAACACTTTTCGTGCCTGTTCCTGTCCTATCTCCTTTTTCATTTCCGTGTGTTAACACGTGTGTTACTAAATCTAAATATTGTTTCATTTTTAATGTGTATTAAGGCGTCTTGTACCCTTTGACCTTATTAAATAATAAACTAAACTTTTTGACTTTCTACAAAAAATCTGATAGTCATATCAAATTAACCAATAATCATTCCTGCAATTGTCGCTGACATTAAAGAAGCTATTGTTCCTCCAATAAGGGCTTTAATTCCGAATTCAGACAATGTTTTACGCTGATTAGGCGCCAAAGATCCAATACCTCCAATCTGAATACCTATGGAAGCAAAGTTTGCAAACCCACACAACATATAAGTAGCCATAATAATTGATTTATTATAGGTTAAATGAACCGCATTTGTGGCATCTTTTAACCCTGACAATTGTATATAACCGATAAATTCACTTGCTGCTAATTTAACACCTAATAATTGTCCCATCAGTGCCATATCTTCATTTGCCACACCTATCAACCACATAAGAGGAGCAAAAACATACCCTAATATAAACTCTAACGACAAGGCTTCATAAGAAGTAGAAGTGGCTATAATTTCATTTAATGAAGTAATCTTCCAATTGAAATAGTCAATCCCATCAAAACTACCCACTCCTCCAAGGATCCCGTTTATCATTGCAATAAATGCTACAAAAACCAACAACATAGCTCCCACATTCATTGCTAATTGAAGCCCTTCAGTAGTTCCGTTTGCAATAGCATCTAATATATTTGATCCTATTTTTTCTTGTGAAACACTTACATCGGTATTAACCTTCTCTGATTGCGGATATAAAATCTTAGAAATAACAATGGCCCCAGGTGCAGCCATTACTGATGCTGCTAATAAATGTTTGGCATATAACAACCGTAATGCCTCATCATTACCTCCTAAAAAACCTATATAGGCAGCTAATACCGCCCCAGCCACTGTTGCCATTCCTCCAATCATCACCAATAGCATTTCTGACTTATTCATTTTTTCAAGATAAGCCTTAATCAACAAAGGTGCTTCTGTCTGTCCAAGAAAAACATTTCCTGCTACCGACAAGCTCTCAGCTCCTGACACTTTCAGCACCTTACTCAACAACCAAGCCATTATCTTTACTACTTTTTGAATAATTCCTAAGTAAAAGAGTAATGATGTCAGTGCAGAAAAGAAAATAATGGTAGGCAACACTTGAAAAGCAAAAATAAATCCAAAAGTATCCATATCTGAAATCAACCCTTCAAATAAGAACTTACTTCCCGCTTTCGTATATTCTAATATTTCAACAAACCCCTTACCTATAAAGTCAAAAATTGCTTGAATAAAGGAAATTTTCAGTACACCTACCGCAATAAACAACTGGAAAGCAATCCCGAGACCTACAATTTTCCAGTCGATAGCCTTTCTATTTGCACTAAATAAAAATGACAAAATTAATAATACAGCCATCCCCAATACTCCTCTGAACATGCTATTGGTTGAGAATCCTTCACTAGGTTTTATCTCAGCGGTATTATCTATAGTTTTCTGCGGCTGAGAAACTGTATTATTTGATGTTTGACCAAGTACTTTCCTTCTAAATTTATATAAGGTATTGTTTTCAGACAATGTCAATACTTCATTTGATAACTCCGAAATATTATAATATCGAACAGTATCTTTAGGCTGATCATATTTAAATATCAACAAATTGTGTTGTCTAATATAACTCCCTGAAGCTTGCAAGTTATTTTTCCCCTCAAGAGCGTATACAAAAGTATCCTTGGAAAGTTGAAAAAAATCTTTTTCTTTATTAACAGTTATTAATTCTTTTCCATCCATTGTTGAAATGGAAGAAAACCTCCATTTACCTTCAATACCCTGTGCATAGTTCGTAAAAAACGTAACACAAAGCATCAAAAAGATCACAACTCTTTTCATTTAATTTATGTTTGATTAACTAAGAGCGTTTACTTATTTCATCTCTAATTTTTGCGGCTAATTCATAATCTTCATTAGCTACAGCATCATTCAATTGATCGTGCAATTGAGATATAGATAATTGTGTAAACTCTGCTGCTTCTTCCCCGCTTTCTTCTTCAAAAGTTAGTTCAAACTCTTCTTCAGAAAGGCTTTCTTCATCAGAAAGATCTTCGTCTATTTTCAGATAAATTCCTGCTTTATCTAAAATGTTTTCATAAGTAAATATGGGGGCTTGAAAACGAACCGCCAATGCTATTGCATCGGATGTCCTGGTATCAATGATTTCTTCTATACCATCTCTTTCACAAATAAGACTAGAGAAGAATACACCATCTACCAGCTTATGGATAATCACTTGTTTTACGTTTATATAGAAGCGATCCGCAAATGATTTAAATAAGTCATGGGTTAAGGGTCTTGGAGGTCTAATTTCTTTTTCTAAAGCGATTGCTATTGATTGTGCTTCAAAAGCACCAATAATTATAGGCAAAGTCCTTGTACCATCCATCTCACTCAAAACCAAAGCATAGGCACCGCTTTGTGTCTGACTGTAAGAAATCCCCTTGATAGTTAGTTTAATTAAGCTCATGTATCAATCATCATAAAATAAAAAAGACTGTCTAAATAAAGGTTTTTGTATTAAGTTAGACAGTCTCCTATAAGTGGGCACAATTTACTAAAAATTATGAGTTTTTCTCTAATTTCTTTTAAAAGAAAATTTTACCCTATGTTTTTTTACGCTTGTTTAAATTCTTTTAATTTTTCAATTAATTGAGGAACTACCTCAAAAGCGTCACCAACAATACCGTAATCTGCTGCTTTGAAAAAAGGTGCTTCAGGATCATTATTGATCACCACTTTTACTTTAGACGCATTCACTCCTGCTAAATGTTGAATAGCACCCGAAATTCCAATTGCTATATATAAATTTGAAGCTACAGGTTTCCCTGTCTGACCAACATGCTCTCCATGCGGTCTCCATCCCAAATCAGATACCGGTTTAGAACATGCCGTTGCTGCTCCTAAAACAGCTGCTAACTCTTCAATGATTCCCCAATTTTCAGGGCCTTTCAATCCTCTTCCTCCAGAAACTACGATATCTGCATCTGCTATAGATACTTTTCCTGAAGCTTTATTAACCTCTGCTGATTTTACCCCTAATGCTGGCAATGTTGCATCGAAACTTTCAACAGTCCCACTTACAACATTTTCATGTACTCCATAAGAGTTTTTTGCTACACCAACTACTTTTACTTCCGTAGCAATCTCAGTATTATTAAACCCTTTGTTTGAAAAAGCTTTTCTCTTTACCACAAATGGCGAAACACTACTTGGCAATGCAACTACATTCGAAGCATACCCTGCATTTAGTTTTACAGAAACTAACGGGGCAATAGTCAACCCATCAATACTTGAATCAATGACAACTACTGTTGCTTCTTTAGATTGAGCTACCTGCTCAATAATAGAAGCATAGGCTTTTGCATCACAAGAAGCAAGGTCGTTTTTAACTGCTACAACAGTTTCAGCACCGTATGTATATAATTCGGATGCATCACCGCCGTTAATGGTTAATGCTACTATATTTGTTCCTAGTTGTTCTGCTATTTTTTTTCCATAAGAAACCACTTCATAAGCTGTTTTCTTAAATTTTCCTTCTGACGAATCGGCAAAAACTAATACTGACATAATATTTTTATTTTCCTACTAGTCATTAACTAATGACTGGATACGTTTTTTAATAATTTAAATGGCTTTCGCCTCATTGTGTAATAAATTGATCAAATCATCAACATTATCTACTAACTTAACGGCTCCTTTTGGAGCAGGTTTTTCAAATGTTTGGGTACTTGAAGCCGCCACTGCACCTGAAGGTTCTACTACGTTTAAAGGCTTCTTACGTGCCATCATTATACCTCGCATGTTTGGAATTCGTAAATCCTTCTCTTCTACGATCCCTTTTTGACCTGCAACAACTATCGGTAATACTGAAGTCACTTTTTCTTCACCACCGTCTATTTCTCTCTCTAAAGAAACGTCGTTACCTGTTACTTCTATTCCAACACAACCGTTTACAAAATTAAAGTCAAGTAAGGAAGCTAACATACCTGGCACCATTTGTCCATTGTAATCCGCAGACTCTTTACCTGCCAAAACCAAATCATAACCACCATTCTTAACTACTTCTGCCAATTCTTTTGCTACTAATAATCCGTCTGTCGGCTCAGCATTTACTCGAATAGCTTCATCTGCTCCGATTGCCAACGCTTTTCTTAAAGTAGGTTCTGTGGCTGCACCACCCACATTTACTACCGTTACAGAAGCCCCTTGTTTTTCCTTAAACCACATTGCTCTTGTTAAACTAAATTCGTCATACGGATTTATAACAAACTGTACTCCATTGGTATCAAACTTGGTATCGTTATCAGTGAAGTTTATTTTTGAAGTGGTATCAGGTACGTGACTGATACATACTAATATTTTCATCTAATAGTTGTTTTAAAATAACTTGTTTTTCGCTCTACGAATTTACATATTTTTTTACAATTTATTATGCATGCATAGCACTTTATTTATACGCTATTTTTGAAATATAACGCTAAGATTTACAAGACATGGGCTATTTTTTTTTGATTAAAACTTGAATATTATCTATCATATAACTCCCATTCAATTTCTTATTTTTTCCATAATTTATCGATTTAAAAGCTATAAATAAATTACCTGAATATAACGACAAATCAATCAAACCAGTACTATGAAATTTATAAGCTGGGGTAGCTTCTGTAGGTAAATTTGCCTTCAAAGGATACCAAGTCGCCTGTTCAATTTTCCCACCATCATAATCAACTGAAAATAAAACCTCCAAGGAATTTTTATCAGCGTCATAAACATGATGCTGCCCCGCATCAAAGATTAAAAATTGATGCTTGGAATTTTCTAAAGTAATCTTTGGCGTAATCAACCAACCGATATTAATCGCTTCTTTAGATCGAAAGCCACTAAAGCTTGCATAACCATTTTCATCACGAATTTTCTTTTTCCACAATCGCGTTCCTTTTTCGTTATAATTTGTCCAGTCTTTAAGTCTTATAGGGGTGTTTTTGGGAGGGGTTTCAAAATCTTCCTCAAATAACACTTTAAAGTCATCTCTATTTAAAACCTGACATTTTTTTTCATCCATGATAACATCATCTGCACTATTAAGCACCATCCTGAGCGCTCTATTATAATTTTTTGTAATAACCCCTTGTATACTTCCACCTTTGATTGGAAGTCTAATTGCTCCAAAACTTGCAAAAGCACTGGTCTCTATATTAAATTTATAATACACCAAATCTTCACAACTGGTAAGCTCTCTCATTGTACTGTAATCATCAAGGGGGGCTACGTAGGTTTCACCCTCTGAAAAACTAGAAAAAAAAGTATTTTCAAACAGCACATATAATCCTAAATGACGCTCATTTACTTCTGACATTTTCAAAACTATCGGAATTATTTTTTTTGTTTTTTGAGATCTAATAATATGATGTTGAAATTTCTTTTTAGACAAGAGCGTTAACTCCTCCTTGTTTTCTTTAACACCTCCTCCGACAGTCACATCTTTATCTCCTTTTCTTGTTTCTCCTATATACAGTCCCTTTAACCTTATATACACTTCCCTTCCTACATTAAATTGATGAAACAAGCTAGTATTATCTATTGCTAATTTAATTCCGGCTATTGGTTTTTCTGGTTGGTCTTGTAGATAAACTTCTTTATAAAAATTACCTTGTTCATCGGAGGAAGTTACATAAGCTTTCATCACATAGTCTCCTGTTATCTTACTAGGTTTTCTTGTCTTAAAAAACCTTTGTTTGACTTCCGCTATACTAAGAAGTGTTAACTTCCCTATTGCAATACTATCTTGTATACTTTTGAGCATTTGACTTTCTTGCTCGCCTATTTCTTTTGGAATTGAAAAGTTATGATTTGTGCACGATATAGAAAACATACCTACTAACATAAATAACAATGAGTGCCTCTTTATTTTCATTCGCTTTATTTTTAAAATTTAATATTCATATTAAAAAAGTAGGTTGCTCCTCTTCCATACCAATACTTAGTCCCGAAGAGCTTCTTATCTCTATTAAACTCTTTCAGTAACTGTCTATAATCTCCCTTTCTACTCTGCTTAAAACCTCCTGTTTTATAAGTTTCATTGAACAAGTTTTGCACACTCAAAAAAGTACCTATATAAATCTCTCCTATTTTCCATGATTTCCCTGCAACTGCATTAACAATAGTATAACTTGCTATTTTTTCTTGTACTAGTAGTTTTTTTGCCACTTGAGGATCGTATTCATTAAACGGCAATCCATCATAATCTTTATAGAATGCTGTTGTCCTTAAAATAGGGCTTACGCCGACATAAATACCGTCTAAATAATTTGCACTAACACTCAAAAACCAATAGGCAGGATCTCTATATTCAAAACCTAATGCGTAGGTCTTTTGTGGCCCAGAAGCCAATCGATAACCTTTAAGGTAGCTATTGCCCATTTTTTGGATCCCTGAAGAATTATCCTCAGAAACAAAATCTTCTGAAATCGCTGTTAATGTTGGATTATTTGCATATACATATCGCCCAATATTAGTTGCTCCTTGTAATTTAAAAGAGGGGGTAAGTTCTATTTCTGCACCAACTTCCACCCCTAGATGTTCCTGTTGAATACCTGTTAAAAGTTCTTGAATAAAAGAGTTGAGTACTGTATTTTGAAGAAAAAAAGATCGAATATTTGTTCCATTACTACGCTTTAAAAAATATCCTGTTACTCTAATATTCGAATGTGCACCCCAGTACACATAACTTGTTTCTCCAGACCATAATTTTTCACTGCTAACTTTCGTAATTAAATCATTACTTACTCGAATATTAGCAAAAAGATTTTTCGTTACTGGTGCATTTGAAATGTAGCCTAACTTAAAATCTAACAATTGACGTCCAGAAATTTTATAGGTAACCCCTCCTTTAGTATTTACATTCAAAAAAGACCGAGGCTTTGATTTTCCAAAAGAATTTTCAGGAAACCTCCCATTTTTAAAATAACCTGTTCTTTGAAATTTTGTGTTTGAAAGAGAAATAGCCGCAAACAAATCTATCTTTTTATACTGATGTTCAGTCTGAAAAAAAGCATGATACTTTTGAACCTCTAGTCCAAAATTATACTTAAAACGATCTCCTTTTTTTATCTTTCTATTAGGGTTTAATAAATCATTTTGTCTTTGTGGCGCATTAATTTTAGCAAAACTATTAATATCCAAATAATATTCACCCCCCAGCATATCAATTACCTCTGCAAAGTTTTCTGATTTCAATTGCGTAAATCCAACATTTCCACTAAAAACTATATGTTCATTTAATTTTGTATTTATAGAAGTCGTATAACTTATACTTGTATCATCATTTCTATCCTCATACATCAAATAAGGAGAAGGTTTGCCATACAAAGTAGTATTTCTATTACTATCATACATCCTATTCCAAGACAATTGACCATCTTTAATAAAATCTTTCTCAAACTCGTACGCTTTTAAGACGTCTCCTCTATCCAACCAATAACTAGGCATTTTTTTATAATATGTGGGACTAAGACGTTCTCCTCCACTTTGCATAATATTACTAGCCCCTCGTTCTCCAATTTGATATGCAATACAAGTGTTTAGACGTGTATCTGCCCCTACATTCCAATAGTGATTCAAGAAAAATATAGGTTCAAAAACTCTTTTTACCCTTGCATTTCTTTTTCTCCCATTTTGAAACCCCCAATATTCGTTGTAGCGTTTGCCTTTCAATTCGTAAACCTCTTCTGTAAGAGCTGCAGATTTTCCCCTATTATTTTCTGATAGAAAAACAGTAAGGTTTATACTTTGATCTTTATTAAGGTACTTTTCTACAGACAAAAACAGTGAATTAGCATCATAAAATGTTCCCGCTACATATGTTTCATTTCCCCATCTTTTACTCGCTGATATTGCAACTGCCCATTGGTTTTTCATGATACCTGAAGTATATGTCCCTATTGTTCTGTGTAGATAACTTCTATTGGAAGAAGCATACGATATTTTCGTTTGTTTAGGATATTCCGACGCTCTAGTACTTATATTCGTTGTTCCTATAACTCCTCCAAAAACACTACTCGACGGAGCTAGTCCATGACTAAACTCAACATTCCGTAATACGTCATTTAAACCTCCCCAATTACTCCATTGAGGTCTTCCGTCATAAAACTTATTCATTTCTATACCGTTTATTAAAACCTTATGGTATTGACGATCTAAGCCTTTGAGCTTAAAAAAGGAAGCTCCCCAATCAAAAGCAGCTGCTTTCATAAAAGCATCCCTATATGATCCCGACAAACCAGCAATATAATTTGCCGAATCTTCATTATCTGCTAACTCTTCTTCCGATAATAGGATTGCGGTAACATCTTCATCCGTAGCTGTGACTTTATACATTCGGATAACTCCCAAATCAATTACTTTTTGAGTAATTTTCACCAACAATTGCAATACTTCATAGCCATCTAATGATAAGACAAGTATCCTGCTTCCATCTGGGATGTTCTGTAACACAAAAGTTCCATCTGGGTTAGAAAAAGTCGTTATATCTAATCCTTTAATTACGATGGAGACCCCTGATAGTTCTTGTTCAAATTCATGATCAATAATACTTCCTTTAATCGTATTTTGGGCAAAGAGTGTTACATGAAATAGCAACAACACCCATAGGGTAAGGGCATAGTTTTTCATAGCGAAACATTTTTTTTAACTCGATTGACAATTTATTTACTATAAATATAGATAAAATCAAGAATCTCGCTTTCTTTTTCTTGTTTCAATTTAAACAAAAGGAATGAAACGATATTTTTATGCTATTTTTATTTCCTAAAAACAAACAAATGAAAAAATATATTTTCTCTATTGTAATTATCTTTATCTCTTTTAAAAATTATGGGCAGTCAAATTTGAAAAAGTTTGATATCCGAACGATTGCATTTTACAATTTAGAAAACCTTTTTGATACGGTAAATGATACAAGCAAAAATGATGAAGCAAGCCCAATAATGGCTCTTAAAGATGATAAAGATTTTGTCTACTGTGATAAAATTCAAAAATTAAGTGAGGTCATTAGTCAAATAGGAAGAGAAAAATCTAATACTAGTCCTATAATATTAGGAGTTTCAGAGGTAGAGAATAAAAAAGTTTTAGAAGATTTAATTGCTTCAAAAAAATTAAAAAAGAAAAAATATGGTATAATCCATTTTGATTCACCTGATAAAAGAGGTATTGACGTTGCTTTATTATATCAGAAAAGATATTTTAAACCTATTCACTTTGAAGCCTTCAACCCCAATATTTATGTAAACAACAAAAAGGTTTACACAAGAGATATATTACTGGTTTCAGGATATTTAGACAATGAATTACTTCATATAATTGTGAACCATTGGCCTTCTAGAAGAAAAGGACAAGTAAAAACCAACCCACAACGTGAAAAAGCAGCTTTTAAAGTAACTCAAATTATTGAAAGAATACGAAAAGAAGAAAACAATCCTAAAATCATTATCATGGGTGATTTTAACGATGACCCTACAAATTCAAGTTTCAAAAAAGTACTAAATACCGTTTCTAACAAAAAACAACTTAAAAAAAACAGGCTATACAACCCTTATGAGGATATGTTTAGAAGAGGGTTACATACACTCAAACACAGAAATAAATTAAATTTATTTGACCAGATACTTTATAGTGAAGCCTTAATAAGTAAGAACAAACAAGATTATAATACATTTAAACTTTTTAAGTCTATGGTTTTTAATAAAAGTTTTTTAACGCTAAAAACTGGAAAATATAAAGGATATCCTTTTAGGAGTTTTGCACAGGGAAAATATACTGGAGGATATAGCGATCATTATCCCGTTTATGGCTACTTAATTAAAAAGCAATGATGTTTTACCTGATTGTTTATTCGTCTAATACTATTTCTACCTCTAAAATTACTCAATTAAAATACGCCTTTTTGCGTTGGATAAAAAATCATCATTTTTCTTATGTGTAATTTAGAGGTAGAAATAAATAGTATAAAAAAGAGGCTATCTAATAACTAGACGGCCTCTTTTTTTAGTAGGGAAAAATTTAAAATAAAAAGCAATGATATAAATCAGACTATACAGAGGGGTAGAGGGAGGATCAGTCAAAATGAAATATTCATTGCTTTCTTTGGTTGGGGATAAATATATTTCTTAATAGTACGCCTTCAAAAAAAAGCTATATTAGTTTTAGTTTTTACACAGATCACTTAAGTAATTGTTCATTCGTAACTGAAATAACGTTCCTCTAAGAAGATCTTCTATTTGACCTAGTTCTACATAAGATACTGCCATACTCACCTTATTGAAAGGAGTTTGTAAAAGTACAGATCGACAACCGTTTGCTATTTCACAAGACTTACACGGCTTTTGCATCTTCGCATCACATATTTTATCTATGAATAATTCTATTTCTTCAGTTGTCAAATGAAAGCCTGTATCCCTAAATATAATTTGCGTGAGATTTGTTTTTACTTCCTTCCAACGAAATGAAATTCCTATGTTATTATCGTATATCTTATATATGTTTTCCATAATCAATTCGATTGCGGAACAAATATAATTAATTTAGACTAAATCTAAATAATTATTTTACATCTTTTAATACGAGTTGAATTGAAGTCACACCATTCCAGGTATTTTCATCTAAATTATATACAATATCAAAATCATTCTGAATGGCGTCGATCTTATTCCCTAGACCAAAACCGATAGCTCCATAGGTCTTTTTATCTCCTCCGTAGATTACGTTTAACTTAAGGTGGCTCTTATCTGCGCCTACTTGTTTTCCATACCCATTATCTCTAACGGCTGAAGTGTAGAAAACGGGTTTCAAATTCTGAGGACCAAACGGTGCCATTTGTTTTAAAATTCGATAAAACTTTGGAGTAACATTCATCAAAGAAAGTGTTGTATCGATAGTTATTTCAGGTACTAATAAGTTCTTATCAATCGTATCAGCAACTACCGTTTCAAATTTCTGTTTAAAGTTATCATATTGCTCAGGTAAGATCGTTAACCCAGCAGCATATTTATGTCCACCAAACTGTTCAATATATTCAGCACAAGCTTCTAGCGCATTGTATACATCAAAACCTTTGACAGACCTTGCAGAAGCTGCCAATTTATCCCCTGACTTTGTAAAGACTAATGTTGGTCTGTAATAGGTTTCTGTTAATCGAGAAGCCACTATTCCAATCACACCTTTGTGCCATGAAGCATCGTATACCACAGTGGTAACATTTTGGTGTTCTTTATTAGCTTCTATTTGTAGTAAGGCTTCTTCTGTAATAGTTTTATCGAGCGCCTTCCTATCTAAATTAAACTTTTCAATAAGCGCTGCTGCTAATTTAGCGGATGATAAATCGAACTCGGTAAGCAAGCTCACTGCATAATTACCATGCTTCATCCTTCCAGCCGCGTTAATTCTTGGCGCAATTATAAAAACAACATCCGTTATTGTAAAACACTTTTTCTCAAACTGGTCCATAATTGCTTTGATACCACTTCTTGGATTGGTATTAATAAGTTGTAAACCATAATAGGTCAACACCCTATTTTCACCAGTAATCGGAACAATATCGGCTGCAATAGCTGTTGCCACCAAATCAAGATAAACAATCAAACCATCGATTGTCTTCCCTTGTTTACTATTTAATGCTTGCACTAATTTAAATCCAACACCACAACCGCAAAGCTCGTCATAAGGATATTGACAATCTTCTTGTTTGGGGTTTAATACTGCATTTGCTGCTGGAATGATCGCTCCTGGCTTATGATGATCACAAATGATAAAATCAACACCTTTATTGTTTGCATAAGCTACTTTTTCTACGGCTTTAATACCGCAATCAAGTGCAATAATTAAGGTATAATTATTTTCGTAAGCGAAATCGATACCTTGATAAGAAACCCCGTACCCTTCATTATATCTATCAGGGATATAAGTAGCAATCGTCGCTGATCTTTCTCTAAGATAAGAAGCCATGAGAGATACCGCCGTAGTACCATCTACGTCATAATCTCCATAAACTAAGATTTTTTCTCCACTAACAATAGCTTTTTCAATTCTATCAACTGCTTTATCCATATCTTTCATAAGAAAAGGGTCGTGTAAATCAGATAATGCAGGCCTAAAAAACTGCTTAGCCTGTTCAAAGGAGTGTATTCCCCTTTGAACTAATAAGGTTGCTAAGGTTGAATCAATTTCTAATTCTTTGGCTAATTTTTGAACAGTTTCTTTATTCGGTTTTTGTTTAAAAGTCCAACGCATACATTATTCTTGATGAAAATGAATATCGATACTTATTTCAGCAAATCTTCGGAACATCTCCATTACTCCACAATATTTTTCTACGGAAAGATTAACTGCTTTGGTAATTTTATCTTCATTTAAATCTCTTCCGGTAAAATGATATGCTAAAAAAACTTTGTGGTAATATTTAGGATGTTCTTCTGTCAATTCTCCACTCACTTCCATAGTGAAATTTTCTACTTCAACACGCATTTTATTTAAAAGAGAAACTACGTCTAATCCTGAACAACCAGCTAATGAAGACAACATCAGCGCCTTAGGAGCCAAACCTTCGTTATCTCCTCCATTTTCTTTTTTTGTATCAATTAAAATCTTGTGTCCACTAGGGTTATCCGATTCAAATTGCATGTTTTTCTTCCAAGTTGTTGTTACGGTATGTTGTATCATAATTGAATTATTTTTGGTACTCTTATAATTTTGTAATTACTTTGACAGCAATATTTAATATGTTAAATATTAAATAGCACAACAAACTTACAGTAAAAAAACATCAATATAAATTAAAAAACACACAACTATGCCGTTAGTGACACCGTTACCAGCTGACCATGATTTGGAAACTAGAGAGTTGGCAGACTTTTTTAACGAAACACTAGGATTTTGCCCAAATTCAGTGCTAACTATGCAACGAAGACCTGAAATTTCAAAGGCTTTTATCAATTTGAATAAGGCTGTAATGGCCAATAAAGGGAGAGTTACCTCTGCACTAAAAAGAATGATTGCTTGGGTATCAAGTAATGCCACAGGATGTCGTTATTGCCAAGCTCATGCTATTAGAGCTGCAGAACGCTATGGAGCCGAACAAGAACAATTGGATAATATCTGGGAATACAAAACGCACCCTGCTTTTAGTGAAGCAGAAAGAGCCGCATTAGACTTCTCGTTAGCAGCAAGTCAAGTACCAAATATGGTCGATAACACAATACAAGAAGCTTTACATAAATACTGGGACGAAGGAGAAATCGTTGAAATGTTAGGAGTAATATCGTTATTCGGATATTTGAACAGATGGAACGATTCTATGGGAACAAGTATTGAAGAAGGAGCTGTTGAAAGTGGAGAACAATATCTTGGGAAGCATGGATGGAATAAAGGGAAGCATTGATATTTTTTTTATATCTTGGCAAGAATTAAAAGTCTTCTCTACTAAGAGAGAAGACTTTATTTAACCTTAAATAGATGTCCCCCCACAGTTCACCTAAACTAAGTCTCGCGGCAAATTAAAAGAGATTTTAACAATAGGTTATTGTAAATAACACAAAAAGACAAATTGTCTTTTTGCATTTTTTTAATTCAAACAAACTATTTAGGGAACAATTATGAGTGTAGAGAAGAACAAGCTCTTTAATGTAATAAAGCAAAAGTTACCGAAAAACGTACTATTCACAGAAGAAATAGCTGATATTCTGGACATAAGTTACGACGCAGCCTATCGAAGACTTAAAGGAAAAACTTCATTGGCATTTGAAGAAGCCTTAGAGTTAGCGAAACATTTTAAGATTTCATTGAATAAATTATACGAGTTACCCTGTGACAATTCATTCTTTATCAATAAAAAGAAGCTAGAAAATAACATTGATGCACTAATTCAGTTCTACAAAGAACTATCAAGTTATGTCAAGTTATTTAATATTCATCAAAAAACGGATATCGTCTATTCAGCTAAAGACATTCCTTTTTACCATGTGAATACAGATAGCTTATATTGGAAGTTTAGAATCTATGTCCACATAAACTTTTCACAAAATACGGCTTCTAATCAGAAAATATCTTTTCAAAATTTTAAGCCAAAATTTTCTGCCATAGAAGAGGCGAAAAAGTTTAGAGAAACTTTCAGACAGGTTAATATTATTGATGTATGGGAAGATACTACAATTAATAGCTCTTTGTATCAAATTTTTTATTTCTACAAAACGAAAATTTTATCTAAGGATGAAGCACTTTTACTTTGTGAAGAAATTCATTCCATGATAAAAGACATTGAAAGTAGTGCTATAAACAATTCCTTAGACGTTAGAGGAAGTAGAAAAAACAGTTTTGAACTGTATTATAGTAAAATTCTCAATATTAATTATTCAATATTTTTTAAAAATGAACACAAAAAAGGAATACTCCTTCCTTATAATTCTTTTTCTTATATAAAAATCGAAGACGATCGTATTTGTAATGAGGTGGATACTTATCTAAAGAAACAGCTACAAATGGCGAAAAAAGTCTCAGGTGATTTTGAAATGGAAAGAAAAGTGTTCTTTACAACTATGTATGACAAAATAGAACAGTTAAAAAAAGAGATCAATGCGAAAGTGTTACTTTCCTTTATTTAACTGAAGTCACCCATTAAAAACCGCTTAGCACTTGGTTTAAGTTAATCGTAATATTGTTTTCATTAACAATAATTAAATACAGAAAATCAACACTAAGCTTATAATCAAAAAGGCTCCCTAAAATAAATTACAGGGAGCCTTTTCTATTATTGAATTTTTATTTCTTTAATAAATCTCTGATTTGTACTAGCAATTCTTCTTGGCTTGGCCCTTTGGGTGCCTCTGGTGCTGGCTCTTCTTTCTTTTTCATCGAATTTACTCCTTTTACAACTAAGAACATTACAAATGCGACAATAATAAAGTCTAGTACATTTGTAAGGAACTCACCATATAGTAGTGCTACTTCCCCTACAACTTTTCCAGATTCATCAGCTACACCTTCTTTCAGTATGTGCTTTAAATCCTTGAAATCTGTATCAAATAGCAATCCGATTAATGGAGAAACAATTCCTCCTGTAAATGATGCCACCACCTTATTAAAGGCTGCACCCATAACAAAACCTACTGCTATGTCAACTAAGTTGCCTTTCATAGCAAAGTCTTTAAACTCTTTGAGCATTCCCATTTTTATGATTTTTAAATTGTTAAATTGTTGCTTAAAAGTACTAATTTTTTTACTTTTTTACCAACCTTTTAATTCTTTGGGAAATAGAAGTTAAAATTTCGTATGGAATTGTTTCACATTTATGCGCCATATACTCAATATGTTGCTGATGATTAAACACAATTACCTCGTCACCTTCGTTACAAGAAATCTTAGTAACATCGACCATAATCATATCCATGCAAACATTACCAATAATAGGTGCAGGTTGATTATTTATAATAACAAAACCATTTTTGTTACCTAGTTTTCTTGAAATACCATCAGCATGTCCAATAGGAATTGTTGCGCTTCGAGTAGGACTACTTGCCACAAAAGCACGATTATAGCCTACCGTCTCTCCTGGTTGTACAAGATTAATTTGAGAAATTACAGATTTTAAAGAAGTTGTGTTTTTTAATTGGGCTGTTTCTTTCGGGTCATTTCCAAGGCCATATAATCCAATTCCTAGCCTAACCATATCAAACTGAGCTTGTGAATAATTGACAATTCCTGAAGTATTCAACACATGAATCATCGGTTCATAGTCTAGATGCTCATACATTTGTTTGACGATATAGGCAAAAGTATTTATTTGTTGAACGTTAAATTCATGTTCATTAAGATCTTCACTTGCGGCTAAATGCGAAAAAATTGACTGAATAACTACATTATTAGATCTTTTAATTTCTGCAAGTATAGCAGGAACATCCGTATGCCAAAAACCTAACCTATTTAATCCGGTATTAAACTTAATATGCACTGGATAATTCATCACTACTTTTTCATCTGCTATTGCCAAAAACCGCTCTAATATCTTAAAATTATATAGGTTTGGTTCTAATCTATAAGTAATTATTTGTGCTAAATTTTGCATTTGTGGGTGTAAAACAAGTATCGGAGTTTTTATCCCAGCTTCTCGCAAAACAACTCCTTCACAAGCATAAGCAACCGCAAAATAAGCGACTTCATTTTGTACAATTTTTGCCATTTCAACGGCATCACTCCCATAGCCAAAAGCCTTTACAACCACCATTATTTTTGTTTCAGGGGCTAACTTCTTTTTGAAGTAATGTAAGTTATGTAAAACAGCACTTTCACTTATTTCTAACACGGTCACATGATCATTCATCTTCTAAATTTTGTTCATTATTTACTTGTTGCATTGCTTTGTAATAAGCAGCACGACTAAGGGGTTCGTAATCTTGGGTTTCTCCTAGCAAGACCAAATCTTCATTCATAGACTTTCTATAGCTATAGTGCGCTAAGTTTCCCGTACGTGTGCATACGGCATGCACTTTTGTAACATATTCTGCAGTAGCCATCAGGGCTGGCATTGGCCCAAAGGGTTTCCCTTTATAGTCCATGTCTAATCCTGCAACAATCACTCGAATTCCTCGATTCGCCAAGTCGTTGCATACGGTCACTATCTCATCGTCAAAAAATTGAGCTTCGTCAATTCCTACCACATCAACATTTGTAGTTAATAGCCTAATATTTGAAGATGCTGGCACGGCTGTTGACCTGATTCTATTCGCATCATGAGACACTACTTCTTCCTCATCATATCGTTTATCAATACGGGGTTTAAAGATTTCTACACGTTGCTTAGCTAGTTGTGCTCTCCTTAATCGTCTGATTAGCTCCTCGGTCTTACCCGAAAACATGGAACCACAAATTATTTCAATCCACCCAAATTGTTCTGTATGATTTACTGTATTTTCAAGAAACATTTTGTAATTTTAAGTTCCGTTTTAATATTATATTTTTGCTTTATGATTGAGAGCAAATTTATTAAAAATTTTAGGCAAAACTTAAAATCCCGTAATAGCTTATGCACAAAAAATTAGCATCAGATTTAATCAGTTTAGCGCATAGTATTTTAAAGATGAAAGACAAGGAAGATGTTATAGCGCTCAAAGAAAAGGCTGCTGAAGTTTATGAAAAGCTTTCGGTATTAGCCTATGTGGAAGAGTATATTAACACCACCCCTCAAGCAGACGTTAGCAAAGAAGAACTTCTTAAAAAAATTGAAGAAGCAGATAAAACAAAACACCTAAAAAAATCAACTACAACTGACAAAAAAACGGATAAAACTATCGTTACTGAGAAGAAAACTGCGTTAGCAGTAAATAAGGCTAAAGAGAATATTGTTAGTGAAACTCTTTCAGTAACCAAAGAAAAAATTACTCCTGAAGTAACAAAAGAGGCTGTAACTCCTTCTAAAAAGAGCAAGGAAACGACCAAAAATAAAGTCGAAGAGATTACAGAACAACCTTTTGATGAATTGGAAAACATTATTTTTGAGAAAACCACCCCTCAAAAAAAAGAAACAAAGGAGACGTCTATTACAAAAAAAACACCAACTTTAGAAGAAGAGTTAGAAGATACATTACCTGTTGATGTAATGGCTAATTTATTTGAAAAAGCCGAATCAAAAAAATCATTAAACGATCAATTGCAAAAAACAATTCAAATTGGTCTCAATGATCGAATCGCTTTCGTAAAACACCTTTTCGAAGGAAATCAAAATGATTTTAATAGAGTTATTTCTCAATTAAATACTTTTAAAACAGAGACGGAAGCTAAAAAATTTATTACTAAACTCGTAAAACCTGATTATAATTGGGGTGAAAAAGAAGAATATGAAACTCGTTTGATAGAAATTATAGAAAGACGTTTTTCGTAATCCTAAAGTTTAATTTATAATAGTATCTTAGTACTTACATAGAAGAGTAGTTGAAATATGTTTACAACTAAAGCGAATAAAATTTTCAATGAAGTAATTGAAAATTACCATATTAAAGATGACGTTTACCAACCTTTTGTAAATAAATATAGTGACAAAGAGGATTTAATTGCACACTTATTATACAAAAAATGTTGGATAGATACCGTTCAATGGCATTATGAGGACATTATTCGTGATCCTTATATCGCTCCAATAGATGCCCTTGATTTAAAGAGAAAAATAGATGCTTCAAATCAAGATCGAACAGACACAGTAGAATATATAGACGCCTATTTTTTGAATCTATATAAAGAAATACATCCAAAAAAACTGGCAACTATCAATACGGAAAGCCCAGCATGGGGCATTGATAGATTGTCCATTCTTGCTTTAAAAATTTATCATATGAACGAAGAAGCATCCAGAAAAGATGCCTCTGAAACACACATAAATACTTGCAAGAAAAAATTGGACGTATTATTAGAACAACAAACTGATTTATCTACTGCTATCGATACCTTATTAGAAGATATTAAGAATGGAGATAAGTACATGAAAGTATACAAGCAGATGAAAATGTATAACGACAATGAATTAAATCCTGTTTTACGTTCACTTAAGTAACTAATATTGAGCAACCAAACAAAGCACATATTAATTATACGTCTTTCAGCGATGGGAGACGTAGCCATGACTGTTCCTGTCATTAGAAGGGTTAATCTACTCAAAAACCCTCCTAAAATAACGGTGCTTACGCGTAGTTTTTTTAAACCTTTTTTTGACGAGTTTCCTAATGTAACAGTATTTACTCCTGATTTAAAAGGGAAACATAAGGGAATTATTGGTTTATTCAAACTTTATAAAGAATTAGCAGCTTTACGTATTGATTTAGTAGCAGACTTACATAACGTAATCAGACTCAAGATACTTGTAGCACTCTTTAGAGTGAACGGTGTCACTTGTATGCAACTGGATAAAGGTAGAAAAGAGAAAAAACAACTCATCGAAGCTACCAATCCAAACGATCTTTTTCAGCTCAAAAGCATGCATGAACGATATGTAACCGTTTTTAATAAATTAGGGTATGAATTACCCCCTTCTTCAAATTATACACAACCTGATAAAAAGATCCCCTCTTATATCAAAACAACAATAGAAGGTACCAAGCGTATCGGAATAGCTCCTTTTACTACTTATAAAAGTAAAACGTTGCCTATTAGTATCCTCAAAAAATTGATTAAACAGCTTTCTAATATCACCAATAGTTCAATTCTCTTATTTGGCGGAGGTGAAGAAGAAAAAAGTTTACTAGATGATGTAGCTAAAGAATATACTAATGTGCATTCAATAGTAAAAAAAGGAAGTTTTAAAGAAGAATTAGATCTTATTTCAAATTTAGATGTAATGATCTCTATGGATTCAGGAAATGGTCATATCGCGGCAATGTATAATATACCTGTTATTACTATTTGGGGACTTACCCATCCTTTTTTAGGCTTTACCCCTTACAATCAACCGATGAAAAATCAAATCTTACCTGATTTAGAAAAATATCCTTTAATTCCGACTTCAGTGTACGGCAATAAATACCCTGAAACTTATTTGGATTGCTTTAATACTATTTCTTTGGAAAAAATTATAGCACAAACTAAGCACTATTTATAACCCTTACCTTGTTTAAATAACATCCTATATTTTTATATTTTAATGTTTTAGTAAAATTTTACTCATTTCATTAACCAAAGAACCGTTCATTTATAAATTCAGGGTTACTTTTTTGAAAAAAAAATAGTGTTTTTACCCCCTATCTCATTTAAACCTTTAATTTTACGACCCTTACAAATAAAGTTGATGAAACTAATTGTTACCAAATAAAAAAAGAAAATATCATTCGTTGCTATTTCCCGCTGTTAGGATACTATTAAAATTCATTCAACAAAAAATATTTAGTGGTTTTAAAGCCTAAGGTATAATTCTATTGGGCAATTGGACTAAAAGATTGCAAAAATTAACTTAAAAACTAACCAAAAAACATTAGACTCATGAAAAAAACTATTTGCTGCTTTCTTGCTATGATTTTTTTTAAAATTCATTATGCTCAAAATCTTCAACATTACGACCCTGTATCCCCGAATGCAGCAAGTTTAGGAAAATTTGGGGCGTTTCCTGTCAATAAAAATTTAGGAAAGGCAAACATTTCCATCCCCTTATACACCATTCGCAGTGGTGATATTGAAATTCCTATAAGCTTAAGTTACAATGCTTCCTCGGGTATTCGGGTTAACGAAGAAGCCTCATGGGTAGGACTGGGGTGGACGTTAAATGCAGGAGGTGCCATTGTTCGTAGTGTCAAAGGACAACCCAGTCATGAAGAAATTCCAGATTTAGGGAACTTGGATTTTACTTCTAAAAATGCTCATTATATGTATAATGTGATTAAAGGACATGCAGACGATGCTCCTGATGAGTTTTTGTTTAACTATTCTGGCAACTCAGGAAAGTTTTTATACGATCAAAAAAACAAACGCTACGTTTTTGAAGACTATAAACCGATAAAAGTAACTTCCACAGGAGGTTTTAAAGCCGTATTACAAAATGGGGTAAAACTTGCTTTTGATGCTATCGAAATCACTGATAAATGGCAAGAACATCAAATAACTGCCCAATATAGAACCTATGGATCGGCTTATTTTTTAACCAATGTAACTTCTTGTGATAATACGAGAAAGGTTTCTTTTCAATACAGTCAACATACTATCGAAAAGGGAAAGGTAGCCTTGGGACAAACCATCAATTATAATATAAACTCCCCACATGGACAACTAATCCCCACACTTCCACCTCCCATTACCAATATTTCTAAACCGATAAAAATCACAGAACAAATCCTTAAAAAAATTGAATTTACCAACGGTTATATACTTTTCAAATCAAGCTTGGATAGAAAAGATAATGATTCTCCAAAACTTGATCATATAGAAGTGTATAGCGCATACAACGGAGTTAATAAACTGATAAAAAAAATAACATTTACCTACGATTATTACCAAAGAAAGGGCGGAAAAAATTTTTCGAAAGAAATTCATGAATATATCCGTGGCAGGTATGACAAATCCTTGCGTTTAAAAACCGTAACGGAATATACTAATCAGACCAAACCCAAGGTGTACCGTTTTGATTACAATCAAACTTCATTACCAGTACGTTATTCTGCTGCCCAAGATTTCTGAGGCTATTCTAACAATAACAATGGCGGTTTTATACACAAAGCAAAAAGGAGTTTTTGGGGTATTAATAACTTTAAAAAGGTCTATTTATGGGACAAAGAAGCAGTTCGTTTTGACATAGACAATGTAGGCGATGGCAATCGTAATGCAGATGAAACAAAAATGCAAGCTGGCATCCTAACAAAGATCACCTACCCAACAGGGGGGTATACCATTTTTGAATATGACGCCTATAAGTATATTAAAACAGAGAGAATTAAGAAACATAAAAAGCATAGCTATGCTATTTATGCCCAAGGTAAAGGAGGCTACCCCACAGCACCTTGTAAAAACAAACTTCAGAAAAATACTTTTACCATTGGCAATTATACTCCAATAGGAGGAAAACTAATTACCTATTTTACATACGCTTCTGCAGGATATGCCAATCGTTCGTATGTAAAATTTAACGGTAATAATTATGAAAAAATTGTTCGTAGAGATGCCGTTACAGGAAGTACTTATCCTGAATCGAGAAAAACTATAGATTTGACCTATAAACATGGCGCAATTAAGATTCTTCATAGAAATACGACTTATACCTTAGAAGGAATGGAATACGGTGAGGGATTCCAAGGAGCGGCAGGCTGTCCTTTTCTAACAGCTAGGGTAGAATGGAAACAATTTTTGGGATACGAGGATAAAAAAACAGAAATTACGATGGGTGGACTGCGTATAAAGTCCATCACACAGTACGACGGTAAAAGCCCTCAGTATATTGCTAAAAAAGAGTTTGAATATAAAAAGGCGAATCGTATTCTTCCTATGAACCTTAACGATTATCAAGTATTTCGTTGGAATGCTAGTGAGGCCTTTAATAATGTATTAAGTTCTTCTCCTGCTTATACATTGAATAATAATGGCGGGCCAGCAATTGAATACAATAACGTAACAGCATATGATAAGGATGCAGCAGGTAATATCAAAGGAAAAATCGTTTCTCTATACGATCCTACACCCGTATATAAAATTATAGGAAACGGATCGGCAGGTTCAGGCAGTCAATTTAAATTGTTTTTACACCCCAATTATTTAGGAGGCCTTTGTGCAGGATTGCAAATACCTCGTCAATTATCGGATGTTTTAAATACACTAAAAACTTTTGGTTATGGAAACTTTAGGAATTTCAAAGTAGAAAGTTGGGCAGGAGGGCGTCTGAAAAGAAAGGTTGTTTTTAAAGGAAATAATGCACAAGGGTATGTTAAGATACAAAGTTTGAGCAATAGGTATAAAAAAGTAAACCAAGCTACCATACATAGAAATATCATTCATGATGCGATTATCTTCCCGAAGATATCCCTTGATTTTCACGGAGGGCTTTGCGCAAAAGCCAATGGTACCTTTATGTACAAAAAAGTAGGTTTTTCTTTAGGAAAAAAACTATTAACACAATCCATTGACTCTTTATTTGATAGTAACGGTCAAAATCCAATGGTCACACGAAAGCATTTTGCTTATGACAACCCGTATTATTTTAAAACGGAAGAAAAAATGGTAGATAGCTACCATCAAACCTTACAAAAGAAAACCTATTACCCAAATGATAAATCTAAACTATCTGGATTAACTACCCCAGCATCTGCGGCTATTGATCGTTTAATTCAAAAACACCAAATAGCCATACCCCTTCAAGAAGAGACGTATCAAAGCGGAGTTCTTTACCATAAAAAACGTACCAATTATCAGCTATGGAATACACATAGTGTGCCTAGTAGCGTTGAGGCAGCCAAAGAAGTATTACCACTGGAGACAAAAGCAACCTACTATCGTTATGATGTAAAAGGAAATCCCACGGAATTTAGCAAATCAAAAGGAAGCCGTACCGTGTATTTATGGGGGTATAATTATAGCCAACCCATTGCTAAAATAGAAAATGCTAGCTATGTCGAAGTAGTAGGTGCTTTGGGTAAAAGTAGTAGCGATGATTTGTCGTATCTACAGTCCTATTCTGAAACTCAAATACAAACGGAAATACATAAAATACGCAACAAACTAAGTCATGCGAAAGTTACCACCTATACTTACATTCCCTTGATCGGAATCAGTACCGTAACCGATGATAAAGGAAAAACCATGTCTTATCAATATGATGGCTTTAACCGTTTGAAAACGATCAAAGACACGGATAAAAAACTACTTAAAAAACTGTCTTACCATTACAAAAACTAACCTTAAACTTATAATTATCTATGAAAAAATGCTTAACAATCCTTCTTTTGGTGTACAGCGCTATGCTATACAGTCAGAACACTTTGATTAATTCCAATACAACAAAGGACAGTATCCCTGCCCATACCCCTAAAGTCCCTGACCCTGATGATTCAGGCGGTGGAGATAGCGGCAATGTTTATCCATGGTATGAAGATTTAGATCAGGACGGCTATGGAAACCCAAAGACCCGAGTCATGCGCGCCAAACAACCCCGAGGCTATGTAAATAACGGTCAAGATTGTAATGATTTAAATTCCTATATACACCCAAATACTCGTTGGTATCGAGATACCGATGGAGACGGTTATGGAAATCCTCGCATATCAAGAAAACAATGCAGACAACCCTCAGGCTATGTAATTTTTAACAGTGACTGTAATGATGCTAACAAAAATATACACCCAAAAACTGTTTGGTATCGAGATACCGATAGAGACGGTTATGGAAACCCTAATGTTACAAAAACACAATGTACCAAACCTGTTGGCTATGTGAGTAACCGTAGTGATTGTAACGACAGTAATAAAAATATCAATCCGCTTACCATTTGGTATCGAGATGCCGATGGAGATGGCTATGGAAACGCTAGTGTTACAAAAAAACAATGTACCAAACCCTCGGGTTATGTAAGCAACCCTAGTGATTGTAATGATGCCAATAGGGGACTCCATCCCAATACCATTTGGTATCGAGATGCAGATAAAGACGGTTATGGAAATCCTAACCTCATAAAAAGACAGTGCGCCAAGCCTACTGGTTATGTAAGCAACCGCAGTGATTGTAATGATGGTGATAAAAGCATTAGTCCTCTTACAATTTGGTATCGAGATGCCGATAGTGACGGTTTTGGGAATCCTAGTGTTACCAAAAAACAATGTACAAAGCCTTCGGGATATATAAGGAAGACGGGAGATTGTAATGATAGCAATAAACACATTCACCCCAACACCATTTGGTATTTAGATGCCGATGGAGATGGCTATGGAAAAACAAGTGTTACCAAAAAGCAATGTACAAAGCCCTCAGGGTATGTAATGACCTCTAGTGACTGTAATGATACCAACACCTACTTGCACCCGCAAACGGCTTGGTACGCCGATACTGACGGGGATGGTTTTGGCGACCCAACCAAGGTACAACGACAATGCGCTAAACCCAAAAGATATGTGTCAGATAAAACCGATAAATGCCCTACAAGAAAAGGTGCTTACCAAGGGTGTGGTGAGAAAAATCCGTACATACCTCCAGCACTTAGTAATGAAAACTATATACTGACCAGCGTATACCAAAAACCTGTTTCCGATCCTTCACAAATAGTCTCTCAAGAAGAGGTACAAGAAGGGGTTACCTATTTTGATGGTTTGGGCAGGGAAAAACAATATATAGCCATACAAAATAGCCCCTTAATTAACGAGCCTGTTTATGTAAACTTACTTCCTAGTAACTGGAAGCTAAATGCTGGTAAAACTCCTTTTTATAATAATAACGGACTCGCCAGTGAAAACCATTTGGTACAAGGGGCAAGCCCTAAAGGAAACTTGGAAGTACTTTGGCAATGCGGGAATGACATCGTAAGCAATGCCGATGGCGGATGGAATACCGATTACCTAAAGATTGATCCCAATGCAAGTTATCGTTATTCGGTATGGGTAAAAAGAACAGGTAGCCAAGATGGAAGAACCTACCACGGTACACAGACCGTTGACAACCTAAACGGTACGCCTAATAACAACCCTTATTTTTGGTCAGGAGACTTGCCTAAGTTAGATACTTGGTACCTGCTTGTAGGAATTGTACATCCTAAAAACTACCGCGGAGCTGATAAGGGAATTAGTGGGGTCTACGAACAACAAGGAAACAAAGTATTAGACGGAATAGAATTTAGATGGCGAAGCACCACCCAAAGCGCACGTTTTAGAAGCTATTTGTATTATGCTACTAGTAACACCACCCACCAATATTTTTGGCAACCTGTATTAGAAAAACTAGACGCAGCATCGCCCAGTATTACTGTCATGACTAGAGGGACTACACAGGTTTCTAAAGACATTATTACCCATGTTCAATACGATGCTTTTGGAAGACAGGCAAAAGACTTTTTATCTTATACTGATATTAAAACTAATGGAAGCATGCGTAATGACGCAGGACTGGCTACCCAAAAATTCTACCAAAAATATGGTAAAGATGATTTTATAGGGATTACCGATCCTACACAGATAAATGCTTTTTCAGAAAAAACCTTTGAGGCGTCTCCGCTAAACAGGGTGCTTTCTCAGGCTGCCCCGGGAAAGGATTGGAGAAAAAACGGAGGACATGAAATTGTATTTGATTATACTACCAATACAGCAAGCGATAAGGTGCGCATCTTTACGGTTAAAACAACAAGAGATGGGAAGCTATTTGTTCCAAATTTGGTGGTAGGACAATACTTTGCCGCAGGAAAACTGTATAAGACCCTTACCAAAGATGAAAATCATAAGGGTAGTGGTAAACTGCATACTACAGAGGAATATAAAAACATCAAAGGACAGGTCGTTTTAAAACGTAGTTTTGCAAAGGTAGGAACAAGAGTCACCCCACACGATACCTATTATGTATACGACAATTTTGGAAATCTTAGCTATACCCTTCCTCCAAAAGTAAACACCCATGACGGGATTTCTACAACTGAACTATCCGAGCTTTGTTACCAGTATCAATACGACCATCGAGACCGATTGGTAAAAAAGAAGATCGCTGGGAAAGATTGGGAGTATATTGTATATGATGAATTAGACCGTCCCGTGATGACCCAAGATGCCAACCTCAGAAAAAACAACCAATGGCTTTTTACCAAGTATGATGGGCTTGAAAGAGTCGTTTATACAGGAATGTATACCCATCAAAAACCCCTATCATGGAAACAAATGCAACTCCTTTTTGATTCACACAATAACAAAGCTGCTTCTTTTTATGAAACCAAATTAAGTACCCAAGGAAGTTTAGGGGTGTATTACACCAACAACAATTTTCCTAAAACAGGAATCTTGCTGACAGTGAATTATTACGATACCTACACGTTTGATAAACAAGGAACACCAGATATTGTAAGTGTTTATGGGGAAAAGAGTACAAACAATGCCAAGGGATTGGCTACAGGTAGTAAGGTGAGGGTTTTAGATACCAACAAGTGGATTACCTCGGTTACCTATTATGACGAGAAGTCACGACCTATTTATGTGTATAGCCATAATGCGTTTTTACAGACAACGGATATTGTAGCGAGTAAACTCGATTTTGTTGGTAAAGTGTTAGAGACTAAAGCCACCCATACCAAACAAGGGCAAGCGCCAATTGTAACGGTGGATAAATTTCAGTATGACCATGGAGGAAGATTGCTAAAACAAACGCAAAAGATCAATACCCAAGAAGAGGAAGTCATAGCCAAGAATACCTATGACGATTTAGGACAACTGATAAGCAAAGGGGTTGGAGGAAACACCACGCAAAACAGACTGCAAATCGTAAATTATAAGTACAATGTAAGAGGCTGGTTAAAAAACATTAACGAGGATGGCTATAATGATAAGGATTTGTTTAACTTTAGCCTAGCCTATAACAAACCAAGTATGGGAACTGCACTATACAACGGAAATATCTCACAAACAAAGTGGAATACCTTGGGTAAAAATAACTCTGGGAATCCTGTGAGTACGTCGTATTCCTATAATTATGATAGTCAAAATAGACTGCTTAGTGCTACGGATAATACAGGGAATTACAATCTTTCAAATGTTACTTATGATAAAAACGGTAATATCCTAACGCTGAGAAGAAACGGGCATCTTAATGAAAAGGCAACGGCTTTTGGATTGATGGATAACCTATCATACGTTTATGATAGTGGTAATAAACTGCAAAAGGTAACGGATACTTCCAATAAAACGTATGGATTTAAAGACGGCACAAATACAGGAAATGATTATTTGTACGATCTTAATGGAAATCTGATAAAAGATGCTAATAAGGAGATTACAAGCATTACTTATAATTATTTAAACCTACCTAAACGAGTAAGCATCAAAGGCAAGCATATTGATTATACCTATGATGCTACAGGGACGAAACTTCGTAAAAAAGTAGCAGGCATAACTACAGATTATGCGGGGAATTATATTTATAAGAATAGTAATCTAGAATTTTTTAACCATCCTGAGGGCTATGTAAGCAAAGACAATACTGGCTTTAGTTATGTGTATAATTATTTAGATCATTTAGGGAATGTGCGATTAAGTTATACCGATGCCAATAATAACGGAAAAATAGAGTCGGCTTCTGAAATTATTGAAGAAAAGAATTACTATCCTTTCGGTGGGCTTCATAGAGGCTATAATAATGAAAAATCTTCTCTTGGAAATGCAACAGCAAAGAAGTTTGGATTTAATGGTATTGAATTGGAAGAATCACAGGGGTTGAATCTCTATGAAATGGATGTACGTAGTTATGATCCTGCAATTGCTCGTTGGACTGGTATTGATCCTGTTACACATTACTCAATGAGTACTTATACTGCTTTTGATAATAATCCCGTGTATTGGACAGATCCTAGTGGAGCGGATTCTTGGGCTAATCCTTTTAACAAAGATACCTCGGAGTTAATACAGAAAATTTGGAATGCTTCGGGTAATGGTAAAACCGTTTGGAAAAATGAAAGCGATGATAAAGATACTGGTAATTCAGAAGATGAATGCTGTGGTGAGGCTGGGGCTGAAAGGATGATACGCCAAAGGATAGCTAGTAAAATGGCAAAAAGAAATGGAACTAGTTCTTCTGATGAATACAATAATTTAATGAAAGTAGAGGGTGAAGCAGGAAAGAAGGCTGCTATTGAAGGTGGACTAATGGTTGTTGGAGAATGGGCTATTTTTAAGGTTTTTCAAGGAGGAAAATGGCTATATAGAATAGTTAAAGCAAAAAAAAGCATAAAATCAGCTTCTTCTACTGTGAATTATCTAAAGTTTCTAAAACCAATAAATGAATTTGATGCATCAACTATATTGTATAGAGGGACAACGGGTTCAGAAACAGCATCATCAGTTTTATTCTTAACTGATGATGCTACAGTTGCCGCAACTTATGTTAAGAATGGAGATATAATTCAACAATATAAAATTACAGATTTTGCGATAAAAAAATTACAAATGATGGGAGAACTTTCAACAAAAACAGGAATACATGGAACAACTGGAAAAATCAGTACAGAATATATGTTTAATGGAAAAAACCTAGTTGAAGCTATTAATTCTATTGCTAAACCATTTTAATTATGAAAAAAACATGTTGTAACAAATTTAAACACTTACTTGAAGGAGAATCTTCTTTTGGATTAAATATTAGAGTTATTAAATCTAGTAATTCTTTTATAAACGAAAGTAAGAAGAGAGGGTTTTCTTTCCAAAAGAAGGATAGTAAATATAATTTTATTTTGACAGAAGGTTATAATGGTAAATTGGATAACCAAGGACAATCTACCTTCATAAACTTTTGTCCTTTCTGTGGAATAAATCTTAAAAAATTTTACAAAAATGACATATACATAAATGAAGATAATCATATCTGGTAACAATTTTTTCAGGAAGCACTGTTAGAAAAGTTCTCAAAAAACGTAAGGAAGTAAATTAAAGGTATGAGAGTTAAAGAAAAATGGACGAATGATGATTTTAATTATTTGGGATGGCATGATTCGCGTATATATAAAATTACATTTCCTAATGAAGAATTAAATTTTATCATTTATATAGATTATATATTTAAATGGGAGAAAGAAGATAATAACTTTTTTAAGTTTTGGGTGTCTCCATGTAAACTAATCTTTAAAAATATATCTGATTTAGAATTGAACATATCCCTTAAGGGATATGTAGGTATAGATATTGATGAGATTAAAAGAGAAAAAATGGGTTTAACACCAAATAAAAAAATGACAGATTGGAAATTTATAATAGATACTGATAGGGGAGTTATTGAATTAATAGCTACTGATTTTGAAATGATAGTAATATCTCAACCTAAATTATTAAATAGTCAAGATATGAGAGATTAGCTTTGTTTGTTCTAATTACTTAGATCATTTGGGGAATGTGCGATTGAGTTATACCGATGCCAATAATAACGGAAAAATAGAGTCGGCTTCTGAAATTATTGAAGAAAAGAACTATTACCCTTTTGGATTGAAACATAAAGGGTATAACAATATAGTTAAACCACTAGGAAACAGTGTTGCACAGAAATTCGGATATAACGGAAAGGAGCTTAATGATGAACTTGGTATACAATGGTATGACTTCGGGGCAAGGAATTATGATGCTTCTCTAGGGAGATGGATGAACCTTGATCCGTTAGCAGAACAAATGCGCAGGCACTCACCGTATAATTATGCTTTTGATAATCCTATTTATTTTATAGATCCTGACGGAATGGCTCCTATGAGTCCTAAAGACACCCCTCCTGATGTAATAACTACTGTTTCAAATACTAGAGGAGATAAACATTTTAAGCAAAGGAATATTAGTATTAAAGTAACTCTAACCGTTGTTAATTCTGCTGGAGTAGACCTGTCTAAAACTATGTTCTCTAAACCGTCTGGCTCTGCTAGTTTGTCTAGTTTCAAAGGTAGAGCAGATGGATATAATAGAGTCTTAGGTGTTAAAAATATTGATAATATCAGTATTGCAGTAGATTATAAAGTTGTCGAATCACTTGATGATATTGGTAAGAATGACCACGTAATGATTATAACTGATAAAGATATTACCGATGCCGTTGGTGTTGCAGAATTAGGAGGTAGAATAAGTGCTGTTGAAAGTGGTACAATTGCTACTGGTCAATTTGACGAAACAGCAGAACATGAAATAGGGCATAATTTAACACTTGATCATACAGATTATGGTTTAATGAATGACAAAGGGACTTTTGATAATAAACATGTTACGAAAGAAGAGAAAGGAGAGATAGTTTCTGGTCAGCTAAACCCAAATGATGAAGATGGAATTTATAAAGATTCTCAGCTAAACCAAGGTGAATACTATAAAAAACCAAGTAGAGGATTTTATTAAAAGAAATACAAATAACTTAGAATAATAATGAAGAAACTAATATCCGTTATACTACTCTCTTTATGTTTTCAATGTTCGCAAGAACCTTTCGAATTAAGAAAAAAGGAGTTTTCTATAGTTTTTCCGAATAATTGGAAAGAAATTAAAATAAAAGGCATAGACTCTAAAGTCTATGGAGTTCAAACAAATAAAAAAGATACTATAATTTTTGATTATGGATTATATTCTAAAAAATTTAAAAAAACAATAAAGGTTTTTTCCAGACAGCAGATAAAAAAATATGATTCTTTAGAAATGGATACAGAATACTTAAAATGGTCTGATACTCCCGAAATTGATGAAAATCAAGCAATATTTCATAGCTCATACTATTATTATGATACAATAAATGGGGAGATAGGAAAAGTAAAAGTTCCAAAGATAGGTCACAAGGGAGTTACTGGTATTAGTTTTAGAAATGTTAACGGTTCCAAAAATCATTTAACTATCTATGCTAAAAACATTGATTTAAAGACTCAACAACAATTATTAAATTCGTTTAAAACTATAAAATTTAGCTCCCACTAGAAAGGGTTCTAGTAGCGTTGAGTTGCTTCGAGTTTTAAAATGATTTACTAATCCGCTATGTTTATTAAGGTTGTTGGTTATTTTAGTGTGTAAAAACCTAAGATTTAGCTACGGAGCTGCTTTTAATTTTTCTGTATTTACCTAGATAATGAAACTGGACGTTCATTTTATAAAAAATCTGAGAGGAAGTATGCGTAAAAAAAGGTGACCGATTAAATTTTTTTTACATAAACTATTCCCCTTTCGGGCTTAAGCATAAAGGCTATAATAGTGAAAAATCTTCCCTTAGAAATGCAACAGCAAAGAAGTTTGGATTTAACGGTATTGAATTGGAAGAATCACAGGGGTTGAATCTCTATGAAATGGATGTACGTAGTTATGATCCTACAATTGCTCGTTGGACTAGTATTGATCCAATAGTACATTGGAGTTTTTCAACATATAGTGCTTTTGATAATACCCCCATTTATTGGGCAGATCCTAGTGGGGCGGATTCTTGGGCAAACCCTTTTAACAAAGATACTTCTGAGTTAATACAGAAAATTTGGGAGGCTTCAGGTTATAAAGATGAAACAAGGTGGAAAACATTACCAGATGGTTCGCAGGGGCAAGCTTCAACTTATATTGATAAAACAGGAAAAATAATTAAACATGTTGATGATAATGATTCTAACATTTATTTAGTTGAAGATGTACAAAATTGGGATGGTAGTTCTAAAGGTTTAACCGTAGTAGGAGTTGAAAGATCAGGAGTAGAATACAAAGTAGGAAATTATGTAATTAACCCCGATTTAAGAGGTTATATTCGTGGATTTGATAGTGGTATAATAACCAAAAACACTCCTTTTGACTTTAGTTTGCCTTGGTATATTGGAGGCAAAGGAGGGTTAAACCTACTTAAGTTCAAAGGCTTCCCTGTTTTTCATACAATTTAAAAATCAACTATTTCTAGAATATGAAGAAAAGTAGATCCTAGTGGAGCGGATTCTTGGGCTAATCCTTATAGGGCTTCTGAGTTAATGCATAAAATTCGGTAGACTTCTGACAATGAGCTTACTGAGCATAAAACTTTAAAAGAAAATCGTCTAAAAATTACTTTTTAGACGACTTCTTAATTATGCTATTTTATATACTTTTTATTTAAGTTTTTTCTTAACGGCTACTTCTGTATAAGCTTCAATAGTATCTCCTTCTTTAATATCATTATATCCTTTAATTTGAAGACCACAATCATATCCTTTGGTTACCTCTTTAACATCGTCTTTGAAACGCTTTAATGAAGCTAACACACCGTCATGAACAACAATACCTTCACGTACGATTCGTACTTTAGCATCTCTGGTGATTTTTCCATTCATTACCATACATCCCGCGATATTTCCAATCTTAGAGATTTTATACACCTCTCTTATTTCAATATTACCAAGAACCTCTTCTCTCATTTCAGGAGATAACATTCCCTCCATGGCATCTTTTAAGTCATTGATAGCATCGTAAATAATTGAGTAAGTTCTGATATCTACTTCCTCTCTATCAGCTACATTTCTTGCATTCCCTTGAGGACGAACATTAAATCCGACGATAATCGCATCCGAAGCAGAAGCTAACAACACATCAGATTCTGTGATTGCCCCTACACCTTTGTGTAAGATATTCACCTGAATCTCTTCTGTAGATAATTTCTGGAATGAATCTGTTAACGCTTCTACCGAACCATCCACATCTCCCTTAAGGATAATATTTAACTCTTTAAAGTCACCTAAAGCAATACGTCTTCCAATCTCATCTAACGTTAACGTCTTCTGAGTTCTTACAGACTGTTCTCTTTGTAATTGTGAACGTTTAACAGCAATCTGTTTTGCTTCTCTCTCGTCATCAAATACATTGAATTTATCACCTGCTTGTGGTGCTCCATCAAGACCTAAAATAGACACAGGAGTTGAAGGTCCAGCCTCCATAACTTTGTTCCCTCTTTCGTCAAACATGGCTCTTACCTTACCACTATGCTTACCGGCTAATAGGTAGTCACCAATACGTAATGTTCCTGCCTGAACAAGAATAGTAGACACATATCCTCTACCTTTATCCAATTGTGCTTCTACTACGGTACCTATGGCATTTTTATTTGGGTTTGCCTTAAGCTCAAGTACTTCAGCTTCCAACAATACTTTTTCAAGTAATTCATCTACACCTTGACCTGTTTTCGCTGATATCTCCTGAGATTGGATATTTCCTCCCCAATCTTCAACTAATAAATTCATCGAAGATAATTGGGTTTTAATGTTATCAGGATTCGCGTTTGGCTTATCTATTTTATTAATTGCAAATATAATAGGCACATTCGCAGCCTGTGCGTGAGAAATTGCTTCTTTCGTTTGTGGCATCACATCATCATCTGCTGCAATAACAATTATTACCAAATCCGTAACCTGTGCTCCTCTTGCACGCATCGCAGTAAACGCCTCGTGCCCAGGAGTATCTAAAAATGCTATTTTTTGACCACTTTCTAAGGTTACACCATACGCTCCAATATGCTGCGTAATACCTCCACTTTCACCAGCTATCACATTAGCTTTACGAACGTAATCTAACAACGATGTTTTACCATGATCTACGTGCCCCATTACTGTAATAATCGGAGCTCTAGGTTCTAGATCCTCAGGTTTATCCTGTACATCTTCTATAGCTTCTTCTACTTCTGCACCAACAAATTCAACCTTGTAATTGAATTCTTCAGCTACTATTTGAAGTGTTTCTGCATCCAAACGTTGGTTCATGGTTACCATCATACCCAGCATCATACATGCCGAAATAATATCTGTAACGGGCTTATCCATCATCGTAGCTACTTCACTTACAGTAACAAACTCCGTTACTTTCAGCACCTTATTCTTTTCTTGTTGTGCTTTTAATTCAGCCTCAGCTTGCTGACGGTGTTGATCTCTCTTATCTCTACGGTATTTGGCTCCTTTACCTTTGTTAGATTTTCCTTGAAGTTTTTCAAGAGTTTCTCTAACTTGTTTTTGGATTTCAGCTTCTGTTAGTTCTTCTTTTTGAACTATTGGTCTTCTACCACGTTGACCACCACGGTATTGCCCACCACGGTTGTTTCCTCCGCGGTTATTTCCTTGACCGCCACGGTTATTGTTGTTACCACCTTGACCGCCACGGTTATTATTATTTCCTTGACCACCTCGGTTATTATTATTTCCTTGACCGCCGCGATTATTGTTGTTACCTTGACCGCCACGGTTATTATTATTACCTTGACCACCTCGGTTATTATTATTTCCTCCGCCTAAGTTTGGCTTACTGATTCTCTTTCTCTTCCTCTTGTCACCATCTTTCTTCGAATCATTATCCGTTTTTTTCTTTTTAGGCCTTTCAAACTTCTTTAAATCAATTTTCTGACCCGTAATCTTTGGACCATCTAACTTCTTATATTGTGTCTTGATTTTTTCAGCGTTTTCAGGAGTAACTTCTACAGCTTTTTCGGGGGTTTGCTTCGCTTTCTCAGCTCTTGCTTCCCTTTCTGTTTTAATCTGCTCCACTGCTTTATCGATCCCCTTTTTAGTTGGAGGAGGCGTATGCTTTTTAGCTTCTACTTTCTTTTCGATTGGAGTTTCTATTATTTTCTCTTTTGGAAGTTCCTTATTTTCTTGGTTTACTTTCTTAGTTTTCTCTGGCTTAGGTAATTCTTTTACTTCTTCTACAACTTCTTTCTTAACCTCTTGTTTTACCTCTTCCTTTTTCTCTTCTACAACGGGAGGTGTTTCTTTTACAGGAGTCTCCTTTACTTCGGCTACTTCTTTACCTGTATCAATATTTATTTTCCCAACTGTTTTCAGTTCTAATTTTGCTGCTTTGGCTTTTAAAACTTCTTGTTTCTTAGCTTCCTCTTCTACACGTTTCTTTTCTTGCTCAGCCTCTAACTGTTGGCGGATTGCCTCTTTTTCTTTTCTTTTCTCTTCGCTTACCTCTTTAGACGCAACTTTTTTTGATTTATCCACCTGGAAACCATCTAGTAGAATTTGATATTCTCCATCAGAAATTTTTGTGGTAGGACGAGCCTCAACTTCGTAACCATTCTTAGCTAAATGTTCCACAGCCCTATCCAAGGAAATATTTAACTCTCTTAAAACTTTGTTTAGTCTTAATTTTTTGCCTTCAGCCATAAATTATTTTCTACTTTTTATTAAAGAACACACTTTATAATTCTTAACAGCTTTATAGTTATGTTCTTTTTCTTTTTTCGTTGCTTTTGATATGTTTGGTTTACTACATACAAGGATCAACGACTCCTTCTTTTTTATATCTAGTCTTCAAACTCTTCTCTTAAAATACGTTGTACATCAAGAACAGTTTCTTCCTCTAAATCTGTACGTTGCACTAGCATCGAAACATCTTTTTCGAGTATACTCTTAGCAGTATCTAATCCAATTTTCTTAAATTCTTGAATCACCCACGCTTCTATTTCATCTGAGAATTCTGTCAATTCTACGTCTTCCTCTTCTATCCCTTCTCTCTGAACATCTATCTCGTAACTTGTTAGCTCACTAGCTAAACGAATATTAACACCACCTCTACCAATAGCCTTTGAGACCTCTTCTGGTTTTAATAGTACATTAACACGACCTTTTTTATTTCCTTTTTTATTCTCGTCAAATTTATGAATATCTACAGAAATAACTTTTGCAGGGCTTAATGCTCTTGCAATAAAAAGCTGTTCGTTTTTTGTGAAGTTTATTACATCAATATTTTCATTTCCTAATTCACGAACTATCCCATGAATACGTGATCCTTTAACTCCGACACACGCTCCTACTGGATCAATACGATCATCATAAGAGTCAACCGCAATTTTTGCTTTATCACCAGGAATTCTCGCCACTCCTTCTATCGTAATTAATCCATCAAAAACTTCAGGTATTTCTTGCTCAAACAATTTCACTAAAAACTGAGGAGCTGTTCTTGATAAAATAATAGACGGTTTGTTTCCTCTTAATTCAACAGATTTGATAACACCACGAACGGTATCACCTTTCCTGAAAAAATCAGAACGGATTTGTTCATTTTTCGGAAGTACGATTTCATTCCCTTCATCATCAAGCAAGATAACAGCATTATGACGAATATGATGTACCTCAGCACTATATATTTCACCTTCTAAATCTTTAAACTGCTTAAAGATATTGGTACTATCGTGTTCATGGATTTTTGAAATTAAGTTTTGACGCAATGCTAAAATAGCTCTTCGCCCCAAGTCTATTAACTTTACTTCCTCAGAAACATCTTCCCCAATTTCAAAATCAGGTTCGATTCTTCTTGCTTCCGATAATTCGATTTCTTCGTTATCATCTTCCGACATTCCATCAGCTACTACTATTCTATTTCGCCAAATCTCCAAGTCACCTTTATCAGGATTTATAATAATGTCAAAATTATCATCCGAACCAAATTTTCGTTTTAAAGCAGCTCTAAACACTTCCTCTAAAATAGACATCAGTGTTACTCGGTCTATGCTCTTGTTATCTTTAAACTCTGAAAACGATTCGATTAACGCAATATTTTCCATCTCATTATCTTAAATTAAAATACAATCTTCACTTTCGCTTCTTTGATATCTTCATAAGGCAATGTTGCTGATTTCTCAACTGTATGCTTGCCTTTTCCTATTGGCTTAGCCTCTCTCACTTTCCAATGTAAAGTTATACCCTCCTCGGAAACTTCTTTCAAAGTACCTTCGAAAGCTTCTATTTCTGTTTTTACTTTTAATATTCTGTTAATATTCTTTTTATACTGACGTTTCATCTTCAAAGGAGCTGCGATATCTGGTGTAGTCACCTCCAAAGAGAAATCTTCTTCTTCTCGATCGAGATTATGCTCAATATTTCTACTGATTCTAACACATTCGCTCAACGGAACTCCTGCGTCACCGTCTACCGTTACTTTTATTTTACTTCCTGCAAGAAATTCTATATCAATTAAGAACAATGACTCGTTCTCGTCTAATGCTTCTTGCAACAATTTCCTAACCTTTTGCTGATCCATCTTTAGGTATAAAAATAGGGGACTAACGTCCCCTTCATCAACTTATTCTTTTAATTCAACGGCAAATGTAACAACTTATTCCCTAATATGCAAGTTTGGCTGTCTTTAAAAAAAATTGTATTTTTATAATAGATGCTCTATTAACCTGACTTAAAATCATGAAAAAAATTCTTATTCCAGTAGATTTTTCTAAGCATTCTGAATATGCTTGCGTTTTGGCAACAAAAATTGCCAGAGAATCAAATAGTGAAATTCACCTACTTCATATGGTGGAACTACCCACCGGTATTATAGACATGGGATCTGGCAATAGTTTTAGTATACCAGAAAGTATGTTATATATTAAAAAGGTTGAAGAAAAATTATACAACCTAAAAGAGAAATTCTTTAAAGACTTTCCAGAAACAATTCATGCCATTAGATTTCAAAATCCTTTTGAAGGAATTAGAGATTATGCCAAAAAAGTAGATGCAGATCTAATTGTTATGGGGTCTAAAGGTCAAACAGCTTTAAAAGAAATATTGATCGGATCAAATACCGAAAAAACGGTTAGAAGCATGAATATACCCGTTTTGGTAACCAAAAAGAAGAATGACGATTTCAAATTTAAAAAACTGGCTTTTGCTTCTACTTTTGAAAAAGACGAGGCTAAAGCATTCGAAGCTTTTTTAGATTTTAACAGCTACTTTAAAAGTAAAATATATTTACTAAAAATTAATACTCCTCAAAACTTTCAAAATTCTACTTTATCACTAGAAAAGGTGGAAAACTTTATCGAAAAGTACCCTGTTAAAGACTACAACATAAGTATATACAACGACAAATCTGTTGTAGAAGGAGTGCTTAATTTCGCTGAAGAAAATGACATTGATGTTATATCCATAGCGACACATGGAAGAAGAGGACTTTCTAGGTTTTTTAACGGAAGTATTTCCTTAAACTTAGCAAAAAATGTATTAAAGCCTGTTTTAACTTTTAAAGTATAAAGCTACCCAACAACATTCGTCTAATACCCAAAATTACCAATAGAACAACTAACAAAAGAAAGATAAAAAAACGCGAATCCTTAAAAAAGGGATTCGCGTTTTTTTATCTTTCTATATATCAGATTTATTTACCCAACAATATTAATGATTTTACCCGGCACGACTATTACTTTCTTAGGTGTTCTTCCTTGTAATTGTTGTTGTGTTTTCTCATGATCCAGTATTACTTTTTCAATTTCTTCTTTACCCATCTCTAACGGTAATTTTAGTTTAAAACGCATCTTACCATTGAATGAAACTGGATATTCTTTTTCTGACTCAACTAAGTGTTTTCCATCAAAAATTGGAAAAGGAACATCAGAAATTGAAGTACTATGACCGAGTTGCTGCCATAATTCTTCAGCAATATGAGGCGCATATGGAGATATTAACACCAATAATGGCTCTAATATCGCTCTCTTATTACACTTTTGAGCTGTCAACTCATTAACCGCAATCATAAAAGTAGACACAGATGTATTAAAAGAAAAGTTTTCGATATCCTCTACCACTTTCTTTATCGTTTTATGAAGTGTTTTTAAGTTTTCTTTTGTTGGAGCTTCTTCGGAAACAATTACACCTTCACTACCTACAAATAATTTCCAAAGTTTTTTCAAGAATGAATACACTCCAGAAATACCCGAAGTCTTCCATGGCTTAAACTGCTCTAAAGGCCCTAAAAACATTTCAAAAAGTCGCAAACTATCCGCTCCATACTCTTCACAAATATCATCTGGATTAACTACATTAAACCATCTTTTTGACATTTTTTCAACCTCTCTTCCAACAATATAAACCCCATCTTCTAGAATAAATTCTGCGTCCGAAAATTGAGGCTGCCATTTTTTTAATCCCGCAACATCTAACTCATCAGAAGCGTTAATCAACTTTACATCTACCCTTAGCTCTTCTGTCTCGTATTGATCTTTTAATCCAGCAGACACATATTGATTCGTGCCTGAAACTCGATATACGATGGCAGAAGTACCCAAAATCATTCCTTGGTTGATGAGTTTTTTTGCAAATTCATCTACGTACACCAACGCTCTATCAAATAAAAATTTTTGCCAAAACCTTGCGTATAACAAATGTCCTGTTGCATGCTCTGAACCTCCAATATACAAATCTACTTCTTTCCAGTAGTTAGCCGCTTCTTTACTAACAAATTCGTCCGTATTTGCAGCATCCATATACCTATTAAAATACCACGAACTTCCAGCCCATCCAGGCATTGTGTTCAACTCAAGAGGAAAAACGTCTTCCCCGTTAATTTCGCTATTAGAAACTACTTGATTCGTTGTAATATTCCACGCCCAGTTTTCTGCATTCCCCAATGGTGGCTTGCCGTCTTCTGTCGGTAAATATTTTTCTACTTGTGGTAATTTTATAGGCAAATGCTCTCGGGCTATCATCTGAGGCATTCCGTCTTTATAATAGACAGGAAAAGGCTCTCCCCAGTAACGTTGACGACTAAAAACCGCATCACGTAAACGGTAATTGATTTTCCCACAACCAAAACCTCTTTTTTCCATTTCATGAATCACAGTTTTCACTGCTTTCTTATAAGAAAGTCCGTTTAAGAAATCAGAATTTGCAATAATGGTTTTCTCCTTATCTGCAAAAGCTGCTTCTGAGATATCAATTCCTTCAAAAACATTTGGAATGTCAATATTAAAATATTGGGCAAAGTCATAATCTCGTTGATCTCCACAAGGAACTGCCATTACAGCACCTGTTCCATAACTTGCCAACACATAATCCCCTAGCCAAATAGGAATTTTCTTCCCTGAAAAAGGATGAATTGCATAAGCTCCTGTAAAAACTCCTGAAATGGTCTTTACATCTGCCAAACGATCTCTTTCAGATCTTTTGGCAGAAGCTTCAACATATGCTTCCACTTCCTGTTTTTTATCAGCCGTTACTATCGACGTAACCAAATCGTGTTCTGGTGCTAAAGTCAAAAAACTTACCCCAAAAATGGTATCGGGTCTTGTTGTAAATACTTCTATATTTTTATCGTGACCTGCTACTTCAAACTGCACCATCGCTCCTTGTGATCTCCCTATCCAATTGGTTTGGCTATCTTTTAAGGGTTGAGGCCAATCTATTTTTTGCAAATCATCCAACAATCGTTGTGCATATGCAGTTATTCGCATAGACCACTGAGTCATCTTTTTACGAACCACAGGATGTCCTCCTCTTTCTGAAACACCATTTACTATTTCATCATTAGCCAATACAGTTCCTAATGCTGGACACCAATTTACCTCTGTATCTGACAAAAAGGCTAATCTATAGTTTAATAAAATTTGCTGTTGTTCTTTGGATGAAAACCCCTTCCATTCTTCAGCCGAAAAAGCAGGTGTATTTTCATCACATACCGCTTCTAAAGATTCATTTCCGTTTTCTTCAAATCTTTTTACAAGTGTCTCAATAGCTTCAGCTTTATTCACAGCCCTATTATACCAAGAATCAAATAGTTGAATAAAAATCCATTGTGTCCATTTATAATAATCCGAATTTGAAGTTCGCACTTCTCGAGACCAATCGAATGAAAAACCAATCTTATCTAGCTGCTTTCGATAGGTATTAATATTGGTTTCTGTAGTAACCGCTGGATGTTGTCCTGTTTGAATCGCATATTGTTCTGCTGGCAATCCAAAACTATCATATCCTTGAGGGTGTAATACATTAAATCCTTTATGCCTTTTATATCGCGCATAAATATCGCTGGCAATATACCCTAAAGGATGTCCAACATGTAAACCTGCTCCTGATGGGTAAGGAAACATATCTAACACATAGTACTTTGGCTTATCAGAATGATTATCTGCTTTAAATGTTTGGTTTTCTTCCCAATATTTTTGCCATTTCTTTTCTATCTCTTGATGATTATATTGCATCATTTACATGTTGTTTTAAAGAACGCAAATTTACAGTTATTGTTAATATGTAAAAAGTTTCATTCAATATAAAAACCAATCAAGTAATAGAATTAATATATTCTAATAAGAACAGCCAAGTATTTTTCAATATATAAGACGTATATCAGACCTAAACAATGAAAAACACTTGACCGTTATAAACTTACAAAAAACTTTGGTCTAATTATTATAGATAAAAGACAAATGAAACATTTGCCCAATATTCCCTGTTCCTGGGGCTATAGAATATTCGCTACCAAATAAATTTGTACCTCCCAACACCAATCTAGAGTTCCACGAGTGTATACGGTAATTCAACTGTGCATCAATTACAGTTCTCGCAGGCACATCTTCATTTGCAAAAGAAGATACCCATCTAAAACTATCGGACCAACGTATATTAGTATTAAACCCTAAATTCTTAAGAAGTGTACTACTTCCTAATTGGAATTTCATTGCATGTTTTGCAGTATTAAACCCTGGGTTGAATAAACCGAAATCTTTATCCTCTGCCAAAGCATAATCTATAAAATTATAATTGAACCCTACATCAAACTTTTTAAATACCTTAGTATGCATCCCTAAACCAAATCCATAAGATTTCACCAATGATTTACTATTTGTAATAAATAGAAACGTCTTATAATCTTTATTTTCAAATGCTTCTTCTGCCAATGCATCTATCTTCCCATCACCAAGTATCCTTCCGTAATTAGGAACCACGACATGCTCATAAAAAGTAAAATTATTATGATCACTATAAAAACCACTAATATCTAAATCAAGATTATTACTATTACTCAAACCAATCAACCCTCGATAACCTAACTCAATTGTCTTTACATTTTCTGGCTGAATGGCATTATAATGTGATTTAATATATCTATTACCCGCATAATTTTCTCCATACACCGTTTCATAAATCACGGAATTATTTAAAATATCCACCCCACTAATATTAGTCGATACCGCTACATCTCTATTATTGTTATGCACAGGAATATTTATTCTTCTTAAATTATCAGAAGTTCCTCCTACTATATATCGATTACCCGAATTAACAAATAGGTATTGTTCCTGTATCGTTGGATTTCTAAATCCTGTTTGATAAGAAGCTCTTATAATATGATTTTCATTACTCCCTAATGCGTAATTTATTGCTAGACGCGGAGAATAATTAGGTTCAAAATTGGTAGATTTATCATAACGAATAGATCCTGTAACCTTCAACCTTTCATTGAGTATTTTTTTCTGAACCTGTGTATAAATTCCAAATTCATTTACGTTTATGTTTTCTGTAGCATCATTAAAAATAGTTCCTCTAGAGTTAGGTTTGTATTTTCTGAACGATCCTCCAACTTGAATATTAGCCCAATTATTTATTAGACTACTAAAGTTATAGTTACCATCTGCATGAGCATACCAGCTCTGATCCCATATTCCTGACCCTCCTTGAGTTATCACTCTAGAAGTCACCTCTTTTAACTCATCTTTAAACTCATCTGTTCCAGGCTGCAATCTAAAACGATCTGCAAATGTTCGTGCTGCATTAATGTCATTAGGGTTTTGTTTTAATTGATTCGCAAAATAGATACCCCAATTTTCTGACATGGTACTTTTTTCATTGATATAGGTAGCCGTTGCCTTTAAATCGTATGTATCTCCTGCATCATTTCGAGTATAGTACCCTCTAACATAAAAATTATCACCTCTTACTTCTAATTTAGATTGCCCTAAATAATAATCTCGTTGTACATACCGACTTGACCCCTGAAATATATTATCTCCATTCGCTAGCTTCCCCATTAGTTCTATCTCTAAGGACTCATTTTTAAATGGACGATACACCAATGCCAAAGAAGCCTTCAAATTATGTGTTCGATAATCGTCTAACAAATCTCTTTCTGAGTAACCTGTCCTTGTAATACCACCTAATCCTGGTATGGGAATTACATATTCATCTCCATAGACATTTAGCCCATTATAATTAAATTGACTCTCTCTTGTTCCTGCTATAAGATCCCCTGAAACCAAATCAATATTTCTATCATCATTAGCATGCCACTCTTCTGCATTAAAATAACTAAAGTTTACTTTAGCCGCAAAGGCATCACTAAACTTAATAGGCAACCTTACCGATATATCATGAAACGAATTTACTCCTGCTTCGCTTTGATGTGTTACTCCTTTTTTTGCCATGAAACTTATCTCGTTATATTCAAACGGGCTTTTAGTTTTCATAATTAAAATACCATTATAGGCATTTGCTCCATAAAGAGCAGAAGCTGCACCAGGTAGTATCTCAACACTCTCAATATCTAGCTCTGTCACACCACCTATATTTCCCGCAGTGAAGTTTAAAGCAGGTGCTGCAGTATCCATTCCATCAACTAATTGAACAAATCTAGAATTATCAAAGGTAGAAAACCCTCTAGTATTGATCGATTTATACCCATAACCTCCATCTCTAGATTCAACTCCTTTTAAGTTTATCAAGCCATCATAAAATGAATTTGAAGTATTCTTTCTAATTTCACTAAGACCAAATCTCTCGATAGTTACAGGTGATTCTATAATCCTTTCAGGAATTCTTGATGCTGAAATAATAACTTGATCAAGCAATTCACTTTCTTTTAGAACTATATTTACTCTTTTCGTATTTCCCGAAACTAGCAAGGTTTCTGTTTTATAACCTATAGCACTAACCTTTATTTTGTGAGATTGATCTTCGTTGATAATCAATTTAAATTTTCCTTCACTATCTGTATATGAAGTTTCTTTTCCATAGGTTACTTTTGCTTGATTAAAAGGTTCTAAATATTCATCATATACTGAACCGTTTACTAGTACCTGTGCATTAACTGTTATAGATAACAGCATAAGTATTTTTACAAACTTATTTCTAAACATGATTGGGGGAGTTAATATGTAAAATTTAATTTTGTTTATTCTTGTAAAGAAAATTGGATAGGAAAACCATATTTTACGGATATTGCTTTTCCATTTTTTAAGGCAGGATTAAAGCTTGGCAATTTAGACACTACTCGTTTTGCTTCATCTACAAGCAATTCACCATTTACTGGAGCCAGCGCTTTAATATTTCTAACATTTCCGTTTTTATCAATGATAAAGCGCACCCATACTTCACCTTCAATATTATGACGAACGGCTTCTCTAGGGTAACGAAAGTGTTCTTGGATATGACTCATCATTTCAGTATTGAAACAATCTATTCGCTCTCTTTTTCTAACATTCGAACATTTACTAAAAGTAGGTATTTCATCTACGGCGCTAAACCTCATAGCTTTTTTAACCTCTTCTTTTGACAACTTCTCTTTAAGATACTCAATATCACTCTTAAAGTTCTCAGAATTTCTATTAATTTCAGCAGTATTAATTGCCGTTAATGCATTTACACTACCTGTATTAATTTTACCAAGACCTTTACCATTAGATACCATTTTCTCTTTTACAACTTCTCTTTTTTTTAGGAAACGCTTTCTAGCAGATACTTTAACGGTTATTTGTCTTGATTTTTTATCTTTTGAATTTTTACCTGATTTAATAGTACATTTAGTAATGCTATTCAAATCCAAAGTATCTTCTTCTGGATTACTACACACCTCTTGCGCCTTAAGATCAAAAAACGAAATAAATGACATCATTAACAACATCAATATCTTCATAATAAGGGGAATTTAACCGACCATCTTGTTACTTTTTCTTAAAATGGTCATTTAAGGCCGCGAAACTATAAAAAAAATATTAACGACAAACTTACAATTCTGTTAATTTGCCGTTAATACTTTTAATATGAGTAAAAAAGAATCTTTTTCACTCCTTGGTGTAACTATTCAATATTATCTTAAATTAAAGCTTATGGGAAAGCTATAAACAACATTGACTTTTTTGTTGTCCTGTTCACCGGGCACAAATTTCGGTAAAAGAGACACTACTCTAATCGCTTCTTCTTTTAATGAATCTGTATTTTCAGGACCAGTAGCAATGATATTTTGGATTTCACCTTCACTTGTAATTACGAAGCTAACCCAAATATCTGCTTCTATATTTTTTCTTAATGCCTTCTTAGGATATATAATGTTTTGTGTCAAATGCTTTTCCATTTCTTTGTTAAAACAAGTAGAACTACCATTTGAATTTTTCTCAAAACATGTATAGAATCGAGGTATGCTTTCAACATCGTTAAACGATATTTGCTCACCTACTGTTTCTCCTTTTACAGCAAATCTAACTTTTGATATTTTACTTTTTAAATTGGCTAGTGATAATTGTTGAATACTATCCTTAATTTTCATGTCATTCACATCTGCAGCTGCAAATAACTCACCTGCTGACCGAACTTTTTCTCCTAAAAAAGAACGTCTTTTTCGGTGATTCCTTGTCGACAACACAACTACTTTAGATGTTTTTCCATGGTTATGATCTCCTTCGATCACACCAGTAACTTTACATTTAGTAATACTAGAAATATCGTTAATACTTCCAGAGTTCTCCTTACTTTTAAGACTGCATGTTTCTTGCGAATATGCATTGCTAAAAAGCAACATAACGTATATAAATATAGCTAACTTCTTCATGATTTAATATTAGATTAATTTCTACCGCTAACTCTAAAAAATAGAGACAGTCATGAGATCACTTTGAGAAAAGTAATCTTAACTAGATACTGTTAAAGCAGAAAAACTAGATACTTATCTAAATGATTAATACCGGGAATAAATTGAGCTATTTTTTACGCTTAAGAAATGTTTTCTTTTTTTCTGTAGATAATTTGAATTTTTCATTTTGTAGGGGGAATTAAATTAACAATAAAAACTGTAGCCGATTTTATACTAACGATACAAATGTAGTTAAAAAAAGTTAAAAATAAAAAAACATTTAAAACATTTCAGTCTAAGCTGTTTTTTAATAGGAATTCTTCAATAAGAACACACATTAACAACAAAGAAGCTAACAAACTAAATAACAGTACTATGCACGCATAACACTCAACCTAAACACCTAACAAACAAACCTTTATTTAAAAAATAAAAACAAACAACACTAAGCTAAGTTTAACAAAACTACATCAACTATCAATACTTCATAATAAAGCTACTCATAATTATGATAAAGAAAATCGTTGTAAGGAAAACGTTGCACATGAATCTTTTTTACTTCATCATACACCAACTCCTTAAACGCTTCTAAATTAGTTTTATTTAAAGCAGATATGAATATGCTTTTCTGCTCCATATCATTCATCCAAGTTTTTGCCCAATCTTCTATAATAGTTACTGCTTCCTTCTCTGAAGGATCGTTTTCCCCTTCCCCTTCTTCTCCTTGGTGCTCTTCTTTAGGCTTATATGCATCTATTTTATTAAAAACCATGATAGATGGCTTATTTAAACTTTCCATCTCTGTCAGAATTTTATTCACAGATGCTACATGCTCTTCAAAACTAGCATGAGACACATCTACTACATGAAGTAATAAGTCTGCTTCTCTTACTTCGTCTAATGTTGACTTAAAAGATTCTACTAATTGTGTAGGAAGTTTTCTAATAAATCCTACCGTATCAGTCATCAAAAAAGGTATATTTTTAACAACTACTTTTCTTACAGTAGTATCCAATGTTGCAAACAATTTATTTTCGGCAAAAACCTCACTTTTGCTTACCACATTCATCAAAGTAGACTTGCCTACATTGGTATACCCTACCAAAGCCACTCTTACCATTTTTCCGCGGTTCTTTCGTTGAACAGCCATTTGTTTGTCAATTGTTACTAGCTTTTTCTTTAACAGGGTAATTTTATCACGAATAATACGACGATCCGTTTCAATTTCAGTTTCCCCAGGCCCACGCATTCCAATTCCTCCTTTTTGTTTGTCAAGGTGTGTCCACATCCGTGTAAGCCTAGGCAATAAGTATTGATATTGAGCTAACTCTACTTGTGTTTTAGCAGAACTAGTCTGTGCTCTTTGAGCAAAAATATCTAATATAAGATTTGTTCTATCTAAAATTTTACAACTTAATATTCGCTCTATATTTCTCAATTGAGCGGGAGAAAGCTCGTCATCAAAAATAGCTGTACCTACATTATGTTGCTCTATATAAGCCTTTACATCTTCCAACTTACCCGTTCCTAAAAAAGTTTTAGGATTTGGCTTATCAAGCTTTTGAACAAAACGTTTGACAGTCACCCCTCCTGCTGTAGTTGTTAAAAATTCCAACTCATCTAAATACTCTTTCGATTGTTTCTCATCTTGATACTGGGTAATAATTCCTATTAGAACCGCTTTTTCAGATATGGCTTTACGTGTTTCAATCATAGGCAGCAAAAGTACAAATTTCTTATCTTTACATTATGTTTGCATTAGTCGATTGTAATAATTTTTACGCTTCTTGTGAACGAGTATTCAACCCTAATTTACGAGACAAGCCAGTGGTCATTCTAAGTAACAATGATGGGTGTGTAATTTCTCGAAGTGATGAAGCAAAAAAGTTTATCCCAATGGCTGCGCCTGCTTTCAAGTACGCAGCTGATTTTGATCGTTTGGGAATACATGTTTTTTCTTCTAATTATCCTTTATACGGAGATATGAGCGAAAGAGTAATGAACATTTTATCTCAATTTACACCTGATATTGAAGTATACTCTATAGACGAGGCTTTTTTAGGTTTTGAAGGTTTTCATAATACTGACTTTACGCTATATGGCAAACAAATAAAACAACGAATAGCTACTTGGACAGGGATTCCTACTTGTGTTGGGATTGCCTCCACCAAAGCTTTAAGTAAGGTAGCTAATAAAATTGCTCGTAGTTTCCCTAATGAAACTGGAGGAGTTTATATTATCGACACGGAAGAAAAAAGAAAAAAAGCTTTACACTGGCTTCCTATCGAAAAAGTATGGGGAATTGGTCGTAGACTCCAAAAAAGACTAAAAGTAAAAGGATGTATAAAAGCTTCAGATTTTGTAAAACTGGATGATGCTTGGGTTCGAAACAACTTTTCTATTACTGAATGGAAACTCCATCAAGACTTAAAAGGAATACCTACACTAGCATTAGAGGACAATACGACCAAAAAAGCTATTGCTACCACAAGGAGCTTTGAAGCTACCTACGATAAAATAGAAGATATTAAAGAAAGAGTTTCTACCTTTGCCATGTCTTGTGCTGAAAAGCTAAGAAAACAAGGATCAAAATGCCATATAATTATCGTAACATTGAGTAGTAACAGACATCATAAAAATCAAGAACATTATAGAGCCACTAAAACCATAACACTTAGTATTCCATCGAATTCTTCTTTAACAATCACCAAGCAAGCTGTTGAAGCTGTAAAAAGCATCTATAAAGAAGGAATCCATTACAAAAGAGCTGGTGTAATTGTAACAGGCCTTGTTGCTAATGATAGTTATCAGTTAAATTTATTTGAAGCTGAATCTCCTAATCATCAATCTTTAATGGGAGTCATTGATCGAATGAATGCTAAATACAAATCCGATAAGGTTAAAATTGCCAACCAAGACCTCCAACATACGTGGAAGATGCGTCAAGAACATTTATCCCCTAGGTACACAACCAATATTCAACAAATCCTTAAAGTTAGTTAAGTATGAAAAATCCGAATTCAATTACTTTTTTTTCTCCAAAAAATATGAGCACTGAAGGGGCAATTTTTTTTGACATAGGCATCTCTGCTGGTTTTCCTTCACCCGCTGATGACTTTAGAGAAAAAAGAATTTCTCTAGATGAAGAATTAATCAGAAATAAAGAAGCAACCTTTTTTGCTAAAGTAAGTGGTCAATCAATGATTAATGCAGGTATTGACGATAATGATTTACTAGTAATTGACAGAAGTATTACTCCTGAAAACAACAAAATTGCTGTCTGTTTTTTAGATGGTGAGTTTACAGTAAAACGGTTAAAAGTCGAAAATAAGCGAGTTTGGCTACAACCAGAAAACCCTAACTATCCAGTAATAGAAATTACAGAGGATACTAACTTTATTATCTGGGGTATTGTAACCAACGTTATCAAAAAGGTATAACTTGGCATACGGCTAAATTTTCCATAAAAAAGAAAAAGTTTTTAGCCAAGTAAAACTTCACTAAAAACTTTTTTGAATATGATTATATCTTCTTTACTCTACCGTAACAGATTTTGCTAAATTTCTAGGTTGGTCTACATTTTTACCCAACATAATAGCAATATGATACGATAATAATTGTAGTGGTATTGTTGTAAGCAACGGTGTAAAAGCTTCTTCCGTTTCAGGGATTTCAATAACATGATCAGCAATCTCTTTAACAGTTACATCTCCTTCCGTTACAATGGCAATAATCTTACCACTCCTTGATTTTATTTCTTGAATGTTACTCACTACTTTCTCGTAGTGTCCTTTGTTAGTAGCAATAACAAACACAGGCATATTTTCATCAATAAGCGCTATAGGACCGTGTTTCATCTCAGCAGCAGGATACCCTTCTGCATGAATATATGAAATCTCTTTTAACTTCAAAGCTCCTTCTAAAGCAACTGGAAAATTGAACCCTCTGCCTAAATAAAGACAATTTGTAGCATCTTTATAAACGTAAGAAATTTCCTTAACCAAATCATCTATCTCTAGTAATTTTTCTATTTGAGATGGAATTAATTGTAAAGTTTGTAAATAATTATTCACCGCTGACTTAGCTAACGTTCCTTTCGCTTGTGCCAACTTAAGTGAAATCAAAGAAAGTACCGTTATCTGAGTAGTAAAAGCTTTTGTTGATGCCACTCCTATTTCTGGGCCTGCATGGGTATAAGCTCCTGCATGAGTTTCTCTCGCAATTGAAGAACCAACAACATTGCAAATACCAAACACAAAAGCTCCTTTTGACTTTGCTAATTTAATAGCGGCTAATGTATCAGCAGTCTCACCAGATTGAGATATTGCTATAACAACATCTTTTGGAGTTATAATTGGATTTCTATACCTAAATTCTGAAGCATACTCAACCTCTACAGGAACTCTTGTCATTTCTTCAAGCAGGTATTCTCCTACCAAACCAGCATGCCAAGAAGTACCACAAGCAACAATAATGATTCGATCAGCATGTAAAAACTTTGACATGTGATCATCTACTCCAGCCATTCGAATAATACCTTCGTTTGGCAACATTCTCCCTCTATAAGTGTCTATTATTGCTTTAGGCTGTTCATGAATTTCTTTAAGCATAAAGTGATCATAACCGCCTTTTTCTATTTGTTCGAGGTTTAACTGTAGTTCTTGAATAACTGCATCTACCTCTTTATCATTAGAAATCTTACGAACCTTAATTTCTTTATTTCTTTTTACGATAGCCAATTCACCGTCTTCTAAATAAACTGCATCTCTAGTAAATTCAATAAAAGGAGAAGCATCTGAAGCCACAAAAAACTCTTCATTGTCTTTTCCTATTCCAATAGCTATAGGACTACCTAATCTAGCTACCACCAATTCATTGGGGCGTGTTTTATCAAAAACAGCAATCGCATAGGCGCCTATTACGTTGGTCAATGCTAATTGAACTGCCTTTCCAAGCTTACAATTTTCATTTTTTTTAACTTCTTCAATAAGATTCACTAAAACCTCAGTATCCGTATCACTTTGAAAAGTATAACCGCGAGATATTAATTCTTTTCTTATCGTATCATAATTTTCGATAATACCATTATGAACGATAACCAACTCACCTGATTGAGAAACATGTGGATGAGAATTTACATCATTGGGTACACCATGAGTTGCCCATCGGGTATGACCAATACCTATGCTTCCTTTTTTTCTACTTTCATCTATATTCGTTATCGCTTCTAAATCTGAAACTTTTCCTTTAGTTTTAGATAATTGTATCTGTTCACCATCAAAGACCATGACTCCAGCACTATCATAACCTCGATACTCAAGTCTCTTTAGTCCATTGATAATAATAGGGTACGCATTTCTACTCCCTATATACCCAGTTATACCACACATAGTAGGTTTGTTTTTTTATTTTTTCTCTGAATATGTAATTTTGAGGATCGCTCTCTTAGCTCCATGAGCTTCGTTTTCATTCAAAAGCGTCACCCCTCTTGGATTCCAATTATAATTTAAGATAGGGTTGGTAAAAATCCTTGTTCCTCCTACTAAAAGAGGGTCATCAGTAGCATTAAATGCTTTCAATAACAAAGGTGAAGGCTCCTGTAAAGTACCATCTAATATGTCAGAAAGATAGGTAGCAATACCAAATGTATATTTTTCGGGAGTATTAGTTTCTTCAACAGACTGAATTCTACCGCCATAATATGTATAATCAGTACCAGTTTTCATTACTTGAACTGACTTTTTACTATTATCATCGCCTTCTGTGGTATACAAAAACAATCTTTGAGGTACGATATTTTTATCTGTATTTACAGTCTCATTAACATAAAACGACATCAAAGCGTTGGTGACAAGCAGTCCTGAAGCAGAGTCCGTTGTAGTTTTAATCGCTGCTAATTCTTGCAAGTCTAAATAGCCGTCTTTAGGATTCGTATCTAAATGTTGGTACTTTAATATGTCGTGATCTGGATCTGTAGATTTTAACTTTTCTAAATTAACCCCCAAAACTTCCACCTGTGCCATTGTTCCAGCCATTCCTTGAATTACAAAATTATTGGCCGGAGTACTCACTGTTGCAGGAGACATTTTATACGTTACATTTCTAACTGCACCTGATAAAGGAAAAGAATATTTGGTTGGTATCGAATCTTTATAAGTAAGCGCTGCCCCATCAGACAAAACCTCTTTTCTTGTTATCGTATAATAAAAATCAATACTAGCCTGAGAATTGGTAAGATCAAAACGAACCAGTGAACCGTCCGCCCCTTCGCATTGTAGAATTAGTCCTCTGAAATAATTATTAAATTCCTGTGAATTAGAAAACACATCAGTATTAAACTTATCCCAGAAAAGTGCTTTCATTTTATCTTTATCCAAAGGAATAGACAAAAAAGGCTGGTTATTCGCTAACTTTTCAACAGTTGTAAATGACTTTCCGTCATCATAATGTCTATTAATAATTAATGTTGAGTCTGTCGCCCTTGGGATAAATGTAAAATCGGGTTCTCCTTCTATCTTGTTTAATAAATCTTCCGTTGGATTTTCTATATAATACTCTTGATCTGAAAGAAAAGTGTTTTGTTGGGAAGGATTCTCTGGATCTAAATGATTTAAAAAAGTACCATTTCTATATACTTTTAAGCTTGTCCCACTAGATGGATTTCCTAAAATAGAATCCAATCGATAAGCATTACTTCCCGTTGCCGTAGCTACATATGGTAACTTTAAAAACACCTGATCAAACGAATAAATAGAATCAATCTCGTCTTTAAGTATCGCAGGTTTTACATCTTGTATTTTAGGGTTTTTCAAAAAGCCTAATTGAGTTACAACAGAAGCTTCAATTTTTTTATAGTGTTTGCTATCATAAACGCCCAACCAATAATCAGTTGCTCCTGCACCCGCACCTAGGTTATCAGCCCTAACATTAGACACATCAATTGGCGTGATTTTCAACTCCAATTCGAGGTTACTTGTAGTAAATTTTGTATTCTTCACCAATCCACCACCTACTTCAGTAAAGTCTTCCTCGCATGAAAAAAGCATTGCTCCAAAAAGAAGCCCAGCTCCCCAAACACCTATTTTCTTTATCATTATTCTATTATTCGCTTAATTCTAAAACGTTCTCTTTATAAAATTCCAAGTATGCTTCTGTTAAGTTTTCCTCTGACTGAAACTCTAAAACTTGTGTATCACTTTTTGCAATAAAATCTTCAATTTCATCAGGTAAAATGGCACTACCCTTAACTACAGCATCTGAATTTCTGATGGCGCTTTTTAATATATTAGCATGATTTGGAGACTCGAATACAGTCGCTTCTTGATCACTTACTTTATCAAAACGCACTTTATTAGCCAGCTCATTATCCAACTCTCCATCAAAACCATTATTGTAAAGAGAAGTAACTATCTTACTTTCAGAAAACAATGGCTCTTCTGCATAATATTCTCTCAAATATAACGGAAGTAAAGAAGCCATCCATCCATGTACGTGTATAATATCTGGCGACCAGTTTAGTTTTTTCACTGTCTCTACAACACCTTTTGCAAAAAAGATCATTCGCTCATCATTATCTTCAAAAAGCTTATCATCTTCATTTGAATAGGTTGCCTTGCGCTTAAAATACTCATCATTATCAATGAAATAAACCTGCATCCTTTCTTTTGGAATTGAAGCAACCTTGATAATCAAAGGCATATCCATATCATTAATAATCAAATTCATTCCTGATAAACGAATCACCTCATGAAGCTGGTGTCTTCGCTCATTAATAACACCGAATCGTGGCATGAAAATTCGTGTTTGAACACCTCTCGAATGCGCCTGCTTGGCTACATTAAACGCTGTTGACGAAAGCTCTGTTTCAGGCAAATAAGGCGTTACCTCTGACGAAACAAATAATATTCTCTTATCCTTCATTAATACCAAACTCTTTATATGAGAGTGCAAAAATACGAATTTTTATGCTAAAATGTTGTTAAATTAGTAATTTTGCGCGTTTTTAAATCGAAGTGACCCATGAAGGTATTTAAGAAAACATTAAATTTGGCGGATTTTTTAATTACAGTAAAAAACAAAAAACAAACTATCGGCTTTGTTCCAACAATGGGCGCCCTACATCAAGGGCATTTATCTCTCATAAAACATGCTCAACAAAACAATGATATTACGGTAGTTAGCATTTTTGTCAATCCTACACAATTTGACAACAAGGAAGACTTAATGAAGTATCCTAAACCTGTTGATAAAGACATCCTGATGCTTAAAAATATTTTTTGCGATGTGGTATTTATGCCTTCTGTAGGTGAAATATACACTAACGATATTCAAGCTACTAGTTTCTCTTTTGACGGACTCGAACATCAAATGGAAGGTAAATTTAGAAAGGGGCATTTCGATGGTGTTGGCACTATCGTCAAAAGGCTTTTTGAAATAGTATCTCCAACCAACGCTTACTTTGGAGAAAAAGATTTTCAGCAGCTTCAGATTATAAAAAAACTGGTTGAGAAACATAATATCCCTGTGAATATTGAAGGAAGACCTATCTTCAGAGAAGAAGATGGGTTAGCCATGAGCTCTAGAAATACTAGATTAACCAAAGAACACAGAGAAGTAGCTCCATTCATTTATGAAACACTAAAAAAAGTAAAAGAAAATTTTGGCATAAAAAATGTAGATGAATTAACATCATGGGTTTATAAAGAATTTGAAAAGCACCCATTACTAAATTTAGAGTATTTCACTATTGCCAACGAAAGCAATCTGAAAAGTATTGAAAGGATCGTACCAGATCAAAAACACAGAGCTTTTATCGCTGTATTTGCGGGAGATATCCGTTTAATCGACAATATCAGTCTATCAAAAAACTAATTAGCTAAAAAAAACAAATCAAGAATCATATAAATAATCTATTTTTGCCACATGTTAGTCCAAGTAGTAAAGTCTAAAATCCACCGTGTAAAGGTTACGGGTGCTGATTTGAATTATATTGGAAGCATTACCATTGACGAGGATTTAATGGATGCTGCAGGTATTATTGAAGGGGAACGTGTTCAAATTGTCAACAACAATAATGGAGAACGATTAGAAACCTATGCAATCCCAGGCCCTAGAGGAAGCGGTGAAATTACACTTAACGGTGCAGCTGCACGTAGAGTACAGAAAGGAGATATACTGATACTGATAGTATATGCTTTTATGGAATTAAAAGAAGCCAAAAACTTCAAACCCAAACTCGTGTTTCCTAACGAAGCCGACAACACATTGTCTTAATTTTGGATATAAAAAAAGTAATCAAAACAGTATTACCACTATTAATTGGTGGCGCTCTGGTATGGTATTCTTTATCTAAAATTCCCATGAGCACCTTACTTGGCTATTTTAAAGATGCCAACTATTGGTGGATTGGTTTAGGACTATTTTTTGGTGCACTTAGTCACCTATCAAGAGCCTACCGCTGGAAATTCTTACTAGAACCGATGGGATACAAACCTGATTTTGGGAATAGTACCATGGCTGTTTTAATAGCATACTTAGTAAACTATACTATTCCAAGAGCAGGTGAAGTTTCAAGGGCAACAGTGATGACCAATTATGAAAACATTCCTTTTGAAAAAGGTTTTGGCACTATTGTCGCAGAAAGAATTGCGGATTTAATCATGATGTTTTTGATTATTCTAATCACCTTATTTGTACAATTTGACTACATTTTCAACCTATTAACCCAAAATTTTTCTCCGTCAAAAATATTATTGCTTTTAGGAGGCATTTCTATAGTAGTTTACATCTTTTATAGCTATGTAAAAAAAGCAACTACTGGCTTTGGACTCAAAGTGAAAAATTTTGTTTTAGGATTATTTGAAGGTGCTACTAGTATCTTTAAAATGAAAAACAAATGGGCGTTTATTTTCCATACTGTATTTATCTGGTTAATGTATATTGCTATGTTTTGGGCAACGATCCCTGCCATTACTAATTTAAACGTTCCTTTTGGTGCCGTTCTTATTGGCTTTATTGCTGGTGGCTTAAGTATGGCGGCTACCAATGGAGGCATCGGATTATACCCTGTAGCGGTAACCAGTGCTTTTGCGTTATTTAATATACCCGAAGAACCTGCTATAGCTTTCGGATGGATTATGTGGACGACACAGACTATAATGATTATTGCTTTTGGCGCCTTGTCATTTTTGTTTCTTCCAATCTACAATAAAAATAAATAGTTTTCTTTTCTTTGTAAGTAGATTTAAACACCTAATATGGCCAAAGTTAAAACTACTTTTTTTTGTCAAAATTGTGGTACTCAACACGCAAAATGGGTTGGGCAATGTACTACTTGTAAACAATGGAATACCGTTGTAGAAGAAGTCATTCAAAAAGAAGACAAGCGAAGCTGGAAAACAACGAACACAACGCAGCAAAAAAGAATCACAAAGCCTTTATTAGTAAAAGAAATCGAACTACATCCAGAAGAAAGGATACAGACAAAAAATGCGGAGTTAGACAATGTATTAGGGGAAGGCTTAGTCAAAGGTGCCGTTATCTTATTAGGTGGTGAACCCGGTATCGGAAAATCCACACTACTATTACAAATAGCCCTTCAAATACCTCAAAAAGTACTTTATGTATCTGGAGAAGAAAGCCAATCACAAATAAAAATGAGGGCTGAGCGATTGCAAATTGATAGTGCAAATTGTTTAATTCTTACAGAAACTAACACGCAGGAAATTTTTAAGCATATAGAAAAAACAGTTCCTGATGTTTTGGTTATTGATTCTATACAAACTTTATACACGAATACAATTGAAGCATCTCCCGGAAGTATTTCACAAATAAGAGAAACTTCTTCCGAACTTATTAAGTTTGCTAAAGAAACGGCTACTCCTGTATTATTAATAGGGCATATTAATAAAGAGGGACATATTGCTGGGCCTAAAATTCTAGAGCATATGGTGGATGTTGTACTTCAGTTTGAAGGTGACAGAAATCATAGTTACAGAATCCTACGTTCACTAAAAAATAGGTTTGGTTCGACGGCTGAATTGGGAATTTATGAAATGCTGGCCGATGGATTACGCGAAGTTTCAAATCCATCAGAAATCCTTATTTCCAAAAAAGATCCCGATCTAAGTGGTATCGCTATTGCTTCAACCTTAGAAGGTGTTAGGCCACTAATGATTGAAATTCAAGCATTGGTAAGTACTGCTGTTTATGGTACACCACAACGTACCACGACAGGATATAATTTGAAAAGACTCCATATGATTTTAGCTGTACTAGAAAAACGTGCAGGATTTAGACTCGGTGCAAAAGATGTCTTTTTAAATGTTACAGGTGGTATACAAGTAGAAGACCCTGCTATGGACTTAGCCGTTGTTGCTGCAATCTTATCTTCTAACCAAGACATCGCTATTCATCCTAATATTTGCTTTGCTGCAGAGGTAGGATTAGCAGGAGAAATTCGACCTGTACCTAAAATTGATCAACGAATATTAGAAGCAGAGAAATTAGGATACAAAATATTTATCACTTCCAAACACAACAAAATCACAAATAAAAACCATCGTATTAAACTCATTTTAGTTAGTAAAATAGAAGAAACCTTGGCCGCTCTTTTTGCTGAACAATAAATAATTTCAATAATGAACTATACTGTCATCTCAATTAGTTTAGTTCGATAAACGGATAACAATTTAGATTTAGACACAAAACCTAAGTATTCTTTGTTCTTTATAACGGGTAAATTCCAAGCCCCACTATCATTAAACTTTTGCATAACCTGTTCGGTAGTGTCATCATGAAAAATAATAGCCGGTGCAGGCTTCATTAATACATGTATTGTCAGTTTATCATACAACTCTTGATCAAACATAAAAGGGCGAATATCGTCTAGTAGCACTACACCCAAAAAGTGATTATTCTCATCTACTACTGGAAAAATATTTCTAGAAGAAAGAGCTACAGACCCTTTTAGCATATCTCCTAGTTTCATCTCTGCATTGATCACTTTAAAATCTTTCTCTATAAGTTTTTCAACCTCCATCATCATCATGACATTTTTATCTTTATCATGCGTAATAAGCTCTCCTCTTCTAGCTAACTCAAACGTATAAATGGAATTGGAAACAAAATATTTTGTCAAAGCAAATGAAATCGCCACCACCAACATCAAGGGAACAAATAGATCATACCCTCCTGTTATTTCTGCTATAAGAAATATCGCTGTTAAAGGTGCATGTAGTACCCCTGCCATTAAGCCACTCATTCCTATCAACGTAAAATTACTTTCCGAAACAGCTGCCCCTAACTCATTACATGTCTTCGCAAAAACATTCCCCAAAACACTTCCCATAAATATTGTAGGAATAAACACTCCTCCTACTCCGCCTGCAGCAAAAGTAGTCGTCATAGCAATCGCCTTAAACAATCCTATAATTACCAAAAACATAACCACCATCCAAACATTATCAAAGTTGATTGCATACGGCATATCCTTCAAAGCTTGTTGTGTATTTCCTTCTAAGAGGTTATTTATAATTGTATACCCCTCTCCGTAAAGTGGCGGAACAAAGTACAACATAATACCAATAGCAATAGCCCCTATAATAAGCCTGTGAAAAGAACTTTTAAACGTATTAAAGAAGCGCGTAATTTTAAAGTATATCTTACTAAAATAAACAGAAACAACCCCAGTTACCATTCCCAATAAGACGTAAAAAAATAAGTCCTTAATTAAAAACCCCTCTTGTAATTTGACGGCTAATAATATATCTTTTCCTAAAAAAAAATAAGACGTAATAACAGCTGACACTGAAGCCAGTAACAAAGGAATTAAGGAAGCAAAAGCCAAATCTAAACTAAAGATTTCAATAGCAAAAATAATAGCTGCTACAGGTGCTTTAAACATGGATGACATAGCTCCTGCAGTTGCACAGCCAACCAATAACATTCGCGTCTTAATATTCATCCGAAATAATTGTGCTACTCCAGAACCCAATGCTGCCCCAGTACTTACTGCAGGCCCTTGTAATCCTGCGGACCCACCAAAGCCTACGGTAATAGGAGCCGTTATCAACGAAGTATACATTTTATATTTCTCAATGATACCACTTCGTTTAGAAATAGCATGCAATGTGGTAGATATTCCGTGCCCTATCTCTTTTTTAAGTACCTTTTTCTTAAGATAGTAAACTATAAAAAGTCCAATTATTGGAAATATAAAATATAACGAATGATGAATATCTTTTATAAATTTTCCTTCTAATATAAAATGAAAAAAATAAGTTAGGTCTTTTAGGATAAACGTTCCGATTCCAGCTAAAAACCCTACAATTACACTTAACAGATATACAAACCTTTCTTCTGATATATACTTATATCTCCATATATGAATTTTTTTAAAAATTTCTTTGGTATAAAACATGGGGGCTTTTTGTTTTAATCATTTGTTTTTCACCTTACAAATCTATAGATAAAAAACAAATATAAATCACTTATACATTTAAACAACATCTACTTAACCATAAAAAGGAATCATCTTTTAACAGATAATTCCTTTTCCTTAAGTTAAAAACTTTATTCAATATATTTTAGCAACAGCCCCCTCCATCGTAATGAAAAGTGGATTCACTAATAAAAATATCTTTTCTACCTAAATCTCCTAAGGCTTTTGCTGTTTTATCACATACTGCCAAAGGTTGATTTTTTAATAATGTATGTCCTTTTTTGTCGTCAAAATAATCTTCTTCGCCAAAATAAATAGCCGCCTTACCTGTAAACACACAAGGCCCATCTTTTGGCATTGGATCTTTGATAGCTGCAACCTCAATAGACTCAATATAGATCAATTCATCCGTAGGGTAATGTTTAGGATCAAGAATACGATACGGTTTTCTTGCACGGATTTCTATCGTACCAAAGCCTGCATCGGTCAACATCTTGACATAATCAGCGATTGGTAAGCTGCCACTTAAACATAAAGCTCGCAAACGGTCATCATTACGTAACGTATCATTCATCGGTTGTTCGCAGGTCGGATCACTCATCACCAAACGTCCATGAGGCTTCAATACCCGATACATCTCAGCTATCGCCTTTTTCAACTCCGCTTGTTTAAAAATATTAAACAAACAATTTTGAGCAGCTACATCAATGGAATTATCTTCTACTGGCAAGTTTAAAGCATCTCCTTTTCTTAGGTCTACGAAATCACTTTTAAACCAAGCGTTTTCCTTTGCTGCTTCTACAAAGTTTTTTTGGGAAGCCTCCAACATTTCATCCACAACATCTACCCCAATCACACCTGCTTTCTGACGCGAAAAATAAGAAAACTGAAGCAACTCCATTCCACCACCAACACCAACATACAATACTTTAGGATTATTAATTAAATCTCTTGCATGGACTGTCGAACCACAACCATAATTCATTTGTTGCATGATTGTAGGAATTTTAAGCCCTGGAAGCTCCCATACCGCATTGGTTGTACAACACAACCCTACTTCTGGAGTTAATGCCGCTTCTTTATACACATTTTTTGTAGTTTCTAAATAACTCATACAAATTTTAGCTTTTTATGTTAACAAAACCATTGCGATACGAAAAAGCAAATGGTACTATAGAGAAATCATGTCTTATAGTTGCCTTATCAGTTCTTTAAACAAGGTAATCATCTTAGGCTCTGCTTTTCCTGCTACTTCAATAATTTCTTGAATATTTACAGGCTGTAAATTTTTAGGATCACATTCATCCGTTAAAACCGAGACTGCTGCACAAGGCAACTGTAAATGCTTTGCAACTATTACTTCAGGTACAGTACTCATTCCTACTGCATCTACTTCTAATATTTGCAACATCCTATACTCTGCCCTTGTTTCTAACTGAGGTCCTACCACACTTGCATATACTCCCTCTTTCAAATCTATGTCGTTATCCTTGGCTATTGCTTTCATTTTATTATTCATTTTTTTTGAATAAGGTTCAAGCATATCTGCAAACATATCTCCAAACTCACCTACACCTTTAAAGGCCAATGGAGAGTTACCTTGTAAATTCAAATGATCTTCAATAAGCATTAAATTTCCTTTCTTAAAATTTAAATTCACTGCCCCTGCAGCATTTGAAATCAGCAAGTGCTTAATCCCCAATTCGTGCATTACCCGAATACCGTAAGTTACTTCCCAATGATTATACCCCTCATACAAATGAAAGCGACCCGACATTACCAGTACTTTTTTACCCTCTAAAGTTCCGTAAACTAATTTTCCTGAATGAAATTCAACGGTTGCTTGAGGGAAATTAGGGATTGTAGCATAAGGAATTTCCTTATCTATAATAATTTCATTGATAAACTTTCCTAAGCCCGTTCCTAAAACAACTCCTATTTCTGGGGCTGTAATCCCATTTTCTTTAAGGTAAGCAGTAGTTTGTTGCAATTGTTCTTTTTTCACGATAAATACTTATTTATAAAATTGATCAAATATTGGGTTATTTTTTATATCATCAAAGACATCTATATCGTTAAGCGTCTCTAACAAATATACCGAATGGTTCTCTAAATCTTTAAGGGTTTCTTCTCTAACAGTTGCTGTTCCCCATGCTTTATTTTTAAATATACTAGGGTGATTCTTTTGTAAACCTAACAAATAATACCCACCATCTTGAGCCGGCCCCATTACCACATCATTAGTACCTAATTTCTCATAAGCCTCAGCTATTTGTGTTAATTGAAGATCGTATAAATCACTACCGATTATCACCACTTTATCATAACCTTTTGCAAACGCACTACAAAAAGCATTTTCCATACGCGCTCCCAAATCACTTCCTCTTTGTAACTCTTTTTGGTAAAATTCTTCATTCCAAATATCATTCTCTTCTATTTTCTCAGAATAACAAACCACTTTATCAAAAACGCCTTTTTGAGTAATTTGCATCGTATGTTTTAAAAGGAATTTATATAACTCCAACGCCGCTTCATCTCCTATGACTTTCGCTAGTCTTGTTTTAACTTTTCCTAGGGCACTGTTTCTAATAAAAATTAGCAATAAATTTTTCGACATAGATCTTTTGACATAATTATAATAGTAAATGTATCATTTCTTTAAAGGATAAAGTCCTTGATCGACAAAATTCTTAGGAAATTTTTCATCCCCCTCAAAACCTAAGACTATATCCTTACCACTATGGGGAATGTAATTTGTTTTAAAAATAAAATCCCAAATACTGAGTGTTATCCCAAAGTTAACCCCATTTTTTTTATCATCTGGTAATTCTTTAGCATGATGCCAAATATGCATTTTTGGATTGTTGAAAATATACTTGAAAACCCCGTAATCTAGGTTAATATTTGCATGATTAAGATGCCCTATAACAATATTAAAAAAATGAACAAAAGCAACATCTTTTACAGAAAACCCTCCAATGATTGCCACTGTGATATACTTCACAGAATTATACAACACAGGTTCCATCCAATGATAACGAAGATGTGCTGCAAACCCCATTTCTTTTACAGAATGATGCACCTTGTGAAAATTCCATAAAAAAGAATACCTATGTAATAATATATGTGTTCCCCACTGCACAAAATCTATTACAACAAAAAACAGGAGAATTCTCAAAACATAAGGAAAACTATCTAAATCTATGATCCTTAGACTCTCAAAAGAATAACCTAAGCTATGCAACCCATCCATAAATAGTTGAGAAACCGTATTAGACAAGGCAATAAGCACTATAAGGTTTAGAAGAAAAAAATTAAAAAACATATAGAAAAAATCCAACCAGAAATCTTTTCTAAATATAGGTTGATATTTTCGCCACGGAAACCAAATCTCCAAACACCAAACAAGTAAGGATATAAATAACAACCCATAAAAATAATTATCCCAATGTATTTCAAAAGCTATGGATTGCTTAATATAATTCCAATAGCCAATGTACGAATCTCTAATGATTTCAATATACTTGCTCATAAATTAGGCCTTGTATCATTAATAATATAATAGTATTAGTCATTGGTCGAAAGACACTCCCCTTCCTTAATAATATTTATAAAGATACATCAGTTATTCCTAATCATGGAACCTAACTAAATATTAAAGTATTAATAAAGCAAACTAATTAGATACAATAGACTAAACCGTGAAGTTTGAACTTTCTGTTTTTATGGGAAAAACAAAAATCGCTAAGAAATAGCCTAGCGATTAATAGTTTTTTCCAAAGGTTACTTATTTATTTCACCTTTTTTCCGTTAACCTCCTTAATATACCTCTCTAACGCCATGGTCATAGAAGGTGTTTCAGGAGTTGGTGCAGCAATATCCACACGTAAGTCTCTATCTTCAACCGCCTTAATTGTTGAATTTCCAAAAACAGCTATTCTCGTATTATTTTGTTTAAAGTTAGGAAAGTTTTTAAACAAACTATCTATACCTGATGGGCTAAAGAAAACCAATACATCGTAAAACACATTTTCCAAATCAGACAAATCACTTACAACGGTTCTGTACAAATCCGCTCGCTTCCATTTTACACCCAACTTGTCAAGTTCAGCAGGAATTAAAGCTTTTAGCTTATCTGAAGAAGGCAATAAGAATTTTTCATCTTTATGCTTCTTAATAACCTTGGTCAATTCTGGAAAAGTTCTGTTACCAACATAAATTTTACGCTTTCTATAAACCACATACTTTTGAAGGTAATAAGCTACAGCTTCTGACTGACAGAAATACTTCATATCGTCAGGAACGGTAAAACGCATTTCTTCAGCTATTCTAAAGAAATGATCTACAGCATTTCTACTTGTTAAAATAATCGCGCTGTAATCGTTCAAGTCTACTTTTTGAGCTCTTACTTCTTTTACTGGAATACCTTCGACGTGTATAAACGACCGGAAATCAACCTTCACTTTGTGTTTCTCCTCCAAATCAAAATAAGGAGAAGTTTCTGTCTTTGGGGCAGGTTGAGACACTAAAATGGTTTTCACTTTCATAAAATTTCTCTTTACGTAGTTGTTGTTTTATATAGGATCAATAGCGGAGCTATTTCAAGTGTGCAAAAGTACAAAATAAAATAAAATAACTTACTTATTATTATGTTTTTATTATTAAAAACAACGAGAAAAACCTTGAAAATGAGCAGTATTACAACACAAAACAATAAAAATGAATCACTGTGAAGGTAATATTCATTTACAATAAGAATTGGCAATACCCACAAACTTAATGTAAATAAATAACCATATTTAACATGTAAAAAATAATTCACCATTTTTTGTATCCCAAAAATGTTTGTAATAGATAAATCAATAAAGTATTTTATCAATAAGTAAGAAAAAACTAACACAAAAACAGTTAAAAAACCGAGAAAAGTATCAGTTTGAATATAAGATGTTTTAAATACAACAGAAAGCAACAAGGAAAAAACCAATGTATTAATTATAAACACAAGGAAATTTCCTAGGGAAAAAATTGACAATCCTTCCTCCGCCCTTTTTTGAAAAAAACCAGGTGTAAAAAAAGCTACTGAATAATTAACCAAAGTATTAGGTTTTTTCAACTTTAGCAAAGCTAAGAGGATAATTATAAATAAAATCACTAAAGTTAACCAACTGTTATCATTACTAATAAGTTCGAGTGCTTTCAAAAGCTATTAGTTTTTAAGAACCTCTATTCCCTGCAAATTTAGTAATTATTTGATGTATATTTGCACAATTTTACACGAAAAATTATGGTATCAAATACGGTAGTCATTATTCCTACGTACAATGAAAAAGAGAACATAACAACCATTATTGAAGCCATATACAGTCAAGAAAAGGAGTTTGACATCTTGGTAGTAGATGACGATTCACCTGATGGAACCTCAGCAATCGTTGAAAAACTTCAAGAGAAATATTTCGGCAAACTCTACATCGAAACTAGAAAGGAAAAAAGTGGTTTGGGGACAGCCTATATTCATGGTTTTAAATGGGCACTTGCAAAAGGATATGAGTATATCATACAAATGGATGCAGATTTTTCACACAATCCTAAAGATTTGATTCGACTGTATGAATCTTGCACGAAAGATGGCGCTGATTTATCTGTAGGGTCACGTTACTCTGTAGGAGTAAATGTGGTTAATTGGCCTATGCCTAGAGTTCTCTTGTCTTATTTTGCATCAAAATATGTACAATTTATTACAGGAATCCCGATTCACGACACCACTGCTGGTTTTGTTTGTTGGAGCAGAAAAGCTCTCGAAACCATACGTTTAGACAAAATAAAATTTGTAGGCTATGCTTTCCAAATCGAAATGAAATATAAAGCATGGAAACGCAACCTTACTATTAAAGAAGTTTCTGTTATTTTTACGGATAGAACAAAAGGAGAATCTAAAATGAGCAGTGGCATCATACATGAAGCTCTTTTTGGAGTAATACGAATGAGATTAAAAAGATTACCAAAATAATATGCAATCATACCTATTAAAAAACGCAAAAATTGTTAACGAAAACACTGTTTTTGAAAGCGACGTATTGATTAAAGGAAAGTTTATTGAAAAAATAGCTAAAAATATTACTTCCAAAAATGCTACAATAATTGACCTTAAAGGAAACTTTTTACTCCCAGGTATGATTGATGATCAGGTACATTTTAGAGAACCTGGATTAACTCATAAGGCCAATATTGCTACGGAGAGTAAAGCGGCTATTGCTGGAGGAATTACCTCCTTTATTGAAATGCCCAATACCGTACCACAAGCAACCACACAAGAACTATTAGAAGAAAAATTTGACATTGCTCAAAAAACATCATATGCTAATTATTCTTTTATGTTTGGAGGCACCAATGACAACTTAGAAGAGCTCTTAAAAACTGACCCAAAACGTGTTGCTGGAATAAAATTATTTTTAGGTTCTTCCACAGGAAATATGCTAGTAGACAACGAAGAAGTTTTAGAAAAAATATTTTCATCTACAAAACTAGTAATTTCAGTACACTGTGAAGATGAAGGAACTATAAGAAAAAACACAGAGGAGTTTAAAGCCAAATACGGAGAGGACATCCCTATTAAATACCACCCAATCATAAGAAGTGAAGAAGCTTGCTATTTATCTTCGTCTAAAGCTATAGAATTGGCAAAAAAGACAGGAGCCAGGTTACATATTTTTCACTTATCAACAGCCAAAGAAACCGAGTTGTTCAGAAATGATATTCCTTTAGAAGAAAAACAAATTACAGCTGAAGTATGCGTACACCATCTTTGGTTTTCAGATGCTGATTATGATAAAAAAGGCACACATATCAAATGGAATCCAGCCGTAAAAACAGCTAAAGACAGGGATGGATTGTGGGAAGCACTACTAGACGATAGAATTGATATTATTGCTACAGATCACGCACCTCATACTATTGAAGAAAAAGACAATGTATATACCAAAGCTCCTAGTGGCGGTCCGTTAGTACAACATGCTGTGGTAGCAATTCTCGAAAAAGTTAAAGAAGGTATTTTATCTATTGAAAAAGCGGTTGAAAAAATGTGCCATAATCCTGCTAAAATTTTTAATGTTGAAAAAAGAGGATATATAAAAGAGGGATATTATGCTGATGTTGTTATTGTAAACCCTAATGATTCTTGGGAGGTAAATAAAGAAAATGTATTATACAAATGTGGATGGTCTCCTTTTGAAGGAGAAAAATTTTCTCACAAAATAACTCATACCTTTGTTAATGGTCACTTAATGTATAATGAAGGTGTATTTAACGAAGATATAAAAGGAGAACGTTTAACATTTGATAGATAATGAAATTTAAAACAATCTATTTCTTAATGAGTATTTTTTTGGTTTCTTGTACTAGTAATACTATCTATGAGAAACCAAAAAACCTCATTCCAAAAGACTCAATGATTAACCTATTAACAGACATGTATATTGCTACTTCTGCTAAAGGAGTAAAAAACAAACATGACCAAAATAACGTTAATTATATGCCTTTGATTTTTAATAAGCATCAAATTGACACCATAAGATTTCATAAAAGTAACCAATACTACACTTCAAAAATTGATGAATATTCTCTTATGTTAAAGCAAGTCAAAAAGAACATAGACTCGCTACAAAAACTATACAATAAAAAGAAAAGAGAGAAGGATTCACTTGCGAGCCCTATTTTTAGATTGGATTCCGTTAAAAAACTGGATTCGATTAAAAAGAGTATACCAAAGGATTCGATTAAGAAAAAAACAATCAAGAAAAAGGCACCTAAGAAACATAATGTGACACAACCTCAGCAATAACGGTATCTACAGGAACAAATTTAAAATTTAGTTCATCTATTATCTTACCTGAAGAATAATACGTTTTATTATGTGAAGACCTCGCAGAATTTTTAGTAAGCAACGGCTTTTTACCTGTTAAAATAGAAATAACTCCGTCTATTCGCCAAAGTATATTTGTTATAAATTTTCTCACTTTTATTGAAGGCGGTTTCTTATCCATTGAAGCTGCAATTAAGCATAAAACTTCTTTAAAGGATTTATTTTCTGAAACAAGCACATAACGCTGGTTAACTATATCAGAATTTGTCAGATTGATCATTGCATTAACCACATCTTTCACCCCTACAAAACCAGTAACTCCTTCTGTATAAAAAGAAAAACCCTTGTTTATTTGCGTAAAAAGTTTACCCGTACCTTCTTGCCAAAACCCGCTTCCCAATATAACTCCAGGATTCACTACAGAAACAGCTACCCCCTCTTGACTCGCCCGCCATACTTCCATTTCTGCCCCATATTTGGTTATCGCATAACCACTATTAACAGTCTCGTCATTCCATTCACTTTCTTCATCAACAGGTTTTCCGTTCAATGAGTCGCCCAAAGTAGCTATAGAACTCACATAACATAACTTTCTAATCTCTTTATCAATACAATAATTCACTACATTAGCAGTACCTTTAATATTGACCTTTCGCATTTCCCTATAATCTTTTGGAGAAAATGATACCAAAGCTGCACAATGATACACTTTAGTTATTGGGTAAGAAAAAACATTTTCCAATGTAGGAACCTCAGTAATATCCGCTTTTATCCATTGAATTTTCTGAAATAGCACATCATTATTCTTTTCATAATATGAAAAAACTTTTTTGACTTTTTCAATTTTTTGTTCGGTTCGATACGTAGCAAGAATTCCATCATAAGAAAGTGCCAAATGATATAATAAATGTGATCCTACCAAACCTGTACCCCCAGTAACTAAAATCATAAATAGTTAAATATAAAAGATCAAATTTAACTAAATTGACACAAAAGGAAGTAATATTCCCTATGGATTTAATGCAAATTACATAACGAAATTTCGTAATTACTCATTCTTTTTTACACAAAAAAAGAGGTCATACAACTGACCTCTCCTTGATTTATTAAAAATATTTGATTATCCCTTAATAGGCTCATTATTAAATTGAACTTTTACATCAAACTTGATTTCTCCATCTTTTCCATCTCCATGAACAATTTTTGTAACCCTAATCAACCCTTTGTTTCCATATCCATCTACAAATTCAACTATATCGCCATCAACTAAATTCTTTACTCTTTCTGAAGTCGGCTGAGTAATAAAATCCAAATCCGATTTCTTAGTAACAGACTCAAAATCAGAATTTGACTTAGATGATAATTTAAAATAAAATTTATTTAACGTATCTTCATTTCCAAGTTTTGCAATACTTCTTATATCAACTACATCTTTTGGGTAATTATCCGCCGAAGCAAAAGAAGCCTTATGTGTCTTTCCATAATAGTAGCCAAAATCCCAAAGAGCCGCTACCTCAACACCATCTTCAATTTTGTGTGCTTTTCTGTCAAACAAAGACAAAAAAGCTTTTGATTTCCCATTCCCTAAAGGAGCTTCTAAAAGTATCGTCGAAAAAGACTTAATACCATTTACCGTTGTATCCGCATTTGCCCCTGCTTTAATAGTTATTGTACCAAAAGCATCGTCTGCTATAGAATTTCTTTTTGCTACATCTCTAAAATCTCCTCTATCATTTGTTGTCCATATAATATACTGAACTACATCCCCTACTTCCTTTGGAGTATCAAAATCAAAAGTATAGGTAAATGTATCTTTATCATCTCCGTCTAGATCTATAGAACCGTCACTTTTTTTACTCCCCAAAGAGTATTCATAAGGTTGTGGACCTGAATGATCACTGTAAACATTCTTAGTCATATAGATTCTACGCATTTTTTTATCACCCGTAAAATTAACTTGAACTTTAACTAAGCTATTAGCATTAGCAATTATATCAACAGACCTTTCTGTAGTATTTGTATTTGTCGGGTTAACTTTAATTTCATACTTAGCATCTTGATCTCCTGTAAGTATATCGTTAGCATTATCACTACAACTTGTTAAAAATAATGTCACGGCTGTAACTCCTAATCTCAAGCTGTTTTTCAGCGTATTTTTCATATTCATGATTTATATTAATTTTTAATTTTTCTCTATTTTATTAGTAAAGTTATTTTTACACTTTTTATACCCTTATGATATACAACACCTCTAAAAACAAGCAAAGTACATTCTCAACTTGTCTAGTTTTACAAAAACCAAGCCAAAAAGTGTTTTATTATTTTTTTCAAAAGCCTTTTACACAAACGAAGTTTCTATCTCTATAGTATTCATAAGCAATAAAATTATTTTCTATATGCTATATTTGTAATCCTAAAAACTAAAATCATGACCAAAAATTTAGTAGAAGAATTACGTTGGCGTGGAATGATTCACGATATAATGCCCGGTACAGAAGAACAACTTCAAAAAGAGATGACCGCTGCGTATATCGGTTTTGACCCAACCTCTGATTCATTACATATTGGTAGTTTAGTACCTATTATTTTACTAGTCCATATCGAAAAAGCAGGTCATAAACCTATAGCTTTGGTCGGGGGAGCCACAGGAATGATAGGTGACCCATCTGGAAAATCAGACGAAAGAAATCTTTTAAACGAAGAAACCCTAGCGAATAATGTAGCTGGAATTAAAAATACCTTAGCCCGCTTTTTAAATTTTGATAATGGAAAGGACAATTCACCAATTCTAGTTAATAATTATGACTGGATGAAAGCCTTTTCTTTCATTGATTTTGCAAGAGATGTAGGAAAAAGAATTACCGTTAACTATATGATGGCAAAAGATTCTGTAAAAAAACGTATTTCAGGAGAAAGTGGAGGAGGTATGAGTTTTACAGAATTCACTTACCAACTCATACAAGGGTATGATTTTTATCATCTGCATAAAACTCACAATTGTAAACTTCAAATGGGAGGGTCAGATCAATGGGGTAATATCACTACAGGTACTGAATTGGTTCGTCGTATGAATGTCGGCAAAGAAGTAAGCGCTTTTGCAGCTACATGCCCTTTAATTACAAAGGCAGACGGTTCTAAATTTGGAAAATCAGAAGGGGGTAATGTATGGTTAGATGCTGATAAGACCTCTGTTTATAAATTTTATCAATTTTGGCTTAACACCTCAGATGAGGATGCTGAAAAATATATCAAAATTTTTACGTTTTTAGACAAAAATACGATTGATACTCTTATCACTGAACACAACACTGCTCCACATCAAAGAATCTTACAGAAAAGATTGGCAGAGGAGGTAACTGTATTCGTTCACTCAAAAGAAGCTTTAGAAAATGCAATTAAAGCAAGTAATATCTTATTTGGAAAATCTACCGCTGAAGATTTAAAGAGCTTAGAAGAACAAACTTTTCTAGATGTTTTTGATGGAGTTCCACAAGCCAATGTTTCTATCGATGAAATAAATAATGGTTTGGATATGATCGGAGCCTTAGCTGCAAAAACTGGATTTTTAAAATCAAATGGAGACGCTCGTAGAGCTTTAAAAGAAAATTCTATTTCTGTTAATAAAGAAAAGATCAAGGAAGATTATACAATTACTGAAAAAGACTTGATAGCAAATAAATATGTATTACTTCAAAGAGGTAAAAAGAATTACTTCCTATTAAAAACAGAATAGAAAGTATAACTAAGAAACAGCTTTCAATTTATAAATTAAGGGGCATCGCTTACAGTTGATGCCTTTTTTTTGGTATTTGTTACAGCATTTACTTTTGGGCTTAATACAACTCGTAACCTTACACGTTGTCTCACATGTTTCAGCCTCTATTCTTTTTGCAACTCGTTTTAAAGAAACCACCGTTGCTGTATCACTACTTTCTTGATAAAATACAATCATCTCTTTTTCAAAAATATGGTGCAAATATAACTTTTTTATTTAGAACAAATTAAAATAAAAAATAAATATTTAATTGTTGTATTTAAAACGTAAGGATTGTACTTTTGCAGCAAATCTAAATGATACTTACTTAGTGAGAAAGACTACTACATACTTTCTTGTTTTATTATACCTCATTGCAATGCTAAAACCCATAGCACCCTATATTGAGTATGTAGTGAATTACGATTATATTTCTAAGGTACTTTGTATAAATAAAGACAAACCATCAATGAATTGTAAGGGTAAGTGTCAGCTGATGAAAAAGATTGAACAGCAACAAGAAGATGACTTCAGGTCTTTACGAATAACTATGGAAGAATACCCCATAGGTTTTGTTACTATTTTATCTTTAAATGAAAATAAAGACCTCTATAATAAACTGACTCATAATTTTAACTACACTCAGCATTATAACTTCGAATTCTATAAAGATATTTTTCACCCACCAAGCGCCTAACTTTTATTTAATACGCTTATAAAAACTGTTTTAACAATCTTAACGAACTAGATAGTTCCTAGTAAAATGCAAAGAAATTTCAATATTGTTTTGATATAGATGTATAGTTTTCCTAATAGGTTATATCATAAAGCACTTACCAAACTTAGCCTTGTTTTTGCCCTATTACGTTTTTAACTATACTTAAATAACATTTATATACTAAAACAATATTACCCCCTCAAGAACAGGACCTTCCTGTTCTTGAGAATTTAAAATCAATTAAGCTTTGAAGCTAAGGTTGTTCATACTACTCTATTGTTTGGTATTACTATATATACTAAAAATCAATCACATTTTTTAATTAAAAAAACAACAATGAGAAACATACTCTTATCAATCATAACTACCTTATTAATAAATCTAACGACCTACTCACAAACTATTTTTCATGGAAAAGTAGTCAACAAGAAAAATCTGCCTTTAGCAGGAATAACCATTATATCAAAAAACAATAAAACAAAAGGAACTATTACTGATTATGAAGGTAATTTTTCAATTAAACTTAACGACGGTAATGTTAGTATAAAAAGTTTAGGATATAAAACTAAACATGTTTTATTAAAATACAACAAACCTATAGTTATTACTATGCATCAAGCAGTTGAAGACCTTGAAGAAGTCATTGTATCGGCTAGTAGAGAAACACAAAAAAGAAAAGAAATTGCTACTTCTATAGGTTTAATAAATACCAATCAAATAAAAGAAACCAAAGCCTTTGGAATCGAACAGCTAATCAATCAAGTTCCCGGGGTATATATGAGTACCTCAAAAGCGGCAAGTAATGAACAACATTTTATGGCTACTCGATCTCCCATATCCACTAAATCATTATTTCTATATTTAGAAGACGGACTCCCTATACGCCCCGTGGCAGTGTTTAACCATAATGCGTTATTAGAAATGAACAATACTACTTTCGATCGAATCGAAGTAATCAAGGGCCCAGCCTCTAGTATTTATGGAAGTGAAGCTGTGGGAGGAAGCTTCAATTTTATTACAAAAAATCCTACAAAAGATTTTGGAGGGTCAGTTGGTTTCCAAATCAATAGTTTAGGATTATCTCGATACGAATTAGAGAGTGCTACTACTATTAATAACAAATATGGCTTTTATATTGGAGGACATCATATTAGGAGAGACAACGGAATTGTCGAACATTCTGATTATGAAAAATCGGCTATTTCATTCAAAAACGTCAATACTATATCTGACAACCTAACTTGGGTAAATAGTCTTTCTTATATTAATTATCGTTCGGATATGTCAGGTTCTGTTCAAGAAAAAAATTACACAGATGGAAACTATGAAAGCAACCAAACCTTTACAGAACGAGAGGCCTTAGCATTCAGGTTTCGTTCCTCATTACAGAAATACTGGAATGAAAATCATAAAACAGCCGTTCATTTTATATATAGAAATAATGAAATGAATCAAATTCCCTCCTACCGCATTAGGCAAAACAGAACTAATGGAGCACTAAATGGAATAGGTTCGGGAGAAGTCAATTCAAATGCATTTGAAAGCTACGTTGCTTTAATTCAACACAAAATGAACTTCGATTTCAAAGAATCGAGTCTTATTGTTGGAGCTACTTCCGACTTTTCCCCTCAACGATATGAAGCAGAAAGAATTGATGTCACCGTAGACATTCCTAGCGCTACGAATACAAATTATACCAAAAGAAATAATGATTATATTTTGAAGTATAAAGCAGCTATTTTTAACCATGCCAGTTATGCACAATTTGAAATTTCACCAATAGAAAAAATTAAAATCACGGGGGCATTACGTTATGATCATTTTTTATATAACTACAATAATCTTGATGAAGGAAATTCAGGAGTTACTGATACACAAATTACGTATACAAACATAGCTCCTAAACTTGGAATAAACCTAAACCTTACAAAACGAACAGGCCTTTATTCAAACTATTCTAAAGGATTTACTCCACCGCAGATAGGCACCTTATTTAGAAACGGAAAAAACAAAACAGGAAATGCCTTTTCTTTACAACCTGCTAAGTTTCACAACTACGAAATTGGCGGCTATTTTTCAATTCCTTCAACATTAAAAGTGGACCTAGCTCTTTATCGATTGGACGGTATCAATCGATTAATTTCTATTCGTGACACAGAGGGTAACTTTGTTCAAAAAAACGCAGGAAAAACACGTTCTATGGGTATCGAATTAGGAGCAAAATATTTCATTCTAAACAATTTATTCCTTACTTATAACGGAAGTTTTGCTTCGCATAAATACGTATCTTTTTTTGACAATAATGTCGATTATTCAAATACAGATATGCGCGCAGCTCCAAAATATATTGCGACTTCTGCTATAAACTTTAAACCTATAAAAAAATTATTATTAACCCTAGAGCATGAACAAATAGGGAGCTATAATACAAGCTTTGAAGGGCAAGCACTCGTAGGAGTCAACACAAATAATGAGGATATTTTTGGCACAACAACCTACAACGGACATCATATCTTAAACTTTAGAGCAAACTTTACTTATCGTCAATTCGAATTTTGGGGACAAGCTTTAAATATTTTTGACAAACTCTATGCAGTACGCGCTTCTTATAGTAGATGGAGTAAGCAAAACACCTATAGTATAGGTAACCCAAGTGCGTTTCATTTAGGTATGACTTATAATTTTTAAAAGTGAAAAACAAAAAACTTCATCAATGGCTTTGGAAGTGGCACTTTATAGCGGGTATTGTGTCACTTCCTTTCGTGGTTATTTTATCAATTACGGGAGGAATCTACTTATTTAACCCAAAAGTAACTCAAAAGACAAAAAAATCACTTCAAGTTAATATTGCTAAAAAAAAAGAAGTAATCTCCTATCAAAAACAATGGGAAATAGTTAAAAACTACCTTGGAAAGTCACCCTCAGCCATACTAATAAGTCCCAAAACGACAAATACAGAGTTTACAAGTGGTAGGTTTAGTCATAAAAAGTCATTTTTTGTAAACCCTCATAATGGAGCTATACTTGGAGAGTTTTCTCCAAAAAACACATGGATGTACACCGTACGGAAATTACATGGAGAATTGTTAGGTGGAAAAGTTGGCACTAAAATCATTGAATTGATTGCTAGCTGGATGGTTGTCTTAATTTTAACAGGACTATATATCTGGTGGCCATTCAAAAAAGGAGTCAAAGGCGCTTTGATTATTCGACTAAATCAAGGAAAAAAGCTTTTTTATAGAGACCTACACGCAGTCACAAGCTTTTGGATTGCAAGCCTTCTACTTATAACCATAGCAGGAGGACTTCCATGGACAGATGTTTTTGGTAGTGGTTATAAATGGATACAAAAAACCACAGACACAGGATTCCCTAAAACTTGGTTTGGTAAAGGGTTATTTTCAACTAACAACAATAAAAAATCACTTACTCTTGATGAAATGATCACTATAGCAAAAAAACACAAGCTAAAGGGAAACATAGCTTTAGGATTACCACTATCTCCCAATAGTACCTTTAGCGTTTCAAACAAAACATTTGACTTTGATGCCCTTAAAATGCTACATTTTGATCAATATTCTGGAAAACTAGTCAAGGAACACAATTGGAGAGATATCGGTATATTAATGCAAGTTAGATTGTGGGTTATGGCATTTCATCAAGGACAGTTAGGCTCCTTAAACTGGTGGACTATGTTTTCAATGTGTGTCTTCTTAACTATTGCCAGTATAGCCGCTATACTATCTTATTTTTCTCGCAAAAAAAAAGGCAGTTGGAATATACCTAAGTCTCCTATAAACTTCAGTATTGCCCCTTTTATTATCGTTATTATTGGAATCTTAGGAATTTTACTACCTTTATTTGGAGTAAGTTTATTTATTATAATGATTCTTAACACTTTTTTTTCAAAAAACAAATGTTAAGTTTAATACAAATACAACCGCTATTCTGTAAGGATTATTACATTTGATGACCAATACAATAGATATTTAAAAGTAAAAACATGAAAAAACTATTTTTTGTAGCTACATTAATAGCTACTACCTTATTCACGTCTCACGATATAATTGCTCAAAAGTTTCCTGGACTAGATAAAAGCCCTATGGACGCTGCTGCATATCCTTCTAGTTATCGTATAGCTGATAAAAAAGTTAAAGTTATATATAGTCGCCCACAACTTAAAAACAGATCATTGAGTAAATTAGCTCCAAATGGTAAAGTTTGGAGAACCGGTGCTAACGAAGCCGCCGAAATAACATTCTATCAAGATGTTACTTTTGGAGGCAAAGAAGTAAAAGCAGGTACTTATAGTTTATTTACTATCCCTAATGCAAATGAATGGACTATTATATTAAGTACCGCAAAAAATGTTTGGGGTTCTTATTTCTATAAAGAAAGTCAAGATGTGGTTCGTGTAACAGGAGAAGTAAAAAAATCAAAAAAGAAAATCGAAGCTTTCTCTATTGCATTTGACGGCGAAGATGAAAATTTTAAAATGCACCTAGGATGGGGAAATATAATTGTTTCCGTTCCTGTAAAAGGGTAATTTGAAAAATAAAATAATAAATAACCCCCATGTTAGAAGTTACTCTAATATGGGGATTACTAATTTTTCTAACACTAAAACTAGTGTGTTTCTTCTTCAAAAATTAAAATTTCCAACTAAAAATCACAACAAAAAGAAGAAATCAATTTTCAATAAACAGTAGGTATTTAATCACTCTCTAACTTATATATAAGGAATAAAACAAAAGAAAAAGCGAAAAAAAATCATGTTATACTACTGAAAAAAGGACATTTACCAAAAATCATTTCTATTATATTGGCAATATTCAAAATTTGTCATTCATGGATACTAGGTATCCCTCTCATGGATACCCCTGAGTCGTTTTTCAGGGTTATTGCCGATTGTGAGGTATTAAAGATATCTCTATACTTGTATCAGTAGTTTGAATATGAGTTTGTAATCTGTTTTTAAGATTCCTGCTTAAGACATAAATTAAGCAGGAATCCTTTAAAAAAATGAAATTTGACAATTTTTTCCCCTCCCCAATCCAATCTAATATAAAAAAGACTCTCTTAAAAGGGTCTTTTCTCTTTTTATATAGTCTTATATATACTTCGACACCAAAACCACTTAATATCTAGTAGTAAAAAGCCTTTAGTAACCTCAGCTTCTTTATTATTATTATAAAACAACTCCTTGTTTAATAAGTTTAAGTACCGTTAAAAAATACTACTCCATAATATTGAAAAGTCTCACTAATATTTCTTGATCAAAAAAATGAATTCAGCTAAAATTATTTGAAAGAAAAAAAACAGCTTTTTACAAAAAAAACAAACCTTGATTTTGTCATTTTTTTTCCTAAAAAATTACACTTTTTTTTCGCGAATTCCATTTTTAAGAAAAAAGAAAAAATCACAGGTAAAACCTCCTTTGAATTCTGATTTTAAACACTTAGTAAAACCACCACCCCTACCTAGGGAATATACTTAGTTGATTTATAGTAAAATTACCAGTTGCACAGTCTTTAAATAGATTGTAACTTGCTTTCAGTTAATATTATAACTTGTAAAATAAGTAGTAGGTTTTGTTATAATATAAATTAATTAAAAAGGTTCTGGTAGTAGGGAACCTTTTTTCTTTTTACACGATGATAAATTCAAAAATCACTATAGAAGATTAATAACGGTACTACTAACATGTTGTTTTAAACAATAAAGCTTTCTTCCCCCACACAACTTTCTCCAAAATAATTTTCGAAAAACACTACAGACATTTAGTGCATAAAACGAGGCTGCAAACTTTTAGAACTCTTATTAAAAATGTACATTTGTCAGTCTTTAAATATAGAAACACCTTTCTTACATGGAAATAGTAATAAAAGTATCACAATTCATACTAAGTTTATCGTTGTTAATTGTCTTACATGAGCTAGGACATTTTATTCCAGCGAAGCTTTTTAAAACCAAAGTAGAAAAATTCTACTTATTCTTTGACTATAAGTTCTCTTTATTCAAAAAGAAAATAGGAGAAACCGTTTATGGAATAGGTTGGATTCCTCTAGGAGGTTATGTAAAAATAGCTGGAATGATTGATGAAAGCATGGATACGGAACAAATGAAAGAAGCCCCAAAACCTTATGAATTTAGATCGAAGCCAGCTTGGCAAAGACTCATCATTATGTTAGGTGGAGTTATTGTAAACTTTGTGCTTGGTATTTTAATTTATATTTTTTTACTATGGGGCTATGGCGAAAAATTCTTACCCAATGAAAATGTAAAAGACGGTATATGGGTACAGAACCAAGCCGCTAAAGATCTTGGTTTACAAACTGGAGATAAAATTATTAGTATCGATGGTAATAAAATTCAAAAATTTAATGATATACAGATAGAGTTTATTAATGGAACCAATTTTACCATCGAGAGAAATGGTAAAATACTACAACAAAAAATCCCAACCGACTTTATAGCTAAAATTTTGGATCAAGAAAATGCAAAAACGAGTTTTATTCTTCCAAGATACCCTTTTGTTGTAGGAAAAATAGCTGAAGATTCTCCTAATATTAAAAGTGGATTACAACCAAAAGACATCATCGTTTCAATAAACGGAACTCCTGTTAAATATTACGATCAAGTAGAAAATGAATTAAAAAAGTATAAAAATCAAGAAACAGAACTGACCGTTAGAAGAAATAATACAACAGAAAACATTAAAGTTATCATTAGCAATGAAGGAAAAATAGGAGTATTTTTCTCTCCTCTTCCTTTAGCGGACCTTGAAAAACTAGGCTACTATCAATCAGCAGACAAATCTTACTCATTAGGTCAAGCAATCCCTTTGGGAATACAGGAAGCTTGGGCAAAAACTGTTGGTTATGCTAAACAAATGAAAAAAGTAATCAACCCTAATACAGGGGCTTATAAAGGCTTGGGTGGTTTTATTTCAATTGGGAGTATTTTTCCATCACAATGGAGCTGGTATGCATTTTGGAATATTACAGCCTACCTTTCAATTATGTTAGGTTTTATGAATTTACTACCTATACCTGCCTTAGACGGAGGCCACGTTGTTTTTACCCTATGGGAAATGATTACGGGTAAAAAACCAAGTGATAAGTTTCTTGAATATGCTCAAGTAGCTGGTTTTGTAATTCTTCTTACATTATTGTTATTTGCAAACGGAAATGATCTGTTTAGGGCACTACAGTAACATATGATACTTACATAACATACAATCTTTAAAAGCTCCAAATCATTGGAGCTTTTTCAATTCTGAACTACGCTAAAAAGTTGTTATTTTTATCTAATGGAAACCAAATTATCTTACAGAAAAATTATTCATGTAGATATGGACGCCTTTTATGCTTCTGTTGAGCAACTTGACAGTCCACATTTAAAAGGAAAACCCTTGGTGGTTGGTGGAAGTGAAAAAAGAGGAGTTGTCGCAGCAGCTAGCTATGAAGCAAGAAAGTTTGGTGTTCGTTCTGCAATGAGCGGGAGCTTAGCCAAACAAAAATGCCCGCATTTAATCTTTGTAAAACCAAGATTTGCTAGGTACAAGGAAATTTCACTTAAGATTAGGGCTATTTTTTACGACTATACCGATTTGGTTGAACCCCTATCATTAGACGAGGCATACTTAGATGTCACTAAAAATAAAAAAGGAATTTCTTCTGCTAGTGTTATTGCCAGAGAAATACGAAATCGTATTTGGGATGAGCTCCAATTAAGCGCTTCAGCAGGCATATCTATCAATAAATTTTTAGCCAAAGTGGCTTCAGATATCAACAAACCTAACGGACAAAAAACCATCGCTCCAGAAGAGGTTATTGATTTTTTAGAAAAACTACCCATAGACAAATTCTATGGTGTAGGAAAGGTAACCGCATCTAAAATGTTCTCTTCAGGAATTTTTACGGGGTTAGACCTCAAAAAAAGATCTTTAGAAGAACTCACAAAGCTTTTTGGAAAGTCGGGAGCTCATTATTACAATATTGTAAGAGGTATCCAACATAGCCAAGTAAAACCAGATAGAATTAGGAAATCTATTGCTTCAGAAAGAACTTTTAAAGAAAATCTTTCCTCTGAAATTTACATGTTAGAAAAATTGCATCAAATAGCCGACGAACTAGAATACCGAATGAAAAAAGAAAAAGCTATGGGAAAAACCTTAACGTTAAAAATTAAGTTTAGTGATTTTACACAACAAACACGTAGTAAAACACTCCCCACATTTATTTATCGTAAAAAAGACATAATGCCCTTAGTACAAAAACTACTTTATCAAGAAGCTTTAAAAAATTCCGTTAGGTTATTAGGTTTATCATTTAGCAACTTAAACACCCATAAAAAAGGACCTATTTGGGTACAACTTTCCTTTGATTTTTAACGAATAGGAATCATCAATATCACTTTTGTTCCTATGGGTTGATTTTTATCATTTTTTAAATCTGTATAAGATAACGAATAGTGATTATTAAATCCATTTGAGAAATTCTCTAACCTTTTCTTAGTTAACTCCAAGCCGAAAGATCTTCTATTGATTGACTTACTTTGTTTAATCTTAAAAGCCTCTTCTCTACCAATACCGTTATCCAATATCTCGATTTGAATAAAATCGTCTGACACCTTTTTTATACTTAAAAATATTTTTTTTCTTCCTTTTTTTGAAGATAAACCATGCCATATAGCATTCTCTATAAAGGGCTGTAAAATTAACGGTGGTACTTTTATCTTTTCCAAATTCATAGTGCTATCTATTTCTTCATCATAAATGATTTCGTTAGAAAACCGTATATTTTCAATGCTCATATACAAATTCATTGTATTTAGCTCTTCTAGAAGTGTTACTTCTTTTATTTTGGAAGATTCCAAAATACTTCGAATTAACTTAGAGAACTTACTGAGGTAATAAACTGCATTCTTTTGTTCATTGTTGATAATATATAGCTTAATCGAATTCAAAGCATTAAACACAAAATGTGGATTCATTTGACTCTGTAAAGCTTCTTGTTCTAACATTAATATTTTTTTCTCATTACTCAATAAACGTTGCCCATAAATGGCATATAATAACACCCCAAAAAGCGCAATCGAAACTAACGCAATAATCAAAATATTTCTATTTCTAGTAAGCTTTAGTTTTGTTATTTCATTTTCTTTAGCTAAACTCTTTATTTTATTGTTTTTAACCTCACTATCATATTTATCATTCAAATTATTTACGTATAAAAAATCTCGATGATCATGCGCCATTTCTCTCCCTTCAATCGATTTTTTATAATATTCATAGGCCTTTTTATAATTATTCTTTAATCGATAAATTTCTGATAAGTATTCAAAAGAAATATTCATATTCACATGACAACTAATACTTTGAGCAGTAAATAAGGCTTTTTGAATATTTTTCTCTGCTTTTACTAAGTCTTTCATTTTTATTTGACAATAACCTAGTGTATTATATACTTGAGCTATGAATATAGCATCTCCATAATCATCAACCCAATTAGCTACTTTTGTAATCTTTTTAAGAGCTTCTTCAAATTTACCTTTAAGAGCCAATGCATTACTAATACTATTATGACAAATAATCTTACCTTTAGTCGAACCAACCATCTTATTATAAATCAACGACTTATTATAGTGATGCAAGGCACTATCTATATATCCTAAATGTTGAAAAGCCCTACCAATATTCTGATGATTAATCGCTAAATCTTTTTTATTTCCTACTTCTTCTTGATTTTTAATAACTTTTTTAAACTTATAAATAGCCAAATCATATTGTTTCAATTCTAAATAGATATTTCCAATACCATTCTGAACCCTGCTAATTGTATTTTTAATATTGGGTGATGAAACATCTATTTTGTCAGCTAACTCTAAAGCATATTCATAGTAATTTAAAGCGCTACGTATCTTATCTTGTTTCCGATAAACGGTAGCTATTTCATTAAGAATAACAATTTCGGCATACGATTCTTTGTATTTTCTTGACCGTTGTAAAGCGCTTACATAGTGAATAATAGACTTTTCATAATAGCCATTCATTCTCATATTATACCCCTGTACATTATAAGCATAAATTTCACCTAAATGATTGTTACTTTGTTCAGCAACCTCAATCAAATAGGATAGTTGACCTTCTGAAAGCTTCTTGTCTTTAAAATAATCTTCTACTTCAAAATAATCATTAATTTTTTTTCGATTAAAATTATCAATAAGCGTATCACTCTCAATAAATAAATCTTGAGAATAGCCTTGTAAAGAGACAAAAAACAAGAAAACGAAACGTAGCACAAAAGAGTTCATCGATATTAAAACTTATCTAAAAAGTCGGATTTTTTTTGCCTAGACACGGGAATTTTATGGTAATTCTCTAACACCACATAACCATCTGCTTTTAAAAATTCTTTTATCTTATTTAGGTTAATAATGTAAGAGTTATGTATTCTAAAAAAATCATCCTCGGGTAACAACAAATTTACCTCTTTTAGCTTTTTAGTTATTACAATTTTTTTATTGTTCGTTGTATGGATAGAGCAATAATTCCCATCAGATTCAACAAATAAAATTTCTGACTCTTCTAAAAAAATCAGTTTACCATCAGTACTAATAGTAATCTTACGTTTGTTAAACTTTTTATTAAAACTCGAAAGTATTTGATCAAACTTACTACTACTACTATTATTCAAATGATGCGCCTTTATCCGTTCTAATGTTTCACCAAGATCGTCAGAGTCAATAGGCTTTAGAAGGTAATCTATAGCCTGATGTTTTAAGGCTTTGATTGCGTATTCATTATATGCTGTAGTAATAACAACCGCAAAATCTTTTTTTTCTATTTTTTTCAGTAATTGAAAACCATCCATTGTAGGCATTTCAATATCCAAAAAAAGACAATCAAAAGAATGGGTATTGATATATTCAATTGCTTTTTCCGCCTCATTAAAAGTTTGTATTACCTCTAAGTCATTTTTAAAATTAGACAATTCCCAAGTGAGTCCTTGGATTGCCTTTGGCTCATCATCTACAATTACTGCTCTTAACATAAAAAATATTTACATCAAATTTAGGTTATTAGAACCTAAAATTAAAATTAAAAAAACAGTTGATTAAAGCGAACTAAAACAAACAAACCTATTATATAGTATTACAAACCGATTATACAGTATGCAAGTCAAACTATACAATAAACCTTTATTTAACTATTTATTAATCCCATATTTGTAGTGTAATATACAAGGGGAATCATTTTGATAATTGGGGGATTAATCAATAATGATAATTAAAAAGAAAAGCACTACAATATGTAGCGCTTTTCTTTTTATACAACAATTACAACTCTCTATAAAAGTTTGTGCTAATTACACTCTAAATTCAATCACTTACCCAATTCAAACCACGACAAACAAGAATAGTTTACATAAAAAAAGACCACCTATAAGGCAGTCTTCTTAGTATCTTCAAAATCTATATGTAATTACGCCTCGAAAGGAACTATAGAAACATATGATTTGTTATCTCTTTTCTTTTGGAATTTTACAACACCATCCACTTGTGCGTGTAATGTATGGTCTTTTCCCATATATACATTTTCACCTGGGTTATGCTGCGTTCCTCTTTGACGAACAATAATATTACCAGCGATAGCTGCTTGTCCACCATAAATCTTTACTCCTAAACGTTTCGATTCTGATTCACGACCGTTCTTCGAACTACCAACACCTTTTTTATGAGCCATGTTTGTAAGTTTTTAAAGTTAATTATTTACTTAGTGCTTCAATTAATTCAGCTTTCTTTAAAGAAGTATATCCTGTGATACCTTTTTCTTTAGCTAAAGCCTTTAATTCAGCTACAGTTTTACTATTCAAATCATCTGAAGTGCTTGCTTCGTTAGCTGCTGCTTTCGGAGCTTCTTTTTTAGCTTCAGTTTTCTTTACACCTGACGCTGCAATACCTTCAATCTGAATTTCAGTCAAATACTGTCTGTGTCCGTTTTTCTTTTTGTAACCTTTTCTTCTTTTCTTTTTGAAAACGATTACTTTATCACCTTTTAAGTGACCTAAAACTTTAGCAGTTACTCCTGCTCCTTCTATAGCTGGGGCGCCAATAGTTACATTTCCTTTGTCCTCAATAAGCATCACTTTATCAAAAGTTACCTTTGATCCTTCAGCTTCTTGCAAACGGTGTACGTATACCTTTTGGTCTTTCGCTACTTTAAATTGCTGCCCTGCTATCTCTACGATTGCGTACATACTTTTATTTTTTATATTAAAATACGTTCTTAATCTCCTATCGAAATTAAGCCCGCAAATATACACATTTATCAACAATCAAACAACCAACACTATAGAAAAACATAATTATTATTTAGAATCATAGCACATCTTTATGCAAAATATCCTTTTTCATCGTATTTTTGCACCAAACTACAAACTCATGGAGCTTTCATTCTTCAAAAAGTCGAAAACCACTATAATTTTCTTACTTATATTTTCTGCTATTGGATTGCCTGCTTTTTACTACCTAGTAAAAGTAGAAGAAAAGTTACCCATATATAGCCCAGCAGATGTTAATCCGAAATTAGTTGACGCCTCGGTTAGAAGCAAAACGAAAAACCACCGCGTAACAGATTTTTCACTAGTCAATCAAAATGGCAAAACCATTACACATAAAAATTATGAGAATAAAATCTATGTAGCAGACTTCTTTTTTACCCGTTGCCAAACTATTTGCATAGCCATGACACACAACATGAGTATACTGCAAGAACACTTTAAAGATGATAATGATATATTGTTTTTATCGCATTCTGTGACGCCTACCATCGATAGTATTTCAGTATTAAGAGCGTATGCCGATCAAAAAAATGTCATCGACAAAAAATGGAATATCACTACAGGTGACAAAAAGCACATATATGATTTAGCCAGAAAAAGTTATTTTGCTGCGATTGATGAAGGTACTGGTGATGAAAACGACTTTATACATACCGAAAATTTCGTGCTGGTAGATAAAAAACGTCGTATCAGAGGTATTTATGATGGTACAAAAAAAGAAAACATGAAAAAAATCATTCACGATATTAAAGTATTAAAAGAAGAATACAAGTAATACCGCTAACCCCACCAACAGAGCAATTCTTTCTAACCAATACGACTTGATTTTTAATTAACATCAAGCCGTAATAGATTTTTTTAGTTATAATATCATTTATAAATTAAAATTTCGCCTATAAACGATTTAACGCTTTTTGGAAACACAGATATAGGATAGAGGAAAGGGAACTCCTTCCTTTTCAATTACAGCCCTTAAATTCGAAATATCAAAAGGAAATTCTTGAAATGATTCTATGCTTAACCCGTTTTTTATTTGGGTATTAAACAATTCTCCTAAAGTATAATTAAAGGTATAATTATCACTTCCTTGATACTCTTTATTTCCTAAGTAGTCCAAACCTCCTGCTTCCTTATAAGGGCCTTTATCAAAGTAAAGGTCTGTTTTAGACAATTTCATTTCATCATCAATAATCCAACTAAAAGGATGCTGTTCTTGAATTATCAGCACCCCTCCTGACTTCATTAAATTTCCCACTTTATTAAAAAAGAGATTCAAATCAGGCATCCAAACCAACGCTCCAACAGTAATCAAAACAAAATCAAATTTTTCTGTTATGTGATTTTCTATATTATGCACATCATCAGCATAAAACTCACAATCAAAGCCTAATTGCTGGTTAAGTTCTTTAGCAGAATCAACAGCCGTATTGGAAATATCTATTCCAACACACTTACCTGCTCCCTTTTTCTTTAACGATATGAGTTCTTCACCATCGTTGCAACACACATGAAGTATACTCTTATTTTTAAATTGAAGCTCTTCCATAGCTTCCATCAATCTATGATCGATTGCTATGAAATCTTTGTCTTCTATAAACTTATTTTTGTAAGTGTTTTTAAATGCTTGATGAAGAACATTTACTTCTTCCCATGCTAGCTTATTTCTTTCTATAAATTTGTTGTTACTCATAGTACTTTTTACTCTTTTTTAAAACCAAAAACATAGGATCTATTTTTCTTACATCCCCTTAAATTACTTGGCTAAAGCTATAAAAAAGCTATCAATAAATAAAAAAACTAATTCAAATTACAGACTATATTTAAACTATGTTGTGCAAACAACTTCTTTTAAAGTAAAAGACCTTATAATTTTTAATGGGAATTAAACAGCCAAAAAGAAGTAAGCCCCTTTTTTTTTAATTCTTCTTTACACGCTTCAATTTTTCTATGAAGGTTTGGAGCTGTAGGATTCCAAATAATCCCTGCAATACTTCCCGAGTGGGAAATCTGAACACCTAGAGCATTGTACTTTTCTTGTATTTTTATAATATCAATCAGTTTTTTCTTGGGAAAATGTTTTTGATTAATTAGTGCAGATCGTGTAGCTACTTGCCCCAGTTTAGTAATATCTTGATTTATCGCTGACTTTAACAAATCAATTCTTAATTCTTCAAATACTTTTAACTCTCGAATAGAATACTTTATAGGCTTTATCTGTAAAGTATCCATTCCATTTTTATAAGACCCTTCATCAAAACCTAAAACAGTTACAAGGGGTAATTTTCTAGGAAATTCTTCTATAATAATTCCTTTTCTATGAGCAAATAAAACATCGCTAGTATACATCAAACTATCACTTGCCAATTCAGCTTTCACAGCTAGTTTTGCCAATTGTTTAGACGTTAATTGTAGCTGCAAAGTTTCAGCAACAGCCCACATAGCACTCAAAACATCAGCAGTAGAGGAACCTAATCCTAATTTTGGCAGAACTGTACTTTGAATAACCAACTCTCCATCTACATCCTTTTTAAAATGCTTTAAAAGCTGTTTAATTCCATTCTTAGCCTTGACACAAGAAGGTGGTGTTATGTGAATTCCTTTCTTTTTTTTGGGTATAAAATAGGCTTTAGACCAAAACAGATTGCATTTTAATGTCGTTAAACCATAAACATATTCTTCCGTTTGTTTACAATAAAAAGCTCCCTGTAAAATTTCTCCATGATGACAGAAGGAAAATCCTTTTCCTATATTGGTAGATATGTTAGATGTTGATAAAAGATTGAAATCTGAAATTTCCGTATTACTTTCTTTTATCAACATCTAATATTTTTTATGAAATTACTACTTTTTTAGCTGTCCTTCTTGATCAAAATGTTTATTAATCTCTTGCTCAGTCTTAACCACTGAAACCCCTAAAGACAACAACATCATTGCCATAGGTTGCCAGCTAACTTCCTTATGAAAAGAAACAAGTACCATTACAGCAACGAAAGAAATACCGGCATATAACAATAACTGTTTAACAAAATAGCTATTAGCAAACGTCCATATTTCTTGATTTTTCATGGTCTTATTTGTTCGATAGCCATAAATACTATTTATTTTCTTCGGTGGAAAAAAATAAAAAATCAAACTAAAGAAAAACAGCAGTCCATTAATAGACAAGACATAATAATATGGATTCATATTAGTTTTTAATTGATGAAATAATCTCTTTTATAAGGCTATTCGTATCCACTTTTTCGTTCAAGCCTGTTCGTACAATAACCATCTCTTGTTCTGGTAACATAAATACTCTTTGCCCTTGATATCCTCGAAATGAATACATGGTTTTAGGTGCATCTGCAAGCCTACCTCCGCGATTCAACCAAATTTGAGCGCCGTATTCATTTTTAGAACTTGGAGTCGGGGTTGTTGCATACGTAACCCAATCCTTATCAAATAACTGAACACCGTCCCAATTACCATTATGCAAATATAACAATCCAAATTTTGCCCAATCTCTTGTCGTAGCCCAAGCATAAGAAGAACCTACATAATTCCCTTCCATGTCTGCTTCTACATCCATAGAGTACATTCCAATTTTATCAATTAATTCTTTATACCAAAAATCTAGGTATTCTTGATGCGTTTTAAACTGGCTACGTATGATACCACTCAACAAATTTGTGGTTCCTGATGAATACAACCATGATTCATTTGGTTTTCCTACCAAAGGTTTATTAATCTGAGTTTTGGTCATATCTCTCTGCAAGAAAAGCATCTTTGTGACATCTGAAATTGAATTATAATCTTCTACCCATTCCAACCCAGAATTCATCTGTAATAAATTGTGAATTGTGATGTTTTTACGTTCATCATTTTGCCACTCTTTTATAGGAGCTTTCTGTTGTACATTCAACACTCCTTTATGCTGTAAAATACCGAATAAAGTACCCGTAATACTTTTAGTCATAGACCAACCTAAAACTTTTGAGTCTTTACTCATATTTGCCCCGTACCTTTCGGCAATAATTTGGTCTTTATAAATAATAAGTACAGACCTTGTTTTATTCTCACTTTCAAATATTTTATCTATTGCCTTATGTACCCTTTCATAATCAATATTTGCAAAAACAGTATCTTTTTGCACTCCATGTCCATAAGGATAAGGTTTGGTAAGTTCTGGTCGGGTTCTATTTGGTACTAAATACTTTTCGGTTGGATCAAAATCTTCGGTTACTAACACAGCTCCTAACCCTTCTCTATATACTGCCGTTCTTTTTAATAATCCGAAAGCAGACCCTGTTGCTGATTTCTTAGCAAGATCTAACGTATTTTGCGACAAATTTATAGGTGAAAAATTATTATCTGTACTGTCGATAAATGCCAAAGTTCTATCTGCTAAATAAACTGAAGAAGCGGCATTTTTGGCTGCATACCCTGCTAAAATATTAAGTTTTGGATAGTTATAATAGACTACGATAGCTAAGGCTACCAATACAACAAGTAAGAGTCTTTTTAGTAGTTTCATGATTAAGATTTCGAACAAAAGTAATTAATTTTCTCTATGATACTCTAGGAACCTCCGTTAACTTTTTTGAACTCCCCTATGAAAAAATGAAGATAAAAATTAGGTAACATTCTAATATTACGACCTCATGTCTTACCTTTGCCTCAAATTTTCAAAAGACATGTTTGACGTAGAAAAAGTTAGATTGGATTTTCCTATTCTTAATAGAAAAGTTCACGGTAAAGACTTAGTGTATTTAGACAATGGTGCTACATCTCAAACACCAAAAGTCGTTATCGATAGTATTGTTGACTATTATTCAAACTATAATGCCAATATACACAGGGGTGTTCATACGTTGAGTCAAGAAGCTACTGACAAATACGAAGAAGCTCGAATTAAAATTCAAAAGCATTTTAACGCCAAACAACCCTACGAAATCATCCTTACTTCTGGTACTACTCAGAGCATAAACATGGTCGCTGCTGGTTTTTCTTCTATCTTAGAAAAAGGAGACGAAGTGATGGTATCTGCTTTAGAACACCATTCGAATATTGTGCCTTGGCAAATGTTGTGTGAAAAAACAGGTGCAATACTTAAAGTTATTCCGATCAGTGAAGAAGGTACGTTACGTATGGATACCTTCCACGAATTATTAAATACAAAAACAAAATTGGTTTTTTGCAACCATGTATCGAACGCACTTGGTACCATAAACCCTATCAAAGAAATCATCCACGCAGCCCATAAATTTGGTGCGTACGTTTTAATAGACGGTGCACAAGCCTGTCCACACATCAAACCTGATGTACAAGAACTCGATGTTGATTTTTATGTAGCTTCGGCTCATAAAATGTGTGGCCCAACTGGCATAGGATTATTGTATGGCAAAGAAACCCTACTAAACATGCTTCCTCCATACCAAGGCGGTGGTGAAATGATAGAGACGGTTACTTTTGAAAAAACCACTTATGCTGGCTTACCACATAAATTTGAAGCAGGAACACCTAATATTTGTGGGGGAATCGCCTTTGGAGCAGCCATTGATTATATGAATACTATTGGTTTTGACAATATCACTTCGCAAGAAAATGAATTGTTGACGTATGCCACAAAGAAACTAACCGAAATCGAAGGGCTGAAAATATACGGTACAGGCCATAAAACCTCTGTGATTTCCTTTAATTTAGAAGGCATTCATCCATATGATGTAGGCGCTATTTTAGACAAATTAGGCATTGCTGTTAGAACTGGCCATCATTGTGCACAACCCATAATGGATTTTTTCTGTATCCCAGGAACAGTGAGAGCTTCTTTCGCTTTCTATAATACTAAAAAAGAAGTAGACACACTTCTTGAAGGCATAAAAAAAGCAAAAATGATGTTGAGTTAGTTTTTTTAATTCAACATCATGAGTAAAGTTTATACTATTATATGACTGTGGTTTTTTGAGTATTATCATTCTCACCGCTAATTTTATTCAAATTATTAATTTTTACAATTTGAAATTTTTTAAACGATAATTTAACTAGCTGTCTTTTCTTGTATTTTTTTCATATTAATTTAAAAGGTAACATTTAAAACCTGATTTATACATTTTTTTATAATAAAATCGAAAACTACTATTAATAAAGCTTTATTAATCATCCAACCCTGAAACCCATTAACTTCCTCTTTTAATATATTCTAGGGGCGACACTCCCATTTTCTTCTTAAATGCTGTTGAAAATGTACTCGCATTATTGAAACCAGCTTCTTCCGCAATCGCTTTCAAAGTATAAAAACGAAGCTTTTTTTCTTTATCTAAACGAGCAACAATATAATCTACTTTTAAATTATTTAGATATGTAGAAAAAGAACTATTCTTAGTTAGATTAATGATTTTAGACAAATAAGAGGTGTTTGTTTTTAACTCTTTTGCTAGAGAGTTAAGGGTATATTTTTTTTCAACAAAACGGTTCGACGTTTCAAATTTATCTAATTTTATCAATATTTCCTCTACAATTTCTTTAGATATTTCAAGTTTTGATTTCTCTGTATTTTCATTTTCATCATTTTCTTTATATTTTTTAACAAGCCCTCTTATCTTATTTTTATATCTAATGTTTTTGTGAATATTCAATGAGGCTAATGTGGAAATCCCTATAACCAAAAAAGATAATAACCATATATTTCTTATCAAGCCAATAGACTTTCCTTCTAATTTTTGAATTATCTCTTCTTTCTTTTCCAACAATTTTGGATTATCATACTTCTGAGTAATTTCCTTACCTAATTTATAATAGTTGTTTTTCAAAACACTATCTACACTCATAATATAGTTTATATATTTAACCTGTTTTTTTAAATCTTTTTTTGCCTTATATATTTTATACAAATTCATAAATGATTCTCTGACTTTCTCAATAACCTGAGGCTCTTCATGATATACTGAATCTATTTTTCTCAAGTATACAACAGATGAAATAGTATCTTTTATTTTTAAATAAAGTTCACTTATAAGCAAGTATGTAGTACATAACGATTTTTTTTTACCTCTAATTTGTTTAGCCCCCTTTAACAAACTATCCAAAGCATTCTGATATTGTTTTTTTCTAGCTTTAACACCCCCATAAGAAATTAAAAAAAAAAGGATACATTACACTTTTTTCTTTTAAACTTTCCATTACAGACAACCTACTAATAGCATCAGCAGAATCTAACATATTTTTATCTATATATGAATTAATCAACATATGTAAAGACTTAAAATACTGCTCTTTATACTTAGTATTATTTTTTTTTGACTTTAAAAAAACAACATTCTCACTAAAAAGTTTAAACGCCTCTTCTTTATCTCCCGAAATACCTTTTAAAATAGCCGCACAATGCTTTGAACGCAACAAGTTAAACGAGTCTTTTTGTTTTAAAAATATTTTTTTGCAGTAACATAGCTATCCAAAGACTTAGAATATTTACTCTGATAGTAAAGTTGAATTCCTTTTAAAAGATAGCCTTTAGCCAATTGTTTTTCATAGATAGATGATTTTGCAATCAAAATAATACTATCTGCATACCGAACTGCTTTCCTAGAATGAGAATACGTTTCTAATAAAAACTGATACCCCTTAATTATATTTAATGTATCATTCACATTCTTTGCTTTTTCTAAATATGCAGTTGCATAAAGTTTTGCCTTTACTTTATGTTCTTTACTATTTTTATAGGCTAATGCTAAAGCGTCAAAATTTTGAAACCGCAAAGAATCAATTATTTTTTTTTGAGCAAATACATTAATCAGAGATAAAAAACATGATATAAGTAAAATTATAGAAGACTTCTTATTCATCGGTTAAACTAAGTAGTTGTGTATTTCTAGGTTTTTCAACAAATATATAAGGATTCAAAAAACTTAGCAAAATTTATCTTATAAGCTCTTCTTTTCTAGAAATCCTTAAAAGGGAATTTCTGTTGAAATTTTGTAGGAGTAATTTTATGTAGAAACAACCGTAACACTCTATTTTGTAAGTTTTTTTTATGCCGTATATAAACCGTCATTTCTTTAGGAACTGCTCCAACAGAACTTTTAATTTCACTTGCAGTTCTGCCAAAACGCACCCCTCGTAAATCTGTTGATATTCCTATCGAAATATAATCATATAGCATTCGTTGATAAATTGCATACTCTTTATTCAATTTGTAATTAATTCCAACAAAATGGGCATCCAAAAAGTCTTCATTTATCATTCCTGATAAAAAACCAACCAATTCTCCTTTCAACCAATACCCTCTCAATAAATAATGCGTTCCTAGCTCCTTCTTAAGATCTTTATACGTCTCTAAATTAAACTCCCCTAGATTAAAGTTGGCATTTTTCGACACCCCTTTATACAATTGTATCATCTGGGGCAAAATATCCTGTACAGTCTCATTTGTAATAGTTATCACCTCCAAATCTTGACTTTTTTTCATTGCCTTTCTTGCTTTGACTCGAAATTTTGTGCGCATTGCCCCTAAATAATCATCAAAATTTTTCCATTCTTTACGAAACGTCAATACCATATTAGGATCCACCTTAAAAGAATAGTACCCTTCGTTATGGAAACTATCTGTTATTGTCAACGATATTTGTTCGAAATCTTTAATTATAAACGCATCTACTTTACTCGACAACAACTCATTGCTATGTACCAAGTGCCGCATTGCTTGTTCAAACTGCTTCAACACCCTTTTCTCTTCTTGGTCAGAACGAATAAATATACCGTGCTCACCAGTAACAAAAATATTTCCGCAAACCAAGACCTTAAGAAGTTTTGTTGTAGGCAATATGCCAAGTCTTCGCCCCAAGCATTTGATGTTTTCAAGTAATGAAAACACCTCATTTGAAATGTTATCTAAATAAAAATCAACCAACTGAAGAACGGCTAATCCTACTGGCTTTTCATCATCTCCAAACAATACAATATACATAAACTGCATTTGAGAATTATTTTTCTCAATGGAAACTAAATACTGGGGGTTAAAATATAAATTTGAAAGACAAGACAATTCTTCAAAAATTTGTGTAGGGATATCATTTATAGAAGAAAAATATTGAACATTTGCCACTGTCTTTTTACAGTATAAAATCTTCACTAACTAATTGCTTTTCTGTAATTTACACAAAAAAAAGCAACTTTTATCATTTAATAGAGAAAATAGCAAAAAAAGGAGTAAAGTTTAATTTATAAATCCAAATTACAAATTAAAAAGCCCCAACCAATCAGGTTAGAGCTTCAAATATTTAGTAAACTTATCTTGACTATTTACTTTTTCACATAGCCAATTGTTTTTATTCTTCCGTAGTGACAGCTATACACAATTCTTCCAATTGCGTTTCATCAATAGTAGCAGGAGCATCGATCATCACATCACGTCCTGAATTATTCTTAGGAAAAGCTATAAAATCACGAATAGTCTCTTGCCCACCAAGAATCGCTACCAAACGATCAAGTCCAAAAGCAATTCCCCCATGTGGAGGTGCACCGTACTCAAAAGCATCCATTAAAAATCCGAACTGAGCCTTTGCTTCTTCAGGAGTAAACCCTAAATGTTTAAACATGATCGCCTGTGTTTCTTTGTCATGTATTCTTATCGAACCTCCTCCTATTTCATTACCATTAAGCACTAAATCATACGCATTAGCTTTTACTTCACCTGGCTTGGTATCTAACAACTCCAATTGACCTGCTTTTGGTGATGTAAATGGGTGGTGCATTGCATGATAATATCCTGTCTCTTCATCCAACTCAAGTAACGGAAAATCTACTACCCACAAAGGTGCAAATTCATCAGATTTACGTAATCCTAAGCGTTCTGCCATCTCCATACGTAAAGCACTTAATTGCGCTCTTACCTTGGTTGCCTTTCCTGATAAAACACAAATTAAATCTCCTGCCTTTGCTCCCGTAGCTGTCGCCCATTTAGCCAAGTCTTCTTGATCGTAAAACTTATCTACAGACGATTTGAAAGAACCGTCTTCGTTACACTTAACATAAACCATACCTAAAGCTCCAACTTGTGGACGCTTAACCCAGTCTATTAATTTATCAATCTCTTTACGCGTATAAGAAGCTCCTTTAGGTACAGCAATACCCACCACCAATTCTGCTTCATTGAACACCTTAAATTCTTTATGCTGCGCAACCTCATTTAACTCTCCAAACTCCATTCCAAAACGAATATCGGGTTTGTCGTTACCATATTTTCTCATGGCTTCGTCAAAGGTTATTCTTGGGAACTTATCCACTTCAACACCGTTAATTTCTTTTAAAAGATGTCTTGTCATTCCTTCAAAAATTCCCAATACATCTTCCTGTTCAACAAACGCCATCTCACAGTCTATTTGTGTAAATTCGGGTTGACGATCAGCTCTTAAATCTTCATCTCTAAAACATTTTACGATCTGAAAATATTTATCCATCCCACCTACCATCAGCAACTGCTTAAAGGTTTGCGGACTTTGTGGCAATGCATAAAACTGACCTGAGTTCATTCGAGAAGGCACTAAAAAGTCACGAGCCCCTTCTGGTGTTGATTTTATTAAATACGGTGTCTCTACATCAACAAATCCTTTTTCAGAAAGATATTTACGCACCTCCATACTCACCTTGTGTCTAAAAATCAAACTATCCTTAACAGGATTACGACGGATATCCAAATAACGATATTTCATACGCACATCTTCACCCCCATCTGTCTCATCCTCAATAGTAAAAGGCGGAAGCTTAGCTGTATTAAGAATCGTCAATGCAGTTACTAAAACCTCAACATCACCTGTAGGAATTTTATCATTTTTAGAAGCTCTTTCTATCACAGTACCTGTTACCTGAATAACAAATTCACGTCCAAGCCCCTTTGCCTTCTCCATCAATGCTGCCGCTGTACGTTCTTCATCAAAAATTAACTGTGTAATTCCGTAACGATCTCGTAAATCAACCCAAATCATAAAGCCTTTGTCTCGTGATTTTTGCACCCACCCAGATAGGGTAACTTCAGTATTTATATGTGACGACCTCAACTCACCACAGGTATGCGTTCTGTACATTTTTCGAATTTTAGATGCGCAAATTTAACTATAAATGTTAGTATGTAAAAAATTAGTATTCGTTAGTTTATTTATAATGGAATATGTTGTTTTGTAAGCTAAAATTATGACGAATGACACTAGAAACATTTATTGACAAGCTTAGAAACACTCCAGAACAAATTGATTTTTCTGAAACAATTCAAACAATTGACCGCTTATACGATTTTACCCCTACCACTTTCGTTAATGGTACGATCACTAATAAAGCAGGAGAAAACTCCGGTTCTTGTAAAGTATTTGCTTTTGCCTTAGAGCAACAATTAAGTAAAGAAGAAGCACTCGCTTGTTTTGGTCAATACTATTTTAAAGATGTTTTAGAAAACCCAACAGCTGAAAACCATCAAAACATCCGAAACTTTATACAATCAGGTTTTGAAGGATTATCATTTGAAAATAAAGCGTTAACTCAAATTTTAAATTAGAAATCACGAATTACTATAAAATTATAACTGATATCATAAAAAAAGAGGCTTCCGTTCTGTGAAATGCCTCTTTTTTATGTGGGGGAACTTAATTATTGTATGGGGGAAATCAATAATTAATAAAAATGTTTTTGTTGTTAGACATGGTAAAGATCCTACTTTTTTTTGGACACACCCTACACAATTCGCTGTAATAACCTATATACCAGATAAATAAAACAAAACATCTTTCAATGGTATTTATCTGTCGTTGAATGACACTAAACAAGAAACAATTACACTTAATAGAATTTTCGAAACTTTAAAAACTAAAAAAAGAGACTTCCGTTCTATAGAATGCCTCTTTTTTATGTGGGGGAACTTAATTATTGTATGGGGGGAAATCAATAATTAATAAAAGTATTTTTGTTGTTAGACATGATAAAGATGCTACTTTTTTTCAGACACCCTATACACAATTCGCTGTAAAAACCTACTTATAAGACGAATAAAATACAACATCTTTGAATGACCTTTATTTGTCGTTGAATAGCACTAAATACACAAAACACTAAAAAACAAGAATTTATGTTTAATTCAGTTTTCAAATTTTGAAAACTAAAAAAAGAGGCTTCTTTTCTATAGAATGCCTCTTTGTTATCTGGGGGGACTTAATTATTGTGTGGGGGAATCAATAATCGATAAAAATATTTTGTTGTTAGACATGGTAAAGATCTCATTTTCTTAGCCCTTGCTAGTGTAACATTCGTTGAAAAACACGTATCCTAAGACGAGTAAACTAAAACACAGTACCAAACAACAAACAATGCCTTAAAAAACACTAAACCACTCTTTTACAACGCCTAAACAATATTTAACTTAACTAAATAGTTCATAATAAAAACAATCTTCCGACATATAAAAGAGGCTTACCTTCGAAAAAAGCAAGCCTCTTTTATATATGTAAATTTATTTTTTAAAAAATTACTCTTAAAGTAGTGATACCATACTAAAGCAATACTGAAATATAATACAAGTAATTCAACTTACTTTTCAATATTTAATGGTAAACTCCCACTTAATCATTTAGATCACAAAACCTAATAAAAAATTTATTTTAGTATACTAGTGTAAGACGGATTTATATAATTAATTAGAACTTACTTATTTCATCTAAGTTATACCAATCAATCCTTTGGTGAGAACAAACAATAAGTTACTACTTCTCATAGTTGAACGAATTTTAATAGTTGTGTTATATAATATTTAATTATTGCGCTATACAATTAACATACGTAATCTTGTCATAGCTATGTATCACCTTTTAATCCTTTGGTGACAATAAATAGTAGGTTATTACTCCTCATGGTTAAACGAATTTTAACAGTGTATTATATGATATTTTTACTCACTTATTGTTCTATATAATTAACATACGTAATTTTATCGTAGCTAGGTATTT
>CANMCD010000009.1 GCA_947496185.1 uncultured Tenacibaculum sp.
CTTATCAAACTTACCTTTTCTATCTAAATTATATATCGAAGTAATGTAACTATACATTACTGTCTGCTAATTCGTATTCAGCTTTTGAAGCAGTTGCTTTTCGATCTATTTTACGCATTAAACCAAGTAACACTTTTCCTGGACCTACCTCAATAAATTCACTTCCTCCATCCGTAATCATTGCTTGTACGCATTGAGTCCATTTTACAGGAGCTGTTAATTGTGAAATCAAGTTCTCTTTTATTTCATCAGGATTTGTCACTGCCTTTGCTACCACATTCTGATATATAGGACAAATAGGGTTATTAAACTGTGTATCCTCTATCGCCTTTGCTAATTCTTCTCTAGCTGGCTCCATAAGAGGAGAATGAAACGCTCCACCAACAGGAAGTAACACTGCTTTTCTTGCTCCTTTTTCCTTAAGCAGTTCACATGCTTTTTCTACTGCCTCAACCTCACCTGATATAACTAACTGCCCTGGACAGTTATAATTTGCTGCAACGACAACACCAGAGATATTTTTACACACTTCTTCTACAACCTCATTCTCAAGACCTAGTACAGCTGCCATAGTAGATGTTTGGATTTCGCAGGCTTTTTGCATTGCTAAAGCTCTTTTTGAAACTAACCTTAATCCATCTTCAAAAGAAAGCACCTCATTGGCCACTAATGCAGATAATTCTCCCAAAGAGTGTCCAGCCACCATCTGAGGCCTAAACTCTTCTCCTAATACTTTTGCCAAAATAACGGAATGTAAAAAAATAGCGGGCTGCGTTACTTTAGTTTGCTTCAATTCTTCTTTACTTCCTTGAAACATAATATCGGTTATACTAAAGCCCAAAATTTCATTTGCTTTTTCAAACATTTCTTGAGCTAAAGGGGATTTCTCGTATAAATCTAACCCCATTCCTGTAAATTGAGCTCCCTGACCTGGGAATATATACGCTTTCATTTATTTTTATTGTTTATTTATTTACAAACATACAATATTTAAATTACTATCTTCGTTTTATGACAATTGAAAAAAAGAACCAAGCCCAACTTATTTACTTAATTTTAACTGCATTATTTATTTCATCATTGGTTACCTCTAATCTTATTTTTCAAAAATTCTTTTATTGGTACCCTATAGACCTAGAAATTTTAGATGTTAAGCTCTTTGAAATCTCTGTCGGTTTACTTCCCTACCCAATTACATTTTTAATAACCGATATTTTATCTGAAATTTATGGAAAGAAGAAAGCGAATCAAGTAGTAATTGCTGGAATTTTTGCTTCATTTTTTTCTCTAGCCATTATATATGTATCCAAAAACGTACCTGCTACCTCGTGGTCACAAGTTAATGACAGTACATTTATAAATGTTTTTGGCGCAGCCCCTCTTGCAGTACTTGCCTCTATGTTGGCTTATTTAGCTGCACAGTTTGTCGATATTAGAGTATATCATTTTTGGAAGAAACTAACAGAAGGAAAACACTTATGGTTGCGAAATAACTTTTCAACCTTTACATCACAAATCATAGACACATTAACAGTTCTCCTTCTTTTATGCTCGTTCAGCATCATTGATTGGAGTAAGTTTTGGGGATTATTAATAAGTGGCGTTATATTCAAAATGTGCATAGCTGCCATTGATACTCCCGTGCTATACCTATGTGTATATTGGTTTAGAAAAAAATTTAATTTAAAAGTTGGTGAAGAAATCTCTATTTTTGGTGATTAAAAAAATATATGTTAGGCAATTTTTTTTACCAATTTTATAGCGAACAATTATCTTTACCTCCTCAAGTATCCATCTATTTATCACTTGCAACCAATTTAATACTTGTAATTATCTTAGGCTTTGTATTGTTTAAATCTTTGCGTTATGTTGGGAGTAAATTTTTACACAAAATCGTTCTTAAAACGAAAACTTCTTTTGATGACTTATTGATAAAAAATAAAGTCTTTCTACATATCACTAGAATAGTAGTGCTAATTATTTTTCTTGCTTCTTTAAAGAGTACGTTAATAGAATTTCCACTATCATTAAAATATTCCGAAAGAGTTGTATCAGTAATAATTATCTTTTTTTCTGTTCGGTTTTTCAAATCTATTTTATTCACCATCAAAGACTTTTTAAGAGAGTTCTCTTCTTTTAAAGACAAACCTATTGAAAGTTATATTCAAATTTTCATGATGGTTTTATGGATGATTGCCATTATTGCTTCTTTTTCAATCTTGACAGGAAAGTCTCTAATTCGATTTTTAACTGCCTTAGGAGCTTTTTCAGCAATTTTATTATTGATTTTTAAAGACACGATACTAGGGTTTGTCGCTAGTATTCAAATCTCGGTAAATGATACCGTTCGACTTAACGATTGGATTACCATGGACAAATATAAAGCTGACGGAAATATTATTGAAATAAACCTCGCTTCTGTTATTGTTAAAAACTTTGATAATACAATTACCAGTATCCCAACATATTCACTGATCTCAGACTCGTTTAAAAACTGGAGGGCAATGAATAATTCTGGTGGAAGGAGAATCAAACGCGTCGTAATGATTAAAGTTAATTCTGTTCAGTTTATAAAAAATGAAGAAGTAGACCATTTTAAAAAAATAACCTTACTATCCACTCATATTGAGGAACTATATAATGAAATACATATCTATAACAATCAACATAATATCGATAAATCACTTTCTATAAACGGAAGAAACCTTACTAATCTTGGACTTTTTAGGGCTTATATCAATGCATATCTGAAACAACATCCTAAGATTAATCAAGACTTAACCGTAATGTGTCGTCAATTAGCTCCCACTCCTAATGGTGTACCTGTTGAAATCTATGCTTTTTGTATGGATAAAGAATGGGTGAAATATGAGCAAGTTGTTTCTGACATATTCGATCATATACTAGCAAGTGTTTCTTTTTTCAATTTGGAAGTTTTTGAAAACCCATCAAGTACAGACCTTTCAAAATTAAAACTATCAAATTAGGAATTATACTATGCAAATTAAAAAGCCCTATTATCTCAAAAAGATAATAGGGCTTACTATTTTTAAAATATAAATGAAATTAATGCTTAACTATCGATAAATTCTTTCGCATCCTTAATTCGCTAAGCACATTCAATGCTTCATTCATATAAATATCTTTTTTAAGGTTTTTATGCCAAACCATTCTTTTACTTTTAAGAACGGTATCTTTTTCAAAAAGATTCTTCTCGTATGAAGGAGATTCAAAATCTAAATCAGACTTAAATTTAAATACCTCTGTAAACTCCTTACTCTTTGTCGTTTTTTGTGTTGTTTCTGTTTTATACTTCTTGTAATTTAATGAATATGTCTGATTGTCTTGATTCTTTTTTAACCATTTGGCATATTCATTAATCTTTTGAAATTTTTCATCATTTAAAACACGCTGTTTACTATTGTCAATTACATCGGAAAAATTATCATATGAATTTTTCACTTTATAACTAGCTTGTTTTACCTTATCCCAAGGTAACGCTCCATCTAAATCTCTTTCTCCAAATTCCATATAACTATAGCTGGTCGGCAAGGCGATGTCAGAATACACCCCCTCAATTTGTGTTGATCCACCATTAATCCTATAAAATTTTTGAATTGTCATTTTTAAAGCCCCTAAATCACTCGGGTAACGTTCATAAAAACGATTAACTGGTAAAACATTCTGTACAGTCCCTTTACCATACGTTTGTTTTCCTCCTATAATAACACCTCTTTTATAATCCTGCATAGCAGCTGCAAAAATTTCTGATGCTGAAGCAGAAAATTCATTTACCATTACCACAAGAGGACCTTGCCACTGTATTTTACTATTTTCATCATTTTTAACCAAAGGCTCTTCTCCTCTGTATTTAACCTGTACAATAGGTCCTTTGTCGATAAAAAGTCCTCCTATTTCTATAGCTGTTTTTAACGAACCTCCACCATTGTTTCTCAAATCTACAATTAAGCCACTAACTTTTTCACTTTTTAGTCGCTCAATTTCTTTTTCCATATCCTTGGCTGCATCTCGTCTATTGGTATCATTAAAGTCAATATAAAATCTTGGTAAATTAATAATCCCGTATTTTTTTCCTTCACGTTCTACAACACTTGATTTGACAAAGGTTTCTTCCAATTCAACAACATCTCTAATAATCGCAATCACTTTTGTAGAGCCGTCTAACTTCTTCTTAACTGTGAGTCTTACCTCTGTACCTTTTTTACCTTTTATAAACTTTATGGCATCATCCAAACGCATTCCTACTATATCTATAGGTTCAGCATCTGCTTGTGCAACTTTCAAAATTATATCTCCTTCTTCTAATTCACCTTGTTTCCATGCGGGACCACCAGAAATCAATTCTACAATTTCAGTATACATTCCTTTTTTTGACAAACGAGCCCCTATGCCTTCTAGCTTCCCTGACATTTCTTGATCGAAACGCGATTTGATACGTGGTGACATATAGGTTGTATGAGGGTCAAAGCCGCTTACAACACTGTTAAGAAAAGTAGAATACCAATCTGCATTTTCAAGCTCATCAATACGAACATAAAGATCATCCATATTCTTCAACACTTTTTCTCTTGCTTCCCTTTCTAGCACTTCAAAAGTCTTCTTTTTATATGTACTGTCCTTTTTAAATTTCTCTTCTTGCGCTGACTCATTATCTTCTATTTGTCCTAATACTGAAAGTTTTAATTGTTTTCTCCAATAATCTTTTAATTCTACAGCATCTTTCGCATACGGTTTATTTTCATAATCCAGATCAATATCTTCTTCTTTTTTATAATTGAAAGGTTGCTTTAAAAGATCTCTATAAATGTTTTTTGCATTGACAATTTTTTCTAAATATTTATTATAAACCAATTTATAAAAATCAATATTAGACTCTCTCAACTGATCATCTATCATAAACTTATATTGTGAAAATATTTTTATATCTTCTTGTGTAAAATACCGTTTGCTATGATCTAAGTCATCTAAAAATGTATCATATACATGTTTTGAAAAATCGTCGTCTAAATTCTTTTGTACGTAGTGATATCTACTTAAAATATTTTTTAATACATATACAATTATCCTATCTTTTTCAGGATCATTTTTTTCAATAATAGTAGTCGCACTAATATTGATAGCAGATATTAAAATAACTGCTACTAAGTGAATCATAAATTTCGCCTTCATATACCTTCTAATCTTTTAATATACTTTATTTCCCTCTTTTGCTAAACTACTAAAATAATGCCACTTTTACTAAAATGTAAGGAAGTCTTTTTCTGTTTTTTACGAAATACACAATATTAAATAAGTTTTATTAACACTTTCACATCGTTAGTTTTATTAATAAAAGAGTTGTTAGTTTAAATTGTTTTACTTTTTATTTTTATCAATGAATAGGAAAGAAAAGTTTAGGGATAAAAAACACATATTCCTTTTCTTTCTCATCTATCCAAAGCAATTTTACAGAATATTTTCTAATTAATATCTTTATAGTTTGTTAAAAATGATGTTACATTTTTGTCTTACATTTGCTGTTAAACAAAGTTAAACATGCAAGAAAAACCACTTATTTTAGTAACTAATGATGATGGAATTACCGCTCCGGGTATCCGTATGCTTATCGAAATTATGAATAAAATTGGTGATGTGGTAGTTGTTGCTCCTGACAATCCGCAAAGCGGTATGGGACACGCCATTACCGTTGACAATGTATTACACTGCAACCCCATTACTATCGATGATGGACCGCAAATCGAATATAGTTGTTCTGGAACTCCTGCGGATTGTGTTAAAATGGCAAAAAACCAGATTCTAAATAGAACGCCTGACTTGTGTGTTTCAGGTATAAATCATGGCTCAAACTCATCCATCAATGTTATCTATTCGGGTACAATGAGTGCTGCTGTGGAAGCTGGAATCGAAGGAATTCCTGCTATTGGCTTTTCTTTATTAGATTTTGATTGGCATGCTGATTTTAGAGCCGCTAAAAAATTTATTGAAAAAATAACACTCAATGTTTTATTAAATGGCTTGCCTGAAGGAATTGTTCTCAATGTAAATATTCCGAAATTAAAAGAAAAAGACATCAAAGGAGTAAGAATCTGTAGACAAGCCAACGGTTACTGGAAAGAACATTTTGACAAAAGAAAAAGTCCTTATGGAAAAGAATACTATTGGTTAACAGGAGAGTTCATCAATAGAGATAAAGGGCAGGATACTGATGTTTGGGCTTTAGAGAATGGGTATATTTCTGTAGTTCCTGTACAATTTGATATGACTGCACATCACGCAATTCAAAAACTAAACTCATGGGAAATCTAAAAATACAAAAAGAAGTAGCCATTGGCTTTCTAACTTCTTTATTGGCTACAGCTTGCGGATTTTATTTGTATTTGCAATATGCATCTAAAGATTCGGCTGCTACCACTTTACAACAAATTAAAGAAGGAGGTGCACTGGGTGCTGCCATTGCCCTAGCTGCTATTCCTAACCTGTTTGTGTTTTTTGTTTTTTTGAAAAAAAAACAAGATTATAGAGCTAAAGGAGTATTAATAGGAACCATCTGTATTGCCTTTCTCACCTTTATACTACGATTTATTTAACCTAAGTTTATTCTGTGAAATATTACATACTTGCTGGGGAGGCTTCTGGAGATTTACACGGAGCTAATTTAATGAAAGCCTTATTAAAAGAGGATCCTAAAGCTGATATTCGATTCTGGGGAGGTGACCTTATGAAACAGGTTGGTGGTACTTTGGTAACGCATTATAAAGAAAGGGCTTTTATGGGATTTGTAGAGGTGCTTTTTAATTTGAGAAAAATTATAAGTTTCATCAGTTTCTGTAAAAAAGACATTGCTACTTTCAACCCTGATGTAATCGTTTTTATTGATAATTCTGGATTTAATTTAAGGATTGCTAAATGGGCCAAACAACAAAATTTCAGAACCAACTATTATATATCTCCTCAAGTTTGGGCAAGTAGGGCAGGAAGAGTTAAAGGGATTAAACAAACCATTGATGAAATGTTTGTGATATTACCTTTTGAAAAAAACTTCTATCAAAAGTATGATTATACGGTTCATTTTGTCGGGCATCCGTTAATTGACGGTATTGAGGATAGAAAACAAGTGGATGAAGAAACATTTAGAAAAGAATTTAATTTAGGGGCTAAACAAATAATCACCTTACTACCAGGAAGTAGAAAACAAGAAATAACTAAAATGTTGGCTGTAATGATAGATGTAAGCCGTCATTTTGAAGAGTATCAATTTGTAATTGCTGGTGCTCCTAGCCAGTCTTATGATTTTTATGAACCCTTTATAAAGGAAAAAAACATCTCTTTTATTACGAATCGCACCTATGACTTGTTGAGTATTTCTCATGCTGCATTAGTTGCTTCTGGAACAGCTACACTAGAAACCGCCCTTTTTAAAGTACCTCAAGTAGTATGTTATAAAGGGAGTAATATTTCTTATCAAATTGCTAAAAAAATCATTACCCTACGATTTATTTCATTGGTTAATTTAATCATGGATAGAGAAGTAGTCACAGAATTAATACAGCATAACTTTACTGAAAAAAACCTTCGTAAAGAATTATTACGTATTTTAGATGAGAAACATCGAGAACAAATGTACCTTGATTATTTTGAGTTAGAAAAAGCTTTAGGTGGTAGTGGTGCTTCAAAAAAAACCGCCAAATTAATTGTAAAAGGTCTAAAAACACCTGCAAAATAATGAAACAGTTTTTACTACTTTTTTTAAGTATTTTATGTTTGTATGCCTGCGGTTCTTCTAAAAATGTTGGCACAACAAACACACCTCCAATAACAAAAAAAGGCACAAAAAAAACAATTACTAAAAAACCTACACTAGCAGACAAAGTTATTTGGACTGCTGTTACATACAAAGGGGCACCTTATAGATTGGGTGGAACCACCAAAACTGGAATGGATTGTTCTGGTTTGATTTATACATCGTTTAAAAAAAGAGATATTATTTTACCACGTACTTCGGGTGAAATGTATCAAAAAGGTCGTTTGGTTAAATTACATCTTGTAAAGCGTGGAGACCTTCTTTTTTTTAAAACTTCTAGGAAAAGAGCAAAAGTTAATCATGTTGGGTTGGTAACCTCGGTTAAAAATGGCGACATTCGTTTTATCCATGCTACGAGTTCAAAAGGTGTTTTGGTAAGTTCTCTACGTGAAAAATATTGGAAAACTGCTTTTGTTAAAGCAAAAAGGGTTTTATAAGAGTTATGAATCTTTTTTATAAATACAATTTCAAACAAAGTTCAAACACATAATTAACACTTCAAAAAATAACACTCTAACAAGCAAAACATTAAAACTAAACATCTATTAAAAAACTATTTTTTTTCGTATATTCATCAAACCTTCTACTGCACCTATCATTTTTGTTTACATATAAATTTGTCTTATTGTTATTAAAATTCCCCTATTGTCTAAAATATATTGCCATAGTAACCAGCTTAGTGCAATAAGTGTTACTCAAAATACTGCTCTAAGATTATTTTCTTGTTACAACAATTATAATATTGCCGCACTAAATCTAGATAGTAATACTGAATTAACTGAATTGAATTGTGGAGGAAACAAACTAACAAGTTTGAATTTAAGTGCAAATAGCAAACTAATAAAACTATATTGTGCAGTAAACCAACTTACTTATTTGAATATTGCTAATGGAAATAATACCAACTTTCAAGAAATTGAGGCTTCTGTAAACAATGCTTTAAACTGTATTCAAGTCGACGATGTTGGTTATAGTAATAATCAATGGACAGGCACTAAGTTTGTTTTTGATGTCACTTCGAATTTTAGTGTAAGTTGTGGTACCGCTAGCATTGATGATTATCTACTTTCTTCTACCATCAAAACCTACCCTATACCTGTTATCAATCAACTACATATTTCAATAGACAAAAATGACCATATGGATATTAAGTTAATGGATCTTTCAGGTAAGATTATTGTAAACGAACAATACTCCAACCATATTGATTTTTCTAGCTTTTCAAAAGGAGTTTATTTTTTACAGTTGAAAACTAAAAAAGGGACTGCTATCAAAAAAATAATAAAAGGTTATACCAATTAAACTTTATACATCTACTTATGAGTTGAATCGAAGTTTTTATTTCTTATTTCTTCTTCATTTTTTTCCTAAAAATAAGTTTTAATTTGCCTTTGATGTCGTAGCACATGAACAATCGCATGTTCTAAAAGGCTTTCTATATCATATTGTACACCCCACTTAGTCTTAATAATTAGGTATTGTACTTTCTCATAATCCCACGCCAATATTTTTTCCAATGAAGCATGGGTTTCTTGATATACGTTATCTAAACATATCTTCAATTCATTATGTGAGCCTATGTTGACTTCTAGTACTGGTTTGGAAGTATCATTTTTTAAACGCTTGTTAAAATAGTAGGTATATATGTTACCTGCTACTATTATGTGTTCACAAACTTTATATATACTACAAAATTCAGCTTCCATTTCAGGATGCAGATTACTGCATTTATCTTCTGGATACTCTTTTAAAAATATGTAAAAATCATTTAAGACTTCGCTGTATAATCGTAATGTAGCTTCTAGTGAGCTTGTTTTTTGTTTCATACTCCTTTTTTACAAAGAAAAGAAATTCCCTTCAAAAACACCCCGACTCAAAAAGGTTATTTTTTCTAACAACTATATCATTACTCTTTCTTTTTTAGACTAAATTCTCTAGTTTCGTTTACTACATTTTTATGTTTAACACTATATCTAATCAATTAAAAAAATACTATGCAGATAAAAACTTATATTATTAATGCTTTCACTGACAAACCTTTTACAGGTAATCCTGCAGGTGTATGTTTATTAGATATTTCCATTGATGCAGAAACAATGCTTAATATTGCTGCACAATTAAATTTATCTGAAACAGCTTTCCTTCTTAAAAACAAAGAAGATAACACCTATCATATTCGTTACTTCTCTCCTACAACAGAAGTTGACTTTTGTGGCCATGCTACACTAGCCTCATCAAAGCTGGTTTTGGAGGAACTCTCCAAAGAAAAAGTAGAGCTTGTAACCAAAAAAGGACTGAAACTTTCCGCTAATAAACAAGGGGAGGTTATAACGATGATTTTCCCTTTGTATGAGGTTAAAGATTATACTGTAGATGAAAAACTTTTGTCTGCTTTAGGCATAAAGGAGTATTCTTCTTCCAAATTTGGTCGCGAATCGGGTTGTCTACTAATTGAAATAGCCGATAAAGAAACATTATTAAATTTATCTCCTAATTTTACCGAGCTTATCAAGAGTTCAAATGAACTTAGAGGGCTCGTAGTTACCACAAAATCTGAAGAAGACTCGTATGACTTTTATTCTAGAGCGTTTTATCCATGGATAGGAATTAATGAAGACCCTGTAACGGGTTCTTCGTTTTCTTTTTTAGCTACATTTTGGAGTAATAAATTAGACAAAACAACATTGTCTGCTTTCCAGCTTTCAAAAAGAGGTGGTTTTTTGGATATGAAAATTTTAAATAACCATCAATTGGAAGTACAGAGCCAAGCTCAAATTATTATGAAAGGTGTTTTACATATTTAATACCTGAACTATGTATAACCTTACCTCCTTAGTTTATTGTAATTTTCTTTAAAAAAATAAAAAGCGGGATGTTCTTTTATGAACTTCTCACTTGTTATATCAAATTCAGTTTAATTCAACATTTTCCAAAGCTTGTCTTTTAACTCCATTAAACCCGACTGTGCTACTGAAGAAATAAAAACGGTATCGACATCTGCTGGCAGTTCTTGTTTGATTTCTTCTGTTAACTCTTCATCTAGCATATCACATTTAGAAATCGCTAATAATCGTTGCTTGTCTAATAGTTCTGGGTTGTGTTTTTTCAATTCATTAAGTAATATTTCATACTCTTTTTTAATATCGTCACTATCCGCTGCTACTAAAAATAACAATACCGAGTTTCGTTCAATATGACGTAAAAAATAATGTCCTAATCCTTTACCTTCGGATGCTCCTTCTATAATACCGGGAATGTCTGCCATCACAAAACTTTGATGGTTTCTATAGCCTACAATTCCTAAATTGGGTTTTAATGTGGTAAACGCATAATCGGCTATTTTTGGTTTGGCAGCAGTGATTGTTGCCAAAAGTGTCGATTTTCCTGCATTAGGAAACCCTACCAAACCTACATCTGCTAATACTTTTAATTCTATTCTAAACCACCCTTCAATTCCTTCTATCCCAGGCTGCGCATATCTTGGTGTTTGATTGGTAGGTGATTTGAAGTGCCAGTTTCCTCTTCCTCCTTTTCCTCCTTCTAATAAAACAACATCTTCTCCATCTTCCGTCACCTCAAATAAAATCTCTTCCGTATCGGCATCTCTAAAAATGGTTCCCAAAGGTACTGGTATCACAACATCGGCACCATCAGACCCCGTACTTCTACTACTACCTCCATCTCCTCCGTGTTCTGCCTTAAAATGACGTTTGAATTTAAGGTGAAAAAGTGTCCACATATTTTTATCACCACGGACAATTACATGTCCTCCTCTACCACCATCACCACCATCGGGTCCTCCTTTGGCAACGAATTTTTCACGATGCAAGTGTGCCGATCCTCTTCCTCCTTTACCTGATGATGCATATATTTTTATGTAGTCTACAAAATTACCTTCCGTCATTTTCTTATTTTTCTAAAGTATTCGTCTGTTTCTATCTTTTTCTTTCAAAAAGTAAAAAGGTACTTTAGAAAGCACCTTTTTATTATTGTTTCTATAGTTTATCAAATACCTCTGATAAACGTGCTGTTATTTCATTTATGGAACCTACTCCGTCTATACCATAATAGCTTCCTCTCTCTTCATAAAAGTCTTTCAGTACTGCTGTTTTAGTATTGTATTCGTTGAATCGATTTTTGATTTTCTCTTCATCGTTATCATCAGATCTTCCACTGGTTTTACCTCTTTCTAAAATTCTTTCTACTAATAAGTTTTCTGGAACTTCTAAGGCAACCATTCCGTTTATTCTTTCTCCTTTTTCTAGTAAAAATTGATCTAAAGCCTCCGCTTGTGATTCTGTACGTGGAAATCCATCAAATATAAAACCATTTACACCTACATTTTTTTCTATTTCTGCCTTAAGCATGTTAATTGTTACCTCGTCTGGCACTAAGTCTCCCCCATCAATGTACTTTTTTGCTAACAAGCCTAATTCCGTTTCATTTTTGATATTAAAACGGAATACATCTCCAGTAGATATATGTACTAGATTGTATTTGTCTTTTAAAATAGTAGCTTGTGTCCCTTTCCCTGCACCAGGAGGGCCAAATAATACGATGTTCTTCATTTTAGGTTGTGTTGTTAATTGGTAAACAGCTGGCAAATTTCTTCCATAACCATTGTAATCAAGCCCATAACCAACTATAAAAGCATCTTCGATGTTTTTTCCTATATAGTCAATTGGTAACTCTTTTTTGTAAACTTCTGGTTTGAAAAAAAGGGTCGCTATTTTTAATTGTTTTAATTTTTTTGTTTTAAATATTTCGTAAATTTCTTGTAATGTTGTGCCTGTATCAATGATATCTTCTAAAATAACTACAGTACGCCCCGATATATCTTCATTAATCCCTATAAGTTTTTTAACCTTATCGGTTGAGCTTGTTCCTTCATAAGAAGCTAACTTTACAAAAGATATTTCACAATCAGCATTAAAGGCTCTAATGAAGTCTGCTGCAAATACAAAACATCCATTTAAAATACCTATAAATAGAGGTACTTCTCCTTCTGGTAAATCTTTCTTTACCGTTGCTACCATTCTTTTAACTATTTGAGCTACTTCTTTTTTTGACAATAGCTCTTTAAAATATAAGTCGTGGAGTTTTACGATTTTCATTAGCGCAAAGATAGCTTCTTGATATTAAATGAAAAAACCGTTTTGAAGTTATTTCAAAACGGTTTTGTTTGCTATTATAACAAGCTTATTTATTTTTTTTCACCTTTTTTAGCTACATCAAACATAATTGGTGTTGCTACAAACAATGAAGAGTATGTACCTACTACTACCCCTACAATTAAGGCAAACATAAATCCTTTAATACTGTCTCCTCCAAAGAAGAAAATAGCAAGCATTACTAATAATGTAGTTAACGAAGTATTGATCGTTCTACCTAGTGTACTACTCAATGCTTTATCTACTAAATTGGCAGTAAAACTGTTGCTATTGTCTGCATATTCTCTAATTCTATCAAAGATAACCACAGTATCATTCAGCGAGTAACCTACTACTGTTAAAATCGCTGCGATAAACGATTGTCCTATTTCCATGTCAAATGGCATTATTTTGTAGAAAATTGAGAACACTCCTAACACTACTAATACATCATGGAATACAGCCACTACCGCTCCAATAGAGAACGCCATCTTTCTAAAACGTAATAAGATGTATAAGAATACTACAATAAGTGAACCTAATACTGCCCAAAAAGCTGCTTGCTTAATATCATCAGCAATCGTTGGATCTACTTTCATATAGCTCATTATTCCACCTTGATTGTTTACTTTTTCAAAACCTGGCTTGAAGTTTTCGTATGAAAGCTCACCTAAATAAGGTTTCAATCCTTTGTATAATGTGTTTTGAACTTCTTCATCTACTTCTTTACTCTTATCATCTATCTTGAATACAGTAGTAATCTTTAATTGATTCGCTGCTCCGTATGTTTTAACTTCTGGTGCTGTTCCAAATGCATCTTTTAAACTTGACGCTACTTCATTGGCCTTCATTGGTTGATCAAAACGCACTACGTACGATCGTCCTCCTTTGAAGTCAACTCCTTGTTTTAATCCAAGTGTTGCCATCGAAACTAATCCTACAACGATTAATGAACCAGATACGATATATGCTAACTTACGTTTGCTTAAGAATTCTATACTAATATTCTTAAACCAATTCTTAGAAATGTTTGTATTGAAGGTTAAATCCGTTCCTTTTTCTACTGCACTATCAATGAATAAACGTGTAATAAATACAGCTGTAAATAATGACGTTGCAATACCAATCATTAATGTTAAGGCAAAACCTTTAATTGGTCCTGTTCCGAAAGAATATAAAATTACCCCTGTCAATAATGTCGTAATGTTTGCATCAATAATCGCTGATAAAGCTCCTTTGATACTAAATCCTTCGTCTACTGCAGTAGCTAAACTCTTCCCGCCGTTTAACCCTTCTTTAATTCTTTCAAAAATAATTACATTGGCATCTACTGACATACCAATCGTCAGGATAATACCTGCTATACCTGGTAATGTCAATACCGAATTAAACGAAGCTAGTACACCAAATATAAATAAGATGTTTACTAATAAAGCTACGTTAGCATACACTCCTGCTTTTCCATAATACAAAATCATCCAAGCCAATACTAATAATATAGCTAAGGCAAATGACCACATACTTGCATCAATCGACTCTTGACCTAATGATGGCCCTACTACTTCTGCTTCGATAATTCTAGCTGGAGCGGGTAATTTACCTGCTTTTAATACAGTAGCAATGTCTTTCGCTTCGTTTACGGTCATCTTTCCTCCTGAAATCTGAGTACTACCTGAAGTAATAGGCTCATTTACTGAAGGTGCTGTATATACGTAGTCATCTAATACTACCGCTACAAATTTCCCTGCATTTTCCGTAGTCATTTTCCCCCAAAGTTTTGTTCCAATACCGTTCATCTGCATATTAACTACAGGTTGATTGGCTCTTGTAGGGTGAAAATCTTGACTAGCATCTGCTATAACATCTCCTTCGATAGGTGCTTGATCACTTCTATTTGATTTAATTGCATACAATCCTAAAATTGGTGATAATTCAGCATCTGCAGGAGTTTCAGCAGTTCTTTCTGGTGTAAAAGGCTTGTATTCCCATAAGAATTTAGCATATCGTAAATTATCTGGTAATAACGCTCTAATATCTTTGTTTTTCAACAAGCTATTCACTTGTGCTGTATCTTGAATTTTAGCGTACCCTATTGTAGAGCTTACTTGTTGTTGATTTGGAATCAAGTAAGTAAATAACATCTTTTGCGTCTCAGCCTTTTTAGTTGAATCCGCTGATTCACCTAATAAGTCATCAATGTCATCTCCTTTTTTAGTAGAGTCTACCTCTTTCTCAACATTTTCCGCTGTTTTATCTTTCAACAGCTCAATAGATTTAGCGTTTGCTTTTATAAAATATGGAATTACATCTGTATTGGTAAATACTTCCCAGAATTGTAACTCAGCTGTACTTTCTAATAATTTTTGAACACGTTCGATATCTTTTGCTCCTGGTAATTCTACTTGAATTCTCCCAGAAGTTCCTATACGTTGAATATTTGGTTGAACCACCCCAAACTTATCAATACGGCTACGTAATACTTCAAATGCAGTGTTTATTGAGGTGTTTATTTCCTCTTGTAAAGTCGATTTTACTTGTTCATTTGTTTTATTAAAGTCTATTTTATCACGTAGTGATTTTGTTCCGAAAATTTTCGGGTTACTCAATTTAATTTTACCAGCTGCCAATTCGGTAAAACTGTTATAGAATAAATCCAAGTAGTTATCTTGACTATTCTTTTGAGCTTCGTCAGCCTTTACTAAGGCTTCTCTAAAAATCTCGTTTTTAGAATCATTAGATAAACCAATTAATATATCCTTTACAGATACTTGTAGAATTGCGTTGATCCCTCCTTTTAAATCTAGACCGAGATTCATCTCTTTTGCTCGAATATCGTTATACGAATACGAGGCAATTCCTACATTGATTACTTCTTTGTTTGCTACACTATCTAGGTACTTTCTTTCGTACCTTGCTAGTGCTCTACCACTGTTATCACTAACACGCTCTTTGGCGTATTTTTTAGCTTTACCTTCAACCTTATTGGCAAAAAAGGTAAAAGATAATTGATAAGCACTTACTAATCCAAAAAGGACTGCAAATAGCTTAATTAGACCTTTGTTTTGCATTTTTTAATAATTTAAATCGACTTTTTAAAAACGTGCAAATATAATGTTTCAAAAAAGATTTGCCAATTCTTTTATCATATTTATGGCTGTAACAAGCATTTAGTAAATAGTTACTAAAGAAGGAAGCTTTTGTGGTATATATATTGCGTATATTTACACGCTATTTAGACAAAATAAACATAAAAAATAATTATTTAAGATTCATTAAGCATGTCAAATATATCAGAAGTTGAAACGAAACCCCAAACCGATATTGAAATTGCACAAGCAAAAGAGCTACAACACATTAGAGAGATAGCTCAAAAATTAAATATCGACGAAGACAACTTAGAAATGTATGGGAAGTACAAAGCTAAACTTCCTTTAGACCTTATCAATGAAGATGCTATTAAAAACAATAATTTAGTTTTAGTTACTGCATTGACTCCGACTCCTGCTGGAGAAGGAAAAACTACAGTTTCTATTGGTTTAACTGAAGGATTAAACAAGGTGGGTAAACAAGCCACTGTGGTATTACGTGAACCTTCTTTAGGACCTGTTTTTGGTATCAAAGGGGGTGCTGCTGGTGGAGGTCATTCACAGGTTGTTCCTATGGAAGATATTAACTTGCATTTTACCGGAGACTTTAATGCTATTGAAAAAGCAAACAATTTATTGTCTGCACTTATTGACAATAACCTTCAAAGTAAAACCAACAACTTAAATATAGACCCTAGAACGATTCTTTGGAAACGTGTTATTGACATGAATGATCGTTCTTTACGTCAAATTACTATCGGCTTGGGTGGAACAGCAAATGGCATCCCTCGTGAGGATGGGTTTAACATTACTCCTGCTTCAGAAGTAATGGCGATTTTGTGTATGGCTACAAGCTTTGATGATTTAAAAGAGCGATTGGGTAATATTTTTATCGGATTTACTTTTGATAAAAAACCTGTTTTTGCACGCGATTTAAAAGCTGCTGATTCCATGGCTATTCTTTTAAAAGATGCTATAAAACCTAACTTAGCACAAACATTAGAAGAAAATCCTGCAATTATTCACGGAGGGCCTTTTGCAAATATCGCTCAAGGAACGAACACGATTATCGCTACTAAAATGGGTTTATCATTATCTAATTATGTAGTTACAGAGGCTGGATTTGGAGCTGATTTAGGTGCCGAAAAGTTCTTAAATATTAAATCTGCTTATGCTGGATTAAACCCAAAGTGTGTAGTTTTAGTTGCTACCATTAGAGCACTACGTCATCACGGAGGGTCTCCAAAAGAAGAATACAATACTCCGAGTCTAGCACGTGTAGAAGAAGGGTTCAAAAACTTAGAGAAACATATTGAAAATATTCGCAAGTTTAACATCGAGCCTGTGGTGGCTATTAATTCATTTATATCTGATTCTGAAGAAGAGGTAAATTATGTGATTGATGCTTGTGCTTCTTTAGGTGTACAAGCTGTACTTTCTGAAGGCTGGGCTAAAGGAGGTGAAGGAACACAAAACTTAGCAAAAGCTGTAGTAGATGTGGTAGAAAATAAAGCTACACAATACAAGCCTTTATATGACTGGAAAAGTCCTGTTAAAGAAAAGATTGAAACAATTGCAAAGGAAGTTTACGGAGCAACAGGTGTTACTTATGACAAGAAAGCTTTGTTAAACTTGCGTAGAATCGACCGTCTTGGTTTTAATGATTTTGCTGTGTGTATGGCAAAAACACAAAAATCTTTCTCTGATAATGAAAAATTAATCGGAAGACCAGAAGGTTTTACTGTAAATGTTCGTGAAATTGAGATTGCTGCTGGCGCTCAATTCATTATCCCTATCTTAGGAAAAATGATGCGTATGCCGGGACTTCCATCAACTCCTGCTTCTGAAGGTATGAGTATTGATAATGACGGTAAAATTTCTGGATTGTCTTAATCCAATAAATATATACTATATAAAAAATGCATCAAGATCAGTCTTGATGCATTTTTTATTGAATTTTACTCATAATCACTTTAGCTGAATAGAAACTACTAATCCTTCATTTGCCCGTACATTAAAAACTGTTTGGTCTTCAAAAATCAAATATTGTCCTTTGATTCCGACTAATCTTCCTTCATAGGTTTCTTGTTTTTTAATGTTTAAACTTTTGGGCTTTACAGGATATTGTTCAACAGGAAAATTGATCGCTGTTTTCTCATTATTTTCAATATAATATTCTTTTGCTTCCTCAGGAATATATTCGCGTAATTTTTCTTGCCACCAACTTAAATCTACCTCTTCTGATTCATTTTTTAACATTTTACGCCAATTCGTCTTATCTGCTACATGCTCTTTTAAAGCCACTTCTGTAATACCTGCCAAATATCTATTCGGTACTTCTACAATTTCCATTGCTTCATGCGCTCCTTGGTCAATCCAACGTGTTGGTACTTGATTTTTTCTTGTTACTCCAACTTTAATATTACTTGAATTCGCTAAATAAACGATATGCGGTTGTAATTGTGCCGCTTTTTCGTAAGCAAGATCACGGTCTTCTATGCCGAGATGCGCCTTACTTAATTCAGGTCTCATAATCCATTCTCCAGCGCTTGCGGTTTCAAAAAAACATTTTTTACAGAACCCCTGTCGGTAAACTTCTTTTTCTAAGCCACAACTCAAACATTCATAGGTAACAAAACTCAATACAATCGTTTTATTTAACATTTGATTCATATGAAGAAAATCAGTTTCCATATCTAAATAATAATTCACTGTTTTTCCATTTTCTGAAATCATTTTTTTTAATACACCTTGATATTGCATATCTTAAATTTTATTACTTTTAGTGAAATTTTCCGCCCCCGCTGAATGAAATAACAAAATTACAATATTGTAGTATTGTTAATTCAATCAATTAGAAGTAGCAAGAATTAAGCACAAACTTAAAAAATATATGGCGTTTCCGTTTATAAATTCAATCATTTCTTGGTTTTTAAAAAAACGCAAACATCAAGTGGAACTGTTTTTAAAATACCCTATTGATGTTCAAAATGAAGTATTACAAAAACTACTTTATACTGCTAAAAACACCCAAATTGGAAAGAAATATAACTTCTCCACCATTCAATCTTATAACGAATTTTCGAGACGAATTCCCATACAAAAATACGAGAGTATTGAACCCTTAATTAATCGTTCAAGGAAAGGAGAACAAAATATTTTTTGGCCAACTCCTGTTCGTTGGTTTGCCAAATCTAGTGGTACAACCAATGCTAAAAGTAAATTCATTCCTGTTAGCGACGAGGCACTTGAAGATTGCCATATGAAAGCCGGAAAAGACATGTTATGCTTATATATTAATAACAATCCCGAAGCTAAATTATTCACTGGAAAAGGGCTACGTCTTGGTGGTAGCTCAAACATTTACGAAAATAACAATTCTTATTTCGGAGATCTATCAGCAATCATTATTGAAAATATGCCTTTTTGGGCTGATTTTAGTTCTGCTCCTAAACAAGAAGTAGCATTAATGGAAGAGTGGGAATCTAAAATGGAGGCTATTATAGCAGAAACTAGGTATGAAAACATTACTAGTTTGGCAGGAGTCCCTTCTTGGATGTTGGTCTTACTTAATCGTATGTTAGAAACCACAGGAAAAGAACATATTTTAGACGTATGGCCAAATCTAGAGGTTTACTTTCACGGTGGTGTAAACTTTACACCTTATCAAGATCAATACAAAAAACTATTACCTCTTGAAGGAGTCAAATACTATGAAATTTATAATGCTTCAGAAGGTTTTTTCGCTATTCAAGATCAAAACGATTCAGACGAATTATTATTAATGTTGGACTATGGAATTTTTTATGAGTTTATTCCAATGAGTACATATCAAGGTGAAAATTCAAAAGCTATTCCTTTATCTGAGGTGATTGTAAATGTCAATTACGCAATGGTTATTACCACCAATGGTGGTTTATGGCGTTATTTAATTGGTGATACCGTTAAATTTACTTCAACATCCCCTTACCGTATTAAAGTAACGGGCAGGACCAAACATCATATCAATGTTTTTGGAGAAGAACTGATTATTGAGAATACAGAAGAAGGTCTTAAATTGGCTTGTGATAAAACAAATGCCATAGTAAAAGATTATACAGTAGGCCCAATTTTTATGAATGGTGATAGCAAAGGGGCACATGAATGGATCATTGAATTTGAAAAAGCCCCTGAGAACCTTACACTATTCGCCACAATACTTGATGATTCTTTAAAAAACTGTAACTCTGATTATGAAGCCAAACGATACAACAACCTAACCTTATCTGCTCCTAAAATTCATATAGCTAGAAAGGGGTTATTTTATGACTGGTTAAAAGTTCACGGAAAATTGGGCGGACAACATAAAGTCCCTCGCTTATCAAATGACAGGGGTTTTGTAGATGAACTTCTCAAATTATAAATCTGAATTATTAATGGATACTCGTATTGGTAACTGATATTCTGTATTTACTGCAATTCCTCGTTTTATAGCTGGTGATACTCTGGGCAGTCTTTTAATTGACAAATCAATTAAACTATCTAAGCTAGACAATGTTTCTTTCAATAGCTGTGAACGCTTAATTTCTTTAAGCTCCACCTTGCCTTTTCGGTTAATTGTCAAAAAAACTGTAATCATTTCATCAATATCTTCTTCAACGGTTAGGGCATGTTTTTGAAGTGCATTTGCAATTTTTTCTTGAAGTTTAGTTCTAAAGCAGTTTGTTCTATCTTCTCCACTAAGAGCATCACAAATAAAAAATGATGGAGATAAGTCTACACTTTCAAAATCAATAATTGTATCCAACGTTTGTGAATTTTTATCTACAGGAATAAAATAATTACACGCACTAAACGAATTAATCAAACCAAAAAAAACAACATATAACCACCTCATGCTATTGACTTTGAGTCAAAATATACTAAAAATCAACCAAATTATTATACTAAATAACCTAGCATCTTCATTATAATATAAAAAAAACCAAGAAATACTTATTAAAACAAGCCCTTATACCTGAATACCTTAGTGAGTATCTTTTTTTATTTTACTACACAAAAACATAAATAACATTAAATATTCATTAAATTTTATCTTAATATTTATTTTTTTACAAAAAAAAGATTATGGGAAAAATTCTAAAAATTGGTTGTGTATCTATTATTCTCTTTATATTCTTAGTGTTCACTATTCAGCTTATATATTTTTTCAATTTCACAAGAAGAAAGTAGGGAGCAAAAAAAATTAGAACAAAACGAAATAACAAAAGAAAAAGTTTTACCTAGCAAATGGAAATACTTTGAATCTGAGGATAAGATGTCAAGTACTACAACTTATTTTGCACAAATAAAAGCAGAGAAAAAATTGCATTTTGACATCCCTTTTAGCACAGGCGCAACTTCTGAATTAACTCTAAGAAAAAACAACAACAAAGTAGATGTCTACTACAGTATTTCTGAAGGAATTATCATGGTTAATACTCTTTATGCAGATTATACACAAATAAAATTTGACAATGAAAAACCTATTAAAGTAAAATACACTATTTCTTCCGACCATAGTATGAAAACTATTTTTTTAGGATCCGCTAAGCTTATAGAAAAAAAATTAAAATCGGCCAAAAAATTCATTATTGAAGTTACTTTTTTCAAGAAGGTACACATCAAATTGTTTTTGATGTTGAAAATTTGAAATGGAATCATTAATTAAATTACTATAAAAATTTATTGTCAATTTGATATCTAAGTATATAAAATCTCATATATACTCATTAAAAACTACCTTTTATAAATAATAATATTTAATTAATATTACCAACTAAATTAAAGTAACATTTTAAAAACTTATTCGTCATACAAATACATATCAAACCCTCATTATGGACACGATTCTTTTACTCTTAAGTTTTTTCTTAGTTATCCTCGGAATTATAGGCTCATTTTTACCTGTACTTCCAGGCCCGTTAACCGGTTGGACAGGATTGCTATTACTTCATTTTACCGATTACGTTCCGATGGATAGAAGTTTTCTTATCATTACTTTTTGTTTTGCTTTACTCATTTTTATATTAGATTACTTCATTCCTGCTATAGGAACAAAAAAATTTGGAGGTTCTAAATACGGTGTATATGGTACTACCCTTGGATTAATTGTTGGACTATTATCTCCTATTCCTTTTGGTGTACTTATAGGGCCATTTCTAGGAGCTTTTATAGGCGAACTCCTTTACGATAACAAAAACACAACCAGAGCACTTAAAGCATCATTTGGTTCCTTCATTGGCTTTTTAAGCTCAATATTTATAAAGTTTTCTGTTGCACTTATTTACTTTGGCTTATTTTTGAGAATTATTTGGAAAAACAAAGAAGGAATTTTCTAGAAAAAAAAAGCAACCCATCTCAGGGAAGCTTTCCATTGGTAACAAAACCACGGTGCATAAATAGCACCTTAACAACACAACTAGTGCTACCTTTACAACAAGGCAGCCAGCAAATGTAGGGAATTCTAAACAAATAACAAAACTTTATCGTCAAACATCGAAAAAACACTAGCCCCTAAATCCTTATAAAAGCAAAACCACTTCCGTTGCTAAATAACCTAATTGATTGTATCTTTGCAGCTTTAATTACGCAAACATAAATACTAAGCAATGCAATTATCAGAACAAGAAGTTGTACGAAGAGAGAAACTTACCAAGTTACGTGAACTTGGCATAAACCCTTACCCAGCAAACCTCTATCCTCTTGATGCTAATTCCAAGAAGGTTAAAGAAGATTTCAAGGAAGGTAAAAAGGTAGTCATTGCAGGTAGATTAATGTCACGTCGTATTCAAGGAAAAGCTTCCTTTGCTGAACTACAAGATAGTGCAGGAAGAATTCAAGTATACTTCAATAGAGATGAAATATGCACAGGAGAAGACAAAACACTTTACAATGAAGTGTACAAGAAATTATTAGATATTGGTGATTTTATTGGAATAGAAGGAGAATTATTTACTACACAAGTAGGTGAAAAAACCGTATTGGTAAAAGATTTTACCTTATTAAGCAAATCCCTTAAACCATTACCCTTACCAAAAGTAGATGCTGATGGTAACACCTATGATGGATTTACCGATCCTGAACTACGTTACAGACAGCGTTATGCTGATTTGGTCGTAAATCCACAAGTAAAAGACGTTTTTGTGAAGCGTACAAAACTATTTGCCGCCATGCGTCAATTTTTTAATGATGCTGGTTATTTTGAAGTAGAAACTCCTATTTTGCAGCCCATCCCTGGTGGAGCAGCCGCAAGACCTTTCATAACACACCACAATTCTTTAGACATTCCGTTATATATGAGAATTGCTAACGAACTATACCTAAAACGTTTAATCGTTGGGGGCTTTGACGGTGTTTATGAATTCTCAAAAAACTTCCGAAACGAAGGAATGGACAGAACACACAATCCTGAGTTTACAGCAATGGAAATATACGTTGCTTACAAAGACTACAATTGGATGATGGATTTTACCGAAAGACTATTGGAACATTGTGCCTTGGCCGTTAATGGAACTACCAAAGCTACTTTTGGAGAGCATGAAGTAGACTTTAAAGCCCCTTATGCCAGAGTAACAATGGCAGATGCTATCAAGCATTTTACTGGGTTTGATATTAATGGTAAAACGGAAGACGAACTACGTAAAGCTGCCAAAGAAATGGGCATTGAAGTAGACGATTCTATGGGGAAAGGAAAATTAATCGATGAAATCTTCGGAGAAAAATGTGAAGGAAACTATATCCAACCTACATTCATCACAGACTATCCTAAAGAAATGTCTCCATTATGTAAAGAACATAGAGATAACCCCGAATTAACAGAACGATTTGAATTGATGGTATGTGGTAAGGAGATTGCTAATGCTTACTCTGAACTGAACGATCCTATTGATCAAAGAGAACGTTTTGAAGCTCAACTGAAGTTAGCCGAAAGAGGAGATGATGAAGCTGGTGAATTTATTGATCATGACTTTTTACGAGCTTTAGAGTATGGGATGCCTCCAACTTCAGGACTCGGAATTGGAATGGATCGACTTGTTATGTTCTTGACAAACAATCAATCAATTCAAGAAGTGCTTTTCTTCCCGCAAATGAAACCTGAGCGTCGCGTTGCTCCAGACGTTATATTAAATGACGACGAAAAAATGATTCTCAATATCTTGAAAAAAGAGAACAAAATACCTTTACATGATTTAAAATCTCAATCAGGTTTATCTAACAAAAAATGGGATAAATCTATTAAATCATTAAGTAAAAATAACCTGACAAAAGTCACTAAAACAGAAAGTGATTTAATAGTGGAACTTATTTAACATCCACTTACATTACTTATAAAATATCTTAAAAAAAGAGACTATTCACTTGAGTATTCTCTTTTTTTTGTGAAAATTTTAAATATTATTTTAAAACCACAAAACATATCTTATTTTAGTCTTCATCGTAAAACCAATATTTAAAAATGACTATTATTCAAGAATTTAAAAACAATATTCGTTCCACTTTATCCTTTAGCTCTTCGGGGAGTTTAAAGCATCAATTACAACGACTACAAAGCAAACTCGACAATTATGAAAGTGGCGATGTTATCGATAAAATAGCTCCTAGAAGCAAAACTAAATTAGAAGAACTAAAAAGACGTATCAGAGAAAAAATCAACACTCTTACCATACAAGTTGAAAAGGCAAAAAGGGCAGAAAAAAAAGATATAGAAGCCAGAATAAAAGAACTTAAAGAAGCACTAGAGGAAATCAAAGTTATAGAACGTTCTCAAACCGAATACGAATTTAGGATCCATAACAAGCCTAAATTTTCCTATGAAGACACAACAGATAAGGGCATTGTGTATTATGATGGTACTTTAGGAAGCCTCTTGAATGAATTAAAACATGCATTTCAATTTGAAACTGGTAAAATTGATTTCATTAAAGTAAGTGGAGAGCCAGAGAATTTACCGGGGTTGTTGTATGACATCGGAGATGAGGTTGAAACATACAAACGACAATATGCTTTCGATGGTGTTTTAAAGCTTAGGGTTGTAATGACTGATGAAGAAATGTTACAGCAACTTAAAAGTGGAAAAATCAAAAATGGACTAGGATTAGGAACATTGGAAATTAAAAAAATGAAAAAAATTACTGCCAACATCATCGTTAAAGTAGAAGATTCTTTGGGTAGTGGTTCTTTATATAGTACTATATCCAAACGGAGTTTAGACATCAACTCTTCCCTTGGGAATATTAGAAAAGGAAACAAATTAAGACGCAATTTTATTTCTGGTTTAGGTATTGATAAACGAGACAAAAATGAATCCTATATTGATTTTGTAAAAGTATTTATAGAAGACAATCCTTTTATCTATGTCAAATATTAAAAAAAACTCTTTTGTCTGTTTTTTATTCGTTTCTTTGGTGTCTTTTTGCCAACAAAACCACACTAACAAAACCTATGTAACCTACTCAAATAACTCGAGTCCTAAACACTCTTTAGTTGTTTCACAAGAAAAAGTATCTTTGATTATACCATCAAGAGGCTTATTCCCTGAAAAAAAAGTCGATTTTAGAAGTATTATAAAAAATGATACCGTTTATATTTTCGAAAGAGAAAAAATTATTCCTCAGAAAAAGGGTATAACACTAAATAAAACTGAATTCGTTTCTAAGTTTACGAATACTCATTTTTATCAGAAATCAAAGGATATTATAATCCATATAGAAAATAACAGACCTTATTTCAATAAAACTATTGTTGATAGTATTATTGGTAATGATGTTGTATATTCCATAAACGGAGATATTCTTATACCCAAAAAAGATTCTATTGCCTTATCAGTTGTATTAGATAAAAAAAAGTTTAAATCAAAAAAATTAAAAACTCTAAAAGGTGAAGATGCTGTAAAATCTTATGGAATATTAGGATTAAATGGTGTTATAGAAATAACAGGTAAGTATAAAAAATGTAAGTAAACTCGTTAGTTATGCATTAAAAATATATACAACTCTCCATCTACTAAGGATTTTTGGTCTAGATACAATAATTACACATATAAGGTAAAACAGAAAGTAAACCTCCTGTTTTACCTTAGCAGTAAATTATCGTTTAAGTCTAATTAAATCCCCATCCATATAGGCTCCTTGATCAATAGACAGCTCTTCTCCTTTAATTTCGAGAATTCCATTAGATTTTCCATCGATTAAAAGAACATACTTATCAAGAACCTTAGTAATCTTATAAGTATAATTTTCTTTCTTCTTTACACCTAATCGGATATACATATCCTTCTCCTCTGTATCCTTTAATTTACTTTTAATAGTTAGGGATTTCTTTTTGTCATCAAAAACAAATTCAACAGCTCCTGCCTTGTAAGGTATTATCCCCATTAAACCTGCGGAGATCTCTTTTAAATACCAAGTACCTTTAACTTTTACGGGATCAACTTGTTGCTCATCTTCGGATTGGCAAAATGATAATAAAAAACACAATGGAATAAGCAATATTTGTTTTTTCATAATTTTATTGTTTTTAGCTGAGTAAAGCTAATAAAACCCCTGATAAAAATATCATAAATTATCGTTATTCTTTTAATCATATACTGAACTCATCTTGATTTTTTGTTTTTAAACGAAAATGAGTTAAAATTTGACCAGATGAAACATTTTTTGAAAGTCATAGCAGCGTTACGAATAAAAAAAGTAACAAAATATGGGCGAATTTCAGCTATTTTTTAGGGAATAGAAAAAGTCAAGATGAGTTCACTACTAACCTTCGAGCAGCAATAATCTGTATGCTACTTTCAATAACCGAATATTCATATATGCAAAAATTGCACGGAAAAAAACTTTTTTTGACAAAAAAAACGAAATATAAAAAATATTAGTCACTATATTTAAGAAAAAACAAACAAAACAATGAATTCAATTAATATTTTAGAAAAACTGGATCTAGTAGACAGCTTATGGAATCCTGAGGTTATTGCTAAACCTAATGGGCAACAAGTTAAATTAGCTAAAATCAAAGGTGAATATATTTGGGACAACTGTAAAAATCAAGATACACTCTTTTACGTACTAAAAGGCACCATGTTCATGGAGTACAGAGACCGAAAAATAGAAGTAAACCCAGGAGAAATGATTGTTGTTCCAAAAGGAATGGAACACCGACCTGTAACCCAAGAAGAGGTATGGATATTGATGTTTGAACCTACTAATGTTAACGAACCTAAACGTATTATTGAATATCTTTAAAAAAACAATTAGCAACATTGATATATCCAGTTGCTATTATTAAAAATTAAATCAACTTCCCCCCTCAAATAACCAGTTACAAGATAAAACTTGAAAACAATAGAGTTGGTATTTTTTTAACCCAAAACCTAGGTATAACTTACTGAAAATCAATATTAACCATACATTAACATCTATTTACCTGAAAATCAATTAGTTTTACTACATAAATTTATTTTATTATGAAAAAAACTATAATTATAATTGCCTTTTTAACAATTATAAGTAATGTTGTTATGGCACAAACCAAGAAAGACAGTTTACCTGGAGACACCTCATTACCTTCTTCTTTAAAAGAACTTAAAGAGCTGGCTTCTTTTGATAAAGGAAAATACAACTATAAAGTTGAGGATTACTTTGAAAAACCCAAACAAAGTTCCTTCCAATTTTCTCCTAATGGACTTTATTTGTCTTATAGAGAAAAAGATGAGAATGGGAAAAAGCATGTGTATATTAAAAATACAACTACCAATAAAGTAACTAAGGTTCTAGAAGAAAAAGAAGAACTTATCAGAGGTTATTTTTGGGCAAATAATCAACGGTTAGTATACGTCAAAGACAAAGGAGGTAATGAGAATTATCGCTTATTTGCAGTTGATTTAGACGGTAAAAATCAAACCGAATTAACCCCTTACGATAAAGTAAAAGTTCGTATCCTGAACTCTTTAAAAGATCAAAAAGATTTCATGATTATCAGTATGAATAAAGATAATCCACAAATATTTGAACCTTATAAAATCAATATTACCAACGGAAAATTAGAAAAATTATTTGAAAATAAATCTACTCAAAACCCTATAACAGGGTATGATTTTGACAAAGAAGGAAATTTACGTGCTTATACTCAACAAGACAATGGTACTGACTACATTCTATACTACAAAAACCTCGAAACTAATGCTTTTGAAAAAATTATAAAAACCTCATGGAAAAAGAGTTTTAGCATTATCGCTTTTGATTATCAATCTAACAATCCTAACCTAGCTTATGTCAAGACCAACATAGAAAGTAATACTAGTGAAATAGTACTATATGACTTCAAGCTAAAAAAGATTATCAAGAAAATATACAACAATCCAACATTTGATGTTGGTGGCTTATCTAGATCAAGAAAAAGAGGCTATGAAATCGACTATTTTTATCATACTGGAGAAAAATCAGTTGTTGTTCCTGTAAGTGATTCTTATAAAAAACTACACAACAAACTTACTCAAAAATTTGGTCATGAGAATTTCAGCATCACTGATGAAACAGATAATGAAGATAAATTCTTAATTTATGTTTATAGTGATAAAATATACGGAATCTACTACCTATATGACACCCAAAAAGGTACTATCAAAGAACTGTTAAACCTAATGCCTAATCTTAATCCAAAAGATATGGCAGAAATCAAACCTATAAAATTCACCTCAAGAGATGGATTGTTATTACATGGATACTTAACAATTCCTAAAGAGGCAAAAAACGGAAAAAAAGTACCCTTGATTATTAATCCACATGGCGGTCCTTATGGCCCTAGAGATTACTGGGGATTCAATCCTGAATCGCAATTATTTGCCAGTAGAGGCTATGCAACACTCCAAGTAAACTACAGAGGCTCTGGAGGCTACGGAAACAAGCTTTATTTAGCTGGCAGTAAACAAATCGGACGTAAAATGTTGGACGATTTAGAAGATGGTGTAGCTTATGTCAAAACACTAAATCTAATTGACAATAATAAAATAGCCATTTATGGGGCTAGTTATGGCGGTTTAGCTACTTTAGGTAGCTTAGTAAAAACCCCTGATCTATACACTTGTGGTGTTGACTATGTGGGGGTTTCAAATTTATTTACATTCGTTAACTCTTTCCCAGCTTATTGGAAGCCCTATATGAAACAATTTTATGAGCAATGGTATGACATGGAAAACGAAGACGAAAAGAAAATAATGGAAGAAGTATCACCTGCCTTGCATGTAGATAAAATTACTAAGCCCATTTTTGTTATACAAGGAGCCAACGATCCAAGGGTAAATATTAACGAGTCTGATCAAATAGTTACCAATTTACGAAAAAGAGGCTTTGATGTCCCTTATATGGTAAAATATAACGAAGGACATGGTTTTAGCCATGAAGAGAACAGAATAGCACTGTATAAAGCTATGATGGGATTCTTTGCTAAGAATTTAAAAAATTAGACAACCATTTTGTAACATCCTAAAATCAGTTACAGTTTTAATTAGGATTAAAATTATAAAAAGCTGCCTTTTTGGTAGCTTTTTTTATAATTTTTAGTCAACCCGAATTATATATTCGATTTTAATCAATACTTAGTAAAAAAAACAATTAACCTACTATTAACAAGTAATAGGCAAAAAAAAACTAATATTGATTTTAACTATAACTTAGAAAAACATGAAGAAAAATTCATTACTTCTCACATTATTTTGTGCTGTTATTTATACTGCGATAGCACAAAAAAAAACGGGTAAATTACCGGGAGACACTTCACTACCCACTACTAATGAAGAATTAAAAAAATTAGCATCTTTTGATAAAGAGCAATACAAATACAATGTTGAGGACTATTTTAAAAAACCAAAACAAAGTGCTTTTCAGTTTTCTCCAGACGGAATTTACCTATCCTATAGAGAAAAAGATAAAAACGGAAAAAATCATGTATATATTAAAAATACAACTACCAATAAAGTAACTAAAGCCTTAGAAGAAAAAGAAGAGCTTATCAGAGGTTATTTTTGGGCAAATAATCAACGGTTAGTATACATTAAAGACAAAGGAGGTAATGAAAATTATCAATTATTTGCAGTTGATCTGGACGGTAATAACCACATAGAACTAACACCTTTCAAAGGAGTAAAGGCACGTATTCTAAATCCTTTAAAGGATCAAAAAGACTTTATGATTGTCAATATAAACAAAGATAATCCACAAATATTTGAACCTTATAAAATCAACATTACCAACGGAAAATTAGAAAAGCTATTTAAAAATAAATCTACTCAAAACCCAATTATAGGGTATAGTTTTGATAAAGACGGTAACTTAAGAGCCTATACACAACAAGAAAATGGAGTGAACAATATTCTTTATTACAAAATAAATGACACCTTCCAAAAAGTGATCAAAACGTCATGGAAGCATAACTTTTATATCATAGCGTTTGATTATACGTCAAAAAACAAAGATTTAGCCTATGTTAAAACAAACTTGGAGAGCAATACTGATGAAATTGTACTATATGACTTCAAATTAAAAAAAATTGTCAAGAAAGTATACAACAACGAAACATTTGATGTTGGAGGTTTATCTCAATCAAGAAAAAGAGGCTATGAAATAGATTTCTTCTACCATTCTGCAGAAAAACCTGTAGTAGTTCCTGTAAGTGAGTTTTATAAAAACTTACACGCAAGACTAACTAAAGAGTTTACTCATGAAAACTTTCGTATTGTCAACAGAACAGACAATGAAGATAAGTTTTTGATCTATGTGTCAAGTGATAAAATTTATGGTATTTACTATTTATATGACACAAAAAAAGGCACTATAAAAAAACTATTAAATACCATGCCTAATCTGAACCCTGAAGATATGGTTGAAATGAGACCTATCAAGTTTACTTCAAGAGACGGATTGACAATTCATGGTTATTTAACCGTACCTAAGCAAGTTAAACAAAAAAAGAAAGTTCCTTTAATTGTATATCCACACGGTGGGCCTTACGGACCAAGAGATCGATGGAGGTTCAGTCCAACGTCACAATTATTTGCTAGTCGTGGCTATGCTACGTTACAAATAAACTTTAGAGGGTCTGGAGGGTATGGTAAAAAACATCGTGAAGCCGGGTACAAGCAAGTTGGAAGAAAAATGTTAGACGATTTGGAAGATGGGGTAGCCTATGTAAAAAGCTTAGGCTTTATTAAGGAAAATAAAATAGCTATTTATGGAATAAGCTATGGAGGATTGGCAACCCTTGGAGGATTGATAAAAACTCCAGACTTATATACTTGTGGTGTTGATTATGTTGGTGTAAGTAACCTTCTTACTATATTTAAATTAATGCCTGCATATTGGGAGCCTTATAGAAAAATGATTTATGAACAATGGTATGACGTAGAAAATGCAGCAGAGAAAAAAATAATGGAAGAAGTGTCACCTGCTCTAAATGCTGATAAAATTACCAAGCCTGTTTTTGTTATTCAAGGAGCTAACGACCCAAGGGTTAACATCAATGAATCTGACCAAATAGTTACCAACCTACGTAAAAAAGGATTTGATGTTCCTTATATGGTAAAGTATAACGAAGGACATGGTTTCCATCATGAAGACAACATGATAGACGCTTATAAAACCATGATGGGATTCTTTGCTAAAAATCTAAAAAATTAGATAAGCATTTATCCTATTATAAAAAGCTGCCTTTTTGGTGGCTTTTTTTCTTTGACATCCTATCAAAAATAATCTTGGTCAAAAAAAAACTATTTAATAGCTTTGATTAATGGTTTATTTAGGTTCAGCTGCCACTAAATTTAAGAAAAACAAAACTGGGCTTGTTAGTTTAGGTTATATAGTATTTTGTGGATTTATCGCTATCTTTTGTTATTTATTTGCTCCTGATCACAGCAGCAATGCTAATCAGATGCATATTGAAATTCATTCTAAACCTCCTGGGTTTACCACTAAAATCCTACATATCCCTTCACAAAAAACTATCGAACAAAGTTGGTTATCAAAAATCTTTTATGGAGAAAAAAATAGTGCTACAGAAATTCCTATTACCTCATATTCTTTAACTGAAAAACAGCTAGAATACACGCAATTCTCAAATCACCAAACAAAACAAATTCCTATTACAGCTTTTGAAGAAACTCCGACAAGTTATATAGAAGACAAAACTTTTTGGTTTGGCACCGATAAATATGGTCGTGACCTTCTCAGTCGACTTTTAATAGGCACTAGAATTTCATTTTTTATCGGATTTGTAGCCGTTTTTATTTCGCTAATCATTGGAATACCTTTAGGAGCTATTGCAGGCTATTTTGGAGGGAAAATTGATACTTTTATCATGTGGATTATCAATATTACTTGGTCTATTCCAACACTTTTACTTGTAATTGCCATCACATTAGCCTTAGGAAAAGGTTTTTGGCAAGTTTTTATTGCAGTCGGCCTTACTATGTGGGTTGAAGTTGCTAGGGTTGTCAGAGGACAGGTAATCACTACCAAAGAACAACAATATGTCGAAGCAGCCAAAGCTTTGGGTTTTTCTGATTTTCGAATTTTATTTAAACATATACTTCCCAATATTATCACTCCAATCATTGTTATATCAGCCGCTAACTTTGCTGCTGCTATTCTCATAGAAAGTGGTCTTAGCTTTCTTGGTATTGGCGCACAACCTCCGACGCCTTCTTGGGGAGCAATTATTAAAAACCATTATAATTATATCATCCTAGGAAAACCATATTTAGCCTTACTTCCCGGCCTAGCTATTATGAGTTTAGTAATGGCATTCATGTTATTAGGGAATGCTATTAGAGACACCTTAGATGTAAAAACAACATAAAAAAAACACCTTTTATTTTTGTCAAGGGGAACAAAAAAGGTGTTTTTTTAAAGGGAAAAAACAATATAATAATTAAGGGATTCGACTGCAATTTAAACATACATCTCAATTTATTCAGACCTAAATCGTTAAACAGCAGTTTTTTATCGGTAAAACGCATCCTATAAAAGATGATCAAAACACTTCGATATTTTTTTCGAAATAACTCAGAACAAAAACAATCCCTAAAATATTCTTAATATCCTTTTTGTACTGTTTAATCAACAATAAATTAACTAAATTTACTTCCGAAACTTAATTAATTACTATGAGCTTCAGCGTTACCTTAACTACAAAGTGGGCAGATTTTGATGCCAATATTCACATGCGACACACCGCTTATAATGATTATGCAGCGGAGGCAAGAATACGTTTTTTCAAAAGTAGAGGAATAACCATTAAAGACTTTACAACTGAAAAAATAGGACCTATTTTATTTGAAGAAAACACCAAGTTTCTAAAAGAGATACACATAGGTGAAGACATCACGGTAAACTTAAAATTAGTAGCAGTATCCGATAATAAAGAACGATGGAAAATTCAAAATGAAATTTTTAATGAAAGAGGAGAACTATCGGCTATAGTAACTATATACGGAGCATGGCTTGATCTAATAAAACGTAAATTAACCGTACCTCCTGAAAAATTCAAATCTGCATTTAATAATGTTGAAAAAACGGAAAATTTCCATAAAATAATTACAGATAAAAAATAAAAGGTATACTAAAAGTAACTACCCTAAAATCAATAAACCACCTAACAATTTTTAATTATTGAGGTGGTTCTGATATAATATTATTATAAGGTCAAAACAATCATCTATTGAAATAAATTTACTTCTATAAAGCCTCTTTAAAGCTCATAATTATAAATGGAGAATATAGCTTATTCTCTTCTATACCATCAATTGATATGTCTTTTACCTCATTAAACTTTGTCATCTGAAAACCTTCTTCTATAAATAGGTTTAGGGTATGCGTTAAATTCCAATGAAAATCCTGAAAGGTCACTGAATCACCGCCTTTATCTTTCATTTTCACTTCATACACTTCTCCATTATTAAAGTAATTCATTTCACCTTGTTCTGTATAACTGGTATAAAAAGGAAGGTATTCATACTGTCTAAAACAAGGATGTGTGATAACAACTATTAACTCACCATTTTTGTTGAGTGCTTTTTTCACTGTTCTTAAGATTTCTTTTTTCTTAGAGACATCTTCTATACACATTAACACCAAACTTAATAAGGCAACATCATAATATGACTCTTTAATTTCAGCACTATCAAAAAGGAAATTACAGTTTTTATCGTTTAACCTTACTTTCGTCTTTTTTTAGCTCTTCTCCGTTAATATCAAATAAATCTCTTTCGATCGTATCGTCAATCATTTGATGAATAAATCCATCGCCACATCCAAAATCTAAAAGGGTTTGTGGTTGATAGCCCTCAATTTGTTTAGCTATTATTGGTTGAATTGTTTTTTGCTCAGCATTTGCCATTTCATAAAACGATGCCACACTTTTAGTCTTCCAAAACGCTGTTATTTTAGTAGTATCCATTTTTATATTTTAGTTTGTTTGTATCGCTTCAAAAATAACAAAAATGGTCTTTATGGCTCGTTATGGGATACGATTATGAGAACTATCGATCAATGAAGTTTTTATACTATTTCTAGATTTCTTTTTTAAAAAGAAAAAATTATTTATCACAAAAAGACAAAACCGAGCTCGTATCAACTCGGTTTTGAATAATCAAATAAATTGGCGGTTATTAGAAATTATAACCAGTCCATGAAAAAACAGAATTATCACCTCCTCCAGAATTACCACTTATTATTACAACGGTAGCATTTCCTGTAGTGGTGTTTTTATTATCACTTATGTCTAATCCATTACTTACATTCGCTACTGCCTCAATATCGGTATGATCACTTGCACTACCTTTTCCATCAGTCAAATCAATAACATCTGAAAAAGTAGCCCCGCTTCCCGTAGCAATGTATGCATTTGTAATTATAGCTGTTGCGCCTCTTCTAACTTTAATAGCATCTGACAAACTTACACCGTCACCATTATGAATAATGCTTAATCCATTAATTGTAAAGTTTGATTGATTTATATCCGTTGGCGTATTACCATCCAAATTACCGTCGGCCTCTATTCCTCTAGGATCGGAAGTAACTGCCGAAAATTGATTTTCTCTAATTCCGTACAAATTAGTACAAGTTCCTGTATATCCCTGTGTAAAATCAAACATATCATCTTTTGCATTAACAACCAAAATATTCGAAGCATTTACCGTACCTCCAAAAAATTCTATTGCATCATCATCTCCATTTAAAATAGCAATATTAGAAAGCGTAGTACCGCTTCCCACACCATTTAAGGTTAAGCCATTATGCTCTGCTGAATCATCAATTCTAGCACCTGTATATTCAATTTTTACATAATTTAAAATTCCTGAATTATCATCCACTACATCTCCTCCAAAGTAAATAGTTGTATTTACCTCCGTTGCAGCATTGCTTTCTGAATTTGCTTTTCTGCTCAACGGTGCTTTCCCATTGATAATTATCCCTCCCCAATCTCCTGCTTTAGGATTGGTCGAATTAGACGTAAATTCAATCGGAGCAGTAGCAGTTCCGTTTGCCATTATTTTCCCTCCTTTTTCTACCATTATATACACATTAGTTCCCCCGGCCAAAGCCTTGATTTTTGCTCCTGCATCAATCGTCAATACAGCACCGTCCTTAACAATTAATGCTCCTGTCAAGGTATGGTCTACTCCTGATTTCAGCGTCAAGTTACTAGTCAAGTTTCCTGCTAGATTTTGATTAACGCCTCCACCAGTTATATTGTCAAGCATATATTGATCATCATTATCCAAAGAACAACCAATGAATAGTAATGAAATAGCCAGTGTAAATACAAAATTTTTTCTCATTTTAATTTGTGTTTGTTTTGACAATACTTTTAGAAAGTAGCACCAAATTGAGTTTATTAATAGTTATATTGTTATTTTTTAAATTAAAAATCATACGAAAATCCTATACTAAGGTTAATACCCTTTTTGAAATCCCTTAATACCACATTACCTTGATTACCTGAGCCCTCTCTGGTTAACTGATAACTAGGATCCAATAAATTTGTCGCTTTTAGTTTTATTTTATATTTATTAGTCAAGGTTAATGAAGAAACTACATCTAAGGTTGGAATACCTTTTTCTATAATATTCTCAAAAGTTCTCGTTCCTATAGAATACACCTTATCACTTACATAATTGACCACTAATGAAGACGTCAATACTGCATTTTCGTATTTTTTTGAAAGGGTCACATCTGCATTTACTATTAAAGGAGCTGCTCCTTCCAACTCACTCGAATCATGAGAAAATTGTGCAATAGAAGCCCTGTCTAAATTTACTTTTGATACTAAAAAAGAAGCATTCATCCCTCCATCTAGGGTACATTCATTTTTTGTATCGATACTACTTTTCAAGATATTCTTTCTTGCCTCAAACTCAAACCCGTATACTGATGCATTTTCCCCTACATTCAAATAAGTTAATGTATTTCCTCCAGAAGGTATTTCACTTCTAGCAATTGGATTATTGATATATTTATAAAACCCTGTAACACTTGCTAACTCCTTAGAGGAAAAATAATATTCATATTTTACATCAAAATTATAATTATCCGCTGGCTTTAAATTCGGATTCCCTTGACTAGAAAAACTAACATCTTGGTATTTAAAAGGAGCTGTTTCTTTGAATTGCGGAAAAGTATACGTTTTACTGGCTGCTAAACGAACAATACTATTCTCATTGAAATTGTATTTAACATTGAAGCTTGGCAATAGGTAAGTTCTATTCAAATAAGAAGGTCCGTCTATAACACTCGTAGCAATATTGGTATCGTAAGCAACTCTTTGTTCATTTTTTTCAAATCTCAGTCCACCATAAAAGATTAAATCTTCACCAAATTGATAAACCACATTAGCATTCACTCCACTAACCAATCTTTTTCCTCTATAAGTAAACGGGTCAAAAACACGGAAATCTCTTCCTCGTCCCGTTTCTAGGTAAAATAAGTCATTTAGTGTATTTTGATTAAATACTGCATCAGGATTTTCGATAGCTATTGGAACCCTAACAGAAAAGCCATGATTAAACATATAGGCCGAAAATAACCGTTCTGTATAACGATAATCGGCTCCAAAATCAAAACGACTTTTATCTTCTTCGTCCTCTTTTAGTTTGTAGCTTATTTTTCCTTGAGCCACATAATCATTTTCTTGTAGTTTCGAATAAAAACGCTCATTTTCACCTGCACTATTTATTTGTGGACTATAAAACTCATCTCTTAACAGGTAATTATTAACACGACGATCTGGCTCATTACCTCGCACAAAATTCAATGCTCCTTTTGCCTCTATGGTAAGCCTTTCAGACACTTTAAAATTACCTATAAGCTGATTAACATACAATTCGTTATTATTCGTTTGCTGCCTTCTTTGGAAAACCAAATCACCATCTTCTTCTGGATTATCCAAACCAAAATAATCTCCTATCGATTGTTTATTACTATGAATAAATAAATGGTTGTACGCTAAACTAAATCCTTTATCAGATTTGAATTTAACATTTCCCATGACCAGCTGAGAAACATCATAACTGTATTTTGAAAAATCTTGATCTAAAAATACTTGCGCATTAGTATTCGTTTGCTTAATATTTCCTTCTGTAAAATTATAAGCGCCACTCATTCCTCCTACTAGAAAGAAACTCAATTTTCCATTTTCTCCTACCAAATACTTTTTCCCATAATTAAATGAAAAACTATTATCTAATTGAAAATTTTGTGAATTTGGTTTCAATGAATTTTGAAACGAATACGTATTTAAATCCGTAACTGAATGATTTAATTTTTGCGTTCCAAATCTATTTGTTCCGTCGATAGTTAAAAAATTCTTTGTTAACGTTTGTGAATTTCCTCCAAAAGAAAAAGCTAAGTTTGCCACTCTCTTTTTATTCAATTCTTTAGAAACTATATTAACGTTTGCTCCACCCACATCGCTATATAGATCTGCAGAAAACACCTTATTTATTTCTACCTGCTGAATAATGCTTGTATCAAAAAAATCTAGATTTATGTTTTTATACTCTGGATCTTCTGAAGGCAATGGCAAACCGTTAAGAGTAGTAGCATTATAACGATCTCCTAAACCTCTAACCACAACATTTTTTGATCCTTTTAATACACCAGCTACTTTTGTTACTGCTGCTGCTGCATTTGAAACACCTTTTTTTGAAAGCTCTTGAGCACCAATACTCGTTTTTATAGCAACTGCCTTTTTTTGTGCTAATATAATAGCACTTTCTTTCTCTTTACTCACTACCGCAGTTATCTTTACCTCGTCTAAAGACACACCTTCATGTGCCCCTAACAATTGATCCACCGTTAACACCTGATCTCCTACAACTGAAACTGATTTTTCTACGGTTTCATATCCTACAAAGCTAAATACTATTGTATGACTTCCTTCTGGAACATTCATGGTATACTTACCATCCATATCTGTAGTAGCTCCGATAGCAGTACCTTTTATAAAAACATTTGCAAAAGGTAAGGGTTCACCATTCATTTCTTTATCCGTAACAGTACCTGTTACAGTGCCTTTACTCTGTGAGAGTATTAAGTTCGTAAAGGCTAAAAAGACTAATAGGAGTATTTGTTTCATGCTAAACTTTGAATTCTGTTTTGTTTCACTGCAAAATTCCAACAGACTTGTAAATCTAATGTTAGCTACAAATTATTCTTCCATTATTAGAATGTTTATGTATTGTTAAGAACACAAGCGAAAGATTACTTAAATGTTAACTTTGACTATCAACTCCGTATAATTTTAGATATTTCACCAATAATTCCTCAAAATTCTTTTGATTCAGAAAAGTAGCGACCTGTTCATCTATCCTATTCGCTTCACTAATTATAACTGTAGTAGGGTAAGAAACCCCTCCTTTTTTAGTAGCCAATAAAGTCGCTAACTCATGTACCCCTGAAGTCTTTCCACTTTGCTTGTAACAAAAAGTACGGCCTTGCAAACGAATCTCTTCTTTTGATTCTGCATCTAACATAACGAAATAAAAAGAATCGTCTAATATCTTCTTTACTGTCGGATGGGTAAATGTGTTTTTTTTCATTGCATAGCAAAACTTACACCATTTGGTATACACAAAAACTACCATTGGTTTTTTTTTCTTACGCTGTAAATTTTGTACCTCTTCAAAAGTATGTAATTTAGGAAAGTACTTTTTCTGTCCTACAACTGTAAGATGCATTAAAAACACTCCGAAAAATAATCCTACTATTTTTTCCATTAGAACACATTATATCTTACCCCTAAAAACATACGAATACCTTGATTGGAAGCAAACACATATGCTGGATCGAAAGTTAATGCATACGGATTGTTCTGTGTAGCCAACACCTCTCCTCTTGCATCATACTCAACTGCCTTATCAAACGGATCAAAAGCTCTTGCAATACTATTGGCTGGAGGAGTGAAATTTAAGAGGTTTTTTACCCCACCAAAAACTTCTATACCATTCTTAAACCTTTTGGTTGCCTGGACATTCTGAATACTATACCAAGGAGAAGTAGGTGATCTTGGGTCTGTACCTCCTAATAAAGGCAAGTCCATCGGAGCGTAGACATTTCCTGTATAATCAAGTTTTACATCAATCGTGGGTACTTTGTATGATACACTCCAAGTGCCACTAAAACTTTCCGTTAATAATTGTCTTTCTGTAATCCCATTTTCAGTAGTAGCTACATCCATTAATGTAGCTCCCGCAATTATAGACAATCCATTTTGCCAGTTTATATCTGCATTTATTGATACCCCTCTTGAAACAGCATTCCCTTCTAAATTATCATAAATAATTTTACTAGGATCTGTCTCATAATCAGGGATAATTTTATTATCAAAATAGGTATAAAAAGCACTTGCGTCTATCGTAAAAATGGTATTGTTTTCAGAAACCATCTTTTTTACATAATTTACATTAGTATTCCATGAGGTTTCAGGACGTAATTGCTCTTCAAAATACACATCTCTATTTCCTGTCAAAGCAGCGTGATCTTCGGTAAACACATTGGCTACTCGAAACCCATTACCTATACTAATTCTTATCACGTCGCTCTGATCTTCTGAATTCCACTTATAATTCAATCGAGGAGAAAAAATATTATCGTGTACGCTATTGTGATCGTATCGAACCCCAAGTAATAATTTATTGCGAGTGCTCAGCGCTATTTCATCTTGCACAAAGATCCCTGGTAAATGAATTACTGAAGGCGTATTCACTAAATTATTTCCTGTAGCTGGTGTATTATCATCATAATAGGTATATCTATATGCCAACCCCATCAGTATATCATGTGATTTTCCGAAAGAAGTATCCCAAACTAACTGTCCAAATCCGATGTATTGATCTGCCTTGTAAAAAGTATCACCATAAAAAGAATTTTGAGAGTGCCCATTTGCACTGTATTGAAAATTTAATTTTTCATTTGTTGGTAATTGATATGTTCCGAAAGTTTCCCACCTACTTGTATAAATACTTTCTCCATACACCTCTCTTCCTCCTCTAAATCTGGGCTCCCAAGACATTTGTCCCCCCCATCGATCTTCATACACATACCTTCCTGCTAAGGTAAATATCCTATCATTTTTTCTTTCAAATGAAAACTTATTAAATAAGGAGATTCTATTTTGCAATGTCAAATCTGTAAAACCATCATTATTTTCATCAATAGGATTCTGATAATTAAAATAATTTACCCCTAGTAAACCGTTAACTTTCTCAAAACCGTATTTCAATCCAATATCTGTATTTACCTCCCCCCATGAACTCGCAAAAGATTCTACCGCAATAGTAGGGGCAGCCGCTGCTTTTTTAGTAATGATATTGATAATTCCTCCTACTGCCTCTGACCCATACAAGGTTGAAGCTGGCCCTTTTACAATTTCTACTCGTTTAATCAATGCTTGTGGAATCCCAGTCAATCCGTATACTGTCGATAAGCCACTTACAATAGGCATCCCATCAATCAACACAAAAGTATAAGGCCCTTCTAAGCCGTTAATATGAATATCTCCTGTATTACATACACTACAATTCACCTGAGGCCTAACGCCGTTTACATTTTGCATGGATTCAAAAATAGAAGGAGATGGATTTTTAACAAAAAAACTTGGTGAATAAACCTCTACTGGCACAGGACTTTCTAATCTTTTTACGGGCTTCATCGTACCAGAAACCACCACCTCCTCCAATGCTGTTTTCATTTCTTCTAAAACAATGTTCAATACTTTTTCTTTATCAGAAAAATTCACTTTAATAACTCTTGTTTTAAACCCTATAAATGAAACTATTATTTTTTGATTTCCTGTCAATTTCGTTATTAACTTATAGTGTCCGTTTTTATCAGTCACAGTACCAATATCTGTACCTTTAATAAAAACATCCACCATCTCAATTGGCATATTATTATGTGTAATTTTTCCTTTTAACACATTTTGAGAATAAGATGACCCTAAATAGCATATTGCTATTATTTTTAAAATAAGTTTCATTGTAGTTAATAATTTGTTACAGCAAAAGTATACATTATTTTTAGACCTACCTAAAAATATGTTCATGTAAAGCAAAATTTGTATGTTTGCCTACAAACTCAAGCAAAAGTTATATGTTTAGTCAATCTGAAGAAAACTATATAAAAACCATATATCACCTAAGTAGTATATCCAATCAAGGAATTAGCACAAGTGCTATTGCTAAAAAACTGGACACAAAAGCTTCTTCTGTCACGGATATGATCAAAAAACTATCCGAAAAAGAAGTCGTTATCTATAAGAAATATCAAGGGGTTACTTTAACAGCACTTGGAAAAAGTATCGCTATAGACATTGTTCGAAAACACCGACTTTGGGAAGTTTTTTTGGTTAATAAATTAAATTTTCCTTGGGATGAAGTACACGAAATTGCAGAGCAACTAGAACATATCCAGTCTCCGAAACTTATAGATGAATTAGACGCCTTTTTAAACTACCCCAAACAAGACCCACACGGAGACCCCATTCCTGATAAAAATGGAAGAATGCATGCCATTGAAAAAAGCTTGCTTTCTTCTTTAAAAAAAGGAGATAAAGGAGTCTGTGTAGGAGTTGAAGACAGTTCCTCAGAATTCTTAAAATTTCTAGATCGGCAAGGAATCTCTCTAGGCAAGAATATTGAAATCATCAATATAGAACCCTTTGATGACTCTTTACTTATCAAACTAGAAGATAAAGAGCTATCTATATCTAATAAAATAGCCAGCAACTTATACATTCAAAAAATAACTATAGAATAAAACATTACAAACCATTATGAGTACTTTCGACACTATTGTTTCTTTTTGCAAAGAACATCCCATACAAGGAGCATTTTATGCTACTGTATTTACTTGGGGGCTTACCGCTTTGGGAGCGAGTTTAGTCTTCTTTTTTAAAAAACTTAATCGTGCTGTTTTGGATGGAATGTTAGGGTTTACTGGAGGCGTGATGGTTGCAGCGAGTTTTTGGAGCTTACTTTCTCCTGCGATTGACAACAGCCCTGGAGAAGGGTTTGTAAAAGTAATTCCATCCGCTATTGGCTTTGCTTTAGGAGCTCTGGCATTATTTGGCATGGACAAATGGCTCCCTCACTTACACATTAACTTTAAAGACGATGAAGTGGAAGGTGTAAAAACCAACTGGCACAAAACTACCTTGCTTGTTTTAGCCATTACCTTACACAACATACCTGAAGGACTGGCTGTAGGTGTGTTATTTGGAGCTGCCTCAACTTTAGTGGGCGTAGAACAAACTGAAATGATTATTGCCGCAATCTCATTGGCCATAGGAATAGGTATACAGAACTTTCCTGAAGGATTTGCCGTCGCTATGCCCTTACGTAGGCAAGGAGTAAGTAGAAAACGTAGCTTTTGGTATGGACAATTATCGGCTATCGTAGAACCTTTTGCCGCAGTATTAGGGGCTGTTGCAGTATCTTTTTTTACACCAATTTTACCTTACGCTTTAGCATTTGCTGCAGGTGCAATGATTTTTGTGGTGGTAGAAGAAGTAATTCCCGAAACCCAACGAGATAAGTATACGGATATCGCTACCCTTGGTTTTATTGGTGGATTTATTGTGATGATGTCCTTAGATGTAGGCTTAGGATAATACTACCTTAAAATCAAAACACTAAACCACCTAGTAGTTAAGATATTACAAAGAAACATAATACCGTTTGATAACTTACAAAAGTTACTACACTTCTTTTTTTATTAAAAGAATAAGCCACTATACTTCTTTTTAACAGGTATTAAACGTTAAATTAGCACAATAAACGTGCAACTTATTTTTGATTAACCGTGCAAACGTCTCCTATATTTAGAGTCTATAATGCTTCTGCGGGAAGCGGAAAAACATTTACACTCGTAAAAGAATATTTAAAAATCCTTTTACAGTCTTCAGACCTTTTTCTTTTTCAAAAAATATTAGCCATTACATTTACCAACAAAGCGGCTAATGAAATGAAAGAACGGATTCTATTAAACCTAAAAGATTTTTCAGAAGGACATGAAAATGATCTCTTAAAAATAATCTTAGCAGAAACTGCACTTTCTGCAAAAGAAATCAACATTCGAAGTAAAAAAGTTTTAGAAAACATTCTTCAAAACTATGCTGCTTTCTCGATCACTACAATTGATAGTTTTACCCATAAAATAATTAAAAGTTTTGCTTTTGATCTTGGACTTTCACTGAATTTTGAGGTAGAAATGGACAGCATCTCATTGTTGAATGAGGCTGTTGACGTGCTCATTTCAAAAATAGGTACAGAAGAAGAAATCACCCAATTACTTATTCAGTTTTCTTTAGATAAAATAGACGATGATAAAACATGGGATATTACAAGAGAGCTCAATGATATCTCTAACATCCTGTTAAACGAAAATGACGCGAAGCATTTCGACCTTCTGTCTTCAAAAACGATTACTGATTTTACAACACTTAAAAAAAAATTAACCTTCAGCCGTAATGAACTAAGAGAAAAAATAAAAAACACAGGCCTTGAAGCATTGAACATCATTGAAAAAGAAAACCTAAAGCCTACAGATTTTTCAAGAGGAACCTTTCCTAAATTTTTAAAAGACTTAGGAGAATTTAACACAAAGTTTGACTATAAAAAAAGAAGTGAAACTATTGATAAAGCTGTTGAAAATCATAATTTCTATACCAAGACTGCTTCTTTAGAAATACGCACGACTATTGAACGTATTTTACCCTCACTTCTTGCTTTATTTGAAGAAAGCAAAAAAATATACGGACAACTTATGCTAACCGATATGGCTTTAAAAAACATTATTCCTCTAGCTGTTTTAAACCATATCCATACAGAGTTAAACACCATAAAAGAAGAAAATAACATCCGTTTGCATGCAGAATTTAATCAACTCATAGCTAGCAACATTCAAAACCAACCTACCCCGTTTATTTATGAAAAAATCGGACAGCGTTTCATGCATTATTTCATTGATGAAATGCAAGATACTTCTACCTTACAGTGGAACAATTTAATTCCATTAATAGACAATGCTTTGGCACAAGAAAACAGTAGCTTATTGTTGGTAGGAGACGGAAAACAGGCTATTTATCGCTGGAGAGGTGGAAAGGCGGAACAATTTATCAATCTAGGTTTATCCGATTCAGTACAAGCTAGTAATCCATTTCAAGCACCCAAGATCACAGAAACACTTGAAACCAATTTTAGAAGCTATAGTGAAATCATTAATTTCAATAACGAATTTTTTCAACATGTAGCTCTTTTCCTACAAAACCTTCAATACCAACAAATTTTCAAAGAAGGAAACCATCAGCTAGAAAACAGTAAAAAAGGAGGCTATGTTTCTATCGATTTTCTAGAAAGAATTACCGATACCCAAGAAAACAACCTGAAATACCCTAAAAAGGTTTTAGAAACTATTAAAGAACTCGAAACCACGCACCATCTTCATGAAATTTGTATTTTGGTACGTAAAAAAATAGACGGAATTAACATTGCCAATTACCTTGCAGAAAACAATATTCCGATCGTTTCTTCTGAAACTTTACTACTCAAAAACAATGCTAAAGTAAATTTTATAACACATGTTTTACAACTTATACAGCACCCTTCTGATAAAGAAACACAAGTAAACATTTTATATTTTCTACACCAACACCTTTCAATTGACGAAGACAAACATCTTTTCTTAGAAAAACATAGTACACTAACACCTACTTCCCTACTAGAGAAATTAAAAAACTATTGTAATTCGTTTAATCTTTTGGAGTTTAACCAACTTCCTTTTTATGAAAAAATAGAAGAAATTATTAGAGGTTTTACCTTAACTAAAACTTATGATGCTTATATTCAATATTTCTTAGACATTGTTCTTGAACAACAAAGAAACGGCGCAGACATTCAGAGCTTCCTTGATTATTGGGAGGTAAAAAAAGAAAGTTTGAGCATCGTCGTTCCAGAAAATACGGATGCGGTACAAATCATGACAATTCACAAGTCAAAAGGATTGGAATTCCCTGTCGTTATTTTCCCTTGTGATCTAGATATCTACCAACAAATCAATCCGAAAGTTTGGTTACCTGAATTACCCGAAAGTTTTGGCAATTTTAAAGAGTTTTTAATTCCTTTCAACAAAAATTTAGATTTTATAAGCGAGCTAGGGGCTAAAATATATCAAAAACAACGTGAAGAACTAGAGCTTGACAATTTCAATCTGTTATATGTAGCTCTTACAAGAGCTGTAAAACAATTGCATATTATTACAGAATACAAAATAAATAAAGCTGGAGAAAACACTAATTTCTACTCAGGAATCTTCATTAATTACCTAAAGAAAAAAGGGCTTTGGAATCAAGAAATAAAACAATATTCTTTTGGAAACGTTGAAACCAACAAAGTAATAAAGAAAGCTATGGACACAAACCAAGTTCAAAAAAACTTTATTTCATTACCATGGAAAAAACACAACATCCAATTGTTAGCCAATACAGCTAATCTCTGGAATGCCGAACAAAAGGACGCTATTGAATACGGTAACTTGATTCATGAAATTATGGCGAGTATTTATACCCCAAAAGACATCTCAAAAACTATAGAACAATACGCTACACAAAAAAGCTTATCTAAAGAACTTCGTATAGAAATTGAGAATAAAATTATTGAAATTGTTAAACATTCAGAAATGTCAGTATTCTTTAGTGATAATGCTGTTACCTATACAGAAAGAGAAATTATAGACGTCGACAACCAAATAATTATACCTGATAGAATATCCATACTTGGAGAACAGGCTACCATCATTGATTATAAAACGGGTACCCCTTCGAAAAGCCACCATCAACAGGTTTTAAAATATGCAAACACCTTACAATCTTTAGGTTTTTCAATTTCCAAAAAGTTATTAGTCTACATCAACGAAGAAATTTTGGTGGAAGAAGTTTAACACATTAACTTTGACCCTCAAACATGCAACATTAAAAAATAAATAATACCATGTACGGAACTATAAAGGAGCACTTACAGAAGGAGATTCAAGACATTAAAGATGCTGGGTTATACAAATCTGAACGCATTATCACTTCTTCTCAAGATGCTGTTATAAAAATTTCTACTGGGGAAGAAGTAATTAATTTTTGTGCAAACAATTATCTAGGATTATCCAATCACCCCGAAGTTATTCAAGCTGCTAAAGACACCATGGATACCCATGGTTTTGGTATGTCTTCTGTTCGCTTTATTTGTGGTACTCAAGACATTCATAAACAATTAGAAGAAAAAATAGCTAGTTTTTATCAAGCTGAAGACACCATACTATATGCTGCTGCCTTTGATGCCAATGGCGGTGTTTTTGAGCCTTTATTAACCAAGGATGATGCTATTATATCAGACAGCTTAAACCATGCATCAATTATTGACGGTGTACGTTTATGTAAAGCAGCTAGGTACCGTTATGCAAACAATGATATGTCCTCACTTGAAGCACAGCTTATCGAAGCCAATAAACACAATCACCGATTTAAGATCATTGTAACTGACGGTGTTTTTTCTATGGATGGAATTGTAGCTAAATTGGATGAAATTTGTGATTTAGCAGACAAATACGATGCCCTTGTTATGGTTGATGAGTGTCATGCGGCAGGATTTATAGGTAAAACGGGTCGTGGTACATTGGAATTAAAAAATGTATTAGGCAGAGTTGATATCGTTACAGGAACCCTAGGAAAAGCCTTAGGTGGTGCCATGGGAGGATACACCACGGGAAGAGAAGAAATTATCGACATTTTGCGTCAACGCTCGCGTCCTTATCTATTTTCCAATTCATTGGCTCCAGCTATTGTCGGTGCTTCCTTAAAAGTTTTTGACATATTATCCAACGATACTACCTTAAGAGATAAACTGGAATGGAACACTACCTACTTTAGAAAAGAGATGGAAAAAGCTGGTTTTGATTTGGTAGGAGCCGATGCTGCCATCGTACCTGTGATGCTCTATGATGCTAAATTGTCACAAGTAATGGCTAACAAGCTGTTAGAAGAAGGAATCTATGTTATTGGCTTCTTTTATCCAGTCGTACCAAAAGAGCAAGCGAGAATACGAGTTCAGCTATCAGCTGCACATTCTAAAGAACACCTAGACAAAGCAATAAGTGCCTTTACAAAAGTAGGAAAGGAGTTAAAAATTATTTAAAAACCCTGAGTTAAAAAACTTGTATTTCTTATAAGTTTTTGTAGATTTGTTTTTGCAAATAAGTTTTAACCACTTACATTTGCGTTGTATATAACGAACTTTTAATTTAAATTTTTAATAATGAAACAATTAAAATTAGCTGTGATGGCTTTGTTTACGTTCGCAACAGTCGGAACGGTAAGCGCACAGGACTCAGACAATCCATGGGTAGTTGGTTTCGGAGTTAATGCAGTTGACTTTAGAATCCCAACTGAATTTGGAGACTATGCTAAAGATTACATCGGTACAAGTGACTGGAATATTTTACCATCTGTTTCAAGAATCACTGTTGACAAGTACATCGACAGCGGGTTTTCACTACAGTTGGCAGGATCTCTAAACAAGATTGAGACATTCCGCACTGAAAACGACATGGACGAGCTTTACTGGGCTATCGATGCTAGTGTAAAGTATGACTTAAACAGTTTATTTGGTGATACTGGTTGGTTCGATCCTTATGTTTACTTAGGTGGTGGTTACGCTAACCTAGGAGACCTAGGAGAAGGAACTTTGAACGCTGGTTTAGGTTTCAATACTTGGTTTAACGACAATTTAGGTTTAAACTTCCAAACTGGAGGTAAAAAAGAGTTTTCTGATAAGGTTCAAGACCATTTCCAACATTCAGTTGGTATCGTATTCAAATTTGGAGGTAAAGATACTGACGGTGATGGAGTTTATGACAAAGACGATGCTTGTCCAGAAGAAGCTGGTTTAAAAGAATTCAACGGATGTCCTGACACTGACGGTGATGGTATCAAAGATTCTGACGATGCTTGTCCTGAAACTGCTGGTTTGGCTGCTTTAAATGGTTGCCCAGATGCTGACGGTGACGGTATTGCTGACAAAGATGACAAGTGTCCTACAAAAGCTGGATTAAAGTCATTAAACGGTTGTCCAGATGCTGATAGCGACGGTGTTGCTGATAACGAAGACAAGTGTCCTAACACTGCTGGACCTGCTGCTAACGGTGGATGTCCTTGGCCTGATACTGACGGTGACGGAGTATTAGACAAAGATGACAAGTGTCCTAGCGTTAAAGGTGTTGCTTCAAACAACGGTTGTCCTGAAGTAGTTATCAAGGAAGAAGCTGTTAAGAAATTAAACGACTTCGCTAGAGCTATCTACTTTAACTCAGGAAGAACAAGCTTCAGACCTGGTGTAACTGGTAAATTAGATTTAATCGCTGCTATCATGAAAGAATATCCTAAAGCTAACTTTAGCATCCAAGGACATACTGATAGCCAAGGTAGAGAGTCTACAAACTTAAAGTTATCAGAAAGAAGAGCTAAAGCTGTTTTAGATTACTTAGCTAACAAAGCTGGAATCCCATCTAGTAGATTATCATCTCAAGGATTCGGTGAAGCTTACCCAATCGCTAGTAACAAAACTAGAGCTGGTAGAGCACAAAACAGACGTGTAGAAATTAAATTAGTAAAATAATTTAGACACCTCTAAATAATATACAAAAAGCCTTACTGTAAAGTAGGGCTTTTTTTATTGCTATTAAACTAAAAATACGTATAAACATTTTTTTGATTGGGTTGAAAAAATTACCTTTGCAGCCTAAAAATGAGTTGACACTCACTTAATAAAATAAATAACTTTAATTACACAAAGTAATGTCTACAATAACAGGTAAAGTTTCTCAAATTATTGGTCCAGTTATCGATGTTGAGTTTAATACAGAAAATACTGAACTGCCAAAGATTTATGACTCATTAGAAATTAAAAAAACTGATGGTTCGACTTTAGTTTTAGAAGTTCAACAGCATATTGGTGAAGATACAGTTCGTACGATCTCTATGGACGCTACAGATGGTTTGCAAAGAGGGCAACAAGTGGTTGCTACTGGTAATCCAATTCAGATGCCAATAGGTAATGATATTTACGGTCGTTTATTTAACGTTACAGGAGAAGCTATCGACGGATTAGGTGACTTGCCTAAAGAAGGTGATTCAGGTTTACCAATTCACCGTCAAGCACCAAAGTTTGAAGATTTATCTACTTCTACAGAGGTATTATTTACAGGTATTAAAGTAATCGACTTAATTGAGCCTTACGCTAAAGGAGGTAAAATTGGTTTGTTTGGTGGTGCAGGTGTAGGAAAAACAGTATTAATTCAGGAGTTAATTAACAACATCGCAAAAGGACACGGAGGTTTATCTGTATTTGCAGGTGTAGGTGAAAGAACTCGTGAAGGAAACGATTTATTAAGAGAAATGTTAGAGTCAGGAATTATCAAATATGGTGATGATTTTATGCACTCTATGGAAGAAGGTGGATGGGATTTATCGAAAGTAGATAAAAAAGGAATGAAAGATTCTAAGGCTACTTTCGTATTCGGTCAGATGAACGAACCTCCCGGAGCACGTGCACGTGTGGCTTTATCAGGATTAACAATCGCTGAATATTTCCGTGATGGCGCTGGAGACTCTCAAGGAAAAGACGTTCTTTTCTTCGTTGATAACATCTTCCGTTTTACACAAGCAGGTTCTGAGGTATCAGCCTTATTAGGACGTATGCCTTCTGCGGTAGGTTACCAACCAACATTAGCTACTGAAATGGGTGCAATGCAAGAGCGTATTACCTCTACTAAAAAAGGTTCTATTACTTCTGTACAAGCAGTATATGTACCTGCAGATGATTTAACGGATCCAGCACCAGCTACAACTTTTGCTCACTTAGATGCTACTACAGTATTGTCTCGTAAGATTGCCGAATTAGGTATTTATCCTGCCGTTGACCCATTAGATTCAACGTCAAGAATCTTAACTCCAGACGTTTTAGGAGATGAGCATTATGACTGTGCACAAAAAGTGAAAGAGTTATTACAACGTTATAAAGAATTACAAGATATCATTGCTATCTTAGGTATGGAAGAACTTTCTGAAGAAGATAAGTTAGTAGTACACAGAGCACGTCGTGTACAACGTTTCTTATCACAACCATTCCACGTAGCAGAGCAATTTACAGGTATCCCTGGAGTATTAGTTGATATTAAAGATACAATCAAAGGGTTTAACATGATTATGGATGGTGAACTTGACAAGTATCCTGAAGCAGCTTTCAACTTAAAAGGATCTATTCAAGAAGCTATTGATGCTGGTGAAAAAATGTTAGCTGAAGCGTAAAACTAGTTTTTGAGTTTTATCTTTTAGTCGCTTTATAAACTAAAACTGAAACAGAAAACTAAAAACTTTAAAAGTATGTTTTTAGAAATAGTAACACCAGAAGCCATATTATTCTCATCAGAAGTTGATTCTGTAACTGTTCCGGGTATCGAAGGAGAGTTTCAGATGTTGAACAACCACGCTCCAATAGTATCTATCTTAGAGAAAGGAAGTGTTAAGGTTCATGTTCACAATCAAACACACGCTTCTTTTGATGACCTGCATGGAAGTATTCAAAAGTTGCCAGCCGATGATAAAGTATTAACTTTAGACATCAACTCTGGTACCATTGAAATGAAAGATAATAAAGTGATTATTCTAGCAGATTAATTACTTTTAACATAAAAACAAAAAAGCCAAGCCTGTTATTATTTAGGTTTGGCTTTTTTAATTATATACTATAAGAGTTGTATACTACCAGTAATTGGTCTTATCTTTGTAACAATTATGAATGCACATTATTTGTTTATTGGTGGCCCAGAGCTATTCGTTGTTATTTTAATTGTGGTATTATTATTCGGAGCAGATAAACTCCCAGAAATTGCAAGGGGCTTAGGAAAAGGTATGCGTCAAATAAAGGATGCTACAAATGATATAAAAAGAGAAATAAACGAAAGTGCCAAAAACCAAGGTATTGACACTGATTTCGTACAAGATATTAATAAAGAAATAAACGAAGTAAAAGACAATATTGACGACCTCACAGGCCCTATAAAAAGGAACCGATAAAAGATAAAGGGTTCTTTACTTCACCCTACTAATCGTCAGACCGTCTCTAATAGGCAATAATACCGTTTCTAAGCGATCGTCTTCATTTAAAAGCTTGTTATACGTAATAAGTGATTTTGTGTCAATGTCATTCATCGTTGGTGCTTCAAGTACCTTACCACTCCACAACACATTGTCTGACAAAATAACTCCTCCCTTATTCATTCGTTCCATAATCAAATTAAAATAATTCACGTAATTAAACTTATCAGCATCGATAAACACAAGATCATATGTAGTATCAAGCGTTGGTATGATATCCAAGGCATTCCCAATTAAAGGCTTGATCTTATGCCCTATTTCAGATTTATGAAAGTATTTATTTTGCAACGTTTCTAATTCTTCATTTTTATCTATGGTATAAAGCACTCCATTTTCTCGTAATCCTTCAGCTAGGCATAAAGCAGAATACCCCGTATACGTACCAATCTCTAATATTGTTGTCGGCTGAATAAGTTTTGAAATCATTGATAATATTCTCCCTTGAAAAGCACCACTAAGCATTCTAGGATTCAATACTTTTTGCCAAGTTTCTCTATTTAATTCTTTTAATAATGTAGGTTCATTTTGAGAATGCTGAACAGCATATTCTTCAATAGCTTCGGGTAAAAAATTCATGCGGATATTATTTTATAAAGTTAAAAAAACGGAATTTATTTTTTACAACAAACCCCGTTTCAATCTAACAAAAAATCAAAAAATGGTTTTTTATCAAAAAAACCTAAAAAAAATCTTAATTAAATTCTTTCATTTTCTCCTTTAGAGCCGTCTTATCTAACTCTGAAAGTGTATACTTCTTATGCCTGCATTCAGTAGCTTTTCCTTTATATATACGTGTTAAAAAGCTATTTTGTTTAGAATACAGTTTACATATTTTACATATTAACAAATGGATGTTCAACTGAACCTTTTCTTTAAAGGTCGCTTCGCCATACTGACTTTTGTCACATATTGCTGTCGCTTCATCACATGTAATTCCAAATATTTTTAACATAAAAAAATCAACTATTAAACCAGTTTTTTTCAATACAACTTCTCAACTGGGTTCTGGCTCTATGAATCATCACCCATAGGTTTGACGGTGTAATTTGTAGTTCCTTACAAATCTCAGCTGTCTCAAACTCTCTAATAGTTTTCATTCTAAAAACCATTGCGTATTTGTCTGGTAAACTATCAATACATCTCTCTAATTGTATTTTTAGCTCTCTATTTTCGATATCGCTCTCTGCATCTTGCCCCCATGATTGAGGAACACGTTCTTCAATCCAACTTCCTTCATTATCTCCTTGATCAAAGAAACTCATTCGCACTTCTGCTTGCCCTTTCTTAGAGTTTATTTTTCTGTAATAATCAATTACTTTACGCTTCAAAATTGAAACTAACCATGTTCTTTCTGTTGATTTTCCTTCAAAATTTTTAGCAGATTTTAAGCCCGCTAAAAAAGTTTCCTGAACCAAATCCTTGGCGATTACCTCATTATTTACTCGTACTATTGCATAATTAAATAAATAATTTGCATAATTATCAACCCACAAATCTGGTTTTAATTCATTTGCTTTTTCATTTGGGTTCATTCGTCAAATATACGTTAATTTATCCTTAATACCATACCATTAAACGCATTAAAACACCACTAATACAAGTGCAATAACACACTTTTACCCACCTCATGTTTTCCCTCAAAAAAGACTTTCTTTATTAGCCATTAACTTAAAGAACTAAAAATATGTTATGGTTATCTAACACAGTATTTAACTCATCAAAAACATGCTGCCAAACTACGCTCACACGTATTAAACATACTTTACCCTAAATTTCTCATGTATTTTAGCAAAAAAATAAGATGATAGCATCTTTATACTAATATAACATTGTCTGGTTATTCAAAACTACCAAAAATTAACTTTAAAAAAATTTAATTAACACAAGATTAACGCATTCTTTGTTTCTTAAAATGTCTATTTTTACCCTTATCAAATTACTAAAAAATGTCAACAGCAAAAAAGGAGTATAAAAGGGTTACGGTAAAGTCATTAATTGAAATGAAAAATAACAAAGAAAAAATTTCTATGCTTACCGCCTACGATTATACCATGGCTAAAATTGTAGATCAAGCGGGTGTCGATGTGATTCTTGTTGGAGATTCTGCATCGAATGTTATGGCAGGCCACGAAACTACTCTTCCGATCACTTTAGATCAAATGATTTATCATGCTAGCTCTGTCATAAGAGCGATTGATCGATCATTAGTCATTGTAGACCTTCCTTTTGGTACGTATCAAGGGAATTCCAAAAATGCATTGGATTCTGCTATACGAATCATGAAAGAATCTGGAGGACATGCTGTAAAACTAGAAGGAGGTAGTGAAATCTCTGAGTCTATTTCGAGAATCTTAACCGCGGGTATCCCTGTCATGGGACACTTAGGCCTTACACCTCAATCTATCTATAAGTTTGGTACGTATACCGTGAGAGCAAAAGAAGAAGCCGAAGCTAAAAAACTAAAAGAAGACGCACTGTTACTAGAGCAACTGGGGTGTTTTGCTATTGTATTAGAAAAAGTACCTGCCAAACTTGCCAAAGAAGTTGCAGAAAGTTTAACCATACCTGTCATCGGTATTGGTGCTGGTGGTGGCGTTGATGGTCAAGTATTGGTAACTCATGATATGCTAGGTATGACCCACGAATTTAGCCCTCGTTTCTTACGTAGGTATCTTGATTTGTATACAGAAATGAGTAATGCTTTTCAGCAATATATCAAAGACGTAAAATCAAAAGACTTCCCCAATAAAGACGAACAGTACTAAACCATACAATCTTCTTTCATGAAAATACTACATTTAGATACCAACCACCCGTTGTTATTACAACAACTTCGGGAGCTGGGTCATGTGAACGACGAAAATTATAAAGCTTCAAAAACAGAAATAGAAAGCTGTATCGAAAATTATGACGGAATTATTATCCGTAGTAGGTTTACGATCGATCGTGACTTTCTGGATAAGGCCAAACAATTAAAATTTATTGGTCGTGTAGGGGCTGGACTAGAAAATATTGATGTGGCTTATGCTACTCAAAAAGGAATCCAGCTAATATCGGCTCCTGAAGGAAATAGAAATGCGGTTGGAGAACATACCTTAGGCATGTTGCTTTCGTTGTTTAACCACTTAAACAAAGCCAATAAAGAAGTAAAAAATGGCCAATGGTTACGAGAAGAAAATAGAGGAATTGAACTCGATGGAAAAACAGTAGGAATCATTGGTTATGGCAATATGGGAAAAGCTTTTGCCAAAAAATTACGCGGTTTTGATGTTGACGTTCTTTGTTATGACATAAAAGAAGGTGTCGGAGATACAAATTGCCGCCAAGTATCTTTATCTGAGTTTCAAAAAAAAGTAGACATCGTCAGTTTACATACTCCGCAAACGGATTTGACCGTAAACATGATCAACACCTCGTTTATTAATCAATTTCACAAACCTTTTTGGTTGTTCAATACCGCTAGAGGAAAATCGGTAGTTACCTCAGATTTGGTTACCGCTTTGCAAGAAGGTAACATTTTAGGGGCAGGATTGGATGTGTTGGAATATGAAAAAAAATCTTTTGAAAACCTGTTCGAATCAGATGAAATGCCCGATGCTTTTCGATATTTAATCGCAGCTGACAATGTTTTGCTAAGTCCTCACGTAGCTGGATGGACAGTAGAAAGTAAAGAAAAATTAGCCCAAACAATCGTCGCTAAAATCAAAGAAAAATTTTAGTAAATTGTAGGGGTAAATATATCGGGTATGAAATATGAAGCCACGAGTCCTGACGACTACATTTCTCAAGTTCCAAAAGAGCGACAAGAAGCGTTAAAAAAGTTACGGAACGTTATACAAAAAAATATACCAGATGGGTTTGAAGAAGGTATTTTATACAATATGATTGGATATTATGTTCCTTTATCAAGCTATCCGAGTGGTTATCATTGTACCCCAAATACACCGCTTCCCTTTTTGAACATTGCTTCTCAAAAGAATTCTATTAATCTTTATCATAACGGAATCTATGCAATGCCTGAAATTCACCAGTGGTTCGTTAACGAATATCCAAAACATTCAAAACGAAAACTAGACATGGGTAAAAGTTGTATTCGATTTAAAAAAACAGACGAAATTCCTTATGACTTAATTGCCCAACTTGTACAAAAAATTTCAGTAGATCAATGGATTTCAACCTACGAAAAAAACATTAAAAACCGTAAAAAATGAACGAAGGTAAAGTTACTGGTATAGGAGGCGTTTTCTTTAAAACAACCGATGTTGAAAAGACCAAAAATTGGTACAAAAAACACCTAGGATTTAACACAGATGCTTGGGGCAGTACTTTTAAATGGCAAGACCTTAGTGGAAAAGAAGCCACTACCCAATGGAGCCCTTTCAAAAAGGATACTGATTATTTCTCCCCTGCTAACAAAGATTTTATGTTTAATTACAGGGTGGACAATCTTGAAGTTTTATTAGAACGCTTAAAAAAAGAAGGTGTTACGATTGTCGGAGAAGTAGAAGAGTATAGTTATGGGAAGTTTGGATGGATCATCGATTTGGATGGAAATAAAATTGAGCTATGGGAACCTTTTGACCCAGCTCTATAATCAATACATAAAAATTAATACATGGAAATTTTAGACAGCAACGGAAACCCTATTCGTCAACAAGAAAGTAAACGCATTATAGCAGGAATTCTAGCCATTCTCTTAGGAGGCCTTGGCGTTCACAAATTTATCCTTGGCTATACCAAAGAAGGTGCGATAACTCTAGTCATCACTTTTATCATTTCGATTATCAGCTGTGGCTTGTTTTCTGGATTGATGTCTATTATCGGACTGATTGAAGGTATCATATACCTTACCAAATCAGACGAAGAGTTTTATCAAACCTACCAAGACAATTACAAAGGCTGGTTTTAAGCAAAAAAATCTAACAAAAAATCAAAATAATCATGAGTGAAACAAATAGTAATTCGAAGGGAAAGCTTCATCAAACAGGTGAAAAAATAGAAGAATTCGCTAAAAAAGTAGAAGGAAAAGCTTCTGAAATCGCTGGCGATGTGGGTGAAAAATTAACGGATTTTACTGAAGATGCTAAAGAAAAAGTATCGGAACTATTGGAGAGTGAAGAAGCACAAAAAATAAAATCGAAGGTCAATGAGTTTACAGAAGATGCCAAAGAGACTTTCGAAGACGTCTCTGAAAAAGCTTCTGAACTCGCTAGTGAAGCAGGTGAGCACCTTGCTGATTTTGCACAAGAGGCAGAAGAAGAAATTAAGGAAACTGCTAAAAAAACCAAGAATTTTTTCCAACGATTGTTTGGAAAATAAATACCAACCTTGTCAATACCTTATATTGAACTTAGGCTGACAAAAATATATTTTAATTACCTGTATTACTTCTCATAATACAGGTTATTTTGGTTATATTATAGTATTATACTATCTCTAAATTGCTCAATTAAAATGCACCTTTTTGCGTTATCTTTCAAAATAAAAACAACTCGTAACTAAGGCTATGACTGATTTTTCTTTTTTATCAAACACAAAAAATCATCATTTTTCTAATGTGTAATTTAGAGGTAGAAATAGTATTAAACGCTCCTTACCGCTCTAACAGCTACTACCCTTTCTTCAAAACTTTGCTCCTCTACAGGCGCTAATGCTTGCTCAAACAATGCTAACAATTCATCAGAATGCGAAGCTGCTGTTGATTTCCTCAAGTCTACATACACAAAAGAACTCCACATAATCGCCTTAAGCTCCGTCTTGTCTTTATTCCACATTTTTAATTCTACTGACAAATTCTTCTTGCCGTAGTTGATTACCTGTGTTTGTATGGTCACTATTTCCTGTAAAGTTGCTGGTTTTATATAGGCTATTTGATGGCTAGCCACTACCCAACTTTTACCCGTTTCTTGTCCGTGCTTATAAATATCTAAATCATAGTTTTCAATTACTTGGTCTTCCCTTGCATTGATGAAATAGTTAAAATAGGCGGCGTTGTTTAAGTGATTGAATGGGTCACAATCTTGGAATCGTATCTTTACCTTGCTTTCTAGTATTCTCTGTAATCTCATAGCAACCAAAATTACTATATATTAGCGTATTTATCGTTGCTACACCCAAATTTATTCTTGACAGTTTTTACAAATCCCCACCAACAAAACCTTGGTTTCCTCTACCTTAAAACCATCTGACAACAAAGGATTTAATTGAATCTCTACACAAGAAAGTTCTCCACATTTTCTACATTGACTATGCACATGATTATCGTGATGACTTTCTTTTGAGCAAGTTGCATGACACATGGCATAATAGGTGTTCGCGTCGTTGCCGATTACCGAATGTACTTTCCCTTCTTGCTCTAAACGTGTCAGTACTCTATATATCGTTGTTTTGTTAAACCTTTCGGCAAAATGATCAACCAATTCAACAGCGCTAACCGCATGTGATTTTTCGCTTAAATAGGTTTTTATCGCCTGAACTGAAACCGTATTTCTCATCGTATACTCTTATTTGTAATCCTCCGTCATTAACAAAAATAGGGAATATATATCGTAATTATGTTAACGAAAATAAGGTTACCCCAAATACCGCTCCTATGCTAAAGTATTCTACAATAGAAAAGTGCCGAGGAATCTCGGCACTTTGGGACAATATCGTTCTATTAACTTTAAACCCAAACAAAGCTAATTATCTAAAAAAAACACTGCCCTTTTAAATTTTAGTTTTAATTTCGTAGTATCGCTACTACGAGGATTTAACCTTTATTAGTATAGATTGACAAACAACAATCGCAACTTAGTTGCAAATATAGAAAGTTTCTTGTTTTAACAAAAAAATTTACCCAGTTTTTTTGGCTGTTATGACTGTTTATTTCTTTAAACACCATAATTCTACTGTACTTGTTGGAATATGGAAAGTATTACCTAGTGGATTAGTACTGATTAATAAGGTATAGGAGCGCAAAAAAGCCAAGTGCCACTTTTGAATATCTAACTTTCAGTTTTAGTCTCCCTTTACAGGGATGCATTGGTACTTCTATACAAGACTTCAGAAGACATTTTACAGAATTAATAAACAACAATTTCTCCTATAAAAATAATTTTATTTAATCACGGGGCTTATAATAATGGTTGTCATAACAACCTGATGTTGGTTTAAGAAATAGTGAGTACTTTCTCTTTTTTTATAACCCACACCCCATATTCTTTCTCTAGATACAATAAACTTGTTACCCCATTTAGCTTATCAAAAACAACTCCCAAATCTAAAACAGCCTTTGTAAAGCTCTTATTAAAAACTATTTTTGAAAAAATCATTACCCTATCTATTTTGAGAAAACCACTTCCTAACTCTTTTTTATGATTATCTGTATAAAGAATTAAAGAATCATTTTTCAGAGACCTTATTTTATGCACTTCTAATTTTATAGGCAACGTCTTTTTAAAAAACAGATCTTCAACCCCTTCTTTAAATTTTCCGTTTTCAAACACTTCTAAAGAATCTTGATTGGTAATGGAAATTTTAATTTCAGGATAAAATGCAATAATTTTTTTTCTAGTACTTTCTTTAAAATAATACTCGTAACTTCTAAGACTGTCCTTTGCAGTATACTTGTATTCTTGTTTTCCTCCCGGAACAGGAGGAAAACCTAAAGGAGAAGGGATATTCGTCACACGTTCCTTATTTAACAAATGACTTACAATCTGGTATATACTCTCCATCTGCTTTCGTTTGTTACGTCGATCTTCTCTACATGAACATAGTAATATTAATATCAGTAGTAAACATGTAAAGGCATTCTTAAATCGATTCTTTCTTATCAAAATAGGGTAGATATTTCTAAACATTTTTAGGAAAATAATTGTTAATTATCTACAAATGAAAGGGCTATTATCTGCTTTTTAAACGGGGTTTAATCTACTATTTCATCAAACCAAACTACTTGGTATTTATAAATTAATGAACCTTTCTTCTCGTATAAAAATATGGTTTTAAATATTTCATTATTTTTTAAAATTTTAATTCGTCTTTTTTTTTCTCCCTCTCTAATTACCTCTTTTTTCTTTCTTATCGAAATTTCAATTAATTGATTAATATCAATTAACTTAAATTTTATTGCTTTGGGCTTTAAAATTTTTGGCTTTGTGTTCGCAATGAAGTGCTCATTCCCTATATAGAAATGAATAGACTTTTCTTTATAGTACTTTAGTACTTTTTGTTCAGAATTTAAACAATTGTATGATAAATGAATTTCGTTTGTTTGAGCATTAATTCTCTGAAAAAAAACAAAATAAAACAATAGTATTGATAAATATTTTTTCATTGTTTACAGTTTTGATTTCCTATGGATTTATAGCTGTTATTGTTCTTATTATACTCCATAATTAATGCTATTTAAAAACAGGTAGCACGCCAAAAACAAACAGTATTGAGATACTACCTATTGTTAAATTAAATAACAGTTATATCTTTTAAAAAAGTCCTAATCACAATGGAATCATTCCAATTAACTTTTAAGTTTTTAATTTTTACTCCTTTTTTCCCTACCAAATAAATCTCAATCGTATGTCGACCTTTGCTCAAAGAAACTAGGTTATCTTTTATATCTACTTTATTAACCGTAATCCACGGAGTAAACTCCCCCAAGCTATCATAGGTAATAAACCGAATACCTGTAAAATGACTCCCTTTTGATTTGTGTTTTTTGATGGTATAGGTACTTTTAACAGTAGCATTTAATCTCCTAAGCATTACTTCGGGAGAAGGTCTACAAGACATCATTCCCAATATAACCAACGGAATAAAAACTTTTCTCATACTAATGATCATCCTTAGCTCTTGTTGTCTTATTTATTTTGATATATTTCTAAACATTTTTAGGTACAAAAATTTATAGCTACTTACAGATAATAGGGCTATTATCTGCTTTTAAATTCGCATTAATCACTATTGAGTCTCCGCTTTTCAAATGAAACTCTTTAACTTTAACCGTATGCATTGTGAGATAAGAAACTTCTAGACTATAATCATTATTTTGACTAATGTATATAACCTGAGGAATTACCTTACTTTCTTGATCAAACCTCATAAGAAACATTACCCCATTAACGTAAATCAATGCGGGTAATCTTGTTTTCGTTTCATCATCAAATGCATTTACTATCACTCCAGAAAAACCTGTCTTAGACTTATACCTTTGTAAGTCATACATATCATCAACAAGATCGGAGCGAACCGCTTTACATGAAAAAATTAAAAACATCATTAAAAAAAGGATTGTACTCCTAATTACATTTAATACTTTTCGCTGCTCTTTTTGCAAATCTTTCATTAGGAATTATCGTTTGGATTTTATTTCTTTTATTTATTGGTATTGATTTATATGCGTTTGTAGCTTCAAGCCCTCCCCATGACAAACTTTTATAATACTCAAAATTCTGTCTATGTCCGTCATATGCGGATAAAGAATATGCTATTGCTTCTACATATTGCGTCATAAATTGGTGTTCCGTAAGATTCCCTTTATTATAATTTTTTCTGAAATATTCCATCAACAAAATAGAAATAGGTGATTCAAACTTTGTTTTAAGTGTATAATGAAAAAAAGCATGTAAACTTTCATGAATAATTGTTCTAGCAATCGATAACTGCGTCGCTTCTTTTACCATATCTACATCCAACGTAACTTTATAAGTAGCTGTATTTGCATTAACACCTTGTCCTAGATGATCCAATTGACCAATGGAATAGGTCAAATGATATTTACGAGAACTATTAAATATAGCAATTATTGACTGTGACAAATGACTTTTTTTTGTCAAATCGGGTACTAACGTTCCTCGTATATCTTTTCTCTTTAAAATATTTATGATATTACTTACACAAGGATTTTTTGTATTATCAATAACTCGCTCATCTTCCACTTTCACACAATTATACCCTACTCTTTTAAATCCAATAGGACAAGGCAAAATATTATTAGTTGAATAATCTCTACCACCTCCTGAATATCTAGGGCCACCAGCGCCACCTCCTGATTGCGAATAATAAAGATCTACAAGTCTTCCGCTCGCACTTGGTAACCATATCCAACGAGAAGTCGAACCGTTGTATACTGTTTTTACATATACATACCTGTTTCCGTCCGTATGATCGTAGATACTTCCGTCACTACTTGTACATGTATTACATTTATTGTACCAATCTGTAAATCGTCTTGTTACTTCAAGTTTATAGCCGTCTCCGCCGCCGCTTCCACCCCCAGAACCACCGCTACTCCACGGTATACAACCCGGAATGGGCTTGCCTTCAAACATACAATCGTTAAACTGCGAATCATCTGCCTTGGGAAGTAATATATCTGTATATTTTCCTCTTCGCTCTTTTTTCGTTTCCTTAAACGAAGCTATTTTTACCCCCTCTTGGTATGTATAAATATCTTTCATTACCCCAGCTTCATTGAACAAAAACTTCATTCCGCTAAAGCCCTCTATGTTACTTTCACTAGGCTTGGTATTGGCTGATGCTATAAAAGGCTCAAAACGTAATACGGTAAATTTTATACCTGTTACTGCCTCTTCTACAATTAAGTAAAAGGTCAGCTCTTTTACAAATAAATCCGAATTGTTATATACAGGATTTTTACACAATATCGGAAACTGATAAGTTTTTATCACATCGTCACTTGCATTGTCTAATATTGTCGGCTGGCTCCAATCGATGGTCATCGTGTCTTCCGCTAATGTCAATTCTTTACTTATGGTTTTGACATCAATAAGCTTTTCAAAGTTAACATTTTCAATAATTTGTTGTTTGGAGGATTCCGCGGTTTCTTCTTTACAACTGTGTAGTACCGTAAATAATACAAATAATAAGCTTGTCTTTGCAAACCCCACTTTTAGGGCTTGACAGTTTGGTTTTTTCATTTTGAATTAATTATTATAATTGATTTTAAATTGATTAACTGAGGCATTACTATCAAATTCATTACTTTTGATAGTATCTATAGTTTATTATTGCTATACTTTTAGCAAATACTACGCAGTAGGATTTTTAGCTTTGGAAGTACAATCATTGTTCTCAAGATTTCACCTCCTCTTTTTTTAGGTAATTGTAGGCTATGAATAACGGTGTAAAGGAATCTGTAGGTGCTGAAATATGGGTTTCTCAGCAAAAATAAAGCTCCGCTATTATCGGTAATTTTAATGGTAGTAAGTTGGTTAGTTGTCATAAGGTGAAAATAAAAAGTTTCTTGTCTTTATAAAAATATCTAATACTATTTATCCATTATTTTTTAACACTCAATACCAATGTAATACGTACTATGTACGCATATCATATCAAGCATTGGTTACTCCTTTGTGTAAGAAAGGATCAAAAGGGATTATATTGTAGGATTAGTGCGTCCCTTTTGATCCAAAAACTACTACATTATCTTTGACAATACCCGTATTATGCATTTGCAAAAACTATGTTACCCAATTAATAGCCCTAAAAATAAGTATGGCATAATACGGGGTATCCCTGACTAAATAAATTTGTTACGTATAACAGGCTTGTTGTGCCACTTGTTTTTCTAGTATATATAAGAACTCAGACAGCTTCTCTTTGTCAATATTACTTAGGTCAAACGAAATGGAGGTACCGTTTTTTGCTGTTATTATCACTTGATTTTTAACATACGACAAGTACAGATCTCCAAAAACAATCATAGCAATTATCCCCACAAAAGCATATACGTATGCTGCATCAAACAAACTTATCATTCCCATAAAAATGGTGTATATAACCAACCATATAAAAAAGTTACTCTTATAAGTACTACCTACGGACACCGAACTTATTTGTGTCAGAACAATCGATGTATAATAACCTTTCGACATCCGATGGTAGTACCGAATTCTTTTGTTGGTTAAAAGAATCTGATGGTTATGTAGCTCCATTAAAAGTTTTTCATTGGCATATAATTTCATGATTTAGGGGTTTTACGAACCATCAGCATTTTATTCAAGTCATTTCACCTCCTTTCTACCTCACGCGCTTGTAATACGAACTACAATACACATGCTCTCGAAGAAAAAAAGCAACACCTACCTATTTATTGGTTTAGGGTTCGGTGTTACTTTTTTAAGATTAAAAACCCCCCTCGTCATCTTTGCTTTTTATCTATGAGTCGAATGCTGCTGTGTCTCTTTTTTTAGTTTTGATTTTTTACCACAAATTATTACAATTTGTATCGTTTTAATTAGTTTATCTTTTTGGCTACACAGGCTTATTTCAATAACTTTGTGTTTACCTGTGTACAAATATACATACATTGTACGTAATAAAAAAATATTGTACCTATTTTTTTATATATTTTTATATCTCTATGGATAAATCTGAATTAAGAGCATTTAGGAAGAAACATCAATATTCGAGGCAAGCATTTGCCGAAGCCATTGGCATCTCTGTACATACATTGGATGCATGGGAACAAGGAAGGCGTAATATTCCGAAAACAAAAGTTTCGCTTATCAATGCCCTCATCAATAATAAGGAGGCGAAGGTGATAAAACTGGGCAGTGAGGGCACCATTGAAATACAGAAAATCGTTGACATCGTTATTGACAACTACACTAAATTTCAGGAAAATGAAGATTTTAAAAGCATACTAGACAAGTATGCTTTGGAAAGTTTAGAGGATTATTTAGCACAAAAACGTGCTAAATAATACCCAAACGCTGCTTTAAAGCGTCAACCTCTCTTCGGATCATTTCTTTTTTATTGGCGACACTGTCTTTATCACATTCTTTGTGCAAATTCTCTAAATCTCTTAAAAGTTCTTCTTCTTGTTGTTTTGCTTTATCAGACAGAATTTTTGACTTTCTTATTTTTTTTAGGTAGTTTTTAGCATTATTCATTGTCTAGGGCGTTTTTCATGAGGGTTATACTTCTTTTTCTAAATATTTCTTTTTTGTTTTCTTTAATCAATTCTTTTTCTTTTACTTCAAATAAAATGAAGTCAAACACATCTTTAAGCAGTAACTGCAATTTTCCGATGTCCGAAAAATTATACTTCGACATCAAATACACCGAATACGAAATCAAAGTAGCCGTCACAGCGGAAGCGAAATAGTAGCTAACTACGCTTAGATCTCTTAAAGGTTGAAATATCCAGCACATATAAAAAATCGAAATACTTAAGATTGTTGTGTGTAACACCTTATATCCTATATCATTTGGATTTGAAGTATATACCCGAAATAGGTTAAAAATCGCATATAAAAAGACACCAAAAGCCCAACCAAAAGAATAAAAGAATTGATGAATACTAGTAAAATTAAAAACTTTATCCTCTTCTGCTATTCTGTTTAATTCCTCCCAAGCCAAATCAGCAGCTAGCTTCTCTTTTAGGTACAATTCGTACTCTTTGGTACCGATGGCTATTTTTTTGACATTCTCTAAAGCTATCGTTCTTTTGGCCTTTGCTTGAATATGTGTTTTTTTAGCAGTTAAAAATTTTTCACTTTTGGAAGGAAAAAAACTAGAAGAGAAGAAAGACAGTATACAAATAATAGCTATGAGATAAGGCATTAAGCTTTTAACTTTCTGAATTATCCCCAACATCTTGCCCTGGCCCTGCCTCATGTTTGTCGATGAACTGTAATTTTTCTTTTGATTTGTCATGTCTATTTTCAATTTCTTGTAAGGAGTTATCCGTACAACTTGTGAATAAAACACTAACTATAGTAACTGTAATAAGTAGTAAAAATCTTTTCATTTTTATAAATAATTTGTGGTTAAAAAATCAGTTATAAAAATACAATGAAAAGCTTTAATCGATAAGAAATTTCAGTAGTTAGTTAATATTTTATGCTATCTTATAATTATATTTTTTTATACCTTTCAAAAGTAATACAAGATTTTTTAACATACAATACCCAATACCCCTAGTTTTTGAAGCGAAATTTTCGGAAATCACTGCCTAATATGGGGGCTGCTAACAAAAAATGTAAGGGTTGGGCAGTATCTTCAAAATTTTACGGATTCATTAAAATGCCATTTTTATATTTTTCACTACGGGTTTCTTTGCCATTTTTATCATAATATAACCATTGCCCTTCTTTTTTCCCGTTTTTATACCTTCCCTCTTCTTTTAAAATCCCCGTCTCATAATAGTAGTCTTTGTACTTACCTGTTCCCTTAGCACCTAAAGTGGTTATATACAACACATCTCCTTTTACATTATAAACCCTATACCTGCCAATTAGCAATCCTTGGTTATAATTCATAGTTTTTACCAACCTGTTTTTACACTGAGTCTTCCAAAAACCATTTTTGTAGCCTTTGTTAAATGAGCCTTGTTCAATTATCCCTGTAGGCTCCCCTCGAAATGGCAGTGCAAAACGATAGTCTTTCCCTTCGTTATTTAATGAATACTTATATTCAGTAGTATCTTTTACTTCTCGGCGAAACATCACTATATAGTCTCCATTTGTAACTTCTTTATCATCTTCTATAAAAAAATAATACTCTTTACCAGACCGTATAGTTTTTTTTTAATTCTAAAGAACTTATAGGGATAATAGGATGAGGCGGTTCAATTATTTGTATTTGTGTCAAACCATGATAGTACAGAAATAAAAAAAACACTAATAATACATTTTTCATCATACCTTATTATAAAATTTTATTACATCATCTTGCATCGATTTCCATTGACACCTACAAATAGGGTAAGAGTTGTTTTAACTTACGGATTAATTAACACCCCGTTTTTGTAATATTCCTTTTTAATAAAAGGTGTTATGTTCCCATCTTTATCAATTTCTGGCAAATATTCTTTTGTTGTTATCCAAAGTCCGTGTTTTAGCCCCTGTTTATAAGCTCCTAATACCGTTTCCTTGTATTTCTTGTTTTCAAAATGATATTTTCCATGTCTTTTACCGTTTTTATAGAAAAAAACCTCTTTTATTTCTTCTTCAATGTTTATTCGAGTATAAACACCGTGTTTTTTTCCTTTTTTATTGTACTTAGTAGTTTCTATAATATCTTGATCAAAAAAGCTTTTTTTTGTCCATATTCCATACTTTTTCCCTTTTCTAAAGTATCCCTCTTCTTTATAAGTATGGTTGTCCGTTATCAAAAAATATCCGTGTAATTTGTCATTTACATAATTAGAAACAGCTGCTAAATCCATACCCCCAACAGTTGCAATAAACCCTAACCACTCTCCTGTTTTTTTTCCATTAAGGTATCTTTTAATATCAATTCCTAAAACTTTCCCTTTTTTTGAATGAATTATATAATAATTGCCCGTTATGGATTTAGAACCTTTAATTACTTCCTGAAAATCAAACTTCGAAAGCTTGATATAATTGTCTTTGATGTGGGTTTGTGAGAAACAAACACTAATAATAAAGTTAAAAATGATTAGATATTTATGTGCCATGATATTTCTCAGATTATTTATACGATAAACATCTTAATAACAAACAACAAAACTCTATCACTTAACCAACATTCCATCTTTATAATGCATTCTACGGGTTTCTTTACCATTTTTATCATAGTATAGCCATTGTCCTTCTTTTTTTCCGTTTTTATAATTTCCCACTTCTTTTAAAACCCCTGTCTCATAATAGTAGTCTTTGTATTTACCCGTTCCCTTAGCACCTAAAGTCGTTTTATACAACAAGTCTCCTTTTACATTATAAACCCTATACCTGCCAATTAGCAATCCTTGGTTATAATTCATGGTTTTTACCAACTTGTTTTTATACTTGGTCTTCCAAAAACCATTTTTGTAACCTTTGTTAAATGAGCCTATTTCATCAAAACCAGTATACTTTCCTTGACCTATATCAGTAGATGAAGGTGAAATATCATTTCCTTCTACGTTATAGGTTATGTTGTATTTTCTTTTCTTTACTTCTTTATAAATCCAAATACTATATGTTTTATTATCTTTAATACTATATTTTTCTTTTTTGAAAAAACTGTAAAACTTTCTACCCTCCTTAATTTGAATATTCAACTGTAATGAATTTATAGGTATTGCAGGACGAAGTGGTCTATTTTTTTTGTACTGGGCATTTACTCCTTGGTATATAAATAGTAGTAGTATTACGATTTTTATTCTCATCGTATCTTAAATTATAAAATTTTAAAACATCGTCTTGTAAAGCCTTGCATTGATACCTTCAAAAAGATTTACGGTTATAGTAACTTACTGATTAATTAAAACCCCATTTTTGTATTATTCCTTATGAATTTCATTTCCTTTTTTATCATAATAAATCCATTCATTATGTTTCTTATTATTTTTATAGAATCCATCTATTTTTAGCACCCCTATTTCATAATAGTAATCGTAATATCTACCTGTACCATTTTTAAACATCTGATAGTCCTTATATTCATCAGGAAATAAGGGGTGGGGTTCTGAAGGATATAGCGCTTTACCATCTGTATTGTATGTTTGATATTTGCCGTCTAAAACACCATTTTTGTAATGCAATATTTTGACTGTAACATAATGAGGATACTTGGGTGTTTTTATTTTTTTTAGCCATTTGCCTTCTTTTTTCCCACTCACTATATTACCCTGTAAATAACCATTTTGTATTGGAAGCGTTCCGCAATCAGGAATATTGTTTTTATCAGCTTTAAGAAATTTATGTAAATTGATTTTTACCGCTGCATTTACCAAAGTAGAATCCTTGTATTGATAGAACCCTTTTTCATTGATAATTAATTTTAACCTAGCAACCGCATCTTCTAAACTATAGTCATTCAAATACAATAAAAATAATAAAGATTCTTCTTTAATTTCTTTAACTAAAGTAGTATCTAACTTAACCCTTTCTATTTGAGCAACACCGCTCAAAATAAACATTGAAAAAATAAAGAATAAAAGTCTATTCATAACTATAGTATCATGTCTAAAAAAGTTCTTCCCTATCAAAAAAAAATTGTAGCGATTTATCACCACTTCCTTCAAAACTTTAGGGATTCATTAAAATGCCATTTTTATATTTTTCGCTACGGGTTTCTTTACCATTTTTATCATAGTATAACCATTGTCCTTCTTTTTTTCCGTTTTTATAACTCCCCACTTCTTTTAAAACCCCCGTCTCATAATAGTAATCTTTGTACTTACCTGTTCCCTTAGCACCTAAAGTAGTTTTATACAACACATCTCCTTTTACGTTATAAACCCTATACCTGCCAATTAGCAATCCTTGGTTATAATTCATAGTTTTTACCAACTTGTTTTTATACTTGGTTTTCCAAAAACCATTTTTGTAGCCTTTGTTAAATGAGCCTTGTTCAATTATATTTAATTCTCTATACTTATTTGGCTCGTTTTCATATCCACATTGAAAAAATTCTATTCTATTTCCATTCTTATCGATTAAAGTATCTTTTCTTCTTATTTTCTTATCATAATCATCATCCTGTATAACAAAACGTATGTTATACCCTCCTTTTAAAACCACTCCTTTTTTAGTTTTATAAATAAAATTCCCATCGATGGTATCAATGTTATATTGGAGTGAATTTATTGGTTTAAATATATTTGGATACGGTAATTTTTCATTTTGACTAAATGAAAAATAAGAAAATAAACTAAAAAATAGTACTAACTTCATTTGTTATAAAATTTGATTACGTCATCTTATAAAGCCTTACATATGATTCGCCATAAGGAAATTCAACATAAATCTAGCCCGTCTTGATTGTACGATACGGGAATTCCTCTATAAGAGTCATAGGCTTTTTGATACCTTGTATCTACATAAAAGAGATCGATATCAAAGTTTAAAAAGTGTAGTGTAGTATTCATTTGTAATAGTGGTTAGTTGGTTATAATACTGTTTATAACTAGTATAACAAACTATGATAACTGCCAGTAACAAAACGTTTGATTTTTCCTTCTTTTATATTAAAAAAAGAATAAGGGGAAATCGTTAAGAAGTCTTCGTAGTTAATTTAGTATGTTATACCGTTTGTAAATTAAAATTTCGGACAACAAATAGTATTATTTTTTTGATTTCTCAAAAATAGTACAAGTCCCCTTACCGTACAATCCCCAGTAATACTGAAATTTACACTAGGGGTATCCCTAGTACCTAAAGCGAAATTTTCGGATTTTGTTTTATTAAAAAACTATGCTTATACAAGCGCCTGCCTCAAATCGTCCAATAAATCATCGATGTCTTCAATCCCTACACTTAGTCGGATTAAAGAATCGGTGATCCCTATTTTTAATCGTTCTGGCTCTGGTATTGATGCATGTGTCATCGTACTAGGATGGTTTGCTAAACTTTCTACACCTCCTAAAGATTCTGCCAACGTAAATACACGTACTTTTTCTAAGAAAGTAAAGGCTGCTGCTTTCCTTTGGTCCTTTAAACGAAAAGACACCATTCCGCCAAAATCATCCATCTGTTTTTTGGCAATTGCATGGTTCGGATGGTTTTCAAAACCAGGGTAATAAACTTCCCCAACTTGATCGTGGTTTTTGAGAAAAGTAGCCACCGCCTTACCGTTTTCACAATGACGTTGCATGCGCAAGTGCAAGGTTTTGATACCTCTTAGCGCTAAAAAAGAATCCATTGGCCCAGCAATAGCTCCTCCTGCAAATTGAATAAAATGTATTTGTGCTGCCAAATTCGCGTCTTTTACCATCAAGGCTCCCATGACCAAATCGGAATGCCCTCCTAGGTATTTTGTAGCAGAGTGCATCACAATATCTGCACCCAAATCTAACGGACGTTGTAAATAAGGCGTGGCAAAGGTATTGTCAACGGCTACCAAAATATCTTTATTTTGTGCCTTAACCTTTGCTGTTATTACCGCAATATCTGCAATTTTCATTAGCGGATTGGTAGGTGTTTCTAACCAAATAAGTTTGGTTGCTGAAGAAATAGCATTGGTAACATTTATGACCTCATTCATATCTACAAACTGAAACTTTAGTCCGTATTTATCAAAAAGTCGGGTAAACATTCTATACGTGCCGCCATACAAATCGTCTCCCGCGATTACCTCATCACCGGGGTTTAACAAACGTAATACACAATCAATAGCTGATAATCCAGAAGAAAAAGCAAAGCCATGTGTGCCATTTTCAATAGCTGCAAAAGCATTTTCTAATGCCGATCGGGTTGGATTTTCTCCACGAGAATATTCGTATCCTTTGTGTACCCCCGGACTTGATTGGGCATAGGTAGAGGTTTGAAATATAGGTGGCATTACAGCACCTGTTGCTTCTTCGTTTTTTTGACCTCCGTGTATGGTTTTGGTATTAAATTTCATGACATTAAACTTATAGTTGAACACTTATTAAACTTGTATGTGTCGACTTTTCTTCCAACACACGATCAAACCTCATAACAAAACATTTGTTACTGCCTGAGTAAAGCTACAAAAATTTGAACGAATATTCACCATATCCCCACCTCACACCTATTCTTACGCCCCTTTGTAATATGCCGTTACAAAGGGGCTGTGATACTATACCTTTTTCATGTCAAATAAGGGCTGCCCTATTAGTTCGGCAACATGTGCAACATACGGTGGTTCAATACAACTGTAGTGATTTCCTTGAATTGTATCGGTTGTAAAATCACCTAGACAAACATTATTCCAAAATGCTACAGGCGCTTCGTCTTGACCGGGGATCGATGCTGAATTATCTTCCGCAACTAAATACCTCATCGCTCCGAAGTACGGATCGGGGGTGAATTGAGATGCCTTAAAACTTTGACAATAGGTCTTGTACATACGCATAACCATTTCGAAAGGCATTTTTTCTCCATTGGTTGCTGGCATTACCCCTATATAAGCCTTAAACCTTTCTTCTTCGGTATATGTTGCCATTTTTCGAAATACATCGCCTAATTTATCCAATGCTGTAGTACCTCCAATTTCTTGGGTTACGCCTTTGGGAATACATTGGTTGTTGTTTTTGAGTGTCTCCAAAAACCATTCTTTATATACCATATAGTCAAAAGCTCCGAAACCGACCATTTCGGTTGCCACCATCATATTGGGTAAGTAAAAAGATTCGACGATCAATTCGTCTTCCACATTAAACGGTATTCTTTCTCCATCAATTAAGATTAAATCGACGACCTCTATTCCTTTTTCTTGCAAACGCCTTGCGATTTCCGTCGCCGTTAACGACCCCAAACAATAGCCTATCAATTGTACTTTTTTATAGCCCGATGCAACAATATACGCTGTATAATCGTCCGAAACGATATTAATTAATTCTCTTGGATCTTCCTTAACATAACGATCTACATCTGAAATACTGGCTCCGACTACAGGGCCTAAATTTTGTTTTGTTAGATACTCAATCAACGGGCGAAAACAATCCATTGTACCCAAACCTGCGGGCAAAATAAAACGTAAAGGCCCCGCTGTACCTCCTCCAAAGTTTGTATACGCTCCTATATTTGTTGTTTCTGTATCTTCTGTATTTTCTAGGTCTTTTTTATCGGTAGCATCTATGATCTTTCCTATAAATGCGGCTAATTCTGCCACGGTGGGCGCGTTTAAAATTTCCTTTAATACGGTATCGAAATGTAATGCTATCCCTTTATTTTTATCCGAAAAGGCATCTTTTACCCTTCCTGCCATCTGTGCCATAATCAAGGAATCTGCTCCTAGGGTATAGAAGTTATCATTTTTCCCAATATTAGAAACCCCTAAGGCTTCAGACCACATGTTTGCCAATTCGATTTCCACGTTATTGGACAATGCTTCTTCCTTATCCGTTAGTGCTGCATTGCTACCTTGATGTACGGGTTTCCATAAGGCTAGTTGTTTTAGGTCTACTTTACCATTTTTTGTCAATGGAAATTCGTCTACCACCTGAATATGTGAAGGTATCATATACGCTGGTATGTTTTTTTGAAGCTGCTGTTTTAGCACCGCTATCTGTATGGGTTCTTTATCTGTTTTGACTTGGGTTGCAAACAAATGAATACCGAACCTGTCAAGCTTATGATTTTGTTCTGGCAAACTAAGTACGGTTCCATTACCAAACTCTTCCGTAAGATGGTTCCATTCTTCTTTACTTAAATACGAAGAAACTGCTCTTAATTCATCATCTGGTTTTTTCATCAAAAATGCCTGTGTAATCATTATCCACGGGTGTTCTCTTGTCGGTTCTGAATAAAGGAACCATCCTTCTGGTTTTATTAATTCTTTAATTTCCCTTAAAGAATAGGGGATGTTCTCGGCATTCTCTAATACTCCTGAAGCAATTACAACATCGAAGCTATTGGGTACAAATCCTTGTTTTCTATACGCTTCATCTATATTATAAATGGCAAACTTTACTCGTGGATCGTCTTTAAATGTTGCTCGAGCACTTGTTACAAAATTGGTAAAGGCATCCGTAAAATAGTATTCAATGGTATCAAATTCTTTTAAGGCCTCCAAACAATGTGTGGTTGTTGCTCCTGACCCTGCCCCTATTTCTAATATTCGTAAGGTTTTCTTTTTTGTAGCGATTCTAGTGACCAGTGTTGCGATCGCACTACTTAGGTATTTTGCCATAGCATTGTCAATATACAAGGCTTCTATTATCGCAGTGCTTCCTTCGGGAAACAGTAGCTCTAACGGGTCTTTTTTCCCTGCCAAGATTGCCGTTAAACAGTGCGCATTGCTTTCTATATAATCTACAAACTTTTCTGATCCAAAGCCTGACGCCCAAATATTCCTTGCTTTCGACCATAGTACTGATTGGCCCTGAAAAACTTTTGTCGTATTCAGTGTTACCCCTTCATTTGGTATTGTTTTTATATAGTCAAAATCTATCAAAATAGCAATCCATCGTTTTACCAACCATTGGTACTTCTCTTGTATGGCTTCGGAAGCTATTACCTGATTTTCTGAGTAAACAACCCCTGGTAAAAAGAGGTCAATTTGTTGCAGTGCGCTAATAATTGCTTCTAAAGAGGCGGTTTCTATCGTGTTATGAAATGTTTGGATATCTTGGGGGGAAATTGCTGAAACATGGGTTTCGGATTCTTCATGGACTCCTTGTGTTAGTGCTACAAAATTAGCAGCAATATTTGTGGTATTTTTTTCTGACTTGGCTATGGGCGCTACAAAACCAAGTAGGTTTTTGTCCTTCCCTTCGTCGCTTACAATAACCCTTGCACTTCCTACCGCAGGATGTTCTTGAATGGCCGTTTCTATTTCTCCGAGTTCTATACGATGTCCTCTAATTTTGACCTGTTTATCTTCTCTCCCCAAAAACTCTAAAATTCCGTCAGGCATATACCTGCCCAAATCTCCTGTTTTATAAAGCATTTGACCGTCTATAGGGTGCTTGAAAAATTTGGTTTGTGTAAGCGTCTCATCGTTTAGGTATCCTAGTGCTAATCCGTCTCCTGTGATGTATAAATCACCCGCTCCCCATTCGGGTCGGTCTCTCCATTTGGCATCCAGTACTCTAAACCCCTGATTGGTTAAGGGTTTTCCATAAGGAATACTTACCCAATCCTTTTTCAATCCTTCATAAACATGATAATTTGACCAAATAGAAGCTTCGGTAGCCCCACCTAGACTAATAAGTTGGGCGGATGGAACAAAAGATTTTAATTCCTCTGGTAAATGCAATGGAACCCAGTCTCCAGATACTAATGCTAATCTAAAACTAGGGAGCGATACTCCTCTTTCGGAACTCATATAATTTACTAACATCTGCAACAAGGCAGGTACCGTATTCCAAACACTAACTTTATGCTCTTGTATTAGTGTCACCCAATGAGAGGGATCTGTATGGCGTTCGCCACTTGTGTATATAATTTTACCGCCTTGTCCTAATACGCCGAATATATCGAATACCGAAAGATCAAATCCGAGTTGTGCCAAACCAAGTACCGCGTCGGTGTGATTAACCGTAAAACGTTTGTTTACATCTACAATGGTGTTCATGGCTGCTTGATGACTGATCACAACGCCTTTGGGCTGCCCTGTAGAACCTGAAGTATAAATAACATAAGCGGGTAAGGTAGGATCGCCTTTTACAGCTAAGTCGACGGTTTCTGCTGTGGTAAGGTCTTCTATATAAATTACATGTACAGTTTGCGGAAATTGCCCTGCAATGTTTTTACTTGTAATTACAAATTTTACCCCTGCGTTCTCTACCATTTTTAAACGCCTTCCTTCTGGCTGGGTAATATCTATTGGAATATAAACTCCTTGTGCAGATAAACTTGCCAATACGGACACTACTTGCATGGCAGATTTTGGTAAAGTTATGGCTATTTTATCTTGTGGCTTGCACCCATTTTCTTTTAAAACCTTTGCTAACGAGGTGGCTTTTTTACCGATCTCATCATAGGTATAGCTTCCAAAAGCATCAACGATGGCTTCTTTGTTGGGGCATGCGGTTATTTGTTTTACAATGGCTTCGTGTAACATTGCTGTTGGCAGCGCTGTACGGACATTATTAACCGTCTTGCGTTCTTCTTTTTGGCGTTTGGGCAACGAGATCAAATGGTCTTCTTGCCAAATGGCGTCATTTTCGGATAGTTGTATCAATAACGACTCAAAAGCTTCGAACATATCCTTAACCATCGTATCAGGAAACACGCCTTCTCTAGCATCCCAATTCACCATTAATCCGTTTGCCGAATCAAATGCCTGACAATCGATAAATACTTGCGGTGTCTGGCTAATGCTATGTGTGGTTACTTGCCCTTTTAATTTGTTTTCTTCGGAAGCTGGTGTGAGTCCGATAGCACTGGTAAACACATAAGGCATTAGTGCTTTTTCTTTGCCATGTAACCTGTTTAGGGCTCGCATAACCTCAACCCCCGTATACAAACGATGATCTAAGTCTTTTAACAATTGTATATTCTGTTGCTTGGCCCTTTCTATAAAGGAAGTTCCTTTACTCCAGTCAATTTCTAGTAAACTTACTGACGTAAAATCTCCCACAATATCGTATACCTGCTCGTGAAGTGGTAGCCTGTTTAGTACGGTTAAGTTCAAACAAAAATGGTCGGTTTTACCCCACCTTTCAAGTACTGCTGCATAAGCACTCATGACAACTACCGTAGGAGTAACACCTTTACTTTGGGCTTTTTGCTTTAGGTCATTCCATGTATTAGCGTTTAAGTTTAGTTGGTTACGGATAAATTTGTTTGACGAAACATCTTGTTTTCTTTCTAAAGGTAATTTAGGCCCTGCTGGAAGCATTGGTACTCTTTTCATCCAATACTCTTTGTCTTTAATATAGGTACTGGTAGCTCTTAATCCTCTTTCGGCTATCAAATAATCTCTAAAACTTAAGCCTAGTTTGGGTAATGTAACCGCTTTATCATAATAAAGTGTTTCGAATTCTGACAACAACATCCACATACTTGCAAAGTCTGCAATCAAGAATAGCATGGAAAAATGCAATACACTTTTTTGAGGTGTTTTGGTAACTCGAATATCAAATAATGGCCACTTTTCGGTGTCGTAATTACCATTGCTCATTTCTGATCTAGTGGCGGCTAATTCTTGCATTGGATTCACAGCGTTGGTAGTATCTTTAAACCCTACATTATATACCGAAACATTGGATAAAATTTGCTGATATCCTTCTTTGTTCACTACTGCCTTTAACATCTCATGACGTGCTATCAAGAGGTTCCAAACATGGGTTGCTCTTTCTGGGTCTAATTCGTTATAATCAAATTCTAAATACAAATGGCAATCGACTCCTCCGTACTCAAAAGCTTCATTACGTCCCAAAAGATACGCAGATTGAACATCGGACAATGGAAAAGGCTGTAATCTATTCTCCTGATCTGCTACTACTGTTATTTCTTGGTTCGCGGACTTTAAAAAATCAATTATAGCCGCTTTATTTTCTTTAATCTTGGCTAAGATTGTATCCGTCATTACACCTTTGGGGGCTTTAAACTTTAGCTTGCTGTCTTCTTCCCAAAGTTTGATTCCAAGATCTTTTGTTTCATTAATTAATGCCTCGGCATTGGTTATTTTTGAGTCCGTAGAGATTTCCATTTTTTAATGTTTTTAGTTGTTTTGTATTTTTTGTAATCCGTTACCTAGTTTAAAATCACCACCTGTAAACACTACATTTTCAATACCTGTTTTATTAGCGGGGATCGGTTGTATAAAAGGATCGTTTCCACACAGTATATCAAAACTTCTTAGTTGACTTTCTTGCAACTTAAACTCCAAACTTTTTATGCCTGTTACCCCGTTTGGATGTAGGGTTGATTTTGGACGCTGGGGCGGATCATAATGAGAAACAAGGAAGGGTAACTGTTCGGGGGCTAATAGCATAAAACTGTATTTAACCAATTCACCGTTTGGTTTTATTCTTTTTCCGGGAATAATTTTAGAACAGCTTAACTTGTTCTTTTGCAATATGTCTTGATACTTGGATAAATCAAACACGTTTTCTTTATCCGCAGGTTCTATGGCAATATCACACCAGCCTTCAGGATGTTTTGCCCATTTGTTCCATCTTTCTTTTGCTGCTTTTCCTTTGAGGAGTACAAAAGGATAGAATAAATAATACGCATAGGTTGGCAATTGAAAAAATTCGATAAAAGGTCCTTTATCAAACCAAATATGTGCATTGTGTGCTTTTTCTGGAGCTTTTCCCCATTGTACGTCGAATCCCATATCAATTAGCTTGGTAACGGCTGTTTTAATATTATCGACTTTATACAGTATGTGACTAGACTTTAGCATGGCGTGTTAGTTTTTCTGTTTATTATAATAGTTGAATCGCCTTTTCACTTGGTTTCGAAATTTCTTCAGGGCTTAGTGCTACACTGTTAACCGCATCATAAAGCAACTGTAGGTCAACAGGTTTAAACATTCCGTTTGTATTTAACTTAGGGTATCCTAAGGCTTTGGTTAACTCATGCCATTGACGGGCATAGAGCAATTCTTTTTGTGCTCGTTTCTCTTTTCTTTCGTGTCCTTCTATAAGGTCTTTCATGAGTAAAAGGTCTTTTGAAACTGCACGTACCCATTGCTTTGATAAGATATCTGTGTATTTTGGGGGTACTGCTGATCCTAAGATTATCGAACTAGGGACTCCTAAGTGAGTGGCTTGTTCTGTAGCCATGTTTGCCAACAAACCTGTATGAGGCACGTGTAACCTCGGTCGCCAAATCACAGGGCCGTGGGTATCTGAAAGCACTAAACTACCTCCGGGAAACCCTATGGTGATTTGGTGCAATAAATGATAGTGATTGTCTGGGTCTTCTGGATTTACTTCGTGGTGTGCTCGTAAGGTAAAAGGAATTTTTCCTAGCGTACCTGTTAGCAACTGAAAAGCCCCCTCATTTTCTACTTTCGGATCAATTTTAAACGGCCTGACGGTGGGTAACGTTTCTAGCAAAATATGTAATAGCGGAAAGGATACCTGAGTTATTGTAGCAATGTCTATAAAAACGGGTTGCTGTTCTTTAAACAACGCCTTACAACAGGCAATAAATCGTTGTACCGCTGGCAAATGGGTATACAAGTCTCCTGTGATATAGTGTACTTTATTTTGGTGGGCCACTTTTAAACACCTTGCTATATCTTCGTGATGCATGGGGTGTTCTTGAATTACATGAATCCCTTTTTGCAGAAGTTCTATAGTAAATTTAGACCCTTTTCCTCCCATAATATCTGATCGCAATACGACACAAGCCAAATCAATATCATCTGGCAACGCATCTATAGTTTTGTATATGGGTATTTTGTAATGTGCAGCACACTTTTCTGTCCTTTCACTGCCTTGTCCTACCAAGCCCACCAGTTCAAATTGATCTTTTAATAAGCTAATTGCTTCCAAATAAAATTGTCCGAAGGTAGACCCACATATAACTGTTTTTATTCGTTTTGTTTTTGTCATAACTATTAAAGTTTGATGGTTGTATTAAATAGCCCCTTCTTCTTCTTGTAGAAGTTCCGTGATAGCATCGTCTAAAATCTGAATAGGGTTGGACATGCCTAAAGCTGAAATTATCTCTAGGATAGCAGCGGCGTTCTCTATTGTATATGCTGGTTTTATTCCCGTAGCTACCTTACCGTCTATTACTGCAATTGCGGTTGCTGCTACCATGTATCCTGACATTTTATTCGTTCCGCTAGTATCAAGTACAAATGTTTTTGTGGTCATTTTTCCTTCCATTATCCCTTCTATCTGCACTAATACCTTGAAGTACGACGCTAAACCCGCAGTATCAATCGAGGTTCCTACGTATAATTTTTCTATCGCTTCTTGGGGTGACGTTCTGTATAAGGTGCTTGCGCTATCGAGTGCTTTAATGGTATTTTCTCCATCTAACGCAAAATGCCATGCTGCATTTTTGGCTTTTGTTACCCTTGCAACATATTCGGATTCAGCATCGAAAATTGGAATTGTATTAACTCTTCTCTCAAAAAATGGCAATGCTACCCCAAATGCTCTATACAAAACACCTTTTGCTAATTGTCCGTTTCTCCATGCTGCCCTTGGAAGATTCGTTTCATCCAACATTCCCTCCAAATAGTCTTCTATACCCGTTTTTGAAGGTTTTTCAAAAGCACCGATATACGTAGTTATGGTATCTACCACATCAAACTTACTAGCACACCAGATAGGTAGTATTCCTGAATACCCTGGAGTAGCTCCCGCATGGTAGACAATACACTTATCGGTAGTGTTTGATTTAAAAGATCGAATGTTACTATCAAATCCGGAATCGATTAAATGACAGGGTTGTTCCATACATATTTTAGCGATTTTTGAAGAAATTTTATGAGACGGTCCTGTGCAATTAATTACCAGATCACAGTCTTTAATAAACGTTTTAATACTTTCTTCCTCGGTTACATCTACCTTTTCCCAAATGACATTTGAAAAAGATGCCCCGTATTTTTGTTTTGCAGATTGCGGATTTCTACCGCCAATTTTGAGGGGATGCTTTCCCCATTTTTGTAAAAGAGTACTAACGTTTCTTCCGATAGCCCCATATCCTCCAATTATTCCTATCATAATTTAGCGCAGATTAAATTTCTCCTTCTTCCATTGATTCAAGTTCCAGTGCTTGCTCGCTGATACTGTTTTCTAATTGTAATGCGATCTCATGTAAGGGGGCTTCAAAAATTTCTGTTAGTGACAATGCTACCGCATACCTTTCTTTTATCATTGATAAAAACTTAGTTGCTGACAAACTATCTCCTCCTATTTGAAAAAACACCTGATTCCTTCCTATTTCTTCTATTTGCAATAAGGATTTCCAAATAGTTGCGATGGCCATTTCCATTCCTTCTCTAGGTGCTTCTACCGTTTCATTTCTTAAAAATGTAAACTGCGTGGCTACTGTTTTTTTATCTACTTTTCCGTTAGCACTTAATGGTATAAAAGGCAATACTGCTATTTTTTCGGGAAGCATGTGTGAAGGTAGATGAAGCGCAATAGATTCCTTGATTTCTTCCGCTAAAAGCAACCTTCTTTCCGAAGGGGTTTTTGCTTCCAAATAATTGGTATAAGTTCCTGTTATTTCATTAAAACTTGATGACGTAAAGCCCGATTGAGTCATACGGGTGCTCCATTGTACCCCCGTCAGCATTGGACTTGCCTTTTCTTTTCTCTCTGCATCAAAATCGACAAACGCCTTGTCTAATACTGCGGATGTAATCAATGCTATTGGTGCCAAAGCAAAATGTTCTAATGCCATAAACAATCCGTCATTTTTTAGCATTAAAAAAGCGGTATCTAATCCTTCATGTACTTTTTTATAACGGTGAAATACATTGATTCCTAAAACAATATCAAAATGATATTTATAACTTTCAGGAACAGCTGTTTCGTCAGCCCGCACACAGGTTACTATATGTCCCGTTTTTTTCAATTTTTCATTGGCTACCTCTAATAATCCTTGTGCCGTATCAAATACCGTAAAACTGACATTTTTAATAGCCACTTGTGTTAATAGTTGCGCAGCAAGTATCCCTGTTCTTCCTCCTAAAATACCCACGTTTACTACCGCATCAGTATTTTTGACCAACGCATTAATTTTTTCGGCTAACCTCTCTATTCCTGTAGTTGTTCCAGCATCCAAGGTTGCTAAGTACTCGGGGGTTAACCCCTCTAGATTTAGCAATGTAACTTCAGGAACTGCCCCTCGTAGTACAGCGTTGTATACCTCTATGGAATTCAATAAACGGTTATGTACGAATTGTAACTTTTCGACTTCCTGATGTACTGCTTCATGCTCGAAATTTATTTCTTTATAGCCCTCAATTTCTGAAGTAATTGTATAACCCGTAGCTGCTTTTGTAAGCACATTTTTAGTAACTAGCCAGTTTGCCCACATACGAACTACAGAAAGCATTTCATTGGTACTATTTTGTATGTCTGATGGATTCCAAACATCGTTTGCTTTCATTTTATCGAATCCCAACAAGTGAATCAAAAAGTTAATTACTACCTTGTCTTGTAATAAATCTATGTTTTGGCGGTCCTGTTGTAGGTCTTGACTTATAGAAATGTTGTCTGTTTTTCTCTTTTCGCCAACGACCCCTGCTACTAAATGTTGCGAATTTGCACTCTTTACAACCGTAGCAATACTTTGAAAGACTCCGTCATGTTTTTTTAACGCTGCTTCGATTTCTCCTAACTCAATTCGATAACCTCGAACCTTTACTTGCTGGTCTTTTCTTCCTAAAAACTCGATGTTTCCATCTGCCCAATACCTACCAACATCTCCCGTTCTATACCATATTTCATTACACACTGTAACGAAACTTTTTTGTGTCAGTGCTAATCGTTTTAAATAGCCTTTTGCTACTCCCTTACCACCAATCCAAAGTTCTCCACTTACCCCGTCTGGACAGTCTGCTCCCCATATATTTACAACACGGTATTTTTGATTTGCTAATGGCATACCATAAGGAATCGCATTCCAATCAGGTTTTACTTCTTCAACTTCAAAATAATTAGACCAAATAGCGGCTTCAGTAGCTCCTCCCATTGCTATAAATTGGCAGTGGGGTGTTTTGCTTTTTAATCGATCATTTAAGTCAAGTCCTACCCAATCTCCAGATACAAATACCAATCTTAATGACCCTAAATTTACGTCCTGATCTGCTCCTAACAACAACATATCAAGCAATGCGGGAACGGTATTCCAAACGGTTATTTGATATTTTTGTACTAACTGACACCAAACAGCCGCTTCTTTTCTTTGGCTTTCTTGTATCAATACGATACCTGCTCCTTTGGCCAAAGACCCAAAAATATCATATACCGACAAATCAAAATCGAGTGCTGATATGGCCAAAATCTTATCCGTACTCGCGATATTGTATTTATTATTTAAATCACAAATCGTATTATAAGCTGCCTTATGGGCGACTTCTACTCCCTTCGGTTCTCCTGTGGATCCTGACGTGAATATGATGTATGCACTCGCATCTGGATTATTTTTCACTGGATTTGCTAATGGGGCAGTTGCTGCTATCTGATCTATCGATATAAAATGGTGGTTCTTTGAATTCTCTTGATCTGTTGGAGCTACTATCGTATATTTTACTCCTGCAATGGTTCTTATTACCTGCTGCCGCTCTTTGGGTTGGTCGATAGATATGGGTAGGTAAGTTCCTCCAGCTGCTAGAATCCCTAATACACTAATTATCTGCTCAACTCCTTTGGGTAATGTAATGGCAACTATTTCATTAGGTTGTACCCCTGCATGTATTAAATAAGCTGCTAATTGTAATGATTTTTTTGCTAATGCCCCGTAAGTTAATGTTTTTTCACTCTGACCTTCAACCCAGTATAAAGCAATTTTATCTGGATTCTCGAAGGCTTGCACAAAAAAGTCTTCGTGCAAAAGTTTTTCGGGAATGTCTACAAAGGTGTCATTTACTTGATTTCTTAGCTTTCTTTGCGATGGAGGTAAATAATCAATATTTTTTTCTTCCCAGTTGCCTTCTGTAATCCATTGTAGGTTTTTTTGAATTGCCGCTATTATGTTATCTGCATTAGGAAACTCCTGAGCCTTTTCTGAAAATGCTATTGCTCCCCCTTTTTCATTGTAACTAAAAATGCAATTGTAGGTACTTTCAGTTACGAATGCTGTTTCTGCTAAATTCCATTCAAATAAATACGAGGATGCTGTCGATGCTTGACAGGGTTTATCTCCTATCAGCTCTTGAATATTCGAACAGGTTTCTGTCCATGTATGTAATGAAACCACCGCTTCATTAATTTCTACTTTTTTTAAGATTGTATCGGTTTTGATGTCTATTAGAAATTCACTGTCGGTAATGTCTCTAAACATATGAAGCGCTTCTAAAAAAACACTTAAAAAAACCGCTTGTAAAGAGACTCCTTGCCTTTCTGAAAGCTGCTTAACTACCTCCCACTGCTGCGTGTTAATTTCAAAATAATGTTTCATTGAAGTTTAAATATTTTATCAATTTTCCCTTGTAAAGACTAATCAATTCGGGTGGTTGTTTTTATGTGTTTTACCACTCATTTACCTAACAAAATTGTTAATTATAATAAGCGAATAAAACAAATTACCGTTGCATTGATTACTAGCTACAATAGATAATAATCGTTCGTTTTTATACCTGTTTTTATTATTTCCTGATGCACTCTAAGCCCTTATTAAGAAGACTGAATTGCATCTACCTTGTAGGTTAGCGTATCTATTATTTTCGCTACATATTGAATACCGAGCGATTGAATAAAGAAATGATCTCCTTTGAACTCTTCTAAAGCAAAATTTTCCGTAGTCATGTCTTGCCAATAGTTCATCATCATTTTATTTGCGTCATGATCACAATCTCCGCAATGTGCCACTATTGGTGCTTTTAACTTTTGACCGACGTACGTAAAACTTTCATGAAGTTTCAGGTCACTCCTAATCATAGGAATCATAAATCGGATGATGTTTTTGTTGTCTAAAATCTCCTTGGGTGTTCCGTTTAGGTTTCTTAATTCTTCAATCATTTCTTCATCGCTCATATCACTATGAAGCGCAGAAGGATCAGGTTGATTTGGTGCATGCCTTCCTGCTACGATTAACAATTCAGGAGTTTTTAACCTGCGTTCTTGTAATTCCCAAGCAAGTTGAAAGGCAACCATTGCCCCCAAACTATGCCCATAAAGTGAAAAAGGTGATTCTTGCGTTATTTTGTAAAGTAGGGGGATTAGCTCATTTACCAAATGCTTCACATCTACGATATGGGGTTCTGATATCCTTATTCCTCGCCCAGGTAATTCAACGGGAATAAAGTCTATTGATTCGGTTGCTGTTATCCAACTTCTAAATACGCTAGAACTTCCTCCTGCGAAATAGAAACAAAAGACTTTGAGTTTTCCTGTGTTGTCAGTTCCTGTACCGTGGGGGAACCATTTTTTAATATCAGACATATGTAGTAATTGTTAAAAGTTAATGTTTTGATTCCAATCTTCTTCTTTTATTATATTTGTTAGCAATTCTTTATATTTATTAAAATAATAGCTAAGTTGTTGTGTATCGAACGCTTCTTCAACAACATCCCAGTTGATACTATACGTTCCGCCTCGGCGATAAATCTGATGATCTATGGCTACTTGTGGGGTTTGGGTAATCGCAAATAATTCTTCAAAATCTTCTGTGGAGTTATTTTCTTTTGAATCGGGTATTTCTCCTGATAATAAACTGGTAAAAATAATGGGCATCGTCGCTTTGTAAGGCTGGTCTTTTCCTAGTGCTCTGATCAACTCTAATCCGTTTTTGGCCCTGTGCTCTATTAATTCCCAAAGTTGTGTTTGTAAGTCTGCTGCCTCTTCTAAGAATGTTACCGCTTCTTTAGGTTCGTAGGATGCCAACCCTACATTGGTAAAGTCTCCTAGTATCTTCATGGCATCCTTATGCAGTGGCAAACGGTTGAACAATGTTAGGTTTAACGTAAAATCTTGGTTACCACTCCACATATATAGAATCTTCATGAAGGCTGTACAAAATACCGCTGTTGCTGTAAGGTTATTTTTCTTTGCTCTTTCGGTCAAACTATTAACTTCCGCTACAGAAATTTCGAATTTCCATCTTTTAAAGGCAGGTTTTTCAATCTGTCCTAAAGGTTTTATATAGGGTAAATCAGGAGCTTTAGGAAGTTGTTTTAGTCGTTCGTTCCAGTATGTTTCTGCTTTTTGAAAAAAGTAATTATTATCGCGGTGCCATTTTTTCTCTTTATCAATATAGGCTTTAAACGTTAATTGAGGGACAGGGTTTTTTATACCTTTGGTCAGGTTAAAGATTTCATGTAACATGAGGTCTCCACTGAGAGCATCTATGAACATGAGATCTAAACTTATATGAATTATCGACTTATTATTGCTAAGGTGACAAATTTCAAAATGAAACATTGGCCACTTTCCTAATTCATATTCGTAATTGGCCCACTTGTTTCGCAAGGCTTGTACTGTTTTTTGCGTTGCTTCGTGGTGTTCTTTTATTTTAAAATAGGGGAGCTCTTCTAATAACTGCTGTGTACCATTGTCATAAATAACGGTTCTTAATGCTCCATGATTTTTAATGACCTCATTTAAGGCCTCCTCAAATTTCAGGGCACTTTCTTGTTTACAGGCAAATTCTGCATAGTAATGCGAGGGTATATTTCCGAGTTCAAAATCCTTCCTTCTTCCTACAAGATAAGCCCATTGAATGGGCGTTAAATCAAAAGGTTCGTATGCTGGATCTGCCATTAAGCTTACACTTCCTTCTTGCAATGCTTCTAGATATGGAATAAGTAATGCTTTATTTTTTTTAAGTTCTTGCTTGATTTCTGGAGTTAACGCTCCTTTTGCGGCTTTAAACTTCAATGCACCTTCTACCGTATACAAAGTAATATGTTGTTCTTTGCATTTTTTTACCAATAACCTTAGATTTTCTGCTTCTTTTTTCCAATCGGGCATTTCATTTTTAGCTTCTTCTTTCTTTTTTAATAGGCTAACTTCTGCCAATTGTTGTTTCTTTTTATTGTCTACAACTGTTACTTTTTCTATTTCAAATGCTATTCCTTTATCTGTATAGTATGCTATTAAATCGTTTACACTTTCATAACGAATCATATCGACAACCGAAGGCCTGTCTGTAAAACTTGCCTCTAACTCGTTTGCCAGTCGTATAATATCCATAGATGATACTCCTAGCATGGCAAAATTATCATCGGCATTTAGTTGTGGCATTTCAAATGCTTTCTGCACGGTCTGCAAAACAGGGTGGTTTTCCTTAATTTGGGTCGTTTTACTTGGAAAAGAAGCTTGTTTCGCATAGCGTTCTTTATACATTGCCATCAACTTTTTTCGATCTATTTTTCCATTACCTGTTTTAGGATATGCTTCTAGCGCTATGATTCGTTCGGGGATAAAATAGGTCGGGATATAGGTCTGTAATTCTTCTTTTACGTCTTTTTCTGAAAAAGTGTTTGGATTTGTCTGTATATAGGCTATCAATTTTTTACTTTTCATTTGATCGCCTATAGCCAAAATTATGGCTTCATATTTGTACTTGCTTTTTCTGAAGGCTTCTTGAATTTCTCCTATTTCAACTCGGTATCCGTTTATTTTTAACTGGGCGTCTTTCCTACCCATAAATTCAAGTATTCCATCATTGATATACCTTCCATAATCTCCTGTATCGTATAGTGGAATATTTAATTGCGGATGTACAAAAAAGGCTGCTGCTGTTATTTCTTTGGCATTATAATAGCCTTTTGCAAGTCCCGTTCCTCCGATATGCAATTTACCTTTTACCCAATCTGGACATTGTCTTCCAAATTCGTCTAAAACGTAAAACGACTGATTTGTCAACGGATACCCATAAGGAATCGATTTCCAATGTGCTTCAATATGGGTTACTTCATAGTAGTTTGACCAAATAGCAGCTTCCGTTGCACCACCCATGCTAATAAGTTTTGCGTTGGGAATCGCTTTCTTAATTTTATCATACAGGTTTAACGGGATCCAATCTCCTGAAAGAAATATGTTTTTGATTGTATAATCGAGCGTTACCTCTTTGTTCTTTAATAGGTAATTAGCGTATATTTCTAAAAGAGCTGGAACGGTATTCCACAAAGTAACCTTGTGTTTTTCAGAAATATGCTTCCAGCATTTCGGATCAATACGCTCTTCTTCAGTTGGTAATACTAGGGTTCCTCCTTTTCCTAATACTCCAAAAATATCGTATACAGATAGGTCAAAACTTAACGATGATATACCCAATACTTTGTCTGCTTTGGTGATCTTAAATCGTTCATTAATATCTTGTATGGTATTGTCGGCTGCCTTATGTGTTATTTCAACACCTTTTGGCGTGCCTGTAGAACCTGAAGTATATATTATATAGGCAGTATCATCGGGGGTTATCTGTGTTTTTTTCCAAACACCCGTTGCTTTATCAAAGTCATTTGCTGTTAACACTCTCTCTTGCAACCTATTGATCAATGAACAATCAGTATCTACTACAATAACTTTGGTGTTCGATTTGTGTAAGATGTCAGAGGTGCGTTCTAAAGGGTTTTCTTTATAAATAGGAATATAAACAGCTCCTACTTGTACAATCCCTAAAACGGTAGCGATCATATCCAATGACTTTGCCATTTGAACAGCTACATGATCGCCCTTTGCAATTCCGTTTTTCTGAATTGTCTCTGAAACTTGATTGGCTCGTTTAATCAATTTTTCATAGGTGTAAGACGCATCATTACACACCACCGCTTCTTTTTCACCTTGGGTTAAGGCATGCCCTAAAATAGCTTGATGAATTGTTTTTGCTGTAACTATTTTGGTGGTATTGTTGGCTTTTTGGTGTTTTTGAATCTGATTGTTGGGCCTCAGGTCTGTCAAGATTTCATTCCAAGAAGAAGTGACATGCGCCGCATTATGAATTAATGTTATATACGTATCAAACATTTCGTCTAATACGCCTACAGGAAAAATTCCTTTCATATAATCCCATGAAATACAAAGCTGTCCATTTTTTATAAGCACCTGACAGTCCAGCCAAACTTGTGGGGTTTGTGACCCTATAAAAGCGGTTTCTCCAAACAACTCCTTATCTCCCAATCCTACCAAATCGTCACTAACACCAATAGCACTGGTAAATACAACTGGATACGCAAAACTGCCCTCGCGTTGGTGATTCATTTCTCTAACCAAATCTACTGCAGAATATGAAGAGTGCCCCAAATCTTCTTGCATTTGTGCTTGTATACCAAGACCATTTTGGGCTATAGATTGTTGTTTACGTCTAATTTCTAATAGAGATAATTGTGTAAAATCTCCTATGACATTATCAATTTGTGGGTGTACATTGTCTCGTTCAAAAACCGTTAATACAATACCAAAGTGATTTTCACCTCCCCAAGCGGACAACACTTCAGAGAAAAGGGTTAGCAATGCTGCTGAAGGCGTTAATTGTTGTTGGGTTGCCTCCTTAACAAACGCTGACCAAATTTCTTGAGTAAGCAGTTGTTCTTTTCTCCCAAACCCACTAAAAACATGATTTCTACTAATATCAACAGGTAACTTGGGTGCTTCAGGAAGTGTTTCTATTCGAGCTGTCCAATAGGTTTTATCTATTTGATACCTATTCCCCTCTTTTCTTCTTTCTAGGTAACTTACATAGTCTCTAAAAGAAACTGTTATCGGAGCTAAGCTTTGGCCTTGGTATATTTTGTATAAATCTTTCCAAAAAATATTAATACTTAAAGCATCTGAACTGATAAAATCCAATCCAAAATGAATCATCCAATTATTGGGTGCCATTTCCGTTAACCTCAACTCAAATGATGGTGTACCGTATGCTGGAGTTCTCACCGCCATGACATTTTTTATATCAGCTATATGCTTCGTTATATTTTTAATTTGAGAATAGGTATAAACTTCTGGGGTGTATTTTAAGACGGGGAGAATTTGCTGTTTTCCGTCTCTATGATTGACGGAGCGAAGCATTTCGTGTCGTATTATTAGTTGATTCAATGCGGCTGTAAATTTTGCTACATCTAGGTTTCCTGCTAAAATTTCCATATAACCATAACAGGTAAATCCTCCCCAAGCTATTTCAGGATTTTTACCTACGAAATAGGCATTTTGTACTTCTGTAAAATTGAATTTTTCGTGTCTGTTTTTTTCATCTATCACAAATGCAATCGCATCTTCTACCTCATCTCTTTCATTGCTTTTTATTTTTTCAAGAATAATTTCTGCCCAAGCAGCAATCGTTGGTTTTTTAAAAAATAAGACTGGTTTTAATGAAAGGCTAAGTGCTGCTCTCCATTTCTTCAATAGTCTGGTGACTGCAATAGAATCTATTCCTAAGACCAACAAACTTTCGTCATTACGTAACTCTTCTTCTTCAAACCCGAATCTCCTCAAAAGCGTCTGTCTTATAAAAATAATAACCTCTTCTTTGGTTTTCAGTTGGTGAATTGAGGATACTAGGTTGTTTTCTTGTGCTTCAAAAGATGTTTCTTGCTCTCTAATGGCGTTTTGAATAACCGCCATTATTCGGGGCAAATGTTTTCTTTCTGCTGCTGATAGACTGTTTTGATCTATAAAACGTTCTAGGTTTTGAAAATCTATACCTGTTAACGTACTAGTGCTCTCTTTATCTTCTTTAACACGTATATTCTTTTCATTAAACTTATAATTTGGAACAAATACTTTGGTAAAATTTGCTTTGTTATAGTACTGCTTCCAATCGATATCGACTCCAAAACCGTCCAAATAAAATACACTTTTTTCGATTTGTTTCGAAGTTGTTTCTTCTTTACTATTAATAAACTGAACGTCTATTTTTTCTCCTAAAATGTTTTCTATCTTTTCCGTAAGTGCTCCTGTTGATCCCATTTCAAGAAATATGTAATCTTGAGGATTTTTGATCGATTGTATGATTTTCATAAATCGAGTTTGTCCTAAATTTAACACCTCCCAATAACGAGCGGAAGCAACTTCTGTTCTCCCTATTGCTCCCGTGACGTTGGATATAAACCGTCCTTTTGGTGCCGAATATGTAAATGCTTTTGATATCGCTTCAAATGTTCTTCCTTGGCTACTTATTAGTCTTATCGCATGTTCTAAACTCATTACATTATCCAAACATCCAGCAACATATTCTCCTATACCATGCCCCATAAAGTAAGTGGGTTCTATACCGTAATGCATCGATGTTTTTGCTAATGCGTATGCTACTGCAAAAGATGCCACTTGTATGGATTGGGTTTCGTGTAATTGATCGTTATTGGAAAATATATAGGGAATGAAGTCCTCTCCTGTAATTTTTTGATAATGCGTATTACACAGGATTATATTCTTTTTAAATATTTCATTTTCTTTATAAAACGTCTTACACACATAAGGGCACTTCGACCCCTCATTACCAAATAAAAATATTATTTTTTTATGCTTTGAAATAATCGTGTCATCAATGTTTGTATTTTCTTTCAAAGCAAGTGCTAAGTTTCTCAAAAGCTCTTTACGGTCCTTTGCCCAAATAACAACTCTTGACTTTTGCTGTACTCTGGATATGTTTTGGCTATAGGATAGGTCTTTCATAGAGACCGTTGCTTGTTGTTCAATATAAATCTTAAAACAAGCTATTTGATTTTTTAATGCCGATGAGTTGACTGCCGAGAATCTGAATGGCCATTTTTTTTCAACATCGGTCGTTACTTCTTTTGCTGTTTCTTTTATAAGGCTTTTGTATTCTTGTAAAACAATATGGGCATTGGTTCCTGATAAACCAAATGAACTTACTGCTGCAATTCTATTTCCTTTTTCTTTCTGCCATGTTATATTTTTTTGAGCGACTTTTATAGGAATATTTTGCCAGTTAATATGCGTAGATGGTTTTTCAAAATTTACATTGCCTGGGATGGTTTTATTCGTTAGTGCTAATACTGTTTTTATCACTCCCGCAACCCCTGACGCTGCTTCTAGATTTCCTATAGCAGATTTTATGGCACCTAAATATAATGGAGCCTTTCTCTGTTTGCCTACAACATTGGTCAAGGCGCTAACTTCTATCGGATCGCCAATTTGGGTTCCTGTTCCATTTGTTTCCATAAAATCGATATCTGTCGATTTTATTTTACTACGTTCCCATACTTGATGTATCAGTTTTTCCTGTGAAGGACCATGTGGTGCTGTAAGCCCTGCACTTAATCCGTCTTGATTTACACCACTTGCACTAATTATTGCATGAATCTTATCTCCGTCTTTTTCTGCCGCTGATAATCTTTTTAAAATTACCACACCACATCCTTCCCCTCTTACAGTTCCGTTTGAAGCTGCATCAAAACTTCGTAGCTCACAATTTGGTGACAAGATATCTAAGGAAGCCATTAGCTCAGTGGTCTTTGGTGATAACATTAGATTTACCCCTCCTGCCAAAGCCATGTCACAGTCTCCTATTAGCAAGCCCTTACATGCCTGATCAATGGCTACGAGTGACGAAGAACAAGCAGTGTCTAGGGTAATACCTGGGCCTTGAAATCCAAAAAAATAAGATACTCTCCCCGATAAAAACGAAGCACTTCCTCCCATCAGGTCATTTGGATTCTTTGATTTGTGCTCTTTGCCTGAAAAAAGTTTTAGTGTGTGATCAAAAGATGATATCCCCGCATATACTCCCGTTTTAGAACCTTTTAGTGCGTCAGGAGCATATCCTGCATTTTCAATCGCCTCCCATGACACCTTTAAAAACAACCTTTGTTGTGGATCAATTCGTGCTGCTTCCGATGGTGTCAATCTAAAAAGCTGATGGTCAAAAGCCTCTATATCTTCTTTTAAAAAACCTGCCTTTTGTAAATATGGATTATTTTCAATTTTTTCTCTAGGGTAGTCTGTCCAACGATCTTCAGGAACAGAAGAAATCATATTTTTTTGATCAACAATTGCTTGCCAGTATTCTTCCGGACTTGTAATACCTCCTGGTAAATGACATGCCATCCCAACTATAGCAATAGGCTCTAAATCTACGTGGGTATGTTTTTTGCTTACTTCCTTTTTAAGCTTTCTTATTTCAAGAAGTGCCTCTTTAAGAATTAATTCTTTACTTGTAATATTGGATGTCATTTTTTAATTCTTTAGTTCATTGTACAAGAGTGATAATAATTCATCTTCTGATAAGTGGTCTATATTTTCTTCTTCCCTATCAGTACTTCCTTCCTCTGAAAAAATTGTCGTTGCCGCTATTTCTTCATTTTCTTTTTTCCACAAATAGTTTGTTAGATTCGTGATCGTATTATAATTGTATATATCCGTTGTCTGAACGGGTTGGGTTAATACCTCATCTAGTCCATCTCTTATATATAATGACATCATAGAATTAATTCCCATTTCTATAAAAGGTCTATTTATAGCTATACTTTCTTCTGAAATCCCTAACTGATTTGCAAATAATGCTAGGATATATGCTCTTAAATCATTTTTGGATTTTATATTCTCAACTATATTCTCGAGGTTATTTTTTCGCTGATAAATTGAAAGTACTTTGCGCAATTGGTCTTGTTCATACAGTAACCGAGCTTTCGTCCGTTGTATCTTTCCACTGGTTGTTCGTGGCACATGCATCGGTGGTACAAAAACTATTGTATCTACAATTATTTCATGATTTTTAATGACCGCTTCGATTATGTCCTCCTTCCATTTTTCAAATTGAGGTGTACGAAGTGCCGCTCGTGTTAGCTCTTGAATGATTACTAATTTCTCTTGGTTGTTTTTTGTGACAGAAAATGCAGCAGTACCGTCTGTTCTCAGCTCATTTGAACTGGTAAAAACAGTTCTTTCAATGTCTTGGGGATAATGATTTAACCCTTTAATTATTATAACATCTTTGATACGTCCCGTTACGTATATATTCCCTTCTTCATCTAAAAAACCTATGTCTCCTGTTTTAAGATGTATACTATTGTTTTGAGGTTCTTTAATGTAATATGTATTGGTTATTTTTTCTTTTCGATAATATCCTTTGGTTAAGGAAGGACCACTAAACCATAATTCTCCTATTTGGAATGGTGAAAGGATATTACTGTCTTTATCTCGAATACTAAGATTATGTTCTTCAATAAGGGTTCCATTACTCACAAAAAATATAGCTGACGGGTCATTTTCAAAAATCTTAGTAGAGAATGGATCTATGACTCCCTGATCTTTTATTGCTATTTTATTATTTTGTAGTTGTTCTTTATCTAGTTTTACCCATTTTACATTATTACCATCATTATTCGAACTAACTACCAAAGTTGCCTCTGCAAGCCCATAACCGGGACACACAACGCCCTTTTTCATGTCAAAATCTTTGGCTACTCCGTTAAAACGTTGAATGGTTTTTATATGTACTGGTTCTGCCCCACAAATAAGCATTTTTAACGATGTAAGTGAAATTTGACTTTTCGCTTCTTTCGTTTTAAGTGCCGTTAATTTGGAAGCAACAAGTTCAATAGAAAAATTTGGCCCACCTGTATGGGTTCCTTTATAAATTGTAATTGCTTTTAACCAAAGTAACGGCTCATTCATAAAGTCTGCTGGACTGATCAACACCGTGGTATACCCCGAAAATATTCCCTGAAGAATACCTAAAATCAACCCCATATCGTGGTAAAATGGAAGCCAAGAAACCATAACACTTTGCTCATTAAATTCAAATTTTTGTTTAAATGCTTTTAAATTATGATATAGTGAATCTTGAGCGACTATTACTCCTTTAGGGTTTCCCGTTGAACCAGAAGTATATTGTAAAAAAGAAATTTCATGAGGTGTATGTATTGGGATCTCCGTTGGTGCAAGGTTTTCTCCTACACCAACGAATAACTTTCTTGATACTTTTGGGGAATTGGAAAATATTCTTGCTAAATTTTCTAAAAAATCACTATTCGTTATTATGGCTTTTACCTCAGCATCTTCGGCTATTTTTTCCCATTTATCAATTGGCTTATTTCTTGCTGGTTTGTTTAGTGGAACTGGTACGGCTCCAATCCAATTACAGGCAAGAAATGAGACTAAAAACTCTAATCCTTGTGAAAAAATGAGCATACAGACGTCTCCGTGCTTTATCCCTGATTTAGACAATTGACCTGCACATCTTTTTACATTTTGCAACAGTTCATGAAACGTCAATTCTTTAGTTGATAAATCTGAGCTAAGCATACGAAAAGCTACTGCATTTGGGACTATTTCTGATTTCTGAATCAACGATATAACCATCGTACTCGATTCAATGTCAAGCCTATCTGTCATAATGTTCATTTTTACTCTTTTTATTTCCTCTTAAAACAAACAATACAAACCACAATTATTGAAGGGGTCAATATCAAATCAATATTTACGTAAAGGATAAAACCCCTTTATTTGTAAATACAAATTCGTCTAGGTTAAAAAATTCGATACACAATTAATATTTGTGTAAAGCTGAAAGTTAATTATGCTCTCTTCTATATTGAAAACATTGTTTTAACACACATTCTTAGTTTTTTTATTCTTGGGGTTTATTGTTTTCTAATTGTTATACAACCTATTTAAACTACTTCTACCAAACCTTTACCAGTAAGTAAATGAAAATAAACGTCTTCTAATGAAGGTTTTTTAGCTACAAACCCTCCGCTAGGTTCGTATTCCGCATATACTGTAGCGATCATTTTTCCTAAATGAAATCTGCTGGAAATAAGGTTATGTGTTTGTTTATAGGTTTTCAAATCGTTCTTATCAATTTCTTTTTCCCATAACTTCCCATCTAGCGATGCTTCTAATACAGATGGATTCCCTTCTAAAAGGACTTTTCCTCCTCCTATGATAGCCATTTGATTACACAGCGTACTTACATCTTCCACAATATGAGTAGATAGTATCACAACTCTATTTTCTCCTATTTCAGACAGTAAATTATAAAACCTATTTCTTTCTGCAGGGTCTAATCCTGCTGTAGGTTCATCCACAATTATTAATTGCGGTTGCCCTAATAAAGCCTGCGCAATTCCGAAACGTTGTTTCATTCCTCCTGAATAGCTATCCAACCTCTTTTTACGAACATCATACAAATTGACCATATGTAATAATCCTTCAATTTGTTCTTTTCGTTCTCTTTTGTTGATGATCCCTTTTAAATCAGCAATATGATCTAACAATTCAACTGCAGAAACATTCGGGTATACCCCAAATTCTTGTGGCAAGTACCCTAAAACTTTTCGTAACTCTTCTGGTTTTTCAGATATGTTAATTCCATTAAAGTGAACGGTTCCATTATCTGCATCTTGTAATGTTGCAATGGTTCTCATTAAAGAACTTTTACCTGCACCGTTCTGCCCTAAAAGTCCAAACATTCCTTTACCAATGGTTAGGTCTATTCCTTGCAGTGCTTTCACACCGTTTTTATAGGTTTTAGAGAGGTTTTTTATTTCGAGTTTCATTGTTTGGTTCTTACGTGTGTTATTAATTGTTATGTTTATCTGACTACTTTTTCAAAACCATTTTTTATCGCTATAATATCTTTTTGTTTTAGTTTCTTGAAAGCTGGGGTATTTTTGATAGTATTATAGAGGTCTACAAAACAGGCTTGCTTGTATTCTCTATTTTTCACCCAGTTCAAAACGATCGCATTAAACGTTTTGAACCCTAACTTTTTACTTAGATTATATAATTGAGCTACTCCTTTATTTTTCTCTAAGTAGTCCATACCATCTGCTGCAATCAAAGCAGGTTCTATATTTGGCTCATTACCACTATCTCTATGATAAACTCCTTGCTTTTTTATGAGTAGGTTCTCTACAACTTGCTCTCCGTGTAATTTATCTACCACTTGTAATGACAAACATGCAGGAAGTGCATATCGTAGCATATCTGCTCCTTGAACATTGGCAATATTTAGCTCTTCTACCACCCAATGTGTCATCATTTGTGAAGCAGCACAAAAAGATATGTATCCTTTATTATTTTCTGATTTTGTATCTGCAAACCATCCTTCTTTTTCGGATATAGCAATCGTATTAGGAAAAGAATAAAGCGGTTTTTGATAATGTGGAATCTCAACAATTCTCATTTCAGTGTAAGGGTACTGCTCAAACGCGTCAAGTACAAAGTCGTATGTTTTTTTGATGGTTTCCTTATAGAGTTCTATATTGAACTTATGTTTCTCATGATGCAAGACATTAATGTCTATCCCTTTATAACGCTCACTATTTTTACCATAAATAGCAGAACCGAAATACCAATTAAAAGGGGAATCATTCTCAAGCTGGTATTGATAAAAGTTTCTATTGCCTTCTTTCCATACTTTCATTTGTTTTCCTGGACCAAAAGCAAATTGGTTTTCTGAAGTACTAATCGTAATATTTCCTTTAAATCTTTCTGCATCTGGAGCAAAAATGTCTTGACTTACGGCATTTTTATCATCAACTTTCTCCATTCTAGAAACCAATTTCAAAAGTTCCCAATCTCCACGATAGCGATTTTCTTTTAGCTCTCTATCTTTCTGATAACCTACGGTTGGTAGTAGATCTCTAACAAATAAAAACGATCCATTATAGGTTATCTGAGGCTGTTGTGTAAACTTATCTTGTGTAAATCCTTTATGAGCTCTTGCGCCTATGATTTCTAACACACCTTGTTCACAAGTTTTTATTGACAATGGTATCGCCAAAATATCCAATTCTAAATCATGCCATACTGGTTTTATTTCTTTACCCTCCCATTTAATAGATGAGTAAGTTGTAAAATCAGGAAGATTTAGATACACCTCTTCTATATTTTTATCTTTAGATACGTTTTGTAAAGCTAAGTTTGCTTTAAATTTTACGGTTCTTTCTTCTGGATAAAAATCTACACCCACCCCTGCATTGGTAATCTTTGGTTGTAGTACTTTACTTAACTCTTTGTATTTTTTTTCGTAGGCTGCACACTTCTTTTGTCCTTCTAAATTACTTTCAAAATTGTCAAGATTATTTACATTGGATACAATAAATGATTGTAGCAATAAAAAAACAATGGCCAACCCTGCAACTATTCCTCTACCTGTCCAGTTGAGCTGTACTCCTTTACACGTTAATTTTTCTTTTAGTTTAAAATCAGCACCTCTTTTCCAGAAATAAACCCCTATAAAAACAAAGATTATTGCCAAAATCGTCCATAACAACCAAAACCAAGGGATTGAAGTCTCCCAAATACCGTAGCCATTCATTTCTGAATAGTCATCTACTCCTGGTACATACATATATATAAAACGTAACTGTTCTATAATCTCAAGCTCGTAACTTATCATGTTAAAAAAGAAGAACCATATTGATAAAATATGCGTTGCAAATCTGTTTGCTGTAATACCTGCAAATAAGACCACGATAGCAATCATTTGAAGATAGTTTAACCAGCCCCATTTATATCCAAATACATCGGAAATATAAAGTGATAAATTGATCTCATTAGCTGCCCCTAGTAGCATTTGTGCTACGATTCCAAAAACCATAAACATGGCTGACAAAACAAAAGCTACCATGCCCATTGCAAAAACTTTGGGCAATACTACCAACCAAGCAGGTATCGGTAAAGCATCTTTTACCTGCCAAATCTTAAATAACCGATCTTTGAATAACAATTCTGCAGTCCATATCATTAAAATAATCGTCAACCAAGTACCTGCAGTTATTCGGGTATTGGTCATAATAGATGTTAGGGCGTGACTTGATCCAATGTAAAAGGATTCATTCCATAATAAATTTCTAAGTATAAAAACAATACTCAGTATTAATATTAAAATTTTAAATCCACGGGTTCTCACAACATTTTTGAACTCCAATAAAGTTAATCGGAATAACTTATTGCAATAATCTACAAACCGTGTACTAATTCTTGGTGAACTAATTCGAATTTCTTTACCCTTTGTAAGCCCCGATGGTATTGCTATTTCATTGTCTTTCTTTTTACCAGAAACTGGTACTATAAATTGTTTAAAGGTAAACCGTCTAAATGCTACTAATAAATAGACAAATGATACCCCAATCCATATCGCTCTATTTATCCAAAAGGGCATATCTAAAGGGATGTATGTATAATTTTTGGCTGCAGCTGGTAATGCATCTAAAGCAATCACTGTATAAACAAAAGATGAGGGGTCTAATAATTGAAGGATTTCAAGGTTGGAAGAAGTAGGGCGAACCGTCTCGCAAACAAAGAAAATAAGTGTAATAAAAAACGTACTCAGATAGCTTGCTCCTATTCTTTTAAACATCACCAAAGATGCTATTGCAAATGCCGTATAAATAAAAAGGTTGGTCGCTGTAAAAACAAAAAAACCGTGAAACATTTGTCCCCAAGGCATCACCCCAAACTTATCTGCTGCCCCTATTCCTACGTAAGGAGTTACCATTAAGCCGACAAATATTCCGAATCCTAAAAGTAGGTTAACAACATAGGCTGCTAAAAACTTCCCTACGAAGAATTTTTTATCATTCTTTGCTGCAGGGTATATGATACTTCCCATTTTATATTGTATATCTCTATACAAGGAAGTTCCTGTCACCAAAGCTATTACAATAGTCAATACAATACCGCCTCCTGCAAAGCTTCTGTAAAACAATGCTGCTCCATTCATTTGGGTAGCATCATTAATATACACTTCATATGCCCCTTGTATAAACCATACCGCCTGAAACATCATTAAGGCAAAAAAGAAATAAAACAGCGGTTGTTTTAATCTATTGAGTATCTCAAATTTTACGATCCTTCCTATCATTTTTAATTGCTTACAGTCTTTGGGGTTTTCTGAGTTAATACTGATGAACTGGCTAACTGTTTTAATTCTTTAATGCATAGCACTACTGTCACCAAAACTACAATGATATCGATACCAGAGTTTGCATAATAGATACCAGCAACACCAATGTATCTTGAAAGGATTAATACCAACGGTACAAATAAGATTAGCTGTCTTGCTAATGTCAAAACACTAGCGATACCACTTTTATTTATTGCTGGAAAAAATGACAGTGCCATAAACACAAACGACAAGAATGGTGCAATCGCAATATATATTCTAAACATAAAAATATCTTGTACATTAAATACCATATCAGGTAACATCATTTTCAATGATTGTTCTGGAAAGATCAAAAGCGCTAGGGTAAATGGAACAAGCATAAGAAAACCAGTCCATGAAAACTTCCAAAAAGACGCTGAGACCCTATCGTTATTTTGTGCTCCAAAGTTTATACCTATTGCTGGTTGTAAAGCTCTCATTAGACCAAAAAAAGGCGTGAGCATAAAAAAATAAATTCTGTTTGCTGCTGCGTAGAAAGCTAAATCTTTATCAGTACCATAATTTGAAATGGCATTAAAAACAATAACAGACTGTACCAGCATCATGATTGTCATAATCATCGCTGGCATCCCAGATTGGAGTATTTTTTTTCCTAACTCTTTATCATATTTTATACTGGTTACATCTGCTTTAAACGACGCTTTTCCTTTTTTAAAATACATAAAACCTACAACCGCATACACCAACATACCTATGTTTGTAGCCCATGCTGCACCTGCTACTCCCCACGCAAATACATTTATAAAGATTGGATTCAAAATGATGTTTACTACAAGCCCGAAAAGCATCATAAAAGCAGCTTGCTTCATTCGTCCTTCTCCTCGAACAACAAAATTCAACAACAATGCATATACCGCAAAGAAAGTTCCAAATAATGTCACGCTAAAATAGCTAGTTCCCAATGCTAATATCTGTCCTTCTCCTCCCATTATTTTAATTAAGTACTCCGCTGCAAAATAGGCTGGAATTCCAAAAACTAATGACATAATCAATGACAGCACGAATCCTGTACCTAAAAGTTTTTTTTGAGTTGATTCATCGTCTGCACCTAAAGATATACTTAACAAGTTTGCAGCTCCTGTACCCACCCACGATCCTAAACCTAGCATTAAACCGGTTAAGGGATATGCCAACGCTACCCCTGAAAGTGCATGCTCTCCTAATAAATGCCCCACAAAAATGGAGTCCAAGAATGTATTCAGCCCAAAAAACACCATTGCCAAAATTGCAGGCCACGATAATCGCCACATCATTCCTGATATTGGGTCTTTTAAAATCATCTTTTTCTGTGAATCTGATATTAAATTTGCGCTCATAGTTATGGTTATTGAGTAGTTAATCTATCATTGATAGCTAGCTCATGGTATTAAATTATACACAATACTTTTGTTGTCTACACCTAATTCTTAAGGTCTTATTTTTTAAAAAAATAATTATCACTAAGCTCTATTGTTATCAAAAAAAGCAAGGCTTAAAAAATTATTTATTAACCTGTAAGAACCTTGCCTTCTTTTCTAACAACTAATAATTTTATTTACGTTTAACTATTACAATAGCTCCAGCAGCACTTATTGTTTTCTTAGTTTCCAAACTGCTATTGTTTACCTCTAAAACGTAGTTCTCTGTTTTATTTTCAATTGGGATATATACCTTACCGTTTTCAATATGTGTAATGGCACTATTAGATCCCTTTGTATATGCTTCACTTACTTTTTTGGCGGTTTTAGATGCCAAATTAAACTTATACCATTGTGAAATTGGATCTACATAAAAAGACCAATCGTTTTTAGGATCAATTTTGGCTACATCTATTGAAGTAGCGTAGAATTCTCCATTACCTACATATTCAAAATTCACTACTGGGTTTCCTAAACCTCTACTCACAGTTTCTAAATCAAAATAATAATCTGGATCAAACTCCATTTGTCCGTTCTTAATTCTTAATACACATGATGGTTTACCTGTTGTAGCGCGATGAATTCCCCACATATTATGGCATAGAATATAAATATCTCCTTTTTCATCTTTAATCATAAACTTCGCTCCATGGCCTGAATTAAATGAACCTGGTCCAACACCTCTTGTATCGGTTATCCATTTAACAATTGCCCCTGCATTACTAACATTGTTCGAGTCTACTTTTCTTAAATCCACAACTAAAATATCAGCTGTTTTTATTGACGGTTCGTACGTATTTGGATCTTTCATATGCATAAAACTTACATACATATAGTTGCCATTAATCAGCATTTCTGTAGGTACTGTCGTATTAATTTTATCACCTTTGATTGGAAAGTTGGTTACTGTTCCTTTTTTAGATACCGATGAGAAATCAATAGCCCCTATTTTTTGCATGGTAGTCGGATTAAAAATGATAATTTTAGAAGACGAAACACCCCCTACAAAAGCGGTACTTTTATCTTTAAAACAAACATTTCCAGAATAACCTAGTTCGGTTAAATTTATCGTTCCTTGTTTTTTATATTCTCCATTACTATCTGGCAACCATTTAGTAATCTCTTTCTTATTTGCATAGGCACTTAAATATAATGCTCCTTCGTAAAAAGAAATACCTGCTGCATCAGATGATAAAACCTCTGTCGCCCCTGTATTGTCATACGTTTTATTTCCAGATACTTCTTTAATATTCTGAGCATAAAAATTAAATGCTTGCCCGTTTTGAACCCTTGTAACTAAACTATACTTAGCTTCTTCTGGTGGTTTTACTACAGGATTATCATCATCATTACTACAAGACTGAAATAGGACTACTGTTATAATGCTTGTTATTAAGTTAATTGTTCTTTTCTTCATTTGTTATATATTAAAACCTCTAATTGAGGTACATACTTAATCTTACATAAAAGCTTCGCCCTGCCTTTTGCACTCTAAAATTATCATAAGCTAGTGCATCCGTCAGGTTTCTACACTCCAAACTAAGTGCATATTTATTTTCAGAAATAGCATAGTTCAATGCCAAATCATGTAGAAACTGCGTTGGTACAAATGCCTTTGTAGCACTCAAGCCATCTACCTCCCATGAAGGATAAAACTTATGAACATAATTATTCTGATAACTAATTGTGAAATCTGATTTTTCTCTCAGAAAATCTGGAAACATATAAGAAGCACCAAAGTTGGCAAAAAAGTAAGGGATGTTCGGTATTCGTTGCCCTACATATCTAGCATCAATTTTACCGAATGCATCGGTATCTGTTAAGATATTCTTCTGATAGGTTATATTACCGTTTATAGAAAGGTTTTCAATAGGCATCGCTGTGATAGACAATTCCCCTCCTTGAACATCACTTCCTAGTAAATTAACATATGCTGACCTGCCTGGTGGCATTGCAGCTAAAAATATCATGTTTGCTGTTTTCCTGTAAAAACCTCCTACGTTAATTTCATAATGTTGTCCATTGTAGCGTAGACCTAGATTCACATTATGGCTTTCTTCAAGGTCAAGATTACCATTTGCTGCGATACGACTTACATCTCCAAATACTTCTTCTCTATCTGGCATTCGTACTGCAAATTCGTATCCTAGATATGTTGAAAATGAATTTAAAAAACTATATTTAAGAACGTTACCGTACCCAAACATGGAACGTGTATTATTAATTACTTCATCAAAACTTCCATTTACCTGAAATGTTACTGCACGACTATTATTGTAAAAGTGCTTAACAGAGAGTATATTCGTCAAACGCTTGTTTAAAAAATCACTTTCTAAGGAAAGTCCTAAAAAGTTTTTTGTCAATTTCTGCGGACGTTCATATATGTCTTCTAAAAAAGTAGCTGTTCCTGCTTTATCTTCTCCTTGAATCCTTTCATAGGAAGTTAACGAAGTAAAATTCAACCTGTGATTATCCACTAACTTATAACCTATGTTTGTTCTAAGAAAGATGCTATTTGTAGTTGTAATCGGCGTTTGTCCTTCTACAAAATAACCACTTTCTCCTTTGGTAGATCTTGGGAAGGTAGTTTTGTCCCATAAATAGGATTTTGAAGCAATATCTACAAAAGACCTTTTGATGTTATTAAACCCCGTCAAAGCAGCAAAAGTCCATCTTTTATTGTTACTTTTTTTACGCCACGAAATAACATTGTTTATATCTTGGTCTTCTCCATATGCCTCTCCCCATGGAATTTCAGCTGACCAAATACGATGCTGATATTCCTTATTTATTTTTGAAACAGATAGTATATACTTAAATTCATCTGCCCAAGACACCTTTTGAACACCATACTGTATGCGTCCCATATAAGAAGTATAGGCATCATTAAATCTTCTTGCTTTTCCTTTTTTTGTATTCCCTAAATCATCTGCAATCACCTCTACATCATGCATCCAATAATCATTGTTTGCGTGATTAAAGGCTCCTTCAATCTGCACAAATTGCGTATGCTGCTTATCTAGGTATTGTTTTAATCCAACTGTAGCGAGTTGTGTATTCCAAGACCCCGTTGTGTATGAGATGTCTAAATAGTTTGTGTATTTATTTTTAGTACTTATGTTAATAATACCTCCTAAAGCATCCGTACCAAATGTAACAGGTACCACACCTTTATAAACCTCTAATCTGTCAATAATATTTTGGGATATATTGGCTAACTGAAATCCGTTGCCCAATAGATCAACTGGAATGCCATCTACAAATGTTCGAACTCCCTTACCCGAAATTCCATTCAACATAATAGTAGCATTACTCCCTAAACCTCCTGTTCTTCTAACTACTGCCCCAGAAACCCTTCCTATTAAATCTATCACTGGTGCAGATTTAATTTTCACACTTCCTAAACTTACCACAGCTGGTTTGTATACGGTTTCTCTTATTTTTTGAGAAGTACTTTTAGCCTTCACTGTAACTTCGTCTAAATTATTACTAGACTCTTGTAATACCCCAATAACTTGCACATGCTGCCCATTAACAACTACTTTCTTTTCAAGATTTTTAAATCCTAAACTTGTAAATACGAGCATATGCGTTCCGTTGAAAACATCCTTAATCACAAATTCTCCTGACTCATTCGTCAACGTTCCTAAAGAAGTTCCTTTCAACACAACAGTCACGAAAGGTAGCGCCTCTCCATTTTCGGATTGTACCTTTCCTGTCACCCTATACTGCGCATATACTCTGGAAAGACAAAGTATACATACTACAAGAAAAATCTTTCTAAGCATAGGAATTATTTTTAACTTTATTACTCATTATTATTCAGTGCAAATAGCTATAATAGCTATAAATCCCCATTTTTTATTGCAACTTGTTTGCATAATTAAGTTTAAAATGGCTAACTTTATCTACGCGAAAAGAAAAAAAAGGTACGCGAAAAGAAAAAAAAGGTACGCGAAAAGAAAAAAAAGGTACGCGAAAAGAATTTATATGGGGTTCAAAATTTATGATACAGAAGTAAGCGAGATACTTTATAACGCTCAAAATACAACCTATAAAACTGATTTAATAGGGAATACTGAATTTAAAAGTAACTTTAAACATAAAAACTTTAATGGCTCTTTTAAAGAAATTAGATTACAAAATTTTAGAATTAGCTATAGTAATAGTAATTTTTCTAAAACTACAGATTTGCTGTTCGATTTTGGAGGAGAATCCGTAGAAATGCACTTCACGTTAAAAGGAAATAGCAAGTGTAAGATTAAAAATACAAATATTGACTTTGAATACACAAACAACTTTCATAACATTTTGTACAGTAGCTCTATACGAGGTGAAATTACCTTTTCTTCACCACATGTTTCTTTTCTTGAAATAAATCTACATCCGCATTTTTTTGAGAAATATTTACCCAATGAAGAGCTATTCGCACAATTTAAAGAACTTATACAGCATAAAAAAACGAGTTTTCTTGGAGGGCACAACTTTCCTATTACTGCTGAAATGATGAATATCATCCAACAAATCATCACGTGTAAATGGGAAGATAACTATAGGTCTTTATTTTTAGAAGCAAAAGTATTAGAACTTTTACTATTGCAATTAGATCAAATTTCTTCATACGATATAAGCTTAAGCTACAAAAAGACGAGTTCTGAAGAAATCATTAATAAAATGATGCTAGTTCAAGAAATCATCCTTAACAAATTGGATGAAAACCTCCTCTTGTCAGATTTAGCTAAAATTGTATACACCAATACGTCTACACTTAAAAAAGAATTTAAAAAACTTCATGGAATAACGGTAGGTAAATACATTACTGAGAAAAAAATGAATAAAGCCAAAGAGCTTTTGATAAAAAAAGGACTTTCCATTCGAGATGTATCTGAAGCAATAGGGTATAAAAATCCGCAGCATTTTTCAACAGCGTTTAAAAGAGAATTTGGTTTTAGTCCTAGTATGTTAAAACAAAAGGTTATTACCTAGTAGTAAACTAGCATACCTTTCATTTATTAAAAATTAAAACGTATGCTAGTATTGGAAAAATGTAAACAGCTTTTCAGTATAACATTTAGTCATACTATCTATGTTAGTATTAAACCTAAGTAATTTTATACCTTTTGTAATTACAATTGGTATTAGACTAATTTTCGTAATGCCATAATCACTCCTATGTGTATTCCTTCGTGTAGGTTATTAAAGCATACTGCTCGTTCAAAACTATTCAAAACATAACCTGTACTTGTTTTGTATGAAATATACTCTTTAAAAACTCCTGCTTCGAAATCCTCCTTAAGCGTATCTGGTAATCCAAGTAACAAATCCAATACTTCTTCCCAAGCCTCGTCTTCAAAAACCTCTGTAGGTTTTGTACCTTTTCGATACTTATCAATCAAATCGTCGGGTACCAAACACGATAATCCTGACAACTTATAATGGAGTAATTGTTGTGTAACCACTAAATGTGCCACATTCCATGCTATGTTGTTATTGTATCCCTCAGGTATTTTGTGTAATTGTTCTTTTGTTAATCCTTGAATCAAGTGTATAACTAATTCTCTTGATTTTTTTAAAACCTCAAATTGTGTATTCATTTTTCTATGTTATTTTAGCTCAAATATATTTATACCCGTTGTAATATGAAATTACTGTAGAAAAAAAACGAGTTTTTTCTTTATATAAAGAAGAAAACGAAAGTATCCCCTTAACTACGGTTTCTTTTTGTACTGAAATACAAAGGTAAAAAAGGAATTTTATTATGTTGATTTCTATTCATAAGTGGTATTATTTTTAAATGTTTTTATAAAATGAAGAAAGTTTATTTTTTACAAACTTGTGATACTTGCAGGAAAATTCTAAAAAGTCTTAACCTTGAAGGTTTTGAAAAACAAGAAATAAAAACCAACCCTTTAACAGTTAATCAATTAGACGAAATGTATCGATTAACTCAAAGCTACGAAGCTTTATTCAATAAAAGAGCGAAGCTTTATCGAGAAATGGACCTAAAAAATCAAACACTAACTGAAACCGATTATAGACAATACATTCTTAAAGAATACACGTTTCTGAAACGCCCTGTCTTTATCATTGATAACACTATTTTTATCGGAAATAGCAAAAAAGTAATCGACCAATTAAGAAGTGTTATAACTCCATAAAAACAACGGTAAGATATTTCACCTTTTTATTGTAAGCTACTCATCTAGAAAAACAATCAATTGAACGATTTAGTTCAAAACTAACTCCTTTTACTTCGTAACTTGCTATCAAATCCCCTGAAATAATAGATTTCCCCTTTTAAAAAGAACATCTTTAAATTTCGCTTCCCCTTGGCCAAATTTTGAAGATGTTTTTTTATTTCTCTGCATAAAAAACATACACCACCAACATTTTAACACACTAAAGCATTGATTTACAAAATATAAACTTTACTTTTACAACCACTTTAATTTAAACCCCTTAAATTATGAAAAATCTAATCTTAATTTTATCATTGGCATTTCTGTCTTTTTCATGTACAAAAAACGATGAAACCTCACCTAGCAAAGAGGATTTACTAGGCACCTGGAGTTTAAAATCAGTCACTATCGTTCCTAACGAAGGTGAGAATACTGAAATAACCAATGAAGCGACCTTTAACTTGACCCTTAAAGAAGATGAAAATTTAGACTTCGATGCACAAGTTGATGTTAACAATTCTGAAGTGATTGTTAAAGCTTCCACAGACTTTCTAAATGAAAGTATTAAAAACTGGAAAATGGAAGAAGATAAAGTATATTTAACTGGAAATCTAGGTATTAAAATACTAGTCGCTTCAACAGAAAATGCGGCTGAAGGAAAAATCACTTTTGAATTAGAAAGTGAACTAGTAAGTACTATTATAAGCCAAGTTCCTGAAGTAGATAGCGCAAAAAATATCCTTTTTACTTTTGAAAAGAATAAGTAATATTATTTATAAAAACAATTTTAGGAAGTCGTCTAAAAAGTAATTTTTAGACGATTTTCTTTTGGATAAGTTTTTGATACGTATTTTTAACATTGAACTCATCTTGACTTTTTCTATATACATAAAAAAACAGCGTCAAAAACTATCACTCTGGGTATTCACTATTAGCCAAACACCACCACTAAAAACCTATAAGAAAGCAAAATAAATTATTTTTTTCATTCTTTGTTTATTAAATTTGCTTACCAACAACAGCCAAAATTGAAAACTATCTCTTTATGAAAACTAAAATTAACTACTTTGTTTATTCATTGACTTTTGTATTATTTTCATTTATTTCTTGTCAAGAAAATACCTCCAAAGAACTAACCAATAAGAATACTTTAGATAAAAAAGCATTAGCCCATATAATAAAAGAAATGAAGATTAAGGCTGATTTGAGTGGAAAAATTGTAGAATTTTCCCTAGAATATCTAAAAGAAAACACCCCTGAAAAGCACATCAAGCTGAAGAAAAACACCGATGATATAATTGCTTTTGCAAGTGCTGCAAAAGATTATAAATATGTTGGTAATAGCTATATGGTCTATTGTTCTTACACAGACGGAACAGTAACTACTACAAATTGCGGGGGTGATGCTGGTTGTGCTGGTGCTGCCACTTGGGATTGTCTTGATAGTGGTGGATGTGCTAGTATTTGCGGTCAAACAAAAATAACATATCATCCTCTCGTAATAGATTTATACAAAAGAGAGAAGACTGTTACCTCACTATTAAATAAGATTCGCACAATGTGAGTCTATAGAGCTTCCTATTTCTTTTAGAATAATAAAAGAATTGGATGTGTATTATCTCGCTAATCTACAGGTTAAAAAATTAACCTATAATGCCCCTTCTAACGGAGCATATGCTGTTGATTGCTCACTTAGTAGCGGAACAACGACGACGACTTGTTATGATAGGGCTTGTGTTAGTGATGCTGTTATAGACTGTACCAATGCTGGAGGCTGTTCTACTGTATGTAATGTAGATGCTTACTATGTACCAAAATCTTTGTCTTTATAATAATTTATGGTTGCTGTTCTTTAAAAAACGTTAAAGAGCAGCAACTCCTATAAAAACATCTCCAGCACACTAAAAATAGAAAGGCTTATTAAGAAAAAGACGCAATTAAATAAGTTAAAAATAATAAATTTAAAAATTGTTTTTCCCCATCCTTGGCCATAAAATTGCTTAACAGCAATTAACGAATAAATCAATAAAACGATTAAATCAAAAAGAAAATAGTCGTTTTCATCCATCAAGTTCAAATACTCAAAACACGATAAAATGATATACAAAATAAACAAGCCTGCTTGTGTATGTACTACAAAAATAACATGATGAACGTAGCTATACCCTCTCCTTATATAAAGGAACTTTAAAATCAAAGAAGAAAGCAGTAGTGTAATCAGCAATATAAATGCAAATTTAGACTGAAGCCCTTCCATATACTTATGTGGATCTTCCTCTAATAAACGAACCTTTTCTTCAAAAACATATTGAAAGGCTCCCTTGCTATCTTTACGATTCTGGACGAACCATTCTTTCTTGGGATTTGTTTTCTTTTTTTTTCCAAAATTTAAAGTATCCCCTAGTATAACCATGCTAAAATCATCATCTATGGTATCCTTCTTTTTAACCCAATCCTTCTCGTTAAATGTTCCAGAAAATAGGCCGTCAAACTTCTCGACATTCCCCTCTACCCACATCATGAAGACCGTGACTAAGAACAAAAAAAAGTAAGCCCTAAGAGGATTCATATACCGATTTCGCCTCCCCGCTATATACTCCTTGGTTACTTTTCCCGGCTTAAATAATAACTGAGTAATTGTATTCCAAAATTTAGAATCCCATGACAAATTTTCTTTAAAAATATCTTTGATAAACCCTCCAAAAGTAAGTGATGAACCTTTGTTTTTTTGCCCACAATTTGGACAATATTTTTCATTTTTAGTAAAAGGATAGGTGCAATTTAGACATGCAAGCGTTTGCAGCTTGTCTGAACTTTTTATTTTCATGTATTTAATTTAATGTAGGTAGTGTTACCAACTGAAAAGTAGGTATGGTAACTGAAAAGCTTTCAAAAGAATGAGTATTAACCATTTTGTATTTTCCTGACATAGCACCAATGGGAGAGATTAACAAGCAGTTAGACTTATAGCTATATACCCCATTAGGTTTAATTACAGGGGTTTGCCCAACTACTCCTTTACCATTTACATATTCAGGATTATTCAATGCATCGTGAATCACCCAAAAACGTTCTAAAAGTTGTACGGTACTTTCCGATTTATTTTCAATGGTAATGAAGTAACTAAAAGTGTAAAACGTATCTGCTCCCCGAAACACATTTCCGTTATATTTCGTCTTAACCGAAATTTTTATTCCTTTTGTTACTTGCTGAAACATGCAGTAAAAATACTATAAAATATACCCTTTTGCAACTTTTTACAAGCGTCATTACCTATTTTGGTTAAAATAGCCATTCCCTACTCCTATGACGCGATCATAGACCCCACCAAATGGACGGTAATAAATAATCGCCGTATACTCATTTTCAGTTTCAAAGAAGGAGCCGTTTATTTGAGATAAACTTACCCTATCCGTATTTAAATTTTTTAATGCATAATTATAATTATAAAAACCTTGTTTGAGTAAAATGGTCGCTTCATAATTCCTTGTTTCTCTATTATAGACCATCTTGTTCCCTTCATCTAAAGCAAAATTATTAAAAGCCCCATAGACGTAAACTTCTTTATTGGCATAGGGTTCTTCAATATAAAGTGAAAAATGTACTAATGTATAATCTGCCTCTGTTCTTGAATCTTCTCCTTCAAGTGTATTAATAACAAAATGTCCATTGATATCAGGAGCATACGTGTACAATCTATTCGCTCTTGACTCATCTGTGAATAAATGCGTATAAAAGATATCGTTTCTTTCTACTCTTGCAATATTTAAACTCGTATTCCTCGCATATTTTGTATCAAAATTTAAGAACTCATTATTTCCCGAAAAATTGGTAAGCTGTGTATGATTATACAGTAGTTTTTGGGATTGCACAAAAACGGGAGGTATATTTCTAATTGCGGTATTCCAATCCATATTCTGTAACAATACTGCGTTTATTTCTTGGTTGGGTGTATTGATAAATAAGTTTGGATGATGTACTGAAAACTGAACTGTCTGCTCCGTATTATTATTTGAGGTGTTTCTACTTCTAAAAACGGCTACTCCGACATTAGTTCTATCCTCATAGAAAACACATCTCCTACTAAAAACTACTTCATAATCTTCATCTAAAACAGAAATTAAATAGTTGCCACTTTTGGTAATAATTGTATTATCATTGGGTAATTGCACCGAATAATGTGTGTAAGGTTGAAGTGTATTAAATGAATTTGTTACCTCTATAATTGTATTTTCATCAAACCCATTTATATACTGATTACTAGTTAAATTACTCCGCTCCCAATCATGTGTCATGTGCTCAATCTTATAAGAGTATTCTTTATTATCTGCGTCCAAATCATCAAAGGATAATTCCAAAATTTTTCCTAACTTTACTATAGGAGTAAAATTTTTTGGTTCCTGCAATGGTCGTAATTGAATTGTTTGTATATTCTGACTAATCAAAGCCTTACAGACAACCATTAGTAATAGTACCAGTTTATTTTTCTTCATAGTTGGTAAATATATCAATTTATGCGCCAAAAACGTTTATTTTATTTAGAATTGATATAAATAAACGGGTTTATATAAGATAAAAAAGTTTTTGCCTGATTGTGGTTTTCAAAATTTATAAATTTGCGTGTTTTTTAAGAAAATCAATTCAATTCATTTACTATGTCAAAGGACATCCGTATTAAAAAAGGCTTGAACATCAAGCTTGTTGGTGAGGCAGAGCAAATGACTACCGATCTTCCTTTAGGTAGCCTCTTTGCAGTAAAACCAGATGATTTTCACGGCGTAATTCCCAAAATTTTAGCAAAAGAAGGTACTGAAGTAAAAGCTGGAGAAGCACTTTTCTATGACAAGAGTGACGAGCGTATTTTATTTCCAAGCCCTGTTAGCGGGAAAGTTACAGAAATCGTTCGTGGAGCTAGAAGAAAAGTTTTAGCAATTAAAGTAACTGCTAATGGAAAGCAGGAATACAAAGATTTTGGCAGTAAAAATGTTGATTCTTTATCTGAACAAGAGGTAAAAGATCATCTTTTTGCTTCGGGGTGTTGGCCTTTTATAAAGCAACGTCCTTATGATGTGGTAGCAAACCCTAATCAAAAGCCAAAAGCTATTTTTGTATCTGCTTATGCAAGTGCACCGTTAGCTACTGATGTTGACTATGCACTAAAAGGTAAAGAACAAGCTATACAAACAGCTTTAACTGCCTTGACAAAACTTACTGATGGTAAGGTGCATGTTTCCATAGCTAAAAACGCAACATTATCACCTTTCAAAGAGCTAAAAGGGGTTGAAACTCACAAAATTTCAGGACCTCATCCTATTGGAAATGTAAGTACGCAGATAGCACACATCGACCCTATTAACAAAGGAGAGGTGGTATGGGTAGTTACTCCTCAGGATTTAGTAGTTATTGGAGAATTGTTCTTAACGGGTAAGCTTAACCTTACAAGAACTATTGCTTTAACAGGTTCTAAGTTTACAAAACCTCAGTATGTAACCGTAGTTGCAGGCGCACAAATAGGAGCGATAACAAAAGACTATTTAGATGCAGACAATGCTCGTATCATCAGTGGAAATATTTTAAGTGGTAAGCAGGTTACTGAAGAAGGTTTCTTAGGCTATTATGATAATCAAATTACGTCGATCCCCGAAGGAGATGACTATGAGTTTTTTGGTTGGAACAAACCTGTTTTCAATAAAATATCACCATCGAGAGCTTTGACCTTTTCTTGGTTGAGCCCAAATAAAAAATACGATCTGAATACCAATACTAATGGAGAACACAGAGCTTTTGTAGTTACTGGTTCTTATGAAGAGGTATTCCCTTTAGATATTTATCCTTTACAACTGTTAAAAGCTTGTATGTATAAGGATCTTGATGAAATGGAAGGATTAGGAGCTTATGAAATTGCTCCAGAGGATTTTGCCTTGACTGAATTTATTTGTGTTTCTAAACAACCGCATCAAAAAATCATTCGTGAAGGATTGGATTTAATGAGAGCAGAATTAGGATAAGATATGAGCTTAAAACAAAAACTACATAATTTAAAGAAAAAATATGAAGGCACTAAAATGGCTCCGCTATTTAATGGTTTTCATACATTTTTATATTTGCCTAATGAGACAACTCACGGAGGAACTCATATAAAGGCAGCAGATGACCTTAAACGTACTATGAACACTGTTATTTTGGCTTTAGTGCCTTGCTTGATATTTGGTATGTTTAATGCAGGTTATCAACACCATGCAGCCATCAACGGATTCACCGAAGGGATGTCTTTTTTTAGCAGTGAATTTTGGAACTTAGACAACTTATTGGTAGGTGCTGTTAAGGTACTTCCTTTAGTGATTGTTTCTTACGTTGTTGGTCTAGCGATTGAATTTATTTTCTGTATCATCAAAGGTCATGAAATAGAGGAAGGATATTTAGTTACAGGGATGTTAGTTCCTTTAATCGTACCTATAGATTTACCTTTATGGATGTTGGCTGTAGCCGTAGCTTTTGGTGTTGTTATCGGAAAAGAGGTATTCGGAGGTACTGGAATGAACATTTTGAACCCAGCTTTAACCATACGTGCTTTTTTATTCTTTGCTTACCCTACTTGGATGTCGGGTGATAAGGTATGGGTACATGAAGCAGTAGAAAGAGCAGGTAATGCTGATGCTATTTCTGGAGAAACGATTTTAGGTAGTTTAGCACAAAATGCAGCACCTAACTTCACTACTTCTGACATGTTCTTTGGTTTTATACCAGGTTCCGTTGGTGAAACTTCTACTTTCTTGATTCTTTTAGGTGCATTGTTTTTAATCTTTACTAAAATCGGAAGTTGGAGAATTATGTTATCTTCTGTTATCGGTGCTTTGGTAATGGGCTTCATCTTTAATCAAGTAGCAAGTGCTGGTATCATTACGGAAACAAGCAAATTTTATGGATTAATGAGCTTAGACTTTTGGAAACATTTACTTATTGGTGGATTTGCTTTTGGAGCTGTATATATGGCGACAGACCCTGTGACTGCTTCACAAACAAATAAAGGAAAATGGATTTACGGATTTTTAATCGGATTTATCTCGATTATGATACGTGTATTCAACCCTGCATACCCTGAAGGTGTAATGTTAGCAATTCTGTTAATGAATGTTTTTGCACCGACTATTGATCATTATGTGGTTCAAGGAAATGTAAAGAAGAGATTGAAACGTTTAAAAGCTAAAACTGCCTAATCATGAGTAAGAAAACAGACAGTAATTTATATACAGTACTTTTTGCCATAGGAATGGTATTAGTGGTGGGGGCTTTACTAGCCTTTACAGCTTCTTCACTTCGCCCAATGATTGACGGGAATAAGCGTATTGAAAAGCAACAAAATATTTTATATGCGATGGGCGTTAATGAAAATGACGAGACGAGCATAACTTTTGTTTCTAAAGATAAAGTAGCCGATATTTTTACAAAATATATCAAAAAACAAATTATCATCGAGGGAACTAATGTTACTGAAAATGATAAAGCCTATTTAATAGATGTTAAAAAGCAACAAACTTTAGCCAAAGAAGGTCAAACTAGAAAACTACCTCTTTTTATTGGTGAAAAAGAAGGAAAAACCTTCTATATCGCTCCAATTAGAGGTAAAGGACTATGGGACGCCATCTGGGGATATATTGCAATGGATAAAAACATGGTTGTTCAAGGAGTATTCTTCGATCACAAAGGAGAGACACCTGGTTTAGGTGCTAACATAAAGCAACGTTATTTTATGGATGATTTTGCAGGAGAGGACTTAATGAAAGATGGAGTTTTTACTGGAATTAAAGTAGCAAAAGGAAATAATGACCCAAAAAATCAAGATAAAAATGATAATGAGGTTGATGCTATTGCTGGTGCTACAATTACAGGTGATGGAGTATCTGCCATGATTAAATCTGAATTAGTACAATACGTACCTTACTTTAAAACATTAAAATAACTATGGGACTATTATCAAAAAAAGATGCGGCTTTAATAAAAGATCCATTAGCAGATAACAACCCTATTACCATTCAAGTATTAGGTATTTGTTCTGCGTTAGCGATTACAGCCGAATTAAAAGCATCAATAGTGATGTCTATTTCAGTACTATTTGTATTGGGTGTTGGAAATGTTGTTATCTCTTTAATAAGAAATATTATTCCTTCAAAGATTCGAATTATAGTACAATTAATTGTTGTTGCAGCACTTGTAATTATTGTTGATCAGGTACTAAAAGCTTTTGCCTACGAGCTAAGTAAAACGTTATCTGTTTTTGTTGGATTAATCATTACAAACTGTATTATCATGGGGCGTTTTGAAGCCTTTGCTTTAGGTAATGGCCCATGGAGATCATTCTTAGATGGTATTGGAAATGCATTAGGATACGCTGTAATCTTGATTATGGTTGGTTTTTTCAGAGAATTATTAGGTTCTGGTACCTTATTAGGATTTAAAGTACTAGGAGATCCTATTGAAAAGACAGGTCTTTATGCTCTTGGATATGAGAACAATGGTTTTATGTTATTATCACCAATGGCATTGATTGTAGTGGGTATTATTATCTGGGTTCAACGTAGTAGAAACAAAGCATTAATCGAAGACTAAAAAACGAATGTTTTAAAGTTTCTTTAAAAGAAATAAGAGATGGAATTATTAGAATTATTTTTCAAATCGATATTTATAGACAACATGGTATTTGCTACGTTCTTAGGAATGTGTTCATACCTTGCGATCTCCAAAAAAGTATCTACTTCCGTAGGTATGGGAGCAGCTGTAATTTTTGTACTTGCTGTAACTGTACCTGTAAACTGGTTGTTAGATCAATATATATTAAGAGCAGGTGCTTTATCTTGGTTGGGTGCTGAATATGCTGATTATGATTTAAGCTTCTTGTCTTTTATCATGTTTATTGCAACGATTGCAACCATGGTACAATTAGTAGAAATCATTGTAGAAAAATTTGCGCCAGCATTGTATAACTCATTGGGTATTTTCTTACCACTTATCGCAGTAAACTGTGCGATATTGGGAGGCTCATTATTTATGCAGTCTCGTGAAATCCCAACCTTTAGTCAATCTTTTGTTTACGGTATCGGATCAGGAATCGGTTGGTTTTTAGCCATTCTTTCTATTGCTGCTATTCGTGAAAAGATTCGCTATTCTGCAGTTCCTCCTGCATTAAGAGGTTTAGGAATTACGTTTATTATCACTGGACTAATGGCTATTGGTTTTATGAGTTTTGGTGGAATGTTAACTGGAGGTGATGATGCTAGTAAAAAAGAGGAAACTCAAAAAGCCGAAACTGAAGTTAAGGTTGAAGATCAGAAAGACTTAACCAAAAAAGAGGTAAAAGAATTAGCTACTAACACTAAAGAAATTACAGAATAATGATAGTATTACAAGCAAGTACAGGAGGAACGGTTCTAATCACAGTATTAGCCTTCCTAGCAGTAATTTTATTATTGGTGGCTTTATTATTATTTGTAAAGCAAAAATTAGCACCATCTGGTCCTGTTAAAATTACTATTAATAATGATAAAACCATTGAAGTTCCTTCTGGTGGTACATTATTATCTACTTTAGGTAATGAAAAAATATTTTTACCCTCTGCATGTGGAGGTGGTGGTTCTTGTGTACAATGTGAGTGTCATGTAAACTCTGGGGGTGGTGAAGCACTTCCTACAGAAACACCTCACTTTACACGTAAAGAATTACAACACGGTATTCGTTTAGCATGTCAGGTAAAAGTAAAGCAAGATATGGATATCTCGATTCCAGAAGAAATCTTTGGAATTAAGAAATGGGAAGCAACCGTAGTTAGAAACTATAATGTAGCTTCTTTTATCAAAGAATTTGTAGTAGAGATTCCAGAAGACATGAATTATAAAGCAGGAGGATATATTCAGATTGAAATCCCTCGTTGTGAGGTTAAGTTTTCTGATATGGATATCACTGCACACCCTGAAGAGCATGAAACACCTGATAAGTTTCAATTGGAATGGGATAAATTTGGTTTATGGCCTTTAGTAATGAAAAACGACGAATTGGTTGAAAGAGCTTACTCAATGGCTTCTTACCCTGCCGAAGGTCGTGAAATCATGTTAAACGTTCGTATTGCAACCCCACCATGGGATAGAGCTAAAAATGGATGGATGGATGTAAATCCTGGGATTGCTTCATCGTATGTTTTCTCTCGTAAAAAAGGAGATAAAGTAACTATTTCTGGGCCTTACGGTGAGTTCTTCATTAATGAATCAGAAGCTGAAATGTTATATGTAGGTGGAGGAGCTGGAATGGCACCAATGCGTTCTCATTTATATCACCTATTCAAAACATTAAGAACAGGAAGAAAAGTTTCTTATTGGTACGGAGGGCGTTCTAAACGTGAGTTGTTCTATTTAGAACATTTCTGGGCATTAGAAAAAGAATTCCCTAACTTCCGTTTCCATATTGCCTTATCTGAACCTTTAGAGGAAGATAATTGGAAAGTTAAAGATAGTTTAGATGCTGAAGGTGACGGGTTCGTTGGATTTGTTCATAATTGTGTTATTGACAACTACTTGAGTAAACACGATTCGCCTGAAGATATTGAATTGTACTTCTGTGGCCCACCACTGATGAACAAAGCGGTACAAAAAATGGGAGAAGATTTTGGACTCCCTGATGAAAATATTCGTTTTGACGATTTTGGAGGTTAAAACAAATAAAAAAAACCGAAGCAATTGCTTCGGTTTTTTTTATTTGTTTTAAATCCTTACACCTCTATACAACCACTACATATTTGCCTGTATTTCATATAATTACTATATTTATAAAACCTATTACTTTATAAATTGAAATAACTATATGAACTGTCCGACATGTCATTCAAGATGCTATAAAAGAATCAGAAGAAATTTTATTGAAAGATTTTTCTTTATGCCCAAAAAATATAAGTGTGGAAAATGTAAAACAAAATTTTACAAAAGCTTCTATAAACAACAGGTTAAAGCATAAATACTTTCAATCAGTATAATTAAACCCAACTTACATACTAAAAAAGATTATGGCTTGATATGATTTCAAAGTCTATTTTTTGGTGCTATCTAGAATCAAAAAACACTTGGCAATATTACACTATCAAAGCTATAATAGATGGTGTGTGTTAAAAAAGCACCACTTAATCTTTTTGTTTGAGAAGATCTTACATAATTCGGAAAACCTATTTCAGAAAGTGTACCTTTGTCAAAATTTACTATAAGATGGTCTCTTTTCAAGATTTAGATTTATCCAATCAATTACGAAATTCAATCGATGATTTAGGGTTTGTAAATGCAACACCTATTCAGGAAAAAGCTTTCCCCATAATTCGATCAGGTAAAGATATGGTAGGTATAGCACAAACGGGTACTGGAAAAACGTTTGCGTATATATTACCTATACTTAGAGACCTAAAATTTTCTAAACAAGCAACCCCTAGAATACTTATACTTGTACCCACTAGAGAACTGGTAGTACAGGTTGTGGAGGAAATAGAAAAATTAGCAAAATATATAAGCTTACGAGTACTTGGTGTTTATGGTGGTGTCAATCTAAATCGACATAAAGAAGCTGTAGCTCAAGGCTGTGATATAATTGTTGCTACGCCTGGTCGCTTATACGATTTGGCCTTGAGTAAAGTTTTAAAATTAAAATCTATTCATAAACTTGTCATAGATGAAGTAGATGTAATGTTAGACCTAGGTTTTCGATTTCAACTATTAAATATTTTTGATCTACTACCACAGCGAAGACAAAACATCATGTTTTCAGCAACTATGACCACTGATGTTGACGCTTTAATTGATGATTACTTTATAGGACCACAAAAAATAGCTATAGCCGTTAGTGGTACACCGTTAGAAAACATTGAACAAACCTCCTATGACATACCTAACTTCAAAACTAAAATTAATTTATTAAGTGAATTATTAACTGATAAAACTACCTTTAATAAAGTATTAATATTTGCTCAAAACAAAAGAAACGCTGATAAAATATTCACAGATCTTCAGGAATACTACCCAAGTCAAATATGTATTATTCATTCAAATAAAACGCAAAATTACCGTTTGCGATCTATTGAAGGATTCAACAACGGAGAACACAGAATCTTAATTGCAACAGATGTTATCGCTAGGGGATTGGATTTGGAAGAAATAAGTCATGTCATCAATTTTAACCCAACCCACTACCCTGAAAACTACATGCACCGAATAGGAAGAACTGGTAGGGCTAAACATAAAGGTGCTAGTATTTTACTCTGTACAGAAAAAGAACAAGCCGCTAAAAAGCGTATTGAATCGTTGATGGATTATAATATTCCAATTATACCTATACCTGAAACCGTAAAAATATCCAATGAACTAATTGAAGAAGAAAGACCTAAAGAAGAAAGGCAGCAATCAAAAAATAGGACTTCACAAGAATATATAGCTGGCCCTGCATTTCATGAAAAAAAAGAAAAAAACAAAAAAGTAAATCTAGGGGGATCATATCGGAGAGAATTGACTAAAAAATATAAGAAACCTAAAACTAGAGGTAGTAAAACGGTAAGTAAAAAAAATAAGAAAAAAAGGTAATGGAAGTTTTAACGCCACAAGAACTCCACAATTTGGGAATGAACATTGTTGGAAAAAAACTGCAAGAAATGGGTTACGAATTTGTTGCGATAAACAGTCAACTGAAAAAACATCCACAATTTGTTTTATTTAAAAAAGGAGAACCTACAATATTCGTTCTTGTAAAAGTTTCGAACAATATCCAAACTCCAGAAGAATATGATGTTGTTTGGATGGAAACATTTAAAGAGCATGCCAGAAAACAAAATGCAAAAGTTTGGTTTGCAGGTGTTGGTATTGCCAATACTGAAAGTATTGACTTACCCGTATTAAAAAACAAACCTTACTATCTATCTTTCAAAGATTTTGTGAAAATATTGTGATTTACACCATTTATCACTAATTATAGCATATTTATCATCAATTCCTTACCATTCACATAAAAAAACAAAGAAAACTGACCAAAAGTAGTGTTTATCAGATAGTTATGTGATAAATTTGTAGTAGGGAAATCGATAAATTAACTAAAAATGAAAAGAAAATTACTTAAGGGAATTCAAAGTTTTTTCAAATCTTTGAGATTTATTTTAGCAGAATTTGGCAAAGGAGCTGGATACGCTATAAATCACTAAGAGAGAAAAGAAACTTTGAAGCAAGAATCACCCGTCTGGAAAGACGGGTTTTTTTGTATTTTATTTTAAAGAATGAAATAAATTATAAATTTCACATCTAAACAGTAAAACACCATTAATGTGCTTCTAACCAATGATTACCAATACCAATTTCAACATCTAAAGGAACCGTTAATTGAAAAGCCTTTTCCATTTCTTCTTTGATAATTGGTTGAATTGTTGTTAACTCATCTTTATGTGCATCAAAAACTAATTCATCATGTACCTGTAATAACATTTTTGACTGGAATTTTTCCTCTAAAAAACGTTTATGAATACGAATCATAGCTAATTTAATAATATCCGCTGCACTACCTTGTATCGGGGCATTCACTGCATTTCTTTCTGCTGCTCCTCTAACTATAGCATTTCTCGAATTAATATCTTTTAAATAACGTCTTCGCTGTAATACAGTTTCTACATATCCATGTTCCCGAGCAAAATCGACTTGACTTGCCATATAGCTACGTAATTTCGGGTAGGTTTCATAATAAGCATCAATAAGCGCTTTGGCTTCTTTTCTAGTTAAAGAAGTTTGATTACTTAATCCGAAAGCAGAAACCCCATATATAATTCCAAAATTAACTGTTTTCGCATGACTACGTTGCTCCCTTGTCACCTCTTCAATGGGCACATTAAATACTTTAGAAGCTGTAGAAGCATGAATATCTGCTCCTTCTTTAAATGCATTCACCATGGTTTCTTCTTCACTCAAAGCAGCTATAATTCGCAATTCTATCTGACTATAATCTGCTGCAAGTAACACATAGTCTTCACTTCGTGGAATGAATGCTTTCCTTACCTCCTGTCCTCGTTTTGTTCTAATAGGTATGTTTTGTAAATTCGGATTATTAGAACTCAACCTTCCCGTAGCTGCAACTGCTTGTGCATATACCGTATGTACCCTATTTGTTTTAGGATTAATGTCTAAAGGCAAACTATCAACATAAGTGCTCTGTAATTTTTTATACTGACGATACAACAAAATATCCGATACAATCTTATGCTCTTTTAACGAGGTCAAAACATCTTCTGCAGTTGAATATTGTCCTGTTTTAGTCTTCTTAGGCTTATCTACCAATTTTAACCTTTCAAATAAAATTGGTCCTAATTGCTTAGGTGAAGCGATATTAAATTCTTCACCAGCTAATTCATATATATCTTTTTCTAACGATTCGATATCTTTAGATAATTCAACAGATAGCGACTTTAAATAGTCCGTATTTAGATTTATTCCTTCGATTTCCATAGCTGTTAATACGGATACCAATGGAATTTCAACTTCCTTAAACAACTGAAGTACGTTACCACTCTCTAACTCTTTAGAGAAATGCTCTTTTAACTGATAAGTTATATCGGCATCCTCTACTGCATATTCCGTTTGCTTAGAAAGTTCAACATCTCTCATGGACAATTGATTTTTTCCTTTTTTACCAATCAATTCTGTAATCGAAATAGGCTGGTAATTTAAATAAGTTTCGGATAAAACATCCATGTTATGGCGCATATCTGGATTAATTAAGTAATGCGCTATCATCGTATCAAAAAGAAAACCTCGAACAGATATATTGTAATTCGACAATACTTTGATATCGTATTTTAAATTATGCCCAATCTTTTCAATAGCCTCATTTTCAAAGAACACTTTAAATTCTTCCAAAATTTGAACTACCTCTTCCCTATTATCTGGCAGCGCAAGGTAATATCCTTTTCCTCTTTCCCACGAGAAAGCAATACCAATAAGCTCAACCTCTAACGCTTTTAACCCTGTTGTCTCTGTATCAAAACATACAGAGGTTTGTTTCGCTAACTTATCCAACAATAACTTCCTACTTATAGGCGTATTTATCAACTGATAAAAATGAGGTGTATTGTCAACGGTCTTAAACCCACTAAGGATGTTATCTTCCTGAGTAACACCGCCACCAGGCACACTAAACAAATCAAATTGTTGTGTAGTATTTTTATTGGAACTGGCTGTAGTATCTTGAACCTGCTCTTTAGGAAGGTAGGTTTTTTTTAAATTCTCTACGAGCCTTCTAAACTCTAATTCATTGAAAATTTCTATGGTTTCTTCCATGTTAGGCTCCCCAAATATCATGGCTTCTTTATTCAATTCAACGGGTACATCTAACATAATGGTGGCCAACTTTTTTGAAAGTAATCCCAATTCTTTATTAGCCTCCACTTTTTCTTTCATTTTCCCTTTTAGCTGATCCGTATTTTCAAACAAGCCTTCCATGCTACCATAGGCTGCTAAGAATTTTTTAGCTGTTTTTTCTCCGACCCCTGGTAACCCTGGAATATTATCAACAGAATCCCCCATCATTCCTAAAAAATCAATCACCTGTTCTGGACGTTCTACTTCAAACTTTGCTTTCACCTCTTCTATTCCCCATTTTTCGTATCCATTTCCCATTCTTGGCGGACGATACATAAAAATATGTTCTGAAACTAATTGGGCATAGTCTTTATCTGGAGTAACCATATACGTATCCAATCCTGCTTTTTCTGCCTTTTTAGCCAAAGTTCCAATGATATCATCTGCTTCATAACCTTCCTTTACTACTGCTGGAATGTTCATGGCTTGTAGTATTTTCTCTATATAAGGTACCGATATTTTTATCGCCTCGGGTGTTTCAAGTCTATTTGCTTTGTATTCTGGAAAAACCTCTGTTCGATCTACACTTCCTCCTTTATCAAAACATACTGCCAAATAATCTGGCTTCTCTCTCTTAATTACATCCAACAAAGAATTTGTAAATCCTAATATCGCAGAGGTATCCAATCCTTTTGAATTGATTCGCGGGTTTTTAATAAACGCATAATATCCTCTGAATATTAACGCATAAGCATCAAGTAAAAAAAGTCGTTTTCTATCGGTCATATCGTTTCCTATAATCTATTCAAAATAGTTTTGTTTATCAAAATATTGACAAATAATACTTCTTAAAATCAAAACTACAACTAACTAAAAATAATCGGTTTACCAAAAGGCAATTCACAAACTGTTTTAAGGATTGTTTAGCATATCTATTGGTATAAAACTACAAAACTTTAACAACAAGCTAAAGTTTGATTGCAAATATACTAGTATATTTACCTAATTGTAAAAAGCAAAACAATGCCACGTTGGTTATTTCCACTCATTATTACCTCAACCCTTATTATTGTTTTTGAATTATACGCATTTCAAGCAATTAAAACCCTCACCAAGAACAAGATAATAAGGTACGGTTGGTTATTTATAGGAGGTATTATTTACCTAAATTTTTTTTATGTAATTTTTTCTGGTGATAGAAGTGCTGGACAAACAAGACAGTTCCAGTGGGCTTTAGGTTTATTGTTACTTGTACTAATTCCTAAGCTATTCATTACCCTAACCTTAATAGGTGAAGATTTCTTTCGCTGGATTAAAAAAGGAATTTCTTTTTTTACTACTAAAAAAAATATTCCTATTGAGGAAAGACGTAAATTTATTGCTCAAATTGCCTTAGGACTTGCTTCAATTCCTTTTTTGAGTTTATTACACGGTATTTTTAAAGGTAAGTATAATTACAAGGTAGTAAAGTATCAAATACCTTTTAAAGACCTCCCAGAGGCTTTTGACGGTTTTAAGATCACACAAATTAGCGACATACATTCTGGAAGTTTAGACAATCCAGAAAAAATTGCATACGGAGTAGATTTAATTAACCAACAACAATCGGATATAATTCTATTTACAGGAGATATCGTTAATAATTTTGCTAAAGAAATGGACCAATGGGTGACTAGTTTTGCTAAACTAAATGCGCCCATGGGAAAATTTTCTATTTTGGGCAATCATGATTACGGTGATTATTCTCGCTGGGATAAAAAAGAAGATAAAGAAGCTAACTTTCAAGCTATAAAAAACATTCATCCTAATATTGGATTTGACCTGCTACTTAATGAGCATCGTTATCTCGAAAAGGATGGGCAAAAAATAGCATTGGTAGGTGTTGAAAATTGGGGAAAAGGATTTAATACGGCAGGTGATTTAGAAAAAGCTTCTAAAGGAATCCAACAAGAAGATTTTAAAATTCTATTAAGCCACGATCCCAGTCATTGGGAACATAAGGTAAAGCAAAACGATTTTAACTATCATCTAACACTAAGTGGCCATACACACGGACTTCAGTTTGGCATAGAAATCCCAGGTGTTTTCAGATGGAGTCCTTCACAATATGTTTACAAACAATGGGCAGGCTTGTATAAAGAGTTTGGCAGGTATATTAATGTAAATAGAGGCTTTGGATACCACGCTTTTCCAGGTCGCGTAGGAATCTGGCCCGAAATTAGCGTCATTGAGCTAAAAAAAGCATAAAATTTGTGAGTTTTTCGTAGTAATGATACGGTTTATAACAAAAAATTAGTACATTTAAGCATTGGATAGAAAAAAATTATGTTAAATGACAAAATTTGGTGAAATCATAAGTATCAACAAGCCTGTTTTGATTGACTTTTATACAGATTGGTCTGAAACAGAACCTAGCTTGGATACTCTACGTGATGTAGCAGCTGCTCTCGGAGATAAAGCTAAAGTTATTAAAATTGATATTAAAAAAAATGAAGTACTAGCGGAGGCTTTAAAGGTAAAAGGCAACCCTACATTTATGATTTATAAAAATGGAGAGATGAAATGGAGACAAACTGGTGAACAAGATGCAAATACACTTATTGGACTGGTTCAACAGTACTTCTGAACTAAAAACCCCTCTTGATTATTATCTAAAATCTTCTTACGAGTAAAATAGTTTTTCTTTTTTGTTTATTATATTCTTTGAAAACGGTCTGTAACTTTTTTCATAACTTAACTGGTAAAGCCTGTATGATTACTATTATTACAAAAGTTTATAAAAGCTTTTCCTAATTCGTTTACTGAGTATACTTACATTGAAATTCCTTATGAAGAAATTGGATTAAAAACTAGGGCAATATACCCGAGTATTAAACATCGTTTTACAATTAATTTTTCGGCTATAGGTGAACTTCCCTTGCGTATACAAAGTGTTGAAAAATTCAACTAAAAACAAGAAGCTTTTTAACACTTTGGTTTCAAAGAACAGAATACTCAAATAGCTAAATGATTGAAAATATTTAAGATGGTTATTTTTCGCATTTGCGTACAAAATAAGGATATTTCTAATACCTTTTTTTAGGTCTTTTTCTAAACAAAAAAGCACTACTCATCTCTTTTTCATATTTTTTACCCCCTTGTATCATTGGAGATAAAAGCGATCAACTTTCTCTGAATTTTAACAAAAAAACGTTACGCATAGTTTCTCACTATACGTAACGTGATAGTTGAACTCATCTTGACTTTTTTTACCCCCTAAAAAAGTCAAGATGAGTCCATTATATAGAATATGACTATCTAAAAATTTTAACTACGGTTTGATTGAATCAAACGTTTCTTGTCCTTCTACTGGTAAATCTTCATCAGACATTAGATGCCTAAACAGCCTACCATGATTGACATATTCTTTGAAAATTTCGTTAGCAAATACTTCCTCATCATATTCTGCTATTTGCTTTACTAAGGTTTGATACATATATAAATTGGTATCAATATTGTCTATCACCAATGCTATATCTCCATCACTGAAAGTACTATAATATTTTAAATTTTGTTGAAAGATTTCTATTAACGTACCAGCTGTTTTTCTTGCTGAATCTCTATCTCCGATACGATAATACAATTCTGGATACCCTAAAGACAAACTAAAATGTCCAAAATCTTTGATTGGCATTTTATATAAAGACAAATCCAACACTTCTTTTGCTCTTATAGAATCTTTAGCCTCTAAAAAAGTTTCCGACAATCGTATCAAATTATTTCGCAAGGAGATAACATTTCTTTTACTTTGCTCATCCAAATAAATTTCACCACTATTAATCGTCTTCCAATCCCATTTTTTAATATTCTCGTACATTTTATCCGGGTCAATACGCCCCATATCTAAGATGGATTGCCTCTTATTTGGTGTCTTTATCGGTACTAATTTGTATGACATTCCGTCTAATTGCAAATAGTCTTTTAACCATATATATTCTTCATCTGCGCTGGCTCCTCCCGTAAAATATATAGGACGTTTCCACTCAAAATTATTGAGTATATCCAACATTAATATTCTATTTTTCTGAATCCCTTGTGGGTCAACCGTAATATCTATATAGTCTACAATTTTATCCGCATCTTTTTGAGCTACCAACCCTGTAGCTAATACATTCTTTTTATTTACAGGAATTCGAATTTTATTGGTTGGGTAAAACTTTTCTTTCATTCCATCTCCAACTTCCAAATAAGTAGCATCATTATCACTAGCAATCCATCGCATAAAATCATTTAATCCCAAAATAGAATCCTTAAGTTGCGGGATTGGATAATGATAAGCAATATCCAACGTACCATGTTTATAGTGTTCATGGGTTAACTTTGAAGGAATTGGATCTGCCTCGTAGGTCTTCTTTTTCATTTGATCAATATACCAATCGGTTTGAAAAAGACTTGTATTTACTATTTTTATATCTCTACGTATTCCTTCTACTTGCTGCATATACCATAAAGGAAACGTATCATTATCTCCTATTGTAAAAATAATTGCATTCGGATCACAACTTTCTAGATACGATTGTGCATTAAGCTGAGTAATGTACCTATCAGCTCTGTCATGATCGTCCCAGTTTTGGAATCCCATTAAAACAGGCACCGCAAGTAAAGAAACAAAAGTTACTACATGCGGAAGTAATTTGTGTGAAATATGTTTTTTGAAATAATCGTATAGCGCCAATACCCCAATACCAATCCATATAGCAAAAACGTAAAATGAACCTACCACCGCATAATCTCGTTCTCTTGGTTCAAATGGTTTAGGGTTTGTGTAAAATATAATGGCAAAACCTGTAAAGGCGAAGAACAACACCAAGGTAAATAAGTTTTTCTTATCGTTATTAACTTGATATAACAATCCAATAATACCCAAAAGTAATGGTAAAAAGAAATACGTATTTCTTCCTTTATTATTTTTAATATGGTCAGGAAGTTCTTGTTGTGACCCTAATCGTATTTCATCAATAAAATCGATACCGCTCAACCAGTTTCCGTTTTCTGCATCTAAATGTCCTTGTGTATCGTTCTGACGACCCACAAAGTTCCACATAAAATAACGTCCATACATATAACCAAATTGAAAATCTATCATAAACTTCATATTCTCAAGAAATGTTGGACGCCTTTTACTTCGCAAAGGAATACCAGCAATTCTTTTATAATGTTCCTCTGCACCAGGATCAACCATTCTAGGCATAAATCCTTTGTGCTTACCTGACCAATTTGGCAAAACATTTTTATATTTATTTACAATCACATATTTACCATCTTTCTTTTCATACTTAGGTTTATCATCCTTATATGGTTGTGCCTCATCTTGCTCTCTTTCGTAAGCAAAAGAATAATATTTATCGTAAAAAACATTCGCATCTCCGTACTGTTCACGATTATAATATGCTAATAGCTCTCTGGCACTTGAAGGATTGTTTTCATTGATAATTGTATCTGCATTTGCTCGAATTGGAAGCATTAACCATGATGAAAAACCAATCATAATAAACAAAATAGATAATACTAAAGTATTCGCTGTAACTAATTGTTTCTTCTTTGTATAACTCAATCCAACATAAAAAAGAACGACAAGTATTATCCCAGCAATCACTGTTCCTGAATTGTAAGGCAATCCTACTTGATTAATAAAAAACAATTCTGAAACACTAAAAAACTTTAACGTAAAAGGGAATAATAACTTAAAAACAAATGCTAGTACCAATACAGACACAAATGTTGCAATGGCTGTAGTTTTTACAGTAATATCTCTATATGTTTTAAAGAAATACAACATTACAATCGAAGGAATCACCAACAAGGATAAAATATGTACCCCAAAAGACAAACCAACTACAAAACTGATAATAACGAGCCACTTATTTCCTCTAGGAGTATGTAATTCAGCCTCCCACCTTAGCCCTAACCAAAACAACAATGCCATCAAAAAAGAAGACATTGCATACACTTCTCCTTCTACAGCACTAAACCAAAAACTATCAGAAAATGTATAGGCTAATGCACCTACCAAACCACTTCCCAATACTACTATGGCCATAGTATCTGTAAACTTACTATTTTTCTCGACCATTTTTTTAGCAAGGTTCGTTATCGTCCAGAACATAAATAAAATTGTAAATGCACTGGCTAAACCAGACATAAAATTCACCATGTATGCCCAATTACTTGGATCTCCGCCAAACATTGCGAAAAAAGCCCCTAACATCTGAAAAAGTGGAGCTCCTGGTGGATGCCCTACTTCTAATTTTACAGCAGTTGAAATGTATTCTCCACAATCCCAAGCACTCACTGTTGGTTCGAGCGTAAGTGTATACGTTATCAAGGCTACAGCAAACGAAACCCATCCTAAAATAACATTCCATTTTTGGTAGTTAAAGTTATTCATATTTGTTTTTAAATAAGTTCTTGCGAAGGTACTAATAACCTTTTTAACTTAAAAAGTACTAGTTAAGAAATAGTTTCTTTCTCTCACAATCAATTGATATTACCTCTATATAAAACTAATGATAGTTTATTTTATAGCTAGCTTTTTTATTTCCTAAACTTCACAAAAGTTTGTTAAACTATAATTATGTAATAAAAAAATTTGTCATTACCATTTTCTGTATTATATTTGCACCCGCATTGATCACTGGCCTATGGTGTAATGGTAACACACCGGTTTTTGGTGCCGTTATTCTAGGTTCGAGTCCTAGTAGGCCAACTAAGTTCTTTGCTCTTTATTATGAGCAATCATATAAAAAAATATTGTACAGTCCGTACTCTTTGGCCTATGGTGTAATGGTAACACACCGGTTTTTGGTGCCGTTATTCTAGGTTCGAGTCCTAGTAGGCCAACAAAACTCTCAACAAAATTATTGTTGGGAGTTTTTTTATGCCTATCTCCAAATTAACACCAATACTTTAAGCTACATTTTTTTATTTCTTTAACAAATAACCCCTTTTATATGTTAATTTAATCCTAAAACCCCCTATCCAAGTGCCTAAAAAAAAAACACAAACCACTAATAAACATATATTTATATCAAATAAAAAATCTAACATTATGAATAAAACTTTTATTTTTCTATTAGTTTTCTTTTCCAGTTTTTTAATTGTGAATTGCTCTTCTTCCGAAACAGACACAAGTTTAGAAGCTGAAACAGCAACACTAAAAAACACTATAATACAAGAACTAACAGATATTATTAACAATCCTGCAACCTCAGAGTTCAACGATAAATATCCTGTAGTTTGTGAAGGACCTCCAGGACAAGATCCTTTTGGAATATGCTCTAGAAACAACCTCATCAAAGACAAAGTATTATTTAATTATAAAATTGATGAAACATTTTACGCTAGAGAAGTTCCTTATTCGCTAGGTACTTTAATTAAAGAAGGGGTATTACTTAATAAAGATAAGATTCTTTGTGAAGGCCCTCCGGGAGAATTCCCTTTCGGCAAATGCGTAAGAGACAACTTATCAAACGAAAAAAAAGTAATCGTGTTTAAACTAAGTAAGAAGGAGTTTTTTGCAGAAGAGATAATTCCTTAGCAACAGTTTAAAACATATTAAGTCTTTATAGACAATCTTTCAAAACTCCCTTTTACCTTTAAACATTAACTTTTATATTTTAATAATCACTAAAAATTAATCCCTCAATAAATTACAACAAGTATATAAAAACTACTTCTTTTCAAACTCACATCTAACTACTGGACTAATCCTAACTGGAATTATTTCATGATGTAACTTCCCTATTAATTGAATCGTTTCAGGAATAAAACCTTCGTTAAATTCTGGTACTGAAAACACAATTTTATCTTCCTCTTTTTTCGCTAAAAAAATCTTTTCTTTTACACCAGCTCGTAATACCACCTCTATTATTAAGTCTTTTATATATTTTTTGGAATCTATCAAACTAGTAATTTCTAGCTTATTTTTTTTATTTTCATAAATAACAGGAGGGATAAACTCTAAAAAAGTATGGCACTTCGATAGTTTTTCAAACGGAGTTGAAAGTTCTTTTATATATAATTTTTCTTCATTTTTTTTTACAATAGCACTTGTCGGCTTATCATTTTTTCCAACACCAACAACAACTGGGACTTTCACCCTGCCACTTGTATTATATGAGTATAAATCAAATTGATTTTTTCGACTATTCCAAGCATTGTATTGATAGGGCCTCCTTCCTGAATAAAACCAATAGGTAGCCGTATTTTGATACGAATTTAAAAAGACAGCTTCTTTCCCTTCTAACTTTGCCTCCAATGCCGCTACCCATTTTTTATTACCATGCATTTCTAATTGCTTAGGCAGAATATCATTTGCCATAGCAAACCTTAAAAACACAGAAACACCTATCGTAATGTATGCTAAAGTTTTAAATAGCTTTATTTTTTGCGTATTCTCAATTAAATAATGAAAAGGAATCACAATTAACGGAATTGAAATCGGGACAATCCATTGCGCTTGAACATGCCCTTTAAAAGAAGCAATGAAAAAGAAAACAAAAAAACCTAGCACTATAAAGTTCATCCCTCTAAAAAACAAACTCTTTGTTTTTAGTTTTTTTAAAAAAGCACTATAAACAACTGGAAATGTAAACCCTATAATTGCAATAGCATTAAGAAAATGATTGGTTGTATAATCAAACCTGTAACTAGCTTGCCCACTTCTTTCCATTAAATGATATTTAAAGGAAGGAAAATCATTGGTTATTTGCCAATATAAATGTGGTAAAAACAATAAAATAATCACCAGTATTACTCCCCAAACCTTCCCATCTTTTAATACCTTAAAATTGGACAACACCACAAAAAAGACCACCAAAACACTTTGATATTTACTGTACAACATTCCTGTGATTGAAATAGCCAGTATTACGTAACTCAACAAAGACTTATCTTCTAAATATCTTTTATAACCCCATAAAAACAAAGCTATGAACAGCATCAACGGTGTATCAGGCACAGTAATAAACCCATATACATTGAAAAGTGATGTACTTAACAAAAGTAAAACAAACACTCCAACATATTTTTGTTTTTGAGGATGGGTAATTAATAACCAAACAATGTAAAAAGTAACCGATAATGTTATAGCAGAAAAAAAACGTACACTTAATTCTCCTGTTGAGAAAAACAGTTTAGAAATAGCAATCCAAACAGCTACCATCGGAGGATGATCAAAGTACCCCCAATCTAAGTAATTACTGTACCCCCAATAATAGGCTTCATCTGACAGCAATTCTGTGTAATACCCTTGAAATACGTTTACTAAAAAAAGTAGTATTAAAAAAACCGGGAATATAAATTTGGTATTTATGACTTTTTCCATGACCGCAAAACTAATCATTATTTTACTCTAACAATTAAAATACTAAAAAACACAAAACTTATTCTATAATAAATGAAAACAAAAAAAATCAGTATGCATTTTCCGAAACAGTAAAGTATTCCATAAATACATTGTCTCCAGTCTTTTCTACACAAGTAGTACTTATAGTCTGTATATAAGATCTTTTCATTTGTATTGAAAACTCAGAAGCGCCTTTCGTTTTATCTTGATGAAAAGCAATAATAGCAGTCTTATTCATAACTTTATTCTCTTGTAACCACTCATCAAACCATTTTTTTCGCGTTTCTTTCATTTCTGGTGTGTATAAAGTAGCAGAAGACCAAATTCTAGGCGTTATAGCTATCTTACTAATATTTTTATTCTTGCCGTCCCAAATTAATTCCTTTGCAATTAAGGAAGTCTCCCACTCAATCATTATCAAAGTAAAAGGTTCAATATCTAAAAGATCAATTAACTCAAGTGCTTCAAATCCGTTTTTTTCTTTTAAAAGCTCTTTTACTATGAGCCCTCTACTCTTTCTGTAGGTAGCCTTCTTTTGGTGCTTTTGATAGGCGCCGTTTAACAAACATATCAACCTTTTCTTGTCACTTGTTCCTATCCATGTACCTCCTGCTAATGCATCTTTTGGAAAAACCATTGTTACTCCATCTTCTTGATAAGACTTCGGTGCTATGGTTTTTCTCTTGCTTTGTTCGTCTCTATTTGAAGTGAGAATAAAATCATTATTACCTAAGGGAATAAATGTTACTGTACACATACAATCATCGTTTTACATAAATAAGAAACGTAAACTACATTTCTATTACTAAAAATAAATGTAACTTTGTTCACCAAATGCTAAAGCTACGGTTTTTAGCTCAGAAAATAAATTTAATAACAAACAACATACTAAAAATGGGAAAAGGTTTTTTTCACGTGCCAACTGCCATTAACGAACCTGTAAAAGGGTATGCCCCAGGCTCGCCAGAAAGAGAAGCGGTTTCTAGACAATACAAAGAATATTTTAACGGTTCTGTTGACGTACCAATGTATATCGGTACAGAGGAAGTTAGAACTGGAAATACGCGTAATATGACACCTCCTCACGACCATCAACATGTAGTAGGTCAATACCACATTGGTGATAAAAGTCATGCGGAAAAAGCTATTGCCACTGCTTTAGAGGCTCGTAAAGAATGGTCTCAAATGCCTTGGGAACAAAGAGCTGCTATATTTTTACGTGCTGCGGAACTAATTGCAGGCCCTTATCGTGCAAAGATCAATGCAGCAACTATGATCGCACAATCAAAAACAGTACACCAAGCTGAAATTGATGCTGCTTGTGAATTAATTGATTTCCTTCGTTTTAATGTAGAGTATATGTCTGACATTTATAACGAACAACCAAATTCTGATGATGGTATTTGGAATAGAGTAGAATACAGACCTCTAGAAGGATTTGTATATGCGATTACTCCGTTCAATTTCACGGCAATTGCGGCAAATTTACCAGCTTCTGCAGCCATGATGGGAAATGTTGTTGTTTGGAAGCCTTCAGACAGTCAAGTATTTTCTGCTAAGGTAATTGTAGATATTTTCAAAGAAGCAGGAGTACCTGATGGTGTAATTAATGTAATCTATGGGGATCCTGTAGAAATTACAGATACCGTATTGGCTTCACCTGACTTTGCTGGAATTCATTTTACTGGATCTACGTTTGTATTCAAAGAGCTTTGGAAAAAAATCGGAGAAAATATTCATACGTATAAAACCTATCCAAAGATTGTAGGAGAAACAGGTGGTAAAGATTTTATCATTGCACACCCTTCTGCGAATCCAAAACAAGTAGCTACAGGAATTTCGCGTGGTGCTTTTGAATTCCAAGGACAGAAGTGTTCTGCAGCTTCTAGAGTATATTTACCTAAATCTATTGCTAATGAGGTATTAAATTTTGTTAAAGAAGATATCGCTTCATTCAAAATGGGTTCTCCAGAAGATTTAAGCAACTTCATTACAGCTGTAATTCACGAAGGATCATTTGACAAACTTGCTTCGTATATCGATCAAGCTAAGAATGATTCAGATGCTGAAGTTATCGCTGGAGGAAATTATGACAAATCTAAAGGATACTTTGTAGAACCAACGGTTATCTTAACAACCAATCCAAAGTATACGACTATGGAAACGGAATTATTCGGCCCTGTAGTTACGATTTACGTTTATGAAGATGCGGATTGGAAAGAAACATTAGCGTTGGTAGACGCTACTTCTGAATATGCATTAACAGGTGCTGTATTCTCTACGGATCGATATGCTGTAACGGAAGCTACTCAAGCATTAGAAAACTGTGCGGGTAACTTCTACATCAACGACAAGCCAACAGGAGCTGTTGTAGGACAACAACCTTTTGGAGGTGCTAGAGCTTCAGGGACAAATGACAAAGCAGGTTCTGCTCAAAACTTGTTAAGATGGGTATCTCCTCGTTTAATCAAAGAGACGTTTGTTTCTCCTTCTGATTATCGTTACCCTTTCTTAGGTTAAGAAATTACTATATCTTTTATTATATATAAATAGCTGCCCGATTGGGCAGCTATTTTTTTTCATGCAATAAGAAATTAATTATTTTTGATTTTTTCAAACTCATTACTTTGATTTGCTTTTACATACCTAGCATTTAAAACTTCGTTTGTTTCTCCGTCAGTAACCATTACAACGAACGCTAATTTTGATTTGTCTTTTACATTTTTAGGAATGCTAATTTTAAATTGCTTTTTAAAGATATTTCCTTTTTTAGTTGCTTTAGCATTAATAACATCACCTAAAGGATTCGTAAATGAATACCTTAACACATCGTTATGTTCATAACCTACGATAGGATTTTTTCCAAGATTTGGATTATTATTACTTTGATCAGCAACTATCCCATCTTCTAGGACAAAAGCCGATAGCTTTATCTTATTATCATAAGTTTTAGCAAACTGAATCTCTATATCTAAGGAAACATTACTCGCTACTTTTGAATTTAATTTCACCCCTAAATAACTCTCTTTACCAAATAATTCTAGAATCTTATCTTCTTTCACATACTTATCTCTATTTTTATCATTTTCATCTATAGTACCACTCCAGTCCAACCATTTCTTCCTATCTACATCTACCGTAGGATAAAACGAAATTTCATTCCATCCTAACAAGACTTGTGAATACTTATTCCACATAATATCCTTATAGTTTGACGGATGATGAGTAATCGAAAAAATATTTTTTTTCTGCTTTTTTATTTTCTTGACCTTATCCGCAGCAGAAGGACACCACGCACACCAAGTAGCTGTATAGTATTCTAAAACCACATTCCTTTTAAAAGAGTAATCAACCTCCACTTTGGGTTCATCTTTTGGATCTTTAATATCATCCGAATCATTGCTTGAACAAGAAATTTGTAGTACACATGTCAATGCCAAACATAAAACACTTGCTTTTTTTAAAATTGTTTTCATAATGTAATATTTTTAAGTTTTTATACCGCGTAATTAAAACAATTCATTTTTTATCTACCCTAATTATTTTTTGTTTAATTTTTAACATAAAACACTACACTATTGACTATCAAAAAACTAAACAAATACTCGTCTCCAAAAATATTTCCCATTTATATATTTAGTATTTATTTAACACTAGTCACTCCCAAAAACAGCTTAAAAATTTTTTTTTTTGAAAAAATTAAAAATTAAGTACTAAACTTAGTTTTCTAATGATATTTTAAGTTATCAACCGCAATTTTGAGTTTAATCTTTAAGTAGTAGACTTAGGGTCAATCCTCTATTAGAAATTATAACATAACAAATTAAATATCATGATGAAACCTATTCTTTTTATTAGCCTTACGCTATTATTTATTTCAAATTCTTTTTCTCAGAAAAACATTCCTAACAAAAATCTTGAAAATTTACAGGGACAGACCGTTAACATTCATAATGAAATAACTAAAGACAAAATAACCGTCTTGAGTTTTTGGGCAACTTGGTGTATTCCTTGTCTTAATGAACTCGATGCTATAGACGAAGTTTATGAAGATTGGCAGGAAGAAACCAATGTTGAATTGATCGCTATCTCTACAGATGACGCACGATCACAAAAACGTGTAAAAGCACTCGTCAATGGGAAAGGATGGGAATACAAAGTACTTCTTGACAAAAATCAAGAACTTAAAAGAGCTCTAAATATAAATACAGTTCCTGAAGTTTTGGTTGTAAAAAATGGAAAGGTCATATACAGACACTCAGGATACGCTCCTGGTTTTGAAGACAAACTTTTCCAAATCCTTAAAGAAAACGCCCTTTAACCCTCCTCTGATATATCATGAAAAAACTGACTTATATTACATATCTACTGTTATTTTTGCCATTAATTTTCTTTGGTCAGAAAAAAAGTAATGTTGTGCTTGGCTTAGAATCCAATTCTCAATATTACACCGATGATTCAAAAACTGGAGAGTTCAAAGAATCGAATCGTTTTAGATCAAATAATTATATCTCTGCGCTTTATGAATACAAAAATTTTTATGCAGGACTTCAAATAGAAAGCTATTCACCACAAAGCTTGTTAAACTATTATTCAGGTTTTGAAAAAACAAATTTAGGATTGTATTATGCAGGTTATAAGAACAATAAAATAGAAATTACGCTTGGCCATTTTTATGAACAATTTGGTAGCGGACTAGCCCTTAGGTCTTGGGAAGACAGACAACTAGGGATAAATAACGCTTTACGCGGTGGACGAATTAAATATACTCCTTTTGATTATTTAGAATTCAAAGCACTTTATGGTAAACATCGAGCCGGATTTGAACATTCAAAAGGAACTGTTTTTGGGTTTGATATCAATATTTTAATATCTGATCTTATTAATTTAAAAAGTACGGATCTATCCCTTGGTTTTAGCTACGTAAGTAAAAACGAAAAAAATGATACTTCGAGTAATTTAGTCAGTGATATGACCAATGTTTTTGAAGGAAGAATTGATTTTTCTAAAAAAAACTTCTATTCGAGTATACATTATACACACAAAGGAAAAGAGCCTATTTTTTTCTTAAGAGATGTAAAAGCTGTAAAAACTGGATCAGCATATACCTTAAACCTTGGTTATACACAAAAAGGACTAGGTATAGATGCTACATTTAGAAGATTAGAAAACATGGATTTTTACGCTGAACGATCGAAAAAAGGGAACGACTTTAGTCAATATATCGTCAACTATGTTCCGGGTCTTACCAAACAACATGACTATCTTTTATCAAATATATATGTATACCAAGCTCAGCCTCAAGTTTCCTTCTTTTTACCTCCAAGATTCGGTGAAATTGGAGGGCAATTAGATATTTTTTATAACATAAAGAAGAAAACTTTTTTGGGCGGAAAATATGGAACTAAAATTGCCGCAAACGTTGCTTATTGGTATGGATTAAAAGGAGAGGCTGATCATTCAAACCCCACATTATATGACTATACGGTTTCAACATTTGGCTTTGGAGACAAATACTTCTCCGACATGAGTATTGAAATTCGTAAAAAATGGTCTAAAAAATGGAATAGTATTTTCTATTATGTAAACCAATTTTATAACATGGAATATCTAGAGCAAAAACCAGGAGTGGTTAATGCTGATATTGCCGTTGCTGAGACTACCTATAAAATAGGTGGGGGGGCTTCTATTCGATTTGAAGCGCAACATCTCTGGACCAAAGATGATAAAAAGAACTGGATCGGTGGTACATTGGAATACAATCTATCTCCTTATATTTCTTTCTATGTAAATGATATTTACAACTACGGAAATGATGATCTTTCTAAAAGAATACATTACTATAATGTTGGAGGAAATTACACTTACAAATCTAATCGTATTGGTCTTAGCTATGGAAGACAACGTGGTGGTCTAATATGCATAGGAGGGGTATGTAGGTTTGTTCCTGAAAGCTCTGGCCTAACCATTAATCTCAGCATCAATTTTTAGGTTTCGAAAAGTCCTATTGATACAAAAAAATATCCAGATAGGACTTTTTGTTTTTGCATTCAATTACACCACAAAATTCAATATCATAAAATAATGGCTAATTTTACCTCCTGAAACAAAGAAATACTAAATAAATATCATTGCATTACCCATAGATACGCTATAACGGAAGCTACTCAAACATTAAAAAACTGTGTGGACAACCGCTACATCAACGATAAGCCAACAGGAACTGTTGTAGGGCAAAAACCTTTTGGAAGTATTAGAGCTTCAGGAACAAATGACAAAGCTGGTTCTAATCAAAACTTATTAAGATAGGGTTTTCCTCGTTTAATTTAAAAAAACCTTGTTTTTTTTCCATAAGATTATCGTTATCCTTACTTACATTAAGAAATTACTATATATTTATTATATATAAATAGCTGCCCAATCGGGCAGCTATTTTAATTTTATAGGAATATCACTTATATTTTAATAGTAATACGCATATTCACTACTTTGATTTGCTTTTACATACCTAGCATTTAAAACCGAATTAGTTTTAGCATTACATACCATAACCACAAATCCTAGATTTGACTTATTGGTTACATTCGAGGGTATATTTGCCTTAAATTTCTTTTTGTATATATTATTCTTTATTTGCTTAGGGTCGATTTTATCCCCTAATACATCTGTAAAAGAATGTCTCAATACATTATTATACTCATAATCCTTAATAACAGCTGTAGCACTATTATCCATCAAAAGGACTTTCTGATCAGCTTTTAAGCCATCCTCTAAAAGAAAAACAACTAATTTCAAATTATTAAAATCTTCTTCTTTATAAAGTTTAAACTCTACATCTAAAAGTATTTCAGAATCTAATTTTGATTTTAATTTTATTCCTATTAGACTCTTATCATGGCTAACACCTTTCTTAAAAAGCCTATTCCCTCTTTTCTTTAATGGATCAAATGACATAGATCTACTGTATAAAAGACAAGGAGCGTCAAAAAGTTCATTTAGTTTGTTGGAAAACTCATTTTGCATAATATCGAAATCACCTTTAGGTGAGTTGACATGAAATTCAACTGAAATAAGTCCATTTAATATCTTATAATTTGTATCGAGTATTATTGATCGCAAATGGTGAGAAGGGTCCCAAGTTCCTGTAAAATATTCTAACACTTCATTCTGCTTAAAGAAATTCTTTTTGTCAATTACCGTAAGGTCTAGTTCATTTATACTTTTGTTTTCTTTGTACTCCGCTCTAACTTTGTAGTTATCTGCTTTAGAGAATATAAACTTACTACTGCTTATTTCTTTATCATTTATATAAATTTTTGATTTGCTGGTTATATCTTCTCCGCTGTCTTTTTTTACCGTAAATACAATTTCTTCACCTGTAGCGATATAGTCATCTTTTATATCAACTGCTATTTTTACGTTTACTTTTTCCTCTACGGGATCTGGGCGATTAGCAGGTTCTTCGTCGGAGCAAGAAATTTGAAAAATACTTACTAAAATAAAAAGTACTGATTTACTTAGATTATTCATTATAGTTTTTAATTTTTATAGTTATATATATAACATTTTAACTATAATTCCCCCTAACGACGACTACAACAATTAACATTTCTCACAATTAAAAAAAGCCATTACCCCCACCCAAAAAAACACTAAACCAACACCTTAACCTTTACTAAGCGTCTATAACTAATTTTCAAAATAAATCACACCACAAAATTCAATATCATAAAATAATGGCTAATGGCACCTGCCAATACAAAGAAATGCCAGATAACATGATTATATTTCATTTTTTCTAAAACATAAAATACAATTCCCCCAGTATAAAACAGGCCTCCTAAAAATAATAAAAACAATCCATCAGAAGGCATAACACTAGTTAACCCCTTATAATCAAGCACAATTAACCATCCCATAACCACATACAATAGCGTAGAAACTTTCTCAAATCTCCCTGTAAAAAAAAGTTTTAAAAAAGCTCCAACAGCAGCGATTCCCCACATAACCCAAAACAACAACCACCCATTACCTTGCTGCATTAAAAGTAGTAATACAGGAGTAGAAGTTCCTGCTATCAGCAAATAAATACTTATGTGGTCTATAATTCTAAAATAATGCTTTCGCTTTGTATCACTTACCGCATGATATAAGGCAGAAGCTGTAAATAAAACAATAAGTGACACTCCATACACCCATATACTAAACAAACTCCAAGGCTTTATTGTACTTTGAGATAGTAAAACAACAAACCCGACAATTCCTAATAATGCACCTAGGGCATGTGAAACTGTATTTAAAAGTTCTTCTTGTTTGGATTGTATTCGCATAACAACTTCTTAACCTTTATATTTTATAGGTAAATGCACTACTTTTTTCGTTTCAAAAAACACTTCTTCAAAATATTTCGACAAAGGATAAATAACTGCACTTGGAAACTTTTGTAGTTCCTCAGTTAAATCACCTCCTTTTAAATATAAAATTCCATTTCTTATATCATGATTTTGTTTTTTCTGCACCTTATTCTTTACCCAGCGATGAAAGGTTTCCATTTGAGCTACGGCCCTACTCACAATAAAATCATAGGTATCATCAACCTCTTCTACTCTACCATGCGTTGTTTTTACATTTTGTAATGCCAATCCTGCTACCACTTCGTTCACCACTTTTATTTTCTTACCTATAGAATCTACCAAATGAAAACTTGTTTCTGGAAATAAAATAGCCAAAGGAATACCAGGAAATCCTCCTCCTGTACCCACATCCATTACCTTCGTATTTGGCTTAAACCGCATTACTTTTGCAATCCCTAAAGCGTGCAAGACATGTCGTAAATACAACTCGTCAATATCCTTTCTAGAAACCACATTTATCTTTAAATTCCAGTCCTTATACAGCTCTTGTAACATTCCAAATTGTACTTTTTGTTCTGATGTCAAATCTGTAAAATACTTCTCTATGATTTCCATGTTATAAAATTTATGGGCACAAAAATAAGAAACTAATTGCTTTGTTATTTTTTATACATAAGGTATTAATATCGTTAAAAACTTATTTGAAACCCCTTACCATCTCGTAAAAACACGTATTTTTGCTACTCTTAACTTACAACAAATGAAGACGATAAACTTTTCAAGAATTGATAACAAAAAGTTTTTCAGAACTTTAAATAAACGTGTAAACACTTATTTTAAAGAAAATGATATTAAGCGTACCGGAAATTGGAAGTTATATTCCAAGGCAGTAGTCATGTTTTCTTTGTTTATCATCCCCTTTATTTTAATTTTAACCATCAACATGTCTCAATGGATAAATTTGGGACTTACGATTGTTATGGGAATAGGAATGGCGGGTGTTGGCATGAATGTTATGCATGATGCCAACCATGAATCTTTTTCGAGTAACAACCTCGTAAATAAACTCATGGGAAGCAGTATTTATATTTTAGCGGGTAATGTGTATAATTGGAAAGTACAACACAATGTTTTACACCATACATATACCAATATAAAGGACCATGATGAAGATATTGATGCGGGTAGAATTATTCGTTTTTCTGAACACTCAAAATGGCTTTGGATTCATAAATTCCAAAAATATTATTCTATTTTCTTATACGGTCTTTTGACTATTAACTGGGCAATTACCACTGATTTTAAACAAATGCGCAGTTATTTAAAGAGAAAATTATCTTATGGAAAATTTCCAAATCCTAAAACAGAATGGACAAAATTAGTAATATCTAAACTTGTCTATTATTCACTTTGGGTTGTACTCCCTATGTTAGTTTTAAATGTTTCTTGGTGGAAAGTTTTAATCGGTTTTTTTGTCATGCATTATACGGCAGGGATGATATTAAGTGTCATTTTTCAACTTGCTCATGTAGTACCAAAAACTGAAATGCCTTTGCCAGATGAAGAAGGAAATATGAAAAACACTTGGGCCATCCATCAGTTATACACCACAGCAAATTTTGCTCCGAAGAATTGGTTGATAAACTTCTATACAGGAGGGCTAAACCATCAAGTTGAGCATCATATTTTCCCAAATATATCGCATATTCATTATAAGAAGTTGGCTAAAATCGTAAAGGAAACTGCCTTAGAATTTAATTTACCTTATAACGAATATAAAACCACTCGAAGAGCCATTATTGAGCACTTCAAACATTTAGCAGAACTCGGAAAAAAACCACAACTAGTATAAATATAAAACATTAAGTTAATACAATGTCAAACGCGTTATCAAACAGAATCAATAATTTACCTGTTTCTCAAACTTTAGCCATGGCAGCTAAAGCCAGAGAATTAAAAGCAGAAGGAAAAGATATTATCAGTTTAAGTTTAGGAGAACCTGACTTTAATACACCAGATTTTATCAAGGAATCAGCCGTTGAAGCTATCAATCAAGATTTTAATTCTTATACTCCCGTAGATGGTTATGGAGAATTAAAGGAAGCTATTTGTACAAAATTTAAACGAGATAATAATCTTAATTATTCACCAAATCAAATTGTAGTTTCTACAGGAGCAAAACAATCAATTGCTAATGTAGCTCAGGTACTGTTAAATCCTGGTGATGAAGTTATCTTACCTGCTCCTTACTGGGTAAGTTATTCCGCTATTGCCACATTATGTGAAGCAAATTTTGTTGAAATTCCTTCTTCTATTGAAAGTGATTTTAAAATTACTCCTGAGCAATTAGAACAAGCAATTACGCCTAAAACAAAAATGATCTTTTTTAACTCACCTAATAATCCTAGTGGATCTATTTATAGTGAAGAAGAGTATAGGGCTTTGGCTAAAGTATTAGAAAAGCATCCTCAGATATATATTTTGTCGGATGAAATATACGAACATATTAACTACGGAAAAGAGTTATTTAGTTTTGCTGCTATTGAAAGCATGTATGATCGAACTATCACGGTTAATGGTTTGGCAAAAGCGTTTGCGATGACGGGATGGAGAATTGGTTTTATTGGTGCTCCTGAATGGATCGCTAAGGCATGTACTAAAATGCAAGGACAAATCACTTCTGGTACCAATTGTATTGCACAAAGAGCAGCTATTACAGCTGTATCAGCTAGCCCCGAGAAGGTGCAGTATATGGTTGATGAGTTTAAAAATCGTAGAGATCTTGTTTTGGAATTGTTAGGAGAAATTGATGGTTTTAAATTAAATGTCCCTGAAGGTGCTTTTTATATCTTCCCAGACATCTCTAATTTCTTTGGAAAAACAATTCGAAACAAAGAAATAAAAAATGCCAATGATTTTTCTATGTTACTTTTAGAAGAAGCTAATGTAGCTACAGTAACAGGAGAGGCTTTTGGAGCTCCTAACTGTATTCGTTTGTCTTATGCTGCTTCAGAAACACAATTAAGAGAAGCAGTTAAAAGAATCAAGGAAGTATTAAGTTTAAACTTACAAGAAGCATAATATTTATATAAATTCTTAGTATATAAAAAATGGAAGTTGAAAAACAACTTCCATTTTTTATGAATTCATTTTTCCAGTAGCACAACTCACAAAAGATTTTGCTTTGTGCAATAAGGTGTTCTTATCTCCAACAACTGGATAACCTAATTTGGATAGTTTTTCTTTTATTTTTTCTTGATCGACTCCGTCTCCAACTACCGAGACAATTGAATTTTCAACGTCAATTTCTATGTTTGTAATATTCTCTATTGACAGCAGTCCTTTTTTAATTGTAGCTGCACATCCGCCACATTTAAGATTTTCTATGTGAATATTGTAACTCATATTATTCCTTTGTTTTTTTCCATGCTGTATATCCACCCTCTACGGAGTATACCTCAAATCCCTTTTCTTGTAATATTTTCGCCGCTCTACTACTTCTACCTCCTTTTCTACAATACAAATATACGGGTTTATCTTTCTGTAATATTCCCATTGCTTTGTTTGTAAAAGTTGAAGAGGTTACTTCAATCTTCTGTGCTCCTTTGATAATTCCTGCTTCCCACTCTTCAGGAGTTCTAACATCTACCAATTGAATTTCTTTATCTTTTTTAAGAAGTCCTTTTAATGCTGTTGTAGTAATATGATTAATTTGTCCCTTAGTTCTATCACAGCTTGTGATAACAACAAAGAGTGTAACAATGAAAATAAAATGGGTTATTTTAACGTTGATGGACATATATTTTTAGTTCTTGGAATCGTTGTTGTTTTAATATCTTTATAGCCTCCAGCTACATCAATTACCTTATGAAACCCACGGGACTTAAGTATCGAAGCAGCAATTACTGATCGATATCCCCCTGCACAATGCAAATAAAATTCTTTATTCTTTGGAAATACTTCTATATGTTCATTTAAATAATCTAAAGGTGTATTAGGTACATCGACAATATGTTCATTTGTATATTCTCCGGGTTTTCTTACGTCAAATATTGTAATGTTCTTATCAAATACTTTTTCTAAGGTCTTTGAAGAAATAGAGGGTAATATATCTAACTCTTTACAAGCTGTTCTCCATGTTTGAATTCCTCCTTCCAAATACCCTAAAACATTATCAAATCCAACCCTAGAGAGTCGTGTAATCGTATTTTCTTCCTCTCCTTCTGGCGTCACTAACAAAATAGGTTGTTGTATATCTTTTATTAAAGCACCTACCCACGGTGCAAATGTTCCTTGTAAACCAATAAAAATAGATTGGGGTATAAATCCTTTTACAAACTCAGTTTGATGCCTTACGTCCAAAATAATAGCGTTATAAGCACGATGCTTTTCTTCAAAATCATCTACTGATAAAGATTTAGAACCGTTTTTAATCACATCATCTACTGATTGATACCCTTCTTTATTCATCTTAACATTTAATGGAAAATATGCAGGTGGAGGTAATAACCCTGTTGTAACCTCTTGTATAAATTCTTCCTTGGTCATGTCTTCACGCAAGGCATAATTGGTTTTTTTCTGCTCGCCAATAGTTCCTACTGTTTCTTTACTCAAATTTTTACCACAGGCAGATCCTGCTCCATGAGCTGGATAAACAATGACTTCATCAGCCAAGGTCATTATTTTTGTCCGAAGGCTATCAAAAAGCATTCCTGCCAAAGCTTCTTTTGTTGTATCTGCTGATTTTTGCGCCAAATCAGGCCTACCAACATCTCCCAAGAATAACGTATCTCCACTAAAAATAGCATGATCTTTTCCTTCTTTATCTTTCAACAAATACGTTGTACTTTCGATAGTATGACCAGGTGTGTGCAGTGCCGTTATTGTTACATCACCTACTAAGAATTCTTCTTCATCTTTAGCAATATGTGCCGCATATGTTGTTTTAGCATTTGGTCCATAAACAATAGTAGCTTTTGTTTTTTCTGCCAAGGTTACATGACCGCTAACAAAATCAGCATGAAAATGTGTTTCAAAAATATATTTAATACGTGCGTTATTTTTTCTAGCCAAATCTATATAAGATTGTACTTCTCGTAAAGGGTCAATAATTGCCGCTTCACCATTACTTTCAATATAATAGGCTCCTTGCGCTAAACAACCTGTATATAATTGTTTTATCTTCATACTATTTATTATGATTATTTATACGCTTGATGAATATATTGTGCGTACTTTTTCTGATTTAAGTTATCTCCTGTTTTAAAAAACTGAACAGCACCATTTACTCTCATAAAAAACTGATTAATGCCTACCTCCTCAAGTAGCCCTCCTCTAAAAAGTGCATCTCTTACAGGCCCTTTTATACCTGCGAAATAAAAGGTAATATTTCTTTTTTTATAATATCGGATACGTTCTTTCAACATTTCTACTCCTGTACTATCAACCCTATTTATACTTTCTCCATCCAATACAATGAGTTGTAACTTTTCTCCTTTTGCCTTTGTCATTTCTTCAAGTGTATCTCTAAAATAACTAGCATTTGCATAAAATAATTGTGCATCAAACCTAAAAACCAGTACTTCTTCCTCTATAAAAACTTCTTTAAATCGGTTTTTATTTCTATAAAAATTAGAATCAGGCACTTTTCCCAACTCCGTTACATAAGGTCTTGATGTCCTATATATTAACAATATTAACGACAACCCTACTCCTATTAAAATTCCTTCTTGAATTCCAAAAAACAGGGTTGACAAAAATGTTGCTATTAATAACCAAAAGTCTAAATTATTTGCCTTCCATAACCTTGTTGCTTCCTTGACATTTACCAATCCTAAAACGGAAACTATAATAATCGCAGCCAAAATAGCTTTAGGTAAATAATAAAACAAGGGAGTTAAGTATAATAATGTTAGTACTACTAACACTATGGATACGATCGCTGATACTCCCGTTTTTGCTCCTGATTCTGCATTGATAGCAGAACGTGAAAAACTTGCTGTTGTCGGATAAGATTTAAAAAGTGATCCAACCATGTTACCAAGACCCAAGGCTATTAATTCTTGGTTTGGACGTATCTTGTATTCGTCTTGTTTTGCCTCTAATGTTTTTCCTATAGAAATCGTTTCAATATACCCTACCATAACCAAGGTTAGAGCAACTGGCATCAATTCATTAATCGTATCCATATCAAAAGTTGGCATACTAAAAATTGGGAGTCCAGAGGGAATGTCTTTAACAATTGCTACTCCTACCCAACTTTGGTGAAAATATTTTATCAATACGATTCCAAGAATGACTACAATCAATGCATTCGGTATATTTCTATTTATTTTTTTTAGGATAAAAATAATAAGACAAGCCACGATACCCACAATTGTCGTATCCTTATCGAACTCATTAATTCTAAGAAATACGTCTTCTAGTAAAATATGAACTTGATCACTTTGGACAAAGTCAACTCCTAAAAGGTTTTTTATTTGATTTAAGCCTATGACTAAGGCTACAGCTGATGTAAATCCTATAATTACAGGTCGTGATAAGAAGTTAACAATAAACCCTAAACGTAGAACCCCCATAGCAAACTGAATGAACCCAACGACAAAGGCTAATAATATCGCTATGGAAATATAACTTTCTGAACCTGCTAATGCCAATGTAGAAACCCCAGCAGCTACGATCAAAGAGTCCATCGCGACAGGGCCTACAGCAACTTGTCTGGAAGTTCCGAAAATCACGTAAACTATTTGAGGAAATAAAGCAGCATACAAACCGTAAATTGGTGGTAGACCTGCTATCAAGGCATAGGCTATTCCTTGTGGAATCAAAACTACAGCAACCGTTAAACCTGCAAAGATATCACCTTGCAAATACGATTTTTTATAAGTAGATACCCATTCAAAAATGGGTAGTAATTTAGCTAGTAGTTTCATTTTACATGCCTTTATCTATAATTAAAACAGTTCTCCTTGTGCAGAACCTGCACCTCTAATTTTACCTAGGTGTTTATAGGCTAAATCTGTGACTTCTCGACCTCTTGGGGTTCTCATGATAAAACCTTGTTGTATTAAAAAAGGTTCGTATACTTCTTCAATAGTTTCTGCATTTTCTGCCACAGCGGTTGCCAATGTTGATAAACCAACAGGTCCTCCTTTAAATTTGTCTATTATAGTGCTTAATATTTTATTATCCATCTCATCCAAGCCATGTGCATCCACATTCAAAGCCTTCAATGCAAACTTTGCAATCTCTATGGTTATTTTTCCATCTCCTTTTATTTGTGCAAAATCTCGTACTCTTCTCAAAAGCGCATTGGCAATTCTCGGTGTCCCTCTACTTCTACCTGCAATCTCAATGGCAGCTTCCATAGAAATAGGTACTTTTAAAATTAATGCACTACGTTGTATAATGGTACTTAAAAGTTCCGTAGAATAATAATGTAACCTACTACTAATCCCAAAACGAGCACGCATTGGAGCTGTTAGTAACCCCGAACGGGTTGTCGCTCCTACTAAAGTAAACGGTTCAAGATGTATTTGTACGGTTCGAGCATTGGGCCCTGACTCAATCATTATATCTATTTTGAAGTCTTCCATAGCGGAATATAAATACTCCTCTACAATCGGACTTAATCGATGGATTTCGTCAATAAACAACACATCTCTTTCTTCTAAATTAGTAAGCAATCCTGCCAAGTCTCCAGGTTTATCCAAAACAGGGCCAGAGGTTACTTTAATGCCTGCATCTAATTCATTAGCCAAAATATGTGCTAAGGTTGTTTTTCCTAAACCAGGTGGCCCATGAAATAAACTATGATCTAGTGCTTCACCTCTTTGATTGGCTGCTTCTACAAATATTTTTAAATTCTCTATCGCTTGATCTTGTCCCGTAAAATCATCAAATGATAAGGGACGTAGTTTTTTTTCTACATCTAACTCCTCATTTGAGTAATTGTTTTTTTCTGGATTCAAGTGTTCATTCATGGCATTAACAAATATACTTTAATTTGAATAGGATATCTGTAATAAAAGTTACCAATACCCTTATATTATTACCACCTATCATTAAAAAACAACAAATTATAATGAATTTATTACTCTTTAACTTAAGGACTATACTATCGTGATACCCAATTACCTTAATTATAAATATAACTTATACTATTTAAAACATAAAACTAGAATATCATTGAAATGTAAAAATACTGCAAATGAAATTTAAAATACCATTCTCTTAAAAGTAAACTACATAATAATAGACAATGGATGCGTGTTGTAAAAAATAAAAACTGCCTAAAGTAGAAACTTTAGGCAGTTTTATATATATATTTTAACGGATCTTATGAAGGTTCTTCTCCTTCTAATAATGGAGTCGTTTGTAATACAAAATCTTTACCATGTACATAATTTCCGTTGTCATCTGTTTTACTATAATCATAGGCCCATCTGTGTACTTCAGGGATCGCTCCTGGCCAGTTTCCATGAATATGCTCTACAGGTGTAGTCCATTCTAAAGTATTAGAATTCCATGGATTTTGAGATGCTTTCTCTCCTCTATAAATTGAGATAAAATAATTTGCTAAGAAAATCAACTGTGCAAATCCACCTATGATAGCCATTACAGTCATGAATACATTAATATCCGCTAAATCGTCAAACATAGGGAAGTTTGTATTCGTATAATAACGACGTGGTAACCCTGCTAAACCGATAAAGTGCATTGGGAAGAACACTCCGTATGCAGAGATAATCGTAATCCAAAAATGCCAATACCCCATAGTTTTGTTCATCATTCTACCGTACATTTTTGGGAACCAGTGGTAAATACCAGCAAACATACCGAATAAAGCAGATACCCCCATTACTAAGTGGAAGTGTGCTACTACGAAATAGGTATCATGTACATTAATATCTAACGCTGAATCTCCTAACACCAAACCAGTTAAACCACCAGTAACGAATGTAGAAACCAAACCTATTGAGAATAACATAGCTGGATTCATTTGTAAGTTACCTTTCCATAAGGTTGTAATATAGTTAAAGGCTTTTACTGCAGAAGGAATTGCAATCAATACTGTTGTAAAAGTAAATACCGACCCTAAGAATGGATTCATCCCTGAAACGAACATGTGGTGTCCCCATACAATCGTTGATAAAAAGGCTATTGCCATAATTGAACCAATCATCGCACGATAACCAAATATCGGTTTACGAGCATTGGTAGAAATTACTTCCGATGTTAATCCTAAAGCTGGTAAAAGAATAATATATACTTCTGGGTGTCCTAAGAACCAGAATAAATGTTCAAATAATACAGGCGACCCTCCTTGATAATGCAATACTTCTCCTGAAATAAAAATATCTGATAAGTAGAATGAAGTACCAAAACTTCTATCAAAGATTAATAATAATGCCGCTGATAATAATACTGGGAAAGAAATCACCCCAATAATTGCAGTGATAAAAAATGCCCACATAGTTAATGGCAATCTTGTCATCTTCATCCCTTTAGTTCTCAAGTTCAATACCGTAACGATATAGTTTAACGAACCAATTAATGAAGAAGCGATAAATATCGCCATTGAAACCAACCATAAAGTCATACCTGCACCTGAACCAGGTATTGCTTGTGGCAAAGCAGACAAAGGTGGATAAATAGTCCATCCTGCTGATGCTGGTCCTGCTTCTACAAACAATGAAATTACCATTATAATAGAAGACAAAAAGAACAACCAGTAAGATACCATATTTAAGAATCCTGAAGCCATATCACGAGCTCCAATTTGTAATGGAATTAATAAGTTTGAAAACGTTCCACTCAATCCTGCGGTTAGTACGAAAAATACCATGATAGTACCGTGTATCGTAACCAATGCCAAGTACATATCTGGGTTCATAACTCCGTCCGTTTGATGGCTACCTAAAAACGCCTCTACAATCGAGAACGAAGTTTCTGGCCATGCTATTTGTAAACGGAATAACATTGACATGAATACCCCGATGATTCCCATAAACATCCCAGTTATTAAAAACTGTTTAGAAATCATCTTGTGGTCTGTACTAAAGATGTATTTCGTTACAAATGTTTCTTTGTGATGATGATCTGACATAATCTATATCTTTATACTTTTTAAAAATATCTTATTTAATAACCTGAGCTAATGTTTTTTGTTCTGACAACCATTTTTTATACTCAGCCTCTTCCACTACCGTAATCTTCATTTGCATATTGTAGTGAGATGCCCCACATATTTTATTACAAAGTAACAAATAATTAAATTCATACGGTTCTTCTCCCTTGGCAGCTCTGATTTTGTTTATTCCTTTTGTTTTGGCAATTACTTCCTCATTTTGTCTCATTTCTTCAGTCGTATACTTAGGCGTAAAAGCAAATTGCGTTACCATTCCTGGTACACAGTTCATTTGCGCTCTAAAGTGCGGCATATAAGCCGAGTGTAATACATCCTGAGAACGGAACTTAAATAATATCTTTTTACCTTTTGGTAAATATAATTCGGTTACTTGCTTGTCGTCTTGTGCTTTTGGATCAGACATGTCTACTCCCATCGTGTTAATTCCTTTAATAAAATTAACATTTCCTAATCCTAACTCATTATCCTGACCAGCATATCGTGCATCCCATCTAAATTGTTGAGAATATACTTCGATGATAATTGGGTTTTCATCTTCTCCAACGTACATGATGTTATTCCATTGCCACAATCCGTATCCGATTAAAATTACAATTGTCACTGCTGGAATAGATGTCCATAACAATTCTAATTTATGACTATCTGCATAGAACAAGGCTTTTTGGTTCTTGTTTCCTCTGTACTTATATGAGAAGAAAAAGATTAAAAATTGCATTCCAAATTGAACGATACCAATAAGCCAGAAAGTAATATCAAAAAGGTTATCATCATGTTCTCCTTCAATAGAAGCAGATTCTGGTAATAAATAAACATTCATTCCTATCAAGCAATAAATCATCATTGCATAAAGAAAAGCAAGGAAAAGCAATGCTATTTTACCCTGAGTATCATTGTCTTTGTCTGTAGCAATAACAGAACGAAAGTTCATAATACGTGTTATCTGCCAAAAGCTTACCCCTATTGCAACTGCTATAAAAATATAAAATAAAGCGAGCATAATATCTTAACTATTGTTGTTTAATGTTGTTTATTAATGATGATTACTATCTTCTCCTCTGTGTTCGATAATGTAGTAATGATGTGTTTCACTTTCATGTACGAAAGGATTTCCTTTTGCCAATGGATTGGCTTTTGCAAACGCACTAAAAGTACCATAAATGAACAATCCTACGAAAAATAACAGTCCACTTATTTCACCCAATCCGAATCCCCATTGCCCACCAACGGTACCCGGCATAATCATTACGAATAAATCTACATAATGTCCGATCAATATTACAATTCCCCCTAAGACAACTAACCAAGGAATACTTTTATAATCACTGTTGAGTAATAATAAAACAGGGAAAATAAAGTTTAAAGCAACCATTCCTAAAAATGGCACTTTATATTCATTAAAACGTTGTGCATAATAGGTCGTTTCCTCTGGCATGTCTGCATACCATATTAACATAAATTGTGCGAACCATAAGTATGTCCAGAATACTGAAAAACCAAACATAAATTTTGCTAAATCATGAATATGACTATCATTTACAAATGGTAATACGCCCTTTGAACGCAAGTAAATCGTAACTATAGCAATTACTGTTAACGCAGATACTAAGAAAGTGGCTAATACATACCATCCGAATAATGTTGAGAACCAGTGCGGGTCAATACCCATGATCCAATCCCAAGACATCATTGATTCAGAAAGTAAAAAGAATACGATAAATGCTACAGAAATATTATAAATGTTTTTATGTAGTTTTAAATCACCATTATCTTGTTGAAGTGATTTTTTTCTTAATATGAATCGGAAAACATTCCAACCCGCCAAGTAAAAAACTCCTCTAATAGCCCAACCCGGTACATTCATCCACCAACTCTTTCTATCTACGATAGGATCGTAGTTTGGACTTTGTGGATCAAATACTCCTTCTCCCATCCAAGGGAATAAGTGATTAAAGTGCATTACTGTAAGTATTATAAATACTAACATAAAAGCACTAACATAATATATATTACTAGTGATGGCTTCCATTACTCTAAAAAGTACCACTGACCAACCTGCCTGAGCAACTCGTTGTGCTGCATAGAAAGCTAGTACTAATAAAGATACTCCTAAAAGGAACAACATAGGTACATAAAAGGCTGACCAAGGTCTGTTTTGCATTTGGTGAAAAGCATGTGCTGCATGGGCATCATGATCTGCTGCTTCTCCATGATGACTTGCTGCTTCACCACCGTGATGTGCTTCAGCCTTCTTTTCTTCACCATGGCCAGCACCATGCCCACCGTGGTGTGCATCGTCTTGTTTTGCTAGAATTTCCTTTGCTTCTTCTAAAGTAGTCGGAGCTGACATAAAGTTATATGCAGTACCAATCAGACCGATTACCATCAAAGCGAGTGCAAATATTTTTAATTTTCCTGTAAACTGATACATATTTCTAAACTATCTATTATAGAATTATTTTAATTCGCTTTTTAATTTTTCAACGTATTGAACAACTTGCCAGCGCTCCTTATATCTTAATTGAGAAGCATGAGATCCCATCATATTTCTACCATGCATAATCACATGATAAATGCTTCCTTCTGTAATATTTCTAGCAGGATCGTTATACTTTGGTATTCCTGTAAACTTATCTCTTTGAGATAATACTCCGTTACCGTCACCTTTTTTACCATGACAAGAAGCACAGTAAATCGTGTATAACTCTTTGCCTTTCTCTAAATTCTCTTCAGTAGGTTTAAATGGATTCTTAAGTACTGTCTTTGCCTTTTCATATCCTTCATTGGTATCTGGGATATCATAAGCAACAATTCCATTTCTGCTTACTGTACCTGCTACAGGCTGTCTGTTTACTTTAACACCACCCGCAGAAGTTACTCCGTTAGCATCATAAGGAACCGAAGTATACATATCTGGCATGTATTGTACTTGCGGTACTCTTTTATTATTACAAGAAACGATACTTGTAATTACTACTAAGGCTAAAATTATTTTTAAACTTTTCATAATTCCCTTATTAATGCTTTTCTACTATGTTAATTTCTACTGCCCCTGTTGTTTCTAACAACGTCTTTAACTCTTCTTCATTTCCATGAACTGGAATTTCCATCAAGAAATGGTCATCAGTAGTTCTTGGATCTGGGTTTTCAGCTTCTTTAAACGGCCAAATCTTACTACGCATGTAAAACGTTATTACCATCAAGTGAGCTGCGAAAAACACTGTCATTTCGAACAAAATTGGCACAAAAGCAGGCATGTTTGCTGCCCAAGAAAAATTAGGTTTACCACCAATATCTTGTGGCCAATCAGCAATCATGGTATACCATGTCAACCAAGTAGCTACAGCTGTACCCGTAATTCCGTATAAGAAAGCTGTTATCGCTAAACGTGTAGGGGCTAAGCCCATCGCTTTGTCTAATCCGTGAACGGGAAATGGACAAAAGACTTCTTCAATATGATGATGTGCTGCCTTTACTTTCTTAACAGCATCCATTAAGATATCATCATCATTATATAATGCGTGAATTACTTTATTAGTGCTCATTTTTCTCGTCTCTTAGTTTTTTAAAGTTCTCTCCTGAAGATTTTAAAATCGTCTTAATCTCAGCCGTAGGAATTACTGGGAATGTTCTTGCATATAATAAGAATAATACGAAGAAGAACCCTATTGTTCCGATGAAAATACCTACATCTACAAATGTTGGTTCAAAACGCCACCAAGTTGATGGTAATTGTCCTTTACTTAATACAATTGCAATGATATCAAAACGCTCAAACCACATTCCGATATTGATAGCAATAGATACTAGGAAAGATACTATGAAACTTCTTCTAAGTTTCTTGATCCATAAAATTTGTGGAATTATAATGTTAAATATCATTAATGACCAGAATGCCCAACCGTAAGCTCCAGCTTCTGCTCCGAATGATAAATATGTATAATTTTCATACGGTGATCCAGTATACCAAGCGATAAAGAATTCTGTAGCATACGCTACAGCTACTATACCTCCTGTTAAGATAATTACGATATTCATGTATTCAACATGTAATCTCGTAATATAAGCTTCCATATTTGTCACCTTACGCATTACTCCTAAAAGTGTTTGTACCATGGCAAATCCTGAGAAAATTGCTCCTGCTACGAAATAAGGTGGGAAAATTGTCGAGTGCCATCCTGGGTTAACCGAAGTAGCAAAATCCATTGATACAATCGTATGTACCGAAAGTACTAGGGGAGTTGCCAAACCAGCTAATACCAAAGATACTTCTTCAAAACGTTGCCAGTCTTTAGCTCTACCTGACCAACCAAAAGAAAGTAATGCATAGATTTTCTTTTGGAATGGCTTTACAGCTCTATCACGGATGGTTGCAAAGTCAGGCAATAAACCAGTCCACCAGAAAACTAATGATACTGATAAATAGGTTGAAATTGCGAATACATCCCATAATAAAGGAGAGTTAAAGTTTACCCATAATGACCCAAACTGGTTAGGGATTGGCATTACCCAATATCCATTCCAAGGTCTACCCATGTGTATAATTGGAAACAATCCTGCTTGGAATACCGCAAAGATTGTCATTGCTTCCGCAGACCTGTTGATCGCCATTCTCCATTTTTGACGGAATAATAATAGTACCGCCGAGATTAAGGTTCCTGCGTGACCAATACCTACCCACCATACAAAGTTGGTGATATCCCAGGCCCATCCAATGTTTTTACTTAATCCCCATACACCAATACCTGTTCCAACGGTGTAAAAGATACATCCAAATCCCCATAACATTGCTACTAGAGAGATATAAAATGCGATATACCAATTTTTGTTTGCTTTTCCTTCAATAGGTCTAGCAATATCTTCAGTGATGTCGTGGTAACTTTTGTTACCTAACACTAAAGGTTCTCTATAAGATGATTCGTAATGAGACGACATAATCTATATACTTAGTTTATTTTATTATTAGGCTTCGTTTGTATTTCTTACTTTCACTTGATACACTACATTAGGCTTTGCACCTATATAATCTAATACATGGAAAGCTCTCTTATCTTCCACTAATGGAGTCACTGGATCTTCTGGATTGTTTACATCTCCAAACACCATTGAACCAGAAGAACATGCTGCAGAACAAGCACAAGCATCGTTGAACTCGTCTTTTCTTACAGGTCTTCCTTCTCTCTTAGCCTTTAAGATTACTTCTTGAGTTGATTGAATACAGAACGAACATTTTTCCATTACTCCTCGTGAACGAACAACTACATCTGGATTCAATACCATTTTTCCATACTCATTATTCATGTTGAAATCAAACTCATCATTGTTCGCATAATTGAACCAGTTGAAACGACGTACTCTATATGGACAGTTGTTTGCACAATAACGAGTACCTACACAACGGTTATATGCCATTTGATTTTGACCTTGACGACCATGAGAGGTTGCAGCTACTGGACATACCGTTTCACAAGGTGCATGATTACAGTGCTGACACATCATTGGTTGGAATGATACCTGAGGATTCTCAGCCGGATTTTCCAAAGCGTCAAACAAGTCTCCTCTACTTAACTCTAATACCTTCTCTGTATAGCTTCTTTCAAGCTCTTGATTTGGTATATTTGGATTTTGAGCCTTGTATTCCTCTAAGGTCATTTTTGCCTCAAATTGCTTATCTTCTACTGTTGAAGAATAATAACGATCAATACGTAACCAAGCCATATCACGACCTACTCGCATTTCGTCTTTACCAACTACAGGTACATTGTTTTCGGCGTGACATGCAATAACACATGCACCACACCCAGTACAAGAAGTTAAGTCAATAGATAATTTAAAGTGGTGTCCTAAACTTCTATCATGCTCATCCCAAAGGTCAATGGTACTTCCTTCAACCTCTTGGTGGTCGTAAGAAACCATAAACGGCTTATTCCATGTATGTTTAGGATCTAATGTTTTATCATTAACCTCTTTAAGTGATGCTTCTCTTAAGATATCATGACGTCCAGCAAGCGTACTTTGTACTTGCATACAAGCAAACTTGTGCCATCCTGATGCTTTCTCTATAGAAACATTGTATTGTATATTGTTACCATCTTTATAGAATGGATATGCATTTACCCCTACTTGCATTTCATCTTTCATGGCATGTTTTCTACCATACCCTAATGCCAATCCAAGAGATCCTTTAGCTTGCCCCGGTTGTAAGATTACTGGGATATTCTTAATGGTTACTCCATTCACGGTAAGGTTTGCATAATTACCATCTATAGCTCCGTTATCTTTCACTGGGTTTTCAAATCCTAATTCTCTAGCATCTGCTAAAGACATGGTAATATAATTATCCCACGAAGCACGGGTAATTGGATCCGGTAATTCTTGTAACCAAGGGTTATTCGCTTGTTTACCGTCACCTAAACCTGTAGATGTGTATAAATTTAATTCGTATTTTGAAGCTTTGGTAGCTGATAATAGCTGACTTGCTACACTACTTAGTACCACATTCGATTCAGTAGCTTCTTCTTTTGTTTCTGATGTTTTTTCTGTAGCTTCTACTGTAGTAGCCTTAAAGAATCCATCATGTAACGCCTGATTCCAAGAAGCACCGTTTAGGATATTTGTAGCCCAAAACTCTTTTAATGTATCGTAATAGTTTACAGTACTCCCCGACCACTTTAATAATACGTCTTGTAATTGACGTGTATTAAACAATGGTTGGATGGTTGGCTGCATTAAACTATACGTTCCTTCTTGCAACAATACATCTCCCCATGACTCTAAATAATGAGGTGTTGGTAAACTGTATTGAGTTATGCTTGAAGTATCGTCATTCTGTGTAGACAATGCTACTGACAATTCTAACTTTTTCACACCTGCTACAAAATCACTAGCATTGACGAATGTGTAGGCTGGGTTAACATTGTATGTTAACAAACCTGCAACTTTTCCTGCTTTCATGTCTGCTACTAAAGCAGCTACTTTTGCATCGTTACCTTGTCTTACATACAATGGTTTTTTGACATCTATTATTTCACTTTGTAATGCTTCGTTAATTGCCAAAGCAATAAGTTGTGCATTCTTGTCATTAATACCTGTAACAACTACTGCTTTCGACCCTGCCTTCTTTAAAGCTTTTGCTAACTTTTTAGTTTCTGCATCTACGGAAGTAGTTTTTGATGGTAGATTAGCTCCTGTAATTTCGTTGTATAAATTGATCAATGTATATACTTGATCGGATGGTTTTACAACAACACGCTTATCTGCATTTGCCCCAGTTAGAGACAAGTTACTTTCAAATTGCACATGATAAGACATCTTACCGCTGTTCACTTTTCTTCCGTCTACGTAACTCTTTTCAAAACCACCGTGCCAATCTGATAGGAAGTCTGCTCCTACAGAAGCAATCACTTTTGCATTACTAAAATCATAATTTGGCAAGGCTCTCTTACCGTACATCGCAGCGAAAGCTTCTAAAGCACCATTTTCTGAAATAGCATCGTAAATTACGTGCTTTACATTTGGATACTTAGCTAAGAAATCTGCAATTACTTTTTCTGTCGATGGGCTTGTCAAAGTACCAGTTAATAAAACTACTGGTTTGTTTGCATTCTTTAACCCTTCTAATTTTGCTACAATCTCCTTATCAGCATTTGCCCAAGTAATTGTCTCAGTACCTTTTTTAGGTTCCTTTAAACGTAATTTTTCATCATATAAAGACAAAATAGAAGCTACCGTTCTTGCATTGATATCTGCACCAGCTTCTTTATTAGGCATTACCATAATAGGACGCCCTTCTCTTGTTTTTACTAATACGTTTGCAAAATCAAAACCATCTGCCATGGTTGTAGCATACCAATCAGCTACACCAACCACTACATCATTAGGTTGAACTACATAGGGAATTGATTTTCTTACCGGACCCTCACAGGCGGCTAAAGAAGCCGCTGCTGTGGTGAATCCAACATACTTTAAGAAATCTCTACGAGTAGTAGATGAAGCTTCTAATGTTTCTTTATCCCCTAAAAACTCATCTGTAGGTATTTCTTGTACAAACTCTTTATTACGTAGCGTTTCAACAATAGAACTATCTTTTAGTTCCTCAACACTTTGCCAGTATTTTTTGTCTGAAGCCATTTATAAACGTGTTTTTCTACTTTCTAATTGATTAATAGTGGCACTTACCACACTCTTTTCCTCCTAATTGCGCAATTGTCACTTGCTCTACACCATACTTTTTTGCTAATTCTTCATGAATTTTAGCGTAGTACTCATTTCCTTTCAAGTCAACCTTGGTTTCCTTGTGACAATCAATACACCACCCCATTGTTAGCGATGAATATTGATATAGCTCTTCCATTTCCTCTACGGGTCCGTGACATTTTTGACACTTCAATCCTGCAACAGTTACGTGTTGAGAGTGGTTAAAATATGCAAAGTCAGGCAAGTTATGAACTCTTACCCATTTTACAGGTTTCGTTTCTCCTGTATACGCTAATTTCTCAGCATCCCATCCGGCTGCTTCGTATACCTTAGCTATTTCCTTATCTAATTCTTTCTTACCAAGTACAGCATCTTCCATCACTACCTTTGTATCATCGGCAACTTCAGAAATATTTTTATGACAGTTCATACAAACATTTACAGAAGGAATCCCTGAATGCTTACTGTGTTTTGCTGCTGAGTGACAGTATTGACAATCAATCTTATTGTCACCCGCATGTATTTTATGTGAAAAAGCAATTGGCTGAATTGGCTGATACCCTTCATCAACACCTACTTTAAATAGTGTCCCAAACAAGAAATAAGCCCCCATTAAAGCACCAAAAATAGCGAACAACACATGCAAGAAAGTATTTTGCTTAATACCTGCCCACAACTCTGCCGTTTGCCCCATTAAACCAGGTGTTTTAGGCGCACCTTTCAATTCGCTTATCGTCTTTAACAGACTTGCTATAATTAAAAAAGCTATAACAACCGCAGCTGCCAAAATATAAATTAACCATTTAGGCCCTGAACCACCACCATCGCCACCTGTAGCTCCCGGAGTTTCCGCAACGACCTTTTTCTTTGGGTCTCCAACAGTTGTATAATACAGAATATCATCTATATTCTTATCCGTTAACTGAGGAAAAGCGGTCATGTTTGACCCATTGTACTCTTCATAAATTGCAATTGCCTCTTTATCGCCAGAAGCTCTCAATGCCGCGTTATCTTTAATCCACGCTTTCAACCATTCATTCTCTCTACGCTCTTCAACTCCACCGAGTTTTGGCCCCACTAACTTCTTGTTCAACTTGTGACAAGAAGCACAAAGAGATTTAAACAATTTTTTTCCTTCCTTTTGACGAGCCTCATCTACATCCTGTGAAAAGACCGAAAAACTTACTAAAAAGACTAAGAAGAATGCTAAACTCTTTAAGAGTGTTTGAGTTAAATTACTGTGATGTTTCACACTTTTCATACTATAAAATATAAGTTTCGTATCTATTTTGGTACAATTTTTCCTGTGTTACAGCTAAAAAAACGATCCACAGAAAGTTGGACAAAAGTACTACTTCTGTCTAAATTGTGAAATCTTAAGAGTTTGTTGCAGGTAATTTATATTTATTCTAAATAACTAGTAAAATCAATCTTTTAAGGAGCAAGTCGTTACTTTTGTAATAAGAATCTTTATTTATGAAAAATAAACATATAACTTCACTCTTAGTAGCCTTACTGTTTTTAGTAAGTTTCACTTCTTTTTCGCAGTCTAACCACAACGACATCAAATCCATAAATAAATTAATCAAAAAAAAGAGAACCTACAATAAAGTTACAAAAACTGGCTATAGAATACAACTATATAATGGATTAGAAAAAAAGGCTAAAAACACGAGATATCGTTTTAAAACGCTATTTCCTAACACACGCACATTTTTAAGCTATGAAGCCCCCGAGTGGAAAATTCAAGTTGGAGATTACAGAACAAGACTTGATGCCGATAGAGCTTTGAATCAAATTAGCGAAGAGTTTTCAGGAGCCATCGTTATTCAACTAAAGTAACATTTTTAAACAAGTCTCTCAAAAAAGAATAAGAAACGTCTTTAAATGGCGTTTTCATTTTTTTCTTTTTCGTTATCTATTTTGTCCATTATTATTGGAAAGATAGTAGGTGCAATTTTGGCAATAGGGCTATAAAATATTGAAGTCTCTATTTTTTCTTTACTAACCAAAGGGAGAGTATTATTAATTTTCTCAAAAAGCATAAACACTACACTTAAAATCACCCCGATTTTTAACATTCCAAACACTCCTCCTAATAATTTATTTAATATCCCTAAAGCAACAACCCCTGCAACTTTTGTCAATATTTTACCCAGTAAACTTATAGATAATACAATTATTATAAAGGTAATGGCAAAAGCAGCCAAAGATATATATTTCTCTGACCAAGAAACACTCGCCTTAAGCCAATCACCAACAAAGTAAGAAAAATGAATTGCGCCGTAAACTCCAACAACCAACGCTACCAAAGAAGCGACTTCGACAAGCAACCCCTTTAAGACACCTCTAACAAAACCAAAAAGTAAAAATGTAACTATTATAATATCAACAATATTCATAATCTTTGAAGTTAATTATTTTATTAAATCGATCAATATAAGTGTTTCCTAAATAAAAATCAGACAAATATAACCAACTGCTTTGTATCTTTGCTTTAAAAAAAATGGATAAAAACAATACGTTAAAAGCCAAATGGGATCATATCATCAACAAATTATCAAATCAATTTGCTGATGGAGACACACTTGATGTTGATTCCGTTATTTACTTAATTGGCGTACAAGAACTGGGTAAAGGACGTCAGGTATTTAAAAAAGATGAAAAGATCAACCTAATGCATATTGCTATATGCAAATTACTTGAACCTTACGGTTATTATACCTTTGATTATTTTGATGATGAAGGTTGGCCACATTATAAAACCATTAATCAACTTCCTAATTTAAAACCCGGCGAACAATCGGTTTTAATAAAAGAAGCCATTATTCATTACTTTGAACAACTGGATTATTTCAAGTAAAAGAACATTAGAATTTTAACATATTTAACGTAGGAAAACTAAAAAACAACCTTAAACTTCTTACTTAAAAGCTATTATTCGAATTATTTATATGCTATTTCTAATAAACTTTATATATTTACTGTTCAAAATAGTTGTTTTGGGTACCCCTTAAATAAAAATAGTTTTTTGGTACGTTTCTTGAATTAAGAAATATTAAACAAAGATGTTTAACCCTTAACAAAAAATTATCAATACCAATATTATGAAAAAAATACTGAGTTTATTAGTCCTTGTAGCTGCAACGGTTAATGCACAATATTCTATTAAAGGTACTATGACACCCCCTGAAAAAAGTGACTGGGTAATGCTTCATAAACTTCAAGGTATAAAACCTAAGTATATTGCAAACACAACCATTAAATTTGACACCATCACGGTAGGAGCTGACAAACAAATTTTAGGGAAATTTTCTTTTAAACTTCCTAAAGGAACGGAGTCGGGAGCATACCGTATTACTTATAAAAATAAGGGAGGTGGTTTTATAGACTTTCTCTTTAACAAAGAAAATATTGAATTTATTTTCAACCCAAAATTCCCTGATGAATCAGTAGTATATACCAATTCAAGAGAGAATAAATTATATAGTGAGTATGTAGAAAAAACGGCTGAAGCACAAAAAAAGGTTTCACTTCATCAAGTAGAATACTTGCAAAGCGCTTCTAAAGAAAGTAAAAAAGCGTACAAGAAAGAACTAAAAGCACTTAACGACCTTCAAGAAAGTTATGAAAATAAATCGGAAGGAATGTTAGCACATAGCTTTATTAAAGCTTCTAAAAAATACAATCCCTCTAGTGTTACAAGTGACCCACAAGAGTATATGGAAGTCATTTCAGATCACTTCTTTAAATATGTTGACTTTGAAGATAAAACTTTATACAATTCTTCTTATTTAGTAGACAAAATAGATGAATTTGTTTTTTACTCAAACTATTCTGAAGATCAAATAACACAACAGAAGCTATACAAAAAATCTATAGCTAAAGTAATGGAAGAGTTACCTAAGAAAGGCATCAAAAAAGAAATAATTGAATATTTAGCTACTCGTTATGCTGAAAAAAGAAATTCAGAAATTGTTGATTGGCTTTTTAGTGAATATTATGATGAGTTAGCTGATAAAAACGAAGCTTTCAAAGCTAAAAAACTAGACGAATTAAGCGTTTCCGTTGGAAGGCAAGCTCCTGATTTTTCTTGGAAAGAAGGAAGTAAAAACTACCAGTTATCTCAACTTAAAGATGGCAAAAACTATTTAATGATTTTTTGGAGTACAGGTTGTCCTCATTGTGTTAGAGAAGTTCCCGAAGTACATGGGTTTATGAAGAAACACAATGCTACTTCTGTGATCTCTTTTGCTATAGAAAATAATGTTGCAGACTTTAATAAATTCAAACCAAAATTAGGGGGATGGCACAATGTTGTAGGTACCCATCCAGAATTTAAATTTGACAATGAAGTCGTAAGAAAATACAAAATCAATGCTACACCTACTTATTTTGTATTAAACGAACAAAAAAAGATTATTGCAGTACCTAATACTATTGAAGATGTCAAAAAGTTCTTTGAAACTTTAGAACAATAATATAGTACCAGAGTACTTAATCAAAATAATTAAAAAGAACTCGTGTTTTATATAAAAAATACACTGCGAGTTCTTTTTTATTTTTACGTAAAGTACAAAAAAGCATCTTCGATATGCTGAATAAAAAAATCCTTTTTCTTTTTAAGTACTACCACAATATCAAACCGCACCTCTACATTTAAGTCGTTTTTATACACATAATTATCTGCTGCCTGCACTAACAATCCTATCTTTTTAGCATTTACTGCATCTTGTGGACTTTTTAAATAATTTGAAGACCGCGTTTTTACTTCAATAATAGAGATGAAAGTTCCTTTTTGAGCAATAATATCAATTTCTGCTTTTCGATATCGATAATTCCTTTCTAAAATTTGGTATCCTTTTTCCTTCAAATATGTTAGCGCAAGAGCCTCCCCTTTCTTTCCTAATTCATAATGTTTTGCCATTTTTTATACTATTATACTTGTTTGAATCATTCAAAAATCAAACTACTTTTTTCTTCTCCTATAGATAAGCGGACTGTTCGCCCCATAAATAAAGCCCTATTATCTGGCTCATGTCCTGCAGGAAATCCAAACATAATAGGTATACCTTTCGGTAGAATATCAACTATTAACTGCTCAATAGAACTTCCCCAAGGCGTAGAATTTTTTTTAATCTTAGTCATATCACCTACCACAACAGCCCGAACTTTTGTAAAATAACCCGCTCGCTTTAAGCTTTGCAACATACGATCTATAGCATATTTATATTCTCCGATTTCCTCTATAAATAAAATTTTATCATCGGTATTTATTTGACTTTCTGACCCCAACATGGATGCCAATATGGCTATATTTCCTCCTACTAGTTTACCTACTACCTTTCCTTTTCTATTTTTAGAAGTTGAAGTCAGTGTATATTTTAAAGATCCTCCAAATAACGCTTTTTTAAAAGTCGAAATCGTATGAGGGATGGTTTCTTTTTTATCTTGTAAACTTGTTCCCATCATCGCATGGAGTGTTTCGACCCCCAAATTGTGAATATGATTATGAAATGCTGTAATATCAGAATACCCTATTACCCATTTCGGTGCTTCTTTAAACTTAGTAAAATCCAGTTTATCTAATATTCTCACGGATCCATAGCCTCCTCTTGCACACCAAATAGCTTTTATGTTAGGGTCGTCAAGTGCTTCTTGAAAGTCTTGACAACGTTCTTCATCTGTTCCTGCAAAATGATGGTTTTGACGAAACATATGCTTTCCATAAACCACATGTAACCCCCAACTTTCTACCAATTTCCGTGCCCTATCAATTACTTGTTTTCTATTTTTTAAAATTCCAGCAGGTGCTAATATGGCAATCGTATCTCCTTTTTTAAGATAAGGAGGACGTGTAAGCTTTTCCCCTTTACTTTGTGCATAAACCATAGAATACATAAAAAAGATTATATAAAGTTTTCGAATCATTCTCAATTATTATTTAATGAATAAAAGCCATTTAATATACGTATTGAAAACCCAACACAGTTTACTATCCTTAAAAATTAAATTCGCTTTATGGGTAAAAATAGTTGTAAACTGATAACTATCAAAACAGAAATCAGTAAAATCAATCGATTATACGATACTACAATTAGTAATAAATAGTGGTTACCCCGAATTTTCAAATGAAAAATTTCCTGTATTTTTGCGCTTGAATTTTTTAGCGTAAACAGATGAGCACACCAAAAAGATATACAATTACAGCAGCATTACCCTATACAAACGGCCCTATACATATTGGTCATTTGGCTGGAGTATATGTTCCAGCAGATATTTATGCACGTTTTTTGCGTGCCAATGGAAAAGAAGTTGCTTATATATGTGGTTCGGATGAACATGGTGTTGCCATCCCTATGCGTGCTAAAAAAGAAGGTGTTTCTCCAAAGGATATAATTGACAAATACCACGGAATCATCAAAAAATCATTTGCTGATTTTGGAATTTCTTTCGATAATTATTCTCGTACTTCGGCAGAAATCCATCATAAAACGGCTTCTGAGTTTTTTAAAAAACTACACCAAGAAGGAGAGTTTGTTGAAGAGGTATCAGAACAATTATATGACGAACAGGCAGATCAATATCTAGCTGATAGATTCGTAATAGGTACTTGCCCTAAATGTGGAAATGAAGAAAGTTATGGCGATCAGTGTGAAAAATGTGGTACGAGCCATAACGCAACGGATTTAATTAATCCGAAATCTGCTATTACTGGCAATACTCCCACGCTAAGAGAAACAAAACATTGGTTTTTACCTTTAGATAAGCATGAGGCTTTCTTAAAAGAATGGATTTTAGAAGGTCATAAAAACGATTGGAAACCTAATGTATTAGGACAGGTTAAATCGTGGATTGATGATGGTTTACGCCCTAGAGCTGTAACTCGTGACCTAGACTGGGGAATTCCTGTTCCTGTAGCGGGAGCAGATGGAAAAGTATTATATGTCTGGTTTGATGCTCCAATAGGCTATATTTCCTCTACAAAAGAATGGGCTGAAAATGTAGGTAAAAACTGGGAAGATTATTGGAAAAAAGAGGATACCAAACTTGTTCATTTTATCGGAAAGGATAATATCGTTTTTCACTGTATTATTTTTCCTGCTATGTTAAAAGCGCATGGTAATTATATCTTACCCGAAAATGTACCTGCTAATGAATTTTTAAACCTAGAGGGTAACAAGCTTTCTACGTCTAAAAATTGGGCTGTATGGTTACATGAATATTTAGAAGAGTTTCCTGATCAACAAGACGTATTGCGTTATACCCTAACGGCCAATGCTCCTGAAAATAAAGACAATGATTTTACTTGGAAAGATTTTCAAGCGAAAAACAATAACGAGTTAGTTGCCATTTTTGGTAATTTTATCAACCGAGTTGTAGTACTAACTAACAAATATTATCAGGGGGTTATACCTGCTCCTAATGAATTTACCGAGGTAGACGAAGATACTTTATCTCAATTAAAAGAATTCCCTAGAATTATTTCGAAATCTTTAGAACGTTATCGTTTCAGGGAAGCGTCTCAAGAAATGATGAATTTGGCGCGTTTAGGTAATAAATATTTAGCAGACGAAGAACCTTGGAAAGTTATCAAACAAGATGAAGAGCGTGTAAAAACTATTATGTATGTTGCTCTTCAAATTGCTGCGGGATTGGCGGTAGTATCAGAACCTTTTTTACCTTTTACAGCGGCAAAGTTAACTGCTATGTTAGGTATAAAGGAATTGTTGAGCTGGCAAGCTGTTACTGAAAATAAAGAGTTGTTAACACCTAACCATGTGATAAATAAGGCTACTTTATTGTTTGCTAAAATTGAAGACAAAACAATTCAAGTTCAGTTAGATAAATTAGAAGCTACTAAAAAAGCTAACGAACAAGCCAATAAAACTATTGAACCACAAAAAGATACTATCTCATTCGATGATTTTACCAAAATGGACATCAGAGTGGGTACCATCGTTGCTGCTGAAAAGGTTGCTAAAACTAAAAAGCTTTTAAAGCTAACTGTAGATGTGGGAATTGATACACGAACCATTGTTTCTGGAATAGCAGAAAGTTTTGCTCCTGAAGATATTATCGGACAACAAGTAAACGTACTTTGCAATTTAGCTCCTAGAAAATTACGCGGTGTAGAAAGTCAAGGTATGATTTTAATGGCGGATACCCCTGACGGAAAACTTACTTTTGTTGCTCCAAAAGAAACCGTGGAAAATGGTGTTCAGGTTTGCTAAAAATAGCGTATCACGAAATATACAATCATCCACTACCTGATAAGCACAGGTTTCCGATGATTAAATATGACTTACTACCACAACAATTATTGTTTGAGGGTACGTGTATTGCTGATAATTTTTTCACCCCTGAAATACCCAATAACAAGTACTTTTTTACCGTACATACCCCAGAATATTTTTTTGATTTACTCAATATTACATTGTCCAAAAGTGAAGAACGAAAAATAGGTTTTCCGCTAACAGAGCAATTAATTGCGAGGGAAATGATTATTGCAGACGGTACAATGAAAGCAACTCACCATGCACTAAAGTATGGAATTGCCATGAATATTGCAGGAGGTACGCATCATGCCTATACCAATCGAGGAGAAGGTTTTTGTCTTCTCAATGATCAAGCTGTTGCTGCTAGATACTTACAACAAGAAAAACTAGCTACTCACATTTTAATTGTTGATTTGGATGTTCATCAAGGAAATGGTACTGCAGAGATATTTCGAGAAGACGATAGTGTTTTTACCTTTTCGATGCATGCCAAAAACAATTACCCGTTTCATAAAGAAAATTCTAACTTGGATATTGCTCTTGAAAACAATACCAAAGACGAGGAATACTTATCCGTTCTAAGAGATACACTCCCCAAACTAATTGAAGAACAAAAACCTGATTTTATTTTTTACCAATGTGGCGTTGATGTATTAGCCAGCGATTCGTTAGGCAAACTTTCTTTGACATTAGCAGGGTGCAAAGAACGTGATCGATTGGTCTTACAAACTTGTTTTAACCATCAAATTCCTATAGTTTGCTGTATGGGTGGCGGTTACTCAAAAGAAATTAAATTCATAGTAGAAGCCCATGCCAATACGTTTCGTTTGGCACAAGAAATATTCTTTTAAAAAGATTTCTACACACTTCCAGAAACCTTACTTTTGCCACCGTTTTAAAAATTTCGTATAATTAAAAAATCATGAAAAAAAATCTCATTGCTGTGATATGCTATGCTTTTATGTCACTTCATTTATTCTCTCAAACTAAAATTGGAAGTTTTAAGAATAGTTTAAAAACCAATCTTAGTAATATTAAAGATGTAATGACTTTGGTCAATAAAGAAAGTAATGATATCACCTTCTTTTTGGCAGACGCTAAAAACGTATATGTTTATCGATTAAATGAACAGTTTGAAATTACAAACAAACTTATTTCTGAAAGTAAAAAGAGAAAATTTAAAGTACTTTTAGGCAGTGCAATTGATCGTGAAAATTATCATATTTTTCTTTCAAACAAACAAAAAAACAAGTTTATCTGTATTAACTTCGATCTCAAAAGAGAGAAAACTACAAGTCATGAATTTGTTATCAGTAAAAATGAGACCTTAATACAGACCATTTCTCATCAAAACAACTTCTATATCTTAACGGGGAATAAATATGGTGGTATTTTCTTATATAGTTTTAATAAACTAGGTCAACCTGTTAAAAAAGCAGTCAATAATCACTACAATCCATTAGTTCTAAATAAAAAAAGTAAACTTGTAAAAATCACGGAACTATTAGCTAAATCACACGAAACCAGTGTGTTAAAAAAATTTAAAAAAGACATCCCCAATGCTATCGAAAGCGTATCTAGTAACAAAAAAATGTTTGTTAGAAACAATAAGGTTATTCTTACCTTAGATCACTATAAAAAGTTGACTCAAATACTCACTATCGATTTAGCTAAAAAAGAATTAACTTCTTATAAAACTTATGAAAAGCCACTTGCTAACGAAAAATCTTCGAGAAAAAAAACAAATTCATTCTTGTATGAAGATAAAATATTCCTGATAGCGGGAGATAAAGAACGACTATTAATGCATGTTTTAGAATATCCTTCAGGGAATTTTATAAAAGATTTCGCCATCTTAAAAGATGAAAAGATTGACTTCAAAAATTCTCCTATAATTCAAAAAGGAGGAGATTATAATAATCATAGAGAATTTGAAAAAACAAAAAAGTTTCTCCGTAAAATTACTTCAGAATTTATTGGCGTTTCTGTTATTAAAAATAAAGGGGATTATCAACTTACTTTGGGGGGCTATATTCAACGAAAAGCCAATGCTGCATTTGGAATGATGGGAGCAATGGGTGCAATGCCTGGGCTTCCAATAGCTAGTTTTGGTAATGCTACTGTATTTTTTAATCCTGTTATGCTAGCTTATAATTCTTACGCTAATACCAAATCTACCAGAATTGAATGCTTATTTAATGACAAATTTGAACATATAGCGGGTAAAAAAGCTCCTGAAAATGTTTTTGGAAAAATTCATAAAACAGAGATCCAAAATAAAGCAGCTAGTACCATTTTCAAATACAAAGATTATTTTATAAAAGGAGATTATAACAGTCTTAATAAGATCTATACTTTGACAAAATTTACTTATTAAACATACGTTTTTTAAGAAATTCAAAAATAAAACCAATATTTATATGGGTTATTCCATGCTATAAATATTGGTTTCTTAATTTAGCAACTTTCGCAAACTAAGATTATTTATTATATCCGTTATGCAGTTAATTCGTTTTATTTCAGACCGTGTTGCTATTTCTCAAAAATCTATCGAAAATACGGTTTCTTTATTAACAGAAGATTGTACCATACCTTTTATTGCTCGCTATCGTAAAGAACGTACTGGGAATTTAGACGAGGTCGCTATTGGTCAAATCGTTCAGCTAAAAGAACAATTTGATACGCTCGAAAAAAGAAAGCTAACCATTCTAAAAACTATTGAAGAACAAGGAAGTTTGACCAATGATTTAGCCTCTAAAATTGAAAGTATAGCGGATCTTACTACGCTTGAGGATCTGTACCTGCCTTTTAAGAAAAAACGTAAAACAAAAGCAGAAACGGCTCGAAATAATGGCTTAGAACCCCTAGCAAAAATAATCATGAGTCAACGCAATGACGATGTTTCTTTTGCTGCCACTAAATACCTAACAAAAACAGTTGATACAGCAGATAAAGCGTTAGAGGGCGCGCGACATATCATAGCAGAATGGATCAATGAGCGAACGGATATTAGAAATATGGTACGCCGTGAATTGGAACGGTATGCAACCATCAATACCAAAGTCGTTAAAACCAAAAAGGACGAAGAAGAAGCGCAAAAGTTTAAAGATTATTTTGACTGGTCTGAAAGTCTCAAACGCATTCCTTCCCACAGAATGTTGGCTATTTTACGTGCCGAAAAAGAAGGTATCATTAGAGTTAAAATTGAAATTGATGACGATACACTTTTACAAAAGATCGATCGAAAAATCATAAAAGGAAATAATGAATCGGGAGCTGAAGTACAATTAGCCATTGACGATGCTTATAAACGTTTATTATTCCCGTCACTAACAACTGAAGCAATCAATATTGCCAAGGAAAAAGCCGATGAAGCTGCAATTACTGTATTTGCAAAAAATTTACAACAGCTCTTACTTGGGGCTCCTTTGGGTGAAAAACGTATTTTGGCTATTGACCCCGGATTTAGAACGGGTTGTAAAGTGGTCTGTCTAAATGAGCAAGGAGACATAATTCATAACGAAACGATTTTCCCACATGCACCACAAAATAAATCACGCGAAGCTTCTTATAGTATCGAATTTTTGGTCAAAAAATATAAAATTCAAGCAATTGCTATAGGTAACGGTACGGCTTCAAGAGAAACGGAACAATTTATAAAAAACAGTTCTTTTAAAGCACCTGTAGAAATTTTTGTAGTAAACGAAGCAGGAGCTTCTATTTATTCGGCTTCTAAGATTGCAAGAGATGAATTTCCAGATTATGATGCAACCGTTCGCGGAGCTATTTCTATCGGGAGGCGCTTGGCGGATCCTCTGGCTGAATTGGTAAAAATCGATCCGAAATCTATCGGGGTTGGACAATATCAACACGATGTAAACCAAACGAGTTTAAAAAAATCATTGGATACTGTGGTAGAGCATTGTGTCAATAAGGTAGGGGTGAATGTAAATACGGCAAGTGCTTCTTTGTTAAGTTATGTTTCAGGAATTGGCCCTAAATTGGCTGAAAATATAGTTGCCTATCGAAATGAAAACGGGCCTTTTGCCAATAGAACGGCGATAAAAAAAGTACCAAGATTGGGTGGAAAAGCTTTTGAACAATCGGCTGGATTTTTACGTATCAAAAATGGAAGTAATGCATTGGATAATTCTGCTGTGCATCCTGAAAGTTATTCTTTGGTTAAAAAAATGGCGCAGGATGTGAAAGTGAAAGTCGATGACCTTATAGGAAATACGGCTGTCTTAAAGCAAATTAAGCTTCAACAGTATGTTACGGAGACCTCTGGACTTCCTACACTTAAAGATATTATCAAAGAATTAGAAAAACCAGGGTTGGACCCTCGATCAAAGGCAAAGGCTTTTCAATTTGACGAACATATTAAAACCATCTCAGACCTAAAAACGGGCATGATATTACCCGGTATTGTTAATAATATTACGAACTTCGGTTGTTTTGTCAACATTGGCATTAAAGAAAGTGGTTTGGTTCATGTATCCAATCTTTCGAATTCTTTTGTAAAGGATATTAACGAACATGTACATTTACAGCAACAAGTACAGGTTAAAGTTCTTGAAGTAGATATTGCGCGTAAACGTGTTCAGCTGAGCATGAATTTTTAACGCAAAATAGGGTTTAGCTATAAAAACTAAACCCTTATCACACAATTGGGGGGGATTTCTAGAGAAAATATTCCCTAGTACTCTTTAACAATAATAAATTTTGATTTTCTGTTGCGTTTGTGATCTTTTTCTGTACATTTTCGACATTTGCTACCACAATCTACTCTTGGTTTATCTTCGCCATAACCTATAGCACTTTGAATTCTTTCTTTTTTAATCCCTTGAGATATAATATAGTCTCTTGTTGATTTTGCTCTTTTGTCTGATAATTTTCTATTATAATCTCTTGATCCTCGGCAATCTGTAAAAGACTCTATTTTTATAATTAAAGACGGTCTAGCTTTCATCAACTCAACAACTTTATCCAACTCTATCTTAGCTTTATTGGTTATTAATGATTTATTATAGCCAAAATAAACTGGATTAATGAATATTTGATTGTTGACAATTTTTGCTTTAGTATAAAGCACTGTATCTTCTTCTAATTGATGCAACACTTTTTTATTAGCACTATTTGCAGAGTTCTTTGACTTATTATTTTTTTCAATTTGAAACAACGAGTTAATTTTATCTTTTATTTGCTGTATTCTTTTTTTATCTCTTGAAGTATTTTCTTCAGCACCTTTCTTTTCTTTTTTATCTACTTTAGAAGCTTTATTTATAGCAAACCCATAGATATCATCCCCTCCTTTTCCCCCATCTCGATTAGAAGAAAAATAACCTTTATTCTCCTTTTTGTTTATGATAAATGCAAAATCATCTCTTGAGCTATTAAAAGGACGATTCATATTTTCTACCGAAATACTACCTATATCATCTCTAACTACCTTAAAAATATCTAAAAGCCCAAAACCTCCATGGCCGTTTGATGAAAAGTATAAAGTGTTTTCTTCATCTACAAAAGGAAACATTTCATCTTTATCAGTATTTATAATCTTACCTAAATTCTTTGGCTTACCAAAGCTACCATTATCCTTTATAGGCACCTCATAAATATCCTTCCCTCCAAACCCATTAGGCATATCGGATACAAAATACAAGGTTTTTTCATCATGACTCAACGCAGGATGTCCTACTGAGTATTCATCACTGTTAAATGGTAACTCTTCTTCTCTAGACCAAGTACCATTAATCAATCTTACTCTATAAATTTTTAAAAGCATTTTTCGATTGCTACTGGTTTTTGATTTTTTAAAATCATTTCTAGTAAAATACATCGTTTTACTATCCTTAGTAAAAATTGGAGTTGCTTCGTGATATTTTGTATTGACTAGTTCAATTGTTCTAGCATCACCTGAAATTTCAATACTATTATTTGACACTAAATCAACTTCGTAAATATCTAAAAAGGGTTGGTTATTCCATGCGTAATTCTTCTTCTTCTCATTGACCCCCAAAGAATTGGATGTAAAATATAATTTATTACTATGTACTTCACCGCCAAATTCTGATTTTTCAGTATTTAATGGCAGATTAAAAATGACTACATCTTTATTTCCATTCGAAGGGATATCACCCATCAATTTGTCTACAGTAATATACGAATCAATATTTTTAATTTTTTTATTAAGGTTTTTAAGCGCTTTATATCTGCCGTTTGCTTTTAGAGATTGCACGTATTTAAAAACATCCTCATACGTAAGCTTTTCTTGATATAAATTGACAAGCTTTTCGTACCAATAAACTGCATTTTTAGTATCAGAATTCTTAAAATAACTATCAGCAAGTCTTCTTATTACTATTTGACTACTATCTCCCTTATTATATATTTTATTATAAAGCTCTGAAGCTTTTACATAATGATGTCTTTTGTAATGTTCATTTGCTCTATGCTTTTGTTGACCTACAATCTTGGTTAAAGCTAGTAAAGCAATTATGTATATTATTTTTGTTTTCATTTTGCTTATTTAAAAGAATCGTGGTGAAACAATTGAACCTAATCTAAATAATTCATACCTAAGCATAATCTCATGTGTACCCGAATTATAGCTTCTATAATTTGACGTGCTCAGATCATAAGCGTACCCTAATTGAATTTGTTTCGTTATCTGAAAACCTATCAACGTACTGATTGTATCTTTCCACCTCCATGACACACCTGTTATAAGTTTACTATTATAATGGAGATTTAACGATAAATCCATAGAGATTGGGGCTCCTTTTACCCCTTTAAACAAAAAAGCAGGTTTAAGTTTTATTTGATCACTTAACTGAAATACTTTTCCTCCTATTAAGAAAAAATGCATTCTCTCTTCTGATACTACTCCTTGGTTTGTGTTATCATCATAATGATCAGTTCTTAAAAAATTAGGTGTCGACAAACCGATATACCAATCAGAGGTATAATAGTAAATACCTGCACCTATTGTAGGTAAAATTTTATTATTTATGGGTACTAATAATCGATCTTTTGGGTGTTTTACTATGCTTTTACTCCAGTCTACATTAAAAAGCCTTCCTCCTAGCTTTAAACCCATTGCTAATTTACCTGTTTCACTTATTTGAATCGCATAAGATAAATTAAGGTCTAATGATGTTTCTTGACTTGGGCCAATTTTGTCATTTACAATATTAACTCCTAATCCAAGTCTCGAAAAATCAATAGGAGTCTCATAGCTTAATGTTTGTGTTCTAGGAGCTCCTGGAATATCCATCCATTGCATTCTTCCTAAAGCGTTAATAACTGTGTGCCCCAACGACCCAGCATAAGCTGGATTTACACTCATCGTATTATACATGTATTGTGTATAATGAGGATCTTGTTGACCGTATATACTCATTATATTATATAACGGTACTAAAAAAATTATAATAAGATTTCGCATTTTTTCTTTTTTATTTTAATAAACCACCTTTAACCAACCTTTTATAAGTTCCGATCCATCATTTAAGTCAATGAAATAAAAATAGGTTCCTGCTGGTACTTTGGCATCGTTTTCTATAACTAGTTTCTGATTACTAAAACCATTCCAGGTATTTTTATAATTGGTCGTTTTAAACACTACATTTCCCCATCTGTTAATTATGCGTACCTTATTACCTGAGTAGTTTTCAATACCTTCGATAGTAAATACATCGTTATGACCATCATTATTGGGAGACACTGTATTATATATTTTTAAATCAGTGCTTTTTATCTTGGTAAAAGTTACATCATTGGTCGGGTCATTATCCGATTCTCCTGATTCAACTGTTTCTGGGTTTTTAATTTTATTATTATTCTCATCCGTTCCTGCATCCGAACGGTCTTGAAGTTCTTGATTACTTTGATCTTTCCCATACACTATAGCTGAATTTGTTACTCCTCCATTCTCTATGTCTTCTTGAGAGATCATATAATCTCCATTAAAAGTAATTGTGTCTATTTTATTTACACCGAGGTTCTCTAATCGTTGGTTTTCTATATTCGCTAACTTTTCATCTTTGATATAAATATCTTTCAAATCTATATCTCCCGTATTTTTAACCTCGAATGTATAACGGATTATATCCCCAACATCTACGAGTCCATTCTTGTTTTTATCAATATTTTTAGCATATTTTACCAGACTAATCTCTGGTCTCGGCTTTAATACGATGGTTTTTTCCCCTTCTTCTTCACCAGGTTCTTTATCTGGATCTTCTCCTGAATTTGTCTTGTCCTTTACTTTCTTCCCAGTAGGATCGTTACCAGATACCGTCGCAATATTTCCTATATTACTTGGTGCTCCCTCTATATTTGGATTGATATGAACTCTAAAATTTACCGCTACAATATCTCCTGGGTATAATGAACCATCGGTACCCAATAACAAATCACCACTTCCATCATAAGAGGTATTCGCCTTAAGAGCTATAGAGTTCCCACTAGTATTTTGAAGTGTTACTTTTGGGGTTTCTTCTATCGCTACAAAAGACAACCCTAAATTATCTCCCGATGTTAAATCATCTATTATCGATAAATTATCTAACACTTTATCTCCAGTGTTCTTTATTTTGATTGTAAATTCTTCACTAAAACTTCCATCTGAATATTGTTCTACTTTTTTTGATGCTTTAGAGCTGCCTAATTCTGAAAACTCCTTAACTATTATAGTAACTTTTGCTTGTTTACAATCATTTAGAGATTTCTTACAAACCTGATAGACTAAAGTATATTCTCCTTTTGGTAATTTTTCTAATACATTTACTCCACCAGTTTTTGTATCGAGTTGAATTTTATCATGAGTTGTACTTACCTGAGTTAAACCTAGAGTCTTAATATTCGGATTCTTTTCTCCTTCTATTATATCATTTATTAAAACACTATTTATAACTAGCTTTTTACCTGAGGATACTTCTACAATATCGTTCTCAAGATATATCTTAGGCATACCCCCTATATACGAAATAAATACAGCTGAATCAAGTTGGTTATCTGCCGTATTCGAAATTGCCATTTTTACATGATAAACTACCCCTACCTTTAGTAATGACAATGCCATTAAATTCCTAGTTACCCCATTAAAATTCACTGCATTTTTACTTTCATTTTCAATAAAAAATTTACTATTCTCTAAATCAATTAGACTATCAGAACCACTACTAGATCCTAATTTACCATTATTTATGGTGTTTATTGATACTGGAATATCTTTGTTGGGCACTCTCGCAAAGTTAAAAGCCTTATCTTCTGAAACTTCATATTCTCCATTATTATTTACATCTCCATCAGGAATGTTTTCATCTTCTCCATTGGGATCAGAAATAAAATAACCAAATACATCATTAAATTGAGAACCTACATAGTTTGGATATTCATTTGATGCAAATTGGTATTCTAGCATCAATCCTTGACTACTTGCTAAAATTTCAACATCAAACTCAAAAATTACCTTATTATATTTAGATTCTGGAACTATTAAAGATAAATCAATATCGTCATTTTCACTTGTTTCAAAAACAGTAATATTCGTTTTATCTGTATTATTTTTATCTATCAGGTTTTCTATGTTTGAAATGGCTTCATCAGCCATTTTCGTTGACAAAACACCTCCTCTACTTATTTTTAACACTTCTCCTGAAGTAACCCCTGAAAATATTCCAAACTGATTATAATTATTTACTGAAATTTTAGGGTTCGTTATTTTTATTCCGTCTTTTTGAATATGCTTGATTAGATCTTCAATCGAAATTTTTTTTTTAATGTGATTTTTTCATCTTGAGCTTGTACTACGTGAAAAAAAACAACTAATAAAATAAAAACTATTTTTTTCATCTGTTTTAACAATTTGTTTTTTTATAAAATTCAATTATTTTAAAACCTGTTTTTTTTCTAAAAAACTCAATTACCTTTTTAAATTTTAATAACCATTTCATCCTTAATTATTTTAATTATGTTTTAACAGGTACAAATCTATTCTACCTTGAAACTTTTATTAGGAAACATTGTATTGACTGGTATATTAAATGTCTTCAAAAGTCTATTATTTGGTATCAAGTGAAGAGTATTTATCATTATGTAAAACACAAAAAATTAAAAATAAAATGAGACCGTCTTGATTTTTCAGACAGTCTCATTTTTATTCGGATAGGTATCGAAGAATTGTTCTTAAGTATACTATTCTCAACAAGTTTGTTTTCTATTTTCTTTTCAATTCAATAAAAACTATAGTGGTGACAACAACCTTTTGAGTCCATATATTAATAGAAGAACATTAACTCCTAAAGAAATCCAGATCCAATAAGGATACCTATACCTAACTACTGTTTTCTCTTTTACTTCTTTCTGTTCTGAAGTACGACTAGAAATTTCTCTCAAACGACAATTCACCAGTGAATCTATGTTGATTGTGGCTTTAATATCTCCCTTAGGGGTAGTGGTTATTTTTACCTTTGCCAAAGGAGTGGAAAACTCTTTTTCAAATCGTTTTAGATTTCCCAGACTATCACAAGGTTTTTCAATAAACAAAGTATCATTAATAGGCTTTGTTACTATTTTTTCATGCACTAACCTAATAGTGTCTGTCTGCTTTTTTATTCGATATTCTATGAGTTTTTTCTTGGCAGTACAACCTAAAAAAAAGAAACACAAAACATATTTTATTGGTGGTCTTAATAATTTCATATGTATTCTATTTTAATTAGAAGCACAACTATGTATCCAATGCTTTCATCATTTTTTATCCTGAAAAATAGTAGTTATAGTTGCCGATAGAAAAGCCAAAAAGCCACCCAAAATAATATTAAAGGACTGTGAAGCGAGCTTTTGCATATTACTTGACTCTTTTTGAGCTGCTACAATCAATCCAGAAATGGTATTTCTGAAATGATTTTCCTCTTCTGAAGACTCATATTTCCCACTGTATTCTTGAGCAATATTAAAATACTTCTCAATCGTATGCTCTGGGTTGTTAAACTTCATAGGCCAAAAAGCAATGTAACTGAAAATGCCTAAGTACACAAACAGTACTACAAACCACATTCCTGATTTTTTCATTCGTTTACTTTCTTTCAATATGGAGCTTTTATCTCCTCTATCATCTTCTATATTAAATTCGTTTTCGTCCATTATTTTTATACTTTAGTTTATTGATTATTTAGTTATTTGTAAAAGCATCTCCCAAACCTTTTCATTTCGAAATCGATTATGGTAATCTTGTCCTCCTAAACGACATCTCGATTTTTTAAAGCCGTTTTTTTGCAGAATATGTTTGGATGCACCATTACCATCCCATACAGCTGTATAGACTTTTGACACCTTATTTTCTCTCTTTATACTATCAAGTAATTTTGTTACAGCCGTGGAAGCAAAACCTTGTCCCCAAAAAGGAAAACCAACCCAGTATGACAACCAAAAAACCTGATCTCTTTTTGGCATGCTCCCCAAGTTAATTACCCCCACAAATTGTTCTTTTTGACAAATAGCAAAATGCAGCCCTTTTTGTCTTTCTTGCTCATGCATGGATTTAGTGACTATTTCTTGCGCATTTTTTAGGGTAAATGGATACGGTAAATGACAACTTTGAGCAACACGTATATCATTAGCAAAAGTTATCATATCATTTATATATATTTTCGTTAATGGTTTTAGTACTATTTCATGTAAAGAATTATTTTTATTCATCCTTTTTCACTTCTCTATTTCCAAAAATTGAAGAACATTTTTAAGAACCCAAATAGTCGAGGTGTCGAAGACTTTATTTGAGTCTCATCCTTATTTTGCTTATCCAAGGCAATACTTTCTTTAGGGATTTCTTCAAAGTCTCTTTCTTCTAACAAGGTATAAGTAAACTCTTTTTGATTGGACTTTTCGCATGTTTCCATCAAAAAATTAAAATCTTTTACTTTTTTAAAAACTTGACAACCTGCTGACCATTTATCTACCTGAAAAGATTCTGATTTGGCATTACTTCTATGAATATTAATACCAAAAAAACCTTCGTAAATTTCCCCAAAGCTGTCTAATACTGTGTCTTTAGTATTATCTCTCCACACTTTAACGGGTTGTTGTTGTACTAAGGCTTTATATTTTCCTCCATGTAACCCAATGGTATAGGTGTTTTTATATTGATTCGGCACTAAAATAGCTGTACCTTTTGCATTTATTGGATTTTCTAACCAATACTTCCCTGGATCTGTTGTTATCGGGAATGCTTCTACCTTTCTGTGATTATCTTCATCTGGATATATTAGATAAAATGAATCGTCAAATGAATTTGCTTGAGTTTCTTGACTTCTAATCCCTATAAGCTGAATACGATTACTGTCTTCAAAATAGTATCCTTTTTTTTCAAATAGTGCTTTAAAAGATTCTATAGATATTTTTTTCATCTTCGTACTTTATTTGTTATTGGAGCCAAAGTAGCTTGGGATGATGGGCTATACAGATACTAATGTTATAAGTGGAAGATTGGATGTTATAAACTTTCTTTTTGGTGTAATAACTAAAAATGACATCCATTTATAATGGAATTAAATTTCTTGATAAGAAAGAAAAAACCACCCCATTTTTAAAATGTAAGGTGGATTTTTTTTGAAAATTTGAGTCCGAATTATACAGTTATAAAAACTATTTCTTCTTAATTAAATTCATGAAAATATTTCTCTTAGGTTTATAAAGTTTCCTTTCAACATCATTTCTGTTTGCCTTCTTTTTATTTACTTCATTAGGATATCGACGAAGTGATCCTTTCAACGCTAGTGTTGAAGCATTATCTCTCTGCGTATTATAATTCCCAGCAGCTGGCATATTAGGTGAATTTGTGCTTGGAAAAAAATTGTTTACCATTCTTTTGGGGTTTTTCAAATCGGATTGACGTTTTTTTTCCTCCTTTTTTTGTAATAATTTATTTCGAACAATATTACCAAACTTATGTTTATCAAAAGTTTCAATAGCTGCCTCCTCCTCGTATTGCTGTGCTGTTTTAATCCCTTTATCGAGCGGCCCAGTCTTCCAAGATTGGCTATGTTTGTTTTTTGCAAAATCAAATTGCTCCAACAATTCTGGAGATTGTCTAATTCTTTTTCTTAGACCATTCATAACATAAAAACGATCTATAGGACCGTCTGTAAGTAAGCTGTCAACATTATGAGCTCTATACTTGGTATTTTTTAACATCTCGGCATTATCTTGCCTATACTTGACCAAATCCTCAGGACTCTTAACCTTTGACAAATCAGGCCTTAATCTTTCCATCAATGCTTCTCTATCTTTTGACCTTGGGGCTAAATACTCATAAGGATTGTTGTATATACCTCCAAAATCCTCTATAAAAGACCTGTCGTAATTCTCCTGTTGTTCTTTAGTTAGTTTAGGATTTGATGTGAATACTATCGGAGTTTCTGCTCCAATCATATAAGGGACTCTTTTTTTACTATTTATATTTTTACTGTATTCATCAGTAAGCATGAATAGATTATCATAATTTTCTAAATCTTTTTCTAATCTATTAAAGTTTATTTTGCCTTTTACAGGAATTCCAGCATCTGACACTATAGCCATTTCTCCTTTTCTTGCTGCATTTTGAGATAATTGTAGCTTCAATGGATTTCCTACTATAGCTCCCCTTGGCTTGGTTGCTTGAATTTCTGCTTGATACGTTTTTTTTAAAGATTTACTTACCTCATCTTTTGCATCAAATGCTTCTCTGGCATTTTTAAAAGTAATTCGACTCCTTTTATTTGGCCCCCATTGATTATTTTCCTTTATGTAATTATTCAGCTCTTTATCAGAAGAATGTTTGTGATCATAATATAAATTAACTGCTGCATTATTGGCGTTTTTAATAGCCGTATCCCGAATATTCTTTAAATGATGTAATGGTACATTTTTTTTAGGGCCAATTGCACTCCACACATAATTAATACTTTTCTTTTTTTCCATCGGTTCTCGTCTCTTTAAATTTATTTTTTATTTAAATTATCTACTTTTTCCATGGTTTCTTCTAATTCTTTTTTTAATTCATAAAACTTTTCTTCTACATCTAAAAATTTTTCTCTTGTATGACTTAAAAATCCTCTGTAATTTTTTTGCGTCATTTCTCGTACTTGCTCTTTTCGTTGCTTTCGTTCTATTGAGAACAATACGGCACTAATCAATGCTCCTAATAATACTAAAAGTTCATCTTGTATTGTATTAAATACTATTTCCATGGTTTGTTGGTTTTTAACTTTGGTTACTTATTCTATTTGTATATAAAATGTGTGTAAAAATCAATTGATTTATTATCTCCTTAATTTGACATAGCTTGTAAAATATTAATTTACCATCCCTTGGATTTCTTGAATTTTATTTGCGGCTTTGTTTGCAAAGCCCACAGCACCCACTGAATTAAATGTCAATTGATTATCTACATTTTGTTTATCCTTCGGATCGATATTGAGATAACTCGAAAATGCATTTCGTTGTAATTCTATATTTTCAATTATTTCCCTAAAATTAAAGTAGTGGCTTTTTAAATTTTCTATCTGATTCTTAATATACTGCTCTGCTTGTGAATTCAATGGAAGTTTACCCCCAGTATATAAAGGATTATTTTTCTTATAATTAAGAATCTCTTGATCCAATTTTTGTATCATATCTTGAATTGCCCCTCCAGCTTGTTGATACCTTCCTTGTAAACCATCGTACCATGCTTGCGCTTGATTTGCTACAAGTGCTTTTTTTACATCTTCCCCTATAACATTCAAATCATTTCTCAATAAGTTATCATCAAGTCCGTATTTTTTTAACTTATATACCCCATTGTATTCGGCCAATAAATTTCTCAAGTCATTACCAATTGGTTTTTGAATTGAGTTACTCATTGTTATAGCCCTGACCAATGCTTGATTCCAGAAATCGCCTTCGGGCTGTATTCCATTATCTAAAAGATTATCAATTTTATTACGACTCCTAATACCGATAGTATCAATTAGTAGATCTACATCCTCTACTGCCTTACCTACCAAATCAGAACCACCAATATTCCCCTCTTTTTCTACGTCTGATCGAGAAGGAAAACCTCCGCCTTGCTTTAGGTTTGTATAACGATCACTTAAATCCTCATAAGGGTTGTTTGAAATCGTATTATTTATTTTAGTCTCTAACTTTTTTCTATAAAGATTCGCTACGATACCGTCAGGAACTCGTTGGTCTTCTAACGTAACCCCTTCAGCCACTCCCAAAAGATTTGCTGTAAACACATCTTCATTTTCATTAAAAGTTTCATTACCTTTATTTTCATTTTTTGAATTATACTTTGCATTTTTTCTATTGTTTAATTGCTTTGTTTCAAAGCCTTCTATTTTTTTAAATCCTCGATTTATATTTTGCAGGAATGCTACCCGATCTGCTACATCGTTCGTATCGTCTGGCAGTAAGTTTTTATAATTAATAGGCGCTTTAACCCATTTAGGTTCAAAAAGGCGCATTGACCAAGTCTCCTTGTCTTGACTCCCTCCCTTCTTATGTGTATTTGACTTTGGGTTGGCATCCAGTACAAAGTTATCGGTGGTGTCATTTGTTCCTACCCCATATTCTATACCTGTATGCTGATATTGAGGAGCTCTCAGTATTTCATTGATATTTTTACGTCCACGTAGTCTGCCTAGTTTTAATGTATCCGTTGTATTGGTATGTGTTTTTTGTTTCGATTGCCAATCGCTTCTTAACGCTTGCCTATTCTTTTTTTGCATTGTTATGGTTTTTAGTTTGGTTACTCAATCGTAGTGAAAACCCAAATTCTGTATAATTTAGGGTACAAATAGAACGGCACTTATATACCGTTCTATCTTTTTACAGGTTATTTTCTATCTGTTGCTCCTAGCATCTTATCAACCACACTGGTTAAAAATTCTTTAACCTTTTCTTTTTCTCCTGTATCCAAACTCTGTAAAGACCTTACTAATTCGGTAGTCTCTATCTCATCCCCAATTTGCCTAGTATACTTTCGGTTTCTTGCTCCCTCTCTCAACTCGTGTACTTCTGTAGTTATTTTCTCTATCTCACTTGGATCTATTTCAGTATGTAACAGCTCGTTTTCACCAGGAAAGGTGTTTGTTCTCTTAAAAATATCTAAGGCCTTGTTTACATTAATTACAGGGCCTTTTTTAATGTCTATCTCACTTTTGGCAACATACGTTTTACCATCAATCACAACGGTATCACTATCATTTAGAGAGTCTAATTGTCCTCCAAAAGTATTCAATCCTAAATCGGTTCCTTTGGGAGCAGATCCAATAAATTTACCCGTAGGGTATTGCGTATGACCATGAATATCATATTCCGTCAGAGGGGTATCCAACTTATAAGGTTTCGTTTTAAACACATCACTCACTCGAAAGGTCTTTCTAGTAGATGCTCTTTCTTCTATTGCCCCTCCCTCATTCAATCTATCATACGTATCTTTATTAATTTTTTTGATATCTGTTTTAAATCTTTTAGGTTGGGTTGTTAGTGATTTTTGATTCTTTAAACCCCTTACAATATTTTTTCCTATATTCATTATTCTTTGGTTTTTGATTATTTGATATTAATTATTGATTTTATACTCTTTATACATCAGGCTTTTCGCCGATGGCAAATACTTCATCCAATTCGAAAGAGGGTACTGCCTCCTCTTGTTTTCTTTGATTGACTACATTTTTATATTGTCGTTGTTTTGTTTTGCTTCCCTTTAAGACATGTAATGGGGGCTTTTTGTAATTTTCCCTAATATCTTCTATCAACAACCATTCTATCTCTTCGGGTGACATGCCCCTATTTACTATCTTATAAATCGTTTCTTCCTGTTCTTTCTCAGACAGAAATGCACGTCCCCATTGTTTTATAAGTTCTTGAATGATTAGATAAAAGTGACTTTCGCTGGTGATTTCTAGTACACCTCCCTGATTATACACTTGAAGCAATACCAAAGCTAGATCGGGATCTTGTTCTTGAATGTTATGAATGCTTTTCATTGTCTTTTACTTCTATTGAATTATCGTTTTGTTTATCCTCTTGTTCTTCTGATGAATTGTCCGATTTATTCGATTTAAATGTTGTTTTTGTCAACATTCTCAGTACATCTTCGGCAGTTACTCCAATATCTTCTATCCGTTTTCGTCTTTTTTGAAGATCTTCCTCCGATGCATCTTTGTCTTCCTCTGTCAACTGATGTACTTCTTCATCTATTAAAAAGGTCAGGTTCGGATCATCCAACTTAACTCGCGAACCTTTGGTGAGTACGTTAACGGCTCCTTTGGTAAGCTTATCAGCCAATGCGGGATCTTTTTCTCGAATTTTATCCATAATGTCTCCCATTTCTTCGGCTGAAATTTCGGTATCTCCTTTCGCTATACGCGAACTCAATTCTTTGTCCAATTCAATCCCTAATTTCTCTACCAGTTTGTTGAGTTTTTTAGGAATTACGCGTACTGGAGTGTCTCCCTTCATGGATTTCCATAGGGCGGATCTTGCTTCTTTTTCTTTTTTCTGTGCAGTATTCTGCTGTTGTTTTTCTTTTTTGACAGACGTTTCTTTATTAGAGCTTTCCTCATCACCTACTTGTCTATTAGCAGGCGCTTGTTTCTCTATAGGAGCTTGTTCTTCTTTAGTATTGGTCTTTTTAATCTTATTTTCTTGTTCCGAAAGTTGAGAATTGTCTTTAATAACAGCATCCGCTTTTACAGCTTTGGACACCTCTTTTGTCTCCTGTTTTTCTGAGGAATCCTTTTCCGCTGTTTTCTTCTTTTTATCTAACCTTTCTGCTTCATTAGCCCTCTTTTTTTCAATCGATTCTTTTCTGGGAATAGTGTTTTCCCTTTCTTTTTGTGGTGCGTTATTTCCTGTATAATTATTTACTTGAAGCGATTTGGTTTCTATAGAGTTACGACCTTCATCTCCTAACTTCTTTGCAATTGCTCCCGTATCCTTAGAAACCATCTTCTTATCTCCTCTAGATATAGTATTACTCAGATAAACCGTTTTTGATTTTTTTAGTGGGCTATTTGTTTTTGAAGTATCCTTATCCTGTTTTTTATCTCGTAAAGATTTGGATCTTCTCATTTTAGTTTTCCTATCCATTTTTGATGACTTAATGTGTTATTATACCCTTGGTAATTTCAAATTACAATGGATATTGAGTTGCCAGCCTTACCCTAATTAGGGTAAGGTTGACTTCTCTTGATTTTTATGCGTATATAGGGCTATAGTTTTGCTTGGTACAACAATATAAATTGGGCATTAACCAATGTTTCTTTCTTGCCTTTTAGTTTTATTTTCCATTCAGAACCTTGACTTCCCACACTTAAATTAGCAGGTTGGACATAGGTCATAGGAGGTACTTTTATTTCATCATTAATCACGAAAGTTGCTCCTCCTTTGTCATCTTGATACTCGTACTTCACCAATAGTCCGTGAATTCTTCCGTTGTTCATATTTGGAAACATATTACGCTGTATCGACAATTGGATTTCATCTTGCACTCCTTGGTGTAACTGTTGCCATTGCTCTGAAAATTGTTCTGCAAGGGTGAATTGTGCTACGGCTTGATAAGGTTTTAATAAACCTTTTACTTCGGCTGCAAATCGCTTACCGCCTTGCTTGGCTGTATAGCGTAATTTTAGGGTTACATTTTTTAAGGAATCTAAAGGTACATCTCCTTTTTTCCCTTCCAATTTTAGTTCCCAATTCGATACAGCTCCTGTACCTTCAAAAGGCAGATAGCGATCGTCATGAAAATTCATTTCAAACAGCCCGTTGTTCTCGGTATATTCATCGACATGAGACAAAGCAACTTGTTGATTGGCTTTCCAATTAACACGGATACTATCGGTAGCTTCACTTGATGGATCGATCAAATGTTTTACCGCTTTGACATCGGGTTTCATGACCAATTTTGACCCTAATTGTGTTAAGGTTGCGTTCACCAATTGTCCTTCGCCCACATCAAATATTACGGATACGGATTTAAGTTGACGGTTGTAATGCCCTGGAAAATCATAATCAAACAGTTCTTCCGTCAATCGGAACATACAGCTACCTTTGGTCTTTAATTGAAATAAGGCAATTGGATCCCAAGCTAATAGCGATACATTTTTGGTAATTTCTAATCGACGTTGGTTTTTTTCTAAGTATCCCTTCTCCATACGATCTAAATCCAACTCTAAAGAAGGCCCTGATAGTAATCCTTTTTTGGCACTGTCCCAATACATACCGTTGATGTAATTTACCTCCGAAACCTCCAATCCTTTTTCATAAACAAAGGCTTGTTCGGCTTGCTTGGCATAATCATGTGCGATCTTATAGGTTTTGAAAAACAATCCAGATAATTTTCCGCTCATCCACTTGTACAATTGTTCGTTGGAGAACTTATCTTTCATAAAGGTCGCAATTGCTTCGTTATTCGATTTTGCTTTTTCATGAAGTTGTAGCTCATGTTTCGCCATGTTGATTCTAATCTTTTGTGCAGCTACATCGTGTTTCATTTGTTTTATTTCAGACTTCGAAAGTTTTTCCTGTAACTTCCAATCTTCTACCATTCTTTCATGTTGTGCCTTAATACCGAACACCTCTCCTGTCATACTAAGAGCCTCTCCTGTTCCTGATATAAGTTCTTTGATTCCTTCTACAATCGACTTCCAATTGTCACCCGTCATAGAAACACCAAATGAAAATGCTCCTACTGTAGTAGTTGGGATAGCTCCCATAATACCCGTTACTAAGCCCATTACTGCTCCAACAGAATGAAGTACAACTGCGGCTGTCATCAAATCCAACTGCTTAGCCTCTTCACTGAGATAACCTTTTTTGATAAGGTCTTTGTAATGCTCTAACTGTTCTTCAGCTCTTTCTTGACTTATTAGTAATCCTTCCAACACTTCTTCTGCTTCGTCTATTTGAAACTCTTTTAAGTCTGTTTCTAATTGTAACATAGCAGCTTCTTGTTTTCCTTGAAGTAGGCTTAACGCTTCCGCATCTTTTTTCTCAATAGTACCTAACAGTGTGTCTCCTAAACTGGTTATTTTGCCTGTAACCTCTTTCGCTTTCGCTAAAAGCACTTCAAAACGGTAATTTGGAATACTACCTCCTCCTGATGCCATCGCAACTGCTGCTGCTAATCCTCCACCGCCAGCAACAGCATTTACTAGTGCCATTGGATTGATTGGTGATTGAAATAAAGGTAAAGGAACGGCAATACCATCAATATTTAAACAGGCTTGTATTTTTCCTAATCGATCTTGTACACGATCCCAATACGCTATGAATTCGTCATTTTCTTTTATGTAGAAATAAGGGTTGTCTACAGAATCAAATTGCGCTGCGGCAAAACTGATACTTCCATCTACAGGATAGGTGGTACTTGCATTTTCAAATACCAAGAAATCATAATCCAATCCATTATCATCGTTATTAAATAAGTCTTCATATTTCTTGGGAGGTGACAGTACAACTTGACCAACGTTTTGAGGTTTATTTCCTAACAAATCATAGGCTAAAACATACAACATACGAGCTTCGTTGATACTCTCTCGTGTATACTGACGAAACAACATATCTCCCCAATCTAATAGGTTGTCAATATAACGCATGAGAATGGTTTTGCGATACGCCAACGGACGGAGTCCTGCAATGGCATGCGGATCAAATGGATCGTCCAAATATTTAGAGAGTTGTGTTTTGAAATTTTGTAGCAAGCTAAAACGTTCAGGGAGCTTATTTAAAATTTCATATACCTCCAACATACTTTCTTTTACTTGAGTCGACGACAATGCATCTATCCCTTTCTTTAATTTCTTTATCTCTTCCCATGTTACTATCTTTTTTAACTGTGCTTTTAAGACTGGAGACAGGATAGTTTCTCCTAGGAAAACTTTTTGATACGGCCTTAATTTTATCTTTAGCTTATCAACCGCAGTGGTTAGTGTTGTTTTGTCTGCGACATTGGTTATTTTTTTAAGATCATTTTCTAAGCTTTTAATTAATGCATCAGGATCTACAGCTAAGAAAGGTAAAAACTGCCAATAATCGGTTTTACTAGTTGGATCGTATATTTTTTCATACCATTTTTGTGCTTCCACAAACTTTTGATCTGCATTTAAAATTTGTGCAATCATAAACGGTGCATGGAAAAACATTTCCCAATAATACACACCATTGGCACTATTAAAGTCTAAATGCGAATTGATTGGTAAATGGTTAAATTTATCTTTCTTTATGGATATATTATCCGTTGAAGAAGGTTGATCACTAAACTTTGGAAATTCATTGATTTCTTGCGTCTCTACCGTTAATAAATGATCTAAATCACTTGCTAAAAGTTTTTGGTTAATTTTTTCAGCCGAATTAGAACTTAAACGTATACAATCATAGACAATATTTTCGGGTTTATATCGATCTAAACTTTCCTTTAAAATAGGTTTGTCCTTATGAATAAAAGGCTCGGTAAGACTCTTATTTACTTCATACCTTCTGTAATTTCCTTCTTGTATAAAATACAGGAACTTCTTACCCGCTCTTACTTCATTTAATGCTGCTCCTATATTTTTTCGAGTAATTCCGTCAGGGATATTAATAAAATCAGCCGATAAATATTGTAATTTATCTGTATCTAACTGAGATAAAACATTAAACGTATTATTATAAGATAATACTTGGTATCTTTTTTCTATTACGGCATAAAGCTTACTATCCATTTCAAATAACGCGTCGACTTTCGAAAAACCATCAGGTAGTTTTTTTGGGTAGCCAGGATCCATAACGTAAGGTGTTGGTTTTTGTAAGTTCGTCTTTTTGTATCGATAATATTCATCTCCCGACACTAAATAAGCATAGGTATTATTACAATAGGCTGCATCCACAACCCCTGTATCGTTAAGGTTATTACTTACATATTTTTTCCAAGTACTTTCCTTTTGTGTATCATGGAAAAAGATGTTGTCTTTTGTGTCAAAAATAAACGCTCCTTTGCCATTTGCTACCGCTACCCCTTTAAACGCATCCACGTTTAATTCTGTCATAAAACTTCCAAATTCTTCCTTAGTCTCGGCTTCTGACATCGATTTTGGATACCCATTATCAGGCACATAGACTTCAGAATCAATAGTTGAAAAATAACTATACTTGTATAATCTTTCATTACTTATCAAATACAAGGCATTTTTCTTTCCTAAATAATCTGTACCTATAAAAGCTACATCAACCTCTGTATAAGTTTGTTTTAGATTTGCATCTATCGCATTACCAAAATGTCTTTTTAAGTCTAAATAGTTTTTCGTAACCAGATTATCCCTTCCTCTTTTGGTTTTTAATTTGTTAAACTCCCTTTCTAAATCTTTGGTAATTGGGTTGGCAACATCAAATTCATAATACTTGTAGGTTACTCCTTCTAAAGTAGGCACTCCTTCTACCACAAATAATACATTTTTAACAGTACTGGTAAAAACGGTAAGTACTGGATTTTCAAAAGAACATTTGATTTTCACTTCTTTCGCACCTGCTTTTTGTATAACGAACGTTACGTCGTACTTTTTTATACCTTTTTTCAGGGTTCTAAAAGACAGTTTTATAGCGTTTTGTAATGCGATATTACTTTCTTGATATTCATTTAATCCATAACTTACCTTTGCATCTGGCAAATCGCTTGGTTCTCTTACTAATACATTGTTCTTAGTATCAAAATTGTAATATTTAGTATTTCTTTCTACATACAGTTTATTTTGATAAACAAAAGCCAATTCATTTTCTTGTGGGTATTCTTTACCTATTCCGAAAGTGTCCTTTGTTAGACTTACCTTATACGTATATTGGTTTAGTCCCGTTTTCTTTTTCTTATGTAATACATTTTTCCCATTAAAAAAGAACCTACTGTTGTCTTCTCCTACTACTGCATCTATATTATTCCAAGATTTACCAGAATCTTTAATCAAGTCTGACATACTTATGACGCTACGATACTCAAAAAAACCTGATTTTACATCATACATGTATAATACGTGATCGATTCCTCTTTCTTGTTTTAGGTAAATAACATCGTTTATTGAAAAACATAAATCTATTGATTGTTTTCCATGAGCAAACAATTTTAAAGGAGCCCAATGATCTTTTACAGACTTCTCGGGTAGTGCCGAACCTAAGAAACTGGTATTAGAAGTATACGTTCCGTTATCATAAAAGTTGAAAAAAGTATTATCAGGTTGTATCGCTGCCGAAATGGCTTTATCGCCAGTTGCTAAAGTGCCATTCCAGTCTTCATTGAGTAAATCTACTTCAACATTTGGTTTAATTAAAAAGCTGGTTTGTTTGTGATTAAATAAATACCATTCTTTACCTCTTGAAGCCGATCCAAGCATTTTCATTTCAGTATCTTGATCGATACTTTCATTAAATATTCTCTGAAATACTTCTTTCCCTTTGTTGTGTTCTTTCTTTGCAGATACTAATGCTACTTTTAGTTCAGGAGACAGTTGTACCTCTTTAATAATCGGTTTCTTAAAGTCTTCCATCAACCTTCTGTAATGACTCGCTAAACCTTTAGACCAACCAAAAGAAAATTTTTTAAAATACTCGTATTGAAACTCATAAGCTTTATATCTCTCATTATTTGTATCTCGGCAATATTCTACATTGATACTTATTCTTTTCCCTTTTATTGGGTCTTCAATACTCTTGGTAGCGATTTTTATACTGCCCGTATCGATTGCTTCTTTTAAGCGAAACCATGATTTTGTTTTTAGTAGCTGAGGTGTTGACCATTGTTTGCTTAAATTATAGAAAGAATAGTATACTTTTAATTCGTATTCGACATTATCTTTTGAGGAAACTTTGGTGCTTTTATCTCCTGTTTTCACATTGGTTTCTTTGGCGTTCTTTACCAATTCAACCATTTCTACCCAAAATACAAACAATCGATTAAACGCAAATACTACCGCCACTTGTGACCCTTGTATCTGGAATTCCGTAATTTCTTCCCAAGGTTTCCATAGTACCGAAACATTGTCTCCAACACCACTGTCTGCAAAACGATAAAAATAACGGTAAGGCTCTTCACGAGTACGACCAAACAATACAATACGCTCCGCTTCTTTACCTGGATATACATATCCTGCCATGACGGTCAATTGACTTACAGTAGTATATTTCAACAAATAATTGGTATAAGCTTTTTGTACTAGGTCTTCCGATAAAATGCCCTGCCCTAAATCGTCTTGTAATTCTTTAAACGCAGTGGACATATCCCCTCTTAATTCGGGTTGAATATAGTTTTCTGGATATAAAAACACTTTTCTATTCGCTTCCCAAACTCGATAGTTACGCAACCATTGCCAACGATCTTTAAAGGTTTTGTATGCCTTTTTTTGGTCAGCTTCTTCAAACTTTAATTCTTCTAAATTCATAAAGAAACGATGTACGTATAACTGTACAGCAGCAATGGCTTCTTTGATACGAGAAGTTTCAGCACAACTTCCCATTTGAACATCTATCAGCAACTCTTGGTACAAATCACGAGGGTTATATACCTGATACATATGAGCAATTAAATATGGCACCAAAGCATCTCTTTTTAACACATTTACCTCATTTTTTATTTGCTTAGTTAGGGTTTCATAATTCGCATCGAATCCTCCTTGTACAAGTATATCATAGGTTTGTACGGCTGCTTCTGAAAGGTTTTTATGCGTACCAAATAAAGCGGCCCAGAGGTTATATAAGGGAGCAACTTCTACACCTAATTCTTGTGTTTTTCGAAGTATCGTAAACATACGCAAAATCACTTCTATATCCACTTCTTTTTCTAGAGTGTTTGCAGCAGTTACGGGTAAAAATGCACGATGTTGTTTTAGCCAACGTGCTTCTTCTTTATCAAAATCAAAAATAGCCGCAAAATGCATGTAGGGTTCTTTTACCTGCCCTTTTTCACCACTTACTAAATCTGTCAAACTAATCGCTCCTCCTGTAAACTGTTGTTCCAAATTTTTAAAATGGCTTATCACTTGAATATCGCTTATCAAAAAGTCTGACCAATCCCCCCATCGGTAGGCGAGTTCTTGTAAGGCTTTTAATTGATGTTGGTCTTTAAAATTCGTTGCATAACTTACAAATTCTCCTTGCTCCGTTAAAAAGTATAGTTGGTCTTCAAAACGCCATACTTTTATTTGTTTATTACCTTCAAAAACAACTAGGTTATTCAATTGTGTCCAGTGATCTGAAATTTTTTGGGGAAATCCTTCGTCTACATATACTTTTTCATCATAGGGATTAATGTCCAATAACAACTGCGTATCACTGTAACGAATAAATTGATCTTCATGGAACAAATACAAGCTACCTTTTTCATCTACTATAGCTCCATTTAAAACGTTGTCTACTCCAAAAGCATTGTCTAATTTTCCAAAAGTATCGGATATGGCATGTTGATTTCCTGACGCACTACATTGCTTATCATGAAACACGACTGTACCTAGGTTTTTATGATAAAAAACAGTGTCTACTCCATCATAATAGTCTACTGGAATCCCCACATCATCAGATAAAAATTTCGGATACCCTTGATCTATAAATTTGTAAGAATTTTCCGAATAACGGATATATTGATCTCCTGAAACTAGGTAAGTTTTTCCTGACCTTACGTAGGCTGCACTCACTGGCTCACCTTTGGTAAAATTGTTTTCTAATTGTCCTAAACCTGTAATACTATAGGCCTCATAACTATTCGGAGACGCGACAAACATCTTTTGATCGCTAAAGAAACCAATACTCCCTCCTAAACTCGTAATTCCAGTAAAAAAACGTGATTTCACTTCTTTTTCTAACCGATCTAAATGATTTTGGAACTCTTTTGGCATAAAAGAAAAGGCGGCTTCTTCTAACAAATGTGTTGCTATTTCTTTCGGATATCCTTCATCTACATAACGATATTGATTTATACCTTGATACGTTGGACTGTAACGTACATATTGATTTTTTGCAAACAAATAGGTTGTTCCATCGGATGTTAGATAGGTCGCATCGACTCCATGAGTCAAGATATTTTCTTGTGTTGCCCAACGGTTTCTAATACCCGTAATTCCCGTCCATGTATCATTTACTCGTTTTTTTATAAAACTATTTTCATTAAATAAATACAGTTCTTCTCCTGCTAAGAATCCTGTTTTTACTGTTTTAAAATCAGTATGATTAAACGGTACATTTGGATATAACAAGTTAATTTCTTGTGGATATGTCCAATGTTGTTTTTCTAAGTTGTATCGAATGAATTTTTGGTCGCTAATAAAAACCAAATTATCCCCTAAAGCGAAAACCACATCAATCGCATCAAACCCTTCTGCTAGATACTCTTGGGGAATTTGCCAAAAATCATAATCTGCAACTTCTGGATACCCTAGATCTGGGTGTTCATAACTGTCTTTTGAATAGCGGAGATATTTAAAATGACCGTCTTCGTCTGGTGCTTCAAATAAATAAGTATATTCTTTCCATACATAGGCTAATACCACATTATTCAATCCATGCCACTTATCATGAATTCTTCTTGGGGAATGTTTAATAACAGTATTGGGGTTTGTATAATCTGTGATTCCTTTTTCATATTCCACGAACCATTCTCCTGAAAATAGATAGGTTACCCCATCTCTCCCTACAAATCCAGCATCCACAATGCCCTCATCGTATATCGGATTGAAGTTTCTTCCCCAAACTTTACTAGTTTCAAAAGCTTGTTCAAATGAGCTATCATAAAACAAGGATTGACTCGTACTTATGTCTTTGGCAAAAACATAGCCCAATGCTTCGTTAAGTTGCAATACACTAGTCACTTCTTTTCCAACACCCAAAACTTTTTCTGCTTTTTTCGCTAAATCAAAAGTAGTTGCTGTTGTTTGTAGCTCAAAAGATTCGATATGGTTGCATTTTTCCCACGGTAAAGCGGCTTTTTTAAGTAATAGTTCACCATTTTCACTGGCAATAGCGATTACATCTTTTAACTTCGCATTGTCATATTCTCTATAATTGTCCTCATCATTGTTAGCTACTACGTGAAAAACATGATTTTTAAATACGTAGACTTGACGTTGGTCTGCAAAGACAGCATCCAATCCCATGCTAAAATCAGCTTCTGCTCCTTTAAATCGTGGTTCTTCTTGTAAACGATTTAAAGTTCTTGGGTATCCCGGTTCTACATAAAAGTCAGTGGTAACATTGGGCGTTTCCGTATAACGATAAAACTGATCTCCTGAGAATACATAGAAATGTGTAGCTTCAATTTTGACTAACTTACCGTCTTTGTCCAATTCTTCCCAGCGAGATTCCACCTGAAGTGCCGTGTCGATTTTTTCAGTCTCTTGAAGATTGTTAGTTACCATTGCCCAATAACGATTCGTGGGTCTTGGATAACCTTGATCATATCTCTTTAAATCATGATCGGTAAAACATACATATTTGTTCTCTTCTACAGTCGTTCCTTTGGTAAAGAACAAATGTACCTTACCGTCCCTTCCTGTAAATCCAGCAGACACCTTACCTAAAGCACTTAACTCATTTTCTTGTTCACTCGCAATATGATCTTTAAATGACATTGGTTCTGACCACCAACGTTGTCCGTGATCATAACTAATAAAGTTCGTTTCTTTAGTTGTTTCGTCCTTATAGAAAAGATGCACCTTCCCTTCTTTTCCATTGACAATAGCATCGATGTGGAAATTTTCATTCCCTTTTGCCGTGACACTTGTTGGCAAGCTCCAAAAATCAGTAGCTACCATAGCTGGAAATTCTTCCACCTCTGTAATATCTGGTCGATTGGCCAATACGGTCTCTATATCCTTTGCATTCAAGTCTTTTTTATCATGTTCACGGTACTTTTCACTAGTATCGGTGATCGTTGAATAACGGATATAGATTTCTTTCCCATCCTTGTTCCCAAATAAATAGGTTTTTCCTCCCATTACAAAAGCAGCCGTAACCTTTTCTAATCCTTCCCAATCGTCTGCTATTTTTCTTGGAAAACCATCGTCTACCCTGTCGTAGCTTTCTCCTGAATAACGCACATAGTATTTATCAGAAAACAAATAGGTCTTGCCATCCATATCCACAAAAGCAGCATCTACTTGCCCTGTCTCTACAATGGGATTGTGAAGTTTCCCCCAATGATCTTTTATCTTAAACGTGGTCTTATCTTTTGTTGTTGAAAATTCATCG
>CANMCD010000010.1 GCA_947496185.1 uncultured Tenacibaculum sp.
TCTATAGACAATAATTCTATTAAGTCTTCATATTGATAACGCTCATGTTCAAAACCACTTAATACAGTCTCTTTTAATTCTGATAAGTAATCTACATAACGTTTACTTCCTGTAGGCCCACTTCTTAATACTAAGGTATTAACAAACATTCCTACTATATTTACTAAATCTGCATGATTTCTCCCTGAAGTAGGTGTACCCACCACAATATCTTCCTGATTACTTAGCTTACTAAGGAGTACCTTGTATATTGATAAAATAACCATATACATAGTACTATCATGATCATTACTCAATTTGCGTAAGCCAGCCTCTTGTGTAGCATTTAATGTAAAAAAGACATTTCCTCCTGAGTCGTTCTTTACAGCGGGACGTGCATAGTCATACGGTAGGTTAAGCACAGAAACTTCCTCACTAAATTGATCTTGCCAATAATCTCTAGAAATGGAAATCCCTCCTTGATAACCTACACCATATTGCCACTCAGAGTAATCTTTGTATTGTAACGTCAATGGAGACAGGGGTGCTCCCATATACAAGGTTCTAAAATCTCGCATCAATATATCATGTGATAACCCATCGTTAATAATATGATGTATATCAACTAACAGTATATATTTTGAACGTAATAAATGCAATACACTTACACGAAACGGTGCTTCTTCACTTAAATCAAACGGTTGTACAAACCCTCGTATCAAATCTAATTCATGTCCACCCTCATTTTGATGAATGTGAGTAATCGAAAAGTCTGAACCATCCAATACCTCTTGATATACTTTCCTATCTCGAAGTACAAAACGTGTACGTAAGCTCTCATGACGAGCAACCAACTCCTTAAATATCAATGCTATTTGTGTAAGATCTATGCTTTTGTCCAGCTCATAAACCAAAGGCATATTGTAATTCGTCGATTCTTTATCAAACTCATACATAAAGTACATCCTACGTTGCGCTGAGGACAACTCATAATATTCCTTAACCTCTGATACTGCAATAGCACTAAAATTTTCACTTTCTTCTAAACTCTCAATGTATTGACTTAGTGATCGAATGTCTTGATATTTAAAAATATCTCGAAGCTTTATTTCTAATGAAAAAGCACTGTTCAGTTCATTTACTAAACTAATGGCCTTTAATGAGTGTCCTCCCAAACGGAAAAAACTATTGGTGACTCCTATTTCTGAAGCTTCTATTTCTAATATAGTACTCCAAACATCTGATATCTTCTTTTCTAATGGCGTTGATGCTGGTACAACCTCTAAATTTGGTAATGCCGTAGGAGTTGGCAGCATACGATAGTTTATCTTTCCATTGTGTGTCAATGGAAATGAAGGTAAGCTAACATAGGCGCTCGGCACCATATACGAAGGCAGTTTCGCTTGTAAATAATTCTCTAATTCTGTTGAAGGCAATTCGCTATCACTAACATAATAACATACCAAATACTTGTTGATCCCTTTCCCTTTGGCTAATACAACACTCTGTTCAATAGCCTCATGTTCTTCTACATGACTAACAATCTCTCCTATTTCTATACGGTAGCCTCGAAGTTTTATCTGATTATCTGCCCTACCTACAAACGCTATTGTACCGTCCGCACGCCATCTCCCTAAATCTCCTGTACGATACATCTTCTCTCCTGCTCTAAAAGGATTGTCTACAAATTTTAAAGTATTTAACGCTTCTCTATTTATATACCCTAAAGAAACTCCTTTACCTCCAATATATAACTCTCCTTCAACACCTCTCGGCAACAACTTTCCATAACTATCTAATACATAAATAAAAGTATTGGTCATAGGGAAGCCTATAGGCACATTTTTACACCCTTTTAAATTGTATCCGTTAAGTTGTAAACAAATAGAATCTATTGTCGCTTCCGTTAGCCCATAACTATTATACAAATTAAAACTGTTTCCAAATGTTTCGATTAAGTATATAGCATCATTAACCCCTAAGGTATCTGAACCTATAATTACAGTTTCTAAACTATGTAGTTTTAAATTATTCTTTGCTGCATATTTTAAGAAAGGGACTAATACCCCCGGAGTAAATTCAACTATATTAATAGTATTATCGGCAATAATTTCATACAGCTTTGTTGCTGAAAAATCTTTTTTATCACATAAAGTCATTTTGCCTCCGAAAAGAATCGAACGACAAAAGTCTCCTATAAAGACATCAAAGTATAAATTAGCCATTTGAAGCAATCTTATATCTTCATTTAGCCCATACATTTCTTTCCATGATAATGCCTTTTCAAACAACGAACCATGACTTACCTTAACTCCTTTTGGCTTACCTGTAGAACCAGAAGTATAAAGAACATAAGCTACATCTTCTTCATTAATTTTAGGAAATATTGCTTTTGATGATACTACTTCGGGAGTGACAGTGTCTTCAAAAATTAATTGATTTTGAATGTTTTCAGGAAGGTTGTTTTTTAATTTTTTTACTGTAAGAACTCTCTTTGGTGCCAGTTCTTCAACTATTTCTTGTATCTTTTCTTTGGAGATACTTGTGTTTATTGGTACAAAAACTGCCCCTGCTTTCAAAACCCCCAATAAATAGACAATTACCTGTGGTGATTTTTCAATAAAAACAGGAATATATTCCCCTTTTTCAATCCCTAAATCAAGTAAATACTGTGCTAAATGATTCGATCTCTCTTCTAGTTGCACATATGTTAATGTTTCCGAATTAAATTGTACAGCTACTTTTTCTTGTTTCGCATGTTGTTTGAAAAGCTCTAAAACTGTTCCTTGACTATCAATTCTTTCTTTTGGATTAAGCGTTGTTAACAAGTCTTGTTTATCCCCACCCCTAACAACTTCAATTTCATAAATTTGAATGTTTTTATCAGATAAAATCTGAGATAAAATATTCGTCATCGAAGAAAAAAGTAATTGAATCGTATTTTCTTTGAAAAGATCTAAATCATAAGCAATTGCAATTATTATTTTTTCTCCATCGTCTTGAACATCCAGTTCTAAATCAAATCGACAATTTATGTTATCAGAAAAAGATATTTGTTGTATGTTACTTGAGGTTTCTGAAGTTTCTTTTGAACTATATTCGTAAGAAAACATTACATCAAATAATGGATTTCTATTTGTATTACGGTCAATTTCTAACGAATTGATTAAATCTTCATATTGAAAGTATTCGTGTTCAAAACTAGACAGTACTAATTCTTTTATTTCCTTTAAATAGTCAACATATGCTTTTTCGTACCCCAACCTACTTCGTAACGCTAATGTATTTACAAATACACCAACTAAATCATTTAAATCTGGGTGATTTCTTCCTGAAGTAGGTACTCCAATAATAACATCAGACTGATTTGACAGTTTACTTAATGTGACATAAAATACACTAAGAAAGAACATAAAAATTGTAACGTTCTCTTCTTTAGCCAGTGTTCTTAATCCAGTAGTATGCTCCTCTGATAACTCTATACTCAACATCCCTCCTCTTTCACTGGATATTTGAGTACGTTCATGATCATATGGTAAGTTTAAATACGTGATTTCTTCTTCATACATTCGCTCCCAATAAGCCTTATGTAATGAAATGTTTTTCTTGTAAGCATCACTTTGTTGCCATTCTGCATAATCTTTGTATTGAATATTTAGAGAGGGTAGTGTTACTCCATTAGAAAGCTGAAAAAATTCATTCATTAAAATTTTATTAGATACCCCATCACATATTATATGATGCATGTCTATTAATAAAAGATTTTCTTCAGCTCCTTTTTTAGAAATCACAGAAACCCTAAACGGATATTCATTTGCCAAATCAAAAGGTCTAACAAATTGTGAAGCTAACGCCGCATCGGTAATAGCAGCGTCAACTTCTTTATAAATAAATTCAAAAGCTGTCCCATCTTCTACTTTCTGATAAACCTTAGATTCTTTAACAATAAAGCGAGTCCTTAAACTTTCATGCCTTTCAACTATTTTTTCAAAAATCGCTTTAAGTGAGGCTATCGAAAATGATTTTGTAACCTTATAAAATGAAGCAACATTATAAACCTTAGAATTTTTGTTTAATTCATATAAGAAGTACATTCTTTGTTGTGAAGAGGACAATTCATAAGCCTCTTTTACTGGAGCAACAGGAATTGAACTTTCTTTGTTAGAAGCTTTTTCATGGGCTGATAAAAAGTCTAATAATGCAGTTTTATTTTGTTTAATTTCTAAAATTATATCGTCATTTAGATTATCCTCATAATCAAAAATTTGAAGTTTCCCTTCTTTATTTTCTAAATGAATCCCGTTTTGAATTAACTTATTTATTAAATCTTTCATATTATAGTTCAAGCTTTTTAACCCCTTCCTTATTTTTATTCTTCTTTTTCAACCAAGTTTGCATATCAATATGTGCCGCTATTTCTTTAATATTATTTTTTACAAAAATCTCTCGAAGGGATATTTCTAGTTCAAATACTTTATTTAGCTTGTTAACCATAGCATTGGCATTTAGAGAATGCCCTCCAATATCAAAGAAACTTGTCGAAATACTTATTTGTTCAGCCGTTATATCTAATACCTCAGCCCATACTTTTCTAACGCTGATTTCATTCTCCGTTGTTGCTTCTTGAAAATCTTCCTCTTTATTCTCTTGTATTTCTGGCAACTGTCTTTTGTCTAATTTTCCATTGATTGTCAGAGGTATTTTGTCTATTTTCAGAAAAAATGAAGGTATCATATAATCAGGGATGCTCTTTTTCAAATATGCCCTTAGCTTTTGTTCACTAACAGACTCATTGGCAACATAATAAGCAACAATTATTTTAGTATCGTTTTGACTATTTTTGACGATAACTGCAGCTTCTTTAATTTTTTCATGAGCAATTATCTGTGATTCAATTTCACCCAACTCTATTCGGTATCCTCTGACTTTTACCTGATCATCTTTTCTATTCAAGAAAACAATTTCACCGTTATCTTTCCAATACCCTAAATCTCCTGTTTTATATAGCTTATAGGTATCTTCTTTAAATGGATTCTCAATGAATTTTTCTTCATTCAGTTTTTCTCGATTCAAATAACCTTGAGCAACTTGAATTCCTCCTACTAAGATTTCTCCTACAACCCCTTTAGGTTGCATCTCATTTCTCTCATTTACAATATAAATTTGCGTATTACTCCACGGGCTACCAATAGAAATCTCTTCCTGTTCTTCCATCAATTTCTTTGTACACCAAATTGTAGTTTCTGTAGGTCCGTATAAATTCCAAACTTCGTCACTTATATCTCTTAATTTATCTGCTAAATCTTTTGTTATTGGTTCTCCTCCTGAAATTATTTTAGCCCTATTATCATTTTTCCAACCAGAAGACAGCATTAACTTATACCTTGAAGGCGTGGTTTGAATTACGTTTGGTTGTAACTCTTCTATTTTTTTAACTAATAGCTTCGGCTCCTCTATTTCTTCATCCTTTAACAATAATAAAGTTCCTCCTTCAATTAAGGGTAAGAATATTTCAGATAATGAAATATCAAAAATAAGAGGGGTTATCCCTAAAACACTGATAGTATTGTCTACTTTCATAAAATCTTGTAACCCTTTAAGACAATTTAGTAGTGAATGATCACGCACCAACACTCCCTTAGGTCTCCCCGTCGTTCCTGAAGTATAAATTACATACCCTGACTCATTATCTGATATTTTTGGTAATTCTACTTTCAATTCATCTTGTGAAAGAATGTCTTCTATATTAATCGTGTTAACATTATTGAGCTTTTCTTTTAAGAATGTATTTTCTGAACATAAAAGCATTATTTCCGCTTTTGTATCTTCAATTATATAATTGACCCTACTTTCTGGGTATGATTTGTTTATTGGCACAATTATATTACCAGACTTCCAAATCCCTAGCATAGTTGCAATCAAATTGGTTGACCTACCAATAGCAATTGGTATAGCGGATGATGAAACACCTAAACTCGTAATATATTTGGCAATTTTAGTAGCTAGCTTAGCTAGTTCTTCATAAGTTACTTTTTTATCATTTGCGATTAAGGCAATTGATTTGGGAGAAGAAATTGATTGTTTTTCAAACTCAGTAACAACGGAGCTTTCACTAGGAACTTCAAGTGTATTATGGTTGAATGTCTCGGTTAATAATGTATATTCTTCAGGAAATAAATTCTCGAAGGTTAATTCAGCTTCATAATCACTAACGAAGAACGACAATACGCTCATAAAAATTGAACGAAACTTTTCAAACTTTTCATCACTTATAAAGGAAGTAACATAATCATAATGGATAAAACAATTATTCTTTACCCCATTTACATTTACATCAAATTTACTGTGACCTCGTATAAAGTCTTTTACTTCTACTTTGTCAATTTCTCTTGCATTTTGCTCTAGTGAGAGTTCGTAGTTTACATGAAAACTAGTGAAATTAAATAATAAATCGGAAATTGGATTTTGAGATACATCATTAATTCCCAAAGCCCTAGAAATATTAAATAACGAAGTTCGATCGTGATTTTTAATAACCCTTAGTTTGTCATCAATTGTATCTAATAAATCTTTGCATGTATAATTTTTATCAAACTTAAATCTAACAGGAACCGTGTTTAGGAAGTTTCCAAATACATCAGCACCATCCTCTCCAATAAGTCGATTAAAGGTTACTAAGCTTGTAACTAAATCACTTTCAAAAGTCATCATATTTAATGCTTGGACATAGGCCGCAAAGAAAATATTTTTAATGGGGGTTTTCCTTTTATTCGCTAGTAACTCTAATTGATCGTACTGTTTATTTTCGAGAGGAATTCTCTTTGACCTAAACACTTCTTCTCCTTGTGAAGTCGTATCAAAATCTATTTTTTTGAACCCTTCAAGTTCCTCTTTCCAAAAGTCTAAACTTTCTGATTGCTTGTCATATACTAGTTCTTCAGTAATAAATTCTTTAAAACCTGATTTTAATGGTTTTATTTGATAAGTTGGATCCGTTAATAATTTTTTATACGTATGATTTAATTCTGTTGTGAATGTTGCAATACTCCATCCATCTGAAATGGAATGATGGATTTCAAACAATACACCATTATGATTTGTATCCAGTTTATAGACACTTAATTTCCATAGTGGAGGAACATCGATATCAAAACAGTTTTCTCGGTTATGCTTCATATCAACTGCTATCAAGGCTTTCTGATCATCTTTAGAAAGTTCTGATAGATCTTTGTAGGGAACATCATAAGAAATAGTCTTGTATATAACATGAGCATCTTCGCTGAGATCCAACGCGGTTCTTAGAGACGATTGCTTGGCGACAACTTGATCTAAGGCTTTCTTAAACACATTAAAATCAAAATTTTCATACGATATATTCCAAAATAACTGCTCATAATAAATAATATCCTCTTTATTAAGCAGTTGAATAAAGCTCATTGCTTTTTCAATATTTGACATTGGATAAACCGCTTCAATATTTGTATCTATATTTTTGGCTAGGTAATTTGTTTGGAAAGCTGCTATTTCGGCAGAAACTTCTTGGTATATAGTATTTATCTCACTAGAATCTATACTATTAACATACCCTACCAAATCTCTAATAGTTTGAAAGTTATATAAGTCGACTACATTTAAACGTACTGAGATAATCTCGTTTATCATAGAGATTACACGGACCGCTAAAATGGAATCCCCTCCTAAAACAAAATAATTATCTTCGATTCCGACTCGTTCTATCCCTATACATGAAGCCCATATTTGAGCAATTTTTTGCTCCATATCATTGGTAGGAGCTACGTATGTTTTCTCTGACTCAAAAATAGGTTCAGGAAGTTTTGTAAGGTCAATCTTACCGTTTGAATTTGTTTTGAATCCTGCAACATGTACAAATTGTGAAGGAATCATATAATTAGGTAATGATTTTGATATGAGTCTTCTTAAGTAAACAGTATCTATTTCCTTATGAGCAACATAATAGGCTACTAAATATTTTGCATCTTCTTTTTGTTTTACAACAATTTTAACTTCCTCAATGAATCTATTATTTTTTAATACGCTTTCTATTGCTCCTAATTCAATTCTGAATCCTTTTATTTGAACTTGATTGTCTATTCTTCCAATATATTGGAGCTCACCGTTTACAAGTTTCACCTTATCTCCAGACCTATAGATAATTTCTCCTTGACGATAAGGATCTGGAATAAATTTTGTGTCGGACAAATTTTTATCCCCCATATAACCACTGGTAACCCCTTTTCCTCCTACAAATAATTCTCCCGGAATTCCTTCTGGTAAGAGCTGTAAATCTTGGTCCAAAACATAAGCATAATATCCTGGAAGCGGTAATCCTATTGAATTGGTATTTGCTAAAATTTCTTGAGAACTGATCTCTTTATGAGTTACATGAATGGTAGTTTCTGTTATCCCATACATGTTAATGAACCCAAGTGTTTCATATTTTTTATTGATTTTAATTAGATCATAAGCATTAAGCTTTTCTCCTCCAAAAATGACATATCGTACTTCTTTAAGTGGGTTTGTTTTCATTTCTAAATCCACTTTTACCAGTCCATTGAAAGCTGTAGGTGTCTGATTTAAAACACTTACTTTTTCTTTTTCAATTAATGCTAAAAATTTAGTTGGATCTAAAGTAATTTCTTTTGAAACAATCAATAGTCTTGCTCCTGACACTAATGCCCCAAAAATTTCCCAAACACTAAAATCAAAACAATACCTATGAAATAACACCCATACATCTTCTTTATGAAAATCAAAATGGTTCTTTTCATTAAAGAACATATTCATCAAGTTTTCATGGCGAACCTTCACGCCTTTTGGTTTTCCTGTAGTTCCTGAAGTATAAATAATATAAGCAATAGATTTAGGAGAGATCGTTATTGCTGGCGTTATATTCTCATAAATATCCCAATCTAATCTATCAAGAAACACGACCTTGGTTGTGCTTAGTGATAGGCTTGACAAATTGGATTCTGTAAGTACCATTTTTGCAGCACTATCCATGAGCATACTCTCAACAATTTTAGCTGGGGACTCTGTATCAATAGGTAAATATGTTGCCCCAATTTTTAATATTCCTAAAATAGTCGAGATTATTCTTGTTGATCTATCTAGGTAAATACCTACAACATCGCCTTCTTTGACTCCATTCTCCAAAAGGTAATTTACAAGCTTAGATGATTCATTATCTAATACTTCGTATGTAATATTTTTATCCTCATGCGTTAATGCTACTTTTTTAGGGTGATGTAATGCATTTCTTTTAATTACTTCTACAACATTTAAATCGTGTTTCAGATCATTTTGACTTATATCTAAATTTTGTATTATTTGTTTCTTTTCTTTTTCACTTATTAATGATATTTCATGTAGTTTTTGATCAGAATTTTTAAATACTTGTAGACATATTTCTTTAAATATGGAGATAAATGTTTCTATGTTTTTGGTACTAAAAACCTCTGTAGCATACTCAAAGGCAAAATGTAATGAGTCATTGAAATTTTCAACTATTAAACTAAGATCAAATTTAGAAAGGTGGTATTCGGTATCCATTCCTTTAAAAGAAAAATCATTATCATCATAATCTTCTTTTTGATCGTACACGAAACAATATTCAAAGAGTGGATTTTTAGATGTTCTTGCTAAATTCAATTCATTTATCAAATCTTCAATAGGGTATTCTTGATGATCTAATGCTTCTGTAACATCTTTCTTTATGGTATTCAAAAAGTCTTTAAAACTAGTATTTCCATCAATTTGAGAGCGGATAGGTAATGTGTTTACAAAAACCCCCAACATTCCTTCTAAATCAGGATTGGTTCTTCCTGAAGAAATGGTGCCTACTACAATATCTTTTTGGTTAGATGCTTTGGAAATAAAAAGTTTAAAAATTCCTAAAAGTATCATATAAATTGACACTTTATTTTTCTTTGATAATGCTAGTATTTGCTGATTTATTTCATCACTAAGTTCAAAAGAGTACGTGTTTCCCTTATAGCTTTTCACCAATGGCATCTGCTCTGAAGGTAGCTCAGTAAGGGGTGGTAATTCTTCAAATTTAGCTGTCCAAAATTGTTTTTGTTTGTCTTTTAAATGGTTGTTGTAGTGATTGTAATACCACGCCACATAATCTTTGTATTGTAACTTTGGTGCTTCTAATTGTTCTCCTTGATATAAGCGTATCAATTCATTAGTCAGTGTGGTTTGAGAAAAACCATCAGAAATAATGTGATGAATATCTAATAACAATATGTTGTCCTCTTTTGTTTGTACCACTCCTACTCTAAGCAATGGAAGTTTTTCGAAATCAAAAGGTTTTCTAAAGTCTTTTACAGTTTGTGTTAATTGCTCCTTACTTTCAGCTTTAAACAATGCCAAATCACATGTTGCCTTTTCATGAACTATTTGCACTGGCTCTCTATCAACCAAGGTAAAGCTAGTCCTTAAAATTTCATGTGTATCAATTAATTTTTGAATTGCTTGACGTAATTTTTCTACCTCCAAATCTCCTTTAATTTTGGAAACGGACGGCATATTGTATAATGTACTTGACTTGTCTAACTGCTGAATAAAGAAAAGGCGTTTTTGACTTGGCGATAATGGATAATACACTTTCTCTTTAGCTTTAGGTATCGAATTAATAGTCGTTTTTTCAGATACTTCTATAAGATTCGCTAAATCATATAGTATTCCATTTTCAAACAATTTAGATATTGATAATTCAACGTTAAATAATAGTAGTATTTTATGTTTTAAAAGCACTACAGATATGGAATTCCCTCCTAAAGAGAAAAAATCATCATGACGACCAATTTCATCACTAATCCCTAGTATTTCTTGCCAAAGACCAGCTAAGGTATTCTCTGTTTCTCCTATTGGAGATTCTTTCTTTTTCTTTTGGCTTTTCTCTATTTCAAATAATTTTATCCTATCTATTTTTCCATTGTTATTAGTAGGCATTTGATCAATGTGAACAAAATTAGATGGAATCATATAGTCCATCAAAAAACCTTCTAAATGAGTTTTAATAGAAGAGGCTTCTATTTCTTTTTTTGCGGTATAGAATGCAACGATATAAGGGTTTACTCCATTATCATTTAATAGTACTACTGCATCTTCTACTTCATTCATTGCGGTCAAATTACTTTCAATTTCTCGCAATTCAATTCTAAATCCTCTTAATTGTACTTGATGATCGATTCTTCCAACATATACAAGGTTTCCGTCATCAAGCCTTCTTACAAGGTCACCTGATTTATATATTATTTCTGAAGGATTATATGGGTTCTTTATGAATCGTTCTTGGGTCAACGCCTCTTTTCCTAAATATCCTTTTGTTACTCCTTCTCCTCCGACATATAATTCTCCTATCATTCCCGAAGGAACGATTTTTTTATTTTGATCTAAAATAAGCATTGATAGTGTTGGTAATGGTCTTCCAACATTAGATAATGGACTATCAATATCTTCCTGAGTTATTTCTTTATAAGAGTTATGTACCGTAGTTTCTGTTATTCCGTACATATTAACGACCTTCACATCGCTTCTTATTTTTTTCCATTCTTTGATTTTAGGAGGGTGAAACGCTTCTCCTGCTAATGTTACCAATCTAACATATAAACTATCAGGCGAAAGTAGATCGTGGTAAATTAAATTATTTAACGCACTAGGAGTTTGACTTAAAACCGTAATTTTTTCTTTTCTTAAAAACTGAATAAATGACGAGGAATCAACCAATAACTCTTTAGGAGCTATAACTAACTTAGCACCGTTTAATAATGCTCCAAAAATTTCCCATACACTCACATCAAAACAAGGGCTATGAAACATTACCCATATGTCCTCTGAAATAAAAGAAAAATATGATTTTTCATTAAACAATAATCGAACGACATTTCTGTGTGATACCATTACACCTTTTGGATATCCTGTAGTTCCTGACGTATAAATCACATAACTAAGTCCATTGGGATCTATTTGAGGTTTGGCATATTCTGAAGAAAAGTCCACGCTTTTATGAATGGATACCACATTAGCCGTTTTTGATATAAAGTTTTCATCTACAGAAAGAATAGTATTCGCTTTGCAATTATCAATAATGTATTGCTGTCGTTCTTCTGGATAAAGAATGTCAATGGGTACATATGCAGCTCCCGTTTTTAATATTCCTAAAATACCAATTATTGTTACGTGTGATCTGTCGGTTAAAAAACAAACAAAATCTTTGTTTTTAACCCCTTTATCTACCAACAAATTAGCGACCTGATTACTTTTCTTATCTAATTCTTCAAATGAAATTTCTAATTCGCCATACTTTAAGGCTATTTTATCAGGGTGATTTTTTACTTGTTTTTCAAATAGACTAACAATCGATTCGCTTTTTGGAAACGATACATTAGAAAGATCTAAATCCGCTATTAAAAAGTTTCTTTCTACTTCTGAAGTAAGTTCTACCTCATTTATACTTACCGAAGTATCTTGAAGCAAATTTTCAAAAATCTGGATATAAAGCCCCCCTAGTTTCTCAATAACATTGGTATCAAAAATATTTGATTTGTAGTCAATGGTTAATTCTAGTGTATTGTTTTTTTCTGAAAAACAAAAAATGATATCTAAATCTTCCTCTATACAATCTTTTACATTTTGATTTGACTGATAAACAATTCCTAATTGAGATATGTTATTCAACTCTGGTTGTCCTTCCGCAGAATTATAATCTGCAAACCTACCTTTCAATTGATTAGCATACAAAACTTTATCCTTTACACGGCCAAGTAGTGTCTTGAATGAGTCTTGGCTAAAGTTATTTATGCGAATTGGAAATAAGTTTTTATGCTCTTCTGATGTATTAAAATAAGGTGAGAATAATAAAATATCATTCAAAGCAGTACTGCGCTGAACCATCGCAAACAACACACTTGTCAAGACAATTTGTTTACCTTCATAAGATGGTGTAATATGTGTTAGTTTATTTGATAGTTCATCATGGATAGTAATTGAATGACGTACTCTCTTTTTCTCTTTTATTAAAGCGTTACTTTTAGGGAATACAGTAAAGAACTCGTTAAAACTATAAGCTAGTAATTCTTTATTCCAGTAACTAATTTCTTTATATTCTTGTTTTATGTTTTTTATAGTCATTAGTAATTTTTAAGCTTTTAGAATTTATTTGTTTACCCGCTTTATTTTAAAGAGTTTGAGGGTTGTATTCATTAATCATATGTATTGCAAATGATTTGTTTGAGTGCTCCTTTTTCCATGCTCTATATTTTTTGGTATAAGATAGAAGCGTTTCAGATTTAGGTTTAGAACTGTCTCGAAAAAATATTCCTCCCCATACTTTATCCCAATTTCTATACTCCTCTTGTTCTAAAAGTATTTCATGTGCCTCCTTTAATCGATAGCATGGAATGAAAGGAAATAAATGATGTACTAAATGATACCTATCTCCATGTCTTCCAAAAAGGAAATTTTCAATAAAGTTTCCATGCCTATTTCTAGTTACAAGCATTTCAAATTTTTCTGATTCTGGCAATGGATAATGTTCTGCCATTTCTGCAAGCCATCCTATTGTTGCATACGTAGTAAATAAAGGGACAATCCAGAACAAAAAGAATGTTAAAAGGTTTCCTGTTACCCCTAAAACAGTCAATAATACTATCCAAAAAATTAAAAACCTTCTTCTCTCTGCATAAAATTTATTTTTACTTTTTTCAACCATACTTGAAGTGTCACAGAATATTCTATCATTATATATAAACCTTATATAGTCAAGTGTTCTATAGCCAACAAGAGATAGTAGTACATTTTTTAAGAAAAACACATTATATTTCTCATTATCATCGTAAAGTCCTACTTCCAATTGAAAATGATAATCTGGATCTTTTTCTTCGTGTCCGCAATAGGGGTGGTGTCCTTTTAAATGAGTTTTTTTATAAGGAATCAGAAGGTGAATAATTGGATATGCTGTAAAATATGTCGATAATATGTCATTTAACTTTTTATTTGGTGACAATAATCGATGAGCTCCTTCATGTAATAAATTTGCAAAAACTCTTTGTACAGATCCTATTAGTACAATACTTAAAAAATAAAACCAAAAAGAGAAGGCATAACAGATATAAATTGCACCTGCTATAATTAAGTAATTGTATAATAAGATTAATATTCCTTTTGTTTGGCTGACTTTTTTTAGATTTATAATTTTTGCTCTAATATTATCTGATAGCCTGATATTTTCGAAGTATTGCTCTTTTGTCATGTTTATTAAATTTGTAACTAATTAAAAGGTAAGAGTATGTCAACATTTCGTTTTTTAACACACACCTAAAAATTAACAGTAAATAGTTTTTTATTTGTTTGTATTAATTCTGTAATTGATTTTTTATAATTCTTAGGTAACCATTAGGTTTTCGAAAAATTCAAGATTGATTTGAATGTCTCTTTTTTTAATGTTTTTCTAAACTTATTTTTATTGTCTAGTCTTTCATTTATTAATTGAAGCAACTTACTCCTTAAACATTGTTAAGGGTCTCTTTTTTACATAGATTGTCTTACTAAATTCAAGTAATATTTCTTTATTAATCTTTTTAAATACAGGAAAAACAAGTTGGATCTTATATAGCTGTTTCTTTATAAAAACCCAACATATTTTATCCTGTATACATTTTAAATTAACAAATTAATATATCGTATTGATAGTATGTTTTTAAGCTTCCCCCATGGTTATGATACATACTAATCTTTTACTCGCTATTTTTTTATTTTGTTATAAATTGAATGAAATATCCTTACTTACATTCACCTGTGTATTGGAGTCTTCTGTTTGTAGAAAAACTTCTACCGAAGCATCTATATTCGTTGAGATCGTTTCGAATATTTCTTTTAGTGATGTTGCCATGTAGGCAATGTCTTCTTCAATAAAAAGTGAACTGTCATATTCAAAAATACACGTTGAACCTGTCACCATTAAACTCAAAGGGTATTTTACTCCAGATGAATTAAAATCAAGAGGTTTAAAATCTAACTCTTTATTTTCAACAACCGATAAATCAAAGTTTTGATATACTAACATTGTATTGAATAGCTCATTCGATTCATTACTTGCCCCTTGCTTAATGTCAGCCAAATCATAAATTTGATTTTCATTACACTTTATTAAAAGTTCGTGAATTTCAAGGATTATTTGCTTTAGGGTCTTCTCCTCTTCAATCTTGTATCTTACAGGAAGAGACTTTGCAAACATTCCTATGATATCTGTTAGCTCTTCTTGTAGTCTTCCAACAGTATTTATTCCAATGATAATATCATTTTGACCTGATAATTGTGATAATAATAATTGATAGGCTGTATATAAAATTGGAAAATTCGTTACATTCTTGTCTACTAACTGATTTTTAATATTTTCAATTAAACTTTCATCAAATTGGACTCGATATTCTCCTTTCCCTTTAGGTAATTTATCATCAAATCTCACGGGTAACTTTAGGGGCTGAAAATCGTTGCCAATCGTATCATACCAAAAACTTCTTTTCCCAGTATAACTATCTGTCAATCGGTATTCATTTTCCCATTCTGCGTAATCTTTAAAAGTAACCTCTAATGTTTTTAATTTTTCTCCTTTATACAATTGAATAAAGTCTTTGATCAGGTTAATTTGAGACAGACCATCACATATAATGTGATGTGTATCAATAAGTAAAACATTTTTATAATCTTTTGCTTTTACCAATAAAACACGTATCAATAAATCTTTATCAAGGTAAAAAGGTGTTATAAATGATTCCATTGCTTCAAAAACACTATCATCTGACCCTCCTACTACTACTTCCTGAAGTTTGAAATCAACTTCTTCAGCTATCTTTTGCCACAATTGCCCATTATCAACAACAAATTTTGTTCTGAAAACATCGTGTCTTTGTATGAGTTGCTCCAAAACTTCTCTCAACTCCTCTACATTAATATCCATAGGAATTTCCCAAGCTAATGGCATATTATACGCTAACGATTCTGTATCCAATTCGTATTGAAAAAACAAACGCTGTTGATTACTTGATAAATGATAAAGATCCTTTTTATCTGCCTTTTGAATACGAAAAACATTTTCTTCTTTTAATAAGGCTACTTGTTTTGCTTGTGATACTATTGATAAATTTTTAAAAATTGAACTTAGCGGTAATCTCACATTAAATTCTTTGTATATACCTCCAATCAATCTCATTAACAATATAGAATTCCCTCCAATTGTTAAAAAGTTGGCATCAACCGATATGTCATTTTTCCCTAGAAGACTTGACCAAAGTTTTAACAAAGCTTCTTCTATTTCATTTGATGGCTTTTTTATAACAACTGCTGCTTCTTTAGTAAGCTTTAGCATCGACTGTACATCTACTTTACCATTTGGCAACAATGGAAATTCTTTCATTGTTACGATTAAGTTCGGAATCATATACGAAGGAAGGCTTTCTTCTAAGAATGTATTAAGCACCTTAGTTTCGTCAGTTGTTTTATCTACTAATGTTACAAAAGTGATTAATTGTTGTTCACTATTTTCTTTATTTGAATCTACAAGGGTTAATGCTTGGCTAACACTAGCATGTTTAAGTAGCGTATTTTCAATTTCGCTTAATTCAACTCGAATACCTCTTAATTTTATTTGCCTGTCCTTTCTTCCAAGTAATTCTACATTGCCATCGGGGGTTAACTTTGCAATATCTCCAGTTTTGTAGGCATTTTTCAGTGTTCCATCTACAAGTATTTGAAGAAATTTATCCTTATTTAAGGCTTTGTCTAAATACCCATTTGTTAAATAATCTGAAACAATATATAAATCCCCTGGAATTAATGGAGAACACGGTTCTAGGTTATCATTTAACACCTGAAAAGTAACTCCTTGCCTAGGTTTACCTATCGGAATTCTTGCTCGTTCAGTATCTTTGGCTTCTATCCTATGAAAAGAGCTAATCAACGTTGCTTCTGTAGCTCCATAGAAATTTACTATTTCTATCCTGTCAGAAAATATATTATTCCAATCTTTTATTAGGTCAGGAGTAATTACTTCTCCTGACAAGAAAATATTCTGTAATGACTGAAAGTATTGAGGAGTTAATGCTGTAGCAATAAATAACCTGAACATACTAGGTACCGTATGCACATAATTAATTTTCTCTTCATTTATCCACGCTACTAGTTTGTCACTTGAAGCTATTATTTCTTTATTTGGAATGCAAATGGTACCTCCACTCAACAATGGTGTATACACATCCCTCAAAAAAGCATCAAAGCTAGGACTTATTAACTGGCTATAACGTTTACCGTGAGACAACTCGAACGTTGCTATCTGCCAGTTAACGAATTGAAGTAAGCTTTCATTTTTACCTAGTATTCCTTTAGGAACTCCTGTAGACCCAGAAGTAAAATATAAGTATAAGTTGTCTTCTTTATTCCATTCTGGTATGATAAACTCATCTTCTTCCCCTTCATTAATCACCTCATCAAAAGTCACTTGTGCTATCCCTTCTCTTTTTTCTTTTTTAGAAGTAATTAACAGAGAAAGCCCAGCCTGCTTACAAATATTTTGATTTCTTTCTATAGGAGCTCTTGTATCAAGAGGTACAAAAACATTTCTAGATAAAAAGATCGCTATTGAAGTAATTATCATTTCCTTTCTATCTTCTAATTCTACACCAATGAATGATAATTCATTGATATGCTGTTTTTGAATGTAAGCTGCTATTTGCAATGCATTCTTCAATAGTTTAGAATAGGTAATTGCTTCATTGCTTATGATTGCTGTTTTGTCATGATAGCTTTTTAAGCTCTCTAAGAGTGCTTTTTGAAACATAATAGGTATAAGTTTTGTATTAGACGATTTCATGCCAAAAGAATTTGACATCGTAAATGGTTGTTATTCTATTTTTAAAAAACGGTTTGATAAAAAGTATAGGAATGCCCTAACGTTAATACTGTTTATTAATTACTTGAAAAATTGATCAAGAAAAATTCCAAAAGTAATTACAGTAATCAATAGATCTGATTCAAAAGGAGCATTAACCGTAAACCCTTTTTGACTATACTTGTTTTTTAGAGATTCAATCATATCGGGATCGAAATACCCCTGTTTTTTTATTAAGTCGTACGATAATATGTCTTGAATATAATCAACTTTCTGTTGTAATAAAAAAGGACTACCCGGTGCAATAAAATGGAACTTTTCTCTTTCCATAATTTGCTTTGGTAAATATTTCTCTCCAATTTTTCTAAGTATGTATTTCTCAGTAAAATCGTTAAGCTTTAAGTCTGGCGGCATTTGAGTTGAATATTCAATCATATCTTTATCTAGAAAAGGATATCTAACTTCTACTGAATTTGCCATCCCCATTTTATCTCCATGATCAGAAACTAAATGATCTACCAATCGTAATTTATAATCTATATAAGCCCTTTTATGTAGTACATGTCTATTTTTTAGTCGGTCATGATTTACTAAAGGATAGTTAAGACAATTGATTTGATCAAAAGAATCGTTTAAACTTTTAGAATAGATTCGCTTTTTCTCATCATTAAAACTCGTATAGTTTCTTTCGTAATAAAAAGAAGCATCTCCCCAAAGTTGTTCACGTAGTTGCTTTTCAGTATTATCTCCATCAATTTGAATCATATTCATGTCTCTCATCTTATCAAATCGATACCCAACATACCCCGCAAAGAATTCATCAGCTCCTTCTCCTGACAGAATTACTTTTATATTGTTCTTTCTAACACTTTCTGATAATGATAGCGACGCCGTATTGTAGGTTTCTTTAATAGGACATTCACTGTGATAAACAGCCTGTTCTAAACGAGTACTAATATCATCGAATAAAAAGACTTTTTGATTTAAATCGACTCCTAAATCATTAGCCACTAATTTTTGATAATGTGATTCTGAATGTAACGAATCTGTAAAATCGATTGAGAACCCATCTTTCAAAAATTTGGGGAAATTTTCCTTTATTTTATAAGCTATCAAAGAAGAATCTAATCCTCCACTTAAATAGACACCTGAGGGTACATCAGCTCTTAATCTTAACTCAATTGATCTATTTATTAGCTCATCTAATTGCTCAATATAATGTGATTCATTGTTGTGGTAACTTTGTTGATCAATTTCCGGGTAAATTAAATCCCAATACTCATTAACTGAAATTTCTCCGTTGTCTTTATGAATAAGGTAATGTCCGTTTTCTAAACTTTTTATACCTTCAAACATTGTTCTTGGGCTAAGAATTCCCGGGAAAGTAAATACTTGGTCTAATCCTACTAAATCAACAGAAGTTTTTACCTCAGGGTGTTCTAATATGGCTTTTGCCTCCGAAGCAAAGATAAAAGCACCTTTAACTTGCGTATAATAAAACGGAATCACCCCGATTTGGTCACGTGCGCAAAAAAGCTCTTTTTTTCTTATATCGTATATCGCAAAAGCAAATTGTCCATTAAGCTTATTTAAAAAGGTAACCCCGAATTCTTCATAAAGATGTAATATTACTTCAACATCTGACTTTGTTGAGAATACGTGTCCCCTTTCTTCTAAATCTTTTTTTAATTCAATATAATTGAATACCTCTCCATTACAGATAAGAACAATTGATTTATCTTCATTGTAAATTGGTTGCATTCCATTATCTAGCCCAATGATACTCAATCGAGTAAATCCCAGCACAACATTTTCAAATAAATGAGAGTTTTGACTATCCGGCCCTCTATGCAACAATTTATTATTCATTCGTTTAATAATCTCATGATCTTGATCATTAATACGAGTATTTTTTATATATCCAGCGATTCCACACATTTGTTTTTGATCGTATTATTTGTAGTTTAAAGCACGTTTTTAATAGGTAGTTCAGCATTATTTATAACCTTCACTAAAATATCATTGTAGTAATTCATTAGAAGGTTAATCGTATCAGTACTGAAAAGGGCTTCTTTGTAAATGAAGTACAATTTTAATTCACCATTTTCTACCTGCGCTTCTATCTTTAAATCGTATTGTGAATTATAATTTTCGTACAACTTAAGCGACTTAAAATCTAATCCTTCAATTCCTCCTTCATCAAAATAGTTTGAGAAAGCAAAATGAACCCTGCCAAAAATGTCTTCTGTACTGACACCATTTTCATTTAAAAGTTGTACAACTTCATTAAACTGAAACTCTTGATTTTCAAAAGCCTCAAGAACTATTGTTTTAATTTCATTTAAAAATTCTTGGTACTTAGCATTTACATCAACGGATTGACGTAACGCGACGATATTAATAAATGAACCTAATACATTATGTAAATCTGCATTTGTTCTTCCAACAGCATCCGTTTCAATAATGATATCATCATTTCCAGAAATTTTATATAATAAAAGATAGAAAACCGTTAATAGCACCATGTATTCTGTCACATCTTCATTTGCCGAAAAAGCTTTTACCTTACTATACTCAAACTCTGATATAACCAAATTGGATATCGCTGCTTTTGTAGGGCTATTGGTACGATTAGACTCGATAGGCAGTTCCAATTTTGAACTAAAATCAACAAGTTTTTGAGTCCAATAGTTCTTCATTTCTTTATATGCTGTATTCTCTTCATTTCTTTGCCAGAAAGCATAGTCAACATATCTTAATCCAACATCCTCAATAGAATTACCTAGATATAGATTTTTGAATTCACTCATAAGAATATTTAAAGAAATACCATCACAAATAATATGATGTACATCTACAAAGAAGTATTTCTTAGAAGGAGTTTCAATTAACCTAAACTTAATTAAAGGTGCTTTAAGAAGGTCAAATGGCTTTCGAAAATCATTGAATAATTCCGCTACAGCATCACTATCATCATTTCGTGTTATAATATCAATAACTGCTCCTACATTTTTTTCAATAATTTGAACAATTCCTGATTCATTTAACTCAAACCTAGTACGTAATTCACTATGACGCTCAACAAGCTTTTGAACCGTAGTTTTTATTTTTTCATTGGCTACCTCTTTTTCTACCTCATAGGCTAATGAAATATTATATAACAAATCATCTGCATTAAGTAAGTAATGATAAAATATTCTCTCCTGTGCATATGACACTGCATACTCTTGACACTCTCCAATACTTTTGACTTGTATTAGGTCAGCTCCATTTTCTTTTTTATCAGCGATTAACGTTGTTAGTTTTCCTATATTCTCTACACTAAATATCTCTCGTATTCCTACATGACATTTGAACTTTTTCTCAATCATTCCGATAAGCCTTACAGCTAATAGTGAATGCCCTCCAATATCAAAGAAGTTATCATCTAAGTCAATTGAACTTGCCTCAATATCTAATAACTCTCCAATAATTTCTAGTACTTCTTTTTCATGTTTACTTGTTGGTTTTTTTACTTCACGTCCCTCTAAATTCTCCATAGGATCAGGAAGTAGTTTTCTATTAATCTTTCCATTACTTGTAATAGGAATTTGATCCATTTTTATATAGAAACTTGGAAGCATATATGAAGGTAATGACTTTCCTAGCGTAGTATCCAATTCTTGTTTAGTAAATTTCTTTTCAGAAATATAATAAGCACAGATATAGTTATCATATTTATTTCTTTGTAATACTTGAGCAACCACATGTGAAATTTCATCTACCGCTAATAAAGACTTTTCAACTTCACCTAATTCAATTCGATATCCTCTTATTTTTACCTGAGAATCTTTACGTCCACAAAACTCTAAATTTCCATCCTCAAACCATTTTGCCATATCTCCTGTGCGGTATAGTTTTTCATTTTTATAAAATGGGCTATCAATAAAACTATTGGCACTTAACTCTTCTTCATTAAAATAACTTTGAGCCAAACATTCTCCTCCTATAAATAGGTTTCCTTTTACACCTATTGGGCATAGATTTAAGGCATCATCCAACACTAGGTACTTTGCATTCTGAATAGGTTTTCCGTAGGGAATGCTCTTCCAATGATCTTGCACCGTCGCTACATTAAAATAATTTGACCAAATCGTTGCTTCTGTTGCTCCTCCGAGACCTACAAATTGATAATTGTTAAACAAGTTTTTCATTTTGTCAGGCAAACCTAAAGGAATCCAGTCGCCACTATTAAATGATAATCGCAAGGCTCCTTCCTTTTTTGTTTCTTCTCTTCTTTGCTCTAAGAATGGCACTACCTGTTGTAGCATGGCAGGTGCTGAATCCCAAAATGTAATTTTTTCTTCGAGAATAATAGCAGCTAAAGCTTCTGGGTCTTTTAACTCTTCTTCATTGGCTATTCTGATCGTTACTCCAGCCCCTAAACCACCAAAAAGATCGTAAACAGACAAGTCGAAACTTACCGAACTCACCATTAATATTTTATCCGTATTATTTACTGAGTATTCAGTATTTACCCACTCAATTAAATTATTTACAGGTCTGTGTTGAACCGCTACTCCTTTAGGATTCCCAGTAGAACCTGATGTGAAAATAATATAAGCTAGATCTTCACTATCTGAAATTGTTATTGGGTTTGTACCTAAATATTTATTAATATTAATATCTAAATTATCGTTCAATGACTGATAGCGTAACTGCTGATCAAAATAGTTTATCGTATACATTTCAGCAATAGTCTCCAGTTCATGAATGTTATTGTCTTCTAAAAATAATTTATTATGGTCGTCAGTAATTACAAATCTTGTTTCTGATATATTTAAAGAAACTATTTTTCTATTATCTGGCACATAGGGCTCAATAGGAATATATTTCCCTCCAGCCTTGAGAATTCCGAATAAAGCTACAATAAGCTCTATTCCTCTATCCATTATTACAGCTACAGAATCATTTCTTTCTAGTCCATTTTCTCTTAAGCAGTGGGCAAATTTATTTGCTTCTGTATTCAACCAATCATAAGTAAAAGATGCATTGTTTACTACGATTGCTGTATGATCTGGGCTCAATAATACTTGCTCTTCGAAATATTGATGAATTAACTTTGATCTATCGTATTCTTTTTGAGTATTATTAAAATCATGAAGTATTTGTTTTCTTTCTGATGGAGTAATAATATTCATATCATGAACCTTTGTACTAGCATCTTTAATAAACACTTCAAAAATTTGTAATAAGTGCTGCTCTATTCTTTTAATTATTTTTTCATCGTATAACTCCGCATCGTAATTAATAGAAACTTCAAAATGATCTAGCGGGTTCACAATTACCCATAAACCATAACTCGTTCTATTTACATAAGTAACTTCCGAAATATCGAAAGAAGATTCTAAGGTATTTGAAGTACTTACTGGCAAATTTTGATATGCCATAATATGCGTAAATAACTCTGATTTTAATTCACTGGTATTTTGGATATCAGATAATGGATAATGTAAATGTTCCAAACTATCCAATGCAAGGTTCTGTGTTTTTCTTAGAACATTTGCTATAGAAGTTTCCTGATCAAAGGAAATGCGAACGGGTACGGTGTTTATAAATACACCAACAATATCATTCACATTTTCAATTTCTGAAGGACGCCCCGAAACAACAGTACCGTAAACAATATCTGAAGTATTATTATATTTTGATAATAATATTCCCCAAGCTACTTGAAATATTGTGTTAGGCGTAACACTATTTGCTATGGATATTTTGTTTAGCTCTTTTGTTATACTTTCACTTATGTTAAACTTGAACTCTTTATAATCGGGAGCGTGATCGTTGTTATTGTTTACCTTCGAAGGGATGCTTACTGGAGTTGAATAATCTTCAAGGTATTCTTTCCAAAATTCATGAGGTGCTTTATTATCAAAATTATGCAACCAAGCGATAAAGTTTGAATATGAAACGGTTTCTGATAATACAGGAACAGTTCCTTTTAAGTATTGAAAATAACTATACTGAAATTCTCTTATTATTTGTGGCATACACCAACCATCTAATATGATATGATGATAGCTCCACACCATCATAAAATGATCATCTTCTAATTGAATTAAAGCAAGCCTAAATAAATTCCCTTCACTTAAATCAAAACCTCTTTCCTCATCTTCTATCAAGTACTTAGAAATTACTTGGTTTTTTTCTGAAGCACTAACTTCACGAGCATCGATATGGTTAAAATCTATGGTCTTATTTTTAAGAACCATTTGCACAGGTTTTTCAAACCCTTTATGGAAGATATTCGCTCTTAGCACTTCATGCCTATTAACAACATCTTCAAAACTTTTCTTTACTAATTCAACATCTAATACATCGGTTACTTTGAATTTAACCTGAGAGAAGTATTCACTACTACTTTCATTTAATAAAGAATGGAATAACATTCCTTGTTGCATTGGAGAAAGTGGGTAAATATACTCGACACCAAACTTTTCATTCATCAAACGGACTACGTCATAATTAATACCGTGATTTTCCGCTGGATTATTAAGAATGCTTTTGAGCCTTGATTCATGAATAATGGAAGCGTGTTCTTCATTACTTACATCATTAGATTGTGCTCCTTTTTGTAAACATTTGGCTATTTCTTCGATAGTTTGTAACTCGAAAATATCTTTTATTTTTAGTAGGTATCCTTTTATTCTTAGATCCGTTGTTATTTGAAGTGATTTTATAGAGTCTCCTCCTAAAGAGAAAAAGTTATCTTTAATACCTACTTTTTCTATTTTCAATACGTCACTCCAAACTGACGCTAATACGATTTCATTTTCATTTGTTGGTGCTATGAAATTGTCAGAAATTTTTACCGAAGGTTTTGGTAATAATGCCGCATTTAACTTTCCACTAATATGTCTCGGAAAAGATTCCATGAATATGAAATTAGAAGGAATCATGTATAACGGTAATTTCTTCAATAAGTGTGAAAAAATATCCTGACTTGACAGTTCTTTTTTACCCGTATAATATGCTGTTATAGATTTCTCCTTTCCATTTTCTAAAGCAATTACAGCGGTTTCCTCAATTTCAGGTAACTCAAGTAAGTTTACTTCAATTTCTTTAGGCTCAATTCTTATTCCACCTATCTTAAATTGATTATCAATTCTTCCTATAAACTCAATATCTCCATTGGGTAACCATTTCACCAAATCTCCTGTTCGATACATCTTGTTTCCAGGCTCGTATGGGTTGTCAACAAACTTTTCTGCGGTCAATTCTGGAGCATTCAAATATTCTCTTGCCAAACCTATACCGCTCACACATAGCTCACCTGGTACATTTATAGGGCAAATGGTGTCGTCTATTCCTAAAATATAAACCGAACGATTAAAGATAGGTTTCCCAATATTTGTTGCTTGATCAGCACTATAGAGTCTTCCACAGGTAATCCCTACGGTAACTTCTGAAGGTCCGTAAGTTTGGTAAATATCACAATGGTCAATTAACTTGTCTATTTGGGATCCTGATAACTTATCTCCTCCTGTAATAATAAACCTCAGCGATTTTAATTCTTCAGCAAATTTATTTAATTCATTTAGTACTACAGGTCCCGTATTGAGTACATTCGCTTGTTTTTGTTTTACTGCCTCAATAATCGCAAAGATATCTGCTCCTTTTTCTGGTAATACTACTAAGCTTGCACCGCTAATAAGTGAGGGAAAAATTTCTTCAACTGAAGTATCAAATGACAAGGATGCTTGTTGGATAACACGATCTTCTTTATTTAGATTAAAAATATCTTTAGTACTCAAACAAAAATCTAATAATGATCTATGCTCTATAGATATTCCTTTCGGTTTCCCTGTACTTCCCGAAGTAAAAATACAGTATGACAAACTTCTTTGATCGATTGTTATGTCAGGGGTTTCTTTAGAAAAATGTTGTAATTCGTCAGAAATTTTATTCAGATTTACAATATTTTCTTCTTTCGTAATTCCGTTTGATAAGGTTTCGTCATCTGTTATTATAAATTTCAGATTGGTAATCGAAATGATATCTTGTACTCTAGACTCATTAAGCTCCTTATCTATTGGTGTATACCCTGCTCCACTTTTTAACACTGCCAGTAAGCTAATAATCATACCGATACCTCGATCTATATAAACACCTATTATGTCATCTGGCTTAACTTGATGATTTTTAACTATCCAATTACTTAATTGATTTGCAGCCTCATTTAATGCTGAGAAAGAAATTTCTTCATCTTTAAATAGTACCGCTGTACGGTTAGGATGAGATCTAACTTGTGCTTCAAACAAGTCTAAAATGGTAATATTTGGATCTCTTCTAACCCATGTAGATTTGGGGTTAATTACATCATTTTCTTTTGGTAAAAGTGGTATGTCTTTAAGTCGTATTTCCTTATCTGAAACTATCGATTCCAATATGTTTTTCAGATACTGTCCAAACTGTTTAACAGTTGCTCGATTGAATAAACCAGATAGGTATTCAAAAGATAATACATATCCGTTATTACTTTCTTCAATATTTAATGTCAAATCAAATTTAGCAGAACTAAAATCAATTTCAACTGGCTCAACTTTTATTCCTTCTATTTCTATGGTTGGGTGTGCATAATTATGATAGACCATCATGACATCAAACCATCGATTTCTACCAGGTACTCTTTTCATATTTAATGTTTCGGCTACCTTGTCAAAATCACAATTTTGATGATCAAAACTATTGGTAGTGCTCTCTTTAACCTCTTTCAAGAAATCGACAAATGAAGTAGTATAATCTACTTTATTATAAATGGGTAATGACTTTACAAACATTCCTATAACGTCCTCCAAGTCTGAGTGATTTCTACCCGCTGTTGTTACTCCTATTACAATATCTCTTTGATTTGAAAGACGACTTAAAAGAACATTAAATGCCGCCATAAAAAGTACAAAACCTGTAACACTCTCTTCGCTAGTATAGGTCTGGATTTTTTCAGATAACTCTTGTCCTAAGTATAATTTATCCAATTCTCCCGACATATTATCGAAACCATTGGTACGGTTGTGATCATACGGTAACTGAAGTGAGGTGTATTTATTTTCGAAAACAGTAGTCCAATAATCTTCATTTTTCTTCATTAGACTTTGTTGTTCTTCACTGTTCTCCCATTCAGAATAATCTTTAAACTGAATTTTTAAATCTTCTAATTCAATACCATTATATATAGCTACTAAATCTTTTATAATGATACCATCAGAAACTCCATCATTCATAATATGATGGGAATCAATCATCAAATAATCTTTCTGAGCCGTTCTAATGACACCAACTCTTATTAATAAATCACTATCTAATCTAAAGGGTTTCATAAAGCCTTTTAGTATCGACTCGATAGTATCTTCAGTGGATTCGATTACTTTGATATCAATTTTTACATCCTGTCTTATAACTTGGACAGGAGTACCATTTTGTATCACAAAGTTGGTTCTTAACCCCTCATGCCTTTGAATAAGCTTATTAAAAGATTGGGTCAATTTTTCAATATCTAATTGACCATGACATTTTATTAGCTTAGGCATATTAAATGCTAAGGAATTTGGGTCAAACTCATACCTAAAATAAAGGGTATTTTGCACATTAGAAAGCGGATAGAATTCTTTCGATGCTGCTTTTGAAATAGTAGTTACCTGATTAGACAACTGTATTGACTTATAATAACTTACTATTTCGTCTTTTCGTTCTTTTATTTCTGCTAGGATTTCATTTGTCAGGTTCTCCTTCTTTCCGTTGATCTTTAATTTATCATCTTTTAAAACTATTTTTAAATCGTAGTTGTTTTTTAACCCTATAATAAATTCGTTTATTTTCATTACTAAAGTTATGATTAATGATGTATGTAAATGTTTGTTAGACGCTCTATTTTGTTCATAACTTATCTAGAGCAGCATGTGTTCGTATGGTTTCTGTAGTTTGAGAATAATAGGGTATGATTTTCAATCACACTTATTAAAGCTCCAATACTCTTTTCTAAAAATTCTTTTTCAATTTTTTAAATTTCGATTTCAATAACGTCTTCATCTTTCTCACTGTCATGCTCATCAGTTGACTGCACTTCTATAACTAACTGAATATGCTCAGCCAAACCTCTAACTGTTTGAAGAGAATAAAACTCATTAAGTGATATTTTTACGCCAAAAGCTTTGCTAATTTTCGCTAATAAAACCATCGCTTTTAACGAATGTCCTCCTAATTCAAAAAAGTCTTCAAAAACATCGATCTCCTCCTCATCTATTTCTAAAACTTCAGCCCATATGTGTATCAATGTTAACTCTATTTCATTATTAGATTTTTGATCGGGCTCTTGACTAGAACTTACTAATTTATCTTGACTCAATGTTTCTTTAACCTCTGGTTGCATTTGAAGTTTTCGCTTTTCCAAAAGTTCATAATTATCAGTAGAAAGCAGCCTAGCATAATCTCCTGTTTTATATAGCTTTACTTTGGATTCAAAAGTATGCTCTAGAAATCGTTCTTCCGCTACATAATCAGAATCCGTGTAGTCATTAGCCAAACCAATACCAGAAATATAAATTTGCCCTTTAGCTCCAACAGGCACTAATTTTAACTCTTCATCTAATAAATGAATTTTCATATTTCTAATAGGTTTCCCAATAGGTACAGATCCCCCTTTATCAGATGAGTTGAACTTATAGGTCATACATCCAGAAGTTGTTTCTAAAGTACCGTATTCATTATATATATTGGGGTTTTGAAATTTATTACTGATTACATTTGCTAACTCATTATCAAATAACTCACCCCCTACTATAAATGTATTTAGGCTACTACTTTTAGTTACAGTATCCTCTAAAGTTGCTAAAATTTTCAAATCAGAAGGTCTTAATTTAATAGCTGTTACTTTATTCTCCTTAATAAGATTTTGCAAGTTTTCTGTAATGTCTACCTTATTATAGATAACTATTTCTGAACCTCTAGTTAACGGTAAAAGTATAGAATTTAGTGTTGAATCAGCCGCAATAGACGTGTATACCCCGTAAGAATGATTTTCATTTTTGATATAGTGATCTCCTGCCCACTCAACATAATTATTTAAGGCTAGATGTGATACCTTCACTCCTTTAGGTTTACCCGCTGGTGCTACTATATAGTGTATACTAGCTATAGCCTCATTTTTGACACCTGATAATGAGATTTTTGGTGAATCATCAATTCTTTCTACTTCAATATTTACTTTTTTAACTGTTGTTTCGAAATTAATTAAAGAAGTATTGTCGTGTAAAATAAGTTGACATTTACTGTTTTGAAGTATGTATGAAATTTGCTCATCAGAACATGCTGAATCAATGGGTAAATAACTATTTCCTGACTTAAGAATCGCAAGTATACTTACAATAGCTTTTGGTGACATATGCGCACATAAACCAATCACTGATCCATTCACTCCATACTTCTCAACAAGGTGACTCGCTAAACTGTCTGACATGTCATTGAGCTCTTTAAATGTTAGCAGGTTATCTCCATACCTCACAGCAGTTTTTGTTGGGTTATTTTTAAGCTGCTTTTCAAAATGCGCTAACACGTTAGGCAACATAGTAATAGGAGTAGTTGCTGTTGCATTTATTTGATTATATAGTGCTTTATCTTCTTTAGATAGGTACTGAATCGTTTTTAATTTTGCATCAACATTATTAATTACTGTATCCAATATTGATTGAATTCTATATATGAATTTTTCAATTTGCCCCTGAGAAAACTTACTATTATTATACTCTACTTTTATTCTAAACTCATCTCCTGGAGCAACAACAAGGGAAAGATCATAGTTTGTAAGGTAAAAACCATCAGACTTAGTGATATAAAAGTCATATTCGTTTTTATGTTGTTCTTTGAGTACCTCATGTAAAGGATAGTTTTCAAAAACAAAAATTGTTTTAAACAAATCAGCTCTTAACTCAGATAGTTTTTGCAACTCATACAGAGGATAATGTTGATGCTCAACTGATTTAAAGTACTCTGTATTTAAATTTTGAAAAATATCTCCAAAAGTTTCATCAGGATTCAACTTTACACGTAACGGTGTATTATTAATAAAAATCCCCATAATCTTATCTACTCCTTCTATCTCTCTGTTTCTTCCTGCGTTTACACATCCAAAAACAATATCATCACTATTATTATATGTCGCTAAAGCTATTGCCCAAATAGCTTTTAGGATAGAACTAACTGTTACTTTTTTATTTTTAGCTACGCTATGTAGTTGTTTGTTCTGTTCTTCAGACAACACGAACTCTTCATATACATGTTCTAAAACAACGTTATTAGCACTCATCTCTATTTCACTTGGTAAAGAGATAGACTTGGTGTATCCGTCTAAATATTTTTCCCAATATGCTTGATCAAGTGATTGATCTCTTTGTTCAAGCCAACTTATAAATGAATGATAAGGAGGTGTTTTTAAATCTATTGATTCCCTTTTATCGGCTTTAATAGCATGATAAATTTTCATTAAATCTTCAAAAAGTAATCCGATACACCATCCATCCATAATAATATGATGATGACATAATATTAATACAAACTCATTGGGCGATACTTTTAATACCGTAAGTCGAATGAGCCCTCCTTCTTTTAAATCAAAAGGAATGTTCTTTTCTAAATTTTCATATGACGTTACAACATCTTCCTTAGAACTTTCTTGAACCTCTTCAATGACATCTATATATTTGAAATTGTTTTTGCTTTCTCTCTTAACAAGCTGTAGTGGCTTCTCAAAATCTTCATGAAGAAATGCTGTTCTGAATATTTCGTGTTTTTGAATAATGGTATAAAAAGCTTCTTCTAATATATCTGGATTCAATTCTCCCTCTATTTCAGTACTTAATTGCTGAAAATATATATCCTGTCCCTCGAAACTCGAATGGAAATAAATTCCTTGTTGCATTGGTGATAACGGGAATATATCGGAAAAATCGTATTCTTTTTGAAGCTCCTGTATTTGAGTACTTGACAATCCTTTATAACTTAAGTCTGCAGGGGACAACAATAATGTATTCAATTTTTGAGATTCCGACATATAAGACCTTAATTTACTCTCATACAATGAAATTACCTCATCAATTGATTCTTCCTTAAAATGTTGCTGATTATAATCAATGGAAATTTCTAAACATTTATTTTTTATAATCCCTGAAACATTTAAAAGATACAATCTGTCTTTAGTTAGACCGATATCTTTTCCTATATAATCGGTATCAATTATAAAGTTATTTCCTCCTAATTGGTCACTAAATTCTCCTAAGTAATTAAAACTTATCTCTGAATTTACAATATGCTCTCTTTCTTCTTTATGCTGAATTACTGACAAATAATCATTCCCTTGATTAGGAACTGCTCTTATCTGTTCCTTTACTTCTATAACATTATTAAATACATCTCTAGAGCATTGAAACACTACAGGATAAATACTAGTAAACCACCCAATAGTTCTATTAAAATTAAGTGTTTGAGACATTCTACCATGTCCTTCCATATCTATTTTAACTCGATCAATCTCCCACTTTTCTTCTAAGGTTTGAAGTAAACCAGCAACCAATAACTCTTGAACACTCGTATTTAATTTATTAGCCGTTTCTGAGCCAAAAACAGTCGTATCTTCTTCATTAAATTTAAATGATACTCGTTTGTTGTCTTTATAATAATTCGTTTCAACTGTAAAGTCTGTTGGAATAGTTCTTCCCTTAATCTGTGAAACCTCTTTCCAATACTCTTGTGTATTTTTAAAAGATTCGGAAAGCATATTTGTAGCGATTCCCTCAGTCCAATCTTTATACGAATTTGTTTTTTGAGGAAGTTGTAATATTGTCTTTTGATTAACTTGATCTAGTAAAGCATCCATATCCTCAAAAAGGATTCTCCAAGATACTGCATCTATTATTAAATGATGCGCAATGATTAGTAATCTTGAGGTAGTAGCTGACTGAAATAGTCCTAATTTTAAAAGTTTACCTTCGGTAATATTGATATTGCTTTGAAGAGACGATACCGCTTCCTCAAATGCATTATTACTTATTGAACTTTTATCTGACTCGAAAACTTCAAGATCAATTTCTATGTCGTTAACATCATTGAAATATTGGTAGATTTCTTTGTTTTCGTCGAAAAACTGTACACGTAATATATCATGATCCGTAACTAACTTTTTAAATACAGTCTTAATTATTTCTTCGTCTACCTTTTGGTTGAAAGCAATCATTACTGATTGATTAAATTGATTCGTAACTGTTTGTGTGGTATCAAAAAACCAATTTTGAATTGGACTTAATGTTGCCTTTCCTACTACAGTACTTTGATCAATATTAATTCGTCGTTCTTTTATCAATAGCGATAACTCCTCAATAGTTTGATTTTCAAAAACATCTTTTACATTTATATTATATCCTAATGAAAATAGTTTCGAACAAATTTGGATAGACTTGATAGAATCACCTCCAATACTAAAGAAATTGTCTTTTATCCCAATCTTATCTTTTTCTAATACTTTTTCCCAAACGTCAACCATTATTTTTTCTGCTGTTGTACTGGGTTTCTTATAGTTAGCATCAGAGAGTATTTCAATGCTTTTTAATTGCTTCCAATCTACTTTTCCATTGGATGTTATAGGAATTTCTTCTAGCCTTATAAAATTATTTGGAATCATATAATTAGGCAACCTTTCCTTTAAATAATCTCGTAAAGTGGTCTCTTCTATGGTAGAAATACTAGCTGTATAAAAAGCAACAAGAACTTCTTTTCCTTTATTACCAACACTTCCGACAACAACATTGTTTATTTCATTAAATGTCGCCAACTCGAATTCAACTTCCGATACTTCAATTCTATGTCCTCTTATCTTTACTTGAGTATCTTTACGCCCACTTAAACTTATACTACCATCTGAATTCCATTTCCCCAAATCTCCTGTCTTATAAAGTCGAGAGTTCGGCTCGTATGGGTTCGTTATAAAGGCTCCTATATTCAATTCTTCTCCATTAATATATCCTGGAGACAAACCTATTCCTGAGATGTAAATTTCCCCTTCAACACCTATAGGAGAAAGTTTCCTATTAGCATCTAATATGTAGATACTTGTATTCCAGATAGGCTTTCCAACGTTTTCTAGATTGGATTCATTTAAAAATTCTTGTCGAGTTGCGGCAACTGTAGCTTCTGTAGGGCCATATTCATTTTCAATTATTGTATTGGGCAATATACGACGATGTCTTGCTACCACTTTAGCACTTGCCTTTTCACCTGCAAGCACAATTCTCCTTAAAATTGTTTTTTTACCTAAATTTTCTATTTCAGTAAGTATGGCCTCATACAAACTTGGCAAACAAGCTAGGTTTGTTACCTGATAATTTTCAATTAACGTCGCTAGGAGTCTTGAATTAAGTACCTCATCTGAGGTTACTAACACCAAAGTCCCGCCTGACAATAACGTTCCGTAAAAATTACAGTTGAAACCATCGAAGTAATAAGGTACCAACGCGATACTTCGATCTTCAGACGAAAGTTCTCTCACGCCTATATTCCATAATGCATAATTTATTAAACTTTCGTTTTTAATGGCAACTCCTTTGGGTTTCCCTGTTGACCCTGATGTATATATGATATAAGCAATATGATCTTTTTCTCGTGTAATAAAAACATCCTCTTCAGAAAAATCATTACTATCTCCCTTAACAATTGCTTCAACATTTACTACTAATGTTGTATTTAAAAATTTACCAACATACGTAGATGCAGTCATAACAACCTCAATATCGCAATCTTGAAGAACATATGCTATTCTGCTGTCGGGAGCTTTCGGGTCAAGAGGAACATAAGTACACCCTGCTTTCATCACAGCTAACATAGCTACAACCATCTCTGGACTAGCATCAAACATTAGTCCTATATTCGTAGCGTGTCCCTTAGTTTCTTTTATAAGATTATTTGCTACCTTATTAGAGTTTACATGCAACCATTCATAAGAATACGTTTGATTTTCGAATATTAATGCTGCTTGTGTTGGATATAATTCAAACTGCTTATTGAATCTTTCAATAATCGACACATCAAAATCAATGGTTTGTTCTGTATCGTTAAACTTAGTAAGTATCTTCTTTTTTTCTTCATCAGATACTATGTCAATATCCTGTAATAGTATATTCGGATTGTTTCCTACTTGTTCAATTATTTTATTGAAATAATTAGAAAACGATTCCATAGTGCTCTTTTTCCAAAGCTCATTGGCATAAACAAAATTAAAAACCAATTTGTCACTATGTTCCACTACCGATAAAGTTACATCACATCGAGCTTGTATATTCGTAGTATGTGCTACTGGATCAAGGAAAAAATCATTTGAATTTTGTGCTGTCGCAGCTTCAAAAACAAACATAGTATCAAAAAGAGGTGTTCTTCCCCCACTCCCCTCAATACCGAGATTTTTAACTATTTCTTCAAAAGGGTAATCTTGATTCTCAAAACAATCTAGAACTTTTTGTTTTATTTCTGAAACAAATTGTACGAAGGTTATGTTCCCTTTTGAAAAGCTCCTTATAGGTAATGTATTTACAAACATTCCTACAACTGACTCCAATTCTACTTGGTTTCTATTAGAAGATGGTACTCCAACTATTACATCTTCGCTTCCACTTAATTTATTTAACAATATATTAAACACTCCAAATAATACCGTAAACATGGTCGCTTCTCCGAGATCTTTAATTGCATTCATTTTATCAAGTCCTTCTTTTGCGACCTCTAATCGTACTATATCACCATCATAACGCTGATGTAATGGTCTTTTATAATCCATTGGAAGCTCTATTCGACTATAATCAGTGTCAATATGATCTAACCAAAATTCACGATATCCTTCATTAGCAGCTTGTTCTTCTTCTGATGCTTTACAAACCGCATAGTCAACATAGTCTAACGAATTTTTTTCAACGACATTTTGTGAATAGTAATTACAAAAATCTTTTACTATAATATCATTTGAAGGTCCATCTGTTACAATATGATGTGAATCTGTTAGTAAATAGTTTGCGTCTGGTAATGCTACTACCAACATTCTAAAAATTGGCCCTTGCGCTAAATCGAAAGGTTTTATAAATGATTCGATGGCATCGTTTAGTTTTTCAGCCTTCATTCTGGTGATACCTACCTCAAACTTATCTATTATTTGCTGTTTAATTTCTCCTTCATTCTCAATAAAAGATGTACGTAAACTCTTGTGTTTTTCTATTAGTAAACCCAGTGCCCTCTCTAATCTATCAAAATCTGGAAGTACTTTAAATTTATAGACTTTAGGCTCATTATACGCAATACTTTCTTTGTCTAAAGATTGTAAAAAATACATCCTTTTTTGTTGAGAGGTTAAAGGATAATATTCTTGATTGGTAGCCTTTGGAATTACAGTTAGCGCGTTTCTTTCCTGAACTAATATATTCTCTATTAATTCTTGAATTATCGAATACTGATAAACATCTTTTAAACTTAACCTAGTACCAAACTCTTTGTTCAAACGAGAAGTTAAATTAATTGCTTTTAAAGAATCTCCTCCTAACTCAAAAAAGTCATCTTCTTTCTGAAGGTCTTCTTTTCCGAAAAAATCTTCAAAAATGCTCAATGTCTTTTGTTCGATAAGGTTTTTTGACAACGTAACAGAAGTTTTGTTTGTTGACGGTAACATATCCTCTCTGGTAGATTTCAAATATGTATCGTGCCATACCAAAGCTTCAGGTAATGAGCTATGGTGTACTGCCCATCTGTTGGCTTTATTGTTTAAAGAATGGTAAAAAATACGCACCCCTTCTTCTGGATAAATAGCATCTTTTATAGACGTGTTAATTTCAGCAGCACTTTTTGATTGGTCTTGTTCCTTTTTTACCTTGTATGTCATTCCTACATTCAACCAATCACACCAGTTTATTGCAAAAGTGGGTACTTGATATTTATCTTCAAGATATTGCGCATAGGAGTCTACAAACTCGTTAGCTGCATTATAACTTAACTGACCAAATTTCATTTGGTAAAAAACATTACCCATTGAAGAAAATAAACTGATAAAATCTAATTTTCCAAAATCCATGTATTCTTGAAAGTTTAATAACCCATGAACTTTAGATCCTAAATAATTAGTTATTTCTTTTTTATCTCTCTTAAGAACAATTCCTCCATAGTCAACCTCTCCTGCTGCCCAAATTAATCCATTAACTATAATGTTATCCCTTTTTAATATTGCAATCAGTTTTTCTACTTCATCTTTATCTGAGATATCAGCTTGTATTAAATACACCTGTCTCCCTGAAGCTTTCATTTCTTTTAAAACTGGAATAACATTTTTAATTTTTTCTATTCCTTTTTCATCGTTCAGGTAACGATTCCAATCTTCTTCTTCTGGGAAAAATGAACGATAAACCATGATAATATTTGCTTCCTGATTTAAAACAATGTCTCGAGAAATGTTTAACCCCATTCCTCCAAAAGCTCCAGTTACCATATAGTTTTTTCCCTGTTCTATTTTGATATTAGATGGAATCTCTTCGGATTCTGTACACTTTTGATAAGTTTCCGTCCATCGGTCAAAATATCGATACGCTACAATTGGTACTGATGATGTATGAAAAATTTCGTTTTTAATTAATTCGGCATAACTACTTATATCTTCTGTTAGTTTAATTTCTGGCAGGTCAATTAGTCTACTTGTTAAATTGCTAATCTCTGATGGTAATACTTTTACAGGTGAAAGCAACGTTGCCTTAAGAGGATTAACTGTATCTAAACCACTAACTTTAAAAACATTATTTGCTAATACTGAAAGGTTAATTTTATTTTTTATACCACTTTTTTGAATTGACTTTCCTATCAAACATAGCGGTAAATAGCCTTTATTTAATACTACATTTATGTTTGTAAGGGTTGTACTTATTTCATTTAAATCGTAAGCAGTATATATAATCTGAGAAATTTCTATTTCACTAGATGTAAGAGCATCCCACAACGCAATTAACTCCTCTTCATTACAAAAATCTAATTGATACCTCGTATCATCAATTTTCTTAAACCCTTTTTTAGACGATATAATTGAAATGACCTGTATTTTATCATCTTCTAACACATTGATCAACGATTCATTGAATGTTGATTCTTCATAAAAATAAATAATGGAAGTTGGTTCTTCTAGTGAAACTTTATTAAGTAAACTAGATTTTATAAAATTAGGTTTATAAATATATGATTTTAGGTCTCCTTTATTATTTATTGCGTTTACTTTCTCTACAGGGTTTAAAATATTATCTATTTCAAATATTACAGGATATGACTTTTGCTCAAAAGCATATTTAGGCAATGTTATTTTTAAGCGCTCTTGATTTTTATAAAACTTATCCCAATTAAGCGGCAGTCCATACATCCATAACTCTCCTAACCTACTTAATAAAAACTCTTTATCATTAATTACTTTTTTAGGATGTCGTAGGGTATTTACGACCTTGTGGTCGTCTGTCTTTAATTGATGCCTTTTAACAAGGTTACTAAGGGTTTGGCCTGGACCAATTTCTATACATACAGCTGCCCCTTTACCTAACAATGTTGAAAGGCCTTGGTAAAATTGTACAGAACTACGTAGGTGTCTGCTCCAATATGCTGCCTCTTGTACATCTTGATCAGAAACAAAATTTCCGTTAATATTTGATATATAAGGTATTTTTATCGGATGCGTTTCTATCTTTTTAAATTCTTGTTCAAACTCATTCAAAATACCATCCATTAATCTAGAATGAAACGCATTTGAAGTTTTGAGTTCTTTATATTCAATGTTTTTTGTAGTAAGTGCTATTCTTACGTCGTTAATTTGACTCTCTGTACCCGATATTACAACCTCATCTGCAGCATTTACTACAGAAATCTCTACACCTAATCCATGTGTATCTATAAAATGCTGCGCTTCTTCCTGAGAGGTCATTAAGCAAAGCATCTTCCCTTTTTCTGCCGCATTCATCAACTTACCTCGCTTGATAACTAATTGTAAGGCATCCTCTAATGTCAACACACCACTAATACAAGCCGCAGTATACTCTCCTAGACTGTGCCCTATCATGTAGTCAGGTTGAATACCCAAACTCATTAATAGTCTTGTCATTGTATATTCAATACAAAACAATAATGGTTGTGTAATATCTGTTTGGTTTACATCAAATTGGTGATTATTCTTACTTGTTGAAAATAACTTCGTTTTTAAATCTTCTCCTAAACCAGCAGCAATGTCAAAAACGTTATCAAGCGTTGTTCTAAAAAAACCTACAGACTCATAAAGGTCTTTACCCATATCCAAATATTGACTTCCTTGTCCTGAGAAGAGAAAAATAACATTTTGTAATTCTTCTGATTGATGAGCTGCATGAGTTTTTAACCTTCCTCTTTCAAGACTTTCTTGAAGTTCTTGACTATTTTTTCCAACAAAATAACTTCTGTGATTAAAACGAGTTCTTCCTTTTTGAAGCGTAAAAGCAAGGTCTGAAATATTAATTTCAGGATTATTTTTTATATATTCAGATAACTGCTGTATGTTATTTTCTAAACTTGTAGCACTCTTAGCAGAAACTACAAATAAATCATGAGAATTATTCGCATCACTTTCTTTACTGCTGATATATTCTTCAAGTATGAGATGCGCATTAGTACCTCCTATTCCAAAAGAGCTCAAGCCTGCCCTCATACGAGAAACTGTAGTACAATCAACTACTTCATTATTTACATAAAACGGTCCGTTCGCAAAAGGGATTTTTGGATTTGCTTCTTTATAATGAAGTGTTGGCGGTATATTTTTATTCTTAAGACATAATACTGTTTTAATTAAACCTGCAACTCCTGCTGCTGCATCTAAATGTCCTATATTAGACTTTACAGAACCGATTGCACATGTAAAATCTGCCACATTATGGTATACTTCATTTAATGCTTCGATTTCAATTGGATCTCCTAATTGAGTGGCTGTTCCGTGTGCTTCTATATAGTTAATTGAATTAGGATTGATTGCCGCTACTGACAACGCTTTTTTGATCACTTTTACTTGTCCCTTAACACTTGGAGCGGTATATCCTACTTTTGTCGACCCGTCATTATTGACTGCCGATCCTTTAATCACAGCATGAATTTTGTCGTTATCCCTAATCGCATCTTGAAGGCGTTTTAAAATAATTACACCACAACCTTCACCTAAGATTGTTCCACTTGAATCTTTGTCAAAAGGTCTACATTTACCATCCTTAGACAAAATCATTCCCTCTTCATAAATATATCCTTGCTTAGAAAAGTTGTTTAGTTTAACCCCACCTGCAACAGCCAAATCACATTCTCCTAGTAATAAACTTTTAGAAGCTTCATGTGTTGCCACTAGAGAAGAAGAACAAGCCGATTGTATAAAAATCGATGGCCCTGTCAAGTTTAACTTATACGAAATTCTAGTACTTAAAAATGATATATCTGACAGTTGTAATGCCGTAAATTCATCTATTTTCTGTTCCTCTCTGTTTTTTGCATTTGCATATACCATCCACTTAGGGTTGGGTGACCCTGTTGCAAAAATTCCTGTATTTATATCTTTCTGGTTTGTATAACCTGCATCCTCTAGTGCTTCCCAAGTAACTTCATGAAAAAGCCTCATTTGTGGATCCATCAACTCCGCTTCATCTGGCAGATACCCAAAAAAAGATGCATCGAAGTTTTCTTTTTCTTCTAAATAAATATTTGAATTTATATAATTTGGATCTTCTTGTAATGTACTTGAAGCATTTTCTAATCGTGTTTCTTCTTTTGAAAACGTTTTAACAACGTCTTTTTCTGAAATTAAATTATTCCAAAATTTATCTGGAGTATTGGCATCTGGAAATCTACATGACATTCCAACTATAGCGATCTCTAATCCTGTATACTTACTCATAATATTTTAATTCTGTCTTAGAAGTCTTATAACATTATTAACTCTTTCTTTTTCTTCTTTTTGTTCTTCTTCACTGTCCTCTGTTGACTTAACCAGCTTTTCTTCACTAAGAAAGTTAGCCAAGTCTATAATAAATGGATGACTAAATATTTTAGTAACAGGAATATTAACATTAAACTCTTGATTTATTTTTTCAGAAATTTGAATAACTTTTAGTGAATCTCCGCCAATTTCAAAAAAGCTTGTATTGACGCCTATTTTATCTTCTGAAACCCCAAGTATTTCTGCCCAAATTTTTACTAGTTTCTTTTGAATTTCATTTTTTGGCGTTTTTTTATTCTTTTTACCAAATACAGGTTCTGGTAATTTAGACTCGTCTAACTTCCCGTTAATTGTTAAAGGAAGACTTTCAATCTTTACAAAAAAAGAAGGAACCATATAATCAGGTAACACATTTAACAGATACATTCTTAATTCACTAGATTTAAACTCTTTATTTGATAGATAATACGCACATATAACCTTACTACCTGAAACCATTTTTGTTGTTACTGCAACATCATCAATTTGATCATGCCCTAATAACTTAGTTTCAATTTCACTTAATTCTATTCGAAAACCTCTTAACTGAATTTGTCTATCAATTCTTCCTAGGTATTCTATATCGCCATTGGGTAACATTTTTCCAAGATCCCCTGTTTTATACATCCTATGTTCGGGACGGAAAGGATCTTGCATAAACCGTTCTCTTGTTAATTTTTCGTTATTTAAATACCCTCTAGCAACTCCAGCTCCGCTTACATATATTTCTCCTGCTACTCCTACTTGTTTTCTTTGCAAATTTTCATCTAAAATATACAGTGCTAATGTTGGAATTGAAGTTCCAATATTACTTTTACCTTCATGAATATCTTTTTCTTTAATTTCCTTATGGGTTGCATGTACTGTTATTTCTGTAATACCGTACATATTGACTAATTTGGTCTTTGGAAACTGTTCTTTCCATGTCTTTAGTTTCTCAAAGTTTAGCGCTTCACCTCCAAATATTACTTTTCTTATTGAATGTTTAGTATCCTCATCAATAAATTGACTTAATCCATAAAAGGCACTAGGCGTTTGATTTAGAATGGTTACTTTTTCTTCAGCTAAAAGTGATAAGAACTGAATTAAATCTTTTGTAGTTTCTTCTGGTACAATAATCAAACTTCCACCGTGAAGTATTGCTCCAAAAATCTCCCAAACACTAAAATCAAAACAAGGACTGTGGAATAGGGTCCAAATATCATTTTCATCAAACGTCTCTACAGGATTATCATTAAATAGCAACCTAATAACATTTCTATGTTCAATCATCACCCCTTTAGGTTTTCCTGTTGTCCCCGAAGTGTATATTACATATGATATAGTTTGCGGATCAAAAGTAACTTCTTTGAACTGGTAGTTTAATTGATTGATATCCTCAAAAAAGAACAGCGCTTTATCCTCTATATCATGCGATAATCCTGAATACTGTTTTTTTGTTAAAATAAATGAAGTTTGGCTATCTGATAAAATTGAATTAATCCTTTTTATTGGATGCTTAGGATCAATTGGTACGTATGCTGCACCACATTTTAATATCGCAAGTATCCCTACAATAGTTTCAATAGATCTATCTGCATAAAGAGCAACATAATCATTTTTACCTACACCATTATGTTGTAAATAAGCAGCAACGTTTATCACTTTTTCAAATAATTCCTGATAGGTTACTCTATCATCGTTACATTTTACTGCAAACTTATTTGGATATCGTTGTACTTGTTTTTCAAAAACACTTATGATAGTTTCGTCTTGAGGGTATGTAATTCCAATCTTATCATTGCGTCTAAAAGCCTCATTGTTTTCATCTACTGAATGAAAGTTGATCTTTTTTAGTTCAGTTGATGGTTTTTTCAGTATAGATTGTATCCCTTTAACAAAGTTTTTACTGATTTTTTCTACAGTATCCACTTTGAATAATGCTGTTGAAAACTCAATTTCTATTTTTAATTTATTAGATTCTTCAGTTACACGAAAAGTCAAATCAAATTTTGATTTTTTATGAAATTCTTTTTCTTTAAGCGCAACCCCATTAAGCTTTAAAGAAGAATGTTCGAAATTTTGGTATGTATACATAACATCGAAAAGAGGATTTCTACCATTATCTCGATTTATTTGTAAATCATACATTAACTCTTCATAAGAATAATATTGATGTTCAATACAAGAGGTTATTTTATCCTTAAAAGAAACTAATAAATCTTGAAAAGAACCTGTGTCATTCTTTTCTGAATTAACAACCATGGTATTCACAAACATTCCAACCATATTTTCTAAATCGGCATGTCTACGTCCCCCCATAGTAGTTCCAATATTTACAGTATCATGATCGTAGACTTCGTGCAATAATAAGCTTAGTATCGCAAAAGTGGTAACATAAGGTGTTGTACCGTTCTTTGTTGATAATTCTTGTAGCGATGTAAAATAATTTTCATCAAGAAAATTAGTAACAACCGCTCCTTCATCACTTTTGGTAAGTACTCTTTTATAGTCTAGCGGTAAGTCCTTCGTCATTGATTGTTCTCCTAATTGGTCGATCCAAAACTCTTTTGACTGCTTTTTCAAAGTGGCTAATTCCTTATCAAACCAAGCGACATAATCAACATATCTAATTTTGGGTACATCAATAGCTATTCCGTTATATAAATTAGAAAATTGATCCATTAATATCCTTACGGACACGCCGTCACAAATAATATGATGAAGATCTATTAATAAATGATTTACCCCATTATGTTCTTGTATTCCTGCACGTATTAAAGGAGCTTTTTCTAAATTAAATGGACGAACAAATTTTGATAACGAACTATCTATCGATTCTCCTTTAAAAAACGCTATATCAATAGTCAAGTTGTCATGAATTTTTTGAATTGGTTTTCCCTCTTTAAATTCAAAATAAGTTCTTAAAATTGCATGCTTATCTACAAGAGTTTGTAATGTAGCGGCTACTTTATCGGTATTTATCTCTCCAGATATTTCTGCTAAGTATACCATATTATAAGCCGTCGATTTTTCCTGAATTCTTTGTAACAGGTATAATCTTGTTTGTTCAGCAGATAAAGGATAATAATCTTTAATTCCTGAATACTTTATCTTATTGAATTCAACTTCTTTTGACGCTTCAATTAACTTCGATAATTTTTTAATAGTTGGGCCTGATAAAATTTCAGATAGAACAACTTCTTTACCTAATAACTTACGAATTGAATTTTGCAATTGCATTGCTTTCAAAGAATTTCCCCCTATTTGGAAAAAATTATCTGAAACACCAATTTGATTTTGATCTACCCCTAATACCTTAGACCAGATAAATTGTAATTTACTTTGTAATTCATTTTCTGGTTTTTCTTTCAATTTTATTGATTTTATGTAATCAATAACCCTTGGTAACCTTTTTGTATCTAATTTTCCATTTGGTGATAACGGAAATTCTTTTAATTGAAAAAACTGAGAAGGAACCATATAGTCAGGTAACCAAGAACTTAACTCTTCTTTAAGTACTTCAGTATCTACCGTTGATTTTGCTCTTATATAAGCAACAATAATCTGGTTTTCTGTTGTTTCTTCTAAAATAGCTTTCGCTTGTAGTACATCTTCGTGACAGTTTAAAATTGTTTGTTCAATCTCACCAAGTTCTACTCTAAATCCTCTTATTTTTATCTGATGATCTTTTCTACTAATAAACTGTAAATCTCCACCTTCAACATACTTAACTAAATCTCCCGTTTTATATATAGGATTACTTTTTCCTTCAAGTTTAATAAATCGTTCTTTATTGAGCTTTTCATTATGAATATATCCTAGAGAAACTCCTTCTCCACCAATACACAACTCTCCAGGAAAAGAAAAAGGTACTTGATTGCCTAAGGAATCTAATAAGTATACTTCTGTATTGATAATTGGACGCCCTATCGAAACACTATCTTCATTAGTAATTTCCTTCATAGTCGACCAAACTGTAGTTTCAGTGGGGCCATATCCATTATATATTTTACCACTATAATGCTCTTTTAATTTTCCTAACATGTCAATCGGAAAATTTTCTCCACCTAGAAATAATGTTGAAACTCCTTTTAGTCCAGTTAAAAACTTACTTGACTCAAACAACACCCTAAAATGAGATGGAGTACACTGAATAAATGTTACTTCCTCTTTTTCTATTAAATCAGCTATTAATGCTGGTTTTTTCTGATCTTCATCTCCTACTAATACAACTTGAAGCCCAAAAGCAAGCGGAACAAATGACTCCACCATAAATATATCGAAAGTGAAGGTAGTTATACATAACACATTATCTGTAGGAGAATAAATTAAGCCTTTTTTATATCCTAAATATAAATTATATAAATTTTTATGACTTACCGCACATCCCTTTGGTTTTCCTGTCGAGCCTGATGTATATATAACATATGCCCTGTCTTCAGAAGATAATTTGATTTTATGATTACTTATACTTTTTTCTTTAAACAGTGGTTGACATTCTTCTAGAGTAATAAAATTAATATGTAAATCACGGTAACTGTCTTTTATAGAAAGATTAGTAATTACATGTTTAATACGACTATTTTCTATTACATATTTATTTCGGTCTATTGGATGGTGAGAAACGATGGGTAAAAATGCACATCGTATTTTCCATATTCCTAAAATAAGTATAAATAGCTCTTCATTTCTATCGACAAGTACTCCTATCAAATCACCCTGTGATACTCCTTTTTGTAACAGTGTATACCCAACTTGATTCGCTCTTTCATTTAATTCTTTATAAGTAACCTTTGTAGTTTTAAATGATACTGCTACTTTATCTGGTGTTGTTAACGCCTGGTTCTCTATTAATTCAACGATACTATTATGATCGTGCTTAACTCGTAATGAATTCGAAAGATTAATATCATCTAAGTACTCTTTAGAAGCAATTCCATAATTCGCTATTTGATCTTCTGGCTGTTGAAAACATTTATCCAAAACAATCTGTATTGACTTGAACAAATTTTCAATCATAAATTGGTCTAATACTGTAGGATTGAAAGTGATATCTATTTCAAAAAACGCATCACAAAAAATGGTTAACAACAAAGGTGTATCAATATTTTCATGGACACCTTCAACACTAATCTTTGTCGTTTTATTTATTTCTAATATTTCACTATCTAAAGGATAGTTTTCTATTACAGCAACAATATTAAAAAGTTCTTGGTCTGGATTTAAATCCAATATTTCCTTTACATCACCATAGGCTATATTTTTATGCGATTCTCTTTCGATTAGGTGATTATGGATATTACTAACTAGATTTTTGAAAGTTAATTCGTTAATATTTTGAAACCTTAAGGGAAGTGTATTTATAAAAACCCCCATAGTATTATCCAAAGAGCTTCCAATCATTGAACGAGTAGAAACCGTTGTTCCTATACAGAAGTCTGAAAGATCGAAACATTTGTTAAATAGTACTCCTAAAACTCCATAAATCACAGCTGCTTTAGTTACATTATTCTCTACAGAAAACTTTGTAATTGAATCAATTGACTGTGTAAATTTCAATTTATTAAAATACTCCTTCTGAACAGTTACTTTAGAAGTATTCGCTGTATGAAGAACATCCTTTACTTCAAAATCAACCAAATACTTTTCCCAAAACAATTCACTATTTAACGCATCAAAATTATTTTTAAATAAGTTTATTGCCGAGCTATAATCTATTTTATTTGATGGCTTTAAATCGTTTTCGTTCAGTAATATATTATAATTTTTAAACCATTCTTTAAAAAAAACTCCCGTACTCCATCCGTCGTAAATTATATGGTGGTGTGTTACTAGAACATCATAAAATTCACCTTCCTTATTTTTTATTATTGCAATTCTAAAAGGTGTTTTTTCTAAATCAAATCTTCGTTTCCAATGGCGCTCCTTTATTGTCGCAAACGGTAATTCATTAGCTATCGAACTGTCAAATTCTAATTTTGACGATTTAAGTATTATTTGTAGTGGATTATTGATATTCTTCCATCTAAATACTGATCGAAGGACATCATTATCTTGTTGTGTTTTAATTAATGCCTCTTCCAATAATTCAATTGAAAGGCTTCCTGTTATTTTAAGATGAATTTGTGTATTATATGAATAGTTTTCTTCATCTTTTAGATAATGAAATAACATTCCTTTTTGTACGGTTGTTAAATCAATTATATCTTTTACATTTTCTTTTGAGATCATGCTCATAATAATTTCTTACGTGTTTTGGGAGTGAGTTTGAAAAAAGTTATTGTAGTCTATATCTTGCCTGATATTTTATTGATCCCATAAGAAAGTACTGAATATAGACCTAGGAAGGGCATCAAGAATGTAAATTTACCAATTGGCCAAAGCACTTGTTTATACATTCTTTGAACAAAGTAATCGGTAAGATTTCCAAATTTGTGAAAAGAATTTCCCCAGCAGTATGCTAAAGTAACACCTGCTTCAGAATCTACAGGAATTACTGAATGAAACCAGTGAATGGGGATGTATAATGCATCTCCTTCTTTTGCCTCAACTATTAGTGGTTTTAAGTCTTTAATTTCATCTAATTTCTTGCCAGAAATATACTCTTCATTATTTAGATACGAAGTTACCTCCTTAACATTAGGAATATCTGGACGGAGTAAACAAACTAACTTATCTCCTTTTATCTGACACATTAAGGTTTCGTCTACATCATGATAATGCCAACTTGTAGAAGCATTTTTATATAAAAAAAAGCGTAAAGGTGGATATGCTAACGTTTTTTTAGGATTCTTTAAAAAATGAAATCCTTCGATATCCTTTTCTAAAGGAGCAAATACATTATTTTTATCGATTACCTCAGCAGGTAAGCTTAAAATTTCTTTTGGATCTTCTTGACTAAAAAAACGATCGATTGCTTTATGAAAAGAAGTCTCAAATTTTTTACTATTATGTAGGGCTGTATTATTGAAGTTTCGTTGAGGATGTATGTGAATATTGAAATCTTCACCAAATGTTTTCCAATATTCCTTATCTCCCCATTTTCTTGATGCAGACCAATGTTTAACTGCACCTTTGACTAAGCATGCCTCATTTTTTGAAACCCACTTTTCTGAAAATTCTTTTTCTGTAAGTGTTTCGGCTTCGACTGTTGTAACTTTCCCTGCATTTTCCACTCCTGGAATAAACGAGAATAATTCTTTATAATAGGGGTTTTCTGTCCTTGTATACTTCATAGAGTTAGTCTTTGGTTTTTTTGATAAATTAATATTTAACAAAGAATCAGAGCAAAATATAAACACATAAGAACAAATTATAAGAGCGCAAAAAAAGCGGTATAATACTTAAAAAGTGACAACAGACCACTATGTTAAATTGATTTCCAACAGTGAAAATCACATCTTAGAAAAGTAATAACTACTTACTTATAAAAACTTTATTTGTCTCGTATAAAAATTGTCAATTAAGAGCATCGAACCTACGGTTAATTACTCCTAATTAGATATATCATGAGTGTTTAATTGTTTTTAATAGTTTCTTTTTAATAGCCATATTTATTTAAGTAATAATCATTTAAAATTTGAAGGAATTTTATAGTATTGATGATGTTGTTTTCTCTTTCTTTAACCCTACTACTCCAGAAATTAAGCTTATAATCTGCCTAGTTACAGGAGGTCTTGGATTGGGTTCATTTTCAGATAATACTTTCCATTTAAATAGCGCATTCTTTGCAAATTTAAACTCCTCATCGGTTAATTCTTTAGCGCTATAAAATTCATTATCATTAAAAGTTTTCCAATAAAAACCTACTTGTTGAGCAACATCACGCGTAAAACTTTTGTCTCCTCTTTTTACCCATGTCATTACTGAGTTGTAATTGGATTGAAAATAAAAGGTGAAGATTTTTTCTATTAATCTTTTTTTCCATGAAAGAAAATTACCATAACATTCGTCATTTTTTTGAGTGTCAGTAATATTTAACCCCATTCTAAAAGTAGCTTTATCTAACATGAATAAAGACACCCATATACCGTTTATCACTAAGGGGAATCTTAAATTTCTTTTACTACTAACTCCATAGACCCCAAAAGGAAGTATAATATCCTTGTTATTTACAGGAAATCGAATAGAAAAATATTTAAAATCTGCTTCTTTATCTTCCATCAACAACTGATAGCTTTCTTTGTTTTGAAGTGTTTTACTTAAGTTACAAGGAATATTTTCTCTTGTTGGAGCAGATTCTATAATTTCATAAGAATTTTCATTGAACGAATTCACCAAACTAGCAATTTGATCATCGGTCATTACGTTAATATCATTAATTAGCTCTATCATATCTGGTTAGGTTATGTAGTTTTTATAATGCAGTTACTTATTTTTTTTCTCTTATCGAGAAATTTACTCAAAAAGAGTATTCAAGTCATCTATATCTAATGTAGCACTTGAAAAATCTGAAGGCGAATAATAAACTTCTTCAGTATTATTAATACACATCAATATTTGTCGTAGTTGATTTTCAAAATTGACTAATAAATCACTAATCACATGGTTTTCTATTAATTGTGAGTTTATTATTCTGTAATTTACTTGGTTGTTGACAATAACAATATTTATCTCAATTTTAGCCGTTACCTTATTTTCTTTAGAAAATTCTATTCCATTTTCTAATGTTGCTAATTCAAATACGTCATTATTCATTTCTTCTGAAAATTCTCCTAAATAATTAAATCGAACTTCAGGAAATGTAAATGAAGGGTCTTCTAAAATTCCTTTTTGATTAAGTAACATATAGCCCAAACCTTGATTTGGAACTTCTCTAATGGCTTCCTTTATTTCTAATAATAATGTAGCTATGTCTTTTCCAAGCAAATTCAAGGTAAGAGGATAAAACAATGTAAACCAACCTACCGTTCTTGAAACATCTATATCTAATCCATTTCGTCCATTACTTTCAACTTGTAAGGTTAATGTATCGCAACACACAACTTCTTTTATTGCCAATGCCCAGCTTAAAAAGAGGATAATTTGCTTATCAACATTAAATGCATTTTTACCTTGGGTAAGGTCTACAAAAAGATGACTCAATTCTTCATCTATTTTTCCAAAATGATAATCTCCTTTTAATGTTTGATTACTTTCATTATCAAATTTCTCAGGAAATAAAAAGGCTTTCGTTTGCTTGCTTTTCCAAAAATCTACCTCTTTACTTAATGCATCTTTATCATATGACAATGTAGATTGCTCAGTCCATTTTTTTAACGAAGCTGATTTATTTGGTATATCAATATCATTATCACTAACCAATGATTTGTATATACTATATAGGTCTTCTAAAATAATCCTCCAAGATACACCATCAACTAAAAGGTGATGTGCAGTAATTAACAATCTTTCCGAATTATCTTTTATATTTTTAACGATTGCTGCTTTTATTAGCAATGATGAAGAAAGGTCAAACCCTTTTTTTATACTGACTAACAAGTCATCTAACACATCTTGATTGGTGTCTTCTATTTGATATTCATTAATAGACACTTCCCTCTTTATATGTTCATCGTTATAAAACAACGTACTTCCTTTAACATTAATTCTAAGATTATCATGATATCTTATTAATTCAGCTAATGTTTTTTCTAATAATAATTTATCTATTTTTTCATTAAACTTTAAAAAGACAGATTGATTGTAAAAACCTGAGTTTTCAAATTGTTGTTTAAAAAACCAATCTTCAATTGGAGTTTTCATTCGTTCTCCTTCTAAAGGTTTTTCTATAACCTTCTTATCTTTCCTATTTACCGATACGCTTGATAAGAATGCACTTATTTGTACTAGCGTATTATATGTAAGTATTTCTTTGATTGATAACCCTATTCCTTTTTCTTTTAATTTAGATACAATTTGAGCTGCTTTTATAGAATCTCCACCTATCTCATAAAAACTATCTTCATTAGAAATTACATCTAACTTTAATACGTCTTTCCATACTTCTTTTAAAACTTGTAATAATTTATTTTCTTCAGTATCGTTTCCTATTTCTTCAGTTCTAGTTCTTATATCTTCCTCTAAAATATTGTTTAACGCTTTAAAATCAGCTTTTCCATTACTTGTCAATGGTATTTCATCTACCCTAATGATTTGTTCTGGAATCATATAATATGGGATGCTTTCTGCTAGATAATTTTTATAATCGATAACAGATAGTTTTTCATGAGTAGCTGATGTTTCTACTACAAAGGCTACTAAAAAAGTTCTTTTTGAAATCGTTTGAGTAATTACTACACAATCAATAACGGTAGTAATTTTTCTAAAAAGAGCTTCAATCTCCTCTATTTCAATTCTAAAACCATTAATTTTCACTTGATTGTCAGAACGCCTGATGAAAACCAAGTCATTATTATGATTTCTCCTAGCGACGTCTCCTGTATTATACATTTTCTTTCCTGTAATAAAAGGATTGGCAAAAAACTTCTCATTTGTCAGCTTTTCGTTTTTCCAATATCCTTTTGCCAAACCTTCTCCTGACACATATAAATCTCCTTCAACCCCGTTTGGAACTGGCTTTAAATTTTTATCTAACAAATAAATCTGGGCATTTTGGATTGGCTTTCCAATGGGCACTGAAGTGTCTTTATCTTCAAAATTAAATTTATATATCATACAACCAATGGTAGCCTCCGTTGGCCCATATTCGTTAAGAATGGCAACCTTACCATCAAACATCGTATGAATAGAATGTGCTAATTTTTGATCTAAATTTTCCCCTCCAACTATTAAGGATGTAAGCATTGAATTTTCAGCAATATTTATCCTATTATTTAATAGCATTTTTAGATGAGAGGGTGTTAACTTGATAATATTTATCTGTTCATCTAAAAACAACTTTTCAATGTCCATATTTTTAATATTCATTGAAAAGATTTTTACTTTATTACCCGAACAAAGTGGTAAAAATATAGAAGTAAAAGTGAGATCAAACGAAATATTAGAATACAATGCCATCGTTTGATTACTATCAGTTCCAATATAATACTCTTTAGCCCAATGCAAATAGTTTGCTAACGATTTATGTGGAACAACCACCCCTTTAGGCTGCCCTGTGGTTCCAGAAGTATAAATTATATACGCTGGATCATCCGAAGCAATAAGTTCTTGATGAAATTCAGCGGTATTCTCTTTTAAGTCTTTAATAGCGATACATAAATCAGAAGCTATATTAGCATTCCTATAATTTCCACCGTTAATTAGGACATTAGACGCTGCATTCTTTACAATATACTCAACTCTATCATTTGGAGTATCAACCTCAATAGGAATATATATTGCTCCTAATTTAAATATTGCAATAATACAGCTAATAAGATCTGTACTTTTTTCTAATATTACACAAACTGTATCTCCTTTTTTTACGCCTCTCCCCCTTAAACTATTGGCATATGTATTAGACAATGTATCTAAATGAATATAACTCATAGTTACCTCATTATGAACTAACGCTATCGAATTTGGTTGCTTTTGAACATGTTCATAAAACATACTCAAAAAGTTATCATGTAATAAACTCTCATTAGTTTCATTAAATTGGTAAACCAATTCATTGGTTACTTTTCTATCAAGTAGTGATAATGTCGAATATGTAACCTCCTTGTTAAGACAAACTTGTTCTAATATCGTATTGAAATAACGTTGGAAATTTGCTATTGTTTTTGAAGCAAATAAATCTGTAGAATACTCTATATCAAACACAATAGCATCTTCATTAAAGACTTCTAATGATATGTCATATTTAGAATACCCTGGATCAAAATATAGTTTTTGTAATACCGCTAATTCACTATCTATACCTTCTTGAAATAAAAACATCGTATCAAAGAAATTGTTTCTACTCGCATCTCTTGTTCCCTTAAACCCATGTAATTTCTGTACGGGATACTGCTGATTTTTCAAAACTTCTATAATTTCTTTTCTATTTAACAGCACTGATTCAGAAAATGTCACATCATCAGAAACCTTTGAAATCACAGGTAAAGAATTAACAAACATTCCAAATACCGTTTGTAACTCCGAAGCTATTTTTTCTGAAACTGGCATACCAATACAAATAACTTCTTTACTAGAAATTTTATGTAATAACCAGCTATAGGCTGTAAACATCACACTATGAAGTGTTGTTTTATTTTCTTTAGCAATAGTTCTTAAGTTATCACTTAATCCCTTTGTCAATTTCCAACTTTTACGTGCTCCCTTATGTTGTTTTACTGATTTTCTCAAAAAATCAACTGGTAACTCTAAAGCAGGAATTTCAACATTTAATTTATTCTTCCAGTAGCTTTCTTGTGTTAATTCTTGTTCTTGTAAAATTGAGGAACTTCTCCACGCTATATAATCTTTAAAATCAATGGTACTTAAAGGCAACGGTTTTCCTGATAATAACATTGATAACTCAGTTACAAATAGTCTTATCGATTCACCATCCGCAATAATATGATGGAAATCTAAAAATAAAATTTTTGTAATAGTAGTAACTTCAACTAATTCATGTCTATAAAGTCTTTCTTGTTTTAAATCAAATGGCTTTACTAATGATCTAAGATAAGACGATTGTTTGTCAGGTTGACATTGAGAAACCCTCAACGGTAGTAACTCCTTATCAGCTATCTCAAACATTTCATTAACAACATCAATACCTGCATTTATAATACTGTGTCTCTTATAAAGTTGATGTAGTGCCTTTTCAATATCTTCAATGGTAGTTTCTCCTTTTATTTTAAGAGCAAAAGGAATGTTATATGCCGTTGATTTAGGGTCGAACTTCCAAGCATTAAAAATATTTCTTTGAGCTTCTGAAATAGGATACCAAGCCTTTGCTTTTGTTTGCTGAATTTTATTCTTCTTTCCTTCAACATTACTTAACGCCAATTTCATTTTCAAAATTGTTGGGTTTTCAAATAGAAAATCTACTGAAAAATCCATATCCATTACATTCGAAATATGCGTTAAAATTTGTACTCCTCTTAGTGAATTTCCTCCTATTTTGAAAAAATTATCTGTTACTCCAAAATCATCATGTTTAAATACTTTCCTCCAAATATCATAAAGCTTACTTTCTATTTCATCCTTAGGAAGAACGATACTTTTGCTATTTGATTTTGACAATCTCAGTTCAGCTAATATCCCTTCTACATCTTCAAACTCTCCATTTAAATAACTTTCTTTTAAAGCTACACGTTTAAGCTTTCCACTAGTTGTTCTAGGAATATCCCTAACAGGTAATATCTTATTGATATTAACACCTATTTTAGTATTAACAACTGCTTTTACTTCATCTGCAAGCTTAATAAACTCTTCGTAATTTTTACTTCTATACAACACAAAAGAAAGAATTACCTCTTGTTCAATTTTGTGATCAAAAAAACCAACAACAACTATTTTGTTAAGTGAAATTCCATCAACTTCTTCTGCTATTTTTTCAAGATCATAAGGGTAATAATTTTGCCCATTAACAATGATAATATTTTTATGTCTTCCTGTTACATACAGACATGCGTCTTTGATAAAACCCAAGTCTCCTGTATCAAGCCATCCCTCACTAAGCACCTCTTTTGTAGCAGCTTTGTTATTATAATAGCCTGTTGTAACATTCTCTCCTTGAATCTGAATATGCCCTAAAACTCCTGCTGCTACCTCAACATTATTACCATCTGTAATTCGTAATCCTACTCCTGTTATTGCTTTTCCTAAATTAACACATGCTATTGAATTTTCATCATTTGACGAAATAACTGGATTTCCAATTTTTAATAAATAGCGATTAATATTATGAGATAGTACATCTTCTTCTAAATTTGAAATTGCAACTGCCAAGCTTGCCTCTGCCAAGCCGTATACAGGACACATTGCATTAGCTTTTAAAGAATATTGCTTCATTTCATTTAAAAACCTATTAGCTAGTGTCAATGAAATAGGTTCAGCTCCATTGTACAAAATTCGAACATGAGACAAATCCCAATCATATTGTTTTTTGCCAATGCAATGTTCCAACACATAATTGTACCCAAAATTAGGAGAACAAATCACAGTTGCCTTATGTTGAGTCGCAGTATCAAACCAAATTGCAGGCCTCCTTACAAATAATGTTGTAGGTATCAAACAGTGATTCATTCCTAAAAGCAATGGATTAAGATGAAAACCAATCAACCCCATATCATGAGTCAAAGGCATCCAACTTACCATACAATCATCATTCGTATATTTTCCAGCTTTTGCTATAGAAGTTATATTTGCAATTAAATTTTGATGTGTTAGTTCAACACCTTTAGCATTCCCTGTAGAACCTGATGAAAACTGTATGTACGCTAAATCTTTCTTATTAGCAAAGTGAATTGTTCCGCTATTTACTGGATTGCAATTCAACAATTCCTCCCAGAAAAACACCCTTTTTTCAAGGTCTTGAAACATTTGTTCCTTACTATTGACCTCTGCAAACTTCTTTAGTGAACCAACTTGTTTCTCTGTCGTAATTAAGTAGGGGTTATCAAGTAGTTTCCATATATTAAAAACTTTGTCTTTATGTCTATCACTAGTGCTAATAGAAATAGGCACGGGTATAAACCCTCCCAAAATACATGCCCAAAACAATCTTAAAAAAACCTCATTATCATCGATCTGCAATACGACTTCATCTCCTGGATTGACATTATTAGACTGAAGTACAGCTAATAACTTATATGATGATTGATATAAATCAGCATAGGAAAGAAAATGTTTTTCTTTGCTTGATCTAACAAACGTTATTCCTTTATTACTAAGTTTACTCCACTTAACTAGCAACTCAGTTAGTGTATTTTCTGTAGGTATATTCATTGTCCAAAAACTATTTAGTAGGATAAACATGTTGAGCGAAACCCCAAACATTATTTAATAATTAAAGACATGTAAGCAGGCACTTACAAACTATTAGTACTTTCAAAAGCATAAAAAGGCATCGTAGCTATGATATTCTGCTTTAACGAGTCAATTCTTACAATAATTTTATGCTCCCCATCAACTTTCATGATTTCACACTGTAAACCTTTCAGGGGGCCATAGTTAATTTTTCTTACTTCATTAACTTTTGGAAGTCTTCTATTAACAACTTCTGCATTGCTAATATTTTGATCCCCTACCATAAATTTTATCTGATTAATTTCCTTTTCAGTTACGCGAGCATATTCATTCCCGAAACTAATGTAGGCACTTGCACAGTTCACTGACAATGCTTTATAGAATTCTAAAGAAGAATTAACTTTTACAAAAACATAAGAAGGAAATAATGGCTTGAGAACCTTTTTCTTTCGATCACTCCATTCCCTCACACTCTCAACTTGAGGCAAAAATGATTCTACAGAAACTTCTTTTAAATATTCGTGTACTTTTTTTTCAGAACGAGGATATACATACAGTACATACCATCCAGTCTTAAAACCCATAAAAAATTTGAAATAGTAATAGTTAGTTATTGGATAAAGCTTCGCTACCGTCAGTCACATGACGTTGATAATCGTAAGAAATAATATTGAATATATTTTATAAAGAAATCAGCAATTCCATGCTTTCATAATTCTTACCCCCCGGCAGTCCTTTATCCCATTCCTAGCAAACCTAATTAAAAAAAAGCATTCGTTAAATATTTTTATGATAATTAACAAAAAGCTAATTGAACTAAAAAAGATCTTACAACAAACCAAAACAATTAGATTTATCGCTTTTTAAGCGTTAAAAAATAACTTAAAAAAATGATTTACAACAATCTAAAAAACTCAACAGATTACTTTACTATATCCATTTTTTATTTCACCCTCTATAGGATTGTATAGGACAACAAAGATTTATGTTAAACTTTTCTTATATTTTACAAAACAAAAAAATTAAAAACATACACTTGAGGCTTTTTAAAAAGTAATATAATTACCATACTTCCACCATTTCCGCTACGGAAAACTACATTTTATACTGCGGTAATACCCTATTCAGAACTATAGACTATCTATATCTTTGTCGTATCACTCATTACATTTGAGCGGATAATTTAAGGGGAAAAACAAAAAAACTTTTAGGTAGTACCTAAAAGTTTTTTTATTAAAAATTGTTTTCATAATGTCTTTTACAGAAATCACATACTACTTTTCGCTAAAGTGTATTTTGTTTTTTTTTGTCTTATCGAAAGCAAAACTGTTTTAGTTACAAACCAACAATAACTGACAATTCCAACAGAAAATACAATATCTCCAATCATACGTAACCACTTTAACGTCTGAACAGTTGGACTATAAAGTAATGTTGTATCTCTAGCAAAAAAATACCCTTTAGTTATGGAAGTATATGCTTGTATTATTCCGATTGGTAATAAACTCAAAACAACCATCAAAATTAGCCCCAAATTTAAGCTCCAAAAAGCTATTTTTAAGGGTTTTTCATTCCATGTGAAGTTTGAACTAAGTCTTAAACACATTAGTATGAATCCCATCCCCAACATACCATACACGCCAAATAAAGCTGTATGAGCATGTACAGCGGTAGTATTAAGCCCTTGAATGTAATACAAGGCAATAGGTGGATTAATTAAAAAGCCAAACACACCTGCCCCCAACATATTCCAAAATGCTACGGATATAAAAAAGAAAATTGGCCATTTATAACGTTGAATCCACTCATTACTTTTTAATAAATTCCAATTCTCTCTGATTTCAAATCCCATTAAAGTTAAAGGCACAACTTCCAAAGCACTAAAAGTGGCTCCTAAAGCAATCGCCTTTACTGGAGTACCCGAAAAATACAAATGATGTAAGGTACCAATTATTCCACCGCATAAAAATATCGTTGCTGAAGCAATAGCTGTTTTCCCTGCCGTACTTGCAGAAATAATTTTTAACTTAGAAAATAAATAAGCGATAACTACAGTAGCAAAAACTTCAAAAAATCCTTCCACCCATAAATGTACTAACCACCACCGCCAATAATTAATTACGGGTAAAGAACTGTTTTCTCCATACATCAAACCCGAAAAGAAGAATAGTCCGATTGCTGATACAGAAATTAAAAGAATAATTAATAAATTTTTTGAATTATCATTTTTTCTAATTCCATAAAGTACATGCCTACCTACCATTATCATCCATAGTATCAGACCAACACCTAACAATAACTGCCAAAATCTTCCTAAATCTACATACTCATATCCTTGGTGACCAAAAAAGAAGTTCATTGTCGAATCAAAAAATTGATGAACTCCTAACCACTCTCCGACCATAGATCCCAAAACGATAATTAGCAATGCTATGAACAAGAAATTAATTCCAAATACCTGATATTTCATTTCCTTTCCACTTATCATTGGTGCTAAAAACAACCCTGTAGCAAGCCAAGTTGTAGCAATCCAAAAAATTGCCAACTGTGTATGCCATGTCCTACTTATCGAATACGGCAAATATTCAGATAGTTGATAGCCAAAGAAAGCCTGTCCTTCTACAGTATAATGTACTGTAACAATTCCTAACAGTATCTGTAATACAATCAAAAATGAAACCACCAAAAAGTATTTCAATACTGCTTTTTGTGAGCTAAATAACTTTTTATTAAGTAACGGGTCTTTAATTATCTCTTTAACTGCTTCTCCTTTTTCGTGATTTCTAATATAATAATACGCCAGAATTCCGATGAATAGGAGTAATAATATTATAGAAAAACCTGACCAGATTTGTGAATCAGCAGTGATCGTATTGTCAATTAGAGGCTCATGAGGCCAATTTGAGGTATAAGTATAAATCTGGTCAGGCCTATTGGTACTTGCAGCCCATGAAGTCCAAAATAAGAAAGCACTTAACCTTTTAAGCTTTTGACTATCATTTAAAACTCCTTCTGGAATAGCATATTTCTCATGTCCATTTACAAAAATTGCTTTATAATAAGCTGCATTTACCGCTATTGCTTTGCTTCTTATCTCTGAAATTGATAAAGTGTTATTGTCAAAATCATAGGTATTTGTTCGTATTTGCTTTACCAACCGAGCTTTTAACAAGGCTTTATTTTCTTCGTTTAAATCTTCATATAAACGATTAAACTCTTTAGATGACCAATACTCCAAGAGATAAATTGCTTCTCTATGAATCCAATCAGCAGTCCAATCAGGAGCCACATAACTTCCATGCCCCCAAATAGAACCTACTTCCATTCCTCCAATAGACTCCCAAACATTTTGTCCTTCTTGAATATCTTCTTTTGTAAAAACTACTTCACCTGTTTTCGCTACAATAACTTTTTCAGGCAGGGGAGGCTGTGTTTGATATATTTCATTACCTACCCAAATTAAAACTACAAACGATAATACTACTACCGCTATAAAACCTATCCATAATCTTTTCATTTCCTTTATTTTTTTAAGTTATTTTCTAAAATTACAGCCTTCTTAAACAGAATGTTATTTTCTAAATGAATATGCTTATGTAGATCTTCTTCAAATTCTTTTAATAATGAATAAGCGATCTTATAAGAATTACATGCCCCTTTAGGGACTGTATAATTATCGGTAAGCTCGGCTATCGAACGAAAACGCTCCCCTTCCTCATCATGGTCATGATGCATATCATTTATAGAAGCTTCTATACTTTTTTTCAAAAGTTTTGTTATATCATTCTTATTTCTCTTTGAAGAAGAAATTTTTTTGATATGTGGAAATAAGACTAGCTCTTCTTTCTTCATGTGCATCGTTAATTCTCCTGCACTTTTTTTAAACAACTCTTTAATTTCAAATAAGTCTTGGTGTTTTTCTCCATGAACATTACATATTTTATCCAAATAATGTAAAATTTCAGGAATAGTTCTCTCTACGTACTGATGATGGTGATTGTATATATAATCACATAAAAACTCAAGACTCCATTTTTGATAATTTTTTTCCAACGACGAAGACACTTCAACCTCTTTTAATTTTGATATGATTTCTAAAGGTTCTACATCTATACTAATTGAAGCTTCTCCTATGCTTCTGTTTCCATTACAGCAATAATCAATTCCATAATTTTTAAATATGGCAGCTGTTTTGTAGTTATTAGAAACTACATCTCCTACTAATGTGTTTATATTAATTTTCATTATTCCTTATAATTTGTATTCCTATTCCTATGAGAAATGCGACCTTGATAACTTCTAACACTACATATACAAGATGCATGTAACTCTTATCTAAGTGAATATTTTGAGCAATTAATTCAGCTCTTTTATCTAATATGGGGAACAAATACCATGTTTGAAGTATCAATATTAGCAAGGGAATGAGTATCATTTTTCCATATCCAGATAACAAGAATTTGTTTTTTATTAATACAAAAACAATGACCAAACTAATCCCCCACTCTACCTTATTTAATGCATAAAATACTTTTCTACCTATAGCTAAACCTATTTCTAATGTTACTGTGGGTACCCTAAATTTTAACCAAGCCTCCATGAAACTAATAGCACAAACAAATCCAACCCATAAGGAAACTAGTACTAGCACTATTTTTAAGTAAAAATCGTATTTATTCATTTTTATAAAGGATATTTTTGTCTTTTATTATTTTAAAATTTTTTATCGTTTTAACCAGAGATAATTTTTTTCTCCATCGGTATATAAAATGTCATATAATGTATTCTCTTGGAGCATAGTTTGTAATTTATCTCTAACTTCTACAAACTTATAATGCAACGGACATGGTGATTCTTCATCACATTGTTCCAGTCCTAAACCACAACCCGTATATATTTTATCACCATCTAATACACTTACTATTTGACTTAATGTAATTTTTTTAAGCTTATAGTTTTCAATCATAAATCCACCATAAGGACCTTTTATCGATGTTATAACATCATTTTTTGTCAATATTTGCATTATCTTCCCCGTAAAAGCTTCTGGAGAATTTATTGCTTCAGCAATCGATTTTAACCCTACTTTTTTATTTAGTGCAGATTGCTCTGCTACGTATATTGTCGCCCTTAAACCATACTCACAAGATTTTGAAAACATACCCCCTAACAGTTTATACAAAAATAGTTATTTTTTATAAAAGACAAAAACGTCTTTTATAAAAAATAACTACATATTATTATTTTATATTTTATTAAACTACTTTTTTAAGGAAAGTTCTGTCTTCCTTAACAGATTCAATAAACGCCGATAATGGTCGTCTTATAAAATTTTCAGGAGCTTTAATAGCTCGTTTCTTTAATTCATTTTTAATAATATCCTTAGCATGATAGCCTACAGAACCGATAAAGTAAAGCGGTACTTCATTCAGTTCATTTTTATACTTAAGTAATTGCTTATCTATAAACTCAGAAATACAAAAAGTTACGATTTCTTTAGCATAAGGATGTTCAATATTCTCAAACAAAAAACGGGCATATTGTGCTAAATATTTATTAGGCATTTTTGCTCCGTAAAGCTTAGACAATACTTTATCATCATTAAGTTTGAAACTTTTTTCTAAAGAAAACTTCAAATCTTCAGGTATATTTTGATAATAATAATTTTTTAAAACCTCCTTACCTAAATGATTCCCACTGCCTTCATCCATAAGGATATACCCCATGGCTTTTACTTTCTGCTCAATAGTATCACCGTTATAAAAACAACAATTTGATCCAGTACCTAAAATACAGACAACTGAAGCCTCTTGAGAAGCAGCAAATACAGCTAACATTAAGTCTTCTTTGACTACTATTTTCGTAACATTTGAAAAATTCTTTTCGAAAATTGTTTTAATTTTTTTCTCTCCTTTTTTATTGTTACATCCTGCACCAAAAAAATAGATAGAGGTAATATCTTCTTTGAATTCTGAGAGTTCTTCACAATTATCGATTACCTCAGCGATATCTTTTTTCTTAAGTACTGATGGATTTACACCACTAGTTCTAATTCTTTTAACTATATTATTGTCTGTATTTTCCAACAAAATCCAATCACATTTTGTTGAGCCACTATCCGCTATTAAAATCATATCCTATGAAACTTCTAGTTGTATATTTATTAAATTTTGTTCGTCTTTTGTTTTGTTCACTATAGTATTACGATAGTAAGTTATAGTACTTTGTTTTTGTTTATGTTATACTAGTTAGTACTGCTCAAAAAATATTCAAAGAAACTTCAATAAATAATAATTTAGGCTTTACTATATTTTGAGTACTTATTGAGTAAGCTTTCAATTGTTGAAATAATAACTAGTTCTGTATCCTCTAAAGGCTTTTTCAAGAAATTTATATACCCCTTTAACTCCTTCACTTCTTTAGTAGTAATTTTTTGATTGTTTAGCGCATTAATACATATATCAGATAACTGATACAATACCTCATAATGATTGGCGATATTTTTTGTTATTGGGTTTATTGGCAAATTTTTAAATTGATGATAGCCTTCTACCCATTTTTTAAAAAAAGATACTAATTTTTCCTTCTTTAAAGTCGTTGGTTCTTTAATATAATCTTTTCCTAATGCGTTAAATTCAAGACCATCTTCTGCATCAACTGAACAAGCGTCAGCAAATAATGTAAAAGGCGAAAAAGACTTATACTCTGTACCTCCTTTATTTCTTGTGTAAATTTTTAGAGGCTCATAAATTTTTGTCAAAACTTGTAAAGATTGTACATTTTGATTTTTGGTTATATTCCTAAGAATTGCTTCTCTATTTTTCAGATGTGTCAATCCTAATTCTTCTAATTGAGCATTTACAACTTTTAACCTCTTATGCATATTTTTTACATCATTAACCGATTTAGAAGACCAAAACCTTTCTGCTATAGCAGCAGTTCTAGGCCAAATTCTAGAGTCAATTGTTAATGGAGTAACTAACTCGCTCCACATAGTTACCTCTCCACCTAAAACCCTTTTTTCTTCTTCTTTTGTCAAGGATTCATTTCCTATGGGATCAAATAAATAATGGTGTGCAACTGATTGCATTCTATCAATATAATAATCATTTGACAATACAGATTGATAGCCATTCCTAACTGCTTCTACTAAAGTTCCTTTTGGTATTCCTTCATTAACACCTCTCCAAGAATGAATAATGGCAGTTTTAGGCATATTTTTAGTTCTTATCTCATCCCATCCCATCAGTTTTTTCCCATACTTATTAAGTATTTTTTCCAACTTAATATTAAAGTAGGTTTGTAAATCATGATTAGTTTCCAGTTTATTTTTCTTCATAAACTGTTGAATATCCTTATTAGCATCCCAATGTTTACCTTCATTTTCATCACCTCCTATATGGAAATATTCATCTGGGAATAACATCGTTACTTCAGCAAAAAGTGTATCAAGAAATGTATATACTTCTGGATTTGTTGGATCTAATGTCGGATCAAAAACTCCTGCAAAACGTTCAATATTGTAAGAATAATCCTTTTTACTTCCCAGTCTAGGATAAGCTGTAAGTATGGCTGAAGCATGACCTGGCACATCAATTTCAGGAACAACCCTGATACCTAATTTATCTGCATAACGAACAATGTCTTTAACCTGTTCATGGGTATAATACTGATTATCTGAACCTAATTGATGAAGCTTAGGAAACACTTTCGACTCTAACCTAAATCCTTGATCATCTGACAAGTGCCAATGAAACACATTCATTTTTAAAGAAGCCATAGCTTCTAAATTTCTTTTTATAACTGCGATTGGTTGAAAGTGTCTCGCAACGTCAATCATTAACCCCCTCCAAGCGTAACGCGGTTTATCTTCAATCGTTACCCCTTGGAGAAAAAATGATTCTTTATCAAAGTTGACTAACTGAATCAAAGATTGTAGTGCTCTAATAGCTCCAATATCATTCTTTGCCGTAATGTCAACATGAGATCTTTTTACTTCAATTTTGTATGACTCATCAATTCCAAGCTTCAACTTTTTTTCATTCTCAAAACGTATTCTAATCGTTGCACTTTGATTTTTTAATGTAGGAAAACCTTCATCAAAAAACACTCCAGTTCTGTCTGACAATCTTCTGATAAAGTTTACAGAAGCATTATAAACTCTTGTAGAATTATCCGTTATAAATACACTAAAATCTTTGGTTATTTTTATTTTATTGTTGTTTTCTTCAATGGTTTCTGGCCAAGGCATCAAATTATATTTGTTAGATAATTTGTGCTGTCCATTCACATGAAAGAAACATAAGAACAAGGCTATATATAAACCTCTTAAGACCCCTCTTAACATGTCTCTTTTTATTATTTTTATAGTTTTTTATATACTTCTATTATCTGGTGATTAACCCCTAGTTCTTCGACTTCTTCAGTACCTGTAATTGTTAAGGTGTCATTTTTGACACTTGCTTTAAATTCAAATACTTTTCCTTCCCATTCTCTGAAGTTTAAATAGTCTAAATATTCAATATAGACTCCATTTTTATAAGAATACCTACCCCCTCCTGCTACATATACAGCTGTAGAATCCTTACCTTTATTAGTATCATGCCTTAAAAAAGAAAAATGACTTTCATTAAGAATTTTAATCATTCGTTCATTCACCCTTACACTCGAAAAAACAGAATCTTTTGTAATGGTTTTGGCAGATATTAATTCCCAAGTTCCCACTAAACCTTGCTCTTTTTGCGTATTACAATTCAAAAAGAGCATAGGGATAGCTAGTAAAAGTTTATGATAACTTTTAGAAATGATAGCGTTTGAAAGCTTCAATAGCTGCATAGTCTGTCATTCCTAAGTTTCGATATTTTTCAGCGGTTAGCCTGTTTCTGTCTTCAGCACGAACCCAAAACTCACGGGCATCATTCCCCTGAAACATTACGTTGTCTTTTTGCGATTGATGATAGAAAATAGCATGTCGTTTCTTAACCACTTGATCAGGACTCATTGGTACTGCCATTTCTATTTCGTATGGTTGCCATTCAAACCAAGCACCTCTATATAACCATACCCAACAATCATTCATATAATCGTTTCCTTTTAAAGCATCTACCGCTCCAAAAACAGCATCTAAACACACTTTATGTGTTCCGTGTGGATCCGCTAAATCACCAGCCGCGTATATCTGATGAGGTTTTACCTTATCTATTAATTCACACATAATGTCTAAATCATCTTGCGACAAGTTATTTTTCTTCACCTTTCCTGTTTCATAAAAAGGTAAGTTTAAAAAATGTACCTGATTGTCTGGTACACCTAGGTATCGAGTAGCACCTAAAGATTCAGCCTTACGAATATCTCCTTTTAGTCTTCTAACGTCTAAGGTGTCTATTTCGTTAGCCTCTTTATTCTGAATAGAAGTGATAACTCCATTTATCTTGGTTGAATCAGGGCTCATTGATTTTGCTACTTCAGCAAAACGCAGTGCATCATCATCAGAAACAGCAATATTACCTGAAGTTTGATAAGCAATATGTACTTCATGCCCTTGTTCAACTAACCTATCAAAAGTTCCTCCCATAGAGATTACATCATCATCAGGGTGAGGACTAAAAATAATAACTCTTTTTTTAGCGGGTGTACTTCTTTCAGGCCTTTTTGAATCATCGGCATTTGGTTTCCCTCCTGGCCAACCTGTAATGGTATTTTGAAGCCCGTTGAATATTTTTATATTGAGTTCGTAAGCACTTCCTTCTTCCACTAACAAACTTGCCATTCCATAGTCATTATAATCTTTATCTGTTAGTTTAAGAATTGGCTTACTCACTTTATCACTTAACCAAAAAATAGCTTTCTTCTTTAACTCTTCCGTCCAAACACAAGAAGAAACCAACCATGGTGTTTTAATTCTCGTTAATTCTGAAGCTGCTTCTTTATCTAAAACAAAAGTTGCATTATGATGATGTTGTAAATAAGTCGCTGGAATCTGTGAAGAAACTTCTCCTTCAACAGCAGTTTGTACTACTCCTGCTTTACCTTCACCCCAAGCTAACAATATTACTCTTTTTGCCTTTTTAATGGTACTAATTCCCATAGTAATGGCTTTTTTAGGCACATTATCAATTCCTAAAAAGCTTGATGCTGCATCTTCACGGGTAATATGATCTAGAGTAATACTTCTCGTACTTGAATTATAGTGAGATCCTGGTTCATTAAATCCAATATGACCGGTACGACCAATTCCCAATAATTGAAAATCTAACCCACCTGCTTCTTTAATTTTTAGTTCATAATCAACACAGTATTGATATACTTCTTCTGGTTGAATCGTACCATTTGGTATATGAACATTTTCGGGAAGTATATCGATATGATTGAACAAATGTTCATGCATAAAATAGTGATAACTTTGAATATTTTTTGGCTGCATTGGCCAATATTCATCCAAATTAAATGTTATCACATTTGCAAAGCTCAATCCTTCTTCTTTATGTAATTTCACCAATTCCTCATATACCTTAATCGGAGAGGATCCTGTGGCTAAACCTAGCACACATTTTTCATTGGCTGCTGCTTTTTTTCTAATAAGAGCCGCTATCTCATAGGCAACGATTTTAGATGCCTCCAGCGAATTCTCAAATATTATATTATGAATTTTTTCGAAACGTGTTTCTTCAAACTGTCCAGCAGGTTGAAACGCTATTTCCTTATAATTTGACATAACCATACTAATCTCTACCTTAAAATGATTTACTAAGTAAATGTATATTGTGACATATCATTTTCTCAATTTTTTTCGACTAAAAGCCTCAAAAATGGTATCAAAAACAATCGAGAATGCACATTCCATTCTCGATTATTCCTAAAACAAAGTTCAATGATTAAAAATTACTTCCTCCTGTATCCCACCAAAGACGTGTAGCTCCATTATCAGGGCCACCCAACAAAGTGACTGCCGTGGCTACATTTGCAGCATTAGTTGACAACTCACTATCCACAAAAGGTATTCTTCTTATTTGGATATTTGTATCAATAACACCATTGCTTTGATTACTAACTACAGGAAATATTTTTGGATACCCAGTACGTCTATATTCACTCCAAGCTTCCTGTCCATCAGGGAACATAGCGATCCATTTTTGGGTAATTATTTTTTCTAGTTTTTCTTCATTACTAGCCCCAGCATCCCAAGCAACAGTTACTGTACTCATTGCTGTTATACTATTTGAAGCATTAACAGGATCAACATAATCCGCAGGAGTATCCGTATTATTTGCCATATAGGTTGCTGCATCGGCGGCTCCATGTTGCATAAATGATAAATTTATACCGTTTTCATAGTTAACTTGTGCGTCTCCTGCTCCTGCCCAACCTCTTAAAGCTGCTTCAGCCTTTAAGAAAGCAACTTCTGATGCAGTCATTAGCTGTACATTTGACGTATGAATGTCGTCATTGATCGCAGAAAACCCAACATATGCTGCTTTTTGAGCGATCTCGTCAGCATACCCAGATATAAGTGGTAATCCAGCACGAATTCCTTTTAAGTTACCTGGAGATATTGGTTGTATATCAACAGCTTTGGGATTCAACTCTACGAAATATTTCTCTGCTCTTGGGTCATTATAGCCAACCAATATTGATTCCATAGAAGCCCCCATTCGAATATCATTCCACGAATTATCAATTATCGACAATGGATGTGGCAAACCTCCTTTAACTACAAAATTATCCGTATTTGCATCAATAAGCCCCAAAGATTGGCTTAGCGCTTTTTCTCCTTCTTCTTGAGCTTTAACTGGATCTATTTTAGCAATTCTTATTGCTAAACGTAATCGTAATGAATTGGCAAATTTCACCCATTTACTATAATCACCTCCATAAACCAAATCGAAATTCACAAACCTATCACTATTAATATTAGCTGTTATATTTGCTATTGCTGTATCTAAATCTGCAAAAAAAGCATTATAGGCCTCCTGTTGCGAATCATATATCCCTGCTTTTTCTAAATCTCCAAAATTAGTATAGACTATTGGACCAAAAACATCTGACACCCTATGCATTCCTTCAACCTTCAAAACCAGCGAAGCTCCATACATTGTTGGGTAATCAGCAGCAAGTTTTTTAATTTTATTAGCCCAATTCATCACCCCTTGATAAGGTACAGACCAAATAAAGTTATTCCAACCACTTACCAAATTATAAGTTGTATTATTTGCTCCTGCAACAAAAGGTCTTGGGTTCGTTAAATACCCTGCGTACACATCCGCATTAAGGTTTTGCTGTAACTGAAAAGACCAAGCTGGCTCATATTGATATATATTCTGAAACATTGGCTTAAACTTTGAACCAACTATTTGAAAATCTGGAATCAATTGAGCATCAGTAATATCTCTTTCATTAACATTGTATCGTTCTAAGTCATCACATGAAGTCAAAGCAGCACTAAAAATAAGTAATCCGCCAAATAATTTATATATATTTTTCATCGTAATCATTTTTTAAAAAGTTAAATTAACATTTAAACCTAAACTTCTTGTAGAAGGCAACCCTAAGACATCAACACCCTGCAAAGCATTTCCTGTACTTAAAGAAATATTTGGATCATGTGGTGCTTCCTTGTAGAAAAAGAACAAATTACTTCCTACCAAAGAAGCTTTAATTCTTTTAAAGAAAGACTCTTTCCCAAGAGTAAAATTATATCCTAATGCAAATTCAGCTAACCTTACATTTGTAGCATCATATACATACTCCCCTGTAAAGCTATTTCTTCCTCCTGCCAAACCGTAATACGTTTGTGCTGGTAAAGTAAATTCTGCTCCATTTGTATCTACCACCTGTACATTAGCATTTGCTGTCTCTCTTGCTGAGTTATTACTCGCACCTTCAACTATTGCTTCCGTTAAACTCAACGTTTCCCCTCCAAACTTTCCATCAATCAGAAAATCAATACTTACTTTTCCTAATTGAAAAGAGTTATTCCATCCTAAAGTAAAATCAGGATTGGCATTTCCTACTTTAGTCAAGCCGTCAGCTTCAGGTGCCGCTGCTTGAATCGCATAAGAAGGTTCTGCAGGATTAGAATTATCTACTGCTACAACAGGTAAACCATTTTCATTTCTTTGAACAACTTGTGCATATATATCACCAAAAGATCCTCCTTGAACTAAATAAGAACCAAAGGTATTCACCCCTTTAGGTGACAATGTAAAAAACTGAGGTTCAAATAAACCTGGGATCTGAACTCCATTATATATTCTTTCAATTTTATTTCTATTCAACGCGAAATTTAAATTAGTAGTCCATTTAAAATTATCTTCTTGAACTGGTATAGCGAATACCGATGCCTCAACCCCAGAATTCGAAATTTCACCCGAATTCAAATACGCTGCTGGCCTACCATAAATAGCCTCAGAAATAGCATACTGATAATACTGATCAACAGTTTTTGTATAGTAATACCCAACATCAAACCCTAAACGATTGTTCAAAAACTTCCACTCTGTACCAAACTCATAAGAACTTTGCGTTTCAGGTTTAGGCTCAAAACCTTCAAACACCTGAATATTATCAAATAATGGATTCCCTCCAAAAGACACTCTATCATTCGGCACAATCTGATTCGCTTGGAATCCGTTTCCTACTTCCGCATACGACCCTCTAATTTTAGCAAAAGAAACTCCTTCTCCAAAATCAAACATCTCACTCAATACTGCTGTCAAACCGACAGATGGATAATCAAAAGCTTTTGGAAGCGTTGAAGTCCAATCTTTTCTGTACGTTAAATCTAAAAATAATTGTTCTTTAAAATTTAAAGTAGCACTTCCAAATAATGAGTTCTCTCTAATTTCCAATGAATTTTGACTAAGATCAACAGAAGCGTTTGCATTAAAATTCTGAATCGCAAAAAAGTTTGCAAATTGCAACCCTCCATTAGTTCCTGAATCTGCTACAAAGGCTTCAGAAGTATTTCTTTTTAACGCTCCACCAACAATTGCTGTTAATGACAAATCATCACTCAATTTAGTATTAATATTTGCTATTAAATCTCCATATAATTGCGTAAACTCATTATCATTTATAATATACCTACCATTTGCTGGAGCTAAAGTAGCCTCAGTAGTAGCGTATATTCTTTTTTCAAAATTTAACAAGGACTGATCATAAGTACCTCTTGTTTGTAATGACAACCAATCATTTACCTTAAAATTTAAATTTAAAGAAGCAACCAATTTTCTATTTTGATCTTCACTAGCATTTCTATGCAATATCCAAAAAGGATTTTGCTCTATATCTGAAGTTCCTCTAAACCATCTTTGCCTTTGAATTGCTCTTGTAGCATCGAATGCTTCAAAGTTCCTATAATCTGCTAAACTTTCGGTTGCAGACTGAAAACTATATGCGCCTACTAATGGATTAAAATATAATCCTGAAACAGGTCTATTTTTAATATTTTGAACTGAACCAATAACACTTGCATTTAGAGTTACTCTATCTTCAAAAAGCTTTGCTGTTTCTCTTACATTAAAAGAATGTTGTTTAAGTGAATTTGTAGGTAAAATCCCCTGAGAAAAAGTATTACTATATGAAAAATACGTTTGAGCCTTATCTGTACCACCAGAAATAGATACTGAATTGATACCTGTTGTTCCTGTAGTAAAGAAATTATCTATATTACCTTGTGCCGTTGGATTAAAATCCATCATATAAGCAGCCTCATCTACTGTTAAATTAGACGAAAAGTCTACTTTAAATGTTCCTGCTCTTCCTTTTTTAGTATTTATCACAATAACACCATTCAAACCAGCATTACCATACAAAGCCGATGCAGATGCTCCTTTTAAAACCGTTAATGACTCAATATCATCTGGGTTAATTAATGACAACACATCTCCTCCGTCTCTGTTACCTCCGTTTATATCTCCAAATGTAGCACTTGGTTGCGATGAACTAGGGTTATTTAGAGGTATCCCATCAACTACATATAATGGCTGGTTACTATCAATAGATGAGTTACCCCTTAAAACTACTTTTACCGATCCTCCAGCACCTGAAGAACTTCTTGTAATATTAACCCCCGAAACCTTACCTGATAAACTGTTAACAGGGTTGGTTTGTTTTACCTTACTTAATTCTTCTGCATTGATGTCCTGTGCCGCATACGTAAGCGACTTTCGTGTCTTTTTAATCCCCAAGGCAGTAACCACTACTTCTTCCAACACATTTGCATCCTCCTCTAAAGTAACGTGAATAGTCGTTTGATTCGCCACTATTACTGTGTGTTTTTTCATCCCCACAAAAGAATATTCAACAGTATCCCCTACTGAAGCCGTTAAGCTATACTTTCCTTCAAAATCGGTCTCTACTCCACTTAAGGTTCCTTTGATTAAAACACTAACCCCGGGCATAGGTTCCCCGTCCAATTTTGACGTCACTACTCCTGAAATTGTTTTTTCTTGTGCCATAAAAAGCTGAACTGCAAAAAAACAAAGCAGTAGCAAAATTTTATTTTTTCTCATGAATAAGTTAATTAATTGTTTACCCTAAAGTTATTAGGTTAAGAAAATGTTAAAAAAAAATTATATACAAACAACACAAAATAAGACACGAATAACAGAAAACTAAAGACTAGGACAAACGAAATTCTAACTAAAAACAGGCAACATTTCACAAAACAAACACACAAACAATACATTATTACTCTTAAAAAACTAAGAAATATCAAAAATTAAAAACAAAAAACAGTAAAATACCATCCTTAATTCAAAGACAATTTATCAAAAAAACAACACATAAAAACATGACTTTCCAAGAATATAAAACGACTTAATATAGCAACCCAACCCAACCCAACCCAACCCAACATTTAACCCATGTCTGTTAACCGAACTTTTACCCTCGTTTTTAGATCAATAAAAAACCGTCTAAAATTTGAAATTTTAGACGGCTTCATTATTAGTGTTTGACGTATACACTAAAGTCTGTGAATACCTATTACATTAACGAATATCCCACCATAAAGAAGTGCTATACGCATCTTTTCCTAAAGTACTAAGTGCGGAAGTAATTCCTTCTGGATTTTGAGATTTTGATGCTTGAGAGTAATTTAAACGTTTACCCATTTTATTTTCTACACCACCAGTTGTATCAGCCCATTCATTATCTTTTGTAAATGTTTTATCAGGAAAAACATTTAGATCAAAACGTCTCATAACAGCCCAAGCTTCATATCCATTAGTATAAGCGGCATACCATCTATTTAAACCGATTTGCTGCAAAGCTTCGGCTTCATCCATAGATAGTTGAGCTGAACTTTTAGTTGCAATATATTCCGCTACTTTACTAGCATCAGCATTCCAGTCTTGACCATTAGCTCTTATCGCATTTTCAAAATGAGTCTGCGCAGCTCCTTTATCTGTAGCATATTTTGCTTCAGCTTGTAAAAGTTCTGATTCTGCATAAGTTAATGTTAAATAAGCAAAACTTGGATCGTTCCATATACGTTTATTCGGCTTCGATAATGTAGCAAAAGACACCTTATCTGTATATACTTCTTTAGCTGCTACTTTACCACCAACATAATCATTCCAAACACCAACTTTACCTCCTTCAATAGGTTCAGCAAAACCAAATAGTCTTGGGTCTTCATTGTCTTTAAAAGAATTTACTAATGTTTCAGAAACTACCCATTTGGCAGGATTCCCGCTAAACGCATTCCAAACCCCGTAATAACCATTAAAAACAAAATCTTTATTTGAAGCATCTTGCGCTATTTGAAAATTATCTTCAGAACTTGCAATAAATGGATTTTCTAGAGTTTTATTAATTATCTCTTGATTACCACCATTAGCCTCTTTGCTCCTCAATGCCATTCTTAAAAGTAATGTATTCGCTGCAGCCAACCACTTACTAGCGTCACCCTTATACACCATATCACCAGAAGCAATACTTTCTACGGTTCCATCACATGTTTTCAAGACAGATATTGCATCTATCAAATCTTGCATAATCAAGTCATAAACTTCTTTTTGCGATTCATATTTAGGCATATCTTTCTTCCCTCCTTCTTTATAAGGCACTGGCCCAAATTGATCGGTCATTCTTTGATAGAAAAAACCTTTCATTACTTTTACTACAGCCTCACCACAAGAATCCTCTAGTCTACCTCCTTTTTGTAAAAACAATTCCAAGTCAGCAAGTGGACGAGCAACTCTAGTCATAGGAGTATCCCAAGCAGCATCATTCCATCCAATGTTATCATATTTAAAACCTGCCCCATCAGCAAACCAAGTATCAGAAAAACCAAAAGAAAACTGCTCTGCAAACCTAGCACCAAAGATCAAATTCCCCCTCCAAGTATTATATCGATCCTCTACATATGCATGCCTTTGAACCTGAGTAACCAAAGGACCTAACCCATTAATATTATCAGAATTTGTATTATTAGGATCTGTATTTATAGTTTCAAAGTCACTGGTACACCCCACCAAACCTATAGTTGCAGTAAAAAATACTGCAAAACCTTTTTTTATGGTATTTTTTATTTTCATTTTCTATTTTATTAAAATTTAACTGATAAGTTTACACCATAACTTCTTGTCCCTGGTAAAGATAAAAGTTCAACACCTTGAGCATTTCTTGTATTAAATCCAGAAATCTCAGGATCAAAACTATCCGTCTCTCTATGGAAGAAAAACAAATTACGCCCAATTAATCTGATAGAAGCGTCAGAAATATTTGTCCCAGACAATAATTTTTTCGGCAATGAATACCCTATAGAAACTTCTTTTAACTTTACATAATCAGCATCAAAAACATAATCTTCAATGATACTGTTAGCACCAATTGATCTATAATATGCTTGAGCATTTGCAGGAACTTGGTTACTTGCCCCTGTACTTGAAACAACACTATTTGGAACTAATATACCACCTTCTCTACCAGCTAACGTTCTTTTACTATTTCCATTTACATCTAATATCATATCAGTTCTAGACAAAATCTGTCCTCCAACTTTAGATGAAATTAAAAAGCTAAAAGATATGTTTTTATAGGATAAATTACTGGTTATTCCTCCTGTCCAATCTGGGTTAAAATTACCGAAAACCTGTTGCTCATCAGAACGAAGTGGTATACCTTCATTGTTAACCATAATTTGACCTTTTTCATTTCGCTTATAACCATACCCAACTATATCACCATAATTTCCATTATTTTGTGCTAGTATTCTGAAAGCAGTTCCTCCTTTGATATCTGCTAATGGTATATTATCAGAACTTAAATCACTAACCTCAGTAATATTTCTTGCAAAATTAACCCCTACATTCCATTTTAAATTCTCTTTTTTAATGACACCAAAATCCAACCCTAATTCAACACCTCTGTTTGTTAAAGTCCCTTGATTCAATAAAAAATAATCAAAACCTGATTCACTTGGCGCTGGCAATTGGATTACCTGATCCTTAGTACTGGTGTTGTACAAAGACAAATCTATCCCAAATCTATTTTTAAACATTTTAGCTTCCAAACCAAACTCTAAAGATGTTGTGGTCTGTGGTACTAAATCTGGATTAGGTTTAACATTAGGCGAATTTAAAACACTATTCCCCAAATAAGGTGTTTCAGTCAAATATCTATAGTGGATTGTATAAGGATCAATCTGCCCATCACTTCCCACTTGAGCCCAAGAACCTCTTACTTTTAAATAATTAATCATTTCTGAACTAAAGTCAAACATGTCAGATAAAATACCACTCAATGATACAGAAGGGTAAAAGAAAGAATTATTATGAAGAGGCAACACAGAAGACCAATCGTTTCTTGCTGTAATTTGTGCAAACAAATACCCTTTATAATCTAAATCTAAAGTAGAATACAATGAATTAACTCTCTTTCTATACAAACCAGTTCTTGAATCTCTTACATAGTTATCTGAATTTAAAATATTATGAATTCCATCTGCTATAATTGAAGTTGTTTTACCTCCTCTAACAGTTCTTTTCTGCTCTAAACTATTTCCACCTCCTGTTATAGTAAAAGCAAAATCTTCGCTCAATTCTTTTTGATACGTTAATAGGAAATCTAAATTCGTTTCTTGATTCGTATAAACTAGATCAGATAGCTCTCCATTTCCTTTTGAAACATGACCTTTAGGATAAAATGCTAAAAATTCTTGAGTAGCATAATCAGTACCCGCTCTTAACATGGCACTAAAGTTATCTGTAAACTGGTAATTAGCCTTAGCAAAACCAAAAACTCTATTTCGACTATCCTCGGTACCCACCTTATTTACAGAGTGATAAGGATTATTAATAGAACCATTATGTAAAGGTCTTAAACTTTGATTTTGTTCTAAATCACTTAGCTTAACATTTCTAGGAAGCGTATATAATGAGTACACCACATTATCTGGCCAAACCGACAAGTAAGGTCTATTTTTTACTTGTTGATTAATATAATTCCCTTTTAAATCAACCTGTAACTTACCTAAGTTCAACTTAGTATACACTGAAAAAACATTTTTTCTAAGTTCGTTATTAGGAACTATACCCTGTACATCATTTCTTGTATAAGAAACCCTAGATGTTATTTTTTCAGTACCTCCTTCTACGTATATCGAATTATTGATTGTTGTACCTGTAGAGAAAAAGTTTCGAACATTATTTGGATTTGACTCATAAACCCCTCTATTTCCTGTCCATAAAAGCTGTGTTGAACCATCCATTTTTGGCCCCCAACTCCCATTATTAACAAGATCACTTAACTTATTAGGAATAACTCCATCATTCCCTTGCCCGTACACATTCTGAAAATCAGGTGTAAACGCTACTTCTTCAACTGTAACCGAAGAATTAAACCCAACAGACATTTTACCTTCTTTACCTTTTTTAGTGGTAATCATGATAACACCATTAGAAGCTCTTGCTCCATAAAGAGCAGCCGCATTCGCTCCTTTTAGTACAGAAACACTCTCAATATCATCTGGATTTATATCTGCAACTCCGTTACCAATTGACACACCATCTCCCCATTCATTAACGCCTCCTTCATTTTCACTATTGTCTATTGGAACTCCGTCAACCACATACAATGCTTGATTATTTCCTGTGATAGAATTGTTTCCTCTAATAACAACCCTGTTCGCACTACCAACTCCTGCTGATGCTTGATTAATATCGATACCCGCTACTTTTCCTTGTAATGAATTAACTACATTAGGGTCTTTACCCATTTGTAGGTCTTCACTTTTTACATTAGTAACAGCATACCCTAACGCTTTCTTCTCTTTTTTAATCCCTAAAGCAGTTACTACTACTTCATCCAGAAGATTTGCATCTTCAAGCGTAATATTTAGTGTTGTTTGGTCTGACACAGAAACTGATTGCGTTTTCATTCCAATATAAGTAAACGAGATAATATCTCCTTTAGATGCCTTTATTTGATATTCTCCATCAAAATCAGTTTCAACTCCTTTTGAAGTTCCTTTTATAATCACCCCAACACCTGGTAAAGGCATTCCATCCGACTTAGAAGTAACCACTCCTGATATCTTGTTTTCTTGCCCAACCATAACTTGAGATAACAAAAAAGAAAAACAAAATAGCAGTAAAATTTTATTTTTTTTCATGACTAAGTTATTAATAATTGGGGCCAAAAGTATACAGTAAAAAAAAAGTTACATGAAAATTATATACGAACAACACAAAATAAACAACGAATGACTGTTTATCAACGACGATAATCAGAAAAACAACGTTAAAATTTTATTTTTTTTTTTAATTTTACACTTTGATAAGTAAAAAAAAACACACTAACTTCCCCAGATTTTTCATGAACCCTATATTTTTAGGCAATTATGAGCTACAAAACAAATGGACATTCCTACAAAACAATCAAAAGAAAATATCATATTATTTTCTGGCTAGGGTATTTCAGCTTTAATGTGGTAAGGTGGGGCAGCTATTTTAACGATTATTGGTATTCCTTAAAATCTAACCTAGTAGAATTTCCATTACATATTGCCTTGGTATATGTAAACATTTACTTTTTCATCCCAAAGTTTATAATTCCTAGAAAGTATAAAAGTTATCTGCTTTTTTTAACACTATCACTTGGAACTTTATACATCATAAGAACAACATTAAACTATTTTTTAGTTACAAAAAATATTTGGCCAGAAGCAGAAGGCATTCAACACGCCTTTACCTTTAATCACATTATTGCGGTTACCTTAGGCGAACTCTATGTATTAGCCTTAGCAACCTCCATAAAATTCACAATTGACTGGGTCACACAGCGAAACAGAATAAACTCTTTAAAAAAAGAGCACCTTACTAGTGAGCTAAACTTTTTAAAATCACAAATTCAACCGCATTTTTTCTTTAATACATTAAACAACATATACGCTTTAACCTTAGAAAAATCTGATACTGCTTCAAAAGTGGTTTTAAAATTATCTGACATCATGCAATATGTTATTTACGATGTAAAAGATCACAGAGTAGCCCTTATAAAAGAAATAGATTACATCAACAACTATATTGATCTACAACTACTAAGATGTCACAAAAACACAAAGGTAGATATCAATATTTCAGGTAATGTTGATGGCGTTAAAATCCCCCCCTTAATTTTTTTATCATATATAGAAAACTGTTTTAAACACGGAAATAAAAACAGTAATGATTTTTATGTATATATTAGTTTCGAAAAAACCGAGAATAGTAACCTTGTCTTTAAGCTGAAAAACTCCTACACTCCATCAAAAAGGAATGGAAATAGTATCCAAGGGATAGGAAATACAAACACGCAAAGAAGACTAGATTTAATATTTAACAACAATTACAAATTAGATATTTCCGAATCAGACAATATGTACTTTGTTAATTTAGAAATCCCTTTAACCTAAACCTATAAAAGTGAAAATAAACTGTGTTATAATTGATGATGAGCCCTTAGCTATTAGTGTAATTAAAAGCCACTTGCAAGAGTTTCAAAACATAACGATCGTAGCTACTTTTAACAACCCACTAGAAGCAATAGATACTTTAGAAAATAAAAATATTGACGTTTTATTTTTAGATATAAACATGCCCAAAATGAGCGGCTTGGACTTTTTAAAAAGCGTCCCTGTAAAACCTCATGTTATCATTACTACTGCCTATAGAGAATTTGCTGCTGATAGTTATGACCTTGATGTTCTCGACTATTTAGTAAAACCCATACCTTTTCCTAGATTTTTAAAATCCATAAATAAATTAACGCAACAACTCCACCTCAATAAAAATATTCAAAATACTCCTTCAAGAGACGATTCTTACATTTTCTTGAAAGTAGACAAAAAACTCGTAAAAGTAAAATACGATGATATCCTATACATAGAAAGCCTAAAAGATTATATTAAAGTTTGTACAGTAAACGGAAATAATATTGTACATAAGTCTTTAACAAGCATCACTGAAGAGCTACCGGACAACAATTTTTTGCGGATTCACAGATCCTTTACTATAGCCATTAACAAAGTAAATTCTATTGAAGGAAATTCACTTGAAATAAGCGGTAAAAGAATACCTATTGGACGAAAATACATTAACAACACCAAACAAATCATACTAAAAACAACCGATTTATAATCGTACATTTTTTTATTTGTTTAGCTATGTTTTTATTTTGTTTGGCTGATAAAATAAGTTGATAGTAGAATTTTGCATTCCTGTTTACAAAAAAAAAACTACCTTGCGCGAAGGGGGTAATATCTATTTGTCACAACTTACCCAGCCTTACTTTTAAACAACGAATTCAATAAAAATACACTCATGTCTCAAACAGATACTTCTGCTTCAAATAGCAATAGCATGATGATTCCCATTATGATTATCGCAGGATTGTTCTTTATTTTTGGTTTTGTAACTTGGATAAATGGCGCGTTAATTCCGTTTATGAAAACCATCAACGAACTAACAGATGCTCAATCTTATTTAGTAGCTTCGGCCTCTTACATCTCTTTTGTAGTAATGGCACTCCCTTCTTCCTACGTAATCAATAAAGTAGGATACAAAAAAGGCATGTCATTAGGATTAGGTATAATGGCAGTTGGTGCTTTAGTATTTATTCCAGCAGCAGAAGCGAGAACTTACTGGATCTTCTTATTAGCTATTTTTATTCAAGGCATGGGGATGACTTTACTACAAACTGCATCAAATCCATACATAACAATTTTAGGCCCTTTAGAAAGTGCTGCTAAACGTATTGCAATCATGGGGATTGCTAATAAGGTTGCTGGAGCATTAGGCTCATTAATATTCGGTGCCATTTTATTATCGGGTATTGACAGTATTAAAGAAAAACTAAGTATTGTAGATGATTCCGAAAAAGCACAACTATTAAACTCAATGGCAGACAGCGTAATTACACCTTATATAATAATGGCTGTAATTCTATTCATATTGAGTGCTGCAATCCTAAAAGCTCCTTTACCTCATGTAGAAGCGGAAGAGTCAGACGATGAAAAAACTGCCAACTCTTCTACAAAGAAAACTAGTATTTTCCAGTTCCCACATTTATGGCTAGGAGTAGCTACTTTATTCGTATATGTTGGTGCAGAAGTTATCGCTGGTGATACGATTATAGCTTATGGAATCTCTATAGGTTTCTCTGGAGAAGAAGCTAAATATTTCACTTCTTATACTTTAGGAGCTATGGTAATGGCATACGTATTAGGCGTTATACTTATTCCTAAGTACTTAAGTCAAGCCTTAGCGCTTAGAATTAGTGCAATCTTAGGAATTATTTTTACACTCTGCATCATATTAACAAGTGGTTTTACTTCTGTAATTTTTGTCGCTGCTTTAGGAATAGCAAACGCACTAGTTTGGCCAGCAGTCTGGCCTCTTACCTTAAAAGGCCTAGGAAAATTCACCAAAACAGCTTCTGCTCTTTTAGTAATGGCAATTGCTGGTGGTGCAATTATCCCACCTTTGTACGGTAGGTTGGTTGACGACAAAAAGGCCTCTTTAATAGCACAAGGAATTGATGAAGCTACCGCATTAGCTGATGCTTCAACTACTAGCTATTGGATACTTTTTCCTTGCTACATTTTAATTCTTTACTATGCTATTTCAGGACATAAACTAGGATTAAAAAAAGACCAGTAAATATAACGGATGACAACTCAAAGAATTCAGTCGGTTGATACCCTTAGAGGGATCACTATTGTTGCCATGATCCTGGTAAACAACCCAGGTACTTGGAATAAAGTATACGCACCTCTTTTACATGCTGATTGGCATGGGCTAACACCAACCGACCTTGTTTTTCCTTTTTTTCTATTTATAGTAGGAATCTCCATAGCTTTAGCATACCAAAACAAAACACCTGACAATAAAACTTATAAAAAAATTATTGTTAGGTCACTTAAACTAATTGGCCTAGGCTTACTTATTAATTTATTCACCCCTAACTTTCCGTTTATAGAAGATTTAGGAACAGTTAGAATACCAGGAGTATTACAACGAATTGGCATCGTTTTTTTAGCGGCTTCCATAATATTCTTAAACTTTAGCACCAAGGCTATTTCCTTAATAACAGTAAGTATATTAGTTGGATATTATTTATTAACAGGTTTCACACCTTTACCAAACGGAGCGATACCGTCTTTTGAAAACAACCTTAACAACTGGTCTAACTTTGTAGACTATCATTTATTAGGAAAACATATGTGGAGAGAATTCTACGATCCTGAGGGGTTTTTAGGAACTATTCCCTCCATAGCTACTTCCTTATTAGGTGTTCTTACAGGAAAAATACTAACCTCAACAACCAAGTACAAAAAAGAAAAAATTTTACTAGGAACTTCTTTCCTGCTGCTCCTATTAGGTTATTTATGGAATTTATGGTACCCAATCAACAAAGCAACTTGGTCAAGTAGCTACGTAATTACTTCAGGAGGATGGGCTTTATTAATACTAAGTATCACTTATTACATCAATGATGTCAAAGAAAAAAACATTAGTAAGATATTCACCTATGTTAGTAGAAATGCCATTGTTGTCTATTTTTTATCCATGATTATAGCAAAATCATTTTATCATATAAAAATTAACGATACTCAAAATTTACATGGGTGGCTGTATAATAATTTATTGGCAAATTTCATAGGAGACACAAAGCTAGCATCATTCTTATATGCATTTAGTGTAGTAGGTTGCTACTTATTTTTGAGTTTTTATTTATATAGAAAAAAAATATTTTTCAAAGTATAAACACTTTTAACACCACAAAAACAAACACTTACATAAATACCTTTAAAAATAATCTCAAAAACAGAAAAAAAATATTTTTTAGTTCTAAAAAACATTATATATTTGCCACGCTTTTAAGGCAAAGGCCGATATAGCTCAGCTGGCTAGAGCAGCTGATTTGTAATCAGCAGGTCGTGGGTTCGAGTCCCTCTATCGGCTCTTCAAAGTAGCGTTAACAATTTTGTTAACGCTTTTTTTATGGGCTAATTTTTCTAAATTTGTTATTCAATTATATGCAACATTTAATGAAAGACGTTTTTATTATTGGTATTACCGGGGGAACTGGAAGCGGAAAGACAACCGTTGTCAATCAGATCATAAACGAACTCCCTACTGATGAAGTATGCATCATATCTCAAGACTCTTATTATCACAAAACGGATAACCTATCATACGAACAAAGAACAAAAATAAATTTCGACCACCCAAGAGCCATCGATTTTGACTTACTAACAGCACATTTACAACTGTTAAAAAACGGCGAAATCATAGAACAACCCATTTACTCATTTGTTGCACACAACAGAACTAAAGACACCGTCAAAACACACCCCAGAAAAGTAATTATAATTGAAGGTATTTTAATTTTCAACAGTAAAGATTTAAGAGATTTATGTGATATTAAAATATTTGTACACGCAGATGCTGACGAACGACTCATACGAAGAGCAAGAAGGGATATCAAAGAACGAGGAAGAGACATTGACGAAGTACTGAACAGATATCAAAATACTCTCAAACCAATGCACCAACAATTTATTGAACCTACAAAAAATTACGCAGACATAATCATCCCAGGTGGAGGACACAATAAAGTTGCCATAAACATCGTCAAAACAGTTATTTCAGAACGCTTATAAACACTCATGAACCTCAGACCTATAAAAAAACACCCACTATTTAAAACACTATTAAACACTTACGCAATTATATTGACAGTATTTGTTATCTGGATGCTTTTTCTTGACGAAAATTCTTACCTTACTCACAGAAAATTCAATCAAGAAATTAAAGAATTAGAAACTTGGATTGAATACCACAAACAAAAGATAGCCATAGACAAAGAAACAATCGAAAAATTAAAAGACTCTTTAGAAATGGAAAAGTATGCAAGAGAAAAATATTTAATGAAAAAAGAAAATGAAGATATTTATATTATAGAATTTGACACTATAAAAAAATAATGGACGATTATTTATTTAGCGAATTTCAGAAAGTCACCCCAAAAGCTTGGAAAAGCAAAATCCAAGTAGATTTAAAAGGTGCAGACTATAACGAAACATTGTTATGGACATCTAACGAATCCATTACCGTAAAACCGTTTTACACTAAAGAAGATAGAGCTACTCATTCTTTAGAACTCCCGAAAAACAGCTTCAATATTTGTCAGTCCATACAAGTACATAACGAGAAAGACGCGAATAAATTTGCCGTTGATTCATTAGAAAGAGGAGCTAATAGTTTAGAGTTTCTAGTAAGCGTTCAATTTGACTACAACAAGTTATTACACGGAATCGACCTCTCAAAGATTACTATTTATTTTAAATTCAATTTTTTAAACAGCTCTTTCTTTAAAAAACTGAGTATTTTTTTAGGAGACAATAACTATTATTACAACATAGATATTATCGGAAACCTGACAAAAACCGGAAATTGGTATAACGATTTAAAATCCGACCATAAAGAACTAGAAAACATATTAAAATCTTCAAAAAACTGTCTTGCTATAAACACGAGTCTATATCAAAATGCTGGTGCTAGTATCACACAACAACTAGCCTATACATTGGCTCATGCAAACGAATACATACAGCATTATGGAGAAAAAATAATTTCAAAAATTCATTTTAATTTTTCAGTTGGCAGTAATTATTTTTTCGAAATCGCAAAAATAAGAGCCTTTAGACTATTATGGCAAGCCTTACTTAAAGAATACAATACTCCCTTAGTCAAGGCTCACATCTTTACTCAACCAAGCCTACGAAATAAAACCTTATACGACTACAATGTAAATATGTTGCGCACCACCTCTGAATGCATGAGCGCTATTTTAGGAGGAGCTGATACCGTATCGAACACTTCTTACGACCATTTGTTTCATAAACAAAATGAATTTGGTGAACGTATTTCTAGAAACCAGCTCCTGATTTTACAAGAAGAAAGCGGTCTTAAAAACGCACAGCATATTGCCAACGGCACCTATTATATCGAATCTTTAACTCAACAATTATCACAGAATGCACTTAGCATTTTTAAACAAATTGAAAAAGCAGGTGGTTTTTTAAAGCAATTAAAAAAAGGAAGTATTCAGCGTAAAATTTCTGAAGTTGCAAATAAAGAACAAAAACAATTCGATCAACAAGATCTTGTTTTATTAGGAACCAACAAAATTCAAAACCCTAATGACAAAATGAACAATGAACTAGAAGTTAACCCTTTTAAGTATCGCAAAGAAAAAACTTTACTAGAACCTATTATAGAAAAAAGGTTAGCAGAAAAATTAGAACAAGAACGTTTGCAAAATGAATAGAAAAGACTTCACAAACATCACGATTTCTAAGGAAGAAAAAGTTGAAACCAGCAAGTTTCACCATGAAAACTTTGCTGCTGGAATCGCACCGAATCTACGAGGACCTTATTCAACCATGTACGTTAGGAGACCATGGACAATAAGACAGTATGCTGGCTTTTCAACCGCAGAAGAAAGTAACGCTTTTTATAGAAGAAATTTGGCCGCTGGTCAAAAAGGACTTTCTGTTGCCTTTGACTTAGCAACACATAGAGGCTATGACTCTGACCATGATCGTGTACAAGGAGACGTTGGAAAAGCTGGAGTGGCCATTGACTCTGTAGAGGACATGAAAGTATTATTTGACCAAATTCCTCTAGATAAAATGTCTGTTTCTATGACCATGAATGGTGCCGTACTACCTATTCTTGCCTTCTATATCGTAGCCGCTGAAGAACAGGGCGTAGCCACAAACCTATTATCTGGAACAATCCAAAATGATATCCTGAAAGAGTTCATGGTTAGAAATACCTATATCTACCCACCTACTCCTTCAATGAAAATTATTGCAGATATATTTAAATATACAAGTCAGTATATGCCAAAGTTCAATTCTATATCCATTTCGGGTTACCATATGCAAGAAGCAGGTGCTACTCCAGAAATTGAATTAGCCTATACATTGGCAGATGGCTTAGAGTATATCAGAAAAGGATTGGAAGCGGGTATGAATATTGACACATTCGCTCCTCGACTTTCCTTTTTCTGGGCAATTGGAATGGATCATTTTACAGAAATTGCCAAAATGAGAGCTGGAAGAATGCTTTGGGCAAAAATTGTAAAACAATTCAACCCTCAAAACCCAAAATCTTTAGCACTTAGAACTCATTGCCAAACTAGCGGATGGAGCTTAACAGAACAAGATCCTTTTAACAATGTAGCTCGAACCACCATTGAAGCCATGGCTGCTGCATTTGGAGGTACACAAAGCCTACACACCAATGCTCTAGATGAAGCCATTGCCTTACCTACTGATTTTTCAGCAAGAATAGCACGTAATACACAAATATACTTACAAGAAGAAACTCACATTACTAAAACAGTCGATCCTTGGGCTGGGAGCTACTATGTTGAAGAACTAACAGACAAAATTGCTAATAAAGCATGGAAGTTAATTCAAGAGGTAGAAGACCTTGGCGGAATGACCAAAGCAATTGAAAAAGGAATCCCAAAAATGAGAATTGAAGAGGCTGCAGCAAAAAAACAAGCTAAAATTGATAGTGGACAGGATATTATTGTTGGCGTTAATAAATATCAATTAAAAAAAGAAGACCCACTTCACATTCTAGAAGTAGACAATGAAGCTGTAAGAAAGTCACAAATTGAAAGACTAAAAGACATAAGAACTAAAAGAAACTCAAAAGAAGTAGAAAAATCAATTACTGCACTTACAAAATGTGCCAAAACGCAGGAAGGAAATCTGCTAGAACACGCCGTAAATGCTGCTAGAAACCGAGCCACATTGGGCGAGATATCTGATGCTTTAGAAAAAGTATTTGGACGACATAAAGCAATTCATAAAACCATATCTGGGGTGTATAGTAAAGAAATAAAAGACGATTCATTATTCAAAAAAGCGGTTGAATTAGCAGATACTTTTGCGAAAATAGAAGGGCGTAGACCAAGAATTATGATAGCAAAGCTTGGACAAGACGGTCATGATAGAGGTGCCAAAGTGGTTGCCACTGGCTATGCTGATATTGGATTTGACGTTGATATTGGCCCTTTATTTCAAACCCCGCAAGAAGCAGCTAAGCAGGCTATAGAAAACGACGTTCATATCATAGGCATTTCATCTCTAGCTGCTGGACACAAAACACTTGTCCCACAAGTAATCAATGAGTTAAAAAAGTATGAACGTGAAGATATTATGGTAATAGTTGGAGGTGTTATACCTGCACAAGATTATCAATATTTATTCGACGCAGGTGCTGTTGGGGTATTTGGCCCTGGCACTAAAATTGCTCAAGCTGCAATTGACTTATTAAATATTTTAATTGATCAATAAAAACTAAAAAATAATAACTTACACTACTTACCTATTTTTTAATAATTTTTGAGTACACCAATACCATGGTTTGTAATTATTTTTTTTAATCCAATACTCTCATATAAAGTAAAAAATAAATCATCAACTAAAAAAAGGTTAAACCTCTAAACAACAAACCACTAACAAACACAAAAACACCTCCTTAAAACCATTCAATAGCTCCCGTCTTATTTTCACACCCTTTCGTTAGTAAAAATCAGTACAGTGTTGTTAAAATTATACATTTAAAAACTAAAAACAGTTAATTAAATGTATTCCCACTTTATATCCATATTAGAAAAAATATCCTCTATCACTACCCCCCTATTGTTCAGTGTAATAATTATTGAATTGATTATCTTATATTTTGGTAAAAAAATTAAACTAAAAAAAGAAAGCCTCATCAACTTTCTCTGCCTTGGATTTGGATCCATACCTTATGTCCTATTTTACGCCTCTCTAGAATTAAACATTATGATTTGGTTTTATGAAAATACAAGACTATGGACACTCAGTAATGAATGGTACGTATGGTTACTTGGTTTTATATGTTATGATTTTATGTGGTGGGTTGTACATTATGCAGGACACAAAATAAGAATATTGTGGTGCATTCACGGTGTACATCACACCCCTAAAGAAATGAATATGAGTGTAGCTATTAGAGGCTCTATCTTTGATTTCTTTCAATACTTCCACTTAATGGTTTGGCTTCCAATTATAGGATTAAATCCATATATGCTAATAACAATAGATGTTATTTCAAGGCTTTATGGGGTATTTACCCATGTTAATGAACAAAGATTCAAAAAAACACCTTTTTTTGACAAAATACTAATTACCCCAATGCTACATAGAGTTCATCATTCTAGCAACAATATCTACATAGACACCAATTTCTCAAACCTCTTCTGTATTTGGGACAGATTATTTGGCACCTACCAACAAGAACTAGATAGTGAAAAACCTATCTACGGTATCACAGATAGCGAAGGAAAAGAAGTAAACACTGAAAATATTATTAGCAGTCAATTTGGGTTATTAAAACACCTCTTTAACGACATAAAATCAACCCCTAAATGGAGTAATAAAATAAAATACATCTTTATGCCTCCAGACTGGAAGCCGTTATAACATATAAACTAAGACATTACCTTACAAGAAACAGCAATGTATTCACCTAATAATAACACTGCCTAAAAAATCATTATTAAAACATTATTGAGTTAATAAACCACTAAAAGAAAGCACCTAAAACAAACATTTAATTCTTAAAAGCTCAATAATGTTTTTTTCAAAAAACACACAAAAACATAGTAAAAACATATCATAAATATATTTTCTTATTATTTATAAACAGTTCTTTCTTACTCTATTTTTTTTTTTTAATTTCGATTAAACTTTGCACACTTAGCTCAAACTTCATATTAGTAAATCATACAGGAATACGAATGTGATTTTTAGCCTAAATCAAGTAGCACTTTAACCATTTTCATTACATGAAAATTCAATTTGTTGACAGAAAAACAGGAGAAATCCAAACAGAAACACCTCCTGGAGAATCTTTTTTAAAATTGTTATATAACAACCCTTTTGGAAAAACAACCTTACTTCCTTTGATAAAACGTAAGTTTATTTCTAAGTGGTATGGCAAATACATGGACAGCCCTAGCTCAATAAATAAGATAACTGGTTTTGTCAGAGATCTCAATATAAACATGGATGAAGTTGAAAAACCTATAGAAGATTTCATTTCATTTAATGATTTTTTTTACAGAAAATTAACACCTAGTGCGCGCCCTATAGCAAATGGTTTTGTTTCTCCAGGAGATGGAAAAATGATTGCTTTCGAAAATATATCTGATGTAGGGAATTTTTTCATAAAAGGTCGTGAGTTTACATTAAATGAATTTCTTTCAAACAAGAATTTAGCTAATAAATATAAGAATGCATCCATGATTATTTTAAGATTAGCACCAAACGATTATCATCGATACCACTTTCCTTTTGAAGGAACACCTTCTGCAATGGTCAAAATAGAAGGAAAATATTTATCTGTTTCTCCATATGCACTCGCTTCGAACTTCACCAAAGTATTTTGTGAAAATAAGAGAGAATATTGCATCCTTTCTACCCAACAAAAAGGAGATATACTTATTGCCCCTGTAGGTGCGACCATGGTAGGAAGTATTATTCAAACCTACACCCCTAAAAAACTCGTTAAAAAAGGAGATGAAATGGGCTACTTTGCATTTGGAGGTTCTACCATAGTATTGTTAGTAGATGCTGACAAGGTAAAAATCGATAGTGACATCATAAAAAACACCAAAAACAAGATAGAGACTTTTGTTAAAATGGGAGAGAAAATAGCAGAGTAAACTTCACTGTAACACTTTCATACTAAAAATGATTTAAATCATAAGATGATTCTCTTTTTATCCGTAAATTTGCGGACGTTTTACACCTACTTAAAACTATCATGAAAAAAGTCTTACATATACTCTATTCAACTCGTTTGATGGCTCTTCTCTTTTTTGTTTTTTCTATAGCCATGGGAATAGCAACTTTCATTGAAAATGACTATGGAACGCAAACATCTAAAGCACTAATATACAACACCTGGTGGTTTGAATTAATCATTTTATTTTTTGTCATCAATTTTTTCGGAAATATTTTTAAATATCGGCTCTATAAAAAACAAAAATGGGTTGTTTTATTATTTCATCTGGCCTTTATAATTATCATAATAGGAGCAGGAATCACAAGATATATTAGCTATGAAGGAATTATGATTATTGATGAAGGAGAGACTACTGACACTTTTTTTTCTGATGTTAATTACCTTAATATTGTTATAGACAACAATGAATTCCAAAAAACAACTCATCACAAATTATTACTTTCAGCTTGGGGTACAAATTCAGCTTCGTTTACGGATATTTTTCAACCAAAGCAAGATCAAAAAAAACATGAAATATCTTACAATTTAGTTGATTATATCCCTTGGTCAGAGAAAAAACTAGTTATTGACGACAATGGGGTAGAACATTTATTTTTAGTAGAAAGTTCAACAGGAAGTAGGCATGAACACTACATTAAAAAAGGAACAGTTCAAAACATACACAATATTTTAGTTGGATTTGACGCTCCTGAAAAAAATGCTACAATTAATTTTTTTTATGATAACAAAGCATTAAAAATCATCACAAAGGATAATGGAGATTGGTTTAGAATGGCAGATCAAAAGAAAGGAAAAATTGTAAAAGACAGTGTCCAACACTTTCAATATTTAACACTTCATAATATTGGTGGACTTCAGTTTGTTGTTCCGAAAACTCCTGAGAAAGGCATTATGAAAACTGTAAGAGGAAAAAAGGATAACACCAAATATGATACTGTTATTTTTGACATAACAACTGGTGAATATACCGAAAGAGTTTCTTTCTATGGAGGTCAATTTAATGTTGATAATCAACAAAGCTTTAGTCTTGGCGACTTAAATTTTAGAGCTTGGTATGGAGCGAAGCAAAGAACAACACCTTTTAAAATTAAGTTAAATGACTTTCAATTAGAAAAATACCCAGGCTCAGAAAGTGCAGCTGCTTATGCAAGTGAAGTTACTCTTATCGATAAAGACGAAACATTTGATTACAGAATTTTCATGAACAATATATTAGATCATAAAGGTTATCGATTATTTCAATCAAGTTACAAAATTGATGGAGAACATGAACAAACACATTTATCTATCAACCACGACTTTTGGGGAACATTAATTACATATATAGGTTACTTTTTATTATTTTTTGGGTTAATTTGTAACCTATTCACCAAACACACACGATTTTATTCTTTAAAAAAATCGCTACAAAAAATTCGACGTAAAAAAAAGACACTAACAATTGTCACTCTTTTAACCTCTATAACATTAATAGCTCAACACAATACTCATGAACCTAAACCAATAACTAATATCAAAATAGACTCTCTTTTGACTACACATAAAGTATCACAAGAGCATGCTGATTTATTCGGTAGTCTAGTGATTCAAGATGCTGGTGGACGTATGAAACCCGCACATACGTTTGCATCAGAACTGGTTAGAAAAGTTTCTCACGGAGAAAATTTTAAAGGAATGACACCTAGCCAAATTCTTTTATCCATTACTGAAAAACCTATGTTATGGTTAAATGTACCTTTTATATATCTCGAAAAAGGCAACACACAAATTAGAGAACTCCTAAAAATAGATGAGAAGGTAAAATATGCTCGATTTATTGATTTTTATAATCCAGATGGTAGTTCCAAAATTGGAGAATTAGTGTCAGAAGCTCAAAAAAAGAGAATTCAAAATAAATTTGAAAGAGACATCATAAATATAGAAAGGCGTGTTTGGCTACTATCTCAAGCTTTAAGCGGTGGAATACTAAGAATTTATCCTATTCCAAATGATACAGAAAACAAGTGGGTTTCACAACCAGAAACACTCAAATCTAACTTTAAAGGAATTGATTCTGTATTTGTTAGACAATCGCTACCTGTATATTTTCAATTACTACAAAAGGCTAAAAAAAACGGAGACTATACAGAACCTAACAAAATCCTAAAAGGAATAAAAAAATTCCAACGAAAATTTGGAAAATCAGTCATTCCTTCTGAGAGTAAAGTTACTATTGAAATAGCCTATAACAAAATAAACATCTTTTTGAAACTTTCGAAGTACTATGGATATCTAAGCTTGCTCATGATCGTTTTCGTTTTCTTACAAATTTTCAAGAACAAACCTTGGATTAACACGACAGTTAAGGTATTAATCGGAATAGCCATATTACTATTTATCAGCCATTTATTAGGATTAGTAGCGAGATGGTATATCAGTGGAAATGCTCCTTGGAGCAATGCTTTTGAATCAATTATTTTTGTTGGTTTTGCTTGTATGCTTTTTGGATTGATAATAGGAAAAAATTCTTCATTAACAATTGCTGCAACTACTTTTCTAACATCTGTAATATTATTTTTTGCGCATCAAAACTGGCTCGACCCTGAAATTGCTAACCTTGTTCCCGTTTTAAATTCTTGGTGGCTTTATGTACATGTATCTATAATTGTAGCTAGCTATGGCCCCTTAGCTATGGGAATGATCTTAGGTATTTTCGTTATGTTTTTAATGATTTTTACTACACAAAAAAATAAGAAAAAGATGTTCTTAAATATCAAAGAACTTACGATTATCAATGAAATGGCATTAACAGTAGGGCTGGTAATGTTAACTATCGGAAATTTCTTGGGAGGTATGTGGGCAAATGAAAGTTGGGGACGCTACTGGGGATGGGATCCCAAAGAAACTTGGGCTTTTATTTCTATAATGATATATGCTTTCGTATTACATATGAGATTAATTCCAACCTTAAGAGGACGATTTACTTTTAATCTTTGGTCTATTATAGCGTTTGCCTCGATCATGATGACCTACATGGGGGTCAACTTTTATTTATCCGGTTTACATTCGTATGCTAGTGGTGATAAAGTAATTACGCCTACTTCTGTATACTATTCAATTGGCTTTGTTTTAGTGATAGGAACATTAGCTTGGTTTAAAAATCAAAAATATTATAAGAAATAATAACATTATAAGAAAAGGTAGTACTTTTGCATAACGTTTCAAAAGATTAGTCATTAATTATGTTTAATAAAAATATAAAACTTGTTTTAGCTGCTTTCGTTATTCTTTGGTCTGTTTATGAATTTGTACAAGGACATATAATGAACGGAATATCATTATTTTTACTTGCAGGAATATTTATACTACTATATTTTAAAAATGAGTTTATATTATTAGCTTTTCTTCAGTTGAGAAAACAAAACTTTGATGGTGCTAAAAAGTGGTTAAGCTATATAAAGAATCCAACTTCATCCTTAATTCCAAAACAAGAGGGTTATTACAACTACCTTCATGGGATCATGTTATCTCAAACAAACATTACACAAGCAGAAAAGTTTTTAAAAAAAGCAGTAAAATTAGGCTTAGCTATGGATCATGATCTAGCTATGGCTAAACTTCAATTAGCAGGAATAGCCATGACAAAAAGAAGAAAAAGAGAAGCCACAAATTTAATGGCTGAAGCAAAAAAACTTGACAAACATGGCATGCTGAAAGAACAAATGCAAATGATGAAACAACAGATGAAAAAGCTCTAAACTATAAAAAAGCTTTTGATATAAATTTGTAAATTTGCTAAATCACTACAAAACAAATGATTAAATATCTATTTTTAAAGATCGTAGACAGGTATGCCTCTAAATGGGTAGTATTAACTATAGATGTAATATTAATCGGGATTTCTTTTGTTTTAGCTTACGCAGTCAAATTTAACGCTAGTTTAAATTTTGATGTAGAAAACTTATACATTCAAATCCCTTTTGTTTGTATAGTTGCTCTTTTTAGCTTCTTGATTGTCGGCTCCTATAGAGGAATAATAAGACATACAGGAAGTAGAGATGCTTTTAACGTTTTTGTTGGTGTATCGTTACTTGCGATGATTAATATGAGTGTTATATTAATAAACACCTCATTTAAATTATTTCCTAGCTTTACAATTCCGAAATCAGTAATAATAATACATTATTTGATTTCTGTTTTGATTTTAGTAATCAGCAGATATGTCTTTAAAGCCTTTTTTGAAATCATATCATCAGAACTCAGTCATGTTACAAATGTATTGATATATGGCGCAGGAGACTCAGGTTTAATAACTTACGGAGCACTAAACAGAGACACAAAAAATAATTACCAAGTAATAGGTTTTATTGATGATGATGTAAAAAAAATCGGTAAAAAGATTAATAGAATAAAGATTTATAACGGTAGTCGATTAAATAAACACTTCATTACCAAAAAAGAAATAGATGAAATTATTATTTCCATTCAAAATATAAAATCAGAGAAACTACTTTATCTAACAGACAGATTACTTAGCCTTGGTGTTAAAATTAAAATCGTCCCTCCACTCTCAAAATGGATAGATGGTGATTTAGAAGCTAATCAAATTAAACAAGTCAAAATTGAAGACTTACTTAATAGAAAGCCCATTTCGATAGATAATCCAATTGTAAAACGTGAAGTAAACAATAAAGTTATACTAGTAACAGGAGCTGCAGGTTCTATTGGTTCTGAAATATCTAGACAATTAAGTAATTATAAGTATAAGCAACTTATACTATTGGATCAATCAGAATCAGCTTTGTATGACCTTCAGCAAGAGTTACGTCAAAAAGAAAGACAAAGTTTTACCGCTATTGTAGCAGATGTTAGAGATAAAATAAGAATGAATGGTATCTTCGAAAAGTACAAACCTCAAAAAGTTTTTCATGCTGCTGCATACAAACATGTACCTTTAATGGAAATGAGTCCTTATGAAGCTGTTAAAATTAATATTGGAGGCACTAAAAATATTGCAGATTTATCCCTTAAGTACAAAGTAGAAAGATTTGTAATGGTTTCAACAGACAAAGCTGTAAATCCTACAAACGTAATGGGAGCTACTAAAAGAGTAGCTGAAATGTATATTAGTTGCCTTAGTAATTCTCAAGGGAATACTACTAAATTTACCACTACTCGATTCGGTAATGTACTTGGTTCTAATGGATCAGTTATCCCTCTCTTTAAAAAACAAATAGAGAATGGAGGACCTTTAACTGTGACTCATAAAGATATAACGCGTTACTTTATGACCATACCTGAAGCCTGCCGCCTTGTTCTTGAAGCAGGAACTATGGGCAATGGAGGTGAAATATATATTTTTGACATGGGACAATCTGTTAAAATATTTAATATAGCTAAAAGAATGATATTTTTATCAGGTCTCAGATACCCAGAAGATATTGATATTAAAATAACAGGATTGCGCCCTGGAGAAAAATTATACGAAGAATTGTTGGCTAATGGAGAAAACACTACACCAACATATCATGAAAAAATAATGATAGCAAAAAATCAAAAAATAGCATATGACTTCGTATATAAAAAAATTGAAGAATTATGTAGCACAAACAAACAACATGATAACCAAAAAACAGTTCACCTGATTAAACAAATAGTTCCAGAATATAAATCTAATAACTCAATTTATGAGAAACTGGACTCTTCAATTCAAAATTAAATTAGTACTTTCGCAAAAATTTTTTTCAAGAATGCAAAAGGTTAAAAAAATTGTTTTGTTATTCATTATAACATTACTAACAACATCCTGTGTTTCAAAAAAACGGATAATTTATTTTCAAAACAACAAAATAGATCAATCTAAAGTAACGAATAGTTACAAAACTGTTTTTAAACCCGATGATCTATTACAAATTTCTATATCTGCATTGGATCTTGATGCAGTGAAACCATTTAATTTACCTGCTGTTACTTATGCTACAACCACAAATAGCGTTGTAGGTACACCGCAGCAACAATCTTACTTGGTAGATAGTGAAGGCTTCATTGATTTTCCTATATTGGGTAGGTTAAAAATTGCAGGTTTACCCCGTATTGAGGCCATAAACCTTCTAAAAAAGAAACTTGACCCTGATTATGTAAAAAATCCAACTATTAATATTCGTATTGCAAACTTTACTATTACCATCTTGGGTGACATAAAAAAACCAGGTACATATACAATTCCTAACGAACGAATTACAATTTTAGATGCTATAGGACTTGCTGGAGATTTAAATATTTCTGGTGAAAGAACTATTGAGGTTAAGCGAGAAGAAGGTAACAAAATAGTATCCTACGAGTTAGATTTAAGGTCTAATGAACTTTTCACTTCCCCTGTTTACTATTTACAACAAAACGATGTTATATACGTAAGACCGAATAGAGCAAGTTATCAATCGGCTTCTTATAATCAAAATACTGGACTTTTTATTTCAATAACAACAGCACTAGTTTCAGTTATAACACTCTTAACTAATGTTATAAAATAACACAGCTATGAATAAAGATCAATTTTCAAATAATCTACTTGATAACGAAACCATTAGTATTCGTGCTGAACTTGAAAAATATTTAGTTCATTGGAGGTGGTTTATTTTAGGCATGTTACTTTCCTTATTAGGAGCCTTCATATATTTGAGATATGCAACTCCAAAATATAATGCTACGGCAAGTATACTCATCAAGAACGATCAAAAAGGAGGGGGACTTTCAGAGGAATTTGCTGCATTCGAAGACTTAGGTATTCTTGGAGGATCAAGTAAAAATGTAGATAATGAAATAGAAATCATAAAATCTAGAAGACTTATCAATGCTACCATACAAAAATTAGGTATTGCGACTGAGTACTATTCTGTTGGTAATATAAAAAAAACAGAATTATATCTAGATTCTCCTATCAAGATAAACTTTATATCTAGAGATCTAAAATCAGATTCTATCTTATCAATAAAAATCCTATCTCACAAAAAAATACAAATAATAAATGAAGATGGAGTCATTGTAAAAGAAAGCTTTTTTGACACTGAAATAAAAAGCAATAGTAAATTAGGTAATTTCACCATAACTAAAACCTCTTATTTTTCTCAAGAGAACATTAACAAAACAATAGATATTTCTATTCTAGCAGCAAATAAATATGTTGATCAGCTTTTACAACAAATTTCTGTTACTCCAGTTAATAAAAAATCAAGCGTCTTAAAGTTATCACTTCAACTAGCTGTTAAAAGAAAAGCTGAAGATATTTTAAATGAACTTGTTGATCAGTATAACAATGATGCAGTGTTGGATAAAAAAGAAGTTTCTGAAAAAACCAATGCGTTCATTGTAGAAAGACTTAAAAATGTTAGTACAGAATTAGCTGAACTAGATGATAACGTCAAGGATTTTAAAAACACCAATAAAATCGCTGATATAAAATCAGAAGCCAAAATTATTTTAGAAACAAATGTCTTACACAGAGAAAAGTTAATTGAGGCTAAAACACAGCTTAATTTAGTTAAAGCATTAAATAGTGAAGTAACGACTTCAGATGACCTTTTACCAGCTAATTTAGGATTAGATGACCCCAATATAGCTAAATCTATTATGGAATATAATATCTTAGTTAGTCAAAAAAAGAGATTATTAAAAAGTGCAGGGACTAAAAACACTGTAGTAATACAAACTATTGAAAGTATTAAAAATTTAAAAAACTCCTTACAAAAAAGCTTAACTAATAGAGAGCGACTACTACAAATAAGCCTTGACAACCTTAAAAATGAAGCGAATAGAACACTTTCGAAAATATATTCTATCCCAACCAAAGAACGAGAGTTTTTAGACATAGCAAGACGTCAAGAAATTATTTCGGGACTGTATATTTACCTTTTAAAAAAGAAAGAAGAAACAACCATTTCTTTAACAGCTACAGCGGTACCTAATGCTAAAATTATTGACAGAGCTTATAGTTCAGATATTCCTGTTAGTCCTAAAAAACCTATTATATTTTTAGCTTCTTTATTACTAGGTATTGTAGTTCCTTTTATTATTATTTATCTTAGAGACTTATTAGATACTAAAGTTCATACGAAGAGAGATATTGAAGAACATACTAATATACCTTTCCTAGGTGATGTACCTCACTCTGTAACTAAAGAAAAAATCGTAATAAACTCTAGTGCTAGGTCAAGTACTGCAGAAGCATTTAGATTAATTAGAACTAATCTTGATTTTATGCTTTCAAATACTGAGAAACCAGAAGGTATTGGGAAAACTATTTTTGTAACTTCAACAACAAGTGGTGAAGGAAAATCTTTTTCTTCAATTAATTTAGCTGCTTCTTTATCTTTATCTGGTAAAAAGGTAGTACTTGCAGGAATGGATTTAAGAGCTCCTAAAATAACTGAATACCTAGAAATCCCTGATAGAAAAGGTATCACCAACTATATAACCAATAGTGAAATTACACTAGACTCAATTAAGTTTTCTATTCCAGAAATACCAAAATTAGATATTATTGCTTCGGGTGCAATTCCGCCAAACCCTGCTGAGCTTCTTATGACCGCTAAAATTGGTGAGTTATTCGATGAATTAAGTAGAGAATATGATTATGTTATCATTGATACAGCTCCTGTTAATTTAGTAACAGATACTTTATTAATTTCAAAGTATTCTGACATTGTTTTATATGTTACCAGAGCGAATTATCTTGACAAACGTATGTTAATTGTACCTCAAACTCTTTATAACAATAAAAAGTTACCTAACTTAGCTATCATACTTAATGATACCGACGTTAAAAGAGGTTATGGATATGGGTACGGATACGGATATGGGTATGGGTATGGTGCCGCCGATGAAATAGAAAAACCATGGTACAAAAAAATATTCGGATAAACGAATAAATAAATTTTTATACAACTATAAAGAAAGAGACTACTTTTTAATTAAGTAGTCTCTTTTATAATTTCACCATCGATATAAGTTTATTCTATTCTATTTTTCTCATTTGCATTACCTCCTTCTCTGTCATAACTTTTTGCTTCTTTTTTACCTGACGAAAAATTATAAGAAGCTCCGATGTTAATTGTCCTACTTGTAAAAAATGAATTCGAATACTGTGTTACGTTCTGAACATTTGCATATACCCTTGACCTTTGTGTTGCAAAGACATCATTTACTGTAAACGATAATGATAACTTATCTTTTAGAAAAGATTTTTTAAATGCAATATCAATACTTCCTTGAGGTTTTAAATCATAAATATTCATCAATGTTTTTGACTGATAATAAGCACTCACCTCTAACATGTAATCTTGGGGCAAAGAAAAGGAGTTTGAAAACCATAATAAATAGCTAATTTGATCATAGATCCCTTTATTATCTCCTGAGTTTATCCCTATTTTTTTATAATATAAATTGATAAAGCTATTTACTTCCCACCACGATGTAACATCAAATGGAACACTTCCTGAAATAAAATATCTATGCTCATCACTAAGATTTTGATATGTTGAAATTAATCGTAAATTTTCATCTTGTAAAAAAATTTGTCCAATGATGTTATCTGTTCTTTTTATCCCAAGTGTAAAATAATATTTAGATTGCAATAAATAAGATAACTCCAACGCGTTGGAGAAAGCTGGCGTTAAATTTTGATTTCCTGTAGTTATGCTATAAGGGTCTCCATAATCCTCAAAAGGGTTGAGCCATTCATAAGAGGGTCTTAAAATCCTCCTTCCATAAGAGAGATTCAAAATATGATTATCATTAAAAGCTTTCTTAATAAATAAAGATGGAAAAATATCTGTTCGATCTCTTTCAAAAGATGTATTACTAGTTATAGAATTTCCTCTATAAGTTGTTTTCTCTACTCGTACTCCTAAATTCAAACTCCATTTTTCCCATTCCTTACCATAACTTGTATATAATGCATAAATTCGTTCATCATAATTGAACTTATTGCTCCTTTTTAAATCTACATCAATATTTGGTCTTTCTCCTGTATAGAATGTATTCTCATTATCTGTATTAATAAAACTTAATTTTGCACCAAATTTCACTACCTGATCTTGAGAAACATTCTTTATTAAATCCGATTTTACTGTATGAATTTTAACAGAAATCGGGTTATCTATATAGGAACTATCTTTTTCTCTCAAAGGCTGTTTATTAACATCTAAAAAATTACTTCTATAAAATGCATTAGATGGATTTCTATAGGTAACATAATCATAATCAAATTGAAATTTACTATTCAAAGTATCAATTTGTATTTCATAAAATGCATTTATAGATTGGTTATTTAAAAACTCATCTTCTCTTGTGACAGTTGTAAAAATAGAATCAATTTGTGAGGGTTGATGTAACATATTCCCTTGCGATGACAGTCTCATCTGCCAATCTGTATATTTTAGCTGATACTGTATTCCTGCCTTTTGTCCATCACTAATATTGTAATCAACACCAACATCAAAAGCATGGTCGTCATACTTTTCTCTATAAGTTTCTTCTTGATCAAACTGAAAAAAAGAATTCTCTTGTTTATACTTTCGAGTTCTATCAGTATCATTAAAAAAATTAAAAACTGTAAAGTTATAATTCGTAGAAAAATTAAACTTCCCTGTATTGTATCTCAAAATACTTCCTACCCCCATACCTGAGTACCTATGTTGCTCATAATGGCTTGTTAAAGTACCACTAAGTCCGTATTTATATTCTTTCTTCGTTACTATATTTATAATTGCTGCTGTACCTTCAGCATCATATTCTACTCCGGGAACAGACTTTATTTCAAAGCTATCGATAGTTTCTGATGGAATTCCTTTTAGATAGCCTCTTAATTGTTGACTTGTTAAACGAATTCTTTTATCATCAAGATAAACTATCACTCCCTGCTCACCCCTAAAGTCGATATTTCCCAATCCATCTGTTCTCACTTCAGGTAATATATTTAACAGATCAAATCCGTTTTCCCCCGTTTCATAAATACTATTTTTTATAGTAACAACGGTTTTGTCTGGTTTACGGATAATGAGTGGTTTTTTTGATCTAACAACCACAGATTCTAGCATTGTTGAATTAACTTCTAAAGAAATATCATTAACATTAAGGTCATTATCGAGTATCTTGACCTTTTTATATACTGTTTTATATCCTATAAAAGAAACTACCATCAGATAGTTTCCTTTAGCTATTTTTTTTAAGGAGTATACCCCTTTCTTATCGGTAATGATTCCTGCAATTAACGTAGAATCCTTTTGATTTCTTAATATAATCGTAGCATCAGAAAGCCCCTTTAATTCCTCGTCAATTACTTTACCTGATATCGTATACTTATTTTGAGCATATAAACTAAAAGACAACATCCATACAGCTAAATAAATGAAGATATTCTTAATCATATTGTTACTTAATATACTTGTGGGTTAGATTTACTATAGCATCTAAGCTAGCAAAAAAACTTATATCTACCTCATCATCTTCAAATTCAATATCAAATTCATCTTCAATAGAAGTTACTAATGTTAAGGCTAAAACAGACTCTGATATTAACATTTGAAGTTTATCACTTGTTGTTCCATCCTGAGGAAAAACATGAATATAATCTTCATTGGTAAAAATTTCATTAATAATCTCCGAAACCTTAACTGCTATTTCTTTTTGCTCCATTTTTTAATACGAATACTTTAAAGCTAAACTTAATCTTGACACTTTACAAACTCTAGAGGGAGTACCTCCTAAATGTTCTATATTCCCAGGAAAAACTACAACTCTACCTGGCTTGGGCAATACAACTATTTCTGGATCCTTATCTTTATAAAAAAGCGTTTCTCCTCCCCATTTGTAATTCCATAAGTTATTGACATAATATAATACTGTAATATCTTCCCGCTCTTTATTACAATCATAATGAGGAAACTCAACATCTCCATAATGAGACATATTGATATATGATCTGTAAAGAGTCAACTTTTTATTTATGGGTAATTTTTGCAACAAACCTTGTACTTTTTTTCCTATAAAAGTTTCCCTTAAAAATAAATCAGGCTGAAAGTCTACACTAAAAATGGGATATTCATCATCATCATCATCTCGCTCATTCTTTTTAAAAGAAAGCGTTTTAACATATTCAAAAAAAGCATCAATTTCTTCTTTATCTAAAAAATCGTCAATTATATATACGGATTGATTATTAAGTTTTTTTTCGTTAATTTTCATTTGGTTCGAATTTTATGAGTAAAAAAATATTTTTCTATTATAAAATCATCACATAAGAATTTTAAACCCTTGATTAATGATATCTTCCATTGATTTTATTGTTTTTTCATTCATCTTTTTCTTGAAAAAACTTAATACATTATCATAGTTAGTTTCATTCAAAAAATTTTCTGTTAGTGATACTGTTCTCTCAAGGTTATATACACCATGCCAAAACTTTGAAGGTGTAAAAACCAAATCACCTGGGTTTTGAATGCAAAAAAGAGGTTTCACTGATTTCCAACTTTCTAAAAATGTTCTTTTTTCTAACTGATTCATGCTAAAAACTTCTTTATCCTTTTTTATCATTTCATTATACGATAAAGGAAAAAATACCCATAACTTCCTCCCAGATATTAAATAATTCCAAGCACTAGTCATCCAAACATCTTGATGTAAATCTGACATCGTTTTTTCTTTTCCTACATACAACCATGACAAAAAAACTTTGGGACGTTTATTCGCATTTCGATACCAACATTTAAATATATCTGGTACTTGATAATCAAAAATTAATTTTGAAAACAAATGATTTTGTGTTGTATAATAGAAATCTGAAGTATTATGCTTACTAGTAATATATTGCGATAGAGTGTAGTTTTTTTTAATATCATTCTCTGATATTTCCTGAGTTTTATGATCTAAAACTTGTTGTAAATAAGAAAGTTCCCATTTTTCCTTTATTTTCCAATCTTGAAAAGCATTTCTAAATACAACAGGAGTACTAGTATAACCGTAATTTTTATTAAAATAATCTTTATGTATTGTTGGAGTATTATCTTCTACAATAGATGTATAATTCTCTTTAAATAAACTTTCTATATTCATTAGACGAACGTATTTTGTATTAATTCAAGTATTAATGATTCATTATCTGGATTCAAAATATCCATTACAGGTGTATTAAGTTCTCTTTGAAAATAACTTCTCTTTTCTTCATAATTTTTTGTGTCGAGTTTGGTTAATGTATGCTTATCAATTACGCCCTTAGTTGATTTATAGGTATATGGAGTTAATGCATAAAACACAACCTTACAAGCTACATAAGAGGATATAACCGTAATTGTTTTTTGAATAAAATCTACTGAATCATGTGGACTTATAGTACAAATGATAGCATCTGGATATATACCTTGAATAAAAGCTAATTGTTTTAATTGTGAGCCATTAATACCAATATTAATAGGATACTTAGGTATAACCCCCCCTTGACTTCCCGTTAAAAAGATGTCAGGATTATGCTTTTTTTGAAGCACCTGTAATGTTAGTTGTAATATTTTACTCCACTCTCCTATATTGATATGAATAGGAGGATTATACCCAAAAGGAAATACATAATCAGCATTAAATAATACACCTTGTGGTTCCGTTGCTAAATATGAAGTTTTGTACCCAACTCGTTCAAGTATCTCTTTTATTGTCATCTGAACTGTAAATTTCCCTTGAATACTCCCCGTTCCAATTACACATAAAACAGGAGATGTCACTTCTGGTAAAGGTGCTAAATTGTATAGCTTTTCGGTATTCTTTTTATTAATAGAGTTAAAATATATTTTCCCTTTATAATTGGGATATTCTTGTTTTATAAGTTTTTCGATAAATTTATATACAGTATCATCCCATACAATAAAATTCTTATCAAAAGAAATCGCTTTTTTCACCAATTCATACCCAAAAATGAGGTTTTGATCTAATAATTGTTCTAAAAAATACCCCACAACTAATGTATCAAAAGACTCAAATTCTTCTAAAGTTAGGTTTTTATTTGTTGAGAGAATATTACTTTCTTCTAGAAAAGAAAAAACATTATTCATTTTAATAGCTCTGGGATAGCCTATCGCCAATGAAATTTCATAGGGCAATACATTATTAAAACGAACTAAACTTTGAATTTCTTTTTCTTCAAAGGGGAAAATAGCTAGTCTTTTAGCCCTAGGTTTAATATCATCAAACAATTCTTTAATTAGTAATTCCTTATGATTTTCTGTAACACCTGAGGATATAATTTTATCATCAGCTCTTCTACGATTAAAACTTAAAATTGTAGTATCTGAGCTATTTTGCAACCAAATTTTAAGTTCTTTTTTTGAGGTTTTATTTTCATATAATGCGTTTGCTACTATCCCTGTAAAGTGTGCCGTTGCCAAGCTTGTTCCAGAACCAAACTTAAATGAATTATCCTTATTTGCTACTCTTTGAAACCCTCCCTTTGCTAATATATTTGTTGGACTATTCTTTAAAAACTTAAAGCTTTCTTTATCTCTTATCAATCCTGATCCTACCCCTAATACTGAATTTAAATGGGCTGGAAAACAAGATTTTTCCGCAAAATAGTATGAGGATGCATTAATAATTATTCCATTTTTATCAGCTAATTCGCATAACGTTATAAGTCGTTCAGAAGGAGTTTCCGTACAAATTCCCATACTAATATTTAATAGTTCCGCATTTGAATTTTCTATAGCATACGAAATAGCTTCACACAATAATTCTTCTGAGATATTTTCATCAAAAGAAGATACTTTAATAGCAAATAACGATGCAGTGACACAATGCCTATGAATTATAGAAGCAATACCTGTTCCATGTCCATCTTCATCTTGAAACTCATTCTCTATAATGGAAATGTTGTTTGACTTATTTTGATGTAAAGTTACTCCAGTTATATCACAGGATAATAATCTCTTATGGTGTTTATCAACACCAGTATCTATAATACCTACCTTCATACTTTACATTTATTTATTTGTATGCCCAGTATTAACTGCCACCATATTCGTAGGAAGATGAATTGTATCTGGCTTGTTACGCATTCTTAGGTATTGTTCTTTTATAAAATCCTCTGTTTTATATTTCCAATAAGTACATTGCGGTTTATTATTATTGACTGCCTGATGTGCACAAGATATCTGATCACATACAGGAAGATAAGTACAGTTTCTACAAACTTCATTCACATCAAAACGATTGAAACTCGTATACTTCTCAAAGTGTTCTGGTTTATAATCTTGAAATACATTCGTAGCTGCGCGTTGATCGTCATGGATTGTTTCCCAACACTTGTGAATATTCCCTAATGGATCTATCACCAAACCATAAGGTGCTGCCCAAGTTGGACAGTCAGACTGATATTGTGGAAGTTCCCAAGCTAACTTAGCATTCCTCTTACCATTACCAACACTCCATTTGTTAAACAAATCAACTTGTTTTAGTCTAAAATCTTGATAAATATCAAAAAACTCATCTACATTTAATCTTTTCTTTTTATCCTCTTCTGTGATAACTTCTCCGTCATAAGTTCTAAGCCATGCGGGAGAAAATTTGAAATTCCTATAACGCTGAGGCCAAATATTATAATCTTCTAAATCTTGAAGTAATGTATCTAACGTAGCAGCAACAGTTCTATCAATATTAATACGAAGGTTAATAGAAAAGTCTTCTGGGAGCAATGATAAATTCTCTAAAATTTTAAAGTAGTTTTTCCCTTTTGTCTTTAAAGGGCGGTATTTATTATGTACTTCTCTCGCGCCGTCTAAGGTAACTTGTGCTTGATGAATACCATTTTCTCTAAGAATCTTTACATTCTTTGGAGTTAAATAAATCCCGTTTGTAATTAAATCTGTATTATAAGAAATTCCATATTCTTCTGAAACTTTCATAAAATGCGGAGAAAGCTTTTTAATAGCTTGCATGTTTACAAGAGGTTCTCCTCCATACCAAGTAACAGAAAATTGTTTAATCCCATCTTCTTTTGCTATTATCTGACTGATATATTCCTTAACCTGTGCAATTATTTTTTCATCCTTTAACGTGTTATTAGGTTTTACAAATTCAAAACAATACGAACAGGCCATATTACAAACGATGGTAGTTCCGATCGTAAGGTATATACCTGATGCTTTTTCATTTCGTTTATTTTCTAAATAAATTTCCTCTGATTTTTCAATAAACTTGGTATCGTGAAGCACATAATCTTTTTGTAGTAGATAATCTATAATACTTTTGTGTTCATTATATTCTTTAGGATCAAATTTTTTGATGGTCATCAATTCAGACATAAGTCTACCTTCACTTGAGTTAAGTAATTCTATACCTCCAGAAAATGTATTATATAGTAAGAATTCTTCTGTTTCATGAACAGGTACAAGAATATTATATGGGTTAGTAGCGTAGTGTTTCATCTGTTTGGAGTTTTTAGTTAGTTTTTGTTGAAACCTTATAAAGGATTAAAAAACAAGATAGTTACGTTAATTTATTATCATCTAATGATAGTATAAATAGCGAATTCATCTTTTATAAATATTTTTATAATCAGATAAAGGCAATAAACCTTTATCTGATTATGGGAAGTAATTTTTTATATTTTAAGATTCTCTACCTATACTAGTTGCACCACAAGGCTTTACTCTAGAAATAGCTAATGTCTCTACGTTTTTTTTGTTGTTTAAAGTACTTGGTTTGGTTAATACTTTCTTTACATTTTTTTTCATGGTTTTAAGGTTTTTAATTAATTAAACATTTAAAATAAAATATCATCCTCATGATTCGTATCTTCTCCTGATAGTCTTCTCAATCTTGGACAATTACGTAACTCTGCACAAAGAGTTTCTACCTCTTTAACCAGTCTATCTTCCGTAGTAGCTGGCTTTACAAGCTCCTTTTTAAGAAGCTCATTTTTTAATTGCTTTTTTTTCATGTATATAAAATTTTGTTACGTTAAAGAAGGAGTTTGTACTCCCCATTAAACGATAGGCTGTACTAAAACAGAATATCGTCTTCCCCTTGTCCAGTATCACTTCCTGATAACCTCCTCAACCTTGGACAATTGCGTAGTTCTCCACAAAGTGTTTCCACTTCTTTTACTAACCTGTCTTCAGTTGAAGCAGGCTTTACAAGCTCCTTTTTAAGAAGCTCGTTTTTTAATTGCTTTTTTTTCATAATTAAAATAATTTGTATTACTTCCCTTATTGTTGTTCTTTATTATATCGATTGCCTTTCTCAAAACTTTATCTTTATATGGTTTTAAATCTTCAACCTTATTAATCTTTACCAATATATCTGGTATAATTCCTTTTCCTTCTATTTTATCTGTACGCTCATATATATAGGGAGTAAAACTGTTAGTTATTACCCGTACCCTCTTTAAATAAACATGATAGACCAGAGATAAAGCTCCCATTGTTCTCTCTTTTCCTATAACCAATACTCCTTTTCTATTATTTTTAAGTGCTTCAATAAACAATTCTGAAGCACAAGCGGTATTACCATCTACAAGTACTACTATTTTATTTTTAAGATTGTATTTAAAACAACGCTTTATTACATTAACTACTAAAGAATCTTTTTTTTGATCAATTCTATTTTTCATCTCAGCAAACATAAAGTCTGCAGGCATGAAATAAGACAAGAGTCTTGCTGCCTCTTGTGATTCCCCTCCTCCATTACCTCTAAGATCTATAATGAGTGATTTATAGCTGTTAAATTTTTGAATATTATTAGCAAACTCTGATGGAGTATCCCTAAAAAATTTATTAATTTTAAAGTATACAGTATGATCATTCAATTCTCGTATTTCATGTTGTTTTGGTCTAAAATTTGGGGAAATACGGTATCTCTTTTTCAATTTATACCTGACTGATGTGATTTGTTGATCAGGTGTTTTAATTTTTAATTCCATAATATTTCCAACCTCTGCTTTTAAAAGCTCATTTATTTTTTTATTTCTATAGTTCTTTAGATAAGTATTTTCTAAATTAATTTTTCCACTAGAAATACTATCCACCAATTTCACAAAACTTACATTATTGATCTTAATAATTTCACTTCCAAGTGGGATGCTTTTCCTTAGTTCATCATCAAAAACAGCAGCCACCTTATGCGTATTATTTATTTGATATAATACTATTGGCCCTCTAGTTGTTTTACGATTAGTACATCTATTAACAATTCTAAAATGAGGGTCTGAAAAATGACGCACTAAAAAGTAATTGATTTGTTTTGTTAGTTCACAAACGGATAGTTTTTCATAGTTTTCAAATTCTTTTTCAAATACTTTTTGAATCGTTTGTTTTTGCAACTGCCGTTCATTATAAAACGGATAATATACTATACACGCCCTAATCAGCTTAATTATGGCACTATTTTTATCCAAACCATTATGCGCTAAAAAAACATTCGTTAACAGTTCATTATGCATATATTCTGTAGGATAATGCTCGTATATACCATAACTTTCAAATGCCAATGGTGAAATCGTTTTAATAACACTTTTTATGTCCAAATATTTATTCACAGGTGAACTTTCATATATTTCTTTATAAACCCCAATCCACAGCGATCCAATATAAAAATCAATATTCTTATTCAAATTATTAGGAACCACTTCAATTAATATTCTATTAATACTCTTATCTTTTAAACAGGAAACACTTTCTTCAATAGGCCATTGAAATCCATCTTTAGTAATATCTATACCCCCTATGTCACAAGACATATTTTTTGAATTCAAAACTTTAACTAGAATTTTCTTTACATTTTTAGTGTAAATTCTAGCAGTAAATTGTATGGTATCATTCGTTGAAAACCCAGACGAGTATCGTATCGGAATCTCATAACGGAATTTGTTTTTGTTAGCTATAGAAAACTGCTTAATGTCAAAAGCTTTCTTCTTTTCCTTGTAAACATTAAAGCCAGGAAAACAAAATAATGACCTCTTATAAGCTGTATTCTCTAATGAAAAAATAGTATCTTTTACATAATCATCTTGATATAATGCATTAATTTGAGCATTAACATCTACTAAAAAAAACACACCTATCAAATAAGTCAAGAAGAATCTACGATTATACATGACTTAATTTTTTTGATGTTATTTTACTTATATGGTGAACATCTATATTATAGATTTCTTGTAGACCTAACAATAACTTTTCTTCGATTAGTTCCCACTGATCAATTGGCGTAAAACCACTATACCTAGATCTACAGATAGTTATTATCTGTGGTACTACTTTTTGTTTTTTTAAACTTTTTATAAAGTCATCTACCCGCTTACATATTGTTTCTTTATTAACTTTTCTACTACTTGGATGAATGTCTTTAAAGTAATTAATAACATAATAAAAATTTCCTTGATACTTAATCGCTTTAATATTTGTTACTATGAAATTCAAATAATGATATTCATTCTTTTGAAATTCTAGGTATTCTTCTTCCGTAATTTCAATCATTATTTCATTCATATTGTATGGATTATCATTACAAGAAAAATAGTCCAAATCAATATCTAACAAAATATTATTATTCAATAAGCTAGTTTTATCAAAACTAGTAGCATCTATATTTTTGTAGTTAAAAAAAGACACACTTTTAGTTAATGTCTCCTTAGTTAAGGCTGATTTCTTTCCTGAAATTAAATACTTATTATTATCATCATAAGACTTTATAAACATGTCAACATCTTGCTCTTTTTTAGTATCATATTTAACCCACCAAACATCAGAAATCAATTTGAGATAAATAGCAGGCATGATAAAAGTGGCAATTCCTAACTCTTGGTAGGTAAAATCTTGAATTAGCTCGATTGTATTCGCTGAAAACTCTTTAATTGAAGTGTTAAATCTGGGGGTAGACATATCGGAATGATCGTCAAAATGTAGCAATATATTTCCCTGTTCTTTTATTAGTTGTTTTTTCAAAGAATATAACCAAACATAAAATGCCTCATTATGCTCTTCTATTAAAAATGTAGTAGTTTTAGCCATAACAATTCAGTTATTTTTATAAATTCGTGACAATTTAACAATTTATTTTAAATATCATCAATAAATACTCATTTAAAATCATTCTAAATAATGTTTGAAAAGAAAATAATTATCAAATTCACAAAGTATATTTTACCCTATATTAAAGAAGAAATTTTACTCTTTTTTTTAATGATTATTGCTAGTATTGGATCGTTGGCTACTCCTTATTTTTTAAAAATAATTATTGATGATATTTTCCCTAACGGAAACATTAAAGAACTGATTAACTTGCTATTATTATTAACCGGAGTTTATATTTTACGAATAATATCATCGCTATTATCCGATATAATTTATACGAAAGTTAGTGAGAAAATTATGGCCGATATTAGAGCAGATATTTTTACGAATATTCTTCATAAAAACATGACTTTTTTTAAAAATTCAAAAGTAGGTGAATTAGTTTTTACCTTGATGAATGACGTAGAAAATATTCAAGATGCATTGTCTTCTCTTATTCTTCGATTTATAAATAACATAATTTTAGTTGCAGGAGTCATCACCATGCTTTTTATTTTAAATTATCAATTAACCCTAATAAGCCTTTTATTCATACCGCTACTCTTATTTAGCATAAAAAAATTCACTCCTCATATTCAAAATAGTTTTGAGAAAATTCAAATTACTGAAGGCGACTTATATGACTATTTAGTGGAAAGGTTTCAAAATATAAGGGTAATAAAGAGCTACAACACTATTGAATACGAACGTAAAAAAATCAATAACAAGCAATATAACTTGATTAACGCTCAAGTTAAAAACACCTTATTTAGCTCACTGAACAGTAATATCTCTACCTTTATGATTGCTTTAGTTCCTTTATTAGTACTTATGTATGGGGGAAAGCAAGTTTTTGATAAATCAATGACATTAGGTGCATTAATAGCATTCATTCAATATTTAAATAGGCTATTTAACCCTACAATTAATTTAGTAAATAGCTATAATCAATTTGCTCGTTCTTTTGTTTCGATGAAAAGAGTAGCTTTGTACATCAACAAACAAATTCCGTCCCCATCACCAAAAACAATAGCAGAAAAAATTAACCTAAATTCGATAAGGCTTGTAAATGTTAGCGTAAAACACCAAGATCATATAATTCTTGAGAATATTAATATGACTCTTTCTTCAGGAAAAACATATGCAATACATGGTCCCAGTGGTAGTGGAAAATCTACAATCGTTAATCTACTTTGTAATTTTATAACACCGACAATAGGCACTATTTTTATAAACAACAAAGAACTAAGCTCCATAACAAATTGGGAGTCCCATTATAGTCTAATTGAAAAAGAAAATCAATTATTCCATGATAAACTAACCTATAACCTTTCTTATGGAAACTTTGAAAATAAGCTAGCACTTGATTATTTACTAAAAATGGTTGAATTGGAAGAGATTATCAAAAAACTTCCAAACAAGGAACACACCGTTTTATCACATACAGGTAGTAACTTTTCTGATGGTCAAAAACAGCGTATATCAATTGCTAGAGCAATTCACAAATCACCAGATCTTTTTATTTTTGATGAAGCGACCTCATCTTTAGATGTTTTACTTGAAAAAAAGATTTTGGAAAGAATACGTAACGCCTTTCCGTATGCAATAATTATCCTTATTTCCCATAGAAATAAGACATTATCGCTAGCTGATTATCTTATTGAAATTAATAATGGAAAAATCATAAACAACACAGCATATAACAAAGAAGCTTTCTTTTAACAAGTATAGCAAAGAGTCTCAAAAAAATTATTTTAACTTTTCAAACTATTTAAATAAGCTATTCTTGGCTATCAAATTTTCGATTTGTTTAACTGTTTTTTTATTTCCTATTTTTTTAAGCAATCGCAAATGGTTTTTATGATGTGTATCAGTACCTACAAAATCATATAAATTTTCTTTTAGAAGCTTTTGGGTTGTTTTTTGAACTCCCTTACCATATTGTTCTGTTAATGAAAGTAAGTTTAACTGAAAAACACATCCTGCTTTCTTTAATTGATAGTACTTTTGAAAATCATTATGATAAAAATTATATCGCTCTGGATGCGCTAAAACAGGCTTGTATCCTTTCAATTGTATTTCAAATAAGACTTCGAAAAGATTATAGGGTGCACTGAAATAGGACATTTCAACTAATATATAATTATCTTTAAGTGTTAAAATATCATTAGCCTTTAATCGCTCAACAAATTGCTCATCCATCATATATTCAGCGGCAGCTCTAAAGTTGATATCATCTAGCCCAATATTTTTTAACTCTTTCCTAACCAACGCTGCTTTAGATAGAATTAATTCCGTTGAATTAGGATATACATCTCCTAATACATGGGGGGTTGTAATAAAGTTTTTTATCCCGTAAGAATACATCTTCTTTATTAACTCAATTGAGTTGTCAAGATTTTTGGCGCCATCATCTATTCCTGGTAATAAATGCGAATGTATATCAACAAAATCATCGTTAAAAACCTTATCTAATGGAATTTCCTTTTTGGTAAGAAAAAACATAACTTAAAATTTTAAAACGCAAATTTACTATTTAAATACTAATCACACAGAATTAATAACCTTTATTGATTTATTCATTGTAAAGACGAACCACTAAATTATTTCTAAAACTCTCTCTAGAGCCATACCTCTCGACCCTTTAATTAATAGGGTTTCCTTTGTTATTTTTTTACTAAATAAATGTTCTGATAGTTCATCAAAACTCTTACAAGTCTTTAAATTCGTTTTGGTTTTAGAAAAATTCTCACCTACTAATATACTATTGTTAAAACCGTAACTTGATAAAAGATCTACAATATTTTGATGCTCTTTCAAACTATCTTTACCCAACTCAAACATATCTCCAAGAATAACCATTTTATTATCATCTTCCAGTTCGTAAAAACTCTTTAAAGCATGTGCCATACTAGTTGGATTTGCATTGTATGCGTCCAGTATAATTTTCGCTTGTTTTCTCTTAATCACCTGAGATCTATTATTTTTTGGGATATAGCTTTCAATTGCGTATTTTATGTCCTCCTTTGACACTTCAAAATACTTACCTATCGTAATAGCCGCTGCTATATTATTAAAGTTATAAGTTCCAATTAAATTACTTTTAATAGATAAACCATCATATGTTAAACTAACTTCAGGTTTAGTATCAATGTAATTTATATTTTCATCAAACAGTACCCGTTGAATAGCATTCGTTTTTGACATCTGAATTTTATCTTCAGGATTAACTATTGCTGTTTTATTATGTTCTTGAAGAAACTCATATAGCTCAGATTTAGCTTCGACTACTCCTTCAACCGAACCAAACCCTTCAAGATGTGCTTTTCCAAAATTTGTAATATAACCAATATCGGGATTCGTAATTTCTGACAATAAAGCTATTTCATTGTGGTGATTAGCTCCCATTTCTACCACTCCAATTTCTGTCTTAAGATCCATTGAAAGTAATGTTAAAGGTACTCCAATATGATTATTAAGATTGCCTTTTGTAGCATTTACATTGTATTTTTCTTTTAATACAGCATTAATTAATTCCTTAGTAGTTGTTTTGCCATTACTCCCCGTTAACCCAACTATCGGTATTTTTAATTGATTCCTATGATAGTTTGCTAGTTTTTGCAAAGTCTCAAGTACATTAGTTACTAAAATCATCTTATCATTTAGTTTATATGCACTTTCATCAATAACAGCATAACTAGCACCATTATTTAATGCTTGTTCTGCAAATTTATTCCCATTAAAATTAGCTCCTTTCAAAGCAAAAAAGAGACTACCTTTTCTTATTTTTCTTGTATCCGTATCTACTAAGTAATTTTCAGTAAATAGTTTATATAACTCTTTAATATCCATAATTTTCAACAAAAAAGAAACCTCATTGAGTTTAATCAATGAGGTTTCATTATATAAATGTTTATCACCACATTCGAGTGTATATTATCTTTTCTTAGTATAATATCTTGGTGTAGCTGTTTTTTTCTTATTCATCATCATTGGCCCCATCTTATCGGTAGCACATCTAAATCCAATATAATTAGTTGCCATATATTCTGGGAAATATCTTCTTTGAGCTGGATCTAACCAGTATTCTCTATCTGCCCATGAACCACCTTTATATACTCTTGATTGATCACTAATCAAAGTTGTTCTTCTTTTAGCATCATACTTATAGTTATTAACTACTCTTCCTAATGAATCTTTTTCTGCTGGAGGTTTAATCGGAGAATTATACATTCTTGGTTGATTTTCACTCAACTGATCCTTATCCAAATCATAAAACTTAGAAGAAGCCTGATCTCCATCCCTTAAACTAGAGTTATCTGCTCTGTTATAGTTTCTTCTCATATAAGTATCTTCTTTTGTAATTGGAATATACTTAACACTACCTGGAAGATCTTTAGGTACCACTATACCTGTTTCTAACGTATCATATTCTACTTCACCTAACTCATCTCCAACGATCACTACCTTACCTTCTTCATTTATGAGTTTTTTAGTAAAAATATTACCTCTAAAATAGTTAAAGTCATTAGCTTCTGAGTCAATTATAGGCCTATAAACATCCGCTACCCACTCAGCAACATTACCTGACATATCGAACAATCCGAAAGCATTTGCTGGATAGCTCTTTACAGCATTAGGAATATCAGAACCATCACTACTCCATCCTGCAATACCACTATAATTACCTTGTCCTTGCTTGAAGTTTGCTAATTGATCTCCTCTATGTCTCTTATCTCTATCTCTGGTATATTTACCGCTCCATGCGTATTTCTTTCTTCCTCGAATATTATTATACTCTCTATTTTCAAAAATAGCTTTTGCAGCATATTCCCATTCAACTTCTGTTGGTAGTCTAAATTTTTGCGCTAAAATACCATCAGTAGAAGTTACCTGTCTACCGCTAAATCCATTTTTATTAGGTTTTTCGTTTCTATTTTTTCTAGGAACTGGCAATCCTTTTTTATAGATCGAAGAATCACCATCAAATAAAGCATAAGGATTTGTTAAATAGGTATCCGTATCAAAGTTATCTTTCCCTTTAAAAGATAAAGAATCTTCTTTAAAAATATTTTTAATGATTCCCTTATCCATTAATATTTTTAAGTTAACAGCATTGGTACGCCATTTACAGTATTTATTCGCCTGCAACCAACTAACTCCTACCACAGGATACTCTGCATAAGAAGGGTGTCGCAAATAACTTTCTGATAATAAATTTGTATTTCCTAAACCTTTTCTCCACACAAGTGTATCGGGTAAAACTGAAGGAAAAATATGTTTGTATTGAGGTTCTTCTGGTGGAAAAACATCTTTCGTATATTGCATAAACAATCCGTACTCAGAATTGGTCACCTCGGTTTCATCCATGTAAAAAGAACGAACATGCATTTGTCTCGGTGTAGTATTCCAATCAAACATAACGTCATCTTGTACTAACCCCATAGTAAAGGTACCACCTTCTATGTGAACCATCCCCGGAGGAACATCATTACCTTCCTTATACTTTCCTTTTAAGTAACCTCCATAGTTAGGGTCATTAAAATTCCATCCAGTGAGGGAAGATCGTCCTGAACCGCCACTTCCTTTATTACAAGAAGCGAATAACAATCCTGTGATGGCCAATAAACTAAAAAATTTAAATTTACTTTTCATGTATTTTAAACTATTTTTAAGGGTGCTGCAATTTACGATATTTATCACTTCGTACAACAAAATTCATTTTTATTTATTCCTCAGACAAACTTTAATTTTTAAAAAAGTCACCTCCTGTTAGAGATGAAAACGACGATTTTTGGGTTTTATTATTTCAAATCTAGAAAAAGAGGTAAAAATCTCCCATTAAAATTTGCTATCTTGCCATTTATGAAAACACACTTAACTATTTTTTATTCACTCATTTACGTAGTTTGCTTTTGTCAATCTAGTTCTGTCTTATCAGAAGGAGATTGGTACAAAATTGCTGTTGACAAAACGGGTGTATTCAAAATTGATAGTGACTTCCTTACTCAATTAGGAATTGATATTAACACCATAAATCCTAAAAATATAAAAATTTTTGGAAATGGAGGTAAAATGTTACCACAAAATATTAGCACTCCCCGATTCAGTAACCTACAAGAGAATGCAATCTACGTTCGTGGAGAAGAGGATCTTACATTCAACGCTGACGATTATATATTGTTTTATGCACAAGGCCCTCATCATTGGACAGTAAATCCCTCCTCTGGCAATACTGAACATCACCAAAATATTTACACGGACACTTCCCATTATTTCCTGACAATTGGAAATACTCATGGAAAAAGAGTAGCTATTTCAACACAACCTACACAACCCAGTATTAAGACAATTCAAACTTTTGATGACTATATTTTTTATGAAAAAGAGCAAACAAACTTATTTGCAGTTGGTCGAAAATGGTTTGGAGAAGACTTTAATTTTGAAAATACCAAAAATTTTCAATTGTACTTCCCTAATCAACGTTTAAACTCTAGCCTTATAGTCAAAGTTAGCGCTGTAACAATAGCATCATTACCTTCCACGATGAATGTTTTAGCTAACAATCAAAGTATTGCTACATTAAGCTTTCCTCCTTCTTCTTCGGGTGTTAGCTCCCTAGCCATGCAAAGAACAGTTCATGGAGTAACCAATAGTTCAAATTCGGATTTTGTTGATATCACGCTTAGTTATAATAATGGAGGTTTTCCTTCTGCAAAAGCATACCTTGATTATATTGAAATACAAGGTATAAAAAACTTAATGGCTACAGGCAAACAGTTTTCTTTTAGAAGTTTTGAAGCATATAATACTTCTGGTGTTGTTCAATATGAAATACTTAACGAAAATAATATTGACTTTGTTTGGGATGTTACCGATCCTATATTCCCAAAAAAAATTGAAAACATTTCAAGTTCACAAATATTTACATTTAAAGCCTTTGGCAACGCCTTACATGAATATATTGTCGTAAAAATTAGTGACTCTTTCACTCCTTTAATTGAACAAAGTACTAAAATTGAAAACCAAAATCTACACAGTCTTGAAAATATTCAATATCTAATCATTACTAATGACAATCTTTTTAATCAAGCTAAAAGACTTGCTGATTATCATCAAAACAATTCAAACCTTACCAGCAAAGTTGTAAATCTTGACAAAATTTACAATGAATTTTCTTCTGGATCACCAGATATTACTGGTATAAGAGATTTTATAAAGCACCTTTATAACCATTCTACGAACGATAAAAAATTAGCCTTTGTATGCTTGTTCGGAGACTCATCTTACGACTATAAAAATAGGATAACGAATAACAACAATATTGTTCCAACTTATCATGCAGAACCTAGTTTTGATTTAATTTCTTCTTATGTAACGGATGATTATTATGGTATGCTAGATGATAATGATGGTGAAATGAAAATTTCTGACACCATAGATATTAGCACTGGACGTATCCCTGTCACTAGTCAAGAAGAAGCAAGTAATGTAGTTGACAAAATAATAAATTATTACAGTAAAAACACACTAGGAGATTGGAGAAATAATATTACACTCTTGGCTGATGACATCGATCAAGAAGCAGACAAAACACTTCAATCAGGATTAGAAGAAATAGCTGATTCCATAAAAAAACACAAACCTATTTTTAATATTAACAAGCTTTATTCCGATGCTTTTAAACAAGAAACCTCTTCTGGAGGAGAAAGATACCCTCAAGTAAAACAAGAAGTTAGTAATAGTATTGAAAATGGCACACTTTTATTCAATTATTTTGGGCATGGTGGTGAAGATGGACTTGCCGATGAAAGGCTTTTAGAAATACCACAAATTGAAGTACTTAACAATGTAAACACCTTACCTTTATTCATTACAGTAACATGTGAGTTTTCTAGATTTGACAACCCTCTAAGAAATGCTGCAGGAGAAAAACTTTTTCTTCACAAGAATGGTGGTGCAGTGAGTATGATTACGACCACTAGAGATGTCTTTATATCCCTAGGACAACAATTCAACAAAGAGCTTACCCAACATGTCTTAGACTTTAATGGAGCAGATAATTCTATTGCAAAAAACCTTGCCATTACAAAAAACACAACTGCGAGTACACAAAAGTTTTTTATATTCTTTTTTGGAGATCCTGCTATGAAATTAGCCATTCCTGAGCCTAATGTCAAGATCACTAAAATGAACAACAAACTTATCTCTCAATCTATAGACACATTAAAAGCATTGTCTAAAGTTACGTTTGAGGGAGTAGTTACAGATGCATCAGATAACATTTTAACAAATTTTAATGGTGTTTTATCTACTACCTTCTTTGACAAAGCTATTGACAAACAGACTTTAGATAATGATGGTTTTGGTGTGGTCAATACTTTTGACTCTCAAGAAAGTAAACTATTCAGGGGACAATCCTCCATTACTAATGGCGCTTTTTCTTTTGAGTTTATTGTTCCAAAAGATATTAAAGTAGCCTATGGAAAAGGGAAAATAAGCTTATATGCTCACAATAAGGAAATCGACAAGGGCGGTGCAAATTTTGATATTGTTGTTGGTGGAATTAATCAAAATGCTCCCGAAGATCTGATTGGCCCCGAAATCCAAGCATTCATGAATGATGAATCTTTTGTAGATGGTGGACAAACAAATGCTTCTCCTAATTTAATTTTAAAACTTTTTGACAAAAGTGGAATTAATACTTCTATAACTGCAGTAGATCATGATATAGTTGCCATATTAGATGATGATCAACTGAACCCCATAGTATTAAACAATTATTACCAAACAGAAATAGATGATTTTACAAGAGGAACAGTAAGCTATACCTTACGAAACCTTTCCCCTGGATTACATACATTAAGAATAAAAGCTTGGGACACCTACAATAACTCGTCTGAAATTTCGTTTAGTTTTGTGGTTGTTGATGACGCCGAGTTATCTTTAACCAATGTTTTGAATTATCCAAATCCTTTTGTCAATTACACTGAGTTTTGGTTTAATCATAACAAACCTAATGAACCTTTAGAAGTTCAAGTACAGATTTTCACAATTTCCGGAAAATTGGTCAAAACAATTAACCAAGTAAGCCAATCTACTGGAAATTTATCAAGAGATATTACATGGAATGGTCTGGACGATTTTGGTAATAAATTAGGTAAAGGGGTTTACATTTATAAGTTAAGAGTAACAGCTACAAGTATAAACTTAACAGCTGAAACCTATGAAAAACTGGTAATCCTTTAATTTTAAAAAACTAAAATTATATATTTGCAAAAACAAAGAACAATCAAATAAACAATGAAAAAACTAGCGTTCATCCTACTTTTGGCTATCCTCCCGCTCAAAACAAGCGCACAAGGTATTACCACAGCTACGCCTTTTTTACTTATCACCTCTGACGCAAGAGCAGGTGGTATGGGAGATATTGGAGTAGCAACTTCTTCTGATGCTTTTTCAATTTTTCATAACGCATCAAAAACCGCATTTAACGAAAAACAAATTAGTATTGGACTTAATTACACGCCTTGGCTTCGTAATTTAACAAATGACATATTCGCTGGTAACCTTTCATATGTAAACAGAATGAAAGAGAATTCAGCTTGGGGTGTAGATATTAAATATTTCTCTTTAGGTAAAATAGAACTAACTTCAAACACAGGTTTACCAAACGGATTTGAAAATCCTAATGAATTTGCTATTACAGGTATCTACTCTTTAAAGTTAAGTGAAACATTCTCTATGGGAGTAGGTTTAAAATATATTAACTCAAATTTAGACGTTTCTAACAATCTTAAAGCTGTAAATTCATTTGCTGTAGATATCTCTGCCTACTATAGATCAAGGGAGGAAAACTATGGAACTTTCAACGGACGCTATAGGCTTGGAGCAAATATTGCCAATATCGGCCCAAAAGTAAGCTACACAACTGACCAAGAAAACTTTATTCCAACCAACCTTAAATTAGGAGGTGGATTTGATTTTATTTTTGATGACTTTAACTTATTAGGACTTAACCTAGAGTTTACTAAGTTACTTGTTCCATCAGCTCCAAACGCAACTAATGGTTGGTTTGACGGTATGTTTGCTTCTTTTGGCGACACAAGTTTTGGAGAAGAAATGAAAGAAATCACTTGGGCATTGGGTGCTGAGTACTTATATAATAAAGCCTTCGCTCTAAGAACTGGATATTTTCATGAAAGTGAAGAAAAAGGGCAACGCCAATATTTCACACTAGGTGCTGGATTTAAAGCAAAAGCATTTACAGTTGACTTATCATATTTAATGAATGCCTCAAGAGTTAACAACCCATTAGAAAATACATTACGATTTTCATTATCATTTGATTTAGGTCAAGTATACGATGATTATTAAAAGTTATTAATTTTTAGTAACTTAGCAAATAAACCAAGCTGTCTACTAAGACAGCTTTTTTTGTTTATGATCATATGAAAGAAATTATCATTTCAAATACCGTTTTAATTTATGACACTATTAAAGAGTTAACTAATGAGGATAATAACTTACTAAAAAAAGCTATTGAAGCAAAATCAAAAGCTTATGCACCTTATTCCAAATTCAAAGTTGGTGCAGCGTTATTATTAAAAAATGGCAAAATAATTCTGGGCAATAATCAAGAAAATGCTGCCTATCCTTCAGGGATGTGTGCTGAGAGGGTAGCTATATGGAAAGCTTTTTCATCATATCCGAATGCTATTGTCAAAAAAATTGCCATTACTGCCTCTAGTGAAACTTTTACACTCGATAAACCTGTGAGCCCATGTGGATCGTGTAGACAAACACTATCAGAATATGAAATCAATCAAAAAGAGCCTATTGAAATACTTTTTATGGGAGAAATAGGTAAAATAATTAAGGTTAATTCTTTAAAAACATTACTCCCTTTTTCATTTGACAATTCTTTTCTCTAAGGCAAAAAAATACATCTTCAAATATGTATATTCTAATTTCTAAATATTATTTTTGCGGATGCAACAAGACAATGTACTTATTTTAGATTTCGGATCGCAATACACACAGTTAATTGCGCGCCGTGTGAGAGAGTTGAATATTTATTGTGAAATTCATCCATACAATAAAATACCAAAAAAATTAGAAAATTTTAAAGCTGTAATCCTATCTGGTAGTCCTTTTTCTGTTCGTTCTGAAGAAGCTCCCCATCCAGATTTATCAGAAATTAGAGGGAAAAAACCTTTATTAGCCGTTTGCTATGGAGCTCAATATTTAGCACATTTTTCGGGAGGACTCGTTGCCCCTTCTAATACGCGCGAATACGGAAGAGCGAATTTGTCTTTTGTTAAGAATGATGAAAAGTTTTTTGCAAATATTTCTGAAGGAAGTCAAGTTTGGATGAGTCACTCTGATACTATCAAAGAGTTGCCTAATAATGGCGTTTTATTAGCAAGTACACATGATGTAGAAAATGCTGCGTACAAAATTGAAGGAGAAACTACCTATGCAATCCAATTTCACCCTGAAGTATACCACTCAACAGATGGAAAACAATTATTAAAAAATTTTTTAGTTTCTATTGGAAAGGTAGCTCAAAATTGGACACCCGATTCATTCGTAGAAGAAACAGTATCTGGATTGAAAGAAAAAATAGGTACTGACAAAGTTGTTTTAGGATTATCAGGAGGTGTTGATTCTACAGTAGCTGCTGTACTATTACATAAAGCAATTGGAGATAATTTACATTGTATTTTTGTAAACAATGGACTTTTACGTAAAAACGAATTTTCTGATGTATTAAAACAATACGAAGGCATGGGACTAAATGTCAAAGGAGTAGATGCTTCAGATCGTTTTTTATCTGCTTTAAAAGGGCTATCAGATCCTGAAGCAAAACGTAAAACTATAGGTAAAGTATTCATTGATGTATTTGACGATGAAGCAAACCAAATAAAAGATGCCAAATGGTTAGCACAAGGTACTATATACCCAGATGTTATTGAATCTGTTTCTGTAAACGGAGGGCCTTCAGCTACTATTAAAAGCCATCATAATGTAGGAGGATTACCTGATTTTATGAAATTAAAAGTTGTTGAGCCGTTGCGCATGATCTTTAAAGATGAAGTTAGAAGAGTTGGTGCTTCTTTGGGCATCGATAAAGAGTTACTTGGAAGACATCCGTTCCCTGGACCTGGTTTGGCAATTCGAATTCTAGGAGATATTACCGAAGAAAAAGTTCGTATCTTGCAAGAGGTTGATGCTATTTTCATTAATGGTTTAAAAGAGGACGGTTTATATGATAAAATTTGGCAAGCAGGAGCCATGTTATTACCTGTTAATTCAGTTGGAGTAATGGGAGACGAACGAACATACGAAAAAGTAGTGGCGCTAAGAGCTGTTGAAAGTACTGATGGTATGACTGCTGACTGGGTAAATTTACCTTATGAATTTTTACAAAAAACTTCCAATAAAATCATCAATAATGTAAGAGGTGTGAATAGAGTCGTGTACGATATAAGTTCTAAACCTCCAGCAACAATTGAATGGGAATAACGTTTATATACATATAATTGAAAAAAATTTAGAAGTAAATGAGGAAATTAAACTTTTTAATCCTAACAGGGATATTATCATTCACGTTATCTTGTGGGCAACAAAAAAGGTATGTTGCTTATAAGGTTCAAGAAGGAGAGACGATGTCTGATATTGCCCAACGTTCGGATATGAGTCTAGATGATCTACTTCGTTTGAATCCAGATGTAGATAAGAACCCTGAGGTCAATACAGTGATCGTAATACCCAATCCTAAGGTTAGAAAAAATATCTCTTCAGATACTTCTAAGTTTGATGAAACCAACAATACCAATGAAGGGAATAGTCAAATTGAACAATCAAACCAAACCAACAATTCTGAACTAGAAAATGATTCATTATCTGAAAACTATCAAACAACTGTAATTAAAAGTTACGAAACACATAAGGTACTGGCGGGAGAAACAGTTTATAGAATTACAAAAAAATATGGTATTACCAAAGAGAATCTCATTAAGCTAAACCCAGAATTCCCTGATATTAAAAGCAATACATTAAGTATTGGGCAAGTACTAAAGGTAAAAGCTGTTGAGGAAATTGTTACTATCAACAAGGAAGAGGTATTAAAACAATATTTAACCCATACAGTAAAAAGTAAGGAAACTATTTTTAGTTTAACTCGTTACTATAATGTTACTAAAGAAGAACTTATAAAATTAAATCCAGAGTTTCCTGATTTAGTCGACAATAAGCTATCAATAGGACAATTATTAAAAATAAAGCCTATTGAAAAGGTTAAGGATACAGATGCCTTTGTTTTCTATCAAGATACTATTCAAGAAAATGCAGCTGTTAAACTAGCTTTACTACTCCCTTTCAGAGCAAAAGAATACGATACCGTACCTTCTAAACAGATCTTTAAGAGTAAGCTTGCAAACATGGTTACTGACTTTTATATGGGAACCGAAATAGCCATAGACTCAATTAAAAAGCAAGGGATTCAAGTTGATTTAGCCGTTTTTGACACTGGTAAAAAAGGAAGAAATATTACTGAAATATTATCCGCAAATGCATTAGATAGTGTAGATGTCGTAATTGGCCCTTTCTACTCTGAAAAAGCTAATTTGGTGGCAAAAGAGGTAAATACTTCTGTAATATTCCCAAATTACTCCAAAAACCTTGAAAAACTATCATCGTCTCGATTAATTAAGAGTGCACCTGAAAAATCAATGCATTTAGATTATTTATCAAATTATCTCAAAGAAAATTATAATGGTGAAACTATCTTAATTGTAGGAGACAATCAAGATAACTCCAAAAAAAGTATTGACCACATTATTTCATCTTTGAAAAAACACGATTCTATTAGTGCTATTCATATTATCACACCTGACGTAGAGGATGGTTATATCAAAAAAGAACGCTTTACAGATAAAATGAGTCAAGAAAAACCTAATTGGGTGATATTTACTTCCGATGATAAAGTGGTTGTTGCTGATGCGCTCAATAGTATGATTGGTTTACCTGATGAAATAGCTGTCCAAGTTTTTACCACAGATAAGAATAAGGCGTATAACGAAACTGACAACAATAAATTAGCCAAAATAAATTTCACATTTGTTTCTAATACTTTTATTGACAATCAATCAGATGATGTTAAATTATTCTTTAAAAAGTTTAAGAGTAGAAATCACGCATTACCTTCAGAATATGCTATCAAAGGTTTTGACATTACCTATGACATTCTTATGAGATTAGCTTCTGGGAAAAACCTAAATAAAACCTTTAAAAAAGGAATCTCTTTAAGAGTTGAAAATAAGTTTGACTATCATAAAAAAATATTTGGTTCAACAAGCAATCATGGCTTATTCATGGTTAAATACAATAGAGACCTTAGCTTAAGCAGGCTAAAATAAATTATAAAAAAATCCTCTTTTCAGAGGATTTTTTTTTTACAGTTTATACATTTCTTCATAATACTTTTGATAATCTCCACTCGTAACCTTAGTTACCCAATCTTGATTATTCAAATACCATTTTATCGTTTTCTCTATACCTTCTTCAAATTGTAATGATGGTTTCCACCCTATTTCTTTATTGAGCTTTGTAGCATCTATTGCATAACGATAATCGTGTCCTGCACGATCTTTAACAAAACGTATTAATTTTTCAGAAGTTCCTTTTTTTCTACCTAAATATGTATCAACTTTATCTATTAAAAGTTTTATCACATCAATATTTTTCCATTCATTCCAACCACCAATATTATAGGTTTCACCAACCTTACCTTCATGAAAAATTATATCGATAGCCTTAGCATGATCTTCTACATAGAGCCAATCCCTTATATTCTCTCCCTTACCATAAACAGGTATTTCTCTTTGCTGACAAATATTATGGATACATAAAGGGATTAATTTTTCTGGAAATTGATAACTTCCATAATTATTCGAACAATTAGAAATTATTATGGGTAATTTATAAGTATTACCAAAAGCTCTTACAAAGTGATCCGAAGAAGCTTTGGATGCAGCATAAGGAGATTTAGGATTGTACGGCGTAGTCTCTTCAAAAAAACCTGTATCTGACAATGCTCCATATACTTCATCAGTGGAAATATGATAAAACAACTTATCTTCAAAATCATTATTCCAACTTTCTTTAGCTACCTGTAATAAATTTAGTGTTCCAAGAATATTCGTTTTGGCAAAAATAAGAGGGTCTTTGATCGATCGATCCACATGAGATTCCGCAGCCAAATGAATTACGCTATTAATATCATATTTGTCAAAAATAGTAACCAAAAGCTGATAGTCATTGATATCTCCTTTTATAAAGGTATAATTAGATTTCTTTTCAATATCCGATAAGTTATAAAGATTACCCGCATAGGTTAACAAGTCCAAATTTACAATCCTATAGCTAGGATAGTTATTAACTAATAACCTAACAGTATGTGAACCTATAAAGCCGGCACCTCCAGTAACTAAGATATTTTTCATAAAATAAAGATCACTATATTAATTATCGATCAAATTTAGCAAATATTGTCCATAATCACTTTTTAGTAACGGAGCAGCTAACTTCTTGATTTGATCTTCATCAATATACCCCATATGGTAGGCTATCTCCTCAATACAAGCAACCTTCAACCCCTGACGTTTTTCAATAGTTTCTATAAATTGGCTTGCTTCCATTAATGAATCATGGGTCCCTGTGTCTAACCAAGCAAAACCTCTCCCCATTAATGCTACCTTCAAGGAATTATTCGTCAGGTATTGTTGATTAACACTTGTAATTTCTAGTTCTCCTCTTTCCGAAGGTTTCACTCTTTCAGCGATACTCACGACATTATTAGGGTAAAAATACAACCCTACAACAGCGTAATTTGATGTTGGTTTCAATGGTTTTTCTATAATTGAAATCGCATTTCCTTTTTCGTCAAAATCCACTACTCCATAGCGTTGAGGATCTTTTACATTATATCCAAAAATAGTGGCTTTATTCTCTTTTTTTACATTTTGGATAGCCGTTTGTAACATCTCTGGTAATCCATGCCCATAAAAGATATTGTCTCCTAAAATCAAACAAACATCATCCATCCCTATAAAGTCCTTTCCTATAATAAATGCTTGAGCCAATCCATCAGGAGAAGGTTGTTCCTCATAACTTAACTGTATACCAAGTGAATTACCATCTCCAAGAAGTTTTTTAAAATTAGGTAAATCATCAGGCGTTGAAATAATTAGTACTTCTTTTATTCCTGCTAGCATCAATACTGACAACGGATAATAAATCATTGGCTTATCATAAATTGGCAACAATTGTTTAGATACTCCTTTTGTTATAGGGTATAAACGTGTTCCTGATCCACCTGCTAGTATGATGCCTTTCATATAAAGAATTAATTATTTAGAATAATATCAGCGCTTATTTTTATATTACTTTAATAATTTATTGATAGACTTTTTTATTCTATGACGATCATTGTCTGAAAGATTAGAGCCTGAGGGTAGGCATAAGCCATTCTTAAACAAATTTTCTGCAACACTCTCTCCATAGTAATCACATTCACGAAAAACAGGCTGTAAATGCATAGGCTTCCATAGAGGTCTAGACTCTATACTATCCTCTAACAAACATAAACGTAAATCCTCTCTGGAAAAACCTACTTTTGACTCATCAATCACAATAGCACTCAACCAATGATTAGAAAAATAATCTTTGTTAGGCTCTTTAAAAACAGTAATTCCTTCAATTTTTTCGAAAAGGTTCTGATAGAATTCATTATTCAATCTTCTATAACCGATATGCTTATCAAGTACTTCCATCTGTCCCCTACCGATACCCGCAGTAATATTACTCATACGATAATTATACCCAATTTCAGAGTGTTGATAATGCACAGCATTATCCCTTGCTTGTGTAGCTAAAAAGATTGCTTTTTGTTTTTTCTCTTCTGACCTACAAACAAGAGCCCCTCCTCCCGAAGTTGTTATAATTTTATTTCCATTGAATGAAAGAATACCAAAATCTCCAAACGTTCCGCATTTTTGCCCTCTAAACTCCGAACCTAAAGCCTCTGCAGCATCCTCTATCAAAGTTATCTCATATTTTTTCGATATTCCTATTATCTCATCCATCTTTGCAGGCATCCCATATAAATGAACAACAATAATTGCTTTAGGCTTTCTACCTTTTTTTATACTACTTTTAATGGCTTCTTCCAAAGCTATCGGACACATATTCCAAGTGTCTAATTCACTATCTATAAAAACTGGTTTAGCACCTTGATAAGTGATAGGATTAGCTGAAGCTGAAAAAGTCATACTTTGACAAAGCACTTCATCTCCATTAGACACTCCCGATAGTATTAGAGCCAAATGTAATGCTGAAGTCCCTGAACTTAAACAAGCAACCCAAGTCCCTTCCTTTATATAGGTTTCTAGATCCTTCTCAAACCCATTGACATTTGGACCTAAAGGAGCCACCCAATTCGTTTCAAATGCTTCTTGAACATATCTTTGTTCAGCTCCTCCCATATGTGGAGAGGAAAGCCATATTTTATCCATTTCTTTCTTCTTTATATTTTATAATTCTAGCAGGATTTCCTACCACTATTGCATTATCAGGAATATTATTTATAACTACAGTACCAGCACCAATGGTTACATTCTTTCCAACTTTTATACCCTGAATTATATTAGCTCCTATTCCTACATGAGTAAACTCCCCTATAGACACATTACCTGCTAAGCCTACATTCGGTGAAATATGTACAAAATTTTCAATTATACAATCATGGTCTACACTTGAGTTTGTATTAATAATACAGTGTTCTCCAACAATCGTCTCAGCATTTATGACCACTCCTCCCATTATCACTGTCCCTTGTTTTATCTCAGAACTATCAGATATAACTGAAGAAGGGTGAATTGCTTTCCCATATGCTACTTTTATTTTTTCTGAAATCATCTTTCTAACTTCATTATTTCCTATAGAAATTATCATTTTTGCCTTTTGATCCCACAATTGTTGGTCAAATTTTCCTATAACGGGAATACTTAATAAAGATTTTAGCGAATTTATTCCATCATCAAAAACTCCTCTTACTTCAACTCCTTTTTTCTGTAAAATCTCTAAAATCACTTTTCCGTGGCCACTCCCGCCGTACAAATAAAAAGTATTGTTATTCATTCCCTTTAAAAACTTCCATTGTTACCTGTCCTTTGTGAGAAATCCCTTCAGACTTAATTACTTTTTTAAAAGTAAAAAAGAATATTTTTATATCAAGCCAAAAACTTAAGTTTCTAACATACCAAACATCTAACTCAAATTTTTGAGCCCAACTAATTGCATTTCTTCCATTAACCTGCGCCCAACCTGTAATTCCTGGTTTTACCAAATGTCTCTTTTTTTGCTCATCATTATAAAGCGGTAAATATTGTGGTAAAAGAGGTCTCGGACCAATTAAACTCATATCTCCCTTCAATACATTTAATAATTGAGGTATTTCATCTAAAGATGTTTTTCTGATAAACTTCCCTATTGGAGTTAATCTTTTATTATCTGGTAATAGATTTCCTTCTCTATCTTTTCTATCATTCATCGTTTTAAATTTAATGACATGAAAAATTTTTTCTTTTTTCCCTGGCCTTGCTTGAAGGAAAAATGGTTTTCCTCTATTTACTATCCCTAAAAATAATGTAATGAGGATGAAAAAAGGACTCAATATAATAAACCCTAACAATGCTAAAAAAAAATCTAATATATTTTTAAAAAAATAATTATACATCCTTCAGTCTTTCGTATTCCATTAATAACTCATTCCATACAAATTCTTGACTAAATGATTTTTTTATCATTTCTCTTGGAAGTAGAGGATCAATTTTATATTTTGTCATTTTAATCATTGCTTCTTTTAATTTGTCTATATTTTTTGTTGGAATTATCATACCATTAACTCCTTCCTTAATTATTTCATTACACCCATTAATATCTGAAACAATAGAAGGCATCCCCATAGCTCCAGCTTGCATTACAACATTCGGAAAACCTTCTCTATAACTCGGAAATGTTAATACATTAGCAATAGAAAAATAAGGTCTTACATCACTTTGATACCCCACTGAAATAACATGTTTATTTTCTTTTATTACATTTTTAGTTTGTCTACTCAATGGATCTAATTCTTCTTCTAAACCTCCTACTAACAATAATTTAACATTTGTTTTTTCTTTCGAAATTTCATCAAAAACTCGTAAAAGTTCATTGATTCCTTTATCTCCAACTATTCTACCTACAAATATAAAAACAAAATCATCTTTATTTATACCCAATTTTATCCTTAAGGTTTCTTTTTCTTTATTCGAAAATAGTGAAGGGTCAAAATATCTTAAATTAATTCCATTTGAACTTCCTTTAGCTATAACTTTTAATTTGTTTTGGGAAGTAAATTTATTTTTAATGATTATTTCTTTCATCCCAAAGGAATTGGGATACACCTTAGTTGCTAGAGAATACGTTAATTTCTCTACAAAATTCAACACTATTCGTTTAACTCCCTTTGTTTCAAGTAAAGGCATACCTGCTACTGTATGTAAACGATGTGGACATTTAGCTAAAAAAGATGCTAGCATCCCAACAATACCAGCTTTTGGAGTATGTGAATGTACTATAAAAGGTTTCTCTTTTTTTAAAAATTTATATAAATTATATACAGCTTTTATATCCTTAATTGGTGTGATTTTTCTAGTTAACTCAAGATAAAAAAACTCAACTCCTTGTTTTTCTCCAAAAGCTTTTAACTTTTCCTTATCTGATGAAACAGCTATAACATCAAAATGGTTTTTGATAAAATTCAATTGTCCCTCCAACAACTTTTCTAATGATAATGGAACAGTTGTTATTCTAATTAATGTTTTCATGAAATAAAAATTTAAATATAGAAATAAGTTTTACACTTAATTTCTGACATAATTTGGACATATCAAAGGTACTTTAACCTTTTTATTCTATTAATAATTCCCTATAAACATCTATATATTTATCAACCATTATTTCTATATCATAATGGGCAGCTTTTTCTTTACATTTCATTACAGTTTCTTTATACAATTTCTCATTATTTAAAAGTTCAGTAATTATAGATGCTAACTTTTGATAATCACCTAAAGGGAATAAAATTCCATTCCCCTCAACAACATCAATCAAACCAGGGACCTTAGAACCAACAAAAGGCTTTCCCGAACTCATTCCTTCAATACAAGAAAGCGATAACCCCTCATAATGAGAGGATAACACCACAATATCAGAAGTAACTAAAAGTTCTGGTATATCATCTCTTAACCCCAAAAAGAAGACTCTATTTTTAAGGTTTAACGAAGACACTAGGTCTTTACATTTACTCATAGTGTTCCCTTCTCCTACAAGTAATAGTTTAGTATTGGAAGATAAATATTTCATTGACCTAATTAAAGTTATTTGATCTTTAGCTTCTCTAAATGAAGAAACTTGTATTATTAATTTATCCTCTCTTTTTAATCCATCAATTAGATTTTCTTTTTCATACGGAATTGCATTATGAATTAACTTGTTGTTTATTCCATTTTCAATGACTGGAAATTTTTCTTTATCTAACTTCGTGTAATCTAAATAAATTTCTTGCACCTCTTTTGTAATACAAACAATTCTATCGTACTTTTTATAAACAAATTTGTTTATTTTATTAAACCACTTATTACGAAGTCTCTTATTAAAAGTACTATGTTCTGTAAAAATTAATTTTACTTTTGAAAATGAAAGTAATTTTGCAAAAACGACCCAATATTGAGAAGGAAATAAATGCACATGAATTAAATCATATTTCGATATAAATCTAAGTAATTTAAATATATGTATAGGGTTATAAACAGTTTTAACTCCAAAATCATGTATTTTACAAATATTATCACCTTTTAACTTTTTAAGAAGTGGATAATCTTTACCGTTTAATAAAAGTAGTTCTACTTTAATCCCCTTTTTAATATGAATAGGAATTGAATCAAAAATCAATTTTTCAGCACCTCCAGTAGCTAAGTTATTAACAACTTGTAATACTTTCATGTTTATATTTTCTTTTAGTATTTTTAATTAGAAGAATTATGTTTTTCTGCAAATGACTCTGTATCAAATTTTGGAGATTAATTTAAAGCTATTTGATATTATACTGATAAAAACATTTTCTTATAGCTTAGTAGTATTTTTTCTGAGGAAAACTTATACCTTACCGAATTCTTGACTCTTTCTCTATTAAATAAATATCTATTTTTATCTATATTAACAAGCTTCTTTTCAAAATCATTTTCATCATCAGCTAAATATCCGTTAATTCCGTTATTTACTATCTCTTTTGTCCCCCCAGGACAATTAAACACTATTGCAGGTGTTCCCACTGAATAACTCTCTAGCAAAGCGTTTGGAAAACCTTCAACATATGATCCTTGAATAAAGAAATCACTACCAGCTAAATATTCCAATACTTTATCAGTAAACGGAATATAACTAATCTTCTCTTCTATATTAAATTTTTTTGCTAAAACTCTAATATTCGGAGCTAGTTCTCCAGATCCAATTATTAAATATTGGAATGAATAATTCTTAATTTTTGAAAGCCCTTTTAAAATTCTCTCATACCCTTTTTCTTTGCACAATCTACCAACAGTAATAAACTTTACGTCTACTTTATTCTCCTTAACAAAAACAGAGTCTTGTTCTTTATATATTTTTGTTATAGGATTATTAATTACTACTAACTTATTTGGAGGCAATTTAAAATTTTCAATAAAATCATTCCTCATATCATTAGACTGACAAACTATTTTACTAAATCTTGAATAAAGTATTTTAATAACTTTTGAAGGTACATTTTTAGGTCTACCTCCATATTGATTTATTGTAGTAATAACACTTGCTTCTCTAGCAATAAACTTTATTTTTCTGAAGAAAAAAGTAAAAACTCCCATCAGAATATTAACATGACCTATAGAACTAAAAACTATTTGCGGTTTTATATTCAAAATAGCCTTAATAATGGACGGTATAGACCTTATAAGCCTTGGTTTATTTAGATATGTTACTCTCAAATTTTGAACATTATAAACAGTATCTTTTTGAAAACCTAAAACTATTAAAACACATTCAAACTCACTTTTATCTAATTTGCTTACTAAAAAAGAAATTACTCTTTCAGCACCGCCTGCTTTTAAACTCGGAATGATAAATAAAATCCTTTTTTTCATAAACCTTATTTTAACAAATCAAATTCTATATACCATTTAGCTAATACATATACTCTCCATAAATAAGAGGAATAATCTTTTTTTTCATTCATATGATCATTGTACATTTGTTTGAACTTATCGATATTTAAATTAGGAACTTGACTCAGAAACTCATCTGTCAAGACTTTATCAAACTCTTCCCTTAACTCATTCTGTATCCATTTAGCTAATGGAATTGAAAATCCTTTCTTGGGTTGATTAAAAACCTCTTCGGGGATGAATTCTTTTAAAATATCTCTGAGTATTTTTTTCTTTTTACCTTTTTCGTATCTATATTTTATTGGTAAAGTTCTTGCTAATTCGACAACTCTATAATCCAAAAAAGGACTTCTAATTTCAACTGAATAAGCCATACTTGCTCTATCCACCTTAACATTACTATCATTTTCTAGCCATAACTTAATATTTAAATCAGCTATTTTTTGAATACTATTATCTGATAATTTCATAAAACCATCGTAATGTTTCAACCAATTTAAGTCTCTTTCCAACAATAATGAATTATAACCTACAAAAATCCCTTCGATAAAATCTTTTAATGATTTTGTCTTTAAAAACCTTTTTATGGGTTCCGTTTTCTCTTTGAAAAAGATAGGAAAAACCAGATAAGAAAAGTAATATCTGATCAAATATGGAATTTTAGTTAAATATCTAAACTTAGTGGCCAAATCAAAATGGTTATAACCTAAGAAGCTCTCATCACCTCCATCTCCAGATAATGCCATTGTCACGTTAGTTTTAGTTACTTTATTCAATAATAAAGAAGGCAATGCCGAGCTATCAGCAAAGGGTTCGTCATAGGCTTCGACAAGCTTAGGAAGCATTTTTATAACATCAGATGTTTTACATAAAATTTCAGTATGGTCAGTCCCTAAGATATCTGAGTACTGTTTTGCTATTTTACTTTCATCAAATTTTGGATCTTCAAACCCTACTGAAAAAGTCTTTACTTTCTCACCTTCGGTTTGATTTGCTGCGAAACTAGTTACTAAAGCAGAATCAATACCTCCGGACAAAAAGGTTCCAAAAGGCACATCAGAATTTAACCTTATTCTAACTGCATCTTTTAAAGTCTCCTTAACTTTTTGTTTGGCTTCTTCATATGGGATTTTAATTTTTTTTAGTTTTTTTAACCCCCAATATTTTTCTTCTTTTATTGTTTTATTGTTTAAATCAATAAATAGATTAAATCCAGGTTTTAATTTGAACACATCCTCAAATATGGAAAAAGGGCTAGGAATATAACTACAATCTAAATAAATAGACACGGCTTTTTCATTTAGTTTTTTATCCTCAGAAATTGGTCTCATCTGACTACAGATTTCAAAATCTCCATCTTTCCAATAATAATAAAAGGGTTTTACACCTAATCTATCACGAGAACAAAATAGTTTTTTTGCAATTTTATCATAAATTACAAACGCAAACATACCATTTAATTTCACAACCATATCCTTTCCCCATTCGAAATAAGCTTTAAGCAAAACCTCAGTATCCCCTTCTGTATCAAACAAATAACCTTTATCTTTAAGCTCTTCCCTAATCTCTAAATAATTATAAATCTCTCCATTAAACACTATGCTAAGGTTCTTATATTGCATAGGTTGATCAGATCTTTTATCTAAATCAATAATTGATAGTCTCAAGTGACCAAGGGTAATATCATCTATTAAGTTAACACCTGTAGCGTCTGGCCCTCTGAACCTTATTTTTTCTATTTTCCTTTTTACTTTATCTAAAGTAAAAGGCATATTGGTAGCGTATATACCACACATATTATTTAAGTATTGTGTAAATTATTAATAATGATATAATTACAAATAACATAATCCCATAATGTTTTTGTTTTTTTCTTTTTCCAAAAAATTGATCAAATAGAGGAATATAAATTAAAAAAATTGGAAATAAAAAAAGTTTATGCCTATACGTACCTACAGTTGTAAAAGCCAACAACAAACAAGTAGTCAAAACCATACCTATAAAACCATAAGTTATTCTTTTTATCTCTACAACCTTTGTTGCTTTTTTAATACCAATATATATCACGGGTAGATTAAAGTAATAGTATATACTTGCCAAAGATATTAATAATGGCTCCAAATAACTAACATTAATTTTTATGATTGGGGGTGGAAATGGTGAAATTATAGCAAACAAGAAAAGCATTAAACGACCTATAATTCCATACCCCATTAATTTAGTTGAAATTGAATTAGATGACCTCAAATTATCTTCATCATTCATTATTCTATTCAACTTTTCATAATCGTAATTATCAAATCCAGTAAAACCTATATAGTTTATAACCATTTTAAAAAGAAAAAGAAAAAAGACAGCACCAATTGAAACAATAATTATATTTTTTACTCTTTTTTTAAACTTAAAACCGAAAATATAATAAAATACTGTAAACCCAAAAACACTTAATAGCCAATCCAATCGAATACCTGAAATAAAGACAATGGATATAATCATGAATAGATAGTTTAGTTTTGTTTTTTTAATCTTTATGATGTTATAGATATAAATAAAGATGAAAGGGTACGCAAATACTTCCCTTAGAGTACCTGTTCCATATTTTAAAATAATTGGAAATAATATTACAGTAAAAAAAACTTTTTTTGCGTCCTCAGAAGACAATAAAATCTTTGAAATTTTAAACACAAATACATTACCAACTGAAACAAAAAAACTAGAAAGTAGTATAAAATGGTATGGAGAATTTGACCCAAGCCCCATAAAATTGATTAATTTATAATAACTACTAACTATAGCTAAAAAGAGTTTATATCTCCCAAAAAAATAATCGTTATCTCCATTTGCAATACTAATAACTTTATTATAAAAGGTTTTAGCATCTCCTCCAGGAATAAATATGTTTCCAGTATCTAACTCATATGAATACAAAAACAATCTCATAAAAGAAATGCATATAAGAAAAGAAAGAACATAAAACTCGTATAGTTTTTTTTTTCTAAAAAAAAGAGAACCAGTTAATAAAAGAATTAAAAAAGAATTTATAATTGAAAAATCGTTTTCCAAACTTATAGCATACATAATTGAAAAACTTGATGTAACTAAGAAAAAAAATATCCTCTTCAACATTTTATAATACGATTTTAATTATTTAAGATGATAAGAAAAACTGATGATTTAATTAGCAAAATAAAAGTCAGACTAATTAATTTGAAATTATAGTTAAACTTATATAGTTTTTCTGAATAATATGTATACAGTACAGTGGTCATTATAGAAGAAATTAATGTTGAGAATATGATTGCACTAAAATGCATGGTATTAAAAAAAACTAATGACAAAATTATATTTAACAAAATTCCACCTACAGTTATATATGTAATCCTAAGAGTTTTTTTCATAATTGTAAACCCAAATCCATTTACTGACATTAAGGAAAAAGCCAGTACAGAAGATATGGTTATTGGAAGTAAATAATCGTATTCTAAATAAAATTTTTGATTTTTACTCCCTAATAAAGAAATTACAAAATCTTTACACAAAAAAGAAATTAAATAAATTGGTAATAGTGACATCAGGAGGTAATGATAAACCTTTCTTGAAAAACGTCGACCTTCTATAGTTTTATAATTATTATACATCACTGGTAAAAAGCCTTTGGTCACTATTGAAAAGGCAACATTTATAATTTGCGCTATCCTATAAAAAAGCGCATAGAGTCCTATGAATTTTATATCACCGATTAATAAAATAATTATAAATCTATCGGAATAAACAACAAAGTAATTAGCTAGATATGTTGGAACAAATGGAATAGATACCTTTAAAAGGTTTATAAGTTCTACTTTATTTCTTTTAAATGTGGTAAATACAATATACTTTCTCACACTATATATGGAAAAACTGGCTCCTATTGAAGCTCCGATTACCATTCCATAAAAAAAATAAATTATGTTTTTATCCTCTACATATGAAACAAAAAAAAAGGCTAATAACAAACCTATTGTGGAAGAAAAAAAGTTAATAAATGAAGCTTTTCTAGACAAACCTAGCCAACGAAGAAAATTAAAAACTGAACTAGAAATATGACTAAAAATAACAAACAAAAAAAGTAACACTACCTCTTCATTTGAAAAAAAAACAAAATAAAAATTTAACAAAATAGCTATTCCAAAAGCCAATAAAGAAAACAATAAACTTATAATTAAAGACTTTGTAAACAAATCCGCTAAAAGCCCACTATTATTTTTATTGTCTGCTATTTGAATAGCAAAACCTGAATCAAGTCCCAAACCTATCAAAAATGTAATGAATGTGACTGAAATTAAAAATAAATCGTACTTCCCAAAATCTTCAACAGAGAAAATAGAATTAATAAAAGGAATAATTAAAAAGCTAACTAATTTAATTCCTGAAGTTCCTAAAAAGTAATAAAAAGTATCACCTATACTTTTTTTAAAAAGACTATTCTTCATTATTTATCAATCGATTAATCTCGTCCAAAGGCTCTTCAATTAAATGTTTCTTAAACCAAGAATTAGCAGCTTTACCTATATTTATATTCTCTACTCCCTTTTCTAATATTTTTAACAAAGCATTAGCTACAGTAATAGAAGAATCAGCATGTATCATAGGATATAATTTAGAGTAGCTATCTCTATATATATGTGAAGGTCGATTATGTATAATAATTTTTTCCAATGCTAAAGCCTCATAAATAGTCCCATAAGAAAAATAACTTAAAGCTAACTGACCTACAAATATATCTGATTGGCTCAAAGCTGCCAAAACATCAGTCCTAGGCGACTTTTTAATCCATGTAACATTATCTTCTATATTAAGCCTTGAAATTAACTTCTTAGAGGCTTCAACATCCACGCCGTATTCATATGTTATTATATGTAATTTATCTCTTAATTTTTTATTTTCAATCATTTGAAGACCTTCAAATAAAAAATTATTTCCTTTAAAACTATTATCGTCTATAAAAGTAGACCAACAATGACGTGAATTATGAAAAATTATATACTTCCCATCTTTCTTTAATTTTTGTATAGTGTGATAGATAGGGTGCATCTTTACAAATTTTTTAAAGGGTTCAGACTCTAATTCTTTATAATATATCATAGGGACACCTCCTCTAAAAACCTTTTCTTTTGGTACTTCTATCTTATTTAATATATTTTCAAGTATTCCTCCGGTTGGTGCCATAAAAATACGCTTTGAATTCTTTATTCCTAACCTTTGACATCTATAGAAACTTAACATAGTCAACATTCTCTTAGGATGTAATATTCTAAAAAAGGGCATTTTATAAAGATCTGCACCATAAGGTATAAATACATCTAATATTATTCCTGCTTTAAGTAAAAAAGCTGGTGAAGAACCGCAGCCTATAAAAAAGTTATAACCTTTTAAATCACCTTTAATTTTCTTTTCACTTATTATTTTAAATGAGTCTAAGCTTCCCCATGATAATCTGGTTGTATATTTTTCCCAAACATTATCTAGTGTATTTTCTTGTGGATGAAAAAAGTCATTATCAAACAAAAATAAATGTGCATCATAACTTTGATCGATTAAATATCTTATTAACGATCCAAAATTATTATTCATATTACCTATTAAAGCAATTCTATTTTTTTTCAAATTACCAATATTTATTAGTTAAATTATTATTTTTTATTTGGTATCTTTATTTTCAATATTAAGGTCAAAACTTATTGTAATTCTTTAGCAGGGCTACCCCCTATTTTACTTCCCTCAGGAAAAGATTTATTTACAAAACTATTAGCACCTATTATGCTTCCTTTTCCTATAATTACCCCCTTACTTATAATTGTATTCGGACCTATATAACAATTATCACCAATAATTGTACTTGAATACTCATAGCCTTTTATTCCTCCAGAAACTGCCCATTGGACTGAATCATGAGTATAAATTTGCACACCAGCTGATATCGAACAATTGTTACCTATTTTTAACTTTCCTGATCCATCTAAAACTGTAAATGGCCCTATCCAAGTATTTTCTCCTATTTCAACATCCCCCAAAGTAACACAACTATCATACACACTAGTCCCTTTACCATAACCAAGAAATTGAGCTTTTTCCCAACGATCATTAAACAATTCTCCAATAGGTAAAGTTCTATTATACTTAGACTTCATTTCTTTTCTTTTAAAATCTAGTAATGCTTTTATTTTTCTAAACAGTCTCTCCATTTAAAAATATTCTACACCACCATTCAAAATTCATAAAGGACCATATCAATAAACGATGATTTATATTTTGTTCAATATGTTCTTTTACAATTCTATGAATATAGTCTTTATTAATATATTTTGTACTTATAGCATCCTCTCCCATCAATAATTCTTTAACGTATTTCGCGTTTTCTCCTCTATACCAACTTTCATCGGGTGCCGAAAAACCTTGTTTTTTACGATTAATTATCTCATCAGGAATAAAATCCATCATTGCCTTTCTAAGTACATTCTTACCATCATCATACTCACGATAAACCTTTTTCTTTTTTTCTGTATTTTCATCTATTTGTTGTATTTCTTTCTCTAAATTTCCCAACTTATGTTTAACAGGGACTTTCATTGCAAAATCAACTAAGTCATTATCCATAAATGGGAAACGCTCTTCTAAGCCATGTGCCATAGCTAATTTATCACCTACTAGAAAAAGACCAGGTAAAAAAGTCTTAATCTCAAAATATAAAGAATTATTTATATGCTGTTCTGGAGTATCGTATTTTAATTTTTCATTAAAAGTAAATACTCTTTCAAAAACTTTTCTAGGTTCTTTAATATCTATATTATCATAAACTTCTTTAGTAAAAAGTTCCTTCTTTTTTGAGTCTGGTACTAAACGCTGCCAAAAATCATAATATTGATCAAAAAATTCTTCTTTATCCAGAGAATCAAATACTTTATAATATCTCCAAGGGTAACCACCAAAGAGTTCATCTCCACCTGTACCCTGCAAGCAAACCTTAACAAATTTTGAAGCCAATCTTGAAATATAATAATTAGGATATGACATTCCAACCCTAAGATCTTCCAAGTGATAGACTAATTTTGGTAATGACCAACGAATGTCTCCCGCATTCATCACTTGTTCAAACTGCTCAGTTTTAAAATGATTAGCCATTAACTCAGCGTCTCTCCTTTCATCAAAGTTGACTTCTCTACCAGTAACACTATTCATATCAAAACCACAAGTAAATGTTGAAAGTCTGTCTACATGCTCAGAAGCAACTGCTGTTATTGAACCAGAATCCATCCCTCCAGATAAGTACGCTCCAACTGGAACGTCAGCTATCATTTGGCGTGTTACTGCCTGCTTAAAGAGTCTTTTGGTTTCTTTTTTAGCAAATTCAAAAGACATTAATTCATCGGTGTTTGTAAAATCATAATCCCACCAAGAATTATGTTTCACATAAGTCGTGTTTTCATCTATTTCAACCGTATTGGCAGGAGGTAACATTGTGACTCCCTTGAAAAGAGTATTATACGAAAAAATATTTTGAAAAGTAAAATACTCATTAAGCGCACTTAAATCAACATCAATTTTATAATCTGGATGCTTGATTATAGCTTTTATTTCACTTGAAAAACAAACCGTCTTTCCATTAAACCAATAATATAGTGGTTTAATACCAAAACGATCACGACTCAAGTAAAGTTTTTTTTCTTTAGTATTCCATGCTGCGATGGCAAACATTCCGTTCAAACGTTCAAAAAAAGAGACACCATACTCCGCTAGACCTTCACAAATAACTTCAGTATCTGTCTCTGATAAAAAAATATGTCCTTTTGTCTTAAGTTCATGCTTTAATTCAGAAAAGTTATAGATACAACCATTAAAGACAATTACCCAGTCACCGTTTTTAGATCCCATTGGCTGGGCTCCTTTTTCAGTTACATCAAGAATTGCTAACCTCCTATGTGCCAATCCTATATTATTTTTAACATAATAACCCTTCCCATCAGGTCCTCTATGTTGAATTTGGGCGGCCATAACCTTTAATTCGTTTCTATAAACAGCTTCTCTATTTAAGTTTAAAACACCAACAATACCGCACATATTATAAACACTCCTTTAATTCTTTTACTACTAGCTCTTGTTCCGTTTTAGTAAGATCATTATACAAAGGTAATGCCAAAGCACGTTCAAAACACCAAGTACTATTTTTCATCTCACCTTTCACCTCAATCATAGCACCACTTTCAAACGCTTTATGCTTATGCAACGAATAAGTTCCTATTTGAACTTCTATTCCTTTGGCTCTCATTTCTGTCATGATCCTATCCCTATCTTCAACAAATACTATAAATGTTTGATATGAATGCTTCCCTTTGGTTTCGGTTCTAGGAATTTCGATTCCATCTACATCTTTTAAAAGACTTATATAGTTACCAGCTAATTCAACTCTTTTTGCAAGTAATCTTTCAATATGATCTAATTGACCTAGTCCTACAGCTGATTGAATATTAGAAAGCTTATAATTTGTTCCAATAATATCAAATTGAATTCCTTCTCTAGATTTACCACTCATATCCATTCCAAAATGTTTATATGAATTTATCCAATTTGCCCATTCATCATTTTGAGTTGTAATAACCCCTCCTTCTCCTGTAGTTATAAACTTTCTAGGATGTAACGAAAAAATAGTTATATCCGCCTGACTTCCTACCTTAACATCATCAAACTCTGCACCTATAGAACATGCTGCATCTTCAATAATATAAACTCCATACTTTTCTTTTATATTATTCAACCTATCATAATCCAAAGGAGCTCCAAACAAAGAAACTGGAATTATTGCTTTAGTTTTTTCTGTAATTGCTTCTTCAATGGCATCATAGTCAATATTCATAGTATCTCTTTCGATGTCAACTATTACTGCTTTAGCTCCAACAATTGGCCCTACCGCTGCAGTAGCTGGATATGTATAATCCGGGGCTATAATTTCATCACCGTTACCTATACCTAGTGCTCGTAAGGCTACTTCCAAACCCGTAGTTGCAGATGTTACTGCTAAACAATTTTTTACTCCGAGAAAATTCTTTAATTTATTTTCAAATTCTCTTGTTATCGGCCCTTCTGTCAAATATCCACTTTCAAGAACTTCTACAACTTTATCTTTTATCTCCTGAGTGATATATGGCTTAATTAAAGGTATTTTCATCTTAATATTCTTTTATATTAAACAGAGAATTATTTTTTATCTATTCCTATTTCTTTTCTCCAATCTATTAACTTTTGTAATCCCTGTCTTAATGAATCTTGATACTTAAAACCAAGTTCCTTTTCAGCTCGTTGTCTAGATCCAATTCTATTTTGAACTAAAGCTCTAGCATCATCTTTTGAGTAAGGAGCATATTTAACTTCTAAGCTTGAATTTTTAAGTTCTAATATTGTATCACATAACTCTTTAATTGAAGTTTGAACTTCAGTTCCTACATTGTAGTTATCACATTTTATGTCAGATTCTAAAGCAGCTATATTTGCACGTGCTACATCTTCTACATAAATAAAATCATAAGCTTGGCTTCCATCTCCATTTATTACAGGTTGTTCTCCAGCTTCTATTTTATTCAACATAATAGGTACAACTCCACTATAAACTGCATGTTGATCTTGACCTGGACCATAAACATTCATGTAACGAAGCCCAATAACCTCCAAGCCATATCTATCGTTAAATGCAGTTGCCATTGCTTCTCCAGCTATTTTAGTTGCTCCATAGAAGTTTTTATTATTAAACGGATGACTCTCTGTCATTGGAACTTCTGTTGCATCTCCGTAAACTGAAGCTGAAGATGAAGAAATTAATTTTTTGACGTTATTTCTAACACAAGCCTCTAAAACGTTAAACGTACCTCCTATATTAACATCAAATGCTGTTCTTGGAAAATCTTTACAATGCAATAACCACATTGCTGCCAAATGGAAAACATAATCCACCCCTTTCATAGCATTATCTAATATATCGGTCTCTCTTACATCTCCTCCAAATGGAAATATTGTACACCTAGAATCTTTCAAACTCTCTTCGATATTTTGATGTTTACCTCTGGCAAAATTATCGTATATAACGACTTCTTTTACGTCATGCTTTAAGAGCTCTTTTACTACAAAGCCCCCTATAAAACCAGCTCCTCCAATCACTAATACTTTAGAATCATTTAATTTTCCCATCTCTTTATTGTTTATTAAATCTTAAACTTTTTTTGATACTCTTTTTACCACGTCATCAGCTATTGCCAAACAAGCAGTAGCTGCTGGTGATGGTGCATTAATTATATGTAAAGAATTTTTAGTTTTTTCTATTAGAAAATCATCAATTAAGTCTCCTTTACTATTCAAAGCTTGAGCTCTAACTCCAGATTTTCCTCTCGAAATTTCTTTCATTTTTAAACTAGGTACTAAACGTTGTAATGAATGTAGAAACATTTTTTTACTAAAAGCTCTTTTATATTCTTGAACACCTATTTTCCAATACCCTGAAAAAAGCCTCCATAATCCTTTAAATTTAAAAGCATTAAAAGTGTCCCTAAAACTAAAACTCACCCTCGAATAACCTTCTTTCTTAAAAGAAAAAACTGCATTGGGTCCGGCCTCTATACTCCCATCATGCATTTTAGTTAAGTGAACTCCCAAAAATGGCAGTTTAATATTCGGAACAGGGTAAATTAATCCTTTAACCCTATTCTTTCCTTCATTAATCACATTATAATAATCACCTCTGAAACCAACAATTTGCATATCTAAATCAACACCATCTTTCTTAGCCATTTCATCTGCATACAAACCAGCTGCAAATATAGCATAATTAGTCGTAAAGGATTCTTTTGATGTTATAATTACCTTCTTTTCTAATTCGTCTTTTACTGTGGTAACCTTTATATCTTTAAGTACTCTATTTTTAGAATTAATTTTCTGAAATTCTTGTGAAAGAGTTTCTACAACCTGCCTATAATCAATAATTCCCGCATAAGGAACATATATAGAACTTATACACTCAATAAAAGGTTCATATTCCTTACTTTCTTTTTGATCAAGAATACGAATATCATTTAATCCATTCTGAAGACCATTATTATATATTTTCTTCAAAGTTTCAAGTTCTTCTTCCTCAAAAGCAGCTATCAACTTTCCACATAATTCATAATTTATATTATATTCTTTAGCAAATTCAATTAATTGTTTTCTTCCATTAATACAGTTTCTAGCTTTCAAAGAACCAGGAGTGTAATAAATTCCTGAATGGATCACTCCAGAATTATTTCCCGTTTGATGAGATGCTAACTCACTTTCTTTTTCCAAAACGAGAATACTCTTATCTGAATTCTTCTTGGCTAGCTTATATGCTGTTGCCATTCCGATAATACCACCACCTACAACAATAAAATCATAATTATTATTCATAACTATATAGAAAAAGGGTGTTTTACTAAAGGTTTCGCTGCAAAGGGATGATATTCTCCTTTCAATCCAACTGGAGTTGAATTTCTAATTTCATGTACGATCTCAATGGCTTGTCTTGCATCATTCAAACCATAACCATTTCCTTCTAAAATACCCTCATAAACACGTGTATGAAGATCTGTAAAACCACCAGAAAATTCTAATTCGTCACCCTCAATAGTAATCGAACGGAATGTTCTTTGTCCTTTGTTCTTTATTTCTTCGGGTAAGACATCATAATTTATCGATAAAAACCAGCGAACTCTTGCTTTTTCAAATTCCAAATAACCTGCTGCCCTATCATGAGTATGAACATGTACAATATTCTCTTTTACTTCTCCAAATATCCAAGACAACATATCATAAAAATGAACACCTATATTTGTTGCTATTCCCCCAGATTTATTAATATCTCCCTTCCAAGAAGTATAATACCAATTACCTCTTGAGGTTAAGTAAGTTAAATCAATATCAAATATTTTATCTTTAGGTGCTGCCTCTACTTTTCTCTTTAACTCAATAATACTTTGGTGAACTCTTAGTTGCAAAATATTATAGACTTTTTTCCCTGACTCTTTCTCCATCCTCTGTAAAGCATCTAAATTCCATGGATTTAGAACCAAAGGCTTTTCACAAATAGCATCAGCTCCTCTTCGCAAAGCCATTCTTATATGGGAGTCATGTAGATAGTTTGGAGTACAAATACTTACATAATCTAAACCTATTCCTTTATCATACTTTAATTTTTCAATATGCCTATCAAATCTTTCTGGCTCAACAAAAAAATCAGCATTTGGAAAATAACTATCCATTATACCAACACTATCAAATTTATCTAGTGCAGCTAATAATTCATTATTAGTATCTTTTATCGCCTTTAGATGTCTTGGAGCTATGTAACCAGACGCTCCTATTAATGCAAAATTTTTCATTGAGTTTTTAAATTAAATCTAGTAACTGCTCTGATATATAAATCACTTCCTCCTCAGAAAGAAAAGGGTTCATTGGTAAACTTATTATGCTTTTAGCTACTTTTTCAGATATTGGAAAATCTCCTTTTTTATATTCTAAATAATTAAAACATTCCTGTAAATGGAGAGGTACTGGGTAATGCACTGCTGTTGGAACTCCTCTTTTTTTAAGTTCTTGCTGCACATAATCTCTATTAGGTACCAAAACAGAATATTGAGCCCATACTGAAGTATTATGATGTAAAACAGTAGGAGTTTTAATTCTTTTTGACAAAAAACCTGTATATAATTTGGCTATGTTTTGCCTCAGTAATATATCTTCATCATAATATTTAAGTTTTATATTAAGTACAGCTGCTTGAATGGTATCTAACCTTCCTCCCATACCAATATATTTATGATGATACCTCTTTGTTTGACCGTGAACCCTCATAGCTTTCATCTTATTTGAAAGTTCATCATCATTAGTAAATACAGCCCCACCGTCTCCAAAACAACCTAATGGTTTAGCAGGAAAAAAACTAGTAGTACCTATTGTTGATAAATTACAACTTTTCTTACCCCTATAAGTTGCTCCAAAACTTTGTGCTCCATCCTCTATAACAGGAAGTTTATACTTTAAAGCTAAATAATTAAGCTCGTCCATTTCTGCTACTTGTCCAAATAATGAAACACTGATAATCGCTTTTGTTTTTTTTGTAATCAAACATTCTATCTTATCAATATCAATATTATAGGTAGATTCATCAATATCAACAAAAACAGGCTTCGCTCCTAGAAAAGCAATCGTCTCAGCTGTAGCAATGAATGTAAATGGAGTTGTAATGACCTCATCTCCTTGTCCAATTCCTATAGACATCATAGCTAATAATAATGCATCTGTTCCATTAGAACAAGAAATTGCATGCTTTGTCCCCGTATAACTTTTTAAGTTTTCCTCTAAAACACCTACCTCTGCTCCCATTATAAAAGCTGACGATTTGACTACAGAATTTATTGCTGAATCATATTCTTCTTTGTGTTTAGCATAAGCTTTGGGTAAATTAGCAAAATCTATATTCATTTTAGCTGATTCTTTTAACTTTATTTTCTTTTATCTCATAACCCTGTCCACTTTCCTTGCAAACAGCTTTCCCTTTACCATCAAACTCCAATCTATGACCATATTCACTCACCCAACCGATTTGACGAGAAGGATTACCTACTACCAAAGCAAAAGGTTTAACCGTTTTTGTAACAACAGACCCAGCACCTATAAATGCATATTCTCCTATATCATTACCGCAAACAATCGTAGCGTTTGCTCCAATACTCGCTCCTTTCTTTATAACGGTTTTGAGGTATTCATTTTTCCTATTGATAGCACTACGTGGGTTAATAACATTCGTAAACACCATTGAAGGTCCAAGAAAAACATCATCTTCACAAATTACACCTGTATAAATTGAAACATTATTCTGAACTTTCACGTTATTACCCAAAACCACATCTGGAGAAACAACTACATTTTGCCCCAAATTACACTTTTCCCCTATAATACTATTTGACATTATATGTGAAAAATGCCAAATTTTCGTCATATTTCCGATTTGACAACTTTCATCAATAACAGCTGTTTCATGTGCAAAGTACTTTTCGCTCATTATATTTATCTTATAAACTTTTATCTTTTATTAAGCTAGACAAAGTGTTTTTAACATCATAGACAACTGAATTATCGTTCTTTAACAATGAAAAATCCAACTCTTTGAATTCATTATGAGCTACTGACAAAACAATAGCATCAAATCGGTCATCAGGTAACTTTCTTGTTGAAACCAATTCATATTCATGATATACCTCTTGCTCATTAGCCCAAGGATCATAAACCGTTATATTTGTTCCGTAATCTTCTAATGCCTTCACAACATCCACAACTCTTGTATTACGTACATCTGGACAGTTTTCTTTAAAGGTAACTCCTAAAACCAATATTTTAGCACCTTTAATAGCAATCCCTTTCTTTATCATTAACTTCACAACTTCAGAAGCAACATACCCACCCATACTATCATTCAACCTTCTTCCTGCTAAGATAATTTCAGGATGATACCCATATTCTTGTGCCTTTTGAGCCAAATAATAAGGATCTACTCCAATACAGTGACCTCCAACCAGCCCAGGTTTAAAAGGAAGAAAATTCCACTTTGTCTCAGCTGCCTCAAGTACATCGTGTGTATTTATATCCATTAAACCAAAAATCTTAGCTAATTCATTAACAAAAGCAATATTAATATCCCTTTGCGAATTTTCTATAACTTTTGCTGCTTCAGCAACTTTTATTGTTGGCGCTAAATGAGTCCCAGCAGTTATTACTGATTTATATAGCTCATCCACTTTTGTCCCAACTTCTGGATTTGAACCTGAAGTTACTTTTAAAATTTTTTCAACCGTATGTTCTTTATCTCCAGGGTTAATTCTTTCAGGAGAATACCCCGCAAAAAAGTCTTTGTTAAATTTCATTTCAGAAACTCTCTCCAATACAGGCACACACTCTTCTTCTGTAGCCCCTGGATATACCGTTGATTCATAAATAACAATATCACCTTGTTTTAAAACTTTACCTACAGTTTCACTTGCCTTTATAAGAGGTGTAAGTACTGGACGATTATTTTTATCTACAGGAGTTGGCACAGTAATAATATAATAATTACACTCTTTAATATCTTCAACTAATGTTGTACAATAGAGCCCTTTGTTCTCTGTAATCTTATCTACTAAAACTGATTGCAAAATTTCATTTTTCACCTCTAGAGTCGAATCTTTTCCAGACATTAACTCTTTTACTCTATCTCTATTAATATCAAATCCTACAGTAGGATATTTAGTAGCAAACAATCTTGCTAGAGGTAAACCAACATAACCTAAACCAATAACAGCTATTTTTATTTTACTCATTTTCTTCTTAAATATTATTCCAATACCATTTTATTGCCTCTTTTAAACCTTCTTGCAAAGAAAATTTAGGATTATAACCTAATAACTCTTTAGCCTTTTCAATACTTGCCAACGAATGAGGAATATCTCCGATCCTATTTGCACCATATTCAACATCTATTTGCTTAATCGAAGAATCGTATTCAGACAAACACTCTTTTATATACTGAACCAGATCATTCAAGGTATTTCTATCACCATACGCTACGTTATAAACCGTATTTATTGCTTCTTTATTTTCAGTAACTAACGATAAAACATTAGCTTGCAACACATTATCTATATATGTAAAATCCCTTGAATAATTACCATCTCCATTAATTGTTGGTGATTCTCCTTTCATAAACTGACCTACAAACTTTGGAATTACGGCTGCATAAGCACCATCAGGATCTTGTTTTCTACCAAATACATTAAAATAACGAAGTCCTATTGTTTCAATTCCGTATGTATTAGCAAAAACATCAGCATACAATTCATTTACATATTTGGTTACTGCATACGGCGACAAAGGTTTCCCTATAACATCCTCGACTTTAGGCAACCCTTTTGAATCTCCATAAGTAGATGAGCTTGCTGCATAGACAAAACGAGTTACTCCTTCATCTCTAGAAGCAATCAACATGTTCAAAAAACCATTTACATTAGTTTCATTTGAAGTTATAGGATCATTTATAGACCTAGGAACAGAACCTAATGCTGCTTGATGTAAAACATATTTAACACCTTTAACAGCCTTTCTACAATCATCCATCACTCGGATATCACCTTTAACAAAGGTAAACCTGTCATTTGTCAATAAAGGATCTATATTTTTTTTCTTACCAGTTGCAAAATTATCTAGACAAACTACTTCATTGTTCATTTCAAGAAGTTTCTCACATAGATTTGAACCGATAAAACCAGCTCCGCCAGTTACTAATATTTTTTCGTTTTTTAATTTTTTTTCAAAATTCATTATGCCTCAAAATTAATAAATTGGACGGCTATAGCTTTCCAATTCTATGGTACTCTATTCCTTTCTTTTTTAAATTATTCTTTATATACTGATTCCTACCATCAAAAATAACAGGTGAAACCAAAAATCTTTTTATTTGTTCAAAATCTGGAGACCGAAATTCTTTCCATTCCGTCAATAGTATCAACGCATCAGCACCTTCCAATACCTCATACTTGGAAACGCCATATTCTATACCCAATAGATCTTTTAAATAAACACTTTTTGCTTGCTCTATTGCTTTTGGATCATAAGCCCTTATTTTAGCACCTCTTTTGTATAACTCTTCAATAACATAGACAGAGGGAGCTTCTCTCATATCATCTGTCTCTGGTTTAAATGACAACCCCCAGACAGCAAACACAAAACTAGACAAATCCTCTCCAAATCTAGAAATAATTTTTCTTAAAAAGAACTCTTTCTGCCTATTATTAACATTCTCTACGGCACTTATAAGTTTTGGTGTATACCCATTTTCTCTACTTGTCTTTTGTAACGCTTTTATATCTTTTGGAAAACAAGTACCTCCATATCCTATTCCTGGATAAATAAAACTATATCCTATTCTACTATCAGACCCTATACCTATTCTTACATTATTAATATCTGCTCCAACTTTCTCACAGATATTTGCCATCTCATTAATAAAGGAAATCTTGGTAGCCAACATTGCATTTGCAGCATATTTTGTCATTTCAGCAGAACGAATATCCATAGTTATAAATCGATCATGAGTTCTAAAAAATGGACTATATAACTCTTTCATCTTTTCAAAGTCTCCTACACAATCAGCTCCAATTACAATTCTATCTGGCTTCATAAAATCGTTTACTGCATCACCTTCCTTTAAAAATTCAGGATTTGACACTACACTAAAATCTATAGAAACTGCTCTTAATTGAAGTTCATTAAGAATTACTCGTTTTACTTTTTCAGCTGTACCGACTGGAACAGTTGACTTATTCACAACTATCAATGTCTCATTCATATTCTGACCAATCTCCTTAGCCACTTTTAAAACATATTGTAAATCGGCCTCTCCTCCTTCTCCAACAGGAGTTCCTACAGCTATAAAAACAAGCTCAACACCATCAATTGCACTTTGAATATCCGTTGTAAATAATAAATTTTTTTTTTCAGTATTCTTTTTAACTAAATCTTCTAATCTCGGCTCATAAATAGGTAAAACACTTTGCCTAAGCTTTAAAACCTTTTCTTCATCAACATCAACACAAATCACCTTATTCCCCATCTCAGAAAGACATGCTCCTGAAACCAAACCGACATAACCTGTACCAATTATAGCAATATTCACCTATTATTTTTTTTTAAAAAGATAGCTAAAGAAGCTCGTTTAAGTATAATATATCTATAAACACCTAACTAACAAACCTTAATTAACTCTCTATTTATTAGTCTGCAAATTTGCTCATATTTTTTTTATTAAAATAATTTAATAGGCTTTTTTTTCACCATTTAGAAAAATTAACATCACCATATTCTTCAGAATTACCCTTTCCTTACACTCTCTTTTTCATGAACTTCTCTCCGTAAACCACTACTTGAAAAACGATGTTCCCTTTTATTGTAATACAACTTTATCCCCTTTTCCTCACAATATTGTCTTCCAGTATATTGTTTACTTTCATATTCATCACCTATGATTCTAACATCAATATGAAAAGAACGCAAAACATCTTCTAAATCCTGCTCTGTAGCATACGGAACTATTTCATCTACATATTTACACCCCTTTAATTGAATATACCTTTCTACAACAGACTGAACTGGCTTGTTTTTTTCTGGTCGATCTATAGTGGGGTCTGTTTGCAGTCCACAAATTAAATAATCACATTGAGCCTTTGCCTCTTCAAGCATCTTAATATGACCAGCATGAAGTAAATCAAAAGCACTAAAAGTTATCCCTATTCTCATAATATACAGGTTTTAAATTCTAATTAAAAATATAAACTAGTAGGCCATCTTCACAAATACCAAAAAAGATACTTATGACTTATTCACTCACCCCAAAACAAATATAATCAATTCTTTAAGCAATCTATAAGAAAAAAAGTTTTTCTAAAAATCAATCTCAAATATTACAATCAATAAAAAGAATATCAGAAACTAAAAATCCCCACTAAGAATAGTGAGGATTTTTGTGGGCGAGGAGGGATTCGAACCCCCGACCCCTTGGGTGTAAACCAAGTGCTCTGAACCAACTGAGCTACTCGCCCTTTAATTAGCTAGCATTTCGTGGGCGCGAAGGGATTCGAACCCCTGACCCCTTGGGTGTAAACCAAGTGCTCTGAACCAACTGAGCTACGCGCCCTGCTTGCTAATTGCGGTTGCAAATATATAATAGTTTTTAGAACTGACAACATTTTTTTTCATAAAATTTCCGCCACCACAAAGGTACTCCCCCCTATATAACACAAATCTTGCTCCCCTAATTGTTTTTTAGCAAAACTAAAAGCTTCACTTACAGAACCATAAACTTCTCCCTTTAATCCAACAGCTTTTGCGTTTATTTTTAATTTTTTTTCACACAATCCACGCGGAATTTCAGGTTTACAAAAATAATAAGTAGCTTCTTTTGGAAACATTGCCAAAACATCCTCAACTTTTTTATCCGAAACCATACCTAAAACAATATGTAATTTTTCATATTTTTCCTTTTTTAATTGACTTAAGACATACGTTAGCCCTTCTTTATTATGTGCTGTATCACAAATAACCTTTGGATTATACTGCAAAACCTGCCATCTTCCTTGGAGATTCGTATTTCTAACAACATTTAAAAGTCCATTTTTCAGATGTTCTTCCGAAACAACAAACCCTTTCAACTTCTTAATCGCCCCAACCGCAGTTTTTATATTATACAGTTGATAACTCCCCAACAAATCGGTCTTATAAGTGACCTTCTTTTCTGATGCAACCTCTAATTCAGCACTGCACTCCTTAGCTTTCTTTTTAAATACACCGATAGTTTCTTCCTGCCATTGCCCAATAACAACAGGTATATTATTTTTTATAATACCTGCCTTTTCAAAAGCGATTTCTGGTAAAGTCTCACCTAAAAACTGCGTATGATCTAACCCTATATTCGTAATTACAGAAACCTCAGGAATAATAATATTAGTAGAATCTAACCTACCCCCTAAACCAACCTCTACAACTGCAATATCGACCTCTTGAACCGCAAACTCATTAAATGCCAATCCAACTGTCATCTCAAAAAAAGACAACCCTTGCCGTTCTAAAAACTCTTTATTATCTTTAAAAAAAGCAACAACAGACTCTTTAGATATTTCTTCGCCATTTACACGTACTCTTTCTGTAAAATTTTTCAAATGAGGAGAAGTATACAACCCGACTTTATAACCCGCCTCTTGAAGCACTGAAGCTATCATATGACTTGTAGAACCCTTACCGTTTGTACCTCCTACATGAATTGTTTTAAATTTCTTTTCTGGATTACCCAAATACTTTGCAAAAGCAATAATATTCGTTAAATCTTTTTTGAATGCTTCTTTTCCTTGTCTTTGATACATGGGCAGCCTTGTAAAAACCCAATCAATCGTTTCTTCGTAGGTCATTTATATAATGTTATCGTCTTGTTTGTTTTTTTATTGAGAAAGTGAAAACTTATAAATAATAGTTCCCTTTTGTTTGCTTGGTGCATTTTTATCAGGATTCCATTTAGTTTTCAATGCCGCTTCTTTTGCAGGCTTCATTAAACATGGAGCTGTATTTGTAGAACCTTTCACCCCCGGTATTGCACGAATCACCCTACCGTTTTTATCCACCTCTATACTAACCACTACAATACCCTCTTCTTGACAATCAGGTTTTCTCTTAGGTTTAGATAAAGCATTTCTACCTGCTAAATTATAGTTTCCTCCCGAACCACTTCCTGCATTACCATAATACTTTGATGAATTTGGGTCACCATTTTTATTCCCTTTTGTCCCCTGTTGCGCATCATCTCCTTCTCCGGAAGAAGCTCCATCTTTTGACGTTCCGTTTAACAAGCTATTCAAGGCATCTGTCGTAGCTTTCGACGGCTTAGGTTTTGGCTTGGGTTTAGGTTTCTTTTCTACGGGAGTTTCTTTTACCACTTCCTTTTTCGCGGTACTTTTCTCAATTACAGGTACATCTTTCGCCGTTTCGTCAGTAATCACGTCTTCTTTCACCGTTTCTGAGGGAGTTTCCGTCACCTGTTCTTCCACGACCTCTTTTACTTTCTCAGGAGTAGCTTTTTGCTTTGTATGCTCTACAGGCTTCCCACTACCAACATCTGAATTTCCAAAATTAATTGCTAATCCATATTCAATAGGAGGGTCCATGTACTTCATACCATAGTTGAATATCCCTATCAATAACAACACTAATATAATGGCTGTTATCGTGGCAGACTTTCTTTTATGTTTTGTATCTAATATCGACATACTCCTTATTTTCCTTTGACAGCAAGAATCATTTTTAATTTATTCTTATTAGCAATATCTATTACCTTCATTACATTCTTATAAGGAACATTCTGATCACCACGTATAACCACAGTTTTCTTTTTATCTGCTCCTACCTTTTCTAACAATTTCCTTTCCAATCTAGCAGCACTCACCTTAGTCTTATCAATATAGAAAACTGATTTTTTAGTTATCGTAACCGCTACTGAAGTACTATTTTCTGTCTTCCCTCCTGCCTTTGGTAACAATACATCAATTGCACTAACCGTCACCAAAGTAGAAGTCAACATAAAAAAGATCAGTAATAAAAAAACAATATCCGTCATGGACGACATATTAAAGCTAGGATCAACCTTATTTCTACCTCTTAAATTCATTATACAGGCTCATTTAAAAGATCTAAAAACTCAACTGACTTCGCTTCCATTTGATACACAACCTTATCCGTTCTAACAACGATATGATTATAGGTAATATAAGCAATAATTCCAACAATCAAACCTGCAACGGTAGTGGTCATTGCCGTATACAACCCATCTGACAACATCTTAATATCAATCTGCCCTCCAGAATTTGCTATTTCATGTATCGCAACAATCATTCCAATAACAGTCCCTAAGAAACCAATCATAGGTGCTGCCCCTGCAATCGTAGCCAAAACACTTACATTTTTTTCTAATTTATAAACTTCCAATTTACCCGCATTTTCTATTGCTTTATTGATATCATCCAAAGGCTTTCCTATTCTTGATATCCCTTTCCCTATCAAACGAGCTGATGGATTATCCGTATGATCACACAAACTTTTGGCACTTTCAAGCTTACCATTCATCACATGATCTTTTATTTGGTTCATAAAATTCTTATCCACCTTTGATGCTGCCTTCACGGCAAAAAAACGTTCAAAATAGATATACAAAGCGACAGCTAACAACACAAATAGCAAGGCAATAATTATTTGTCCCCCTACACCTCCATCCATAATTAACTTATAGATAGACAATGTTTTTTCCTGTGTCTCTTCATCCAATAGTTCTGCTTGTTCTTGAAAATACGCTAACATTTAATTACGATCTTTATTTTTTTTATTACTAACGACTAAAGTCTCTTTTAATTGCTTAAAAATTAATTATGCCTTAAAATTCATTACGGATTCGCAACAGTTAAAATTAGTCTTTTTACTCATTTTTTTATGTAAACACAAACGTAATAACGTTTAGATAAAAAAGACCTGATTTTATACACTATGTTTCCTTGTAACAAAACCCTAATACACAATTAGGATTAAAAAATCCTGAATTACAATTAATTCAGGATCTAAAAATATAAAATAAAAGTGTTTTTCGATTTAAGATAGGGTTAATTTTACCATGATATATCCTAATCCTCCTAAAACTATAGTATAAGGCAATGCCATTTTTACCATTTTCCCATAAGAAAGATTAATTAAAGGAGCTAACGACGAGGTCAAAAGAAATAAAAACGCTGCTTGTCCATTTGGTGTAGCCACACTCGGTAAATTTGTTCCTGTATTAATAGCAATCGCTAATTTTTCGAAATGCTCTCGATCAATGATACCACTTTTGAATGCATTTTCAACCTCACCAATATATACAGTCGCTACGAATACATTATCACTTATAGCTGATAAAAATCCGTTCGCTATATAAAACAAACCTGGTTGTGTAGCTGGATCTTGCTCTAAGGCCCATTGAATAATAGGACTAAATAAATGTTGATCATGAATCATAGCCACTATTACAAAGAATACCACTAACAGTCCTGTAAAAGGCAAGGCTTCTTCAAAAGCAGGCCCTAAGTGATGTTCATCTATGATTCCCATAAAAGCAGTTTGAATGATAATTAACGCCAAACCAATAAACCCTACCGGAGCTAAATGCAATGCCAAACCTGCAATCAATAAAATAGCAGAAACACCTTGCACTATCAAGCCGTATTTTTGTTTTTCAGTACGCTTCTTATCCTCCTCTATAGTGTAATTTTCAATAATTTCAGCAGCTACTTTAGGCAATTTAGCTCCAAAACCAAACCATCCTGTGGTTTCCAAAACAACAGTAGTCGCCAAGCCTGCAAACAATACTGGAATTGTAATATCAGACATCATTAAAAAAAACTCAATAAAGTCCCATCCCAATCTTTCACCAATCAATAAGTTTTGAGGTTCACCAACAAGTGTACAAACCCCTCCTAAAGCGGTTCCAACGACACCATGCATAATCAAGCTCCTAAGAAAACTACGAAATTGCTCTAGGGTCTCACCACTAAGTTCTTCTCTATCCAAAACACCATCTCCATCATAATCCTTAGAGCTTGAATGTATTTTATGATACACTCCATAAAACCCAACCGCTACACTTATTAATACGGCTGTAACCGTCAATGCATCCAAAAAAGCAGAAAGCACCGCTGCTAAAAAAACAAACAATAAGGATAGGATTAACTTAGATTTTATCTTGGTAAAAACCTTACTGAAAATAAACATCAATAAAGGCTTCATAAAATAAATACCAGCCACCATGAAAACCAAAAGCAAAATAACTTCTAAATTCTGATCTACCTCATGATATGCATTTTTAGGGGAAGTCAATCCAAGAGCCAATGCTTCAATAGCCAACAATCCTCCAGATTGAAGTGGATAACATTTCAATGCCATAGCCAAGGTAAATATAAATTCCCCTATAAAAAGCCAAGCTGTTATTGTTTTCCCTAAAACGAAAAAGGAAAATACATTAAAAATTAAAAAACCTATCATGGTCATTTTAAACCACTTCGGACTGTTCCCTAAAAAATGTTTAAACATGTTGTTATTTTATTTATGACTCTTAAATCAGCTCTTTAAGAGCTATTTCAAAAGCAGTTTCACTTATTTTAGTTTTTGACGCACTTTTCGCAAATGTCTTTTGCAATGCTTTCTTTATCGTATTTGAGGTATCTTCAAAAATAGCCTCATCGCTCATTTCTACCCTTCTTTCCATAAAGTAAGCAAATACTCTTGCCATTCCACAGTTTGAAATAAAATCAGGAATCAAACTAACTTTTTTATCCGTATCCTCCATAATAGGCCCAAAGAAAATCTCTTGGTCGGCAAAAGGCACATTCGCACCGCATGAAACAACCTCTAAACCAGTTTCAATCAACTGATTAATTTGTTCTTGTTTGATTAACCTAGATGCTGCACAAGGGGCGAATATTTCACAAGGCAAATTCCAAATACGGTCATTTATTTCTTCAAAAGGAATCATGTTTTCAACCACCAAGGTATTTCCATCTTTTTGAAGGAATAACTGCTTGATTTCTTCAAAAGAAAACCCTTCTTCTTTGATTACACCACCAACTCTATCGATGATCCCTACAACTTTAGCTCCCATTTGAGCCAAATAATACGCTGCTGCTGAACCTACATTTCCAAATCCCTGAACAATAGCGCGCTTACCTACAACGCTTCCTCCGTAAATTTCATAATAATGACGTACTGCTTCCGCAACTCCGTACCCCGTTATCATATCTGCCACGGTATATTTTCTTTCAATACTAGGAGACAAAACATCATCTTCCAATACCTTAATCACTCCATGACGTAATTGTCCTATTCTATTTATTTTATCTGCCTCAGTTGGTTTAAAGTGACCATTAAAAACACCTTCCTGTGGGTGCCACACACCACTATCTTCTGTAATCGGAATCACTTCATGTATCTCATCTACATTCAAATCACCTCCAGTTCCATAATAGTTTTTCAATAAAGGAGCAACGGCTTTATACCAACGTTCCAAAACACCCTTTTTTCTAGGGTCATGCGGATCAAAATTAATTCCTGATTTTGCACCTCCAATCGCTGGACCTGAAACCGTAAACTTAACTTCCATCGTCTTTGCCAACGACATCACCTCATATTTATCCAAACCTTTACGCATTCTAGTTCCGCCACCAGCAGCACCACCTCTAAGTGAGTTTATAACGGTCCACCCTTCGGCTTCGGTTTCTGAATCTTTCCAATTAAAAACAATTTCTGGTTGCTTTTCCTCATACCTCTTTAATAAATCTTTCATATTTAGTTTTATAAATAATGTTCAACTTTACTACATATTCCTTTTCACAGCGCTTGACCTGTAGTTTTAAAATAATACCCCTAAAAAGGGGACTTAAAGCTGATTCATTCTTTCTATTTTTTAGATTTTCATTACCTCACAAACTTACCATAAAAAAACATATTTCAAGAATAAATACTTCTTAATATTATAACAGAAACATGTAAAAGTTTACCAGATAAATAAAGGCTAAAAACAACCTTTCCGATCAACGAAACGCAAAAATACAAAGGAAATTTTAACAAAAAAAAAGGCTTTAACTTAATTTTTTCAAAATACCACCTACAAAAACAACAAAACCTTTAATATCTTCAAAAAAACAACAGTTAATCAGGCAAATATATCTTTCCTGAAGAATGATCGTTAGCAGCTCCCGTTACAGAAGCTAAACAATTCACCTCATCATGTACACGTAACACCCCAAGAAAAGCAAATACCAAGGCTTCCTTATACTCAATAAGCTGTTTTCCTACCAACCCTACCCTTTCATTCAAGTAAAAAGCAATTCTTTTCATCAAAAAAGCGTTAAAAACACCTCCACCTGTAAATAGTTTTGTCTTAGACGGTATCATTATTGCGTTCATTTGTATCGCTACATGCTCTACAAAAGTTCTTAAAATAGTAGGTATATCGGTTTCATTTTTATCTATTAGTGGAAGAACGTGCTCTTTAACCCACTCCAAGCCTAAAGATTTTGGCGGCATTTTTTTATAAAAAGGAAGTTCATTAAGCAACAATAAAAGTTCCTGATTAATAGTTCCAGAAGCTGCTAATGCCCCCTTATCATCGTATTCCAGCCCTAACTTTCTGGTATAATGGTTCAATACAATATTAACAGGACAAATATCAAAAGCTATTCGACTTCCTTCTTGGTCATAAGAAACATTTGCAAAACCACCTAAGTTTACACAATAATCATAAACAGAAAACAGCAATTTGTCTCCTATAGGAACTAATGGTGCTCCTTGACCTCCCAAAGCAACATCTTGAGTTCTAAAGTCACAAACTACTTTTTGTTGAGTTACAGCAGCTATTTCTTTTCCATTACCAATTTGCAAAGTAATACCCTCATCAGGTTGATGACGAATAGTATGCCCATGTGAAGCTATAAAATCAATATTTTCAATAGCATTCTTATTAAGAAAAGTGTTAATAGTTTCACCTAAAAAAATTCCATATTCTTTATCTAATAACGCTAACTTTTCATCTGAATAATTAATTGCTTCTTGTAGTTCCTCTTTCCATAAAAGCGAATAAGAAACTGTCTCTGAACACTCTATAACAAATCTTGAAAAATCATTACTATCAAACCTAACAAATACAAGATCTACTCCATCTAAGGAAGTTCCAGACATTACCCCAATAACACGAATATCATTCATAATCATATATTTGGTAAAAGTAAAAAATAGCCATTGAATTTTTGGCAGTAAAAAGTTATATTTGCGTATAAATTTTACGAATTTAATAAACAAACTAAAATTATATAATGGATTTTAACCTGACAGAAGAACATAAAATGATTCGAGATGCAGCAAGAGATTTTGCCCAAACCGAATTACTACCTGGTGTTATTGAAAGAGACGAACAACAAAAATTCCCGATAGAATTAGTACGAAAAATGGGAGAACTAGGCTTTATGGGAGTGATGGTCGATCCAAAATATGGTGGTAGTGGTATGGACAGTATTTCTTATGTATTAATCATGGAAGAATTGTCTAAAATTGATGCTTCTGCATCCGTTATGGTTTCTGTTAATAATTCTTTAGTATGCTATGGTTTGGAAGCTTATGGAACCGAAGAACAAAAACAAAAATATTTAACCAAATTAGCCACAGGAGAACAACTAGGCGCTTTCTGTTTGAGTGAACCCGAAGCGGGTAGTGATGCTACATCTCAAGCAACCACTGCGGAAGATAAAGGAGACCATTACCTATTAAATGGAACTAAAAACTGGATTACAAACGGAAGCAGTGCCGATGTTTATTTAGTTATTGCACAAACCGACCGAAGTAAAGGACACCGAGGCATTAACGCATTTATCGTAGAAAAAGGCTGGGAAGGATTTCACGTAGGGCCTAAAGAAGATAAATTAGGAATCAGAGGTTCAGATACACATACATTGCAATTTAACGATGTAAAAGTCCCGAAAGAAAACAGAATCGGAGAAGACGGATTCGGATTTAAATTTGCTATGAAAACCTTATCAGGTGGTCGTATTGGTATTGCTGCGCAAGCTTTAGGAATTGCTGCCGGAGCTTATGAATTGGCATTAAAATATTCTAAAGAACGTAAAGCTTTTGGCACTGAAATATGCAACCACCAAGCCATTGCTTTTAAACTTGCAGACATGTATACTGAAATTGCAGCGGCACGTCATTTAGTTATGAAAGCAGCTTGTGATAAAGATGCAGGTGAAAATTACGATCAATCTGGAGCAATGGCAAAATTATATGCTTCTAAGGTTGCCATGGAACAAACTGTGGAAGCTGTTCAAATACATGGTGGAAATGGATATGTAAAAGAATACCATGTAGAACGTTTAATGCGCGATGCAAAAATTACACAGATTTATGAGGGGACTTCTGAAATTCAAAAAATAGTAATCTCTAGAAGCCTTATAAAAGCATAAATCATTTCTTTTTTGAAATGAAAATACCTAACTAAAAAGTCTATCCTTTACTATAGACTTTTTAGTTTTATATAGATACTTATAAAGACCTACTATACTAAAATAGTTTTCCTTTGTTGTTAGGCTATTTACTTTCCAACTGATAATTTGGATGCCCCGACCTCCACAAAGCAAAAGAATAAATACTACTCCATTCTTCATATATTTTTTATATTCAATCACAAAAGTCTATAAAAATGTATAATGACAAAAACTATTAATAATGATATTTATAAATTTACGTCCGAACAAAAACATAAAAACTAAAACACAACACCTTAAACCTCACCCAACTCATTTAAAAAATAAGAAGGTGTTATCCCCGTAAGCTTCTTAAAAGCATTTGTATAAGACTGTGTTTTATTAAACCCCCACTCATTTGCAATTGCCTTTACCGTATATAATCTAAATTTCTTGTCCTTTTTTAAACGTTTAATTGAATAATTAATACGTAATTCATTTATATAACTGGTAAAATTTTTCCCTCTATAGGTGTTGATAATTTTAGACAAATAACTGGTATTGGTATTTATTTTTTTTGCCAAATCATAAACATTCAAATTAACATCAAGATAAAAGTGTTTTTCTTCTAAAACGTTTAGTTTTTCCAAAACTTCCTGAATCACTTCCTCTGGAATATTTAAACGCTTTTTCTCTTCCACATTCTTCTTTTTGTTTTCTTTTATTAATTCCTTGTTTTCTATTAGTTCTTGGTACCTTTTCTTGTATCGTACATTCTTTCTATATAAAAAAACTACAATAAACAATAAACCTAACCCACAAAATATTAAAACAAACACCTTTGATTGTGCTAATTTTTCGCTTTTTACCAACGACGCAATCAACTTTTCTTTCTCTTTCATCAATAATGGGATATCATGACGTTTGGTAATCATATCATTTATTTCAACATAATTACGATCGATCATACTATCTGCTTTTATTAATTGATTCACAAAATACAATTGCTTTTTAAGGTTTTTTTGAAGTCTCGCCCTTTCAATAAGCAACTGATAACCATCAATTAATTCGGGAAACTCATCATTAGTTTTCTTAAAAATAGAATCCATTCGATTAAGGTACTTTTCGGATAAGTCTTCTTTATTAAGCTCTTTATAATTTTTCCCCAAAAAATAGTAGGCTATAGCTTTACTAGTACTTCTTCTCAATTTAGATATTGATTTAAGTATACTGTCATTTGAACGCTTATATTCTTTCCTATAATAATATCCTATTCCTGAAACAAATAAATTTTTATTATAAAACTTATCATCCCCTAAGAATAGACTGTATTTGATTCCTTTATTAATAAAAATAAATGCAGAATCAATTTTTTTATTTCGTAAGTAACATATTGAAAGATTGTTTAATGAAAATTTATATTTTTCAGATTTGATTAAATCATTATTTAGTAAGATTTTTTTATGAACATTCTTATAAAGTTCTAAAGCTTCATCATATCTACCCCATCTTGTTTTCAAATTTGCTATTAAGTTTTCAATAAATATTAGATTATAAACATTATTTTTTCTGAGAGCATAAGGATAAGCTTCTAACAAACTATTTAAGGTTAACTTATAATTACCGAAATCATAATAATAATATGCCTTAAGTAAATATCCTACAGTTGGAAAATACTTATTATCACTATTTTTAGTAATATTTATAATACTATCTGAATACTTAATAGCATCATCGTTTTCACTTGTATAAGAAACAAAACGATACCCACGAGCTATGTTAATAGTGTCATTTTCTAACTTTGATTTAGCCAAATAATATTTTGCATAAACTTTTGCTTTAGAGATAGACTTTTCTTCTATTTCATAGTATTTTTCTTTCAACTCATCATAACTATATTTTTTAAGAGAATCAACTTGATTATCATATAAATCTTGAGTTTGACAAAATGACACCTTATACAATAGAATAAATATCAAGAGAAAAAATCTTGGAGAGATAGTAGTCATTATACTATAAAATACGTGTTAGGTTTTACCCCCCCAAAAATAGGCAACCTCAAAAAAAGCAGCAAAAAACAATCAAATTTTCACAACTTATAATCTGTTGTCATTCGAAAAATCTTGTAAAGAAAATGAAGCTTTTTCTTTATACAAAAAAAACAAGGTATATCCCTAACTACGATTTCTTTTCCTATTAAAATCAAAAGAAATAAAGAGCATTTTATTAGCGTTTTTTCAAATTACAAGTAGTATTACCCAAACTCCACATGATGCAGATGCAAACCAGAAGACGGAGCAATTGACTTTATAAACGTAATATCACTTTCAGGATCTAGAGAGTCCTTGATAAAATCAAGATCATACGTCCCTTTTCCTAATTCAAACAAAGCACCCATAATCAATCGAATCTGATTCCTCAAAAAGCCAGCACCTTTTACAACAAGTACATAACTATTCTTAGGAAAAAAAGAGGCACTAAAATCGGAATTCTCTATAATCCGACATGCAATAATCGTACGTTCCACCTTAGTTTCCGCTGTGGGTTTTGTACAATACCTTTTAAAATTATGAAATCCTTCAAACAATCTCGCGCCTTCTTCCATCAAAGCTATATCCAACTCCGCTTGCACCCCAGTAATAAAAGGAGCACTATACGGATGGTTCTTTTCACCATAAGAAAAATAATAACGATACTCTTTGATCTTTGGACTCTGAATAATATTAAAAGAAGCATCTGTAATTTTTTCCACAGAAATTGCTCGCACATCTGCCGGTGCATTCCTATTAAAAACATCAATAAAAGTAGCGGTTTCTATAACCTCATCTATAAAAAGCTGTAAAAAATAATGCGTAGAAGACACTTTTGCATCCGTCCTTCCTACGCCCACCGTTTTACTCCGAACCCCCTCAGAGACAAATTTTAATGTTTTATCAATAGCCCAATGTACTGTTTTCAAGTTCGGTTGTTTCTGCCATCCATGAAATCGAAACCCCAAGAACTGGATATTTACTAAATAAGCACACTTATAATTCATATCTCCCAAAACTACAATGTTTTTTACACATAAAACCGCTATTTTATACTATTTCGTATTACTTTCATTATGATTTCAAACTACAAGAAACAATCCTTATTTTTATTTATTCTAAATAATTATAATATTCTTAATAAAAATCAATTTTCAATGAAAAAAAAATAACAAAAAACGTTTTTTGATAAATTTATAATATTAAAATTCGATTTTTTTATTAAAAAAATGCATTTTTATTAAATCCCCAAAAAACAGTTCCTAAATTAAGTACTTCTCATTTTTACCACGCGTAAAATGTACGCATTTATGGATAAGTAATTTTTTAACACCTTTTTTTAAGCCCCCCTTCATTTACGAAAACGTTTGATAGCTTCAAAACACTACTAGCCATTTGTTTATATGCTATAAAAGTTGAAAATTAGCAACTCATTTAAATCAAAAGACGAGTAGTTAGGATAAAAAATGAACCTATTATTTAGACTAACTATGTTGAATTTTAATCTTTTTTCACAAAACGAAACGCAAAAAAAGAATTGTACTATTGGTGATAGGGTACCTACCCCTGTAAAACACAATTACAGCAATACTCCAATAAAAAACATACTAACAAAAACTTTAATCAATCAAGATTATAGTCAAAAGCTTATTCGATGTGAAAAGGTAGGCAACCTAAAGAAAACCATTAAAACAACGTGTATGAATATATAATCAATAACAAATTACCAAACAACAACATATTTAAACTAACAAAAACATTCAGCCTTACCATCATGAAAAAAGTAGAAGCAATTATTCGAAAATCAAAATTTCACCAAGTTAAAGAAGCACTACATGAGGTAGGCATCAACTTCTTTTCGTATTGGGACGTTACGGGAATAGGAAATGAAAAAGAGGGGCATGTATACCGGGGGGTTAGCTACAGCACAAGTGATATTCAACGGAGGTATTTATCCATTGTAGTAAATGATGATTTCGAAAAGGTAACCATTAACGCCATATTATCAGCCGCTGCAACAGGGAACGTCGGAGATGGAAAAATATTTGTTTCCAATATCGAAGAATGCTATCGAATACGAACCGGCGAAAAGGGAGGAACAACACTAAACTAATAAAAACAACATCATGGATATACTTACGATAAATAATGTATGGATGATGATCTGTACAGCACTCGTATTTTTTATGCACTTGGGTTTTGCCTTTTTAGAAATTGGTTTAACCCGACAAAAAAACACAATGAATATTTTATTCAAAAATATCTTCATCATTACCGTAGGACTACTATTATACTGCTTTGTAGGCTTTAACTTAATGTATCCTAATTTTGATGAAACCTCTTGGGGCATTATAGGATTCGCTGGCTTTGGGTTATCTTCTCCTATAAACAATGGCGTACTAGACCTTTCTTACAACAGCGGATATACCTATTGGACAGACTTCCTTTTTCAAGGAATGTTTGCTGCTACAGCTGCTACCATCGTTTCAGGAGCAGTCGCAGAACGCATGAAATTAGAAGCCTTTATTATATTTACCATTGTCTATGTCGGATTCATTTATCCGATTGTAGGTTCTTGGAAATGGGGACAAGGCTTTTTAGATACTTTAGAAACCCCTTTTTATGACTTTGCAGGGTCAACCTTAGTACACTCAGTAGGCGGATGGGCAGCACTTATCGCTGTATGGTTATTGGGGGCTAGAGTTGGTAAATTTAAAAGAGGAAAATCACAAGCGATACAAGGACACAATATTCCACTAGCTACAGCTGGAGTACTTATTCTTTGGCTAGGTTGGTTCGGTTTTAACGGAGGGTCAGTTTTATCTGCCGACCCTACTAAAACTTCATTAGTTTTGGTGACTACCTGCCTAGCAGCAGCTACTGGAGGCGTTTTTGCTTTTATCACCTCCTATATACTTTATAAAAACTTCGACCTAACCATGTTTTTGAATGGTATCTTGGGGGGGTTGGTCGGTATTACTGCAGGAGCAGATCAAATGAACCCAACAGATGCCATTATCATCGGAGCTATTGCAGGAATACTAGTCGTACTGGCCGTAAGCCTTGTCGATCGAATCAAACTTGATGACCCTGTCGGAGCAATTGCGGTACATCTTGTTTGTGGTGTATGGGGCACATTGGCAGTCGGTATTTTTGGAAATTTAGCGGGGGGAGCCCAATTTTTATCACAACTTGTCGGAATCGCAGCGTGTGCCTTTCTATGCATTCTTTCTTCCTTTATAATTATTTACACCCTAAAAAGAACCATGGGTATTAGGGTATCACAACGAGAAGAAGTAATAGGATTAGACAAGTCAGAACATGGTATTAATGCATACCCAGAATTTAGATTAAACGAACACTAACTATAAAACAATAAAATATGAGAGACCAAGGATTATATCTGAACGAATTTGAAAGAGACAATTGTGGCGCAGGTTTCATCTGTAACTTAAAAGGAAAGAAATCTAATGTTATTATTCACAATGCACTCGAAATATTGGTTAGATTAGAACACAGAGGTGCAGTGAGTGCAGACGGTAGAACAGGTGACGGTGCTGGTATTTTGATAGACATACCCCACGATTTTTTTAAACGAGTTTGTTCTTTTACAATCCCAGCCCCTAAAGAATACGCTGTCGGGATGGTTTTCTTACCCAAAAGCTCCAATCAATCAAACTACTGCATTAGCGTTTTTGAAGAAGAAATAAAAAAACAAAACTTACGCATCATTGGTTGGAGAGATGTACCTGTAGATAATGCTTTTATGGGAAAAATCGCATCAAAAACAGCCCCAAAAATAAAACAAATATTCATCGACAAAAACGATCAGGTATTGACAGAATTAGAATTTAATGCCAAGTTATTTGCCGCTCGTAAGATCGCTGAACATATTATTGCTAAATCAAAACTATCGCAAGCAGATTATTTTTATCTTCCTAGTTTATCTACTACAACCTTAATCTATAAAGGGTTATTAATCCCAGAAGACATAGGCAGGTATTACAAGGATCTAAAAGAAAAAGATTTAGTTACTAGACTAGCACTAGTTCACCAACGATTTTCAACCAATACTTTTCCTGCTTGGAGTTTAGCACAACCTTTCCGTTATATGTGTCATAATGGAGAAATCAATACCCTACGTGGAAACGTCAACAGAATGCGTGCCCGTGAAGAACTAATGAAAAGTGATTTGTTTGGGGAAGATATCGATAAAATTTTTCCCATTGTCAGAGATGGAAAATCAGACTCTGCTTCGATGGATTTGGTAGTTGAATTACTACTAATGACAGGAAGATCATTACCTGAAGTAATGATGATCATGGTACCAGAAGCTTGGGAAAAACACCAAACCATGTCAGAAGACAAAAAAGCCTTCTACGAATACAATTCTTGTATTATGGAACCATGGGACGGGCCTGCCTCGATACCTTTTACGGATGGAAATTATATAGGTGCCCTTTTAGACAGAAATGGGTTACGTCCTTCGAGATATACCGTTACAAAAGATGGGTTTGTGATCATGTCTTCAGAAATAGGAGTCGTAGAAGTAGCCCCTGAGAATGTAGAAAGACACGGAAGATTAGAACCCGGGAAAATGTTTTTAGTAGACATGAACGAAGGACGTATTTTGGAAGACGAAGAAGTTAAAACCGAAATTGTATCAAAAAGACCCTATAAAGAATGGGTAGCGAACAACACTTTACCTCTTTCAAAAGTTCCGTACACCAACAATATGTGTCCCATAGAGCCTACAGATTACAAAACTAGGCTACGTATTTTTGGATATACCATAGAAGAGATAAACACCGTAATAACACCGATGGCAACCCAAGGGAAAGAAGGCATTGGTTCTATGGGTATCGATACTCCATTAGCGGTCTTATCAGACAAACCCCAATTACTATACAATTACTTCAAACAGTTATTTGCACAAGTTACCAATCCACCATTAGATGGTATTAGAGAAGAGCTCATTACAGACATTAGCTTGGCCATTGGTGGTGATAGAAATATCTTTGATATCATCCCTGAACAAGCCAATAAACTTAGGATACAAAACCCTGTAATCTCAAATGATGACTTAGATAAAATCAAAAATATTAATCATGCCGGTTTTAAAGCGGCTACGATTCCTATTCTATACCCCATTTCAAGAGGGGTAAACGGACTAGAAGAAACACTAGACAACATTCTAACCGATATTGAAAAAGCAACTGACGAAGGCGCAAACATTATTATTCTATCTGATAAAAATGTTGATGAGAATTTAGCACCAATACCTGCACTTTTAGCCTGCTCGTATGTACATCACTCATTAAATCATCGACAAAAACGTTCAAAATTCGGAATTGTTATTGAAACTGCTGAGGCGAGAGAGCCCCATCATTTTGCCACCTTATTTGGGTATGGGGCAAGTGCTATCAATCCGTATTTAGTAAATGAAATTATCAGACAGCAAGTAAAAGAAAACATTATAAAAGATATTAATGAAGAAACCGCTGTCAAGAATTTCAATAAAGCAATCGGTAAAGGCTTGCTAAAAATAATGAATAAAATAGGGATTTCTACCTTACATTCATACCGCGCTTCTCAGATTTTTGAAGCCTTAGGATTGAAAAAAACCTTTGCAGAAAAATATTTCCCATATACACCTTCAAGAATTGGAGGAATTGGATTGGTCGTATTAGAAAAGGACATTCAGACAAGATTTGACAAAGCCTTCAAATTAAAAAACTATACGTCCGTATTAGATTTGGAAATTGGAGGTGAATATCGATGGAGAAGAAACGGAGAAAAACACATGTTTAACCCAACAACCGTTGCAAAATTACAACAAGCGGTTCGAGGAAAAAGTAAAGAAAGCTACAAAGTTTTTGCCGATAAGGTAAATAAACAGAGTAAAAACCTGATGACCCTTAGAGGCTTATTTGAATTTAATAATTTAGACCCTATTGCGATTGATGAAGTAGAACCGTGGACAGAAATTGTCAAACGTTTCAAAACAGGAGCAATGTCTTACGGATCTATCAGTCAAGAAGCACATGAAAACTTGGCCATTGCCATGAATAGAATTGGCGGGAAAAGTAACTCAGGAGAAGGAGGAGAAAACAAATTACGCTTTACCAAAGAAGCCAATGGCGATTGGAAAAATAGTGCCATTAAACAAGTCGCTTCAGGAAGATTTGGTGTTTCAAGTAATTACCTATCCAGTGCCAAAGAAATACAAATAAAAATGGCACAAGGTGCAAAACCAGGGGAAGGGGGGCAACTACCAGGAGAAAAAGTACTGCCTTGGATTGCCGATGTAAGAAATTCGACCCCCTATGTAGGGCTAATATCCCCCCCTCCCCACCATGACATTTATTCGATTGAAGACTTAGCACAGTTAATATATGACCTAAAAAACGCCAACAGAGAAGCAAGAATCAACGTAAAACTCGTTTCAAAAGTCGGAGTTGGTACAATAGCAGCTGGTGTTGCAAAAGCCAAAGCCGATGTAATATTAATTTCTGGATTTGATGGAGGTACAGGAGCTTCTCCATTAACATCCCTAAAACATGCTGGATTACCTTGGGAACTTGGACTAGCAGAAGCACAACAAACACTAATGCTTAATGGCTTACGAAACAGGGTTGTATTAGAGTGTGACGGACAAATGAAAACAGGTAGAGATGTTGCCATTGCAGCCTTATTAGGTGCAGAAGAGTTTGGTTTTGCTACAGCTCCATTAGTCGCTTCAGGATGTATCATGATGAGAGCTTGTCACCTAAATACCTGCCCTGTAGGAATTGCTACACAAAACCCAGAATTGCGTAAAAACTTTAAAGGTACTCCCGAACATGTAATTAATTATATGTACTTCGTGGCAGAAGAATTACGAGAAATTATGGCGCAATTAGGATTCAGAACCCTTAACGAAATGATCGGTCAAAGCCATAAACTAAACACCAATAAAGCCATTGACCATTACAAAGCCAAAGGAGTAGATCTAAGTGCAATTCTTTATAAACCCAATGAAGAAAAAGGCGTAATTCAATACAATACAGAAAAACAAAACCACGGCTTAGACAATGTTCTAGACACTAAAATTTTAAGTGACGCAAAAGCCGCCATTATAAATCGTAAAACCACTTCTTTAACCTACAATATTGAAAATACAGATCGATCGGTTGGTGCCATCGTAAGTAATGAGATATCCAAACGATACGGAGAAGACGGTTTACCTAAAGACACCTTGAACATCACTTTTAAAGGATCAGCAGGACAAAGTTTTGGTGCATTCTCAACCAAAGGACTTACCCTAACTGTAGAAGGAGAGACCAATGATTATTTAGGAAAAGGACTGTCAGGTGCTACGCTAATTATTAAAAAACCTGAAATAGCCACCTTCAAAGCTTCAGAAAACATCATCACAGGAAATGTTAGTTTCTACGGAGGTATCAACGGAAAAGCATACATCAACGGTATCGCAGGAGAACGTTTTGCTGTTAGAAACTCAGGGGTTACTGCCGTAGTAGAAGGCGTTGGAGACCATGGATGTGAATACATGACAGGTGGAAAAGTCATCATTTTAGGAAAAACAGGAAGAAACTTTGCTGCAGGTATGAGCGGAGGTATTGCTTATGTATTTGATCAAGACAATGAATTTGCTTCTCACCTGTGTAACAAAGAAATGATCGACCTCGATCCACTTTCGGAAGAAGACTTTGACGAATTAAAACAACACATAGAAGATCATTACCATTATACCCATAGCGAACTTGCTAAGGAATATTTGGAGAACTGGGAAACCATAAAACTTCACTTTTTGAAAGTCTTTCCAAAAGATTACAAAAAGGCATTAGAAAGATTATCTCAAGAAAAAACATTAGAAAAAATATCAGCATAGGTTATGGGTAAAATAGGTGGATTTTTAGAAATAAATAGACAAGACGAAACGAGTGTTGCCGTTAAAAAAAGAGTAAAACACTATCAAGAGTTTACCGTTCCTCTAAAAGAATCGGAAATAAAAAAACAAGGATCTCGATGTATGGACTGTGGTATCCCTTTTTGTCATAGCGGATGCCCACTAGGAAATTTAATTCCAGATTTTAACGACATGGTACACAAAGGTGACTGGAAAAGAGCCTCTGAGATTTTACACTCAACCAATAACTTTCCTGAATTTACAGGAAGGCTTTGCCCTGCTCCATGTGAAAAATCATGCGTATTAGGTATAATTAAAGACCCCGTTTCTATTGAAAATATAGAAAAAAACATTGTAGAAAGGGCTTTTCAAAATGGCTGGATTCAAGCACAACCACCCAAAAAGAGAACTGGAAAAACAGTGGCAGTAATTGGTTCTGGACCTGCTGGATTGGCAGCAGCACAACAATTGAACAGAGCAGGACACAATGTAACTGTTTTTGAAAGAGACGATGAAATCGGTGGTTTATTACGTTATGGAATTCCAAATTTCAAATTAGAAAAAGAAATCATCGACCGACGCGTCGATATTCTCGAAAAAGAAGGTATTATTTTCAAAACCAACGTCAATGTTGGTGTAAATTATGATATAAAAAATCTAGACTATTTCGATGCCATTGTTTTATGTGGTGGCGCAACCAAAAGAAGAAGTTTACCCATAAAAGGAATTGAAGCCAAAGGAGTACACCAAGCCATGGATTTTCTGACGCAACAAACAAAGTTAGTGTTCAATAAAGATGTTGACGAAGATATTATCTCTGCGACTGGTAAAAATGTAATTGTAATCGGTGGAGGTGACACGGGTTCAGATTGTATCGGAACTTCTAACCGACAAGGAGCAAAATCCGTTACTAATTTTGAGATCATGCCCAAACCTCCCAAAATGAGAAGTGAAAGTACTCCTTGGCCTTATTGGCCTTTAAAATTGAAGACAAGTTCTTCTCACGAAGAAGGATGTGACCGAAACTGGCTTATCAACACCAAAGAGTTTATTACCGATGAAAATGGCAATTTAACTGCATTAAAAACAGTAGAAGTTTCATGGGATATCGTACCTGGTAAACGACCTCAATTGGTAGAAAAACCAAATTCAGAAAAGATTTGGGAATGTGATTTAGCATTACTTTCACTCGGGTTTACAGGCCCTGAAAATACATTAAGTGATCAACTAGGTATTGAATTGGACGGAAGATCAAATTACAAAGCCACCAATTACCAAACCAATGTCCCACATGTTTTTACTGCGGGTGATATGCGTAGAGGACAATCTTTGATCGTTTGGGCTATTTCTGAAGGAAGAGAAGCAGCACGTGCTGTAGATGAATATTTAACAAGTAAATCTTACCTGTCTTCTAAAGGCATTGGTGGAGATTTACCTGCCATGTAATAATAACATAATGTGAGTTCGATAGACAACCCTTCTTGACTAAAGAACCTATTAAAAAGTCAAACATTCATTGGTAACAAACAACAATACAATACCATGATTATATCGAACTCACATTGTATTATTATACTTAATAATTTAAAAAACGAAGTAAAACATTTGATTTTATAGTAATACCAAACCGTAACACCTTTTTTTAATCTATAATTCATGTTAAAACGATTTCGTAAATAACAAGTGTTAAAAAGTGATTCTTACACATTGTTTTTTAACTTACTACACCTAAAAACGAGTACATGTCTGAACTACCTAAAATAAAAATTTTCAAAAAAAATGTAGAAGCTAATTATAAAATATACAATAGTATTTTTATGACTTTGCCTTTTAGTAGCATTACTAAAACGGGTGTGCTTCTTCCCTTGTTTCATGAGACCTGCGAAAAAGGTTATGAGCAAGGAGATGATCCTACTACCATAGTAAAAACTTTCTTTGAAAAGTATCAAGCGAGAAGAGATGAGAAGAGTCAAATAAACCTTTTATTTCGATTTATACAATACATCGAAAGACAGGTTGTACTCTTTGATGCTATTGAAGATGCCGCCTTTCCTGTTATCAATAATATGGACGGTGTCGGTACGCTTAAAAACTTAAAAGAACATGCAGAGCTAACCAACAAGCTAGACGACTTAAAAAAGTACTTGAAAGATTTTAAAGTTCGTATTGTACTGACAGCACATCCCACACAATTTTACCCAGGAGCTGTCCTTGGAATAATTAACGACCTTTCAGATGCTATTCGTAATAATAATTTAGAAGAAATCTCACAATTATTAGCCCAACTCGGAAAAACACCTTTCTTTAGACATAAAAAACCAACGCCCTATGATGAAGCTAAGAGCTTAATATGGTATTTAGAAAATATTTTCTATCAGTCTTTTGGGCAAATATTCAACTATATACAAGAAAATATTTTTGACGATGACGAGTATTTAAATAACGATATTATCAATATCGGTTTTTGGCCCGGTGGTGATCGTGATGGCAATCCATTTGTAACACCTGAAATTACCTTAAAAGTAGCCAGAAAACTAAAACAAGCCATCGTTAAAAACTATTACAGGGATATTCGAGTATTGAAAAGAAAACTAACGTTTGCTGGTATTGAAGGAAAAATGATAACGTTAGAAAACAAATTATACAATGCCATTTTTAACGGACAGGATGCGTCAATTTCTCTCGATTTTTTAAAAAATGAACTAACGGAAATTCGTGATGCATTAATCAAAGACCATCAATCTTTGTACCTTAAAGAGCTTAGTAGTTTACTAAACAAAATAAGCTTATTTGGTTTTCATTTTGCTACATTAGACATTCGACAAGATAGCAGACAACACCACAAAGTATTTTCAGAAATTGTAAGTGCTTTGAAAAATGCAAACAGTACTATTTTTCCAAGCAATTACGATGAATTAAACGAAAAAGAACAAATAAAAATATTGTCTAAAGTAACAGGAACTGTCGATTTATCTTTATTCAGTAATGCAGATGAATTGACACAGAATACTCTCAATACCATCAAAGCAATCAAAACCATTCAAGAAAATAATGGTGAAAAAGCTGCTAATAGATACATCATAAGTAACAATCAGACGTCTTTAAATGTAATGCAGCTATATGCGATGCTCAAACTGGTCTCTTTCCATGAAAAGCTTACAGTAGATATTGTTCCTTTATTCGAAACCATTACGGATTTAGAAAATGCACCTACTGTAATGGAAGAACTATACAATACTCCCTCTTATATGAATCACGTGAGAGCGCGAGGCAGCAAACAAACCATTATGCTAGGGTTTAGTGATGGTACCAAAGATGGCGGATATTTAATGGCAAACTGGTCTATTTTCAAAGCAAAAGAAGCCCTTACCAAAATTTCACGTAAATACGACATAACGGTAATATTCTTTGACGGAAGAGGTGGGCCACCGGCAAGAGGTGGCGGTAAAACCCACCAATTTTATGCCTCATTAGGGTCAAATATTGAAGATAAAGAAGTACAACTAACCATACAAGGGCAAACAATTAGTTCTAACTTTGGTACGTTGAATTCTTCTCAATACAACCTTGAACAACTTATCAGTTCTGGTATAGCTAATAAACTAAACCAGACCCATAATACCATGAAGCCTGAAAACATTGAGACAATGAATAAATTGGCTACGATCAGTTACAAAACCTATGCCGATTTTAAAAAACACCCTAAATTTTTATCGTATTTAGAAAAAATGAGTACCTTAAAATACTATGCAAAAACCAACATAGGAAGTAGACCTTCCAAAAGAAATGCTTCAGACTCGTTGGTGTTTAGTGATCTTAGGGCAATACCCTTTGTAGGCTCTTGGAGTCAATTAAAACAGAATGTACCCGGTTTTTATGGAGTTGGTACTGCTTTAAAGCAATTTGAAGACAATAATGAATTTGACAAAGTAATAACCTTATACAACGAATCTAACTTCTTCAAAACACTGATCGAAAACAGTATGATGTCTTTATCGAAATCATTCTTTGATCTTACCAAGTACATGGAAAACAACGAAGAATACGGTGCTTTCTGGAAAATTATTTACGATGAATACTTGCTTTCTAAACGACTTATATTAAAGCTAACAGGATACGAAAGCTTGATGGAAAATGAACCCTCAGGAAAAGCTTCTATTGATATTAGAGAATCCATCGTATTACCACTGTTAACAATACAACAGTATGCACTAAAGGAAATTCAAAAACTAGAAGAAACAGCACAATTAGACGATAGTAAAATTGACACTTTCGAAAAGATTGTGACACGTTCGTTATTTGGAAATATTAATGCCAGTAGAAATTCGGCATAAAAAAATAATTCTAACCCTCACTATTTTAAAACCGTAGATAATAATGAATATTATTTGCGGTTTTATTCTTATCAATATTCCTTCAAACTCTGTCCTGTTTTTTTTAAGATAAAAATCGGTTTAGTATTATTAACGATGTTAATTATATCACAAGTTGTAAACAACAATTCAGCTGTTAATTTTCTTATTTCTCTATAAAACAATATTAATAAGCATTTTATTTACCATCATTTCTTTATTAGACTTCACCTTAGTTTAACTAACCAACAGATAAAAAAACATATTACTTAAAATAAGCCAACAATATCACTATAATATTATAGTATCATTAACGTTATGAAAATAACATAAAATATATTTTAGCATAAAGGATTCAATTCAAGGAAAAATCTATGTTCCCTTATTCCATTTAAAATATAATTATGTATACCCTTAACAATAAAAAGCAGGACAATAAAAACCGTACACCTAAAAAAAAAGAGCCAAGTCCTACTTCCCAACTAAAAAATAATCGCCAGGAAGGTATTTCCCAACAAAACCAACAAAAACATATCGATAATAGTACACAGGTAAAAAAAATAGCGCAACTACAGCAAAGTGTAAATAATAGTACGGCTAACAAACAACGCTCTATACAAAAGAAACCCAACAATACTGGATTGCCTGATAATTTGAAATCAGGCGTAGAAAACCTTTCAGGTCATACAATGGATGATGTAAAAGTGCATTATAACTCAGATAAACCTACACAACTGAACGCCCATGCCTATGCACAAGGAACGGATATTCATATAGCTTCTGGGCAAGAAAAACACTTAGCCCACGAAGCTTGGCATGTCGTACAACAAAAACAAGGAAGGGTCAAGCCAACCATGCAAATGAAAGGCAAAATAAATATTAATGATGATCTTGGGTTAGAAAGAGAAGCGGATATAATGGGAGCAAAAGCCTCTTTATATGCTGAAGAGACAAATAAAAAAACACCAATAGAAATTCCATTACACTATAAAAATGAAACAACTATAAACAAAAAAACATCTCAAAAAACTATACAAAAACAATCTAAAGAATCAAAAATTGTTGTTCAACGTGTAATCAAAATAGCAGATACTGACTATAGTGGCACCCCAGAAGATGTTTATGATATTATTAAAGGAGGACGAGATGCAAGAAAAGCTATAGATAAATGGGGAAGTGAAGGCTTGCTTCAATGGCTTAAAGAGCACGACAATCAAACTTTTACAAATACCAATGCTATTCAAAGTGAAATTAAAAAAGCAATGAAAAATTGGGTTCCTAATGCCGTAGACAAAAAAAGTAAAAGTTCATTTATAAATATTGCTCGTAGTAAAGTAGGCTCTTGTATTGATACTATTTTAGGGGATTCACGTCCTGCTAATGAAATTTATTATAAAATTAGTCTAGTTTCTGAACTAGAAAATTCTAGCACATATCTAAATCACTTTATTGATAGAATGAAAAAAATTGCCACAGCTATTGAAGAGAAACAACCACTAGATATACCAGGAATTAAAGCCACCCTTAAACTACTCACTTCTACTTGGCCTAAAGAACCCGCTGATTATCTCAAAGATGGTTCAGATCATCTAAGTTTGGTTGGTAAAAACAATGATGGTATCCCCCTTTCTATAAAAGGGCTTAATTCAGAATTGGATGCCATTTTAAATGTCTCTAAAGAAGAACTAGCGGAAGGGGAAGTAGTTTTTAGTGGATCTAATTATACAGACCCTAAAAAAACAGAAATGACAAAAGATGTAGATGTTTCCTATATAGACAATAATAACGTGCTTCATTTAATCGAAAATGGAAAAGACATGAATACACTCAAAAATAAAGTAGTTGGTTCTCATGATCAAAAGAAAATATACAATCATTTGACTAAAAAAACAAATGAAATAACACATACAGCTGTAGGTAATCTAACTCCGACACAGTCACAACGTTCTGAAATTTCTAAAATAATGTGGTGGTATTCGGTTCCTCCAGAAACATTAGATTTAGATATTAGTAAGGAAGATATTAAAAGTATTCTTGAATCCCTTGTCTCAACTGGTGCAGGAATTAGAAGTGGTGATAAAAGGTTTGAAGTAGAGGATCTAAAAGTAATCTTGTCTTCACAAGCAAAGTAATAAGCAGTAAAGGAACTTCCATAAAGCTTGTTTACGGTAATATCTACCACAAACATTCTAGTTCGCTCATAAATTAAACACCCGCAATAAATCTTATTTATCTGCGGGTTTTGTTTTATACTATGTCTTGTTTAAAATAAGTCATAAAAAAAACTCCATAAGTTTTAGAACTTATGGAGTTTTAAAAGAAAGGCAACGACCTACTCTCCCACCTGTGGCAGTA
>CANMCD010000011.1 GCA_947496185.1 uncultured Tenacibaculum sp.
GAGGGCTGCAAAAAATTTTTGGTAACGATGTATTAGATAAATAAACGATAAGAAATTGGCAAGTAAAAAAGAACATAGCGGACGAGATAAAGCGGGTAGATTTATTCAAGGTAATAAGATTTCTGTAGGTAATTGTGGCGGACGCCCTTTAAAATTTAAGACGCCTAAGTTATTAGGAAAGAAATGTGATGATTATTTCGATTGGGTAGATAATAATCCATGGATAAGAAAGGAAGTGATTAAAAGCGGTGATTTAGCAGGTAAAATTATAGATGCCCCTACCCAACGCCCGTATACGTTAAACGCTCTTTGTCAGTATTTAGGAATACTTACAAATTGCTGGAGAGATTACGAGCAAAGATCAGAGTTTTCACGTATCACTACATACGTACGTGAAATAATCGACAACCAACAATTTGAAGGAGCTATGGTCGGAGCTTTCAACGCAAGTTTAACTGCAAGGCGACTAGGGCTAACAGATAAAACCGAGCAGACTGTTAAGGTAGAACAGCCATTATTTAAGTTAAAAGATGTTTCAAACAACGACAGCAATAAGTAAAATATTAAAAGTAGAAGCCTTTACTAAAGGGATTCAAGGAGGTACATCGGCGGGTAAAACATTCGGGATACTCCCTATTGAAATAAATTATTGCTGCACTTTTCCAAACACTGAAACCTCGATAGTCTCGGAATCTTTTCCACACCTTAAAAGAGGTGCAATGAAAGACTTTAAAAAGATAATGAAGTTTACAGGTCGTTGGGTAGATAGTCATTGGCACAAAACAGACAGTATTTACACTTTTGCCAATGGTAGTTCAATGGAATTCTTTTCCGCCGATAATGATTCAAAGTTAAGAGGAGCGAGAAGAGACAGACTGTACATGAACGAAGCGAACAATATTAAATTTTCGGCTTATACAGAATTAGCATCAAGAACTAAACAATCGGTTACTTTAGATTGGAATCCCACGAATCCGTTTTGGTTTCATGAAGAGCTTTTAGGTGATGATGATGTTGAAATGCTTGTGTTAAATTATTTAGATAATGAAGCGTGCCCAGAAAGCGCAAAGAAATTTATTTTAAAAGCAAAAGAGAAAGCTAAATATAGTTCATGGTGGGCTAACTGGTATAAAGTTTACGGCTTGGGGCAGCTTGGAAAGTTAGACGGAGTTGTGTTTGATAACTGGAAACAAATTGATAAGATACCGCAAGAAGCCGAATTAATTGGTTACGGTATTGATTTTGGTTTTACCAACGACCCGACAACATTAATTGCATGTTATAAATGGAACAGCAAATTAATATGGAAAGAACTGATCTACGAAAAAGGTTTAACGAACGACCAAATAGCAAAGCGAATGAAGTCGTTAGGAATCAAAAAAAATGATTTCGTTGTCGCTGATAGTTCAGAGCCTAAAAGTATAGCTGAAATAAATTATTATGGTTTTTATGTAAAGGGAGCGGAAAAGGGAGCGGATTCGATAAACTTTGGTATTTCAGTATTACAAGAACACGAAATGCTAGTTACATCGGATAGTGTTAACATGATTAAAGAGCTGCGTAAATATTCGTGGGATAAAGACAAGACAGACAAACGCCTTAATAAACCAATCGATGAATTTAATCACACGATTGATCCAATGCGTTACGTCGCACTAATGAAATTATCAAAAAAGAAATCAGGTAAAAGATCATGGGGAAGAAGTCGACTAGTGTAGAAAATATTTTTAAATGCCGTCCAACAATCAAGCAATACGCAAGGTTAGAAGATGAATCAAAGGCGATGATTGATCTAATAATAAAACACGGAATAAAGCCAAATAAAGAGTTAAGAATAAAGAAGAAGAAGTTAAAACCAGTTCAAGAAAACTTTTGGTTTTTATCGTGGATAGAACTAATCAATCTTAGGGGTGCGGTAGAAGAAATGAAAATATTTGAAGCTCTTGAAATGGTTTATAACATATCAAATAAACAAATTACAAAACTAGATGTATTTAACTGTTTCGCGGCTTATTTATGGATATGTGAAGAGCTAAAAGAAATTGGTAGAGTAGAGGTTGATAGATTAGGAAGTGAACCCACAGCAGAAGAGAAGAACGCGGGTGTAGACTTATTGACGGAGTTTGATTACAACGTTAGTCTAGATGTTTTAGCAAAGGGTGATATACTCAAATATGACGAAATTCTAAAAAAGCCATACGCCGTAATATTTAGAAAGCTTTGTCTAGACAAGGTAAAAAACCAAATACAACAAAATTTTATAACAAATGCTAATAGAAAAACTTAAAGAGGTTGCAGGCTTAATAGGTTGGGAATTCAACTACGGGAAAGGGCATTGGCAAAATTTACAGGACTTGCCAGATGACAGTACAAAGCTATTTGAAGAAAGAAACAAGTATTTTCTTTTGCTTTGGAAAGACAGAGAGAAAACAAAAAATAAATACGGAGCGACGACAGGTTATATATATACAGGTGAATTCCTTTTAGTGGTTAGGTCACGTCAAGATGACGAGGATTATAATTATAAGTATGAGACGCATATTAAAAACTTAGAAAACGAATCAGACAAGTTCGAAAGCTATTTCTATGGTTGTGACAATTACGTTATCAAACGATGGAAAGAAATTGAGGTGGAGAATATGTATGATCCGAATTTGGACGGCTTAAAAATTCAGTTCACAATAGAGTATGCAGAGTGATAACGAAAGACTATACAGGTTTTATATAGAGCGTTTACGCCTTAAACTCATTAAAAAATATGATGAGCTAGGTTTACGTGCCTCTGGGAAGTATGAAAATTCTTTAGAGACACAAATACAAGGAAACACACTTACAATGCTTGGGGCTTATCATTCCATATTCATGGAAAAAGGTCGAGGCTCTGGAGGCTTTCCACCGATTAAAGAAATTGAAAATTGGATAGAAGTAAAAAGGGGGTTGCCTCAAATTTTCAAAGATAAAAAAAGGCAATTCGCTTTTATAATTGCCAGAAAGATTGCAGAGGAGGGAATTAAAGTACCAAACGAGTATAACAGAGGTAAGGTTATAAGCGAAGTTATAGAGGAATTTTTAGCAGATGACGTATACGAAATGATAGAAAAATTAGGACTTATTTGGACAAGGCGAATTAAATCAGATTTAGTAAAAGTATTTAAACAGGCAGCATAATGGTATTTATTGAAGATATAAGCAACAAGATATTAAACACATATAACGACAATATAATTAGATTTAAAGCGACTAATACGTCTAAAACTGTGAGCCATTCGGAAATTTCCATAAACGGTATAAAAGATGAGTTAACACCAAATTTAAACGATGAGTTTAGGTACAACTTTTTGCAGATTGCTAAAGTATTAAACAACTTAAATAGCTTTAAAGACGAATTAAATTTTAACGGAATAATTCACCATGATACAGGTTTGTACCACGAGTTAAACGTTGATATTAAAATTATTTTCTCAGACCAAACAGAAGAAAAAGAGACTAAAAAATACAAGTTCTTAAAGTCAGTAGAACAAGTATCAGGGCAAAAAAGAATAGTAGACTATAGGTTATTTCCATTAGCTGGGCATAAACTTTCGTTTTGTTATCTGACGTATTTTGAAGGGTATCCGTACGATATTCCTTTTTACTCAGATGCAGACAGAGAAATAAAAGTATATCATAAAAAGACACAGCACGAAATCAAGCTAAAAGCAAAAAAAGGGGTTAATCGTTTAATCGTTTCAAACGGAAAATCAAACATTTCATTAAATGATGTTTTGCCGTTGTACATAGGTCACAATGAGCTTGAATTTAAAATAAACAACGAAGTGTTATTTACTGTTATGCTTAAAAAAGAAGACACGCAATGCGGTATCTACCTAAAATGGTTTAACCAATCTGGCGCGTTTTCTTACTGGCTTTTTCCAAGACACTCAAAAAATGAATTAAAACCCAAAACGATTAACAATTTAGAGTACTCTTATGATGGTTTGAAGGTAACGGGTAAAAACGGATTTAGAGAGCTGCATACCGAATCAAGGTTGTTGTCTAGTCATGAGTACCATTATACAGAAGAGCTTTTTTTAAGCCCTAGAGTTCAAATGTTAGACGTTGATATGTGGCAACTTAATTCAAAAACTAATTGGATTGATGTAAGAATTTTGGATAGGGCCACGAGTAATAAAACACAGCACGAAAGGCGAAGAATACCAGTAAATATACTTTTCCCTAAACTAAAAACACAAACGTTATAATGGAGTTTTATATTGACAAAAATAGAATCGAGCTTGGAACAACCAAAATAACACAAGTGTTTCAAATTAACGACATTGGAGAACCAAAAGACAGACAACTGAATTACTCGTATCCTTTTGAAATTCCGATCACCCCCAACAATTTAAAAGCGTTAGGTATGCTAGGAGTATCAAGCATTGTAACAACTCCTTACAGATTATTAAAAGGTAAGTTAGTTGAGAATGGCGTTGAAATAATATCGGATGGCGTAGTTACAATAAAAGGGAAAGTTACTAAAAAAGGAAAGGAGTATTTCAAAGCATATTTGTATGGTGGAAACATCTACCTTTTTGATGCAATAGGCTCAAAAAAAATAAATGAATTAGACTTTAGCGACTTAAATCATCAAGTTACTAGAGAGAATTATATTAATTCGTTCAAAAATAAGGAGGGATATATTTACGCGGTTTCAGATTTTGGCAAGTTTAGCGGTGAAGAAATCGAAATCAATTATCAAGTGCCCAGCGTTTTCGTGCATACCCTTTGGAACAAGATATTCAAAGAATCGAACGTTGAATATTTCGGTGAAATTTTCCAATCTGAGAAGTTTAAGAACTTACTTATTTCCATGAAGAGAGGGTACAACTCTGAAAAAGACACTCTGAATGATGACGGTATTAAAGCAATTGGTAAAACTACTTATTTATCGAAAAATCAGCAATACCCCGTAAATGGAGGGCATTCGATTTCAGACATTAACACACTTTATGTGTTTGATAAAAAAGTTACAGGCAACAGAAACTTCATAACAATTAATAAAACGAAAAAATATCATTTAAAGGCAACAATAAAAGTTGTTGTAAAAAGTGATAAATATATCAGTTCAGATATAAGAGTAAGGAGTGTTTCAGGAGGCGGGGTAGGTAAAGTAATTTTTCAAGAAAAAGAAAACAGCAGAAACAGTTATGTTATACAAGGTGTTTTTGATCTTAAAAAAGGTGACAAGCTATATTTTAACCACCTCTTTATATACAAAAAAATTGTTTCAACACCAGAGTTCACAGACATAAGAGAAATGGAGATACAATTGTCTTCGGATGACGATTTATTGAATTTTCGATTTAATTCATTTATCGGCGAAATGCGACAAATAGACTTCGTAAAAGACGTTATGCAGCATTTTGGATTGATATTTCAAAAGAAACGTAATAAGCTAGCTTATGACTTTATTCAGATAAAAAAATTAATAAAAGATAGAGGCGCCACAATTGACTGGAGTAAAAAGCTAGTCAATCAAAACGAAGAAAAGTATAAGCTAGACAAGTATGCGCAATCAAACATATTCGCATATAACTATCTTGAAAAAGATTCGCAGCGTTTTGCGGATGGAATTTTAAACATAGACAATCAAACTTTACCAATACAAAAAAAACTAGTAACACGCCCTTATAACGCTCCGACAATTTCGGAAAACTCACTATTAAAGCACTCTTTAACTTACACTCCTTTCTGGAAGCCAGAGCGTGACAAGGAGGGAAACATTACAAAGTACAAACCTTTCCAATCAAAAAACTATCTAGTTGAACTTAGCCATGTGAAGGGTACAATTAAATACGGACTTATAAATGCTACAAAGGAAAATTTTACAGGAGATGTGCCAGTGTACAACTTTAGAAATTTGTCGTATAGACAGCTGCTTGAAGAAAACTATTCGGAGTTAAAAAATACGTTAGATTTTAACAGTGTAGTAAGTGTAAACTTATTATTAAATGAGTGGGATATAAGAATCTTAGACCTATTTAAAACTGTTTATTTAGAACAATTTACAAGCGATTTCTATATAAACAAAATACGCTACACTAATAGTACTGTTTTAAGCCAAGTAGAACTGGTGAAGATCAAAAGAACTCCATCGAAAAAAACGATAGTAACCAATCCTAAAATCACAATTAAATCAAGCGCGTCAAAGCCCGGGACTGTTTTTTTTTAATTGGCGAATATACACAGAGTATAACATAAAAGGAATAACTAACATCAACGCGCAAATTGTTGCGAAAAAATTAAAGAAGAAAGACGGAGAGCCGTCGGGATATATAAAAATAGACACTATTAAAAGCAATAAAGGTGCTCATGTTTTTCATTTTCCATTGGTATTGGAAGAAAAACTAAAAGGATGGTATCAGGTATACATCATACAAGATAAAATAACGTCAAACGAAATTAAGATTAAAGTAGGTTAAACAATGGAAAAAGTAAAACTATTAGAATTAGATATAGATTTGGAAAAGCTACTTAAAAAAGGAGCTGAAGCAAAAAAATCAATCGAGTTTTTGAAAGATGAAGTTAAATTTTTTCAAGGTTCGATAAAGGAGGGTAAGAGCGAAATAGCATCTTACAAAGAAAATCTTTCTACCCTAGAGATGCAAGGGAAGAAAAACACCGAAGAATACAAAAACCAAACTAAAAACCTAAATGAATTAACAAAAAGACAAGAAGAGAGTAGGCAAAAGTTAGAGCTGGTCGAAGCAAGTCTAAGAAAGGAGCAAAAGTCTTACAGGTTAACAAAAAAAGGCATAGACAGTTACAATAAGACTTTAATCGAAGAAATAAAAATCATTGAAAAAACTGATGGCTCAAGAGATCAATTGCAATACGCGCTTGCTGAAAACAGAAAAGCGTACGGAAGCCTAACAAAGGAGCAGCAAGAAAATACTAAAATAGGTAGAGATTTATTTAAAGTTATCAACGAACAAGATAGCCAGTACAAGGAACTTCAAAAATCTGTAGGTGTCACACAAGTAGAGGTAGGGAACTACAAAGAACAGATTAAGGAACTGTTTTACGAGAATGGTAATTTAAGTAATTCGTTTAAACAGCATATTGAAAGAATACCATTAATAGGTGGTTTGCTTAGCGGGGTTTACAGCACGCTTTTAAAGTACGCTACAGGACAAAGGGCAGCGATAGCCACAACCAATGGAAGTTCGAAAGCTTTAAAGTTATTTAGACTTGCACTCATAAGCACAGGTATTGGCGCGTTAGTAGTTGGCTTAGGTTCTTTAATCGTTTTTTTAACATCGACACAAAAAGGAGTAAACAAGGTACGTATGGTTTTAACGCCATTAAAAACGATATTCGATAGCGTACTAGGAGTTGTTCAAAGCTTAGGAGAAACGATGTATAACGCATTTTCAAACCCGAAGGAATCTATTAAAAAACTTTGGGAAACGATAAAAACCAACTTAATCAATAGAATTAAAGGTATCGGAAAAATATTTAAGGCGTTAGGTAAAATTATTTCCAGCGGTTTTACTGATGGTTACAAAGATTTGGCAAATTCTTCTTTACAAGTTGCTACAGGTGTGGAGAACGTTATTGATAAAACCAAATCTATGGCAAAAGAAACAAGTAAGTTTATGAAAGAAGCATATAACCGAGGAAAGAAAATCGAGGAACTTCAACAAGAATTATCCGCGAGCGAAGCGGATTTTATAAGTCAAGTAGCTAAATTAAAAAAGGAATTCAAAGCACAGAATAAAATAGCAGAAGACCAAACAAAAACTATAAAAGAAAGAGAGTTAGCAGCGAAAAGATCAATAGAGATTCAAAAAGAAATTAACGGACTTGAAGATGATAGGTTATCAAAACAAATTAAATTATTAAAACTAAAGCAGCAAAGTAATGATACTGATGATGCCGACAGGACGGAATTAGCAAATTTAGAAGCAGAGAGAGAAGCATCTCAAGAAAGGCAATTCGAAGCAGAAACCACGCAACAAAATAAGCTTAACGCTATCAGAAAAGAGAGCTACAATAAGGCTATTGCTTATAAGAAAAAAGAAGTCGAAGAAGCTATTAAGTTAAATAAAGATTTGTTAGCGGTATATATAGCTGAACAAGGAATAAAAGCAAAGACCCTAGAAGAAGACTTACAGTTAGCTGAAAAAATCAAGGAAAAAAAAATTAAGATTTTGGATGCTGAGTTAAAAGCAAAGAAAATTTCCCAGACTGAATATAATTTAGCGGTTATACAGCTAGATAATGATTTAGCTAAAAAAAGAGCAGAAATAACAATCGACAATGCCGTACGTGAATTAGAAGCATTTAAAAATATGCATCGTTCTAGGATTGAAGCTAATCAATTTATGACGGAAGAGCTTTATAGGCAAGAAATAAGAAGACTTGATTTAATTGCAGAAAAAGAAAAAGAGTATCAGGCAAAAAGATTGTCCGAGGGCGTTATAAATCAACAACAGTACAATGACGCGGTTAACCAAGTTGAAACCCAAAATAACGAGGCAAAGGACGGGGTAGAGAAAGAAAGAAGCCAAGCTAAAAAAGAAGAGGAAGCGGCGGAGTTCTCTATTGCAAGAATTCAAGAGGAAGAAAGATTTAACAATCAGTATGATATTGATATTGCAAGATTGGAATCTGAGAGAGACAGAGACGTTAGCGCAGCAAAAGGCAATAAAAAACTAATTGAAAAAATTGAATTAGAAAGTGCTAATAAAATAAAAGAAATTGAAGAGGAAAAAGGAAAGGCGAAACTAAGGCAAACATCTGAAACACTAGGAAACGCGGCGGAACTCATAGGCAAACATACCATGGCTGGTAAAGCGGCAGGGGTAGCACAGGCAACTATTAACACGTACCAAGGTGTAACGGAAGTCTGGAAAGCCCCATCTGTTTTGCCTGAGCCATTTAATACTGCCAGTAAGATTGCAGCAACAGGTGTAACCTTAGCGAGTGGTTTGGCAACAGTCAAAAAAATATCATCTGTAAAACCTCCGAAAAAAAGATTTTCATTAGGGGGTTTTTTAACAGGTAAAAGCCATGCAGCGGGTGGAGTGCCGTTTACAATTGACGGTGAATCAGGTTTCGAGGCGGAAGGAGGGGAGTTTATTGTTAACAAAGCTTCTACCGCTAAGTTCCGTCCATTGTTAGAACATATAAACAGTCAAAATGGAATTAAAAATATTAACCCAAGTGGACTATATCAGCACGGCGGAATAGTGACGAAACCGCTAAAAAATTCACAGACAAATAAAGATAAAGGCTTAAGTTTTAATTACGAGCTTTTTGGAGAGAAAGCCGCGGAAGCAGTACAAAAATTACCACCGAGCACACTAAACTTAGAACACTTTAATCAAACCCAAAACGACTTAAGAGAAATTGAAATAGGAGCAAGCCAATAATGAGCAAGTTAAAAGAAATATTAAGTGGTTATCAAAACTATTTTATATCAAGTAAAGTAGTTGAAGAAAAGGCAAAAGAAAGGGCTTTTATTTGTTCTGGCTGCCCGTTAGCAAAAAAAGGGATGCACTCAGCCTTATTAGTAGATATGAAAATTACAGAGGTTAACGGTATGTATTGCGGTGAATGCGGGTGTCCACTTTCTGCTAAAGTAAGAAGCGAAACAACCAGTTGTCCACTAAAAAAATGGTAAAGAGATATGTTATATACTAAATTAAAACATAAGGTTAAAGACCTGAAAGAACTAACGAAATTAGGAGTTGTATCTCCTAATTGGGTTCGAGATATTGAGATATTTGAAGAATTCCACTCGCAACCTAAGTTGTGCGCTGAGTGTAGGTATGAACTATTAAGTGAGAAATACGGATTTAAAAATAGTGTAAGTGTAAAGAAAATTGTTCTTAAGCTAGGAAAGTGATTACATTTTTACGTGTACGTCGTTTTTCTTAAGAATATTAACGTTAGTGTAGTGGTTGTGTTCTTCTACTATTCTTGGGTTTCTTTGTAATGCGCGGTCAATTGTACTGTCAACAGCATTTTTTACACCTTGCTTAACTCGTTTTGGAAAACCAAAAATAAATCTATAAAGCCACATTGTAAAATAGCCTATTCCCATTATTATAAGGAATCCGATAAACCAAGTAAAAAAACCTAATAACATAACTCAAATATACAAAAAAAGTGGGTAAATATTAATATCCATTTTTATGTTTTACTCCATTGTAATTTTGATTAAACAATCAAAAAGTGAGTAGAAAACATTTTAAATCTTTGGTTTCGTTTTCCAGTCCGTCAATCAATGTAGACAAGGACAAAGGAACTATAAAAAATATTGTTATCATTCAGCAAGGAGAAAATAAAAACGGTACATATTTTAATACCGATTTTCTAAACGACTTAATGTTAAAAGGAAACGAACAAAAGCAAGGCGTAAAGTGCCGTTTTGGTCATCCGAACATGTGCGCCACTTCATTAGGTACTTTCTTAGGTCGCTACAGTAATTTTCGTATTAACGAAAACAAAGTGTTTGGAGACTTAAAACTTGATCCAATAGCTAAAAAAACAAAGGTAGAGGGTAAAGGTATTTCGATGTGGGAATATGTATTGGATATGGCGGATAGTAATCCTGATATGTTTGGTAATTCAATAGTAATTACTGGTGAGAAATTTGACGAAACAATAGGAGGAAAAGAATTTTTATCGCACAAACTACACTCGTTCATCGCTTCTGACCTTGTAGACGAACCAGCAGCCACGGAAAGTCTTTTTCATAATACAAACGACTTAGGAATTATTGTAACTGATTTTTTAGACAATAACCCGTCTATTTTCTCAGTCATTCAAAAGGATCAATCTATTATAGAAGACTTCTTCTCAAGGTATATAGATTATACAATTAAATACAAAACAAATATTAATATGGGTTTTTTAGATAAACTAAAAAAGGAATTCCGAAACGAATCGGCATTCGATATAGAAGAGACTACCGCGACAGGTGATATTGTCAAAGTTGTTACAGATGGTGAGCAACCAAAAGTAGGTGATAAGGTCACAGATGAAGATGGTAAAGAGATTGAAGACGGAGACTTGCTAATTAAAGACGGTTCGACTTGGGTAATTTCTGAGGGCGCAATTAGTGAGATTAAAGAAAAGGAAGAGGAAGAAGAATCGAAAGAAGAGCCGACAGTTTCAGAGGTAATGCAAAGTGTTAAAGGCTTAACAAATGCGTTCAATACTTTTAAATCAAGTTATGAGAAAGATTTAAAAGAAAACCATGAGGCTATTGAATTAATAGCAAATGAAGTAGGGAAGTTTAGCACAAGGTTTAACACGCTTGCAAAAAGCGTGAAATCTGCAAGCTTCGAAACTCCAAACGCCGAGCCAACTGGAGTAAAAACAAGAGAAGACAAAGACTTCGAAAAATTTAAAAATAGAAACAAAAAAACTAAATAAAAATGGAAGTAATTAATTGGTTTAACCAAATCAAAGACGATAAAAGGTATGTAGATGAAATCAAAGATGTGTCGGTTAGGGATGCTGTTTTTGATAATACAGATCAAATATTCACCATCATTCCCGGGGTAAAGGGAGGGCAGCAAGTCGCTTCGCTAAAAGCCCCAGAGTATATAACCAAAAAAGAGCAAGGATGTGACAATGTAACTTTTACATCTTTCAAGGATACTTTAAGAGGGCATACACAATTTTGGAATCCTAAAAGAGTAGAAATAAGTTTATCGGCTTGTTATAAAGAGTTTGAAGGATCGTTTTTACAATGGGCTTTAGGTAACGGTTTGGATGTTAGAGACCTGACAAAAGGAGATTTAGCGAGTTTTATAACGTCTTATTTAACATCTGGGATGAAAGCGGATTTCGCTAGAATTGCATTCCATGCAGACGAAAACATTGGAACGCAAAACATACTCACCAAACCAGCTTTAAGTGAACATTACGACCAGATAGACAAAGGTTTAGTGTCGACACTTCTTTATTTAAAAACTATTCCAGAATTTAAAGACAATTTTATTGAGATAGCAAAAAATAATGATGCGGATCAATTTAATTTAAACGAAGACTACGCTATTAAAATCTACGAGGAACTTGTAGATGACGCGGATTTTGATGCAAACATGATTTTCACATCGAATTCCTTAAGAAAAAATTACAGGAACTATTTTAAATACAATAAAAACTTAGACAGCGGTAACACTGTAATTCAAAAAGGGTTTGGTGATGGTGAGTATGACGGGATTGGTTTAAAGTATGCAAAAGAGAGTTACGACAAAAAAAGAAAATTAGATTTTAAGAGGAGTAAAATACATATCCCTCACCTTGCTATATACACTAATAAAGAAAACTTGCAAATAGGTGTTGATGACACTTCGGCGCTGGAGGATATACGTTTACATGCGGGAACGGGTAAAGATAGAAATATATATATAGAGGGTACTTACATGATAGATTTTAAAGTCGCAGACCTTTACGATATAAGAGCAGCGCTTTAATTTTAAACTTAAAAACAAAAGATATGAAACTTAGTTGTGATGCAAAATTGGCAGGGAAGTTCGCTAAAAAATGCGGATATATTCCCAAGGGAGGAATTAGAAACAAATGGTATTTTAATTGGGATGATGTAGACAGGGTAGCTACTCAGGTAGTCAACAAAGGTACTAAGGTTTCTAAATTGGTATTAAAAGAGGGGACTAAATTATACCCAGCCGAGGGGTATAAGCAAAGTAAGGCATCGCATGCCTTATCAATATTAGACTACGGAAACGGATACATTCACACCGATAACTATACTGTAACGTATCGAGGCGAAGAGGAAAGAATGCGTATTCAAGAATTAGTGCATGGTGGAAGAGTAGGGACAATTAGCGAAAAGGTAAACGCTGGTATAAACGGAGAGCTTTCGTTTGAAATATTAGGCTATGAAAGCGGTATGCTCATCACAGAAGATAATTGGAATAGCGACGAAAACGGTGGAACAACTACATTAACTGTTGCAACAAAGGAAGGAGAAGAGGAAGCAACAGGAGCTAAATTGTTTTTAGATACCAACCACAACACAACAGCCGAATGGATAAAAGCAAATGAAGCAGCTTAGTGAACAAGAAAGTTACTGGTTTGACTTTATAAAGAAGACCGATGTAAAAACCTTGATACAGGGAACAGACGAAAACGGAGAGTCTTTTTTAAAACATGTGTTTAAACTGCATATTGTACTGTTTGGTGAAACCTGCACGGCTTGCGCAAATAAAATAGCTCATTATATCAATAGAATTAAAAATGTAAACATTGAAAAAATGAATAACACGAAAAGCTTATTTAAATTAAAAAAAGGAGTGATTATACCAGTTTTAGGGAGTTCAGAGGTTTATTCCGAACACAATATAACTGATCCAATAGCAAAAAAACTTCTTAAAGAAAATCCGAACAGGATTTCTTTATTCCAGTCCTACCCAAAAGACTGGAACAAGTCTAAAAAAAGCACAAATAAAAAATAAAAATGAGAAGCAAAGTTATAGCGTCATATAAAAAAGAGGTTCAAGAAATATATAACAAAAGGTTTGGGGTTGTTTTCAATGGGGAAGACAACCAAAAACCTTTAGTTACTGAAAACCTTATAGCTAGTAGTCCTACAGCTTTGTTATGTTGCGAGATTTACGCAAGTTTTTTAGGTGGTGGTGGGTTTCAAAAAGATTTATCTAAAGTAAATCTAAGCGAAAATTTTTGGGAGTTAATAACTCCAGATAACTTACTTTTTGATGCTTGCGAACAAATCGCGAAACACCAAGGGGTTTTTGTGCAAATAGCCTACAACGCTCTATACCAAAAAGAGAGTTATAAAATTATACCTTATACCCTTTGCCGAGTTGGAAAAAAAGATAGTAATGGGTATTCCGGTAAAATCATTGTTTCTTCTAAAGGGTGGGGAAGAAGTTTAAAAAAAGATGATGTAAGTGTTTTTGATACCTACAATCCGAATCCAGAAGTAATACAAAAACAAGTTGAAAACGCTGGCGGCTGGGAGAATTACAAAGGGCAAATTGCCTTTTTCTCGCTTCAAAAAAATAAAGTTTACCCTAATAGCTTAATTGATAGCGTTGGTAATTTTACGGATACTGAAAATCAAATAGGTTATTTTTATAATTCAATTGTTCACCGCGGATTTAACGATATAACAGTCATACGTCACAAACCGTTTGAATCGGAAGCAGAAGAAAGAACGTTTACAGAAAACGCTTCAAACGTTAATGGAGCGCAGAACGCTGGTTCTATTTGGATGATTCAAGAACGCGGCAATACCGATATAGAAACGGATAAAAGTTTTTCTTTCGATAAAATTTCTGGAGATCAAAAACCCGAAAGATATAAGCATGTGGAGGTAAGCTCTTCTAATTATATTAGAAAAGCATTTAAAATACCCGCGCAATTGGTGGATTTTGTGCAAGGTAAGCTAGGAGGGTCAAACGGTGAGGATATTAAAATATGGCAAGCCGTTTACAACAACATAACAGCTAGGCAAAGAAAAGCAATCGAAGTTTTTTTTACGGAATTATTCAGAGATTACAAAGAATCTATTAACCCAGACGGAAACTGGACTATAAAGCAATATTCGTTACTGTCTAATGGAACAGTCGGAGAAGAAAACGAAGACGGAACAAAAACACCTCAGAAAGAAAACTACGAAGAGAAATTAAAAAAGGAAGCACAAGCAACTTTACGTGGAAGCGTAGGAGGTGTTACAGGTGTTTTAAGTATACAAACATCTGTGGCGCAAAAGGTCACGGCTTATGATTCAGGTGTTGCCATGCTTGAGGAAATATTTGGCTATAGCACCGAAACAGCTAAAAGAATATTAGGAGAACCCATTGAACTAGAAAAAAGCGATGATACTATTAACGACTAAAACAAACGTTTCAAAGTCCTTGCATGTTGCAATAGGAGTCAGTGAAACAGATTTTAATAAATACATTCAGGAAGCACAGGAATTCGACCTAAAAGAGTTGGTTTGTGAAGATTTTTATAGCGATTTGATCTACAAAAAAGACAAGCCAGAATGGACAAAAATTATTAACGGCGGAGATTATGAGCACAACGGAAGAAAATACACTTTTTCAGGTATAGCAAAAGTATTAGCGTATTTCACATACGCACGTTTTATTTTGAAATCAAATATTTCAAGTAATTCACACGGGTTTACAATTAAAACAACGCCACACTCTACACCGTTACCGCTTGAAGAAAGAAGAAACTTTTACCACACCTATAGAAAAGATGCTAATACGATTTTTGAAGATGTAAAAAAATTTATAGAACGCAATATATCTGACTACCCAAGTTGGAATTGCGGCAATGACTGCACACCATTACCTAAAAGAAAATTTAAATCAAAAGTAATTCAATGATAGCCCAGTTTCAAACAATAGACGACAACAACTTTAAAATAAACGGCACTCCATATTTCAAAGTTTTCATAGCTAAAAAAGTTGGCAACAATTCTGTTCAAGTAGTTTGCGCCTATGACAGCAAACTGGAGCTACTAAAACCTACACATTTTTCAGATGTAGAAGTAAATGGAAAAGTTTACGGTTCTGCAGATGAGCTTATATTGTATTTAAAGGACGTGGTATTTAGAATGAGAGACGGCGGAAGTGGAGGAGACGGCGGGAATGGCGCCACTGATTTGAATTATATGGCTTTTTACGACAAAGGTATAGTAGTTTCTTCTACTGGTGCAGATGCAGTTGTTCCATTAGCGAACAATAATAATGCGGGATTATTAAAAGGAGGCTTTTTACAACAAGATTTTTGGATCCCAAAAATAAGAACAAGCCAAAACGCAGATGCTTATAACGTTGTTGTTTCTGGTGGCTCGTACAAAATAATAGGTGATGTTTTTCACTATAGAATAGCAATGAAGCATATTACCTCAAAAACAAAAATTAATAGTTTTACTTATATCGACTTACCAGAAATTGGAAGAGAATTCGAGGAATCAACTAATAGCACATTAGAACAAATATTTTTAGGCTCAGGGCAGAAGATTTCAAAAATACATTTAACCCCTCAAATCACTTTAGAGAATGGTAAAATGGTAATTTATTTTTCTGAGGCTGGAAGTTTAACTTTTTCGAAACTGCAATTTTCAAGTACTTCCGATAATAGTATTTTAAGATTGTCGGGAACAATATTTTTAGAATAAACACATGATAAAGCCTCTTATTTTATTCCTTTCAAACCACCTTTTAATTATACATAAAGGTAGCGTGTATGCCAAGTTGAAATCTAGTTTAACACTCGCGCTTTCGGCTTCACCAATTGCATTGTTATCTGAGAAGTTAAAAAATTGGGCTTATATGAATATAGAATTTTTTGTAATAATAGGTATGGCCATAATTATAGATCATATTGTCGGCTCTTACCTCCATTTAAAAATAAGAGATTTTTCACTACGAATAAACACAGAGGGTTTGTTACGAAAAATGGCAATCACCGTCGCGGGCTACATACTTTTTGAAATGTTCAATTTCATTTTAAAAGATGCGGACTGGCTATCGAAGTACTTTAAGGTGGTCACTAACCTAACTGTTTTTTTATATCCAGCTGGATCGGCTTTTATGAATATTAGCGTGCTTACAAACGGAAAATTCCCGCCAATAGGATGGATAAATAAAATAAATGAATTTCAATCAAACTTAAATATAAATAAACTAAATGAAGACAATAGAACTAGCACTTACGCAAATCGGAACGAAAGAAATCCCCGGGAGATACGACAACCCCGAGATCACGAAATATTTTGATGAGATAGGTTACGACGGCACCAAACTAAAAGATGAAACGGCTTGGTGTAGTGCCTTTGCTAATTGGGTGTGTAAAAATGCTGGACTGCCTTATACTAGCAAATTAAACGCACGCAGTTGGCTTAATGTTGGAGAGCGAGTATTTTCTCCAGAAATTGGAGACGTTGTAGTGTTTTGGCGTGAAGACCCGCAGAGCTGGAAAGGGCATGTAGCTTTTTTTGTGAGAGAGACCCTAGACTATATATATGTGCTTGGAGGGAATCAAAATAATCAAGTAAAAATTTCAGCCTACCCAAAGCACAGACTTTTGGAGTATAGAAGATTATGAGATATTTAATTATAGTATTACTGTTTTTAACTTCTTGCCGTTCTGTAAAAACCGTTTCAACATCAAAAAAAGAAACTACTAAAACCGAAAAAACACAAAAAAAGCAAGATAGTACAAACATTATCAAGAAAAACGGAGCAATCAATGATCAATTGGTTACCCCCGTTTCTTCAAGTGGCAACAAGGAAATAGATAAAAAGATTGACGAAATACTATCTAAACTCAATACTCAGAAAAAAAGCGGCTCAAATGGCTATCGCCAGTATTACGACCGTCAAACTAGGCGACTCGTAACTGATTTTATTGTAGCCTCCACAAAAAACCAAACAATTACCAAGAACAAAGAAGAAACTAACGAAAAGTCTTTCGAAGAAAAAACAGATGAGTATTTCATGAAAAAGATTAAGCAAATTCCTTGGTGGGTTTATTTGGGAGTTTTATTTGTTGTATATGTTAAAAATGTTAAAGAAAACTAAGGGTTTTCCCTAGTATGGGTACTAGGGTTTTATTTAGGGTCAAATAGTAATTTGTCCACAAGCTATATAAAAATGTTACCGTAAATTTGGAACATCAAAAAAATATTAAAACATACTATTACTAATGACTATACACATTTGCGATGATTGTAAATTAATTTACGAAGGTTTAAACGTTTTGCTTAAAAGTGAGGGAATAAAAGTTACGGGCTACTCTAAAAACGGAAAAGAAATAATTAAATGGCTAGAAAAAAACTCTGTAGACATTTTAATAATGGATTATAAAATGCCAGAGCTTGACGGAGGGGAAGTGCTAGAATATTTTAAAGCTAATAACATCAAACAAAAAACGCTTATCATTTCCGAGTTTGACGACTTTTATTTCATAAACCACTGTATCAAAAATGATGCAGACGGATACATGTTAAAATCAGAATGTTTTGCAGAAATTTTAAGAGCTTTAAAGCATATAAGTAGCGGACTGCCTTTTTTCTCTAAGAGTGTAAAAGATACCATAATTAGACACAATCAAGGCAATAATAAAAAGGAATTATACAACGAGCTTTCAGAAAAACAAAAAGAGGTTTTAAGCTTAATCCAAAAAGGGTACGGGAATGATGAAATATGTTTAAGGTTGAGTATTAAAAAATCAACTTTCAGAACCCATAAACTAAGAATAAAAGAAAAACTTAATATTAATTCTGATATTGGATTAATGCGAATAAAGCCTAGCAATTAAGTATATTTAAGGCTTAAATAAAACATTTAATATCATGAAAAAATTATTATTTCTAGCCGCATTTACTATTATTTCAATTTCTTGTACTGACAACACCGATGAACAATTACAAAAAGAACCTCAAAGCATTGATAAAAAAGACAATAGCACAACAGACGGGGGACCTGCAGACGACCACAATGAATAGGTTTTTAGTTTATTCAATTATTGTAATCTGTAGTGTTTTGTTTTACACTCATAAATTCATACCGATAGACAACCAAATTGTAACAAATTTAAGGAGTAAACATGTTTCCTTAAAAGACACAAGAGATTTTTATCTTAATGAATTGAAAAAAAATCCTACAGATGTAAAGCTTGTCGAAATGTATTTAAACGCTAAAAAACAAGCCGATAAAGCTTGGAGTGAATTAAGAGCAGCTAAAAAAGAGCAAAAAATTTTTCAATTTGGTTCGTTACATCATTTTTTAGAACGTTTAGGGTTAGCTATATTGTTATTAGTTTACGCATCGTACAATCTTTACAGATCACTATATTTCGAACGAAAAAATATTTCAAGCAAAGTATTCCATACGTTTTTAATTTCAGTAGCAATGTTTTACTTTTTCTGGATTTTTAATACGTTCCAAGACTTATCAATAATTACATATTTACTAGTAACTATCGTATCCGCTTTGTTTGTTAGTTTAGGTTTATACCTTTATACTAGATATAAGAAAAATTACATTAACAAACTGAAAGGTGACATAAGAGAAATATCACAGTTTACTGTAAAAAACACAAAAGAAAGTAAACAATCTGATATGTTCGAGTTGTTTGAAAATCTTGCAGATTCACAAAAATAAAACTAAAGTAAATAAATTTTAAAGCCCTTTATTAATTTAGAGGGCTTTTGTTTTGCGCGTCCACAAAAATTTAACATTCCGTCCACAAATGTATAGGGTTTCGTCCACAAATAGATTTTCAATAGCTATTTATATTTACTCCAGTAAAAAAATAGAAATTCATATTAATAACACCCCAATGAAAATAATAAAATTAGAAAAGGACGGTAGGCTTATAGAAGTAAAAGAACAAACTAAATTGTGTTTAATTTCTTACTCAAAAAATAAAATAGAAGTTGATAAGATAGTTGATGTAAAACCAACAAACATTATAACATTCGATTATTTTGATGACAAAGGAAACTTTAAATATAAGTTATACGAATTATATTTTAACCATGTCTGAGTAATCCTCTGGAAGTTCGGCATCGATGTCTCTTAAATATTCATTTAAGGCTTTTAATGTTGAGTGACCAGTTACAAGCATTAATTTATCTAAAGTTTCGTGTTTACTATATTTTTTTCTTAGTGCTCTATATAACTTTGTGATAAACGTATGTCTAAACGAGTAGATAGTATAATCTTTACCTAACTTAAAAATATCTTTAACTTTTTTAAATCTTTTCCCAAAGTAATTACGCTTATTGCTTTCTTCTGTCTCCCATTCTCCAACACCTTTAGGAGTGAATAAGTAATGTTCAGGATTAGAGAAATCAAGATCAAGCAAATCATTAATTAATATATCGGGTATAATTTTAGTTTTAACAGCCTTGTTTTTTGCTTTTACGGTAATTGTTTTCTCTTTTATATTTACATCTTTCACCTTTAGCCTACAAACCTCTACAGGTCTTAAAAAGTTATAAGAAACAAACTTTATAAAAAGTAAAAGTACTTTGTCTTTTTGCTCTAAATATTTATAAATATCTTCAACTTTTTTTATAGAGTAGGTTTTATTTCTTTCAGATTCTGATTTAAGATTTTTAATGTTTTTTATAAAATTTCTACTTATAATTTCGTTGTCTTCTAAAACGGTAAATAAGGCGCTTAAAACAGTTTTAGTATTATTCCTATTTCTAGGACTGGTTTTTTTTAAAATGTAATTTAAGTAGCCAATAATAGTATTCTTGTCGATGTATTCAACACTTAAATTGTCTTTTCTTTTGTTGGAAAGGTATTTTATAAAATTATCCGACCTAGTTTTGTAGTCTTTGTAAGAATTATTTTCTAGCGTTTCCTTTTTTATTGACAGGGCAAAATAAAGAGCAGACCTAACAGTGTGGCTATCTTTTGTAAATTCGTTTTCGTATGGTGAAAAACCTTCTTTCAAAGCTAGCTCTATAGCTTTTTGTAAATATTTGACAGCTTCCAGTCTTTCTTCTTTAGTTTTATAAAGCCTATTTATTTGATCATATACTGGCGGCTGCTGAACTAATTTATTTGTCTTAGGATTTAAATAAGAATAATACACATACCATCTTTTTTTTAAATCAAAACTTTTACCGCCATGGTAAATTTTTGGTTTTGTAAACTTTTTCAAGCTATTCGTTTTTCTATTCGGTTGACTATTCGGTGCTAATTTATGTAAAATTGATTTCATAAAAAAAATGTGCCGAAAAGCACATTTTTACTAGTCTCGTAGAATTTCCTACTTTTGTAGCGAAGGGGGGACTTGAACCCCCGACCTCAGGGTTATGAATCCTGCGCTCTAACCACCTGAGCTACCTCGCCTGATTGCGGGTGCAAATATATGTTTTTTTTTGATTAGCGCAACAAATAAAAAACATTTTTTTATAAAATAATATTTATATATCTTGACCTTTAAACAAATAAATAAATGAGCAAAGTTAAATTTGAATTAGAATTCCCCATACACGCATCCCCAAACATGTTGTATCAGTACTTAGCCACACCTGCCGGGTTGGAGGAATGGTTTGCTGATAAGGTAAATTCAAGAGGTAAATTAATTACTTTCTTTTGGGACGATTCTGAGGAAGAAGCTAAAATCGTCACGAGTAAATCCGATGAAAGAGTAAAGTATAAATGGATAGAAAGTGAAGGTGATGAAAGCTATTTTGAATTTAAAATTGTAGTGGATCCATTAACTAAAGATGTCGTTGTGGTTGTTACTGACTTCGCCGATGATGAAGATGAAGTGGAGGAAGCTAAAAGACTTTGGGAGAATCAAATTGATGAGTTAAAACATACTATAGGAGCATAATACTTCTATAATTATATCTAAGGAGATCGTCTAAAAAAATGGTTTTTAGACGATTTTTTTATACATTATATATAACTTATGTTGATTAGTAAAACTCTTTCTTGTAACCAGTTTGATGGTATCTCTTCTTTTTGGGGAGTGGTATAGTGAAAATTTTGACTTAAATGATGTATTATGAAGGAGGCAGCTTGCTTATAAGCTATAAAGATAGGTGTTGATTTGAATTTTATAAAGTTAATTTGGGTGCTTAATTGAAGAAGAGAAGGGGGGTGGTCTTGTTTAGTACTGTTAAAAGTAAGTTTAGGTGTTGAATTTTCGATAATATTGAAAAAAGAGAGGCTGTCTTTAATATTAAAGACAGCCTCTATAAGGTTATTATATAAAACTTTTATTAGTCGTTTAGTCTAAAGTTAATAGGGATTGTATAACGTACGTTAGCGGCTTTCCCTTCATGTTTGCCTGGTATGAAATCAGGTAATTTAGCTACCATTTTCTTAGCCTCTAATTCTAATAGTTCACCATTCTTAGGACCTCTCATTTGGATATTTCTAATTTGTCCTTTTTTGTTGATAACAAAAGTAACCCAAACTTTACCTTCTATATTCTTTTTTGCTGCTGCTTCAGGATAATTAAAGTTCTTTTGAATGTGACCAATCATTTTTTCATTGAAACAATTTAGTTTTTCAAAATCTGAAGCATTAGCACAATTTTTAAATTGTGGGATAGTTTGTACTTTATTGAACTTGATAACATTCGTTAAAACTTCACTTTTCACTTCAGGAACAGCTATCTTTTTAGCAGCTTTAGAATTAGCTTTTTTCTTAGTTGCACCTTTGTACTTTCTGGTTGCTCCACCAGGTACTTTAAAAGAAATAGGAATACCGTATTTAACTTTTACTGGTTTACCGTGATGCTTTCCAGGTACAAATTTAGGTAGTTTGTTAACCAATCTTACAGCTTCTTTTTCTAAAAGCTCACCACCTTTTGGCCCTCTAGTACGAATATCTTCAATGTCACCATTTTCGTTAATAGTGAATTGTACAAGTACTCTACCTTCAACACCACTATCTAGCGCATCTTGAGGGTATGAATAATTCTTTACTATATGCTTTGACATGTATTCTTCAAAACATTTAGCTTGTTTTATCAAAGGCTTATTTTCACATTTATTGAATAAAGGAATTTCTTCTACTATATTAAATGGAATTTTCTGTAAGGTATTTCCAGAATCTTCTAACTCCAATTTACCAACAAGTAATGTTGTTTTTTTGACATCTGCTAATTGATGAGAATTTCCAGACGTATTGATTGCTGTAGCAGATTTATTTTTACGTACTACACGCCTTCTTGTAGAAACTTCAATGGATACTTGCTTTTTAGCATTTCCATCTGCATCTTTTACTTCCTTTACGGCACACTTCGTAATACTGTTTGGATCTGCTATACTCTCATCAGGAGAATCACAATGCTCTTGTGCTAGAACTGAAAGAGAAAGTAGGAAAGCGAAAATAGATAACTGAAATCTCATCATAATCTTGCTTAATTTAGGGGTTAATAATTTGGTTAACTCTGTAAACGTACTAAAACTAATCTTAAAATCAAAAAAAAAACGACAACAATTTCTATAGTATTTAATGCTTTAATTGTAAGTGAGTGATAATCAAACACTTTGTTTTTTTAGAGATTTGGCTGTTTTTATTCTATACATACAAAGCTACACAAAAATTAAAAATTATTTTATTTTATAGTTAAAACTTTACGACTTTATAGATGAATGATAGGTTTGTGACGATCTTTGACCAAAATAATTAGTTTAGTTACATCGCTATAAAAAATTATGGATATTTCTTTAAGTTTTGAATAGCGTTTTAATGCTAATTTGTTTATTAAAACATGTGAAAGTTTAAATCTTGTTAAAGAAATTTGCAATAGAAGTTTATTTTTTGTAGGGGATCGAAACATACATATTATACTTTATAAATGTCCTGCTGCAAAGCTACCATTTTATTTAATTAAAAAATGTTATGGTTTTGTTAACTTTATTTGTTGTTTTTGAGTAGGTTGTTCAGATCTGAAGCACATATGTGAAAGTAAAAAAATAGGCCTCTTGTTAAAAGAGACCTATTTGTATGTTATTATGATTTTGTGCTACTAATTAACATTCATTAGTTCTACATCAAAAATTAAAGTAGCATTTGGAGGGATAACACCACCAGCACCTCTTTCTCCATAGGCAAGGTTTGAAGGAATAACCAAACGTGCTTTGTCGCCAACTTGTAATAATTGTATGCCTTCATCCCATCCTGCGATAACCTGTCCTACACCAATAGCAAAATCGATAGGTTGCTTTCGTTTGTATGACGAATCAAATACGGTACCGTCCAATAATTGTCCTTTATAATGAACTGATACATTAGCACCTTTTGTAGCTTTTTTACCTTCTCCTTTTTGAAGTATTTTGTAACGAAGTCCACTCGGAGTTTCGTCATAACCTGCAGCGACTTCGTCTAAAACTTCTTTTTGACGTGCCTTTTCAGCGGCCTCTCTTTTTTCACGTTCTCCTTCAAAACTTCTAAATGCTTCTACAGCATTAAAGCTTTCTGCTTCTTGACCAACACGAATGATTTCAACTTGCATTTCGTCTTCTTGCTCTACAGCGTCAACCACTTCTTGACCTTCTACCACACTTCCAAATACGGTATGTTTACCATCTAGCCATGGTGTTGCTACATGTGTGATAAAAAATTGAGAACCGTTAGTACCAGGACCAGCATTGGCCATAGATAATTTACCCGGTGCATCGTGTTTTAGTTCAGGATGTATTTCATCATCAAACTTATATCCAGGGTTACCTGTTCCAGTTCCTTGTGGACAACCTCCTTGAATCATAAAGTCAGGAATGACTCTATGAAATTTTAATCCGTTATAATATGGAGTTCCTTGTGGTTTGGCATTGTTTTCTAAATTTCCTTCGGCAAGCGCTACAAAATTACCTACAGTTCCTGGTGTTTTTTCATATTCTAAGTTCACTAATATATCTCCCTTTGGAGTAGTGAATTTTGCATAAATTCCGTTATTCATTACTTTAATTTTACTCTTTTTTATTGTATTTAGACGCAAATAAACTCGCGAAGCTAAAGTTTATTCCGATATTTATATTGGTTGCATTTACGTTGCCAAAAGGAGCAAAAAGCTTACCTCCAGAGGCCGTAATAGCAAAATTTTCTGATAATTGATGATTTATTCCCACAGTAGGCCTTATGATGATACCTTCTCCAGTATCTACTCCAGCACCACCAGCGGCACCTCCTGTTATATCAAGGAAAAGGGATGTCTTATGTTTAAAAAAGCTAGGGGTTCTAACTCCTAATCCAACCAGTCCATGGGCATACCCTCCAGATCGACCACTATATGCAAAACCTGCTTCACCTATCAAATATAATTTTGAAGTGATGTCGTAATTAAATTGAATTGCTAATAATTGCAAATCTGCAAGCAGGTTGCCTTCATAATCATCTGTTTTAGCTACTTTAAAATAGCTCTGGTTTTCTAAGCTAAAGGTTATACCAAGTGTTTTGAATGCTGAAATGTCATATTCACTATATGCCGTTCCTCCGTTTAGACTTTTGTATTTAACTCCAACCCCAAGAGTGTAAGTTTCTAATTCTCCAGCTATTGCTCGATAATAGCCTCCATGACCACTTAATGATAGGTTGTTAGAAAGATGCAAATCAAACCCCATTGAAGGATATATCATTGCTCCTCCTTCTGGAGCTACTCTTCCTCCTGCAGCTCCCATACCTAACTTTATGAAGGTATCTATATAATTTGACTGATAGGGGTGAAACCCAGTTCCGAAGAAAAGATCCATGAACCCCGCTCTTAACCCTTTGTATATGGCATCCGTATGTGCGTATAGAAACCATTTTTCATTAAGGTATTTTTGATATTCAAATCCTAATACAGAAAGAGGCTCCGTTAACGGTGTACCATTATCTTTTTTCGAATTGCCAAAAGGAAAGAAAAAGTCAAACCTTATTTGTTGCGCATTTTTTACTACAGGTTTTTGCCAAAATTCGATAGTATTCAGTTTAGATACTTTCCAATTTTTTGAAGCATTTCGGTAGTTAGTATATCGTAAAATACTTGGTATTTCGAAAAATAAAGAAGTAGTGTTACTTTTGATGCTACCAGTATAAAAATTTACATGGCTGTATTGAATTCCGAATGCAAACTTTTTTGCTTTGTATTTTACGCCTAAATTAGGGTTTATATACGCTCCATCTTTAACCAAATAACGATAACCACCACCACCACCAAAATGTAGATTAGCATCTAAATATAGGTTTTTATATATTCGTGGTGCTACACCTAGTGTTATTCCTAATGTAAATAAACCTCCTTGATCTCCTGTAACCGCCATATACATAGCAGCTCCAGTATATAACCAGTTATTCAAAGGCATTTGGTAATGTAGGCCCATCATGCCCATGGTAGGTTTTAGGTTTGGAAATGCTGCTTTAGGCATTTCAACAGGAATAAAGTTAAGTTTTACAGTGTTGAGTAACTCTTTTCCAACAAAGGCTTCATTTACTTGAGATTTTACAGTCTTACTATTTACTATAAATACAGATATAAATAAAAAGTTTCGAATTGATAAATTAAAAGAATAAGAACGTGGATACAACTTTTTAAATTTTTGTGTAAACCTTAACTTCTGATCTTTTATTTTAAGAAACTGTTTATATATCATGTCATATTATTTATACTCACTAGTAAAATGCAATTTGACAGAAGGGTATTTGCTCTGTGTCATTTGAATGGTAAAAGGAGAGTCCGCTAAGAAAACCAATTGTCCTTGTTTGTCTTTGGCTAAATAACGTTGTTTTACTCTTTTAAATTCTTTAAACTCTTCATTTTTATCATCTTCCGGTTGTACCCAGCATGCTTTATGCACAGCAATATTTTCATAAGTACATTTCGCACCGTATTCATGTTCCAGTCTATATTGAATTACCTCATATTGTAAAGCTCCTACAGTACCAATAATTCTTCTACCATTCATGTCTAATGTAAATAATTGGGCTACCCCTTCATCCATTAACTGATCTAAGCCTTTATAAAGTTGTTTTGCTTTCAAAGGATCTGCATTGTTAACATAGCGGAAATGTTCGGGGGAGAAACTTGGAATTCCCTTAAAATTAATTTTTTCTCCTTCCGTTAGGGTGTCTCCAATTTTAAAATTACCTGTATCATGTAATCCAACAATATCACCAGGGAAAGATTCGTCTACGATTTCTTTTTTTTCAGCAAAAAAAGCATTAGGACTCGAAAACTTTACTTTTTTATTGTTTCGTACATGTAAATAAGGAGTATTACGTTTGAACGTTCCTGATACAATTTTAACAAAAGCTAACCGGTCTCGATGTTTAGGATCCATATTTGCATGGATTTTAAAAACAAAGCCTGTTAATTTGTCTTCTTTAGCGTCTACAAGTCGTGTATCAGACATCTTAGGTTGTGGGTTTGGTGCGATATCTATAAAACAATCAAGGAGCTCTTTAACTCCAAAATTGTTTAAAGCAGAACCAAAAAAAACAGGCTGTAAATCACCATTTATATAAGCTTCTTGATTAAAAGTAGGATAAACCTCATACACCAATTCCAGTTCTTCGCGAAGGGTATTTGCTGCTTGTTCTCCAACCACTTTATCAAGTTCATCATTATCCACGTTGTCAAACTCTATTCCCTCAGAAATTGTTTGCTTGTTATCAGCAGAGAATAGGTTAAGTTTCTTTTCCCAAATATTATAAATTCCTTTGAAGTCGTATCCCATACCAATAGGAAAACTTAAAGGTGTTACTTTTAATCCTAGCTTCTGTTCTACTTCATCTAGCAAATCAAAAGCATCTTTTCCTTCTCTATCAAGTTTGTTAATAAATACGATCATCGGTATTTTTCGCATCCTACAAACTTCTACAAGTTTTTCTGTTTGTTCTTCCACCCCTTTAGCAACATCGATCACGACAATAACGCTATCTACGGCAGTTAGTGTCCTAAAGGTATCTTCTGCAAAATCCTTATGCCCTGGAGTATCGAGAATATTAATCTTTTTGTTTTTGTATACAAAGGCTAATACAGAAGTGGCTACAGAAATACCTCTTTGACGTTCTATTTCCATAAAGTCAGAAGTGGCTCCTTTTTTTATTTTATTATTTTTTACGGCACCTGCTTCTTGAATTGCTCCACCAAATAATAATAGTTTTTCGGTAAGTGTTGTTTTCCCCGCATCAGGGTGCGAAATAATTCCAAAAGTCCTTCTTTTCTGTATTTCTTCTAAAAAACTCATCTATAAAATTTAAGGCGCAAATTTAATCTTTTAAAAGAGGATGGACAAAACTATACTTTTTTAAATTCACATAACTCTTTAGTTTTATATTTAAATTGTGTGTTTAAAGATTGTAATAAGGGGTGCTTATGAAACAATATTTCTTGATATGTTTAAACAAAAGATGTTTTTAAGTTGTTTGTGTGTCAGTATTATATATGTTTATTAATTAGGTGTTCTGGTAAAAAAATGAGATGTATATACTTTATAAATAACCTTTTGATAAGTTTTTATTTGTTATTTTATTTTCCTAAATTTAATAAAGGAATGAAGTTTAAGGAAGTAGATAACTATTTATTCCGATAGTCTTCTACTAAAATAGTATTATTTTGTAAGTTTGTTTTCGAGTAAAAGAAACATATGAAAGAATACGTTGTGTTAGTTGATAAAGAAGACAATCAACTAGGGTTAATGGAAAAAATAGAAGCACATGAAAAAGCAGTATTACATAGGGCTTTTTCGGTGTTTGTGTTCAATGCCAAAGGGGAGTTAATGCTACAACAAAGAGCGAAGGATAAATACCATTCTCCTCTATTATGGACCAATACTTGTTGTTCTCATCAGCGAGAAAATGAAACAAATATTGCGGCAGGAAAACGAAGGTTAAAAGAAGAAATGGGGTTTAGCTGCGAATTGGAAGAGGTTTTTAGCTTTATCTACAAGGCGCCTTTTGATAACGGTTTGACGGAGCATGAATTAGATCATGTATTGATAGGTAGATATGAGAAAGATCCAATAGTAAACCCTGACGAGGTAGCTGGTTTTCGTTGGATGTCATTAGATGAGGTTAAAGAGGATATTGAAGTTCAACCCAATAATTATACCGCATGGTTTAAGATCATATTTAAGGAGTCATACAAAGAAATATCAAAATTTGTGTAAGTATGCCAAAAGTTACCGTTCATAGAAAGGCTCATTTTAACGCAGCCCACCGATTGTTTAATCCCAATTGGTCAGATGAAAAAAATGCTGAGATTTTTGGAAAGTGTAGCAATCCTAATTACCATGGTCATAATTATGAATTAATTGTTTCTTTAACAGGAGAAATAAACAAGGAGACAGGATACGTATATGATTTAGGAAGATTGAAGCACATTATAAAAACAGAAATAGAAGACGCTTTTGATCACAAAAATTTAAATATAGAAGTTCCTGAGTTTAAAAAATTAAATCCATCAGTTGAAAATATAGCGGTTGTAGCTTATAATAAGTTGAGAAAAATTGTTGAGGAAGAATATGATATTGAAATTACCTTGTACGAAACACCAAGAAATTTTGTTACGTACTCTGGTGAGTAATTTTATTTATTCAGTCTTGAAGCAATTTTAAAACACGATAAGATGACAATCAATCAACCCTTTTTGAAATTCACCCCCATTTTGAAAGAAAAAATATGGGGAGGTGAAAAACTAATGACCCGATTACATAAAAAATCGAATAAAAAGAATATTGGAGAAAGCTGGGAAATATCCGATGTAGAAGGAGATGTGTCAATAGTTTCAAATGGAGTGTTGAGAGGAAAAAGTTTGAAAGAGTTAATCACGATTTATAAAGGAAATTTGGTAGGAAATCATGTTTATAAGCAGTTTAATGATAAATTTCCTTTATTGATTAAGTACATAGATGCAAAAAAACCGTTGAGTATTCAGTTGCATCCACATGATGAATTGGCGAAAAAAAGGCATAATTCATTTGGAAAAACAGAGATGTGGTATGTAATGCAAGCAGATCAAGAAGCGAATTTAATTGTTGGTTTTAAAAAAAATACTAGTAAGCAGGAATATGCGTATCATTTAGAAAATAAAAGTCTTACGGATATATTGAATTTTGATGAGGTAGCTCACGGTGATGTATATTTTATTCCTACAGGTAGGGTTCATGCAATAGGAGCAGGTGTCTTACTTGCAGAAATTCAACAAACTTCAGATATTACCTATCGAGTTTATGATTGGGATCGGCAAGATCAGTACGGCAATTATAGAGATTTACATACTGAGCAAGCAATTGATGCTATAGACTATAAAGCATTAGATGAGTATAAAACAACCTATAGTGTTCAAGAAAATACTGCGACTAAAGTAATTACGTGTCCTTATTTTACTACGAATATACTTCCTATAAAGGGAGAAATTACTATAAATCATAGAGAGAAAGATAGTTTTGTTATTTACATGTGTGTAAAAGGTAAAGTACGATTTACCTATAAAACAAAGACAGATGATCTTGAAGTAGGTCAGACACTACTAATTCCAGCTTGTTATAACGAAATAACAATACATGCTGGAATAGCGTCTGAATTACTAGAAGTATATATACCTCAATAATTTATATGCCTTTCTTTCTTTGTGGTCTTAGTTTTCGAATTAGTTTTCGATTGAATTCATGTTCGGCAATTTCTAAAGTTAGAAGTTTTTTATAGGACAATATTCCTGACATTTTATTGAAAAAGTCAGTTTTAAGTTCTCCTTTTCTTTTAGAAATGTCTTTTATTCTTTCTAATATTTCCTTGGCTTCATCATTAGTAAGATTTTGGATACCACCAGATTCGGAAATCCTTTTTCTGATGCTAGAGCGTTCCTCTCTATGAAGTGCCATTTTACCATCACTATAAATGTTATAGATCGGCCAAAACTTTTGAGCCTCACTTTCTGTTAAGTCCAGTTTTTCTGTTATATACGCTACTTTATAGGCCTTTATTTTTTTGTGATGTTTTGGAGGTCTATGTTGAGCTGTTAGGTTTACGGAGAAAAACAGGAGAATACATACGTTTGTTATTAGGTGCTTTTTCATTTTATTCAATTTCATTTATAATGGTACTGTCATCATCTATTTGATTTATAAATTCTTCTAAATAATCATTGGTTATAGTAAGCGTATTTAATGTTTCGCTTTCAAAATCGGTATCACTAGTGTTTATAGCTAGTAAAAAATCGTCATGCTCTGTATTTATATACCCGTCTTCGTACCAGTTTACCAGATCATCAGAAGTAATATTGTTAAAATCTAATGAGTTATTGTTGCTAGGGAGGTTAATATAGCCCAAAAATAAAAGAATACTGGCTGCAACTGCGGTGCTAGTAATTTGAATAATTCTTTTCCTAAAAGCAATAACCTTCTTTTTAGGGCTAGAATTAATGTCAATTTTTTCAAAAACATTTTTTTCGAAATCTTCAAAATACCCTTCAGGGATTTGAAATGACGTGGGAGTAGTGATATTTATTTCTTTATTTTGAAATAGTTTATTTTCAAAATTTTCAAAATAGCCTTCAGGTACCGTCAGTCCACTTTTCAGACTAGATTGATCGGTTAAGTTAAGAAAGTTATTTTTTGTATTATCGTTCATATTAGTAAGACTAAGTTTTATTGTAAAGGTTTAATGATAATTTTTTATATAAAGTTCTATTTTTTTTGTGGCATGGTGATAAGAAGCTTTCAAGCTTCCAACTGTAACGTCTAGTATTTCTGAAATCTCTTGATATTTCATGTTTTCAAAATACCGCATATTAAAAATAAGCTGTTGTCGTTGTGGGAGGGTTGCTATGGCTTTTTGTAAGGCTAATTGAATTTCATTACCATTAAACCAGTAATCACTGTCTAAATTAGAAGTGAGTTGTTGTTGGTATTCAGTAATGTCAATTTTCTTCTCTTTGGCTCTTTTGTTTAAAAAAGTAATGGTTTCATTTGTCGCAATTCGGTACATCCAAGAATAAATTTTGCTATCTCCTTTGAAAGAATCAAGATTCTTAAAAACCTTAATAAATGTATTTTGAAGTACATCATCAGCATCATCATGAGATATGACCATTTTTCTGATATGCCAATACAGTCTTTCTTTATATTCTGATACCAACTTCCTGAATGCCCATTCTTTTGTTTGAGGGTTTTTTAGCTGGTTAATTAATTCTCTATCGTTAGTCAACTAATAAGATTTTTAGTTGTTGGACTATAAATGTATAAAAAGGTTTAAGGAATAAAAAATTATTTGTCTATAACTGATTAAAATTCTAAAATTTAGTACATAAAAATAGGGCTATAAAAAAACTAAGACTCGGTAAGAGTCTTAGTTTTATCTTGTATTCAATCGCAGTATTATATTATCTAATTGAATCTACTATTTGTATGAAAATAATTAAGATCTTCTTTTAGAGTATCCAAATAGACGTTTATCTTTAATAGTTTCAGAAATACCTTTTGGCAACATTTCTTCCCAGCCTTTTTCTCCATTTTTAATCATTTTTAAAACTTTTCTGGAGAAAATATGTAATATTTCAGAATCAAATCCTTTAATATCAACTAGCTTTCCGTTTAGTTTAAAGAATTTGTATAGCTCTTTTATACGTGGGTGTACTTTTAAGTTTTGACTTGTGATGTATTCTCCTGTATCTTCCTCTTTGTAAGGGTACATGTATACTTTTAGATCTCTATAAAATAGTTTTCCAAAAGCCTCGAGTATTCCACCGCTTAAATCTCGGTAATATTTCTCGTCAAATATTTGGATTAAGTTGTTTACTCCCATGGCAAGCGCCATTCTTTCACGAGTAAATTCACTGAAGTACTCTACTAATTTAAAATATTCTTGATAGCTAGTAATCATCACATTTTGTCCTAGTGAACACAATAATTCAGCCCTGTCTAAAAAGTCTCTTTCATTAATTTTACCTTCAGCTTTAAGGTTACTCAATGTGATTTCAAAAATAATCTGTGTCTTTTCAGGGTTGACTTTTCTTTCGGATAAAAAGAGTTCTTTAGACTTTTCAAACATGTCCATATTAACATTTGTCACAGGCCTAAAGCTGCCTCTTAGTGCTAGTATATTTCTTTTATACAATACTTGAGCAGGTAATAGGTTGTTTCCGTCAGGGCCAAACATTACGGCATTGGTCATTCCATTTTTAACAAGTTGTAAACTCATTAAACGGTTGTCAACATACATAAATCGAGGTCCAGAAAAGTTAATCATGTCTATTTCTAATCGATCTTTGTCGATATTATCATAAAAAGATTTTAATAACTCTTTAGGGTTGTCGTTCAGATAAAAAGCCCCGTAAATAAGGTTCACACCTAAAATACCTAAGGTTTCTTGTTGTAATCGGGCATCCGTTTCTTTAAAACGTAAGTGAAGTACGATTTCGTTGTAATCTTCTAAAGGATCTAATTGAAAACGAATACCTACCCAACCATGTCCTTTAAATTTTTTAGAGAAATTAATAGTCGCTACTGTATTAGCATAGCAAAAGAATAATTTTTCAGGATGTTTTTGACGATCTAAACGTTCTTCTATAAGATCCATTTCATGCCTTAACATCTTCTTTAACCTAGCTTCTGTAACGTATCTTCCGTCATTTTCAATACCATAAATTGCATCAGAAAAGTCTTTGTCGTATGCACTCATGGCTTTGGCTATGGTACCTGATGCTCCACCTGCTCTAAAAAAATTACGTACCGTTTCTTGCCCAGCACCAATTTCGGCAAAAGTACCGTATATATGTGCGTTAAGGTTTATTTTTAGGGCTTTAGCTTTACTAGTAGGTACTGAATTTATCTCTTGGTCTCCTTTTAACGTAATGGCCATTCTATCATTTTTTGTTACCTGTCACAAATGTACTGAAAATAGCAACTATCAGTCAATTTTTATCGTATTTTTGTGATAGGCATGGAAAAACAACAGCAGTTAAAAATCACTTTTTTAGGTACGGGGACTTCTACTGGAGTTCCTATGATTGGAAGTACGCACCCTGTAGCATTTTCTGAAGACCAAAGGGATAAAAGGTTACGATCATCTATTATGATTTCATGGCAAGATGTTAATTATGTGATCGATTGTGGGCCAGATTTTCGTCAACAAATGATTCGAGAGAATGTACAGTCTATTGATGGTATTTTTTTTACACACGAACACGCAGATCATATAGCTGGATTTGATGATATTAGGCCTTTTAGTTTTCGTAGGGGAGAAGTGCCAATTTATTTGACAGATAGGGTATTAAAAGCTTTGGAGAAACGATACGATTATGTTTTTGCTGAGGTTAATAGGTATCCTAGTGCTCCAAAAGTGACTGCCAATGTGATTTCTGAAAAAGATTGTATACAATTACAAAAAGTTTCTATTATCCCTATAAAAGTACTTCATGGAGAGTTGCCTATTTTAGGATATAGGTTTAATAATATAGCTTATATCACTGATATAAAGACCATTTCTGATGAAGAAAAAGAAAAACTAAAAGGGTTGGATGTGTTAATTATAACGGGCTTACGAAAAGAGCCTCATAAAACACATTTTAATATCGAAGAGGCATTAAAGTTTACAAGAGAAATCCAACCTCAAAAAACGTATTTGACACATATAAGTGAGTTATTGGGGTTTCATGCAGATGTCGAAAAAGAATTGCCTGAAAATGTTTTTTTAGCCTATGATGGGTTAAACATTCATTCAAATTAAAAGAATAATTTTTTCTTATACCTACATTAAATTTTAATAATGTTTGATGATTGTTTTAAACGATAAGATTTTTACATTTGGATTCAAATTAGATCAAAAAGATATCATATGAAAATATTAATATCACCTGCAAAATCATTAGATTTTGAAACAAAAGCAACAACAAGTATGTTCAGTCAACCTAGATTTTTAGACAGTTCAGAAAAGCTTAATAAGAAGTTGCGAACTTTGTCTAAAAATAAAATAGCAGAATTGATGAAGGTCTCGGATGATATTGCTCGGTTAAATTATGATCGTAATCAAAATTGGCAGTATCCTTTTACAGAAGAAAATGCTAAGCAAGCTGTTTTTGCATTTACAGGAGAAGTATATAGGGGGATAGATGTTACTACGTTACCAGAAGAAAAATTAGGGACTCTTCAAGATAAACTTAGGATATTATCGGGCTTATACGGTTTACTAAAGCCCTTAGATTTAATTCAGCCTTATCGTTTGGAAATGGGAACAAGGTTGAAGGTTGGAAGGGCTGAAAATTTGTATAAGTTTTGGGATACTACCCTTGTGGAATCTTTAAATGAGGAATTAAAAGATGGAGAGTTGTTGGTAAACTTAGCTAGTAATGAATATTTTAAAGCAGTACCGAAAAAAGTGTTAAAAGTAGAAATGATCACTCCTGTTTTTAAAGATTTTAAAAATGGTCAATATAAGACGATAATGACGTATGCTAAGAAAGCTAGAGGACTTATGGTTCGTTATATTGTCGATAATAATGTGGAAACAATAGAGGAATTGAAAGGTTTTAATACCGAAGGCTATGGGTTTTCTGAAGAAATGTCTGCTAAAAATGAATTAGTTTTTACTCGGTAATTGTGGTTTTTTACTAAATCATAATATTATAACATAAAAAAGGAGTTCTTTTTAGAACTCCTTTTTTATGTTTAGTTTGTTTGTGATATTATTCTTTAGCTGGTAATACTTTACCAGTACATTCACCGAATCCGATTCTTACTGATTCATTTTGTGCATACCCACGTAAGATAACCGTATCGTTGTCGTTTATAAATTTACGTTGTGATCCGTCTTTTAAGGTAAGTGGATTTTGTCCTCTCCATGACAATTCAAGCATTGAACCATAGCTGTCTTTAGTTGGTCCTGAAATGGTACCACTTCCCATCATATCCCCAGCATTTACAGGACAACCGTTCACGGTGTGGTGAGCTAATTGTTGTGCCATAGTCCAGTACATATATTTGAAGTTAGAATTACATACGATGGTTTCCTCAGCACCTTCTGGTTGAATACCAACTTGTAAGTTAATATCATAACTGTCTTTACCTTCTTTTTTCAAATAAGGTAAGGGCTCGTGAACTTGTTCAGGATTGTTTACTCTAAAGGGTTCTAAAGCATCTAAAGTAACGATCCAAGGTGATATGGTAGAAGCAAAACTTTTTCCTAAAAATGGCCCTAACGGAACATATTCCCATGCTTGGATGTCTCTAGCTGACCAATCGTTAAATAGTACTAGTCCAAAAATATAATTTTCAGCTTCTTCGATAGAAATTCGTTCTCCTAAATCATTAGCTCTGGTAGTAATAAATGCCATTTCTAATTCGAAGTCTACTAATTTTGAAGGGCCAAAACCAGGAGTATTGGTTCCTTCAGCAGGTCTAGATTGCCCTACAGGTCTACGTACTGGTGTACCTGAAGGAATGATTGAAGAACTTCTTCCGTGGTATCCTATAGGTATGTGTAACCAATTAGGTAAAAGGGCATTTTCTGGATCTCTGAATAAACATCCTACATTGGTAGCGTGTTCTTTACTCGCATAAAAGTCGGTGTAGTCACCAACATTTACAGGCAATTGCATTTCAATTTCATCGATGGTGAAAATGATTTTTTCTCTATGCGTAGCATTATCTTTTAATGAAGCGTTGTTTTCATCAAAAATTTCTGCAATTCTATTTCTCACTAAACGCCATGTTTTACGACCATCAGCAATAAAATCATTCAATGTGTCCTGTAAAAATATATCATCAGTTAAAGGAATACCTTCAAAATACCCTAGTTGGTGTAATGCCGCTAAATCGATTGCATAATCACCAATTCTAGTTCCTATAGTTATAATATCGTCTTTCGTTAAAAAAACTCCAAAAGGAATGTTTTGGATTGGAAAATCAGATGTTACCGCAACAGTTAACCATGATTTTCTGTTAGGATCATTTGCAGTTATCTCCATGTAATTGTATCGTTTTATTTTTCATCAAACCTACATATTTTTTTCAATTTAGCCGAAAGGATACTTGAAAATTATAAAAAAATAACGAAAATAAAACAAGGATGTACTAATGTGTAATAAAAGCACTAAAATACTTGTGAACTCAATACAAAATACTTCTAAATTTCTTACATTTGACAACCAAAATAAACAGAATACATAATGCAAAAAGATCACCAAATTTTTGACTTGATAGCTGACGAGAAAAAACGTCAGTTACATGGATTGGAGTTAATAGCTTCTGAAAACTTTGTAAGTGAGCAAGTAATGGAAGCACAAGGGTCAGTATTAACGAATAAATATGCTGAAGGCTATCCAGGAAAGCGGTACTATGGTGGTTGTGAAGTTGTAGACATTGTCGAACAAATAGCAATTGATAGAGCAAAAGAATTATTTGGAGCAGCTTATGTAAATGTTCAGCCGCATTCAGGAAGTCAAGCTAACACAGCTGTTTTTGCTACTTGTTTAAAGCCAGGAGATACTATCTTAGGGTTTGATTTATCACATGGAGGGCACTTGACGCATGGTTCACCTGTAAATTTTTCTGGTAAATTATACAATCCTGTTTTTTATGGCGTAGAAAAAGAAACAGGTTTAATTGATTATAATCATTTAGAAGCACAAGCAAAAGAACATAAACCTAAATTAATTATTGCTGGAGCTTCCGCTTATTCTAGAGATATTGACTTTAAGCGTTTCAGAGAGATAGCGGATAGTGTAGGTGCTATTTTAATGGCAGATATTTCACATCCAGCAGGATTGATTGCTAAGGGTATCTTATCGGATCCTTTACCGCATTGTCATATTGTAACTACAACTACGCACAAAACCTTGCGTGGACCGCGTGGTGGTATGATCATGATGGGAGAGGATTTTGAGAATCCATTTGGTTTAACCTTAAAAAGTGGAAAACCTAAAAAGATGTCAACCCTACTTAATGGAGCCGTTTTTCCAGGTAATCAAGGAGGACCATTAGAACATGTTATTGCAGCAAAAGCAGTAGCTTTTGGAGAAGCATTAACTGATGAATTTTTGGAATATCAGGTTCAAGTAAGAGAAAATGCAAAAGCAATGGCAGCAGCCTTCGTAAAGAAGGGGTATCACATTATTTCAGGAGGTACAGACAATCATATGATGTTGATAGACTTAAGAAATAAGAATATCACAGGAAAGGACGCTGAAATAGCTTTAGGAAAAGCAGAAATTACCGTAAATAAAAATATGGTGCCATTTGACACTGAGTCCCCTTTTGTAACTTCAGGGATTCGTATAGGAACAGCAGCTGTTACAACTCGTGGATTGGTAGAAGAAGATATGGAAACTATAGCAGATTTGATAGATGAAGCTATTTTGAATGCTAATAATGATGAAGCATTAGAAGCCATAGGAGAAAAAGTATATGATTTAATGCATCACAGAAGATTGTTTGTGATGTAATGTTTATATATATAAAACAAAAAAGCGATTCCAATGGAATCGCTTTTTTGTTTTACTCATCTTCAATGGCCCTGTTAATGATGCTTTCAGGGAGTGCTTTTTTAGCTTTAGCTCCCATTTTTTTAAGTTTTTCTACACTTGTAATAAGATTACCTCTTCCTTCAACAAGTTTGTTCATTGCGGCACTATAATCTGATTTAGTAGCGTCAATTTTTTTTCCAATACTAATTAAATCTTTTAATAAGCCTTCAAACTTATCATAAAGCGCTCCTGCTTGTCTTGCAATTTCAATGGCGTTACGTTGTTGTTTTTCATTATTCCACATGGTATCAATAGTTCGTAACGTTGCTAACAAGGTTGTCGGAGTAACAATGACAATGTTTTTTTCAAATGCTTTGTTGTATAGTGTACTTTCTTGATTTAGTGCTACAGCAAATGCAGGTTCTATTGGAACAAATAATAAGACAAAATCAGGAGAGGCTATTTTGTAGATATCTTCATATCTTTTTTCTGACAGCTGTTCAACATGGCGTTTTAAAGAATTTACATGTTCTTTAGCAAAACGTTCTTTTTCTTCATCCTTTTCAGCGTTAACATATTGCTCGTAAGCGGTAAGTGACACTTTAGAATCTACAATCATTTTTTTATTGTCAGGAAGATGAATTACCACGTCAGGAATTATTTTTTTTCCGTCGTCATTAGTGAAAGATTGTTGAACGAAGTATTCACGATCTTTTTCTAGTCCAGATTTTTCTAATACGCGTTCTAATACAAGTTCTCCCCAATTTCCTTGCGTTTTGCTATCTCCTTTCAGTGCTTTAGTTAAATTAAGGGTTTCTTTACTCATTTGAGCGTTTAATTCTTTTAAATCAGATAGCTGTTGTTTTAATGCTCCGTGCATTAAATTACTTTCTTTTTGAGAAGTTTCTACTTTTTTCTCAAATACTTGTATTTTTTCTTGGAGCGGGGAAAGAATATTTTTAATGTTTTCTTTATTTTGTTCAGTAAATTTTGTTGATTTTTCGTCTAATATTTTATTTGCTAAATTTTCAAACTCTTTTGTGAATTTGTCCTGAAGCTTTTCTATTTCGTTTTTGTTTTCGTCTAGTTTTACTTGAAGTGATTTTAATTTCTCTTTTTTTTCAGCCAATTCGGCAATTATAGTCTCTTTTTGCTGTCTTAAAATATGTATTTCTTTGTTCTTTTCTACAATGTGACTTTCTGACTCTTTCTTTTGAAAAAGTAAGTTTTGCTCTTTCTCATTTTTTTGCACGGTTAAATGAGAGATAGTGGCTTCTAATTTTTGATTCTCTTTTTCAAGTTCATGACTTATTTTTTTGAGTGATAATTTACCTAAGAGGTATCCAATAAATACTCCTAAAGCTACACTTGAAAGTAATGAAATAATAAGTACAGTAGTGTTCATTTATGGTTTTATAATAATTTATATTTCAATAAGCAAATATAGTGCACAATGTGTAAAAGATTACTTTTGTAAGATATTTAAAAAATAATCTTATAGGGTTAAGTTGTTGCTTTGACGATAGAAAGCTACAAGCCAACGTGAAATTTTTGTGGTTGTAGATCATAAGCCGTATACTTGCCGTTTATTTAGGGATGAGATGATTTCGAAATTTATTTTTACGAAGATTTTAGGATGGAAATTGATAGGGGAGTTCCCTAAAGATGTAAAAAAGTTTGTTGTTATTGGTGCGCCACATACCAGTTGGAAGGACTTTCCGATAGCTATTTTAGCTAGAGATTCTTTTGGGATAGATATCAGGTTTATAGGTAAAAAAGCATTATTTAAACCACCATTTGGTTTCTTATTTCGATGGTTAGGAGGAACCCCTGTTGATAGGACTTCGAGTAATGATAAAGTCAAGGAAATCATACAACTTTTTAATAAACAAGAAACATTTTATTTAGCCATGTCACCTGAAGGAACAAGAAAGAAGGTTACGCAATGGAAAACAGGTTTTTATTATATTGCTAAAGGCGCAAATGTTCCTATAGTGATGTTTACACTTGACTTTGGTGCTAAACAGGTGGCTATTTCACCACCTTATTATCCTACAGAAAACAAAGAGAAAGATTTTGATGCTTTTCATAGTTTTTATAAAGGAGTAAAAGGGGCTAATCCAGAATTATTTTAATCATATTTTTAAAATGAAATTTTATAGAAAACTACTACCGTTATTTCTTTTATTAGGGATGTTCTCTTGTAAAGTGAAAACAGAAGCCTCAATATCAGTACCTAAAGAGCCCTTTTTATTGGTTTTAGGGGTTGCACAAGATGCAGGGTATCCTCAAATTGCGTGTAAAAAAACATGTTGTGAAAGAACTTACAAAGATTCGAATTTAAAAAGAATGGTGAGTTCGATCGGCTTAGTGGATCCCATATCAAATGAAAGCTGGATTTTTGATGCGACACCTGATTTTACAGCGCAAACCAAATTATTATCAAGTTATACAGAAGATAAATCTATCCCTGACGGGGTGTTTTTGACACACGGGCATATAGGGCATTACACAGGGATTATGTATTTAGGTAGAGAAGCGATGGGAGCAAAAAATACACCTGTATACACAATGCCAAGGATGCAAGAATATTTATCTAAACACGGGCCATGGAGTCAACTAGTTTCTACAGGTAATATAGCACTTAAAACTTTGACAAAAGATTCAACTATTGTGTTGAATAAACGTATTTCGGTAACTCCATTACAAGTGCCACATAGAGATGAGTTTACGGAAACTGTTGGGTATTTGATTAAAGTTCAAGAGAAAAAAGCATTGTTTATTCCAGATATTGATAAATGGGAAAAGTGGGAGCGTAGCATACTAACGTATATAAAAGAAGTGGATATCGCTCTTTTAGATGCTACGTTTTTTAAGAACGGTGAAATAAATAGAGACATGTCAGAAGTTCCTCATCCTTTTGTTGAAGAAAGTTTATATTTATTTAAGAATTTGTCAGTTGTCGATAAGAAAAAAGTTCATTTTATTCACTTTAATCATACGAATCCTTTAATGGTTGAAGGCAGTGATGCACAAAATCAAGTATTGAATAAGGGGTTTAATATAGCACAAGAAAAAGCAATTATTAGATTTTAATTTTGTAGAGTAAAATTGAAAAACCTCGAATAAATAATTATTTATTCGAGGTTTTTTTAGTCAATTCTTTTAAAGAAACTAAAAAATATTAGAATTTATAGTTAAGAGAAAGGTTAAATAAAGAACCTAATTGACTAAAATGATAACCATCATAAGTCATCTGAGAATATCTTTGATTAAATGTAATCAAATTTGAAGGAGAATTTGTAACATTAGCTCCGTTCAAAATAGCTTGTCCAGTAGCTGTAGCATCAACAAATTTCCATTCAGGTAATACATTTAATATGTTATTGGCGTTAAAAGACACAGTCCAATGTTTATTTACATTAACACTAACACCAAAGTCTGTTACAATATTAGGTGTAAATTCCGTTCTTAAGTCAGAAGTACCATCTGTAACAGCTCCTGCTGGTATGTCAGCTGGATTAACGAAAATTCCTTCTAAATCTTGAAGACCTTGTTGCGCAAATTCAGTTTTACCAAAATAAGTATTGTTTAAGCTAAAGCTAAATTTTCCTATGTCATATGTGGTTCCTAATATCCATTTTGTTTGTGGTCTCGATGTAAAGAATAAAGCTTCTTGAGTTTCATTGGCTACAGACTGTCCTGAATTAGCAGCAAAAGCAGGGTTTTTAACAGCACCATCTCTTTCGTTTTGGATAGTATAGTTACCTGATAAGTTAAACCCTAAACTTCCTGTTCCTAAATCAATATTTTTATAGTTTAATACTACGTCTAATCCTGATGTTTTTGTATCTAATGCATTTACGAAGAAACTAACATCCGATAAACCGGCAAAAGCTGGTGTACTAGGAGGGGTTAATTCTGTACTTAAGATAATTCTATCTTTTACTGCTATATTGTAGTAATCTATGGTAAAAGAAAAGTTTTTAGAAGGTTTCCCTCCGATACCTACAGTAAAGTTAGTAGATTCTTCAGCGGTTAATTTAGGAATACCTAATAAGCTAGCTTGAGGTGATACATTATTAACTAAACCACCTACTTGAATTCCTTGACCTGGTACAAAGCTATATTGCGCTTTTTGTGTATAAATCTGATGAAGTGTAGGTGCTCTGAATCCTGTTGAAATCGAAGCCCTAAGTGTATACTTATCATCAGCGAACTTATATCGTGAACTAGCTTTCCACACAAAAGTGCTACCAAAATCAGAATAATTTTCAGCTCTAACCGTTCCGTTTATCAAGAAATCTTCAGTAAGATCCCAAGCAAGGTCAAAATATCCCCCTAGGTTATATCGGTTAAAACTTCCTGAGTTTTCAGGTCTATTACCTGCAAATGAGTCAGCACCACCACCATCATAAGAAGCCAAACCTCCTTCGATAACGGTAAAATTCTCTGTTCTAAACTCCGAACCAAAAGCTATCGCTACTTTGTCTGATAATACTTTCGAAACATCGATGTTTCCAACGATATGATTAAAAGAAGTTCCTCCTGGATCAAAACTAATTGGACTGTTTTCTCTGTATTGACTAACAGGGATAAAACCTTCTCCCGGGTCAGCTACACCGTTGTTATTAGTGTCATCTAACTCAGCTCTATAAACAAAGTTACCATTGTGAGAGTTGTTTACGCTGTAAGTTTGTTTGTTACCACCAAAAGTAGCACTTGCATCAATATTCCACCCATTTAACTTAGAAGTAAATCCTAAAGTAGCATTGTAATCATTTAATAGTCCTTCAAAAGTTGGAACATACCCGTCATAACCACCTGGGTTAGTAGGGTGATTTCCTGGGAAGAAATTCTCTAGATAAGGAAAACTAGAAAGGGTTCTCCAGTAAGGAGTTCTATAGTTAGCAAAACTGTTTACTTTTTTGTATACGTATGCAGCATTGAAGTATAATTGATTATCATCTTTTAAATCTACGGCACCGTTTACTAAAAACTTAGAAGCTGTAGTTTCTGGAGATCCATTGACATTTCCTGCATCAGGCCTTCTTGATAAAAACTCATTGACAACATTGATGTCAGCTCCAAAATCTGCAGCTTCACCAGCAGCGTCTACAGTACCAGGTCTATTTGCTAAGGCAGTTTTTGAAAAATCAACGGTATAATTAACAAAACCTTTCCCGTTACCGATTTTAGTTCCGTTATTGATGCTTACTCCAAGCATTTCTCCGTCACCTTCCCCAGTTATTCCTGATCTAAAGGTGGCAGAACCATTTTTATAATCATCTTTTAAGATAATGTTCATTACCCCAGCAATTGCATCAGAACCGTATTGAGCAGAAGCTCCATCTCTTAATATTTGAATGCTTTTGATTGCGTCGGTAGGGATACCAGAGATATCAGCACCAGTTTCCCCTCTACCAGGTGAAGTTTGTGTGTATAATAATGCACTTAAATTCTTACGTTTTCCATTAATTAATATTAATGTTCTACTTGGTCCCATATTTCTAATTTCGTATGGGTCTAATAAAGAGGTAGCATCGTTAACAGGAGTGTTAACGGTATTAAATGATGGTATTTTATATTGCAGTGCTTTGTCAAAAGTAGTTTGACCTGTAGATTGCAACTCTTTTACCCCTACAATGTCTACGGGTAAAGGGCTAGAAGTATTACTTCTTGGTGGTGTTCTACTACCTGTGACTACCACTTCGTCCAATTCTAAACCTTCTTTTAAAACAATTGTTAGTGTCGTTTTTCCTTTAACGGAAACTTCTTGAGTTTCATAACCAGAAAAACTAACTACTAAAACGGCATTTTCTTTAACGTCTAGTTTAAATTTTCCATCAAAATCAGCTGTTGTACCATTTTGAGTTCCTTTTTCAACAATATTAGCACCTGGTAATACAGCATTGCTCGCATCTTTTACAGTTCCGGAGACTTGAACCTGTGCCCACGAGACAGTGCATAATGTGATTGCGAAAAATAAAGTGAAAAGTTTTTTCATAAATAAAAGTTTAGTTAATAATATGTTAAGATAATTAATTTTTAACATATTATTAGTGAATGTTCTATATAATTATAAAAGTTTTTCTTAACATTTTTATACTCTTCATTTACAAGAAAATAAGGTTAAATGGAATACTTTTAAATAGTGAGAGATATAAAATATAAGGATTATTATAGTATAGGGTATCAGTAGTTTTTTAAGGAAAGGTGTTTCTTTTATGTGAGGTTTTAAAAGTTTGATTAATAGTGTTATAGTTATAGGTTGAAGCTTACTTTTGTATAATAAAAAGCACCATCACTACCCATTTGTACAGCATCCCATAGGCCGCCACTATCGGTATTTGAGCCTTGGGTAGTAGGGTAGGTATTAAGTAGGTTGTTAACACCTGCTTGTAAAGAAAAGTTATTGGTAAACCTATAAGAAAAATGAGAATCTAAAGTGTATTTAGCTACGTAATGATCTATGGAATTGTTAAATCTTTGTTCAGAAGAATTATTAAAATTAGTTATTGGTTGGTTTATTTGCCAGTCAATTAATGTTACATTACTATACCTAGTTAACAAATTACTCCAAGAAAAGTTGTTATTTGAATAGGTTGTGCGTATAATAATTTTATGTTTAGGTGCTGATGCTAGTAAAAAATATTGTTCTCTTATTCCGAAAAATGTTTCTTGATGCAGGTTTTTGTGATTGATTTTATCAATTCTCATATTGTTTATATTCCCCGAAACTCCAATATCAAGTGAAGAATTGTCGAATTTTTTATGCCAATTTATTCGTAGATCTATTCCGTATGTGGAAGTATTGACTCCGTTTGCAAAAAATTGTACTTTTTCAATATCCGTATTCGTATTAGAAACATCGAAGCCCCCACTTAGTATGATTCTATCTTTTATAAAGATATAATAGGAATCGAGAGAAAAATAAAAATTATCATTAAAACGATGATTAATTCCTACGCTATAATTTATAGCTTTTTCTTCAGTGAGTTCTTCAATACCGAATTGTTGTGTAATAGGATTGTTATTCGCAATTAAAAAAGATTCAATAGGATTGTTGTCAATATAGTCGGTAAATTTAAGGCTGTAATAAATTTGTGCTAAAGAGGGAGCTCTAAAACCTGTACTAAAAGAAGTTCTAAAGTTTGTAGAGGGTGAAATTTTGACTCTTGAAGCGATTTTGGTATTGAGAGTACTACCAAAATCACTGAAATTTTCAAAACGTAAGGCTGTTGCTAGTAACCATGTTTTTGAGAAATCTATTTCATTATCGAGGTAAAAACTAAAGCTATTACGTGTTCTATTTACTTCATTATAAGGGGCGTATCCTGGAAATCCTTGTGACCCTCCGGGTCTGATGATACCGTTAAACATAGGAAGATCCATTGTTGGAGTGTTTTCAGTAACGATTTTTCCATTATTATCATAAGAGGCGAAAGAGGCTGTTTCACCAGCAAAAATTTTATAGTTTTCTATTCTTTTTTCAAGTCCTAACGCTAAGTGAAGCCCATTGAATATAGTAGGGAAATTTTTGGAAAGGTCAAGGTTAGTCGTATTTTGACTTAAAGAATGACCACCTGCATTAAATTTTGTAGGAGATTTGTCTAATAAAGTAGCATTTAAAGTATTTGTGATTGTATATTGGAAAAAATTTTTACCATAAGAATTACTAAAATCAATATTCCAACGATTGATTTTTCCTTTTACACCAATAGTAAATGATTTATCAATAATATTTGAGCCAATAATAGGATCAAAACCGTTAGGATAAATATCTAATACATTTCTTTCGCTGAATGCATCTCTGGTAAATGCATACGCTTCTGTGTCTTTATCACTGTACCCAATGTTAGCATAAGTTTTGAATTTATTAAGTAATGGTGTTTCAATATTTAGAAAGAGATGTTTGTTTTCAATAGCAGGTGACCCATAATTTTTTCTAGTGTTAGTACTTCTTCTAAAAGTATGATTTTGAGATAAGAATTCACCAGTAAAATTAATAAAACCATTTTTTAGTATCGAAGTACCATAATTAACGGCTGTTTTGTGGGTAAAGCCATCCAACCCTTTTCTGTTGGGATTGATATTTTTGTTTGCATTAAAAAGGCCTGTGGTAAAATTGATATTCGAAAAGTTGGTAGAATCTTTTAAAACAACATTAATTACTCCTGCAATCGCATCGGATCCGTATTGGGCAGAGGCACCGTCTTTCAATATTTCGATTCTTTTAATTGCAGCGGTAGGAATTGTGTTTATATCTGTACCCGAATTACCTCTTCCTCTAGTACCATAAAGGTTTATTAAAGAAGTTTGATGTCTCCTTTTACCATTAACTAATACCAAGGTTTGGTCTGGACCAAGCCCTCTGTAAGTAGTAGGAGTAACATGGTCTGCTCCATCGGATCCTGATTGTTTGGTAGCATTAAAAGATGGAATTTCACTTTGTAAAAGCTGATTTATTTCAAGAAAGCTACTTTTGTTTTCAATTTCAGTAATGTCTACAACATCAGTGGCCACGGGAGCGTCAATTTTAGTTCTTTTGTGGTTTCTAGAGCCAACAATCATAATTTCATCCAATTCTATTCCAGCATCTAGTATAATGATTAAGAATTTTTGAGAGGAATTAACTGTTTTTGTTTTGTATCCAATATGTGAAAAGTTCAAAGCATTATTTTTTTCTTGGAGTGTTAATGAAAATGTGCCATCTTTGAGAGAAGTAGTCCCATTAGGAGTGTTAATTTCAAGAACGTTTACTTTAGGAATAGGAAAATTGTCAGCATCTAACACAATTCCTTTAACCGTTAGTTTCTGGTTTTTTTCTTCAGGATTATTTTTTTCTGCCTCTGATGTTTTTTGATAAAGGACGTAGAAGTTTTTTCCTAAATATTCAATATTATAGGGGGTGACTTTTTCTAGTAAATTAATAGATTGCTTAAGATTAATATCTTGTAAAGCTGTAATATCTATTCGGTCTTCTTGAATGATTTCAGGATTAAAAGTGAAAAATACCCCATGTTTGTTGCTTATAATTTCCAACGCGTCAGATAAAGAGATTTCTGATTTCTCTTGAGAAAATGATAATTGTGTATAAAAAAAAACAACTACAAAAAATAACAATTTGGTATCCCCTAGTACCATTAAAAAAAAATTAATCCCTATAAACCACTAATTTAGTGTTTTCTTTTTTAATGTTTACGTTAGTTGATTTTTTTATTGCGTTTAAACAAATATTTAGGTTTGTTGTTGGTACAATCCCTGTTATTGGTATGTTTTTTATCGACTTATCTTTAAAATTGAATGTTACCCCATAGGTATCCGATACTTTATTTAAAGCTTTTTCTAAAGGTAAGTTTTTAAATATAAGCTTTCCATTTTTCCAAGATACTTGTGCAGCACCCGACATTAGTTTTTGAGTAACAAGTATCTTCTGATCTTTTGAAGAGTATTCAATATATTCTCTTGGAGCCATTTTTTTAGAAATACCATTATCCATTGTAAGCCAAATGTTTCCAGTTTCTAAATAAACTTTCGTTTTTTCTCTTAACGTGTTAACATTAAAAGTAGTTCCGAACACTTCAACAAGTAAGTCGTTTGTTTGTACTAGAAATTTTGCGTTTTGGGTTTCTTTTTTGTTTACTTTAAAGTAAGCTTCTCCTTCAATCCATACTTTTCGAGGATTGTTTTTTTTATAGGAAAGGTTGGAATTAGCATTAAGGGTTACTAAGGTACCATCCTTAAGTTTTAAATTTAATATTTCTCCATAAGCAGTTTCATGAGTGATATAAAACGTGTTTTTATAAATTTTAAAACTTACGAAAGAACACAGAATTAATAAAGAAGCAACTGCTATAGTTTTAGATATTTTATTGTCGAAAATTGAAGGTTTAGTCTTATTTTTCTTAAGAGCTAGTAGTGTACTTTCAAGCTTAACCCATTCTTCATCAACTTTTTCTTGTGATATAAAGTCTTTTTTTAGACTTATACCAAGTAAAATATCTCTGGCTTCGTATGCCATTTCTTTTTTTAGAGGGTTATTTTTTAACCAAAAATCCCAGAAAGACACGTCTGATAACTGACTGTTATTAGCCCAGTTAACAAAAGAAGAGTCGCTTAAAAAGTCTTCAACAGAATTATATGTTTTTTTCGTCATCAAAAAAATAATAAAACATAGGTTTATATGTACATTAAGTACACATTTTATTAAATATACCCTTGAAAGACTACAATATTACAAAAATTATATGTTTAGTAGCTTTAAAATTGCTAATTCTTCCCTTAAATTTTTAATGGCTTTATGTAAGGTGTTTATTACGCTTTGGTAGTTTATATCCATGGTTTCAGCTATCTCTCTGGCTCTTAGGTCACAGTAGAATTTTAGGTAAACTACTTCTTTTTGTCTTTTTGGTAATTTGTTAATTAATTTTGATAAATTTTTGTTTCTAAAGGTTGTCGATTCTTGAAAAGTAAGGAATTCTTCAGGAGTAAAATTGATATCGACAACATTTTCATCGATACTTCTAACGGTGGAAGATTTTTGAATTTTATTAATTTTTTTAATTATAAACCTTCGGTATGATGAAAATAAATAAGGAGCAATGCTTTGTAGGTCGCTTAAGTTTTCTTTATGTTCAAATACATAAACGAAAAAATCTTGCAAAGAATCTTCAGTAATAATGGGGTCTTTAGATATTTTTAAACCATAACTATAAAGTGTCGGATAAAACTTTTTAAAAATAACCGAAAAGGCCTTTATGTTTCCCCCTTTGAGATTCTTCCATAATAATTCATCGCTTAAATCCTTCATTGTTCGATTGTTAATTCTTGATAAAAGTAATAAAAAAAAATAAATACTAAAAAAATGTTAAAAAAGCTTAGGTGTAGTAGACGAAAGTATTGTGTTATATTTGCAGCTGAAAAATTATTAAGTAAATAATATGAAAGCTGGAATAGTAGGATTACCTAACGTTGGTAAATCAACTCTTTTTAATTGTTTGTCGAATGCAAAGGCACAGAGTGCAAACTTTCCTTTTTGTACTATTGAACCAAATTTAGGAGTGGTAAATGTACCTGATCAAAGACTTCAAAAACTTGAAGAATTAGTAACTCCTGAAAAGGTAATTCCAGCAACTGTTGAAATTGTTGATATTGCTGGTTTGGTGAAAGGAGCAAGTAAGGGAGAAGGATTGGGAAATCAATTTTTAGCAAATATCAGAGAAACAGATGCTATTTTGCATGTATTGCGATGTTTTGATAATGATAATATTGTTCATGTGGACGGTTCTGTAAACCCTATTAGAGACAAGGAAACTATCGATATTGAGTTACAATTAAAAGATTTAGAGGCTGTAGAAAAACGTTTAGATAAGGTTAAAAGAGCAGCTAAAACGGGCAATAAAGAAGCACAAAAAGAACTAGAACTTTTAACAAAAATTCAAGAAGCCTTGTTAGAGGGTAAGTCTGTGAGAGCCTTGGAGTTTGGTGAAAAGGAAGAAGAACTTGTTTCATCAATGCAATTCATAACAGCAAAGCCCGTATTGTATGTGTGTAATGTCGATGAATCTTCTGCCAAAGATGGAAATGCCTATGTAGAAAAGGTTAGGGAAGAAGTTAAAGATGAAAATGCCGAAATAATTGTTTTGGCGGTAGGTACAGAGGCTGATATAGCAGAGTTAGAAGATTATGAAGAACAACAAATGTTTTTATCTGATATTGGTTTAAAGGAACCTGGGGTTTCTCGATTGATTCGTTCTGCATATAAATTATTGAATTTACAAACCTATTTTACTGCGGGTGTAAAAGAAGTAAGGGCATGGACAGTAAATGTAGGGGCTACAGCACCGCAAGCTGCTGGAGTTATTCATACAGATTTTGAAAAAGGATTTATTAGAGCTGAGGTAATTGCGTATGATGATTATGTTTCTTACGGTTCAGAAAATAAAGTTAAAGAAGCTGGAAAAATGAGAGTAGAAGGGAAAGAATATATAGTCATAGATGGCGACGTAATGCATTTTAGATTTAATGTATAGCTTTCAGTATTTTATACTATCTATTTATTCTCGGTATAATAATATATAATTCTGATTAAAACTCCATTGAATATTTATTCAATGGAGTTTTTTGTAAATTTATATCGGGATTAATACTATTACGGAGCTTTAATTTCATGATAGTATAAAATTATACATATGATATTTGACAATAAAAGCTTAGTATTTTTACAAGACTTAAAAGAAAATAACAATAGAGATTGGTTTGCTGATAATAAAGCTAGGTTTCAGGAAGCACAAACTAATGCAAAAGAACTTTATAATGCTATTCGTGAAGCATTAGAAAAAAATGATGAAATCGATAAATTTAAGTTGTATAGAATTTATAGAGATGTTAGGTTTAGTAAAGATAAGACACCATATCAACCCCATTTTGCAGGATCTTTTTCTAGAAAAGGAGCACATTTGAGAGGAGGGTATTATTTGAGAATACGACCTAATGAAAGCTTTTTAGCAGGTGGCTTTTGGGAACCAAACAAAGAAGACCTATTTCGAATTCGAAAGGAATTTGAAATTGATGATCTTGAGATCAGAAATATTCTTTCTGAGAAGAAGTTTGTGAAATATTTTGGAGGTAAACTTGAGGGAGATGAACTTAAAACTGCTCCTAAAGGTTTTGATAAAGAACACCCTGCTATTGATCTTATTCGTAAAAAAGGGTTTATTGCTATTCGAAAGTTCACAAATGAGGAAGTGTTGTCAAATGATTTTTTAACGGAAATAGAAAAATCATATAATGCATTACGCCCTTTTTTCGATTATATGAGTGATGTTTTGACAACAAATTTAAATGGGGAATCCATCTTATAATTGTAGTAAGAATTCATGTTTTTTTAGTACTGAAAAGCATGTTTTATTGATGAATTTCACTTTGTCATTATTGTATGTTTTTTATAGCAATAGGTAATTTATTACCATTGAAGTATTGTAGATTTTTGTAATACGAAACTCTTTAAAAAAAGAGTTGTTTATTAATAAAAAAAGATAAGAAGTATTAACCAAAATACTTCTTATCACAAACAAACTAAACATTGAAAAATAAAGGTTCAAGTTTCAAAATTTATAATAAATATAAGTCAAGAAGATGGAAATACATAGAAACTTAGGTGAAAAGAGGATATGTGTAGCTAAAAGACAAAAAAACGTTTATGAAACGATAAAAAATAGCTACAAAAATTTCTGTTTTATCAGGTTTTAGGTGGCATATAATTAATAAAAAAGCACAGATTCTTGAAAGAATTAGTGCTTTTTAAATAATTAATCAACAGTTAACTTAAAAATATAAAAAAAATCAAAATTATACCCCAAAGATATGCCTAATGTTAGTTTACAAATTATGTTATTAGTTAAATAGAAATACTTCTTAGGGTGAATGACACATATAAGACTTTAAAATGTTAATTAACGTCGGTTTTTGTTTTTGTTAAGTTTGTAGCTAAAGCTTAAAGAAATTTGTCTAAATCTTCTTTGAAAACTACTTTCGATTGTATTGGTAGGATTATGCCTTTCTCCAATATAACTAATGCTTTCAGTTTTATTGGAGTTAAACATGTCTCTAACATTGAAAACAATTGCGGCTCTCTTTTGTAAAAATTGTTTACTAAAAGACATACTCGTTACTATCCTTTCTTTTGTATAGGTTTGTGCGTTTTCAAAAGAATCACTAATGAGGATCTTTGTTTGCCATTGTACCTTTGTTGGTAAGGTAATACGAGCTTTGAGACGTGTGAACCAACGATTCATTTTAAAAGCAGGTATTTGTGTTTTAATAATACGATTATTAACAGTTCTGTATAGATTGTTAGCAGCGCCTGTATTAGAATGATAGTAATTAAAATCAGCAGAAAAACGAGCCCATTTATTAGGTTTGTATTTTGCAACTAATTCTAAACCGTATCTTTTTTTGGTGCTAAGGTTTGTTGGGTAATTAATAAATACATCTGTATTTACTCCATTAATGGTGCGATTGCTTTTTATAGTAATAAACTGAATAATGTTAGAGGAATAATTATAGTAAATAGCTGGTGCAAAAGTGAATAATTTTTTTTTCGTAGAAAAACCAAGCTCAACCTGATGCGTAAAAGCAGGGTTTATATTTAGGTTTCCTTTTAAGATATTAATAGGTGATCTTCTAGATTCCGAAGGGTTTAACAACCAGAGCGGGGGTCTTCTGATTCGTCTATTATAACCTAAAGTTAATTGGTTTTTTTTATTGAATTTATAACTAAGATTTAATGTAGGAAACCATTCAGTATATTTTTTATTGTTTTTAGTATTGTGACGTATTTCGTGAAGTGAAATATGGGTGATTTCGGATCTTAATCCAAGTAAGTATGAAAAGTGGTTGAATTTTTTTCCGAATTGTGTGTAAAATGCATAGATATTTTGATGGTAATCACTATGATTGGAAGGGTCATAGCTAAACGGTTTTCCGTTTTGATCTACAAGTGTGAAATTTGCATTAAGGTTTAATAACATGGTTTTGTGTCCGAATTCTAATTGCCCTTGTTTATTAACAGGTAATACATAATCTACCTGAAAAAGATAATCCTTTGATATTTCTTTTTCAGTGTTTTGCTCAGATAAGTTTCCATTGACTGTTATAGGATAAAAATCACACTCTTTTCCTTTTTCGTATTGAAAATCAATAGTTAATTTTTTTCCTTCTTCGTTGAATGTATTGGTGTAATTTAAAGCATACTGTTTTTTTAAATCAAATTGATCCCTTACTTCTATGCGTTTATCAATGGAAATAATTAGGTCGTCAGCATCGTAATTTTTGATGTCATTTACACCAATAAAATCACCTGTGTTTTTACTGTAAAATAGGCTTCCAGTTAACGAACTGGTTTTATTTATGTAATATTCAATACCCAATATTCCATTGTAACCTGTGTTTTCATTATGATTATAATATTCATCTTCGTTTCTATAACTATTTACTACTCCATTGCTATAATTTTTGTTTTGGATTTGTCTTCGAATAGGGGTGTTTTCATTTACAAATCCAATATTAGAAAAAATATTTATAGCGCTGGTTTTATAGTTTATGTTAGCAGAAAATCGTAGCATTTTTGGGTCAGCAAATGTGGTGTTAAAGGTTCCGTTAAAGTTATCTTTTTTAGGTTTCCTTATGATGATATTTACAATGCCTGCACTTCCTTCAGCATCGTATTTTGCAGAGGGGGAAGTAATGACTTCAATTTTTTTAATCGATTTTGCAGGAAGACTTTGTAGAATATTGCTTGATTTTAGTCCCAGTAAAGCAGCGGGTTTTCCATTAATTAAAATGCGTACCCCTTCGTTGCCTCTTAGGCTTATCGTTCCATTAGGATCAACATTTACAGAAGGTACATTGTCTAAAACATCACTAGCAGTACCTCCTTTTAAGGTCATGTCTTTTCCTACATTATATATTTTTTTATCTAAGCGGATATCTAAAGTAGATTTTTCTGCGATAATTTCTACTTCTTTTAACGATTCAGAAGATTCATTTAGTGTGATAGTGCCTAAGTGCGTATTTTTAATTAGTTGTTTTTTAGCTAAGTTTAGAGTTTTAAAGCCTATAAATTCAATTTTTATAGTATAGATTCCTTTGGGAACTGTAATTGAGAAGTTGCCTTTTGTGTCGGTTATACCACCAAATATAGTATTGTTTTGTTCATTGGTTAGGAGGATGGTAGCATACTCTAATGCTTTTTTAGTTTCATATTCAATTATTGTTCCTGTAAGCTTTATGTTGTTTACAGTTTTTGAAAATGTTGTTTGAGCAATAAGTATTGAATAATGTCCTAGAAGGAGGTATGTTAGAAGGGTTAAATTTTTCATTGATGCGTATAATATGCATTAGTTCTTCATAAACAACACCTTTATGAGGATCTATAGTTTTTTAATAAAGAATTGAAATCAATAGATGATAATTCCCAAAATAAATAGAAGAAGTGATGAATTATATATTAGGAAATAAAATAAAAGTGATAAAATATGTGTAGTACTAAAGCTGATTTTTTTTCATTAATAATTAGTTTGATTAGTCCATAAATATAACCAAAATAATGATACTTTAGAGCGGGTATGTTTAGGGGGATTGGTATTCGATTCCATTTTAGTCGATAAAATAACACCATATTACCTTTTAAACGTAGTAAAGGTAGCATGGTGTTACAAAGTTTTTAAAAGTAATAATAAGGTGCTATTTTATTATTAATTCGTCTATAAAGAGCCAAGCTTTATGACCTCCTCCTTGTTTACCTTGTTCAATTTTTCCATAATTTGGAATAACAATTTTTACCAATTGCGCTTTTTTAGCTTTCCATGTTGTTTTATGGGTAACTGTTAAGTCTTCAGAAATAGGTATTAAGCTTTCTGTTATTTTTACATCATCTAAGTAGACGGTGATTTTTTTAGGAGCATAAATCCATTGTCCTTTTCCATTGTGAAATCGTGTAGTTAATGAACTGATTTCTTTTTGATCTCCAAGGTCAATAGTAATACTTAATGAATCGTCTTTAAAACCCAACCATTCTTTGTCTCCAAATCGTTTATGATGTCCATTAATTCCATTGATTAAAGCTTCTTTTCCACCAGCATTATAAGCTTCGTTAGGCGGAACACTTAGCGTGATTTTTTTACCGATGGCTTTATGTTTGTTAATTTTTCGTACAAAAGTTGAACTTATTTGTTCTTGATTATCAAAACTAGCAGCTTGTATGGTAGTATCTTCATCTATAGTAATCGGATGCTCATATAATGTTGAAGTTGCTGAGGGAGGCGTATTGTCTAGTGTGTATCGAATAGTTTTACCTGCTGTATCACTTTTAAGTGAATAAGTAACCTTTTCTTTCTGTACATCAACTGTACCAGAAAGCTCATACAAGTGATTGGCGTAATTAATTCCAAAGTGATCAAGTCTTTTTAAATAAAAAGGCAAACGACTCTTAAAGTTTTCGAAGTTTTTATTTGCTGGATTTGTCCAAGCTACTTCACTTAAAGCTAGTATTCTAGGGAATACCATGTATTCAACATGTGCTGTCGTTTTCATGTATTCTGTCCAAACATTTCCTTGTGTTCCTAAAACATACTTGGCCTCTTCAGGAGTTAATTCTTCAGGAATTGGGTTAAAGTTATATACTTTTTCTAACGGTAAAAAACCACCAATAGCTAACGGTTCGCCATCATTTGTAGATTGGTAGTGATCAAAGTAACAATGAGAGCCCGGAGTTAAAATGACATCATGATGTTGTTTTGCAGCTTCAATAGCTCCTTCAATGCCCCTCCATGACATTACTGTTGCATTAGGTGCTAGACCACCTTCTAAAATTTCATCCCATCCTATGATTTGTTTTCCTTTTGAATTGATATATTTTTCCATTCGGGTAATGAAATAACTTTGTAACCCATGTTCGTCTTTTAATTTGTTTTTCTTGATAAATTGCTGACAGAATTTTGAGTTTTTCCATTTTGTTTTTGGCGCTTCATCTCCGCCAATATGAATATATTTACTAGGAAAAAGGGCAATAACTTCGTCGATAACGTCTTCTAAAAATGTGAAAGTAGCTTCATTTGGGCAATAAATATCTTCAAAGACCCCCCATTTGGTAGCTACTTCAACGGGTTCGTCAGTACATCCCAATTCAGGGTATGCTGCAATAGCTGCTTGTGAGTGTCCTGGCATTTCGATTTCTGGAATAACCGTGATTTGCCTTTCGCTAGCATAAGCAACGATCTCTTTTACTTCTTCTTGTGTGTAATATCCTCCATATTTTTTTCCATCAAATTTATGAGGTTGATCGTTATAATGTCCAATTAAAGTTTCTTTTCTATAAGCGGCAATTTCTTGAAGTTTGGGATATTTTTTAATTTCAATTCTCCAACCTTGATCTTCTGTCAAATGCCAATGGAATGTATTCATTTTTAGCATTGCCATCATATCGATGTATTTTTTTACAAATGCAACAGGAAAAAAATGTCTACCTACATCTAAATGCATACCTCTGTAGACAAACTGAGGTTTATCTTTGATTGCTAAACAAGGTATTCCTATTTGGTCACTAATGGTTTTTATTGGTAGTAATTGTAATAAACTTTGTACTCCGTAAAATGCCCCTTTCGTGGTTTTTGATTCGATTTTAATTTTTTGAGGAGTGATAGTAAGGTAGTATTCTTCTTCGTGTTTAATTTCAGTATTGGTAACGAATTGAATTATACCGTTTTTGTTGGTTTCATTAATTGAGAGTTTGTAGGTTTCTTTCAAAAATGTACTGAAGTAATTTGCTACTTCCTTAAAAGATGCATCGTAAGACAAACTTGTATTTGAATGTAATACAAATGTTCCTTCCTTAGTTGTTTGCGATAGTGGTTTTGGTATAATGGAAGGTGGAATTACTGCTGATGGTTTTTTTTGACAGCTTGCTATAAGGAGTGCAAAAAGTAGTGTTAAATAATAAGTGGTCCTCATTTTCTGTTATATTTGAGGATAAATATAGTAATCTATTAATTATAAAATAAAAGTTTTTTATTTTTTAGTGTTTTGTAGATGTTTGTATGAAAAATAGTTAAAAACTTTTAGTATTAATGAAAATTGACCTACGTTGTTTGGTGAAGTTTTATGTAAAGAATTGATGTATTGAGGTTTGGTGTTTGGTAAGCTTAGATGTTGCCTAAATCACTATTGAAGGTGTAAAGTTTTTTCTAATAGTTTACTTTTAAATATCAAACAAAGATGAAACGTCGAAAATTTATTGAAAAACTTAGTGCTTCAGGATTAGGTGTCTTGGCTATTTCTTCTGTTATAGGCTGCAAGAGTAAAGGAGGAAAAAGAAGAAGAGAATCCGCTCCAATAATTCCGATAAAACCACAAGTAATTGCTACTTGGAATTTTGGTAAGGCTGTAGAAACAGCTGTACAAATATTAGAAGCTGGTGGTACTGCTATTGATGCTGTAGAGCAAGGGTGTAGAGTAGAAGAAGCTGATAGTAAACAACAGACAGTAGGAAAAGGAGGGATGCCTGATAGCGAAGGAAATGTTACTTTGGATGCCTGTATCATGGATGAAAAAGGGAATTACGGTGCCGTATTGTGTGTTAAAAACATTAAACACGTGGTTTCTGTGGCTCGCAAGGTGATGGAAGAGACACCTCATGTAATGCTGGTGGGAGAAGGGGCAGAAAAATTTGCCATTTCCAAAGGATTTATCCCTGAAGATTTATTAACCGAATCGGTTAAAAAAGCTTGGGAGAAATGGAAGGAAACCTCAGAATATAACCCTATTATTAATATTGAAAATAATGATACTATTGGCATGTTGGCACTTGATAAGCACGGGCAATTATCAGGAGCATGTACTACGAGTGGTTTGGCCTATAAAATGCCAGGAAGAGTAGGAGATTCACCGATAATAGGTGGAGGTTTGTTTGTGGATAATGAGGTAGGAGCAGCTGCAGCTACTGGCTTAGGTGAAGCAGTGTTAAAAACAGTTGGTAGTTTTTTAATTGTAGAGTTAATGAGACAAGGAATGTCTCCACAAGATGCCTGCGAAGAGGCTATCAAAAGGATTGTAACAAACCCCCAAAGTGATTATAAGAATTTTCAAGTAGGATATATTGCAATTAATAAAAAGGGGGAAACAGGAGGATATTCAATTCATGAATGGTTTTCTTATAATGTTTATAAAAAAGGTGCATTAGAAAATATTAAATCAGATTTTTATTTAGCAAACAAACAATAATGTAAAAATGACTACATCAAATAAATCATATAAAAAGGCTTTTTATTTTTTAACTTCTTTGTTTTTTCTTTGGGGATTTATCACTGTATTGGTGGATTCTCTTATTCCAAGAATAAGGGAGCTGTTTACTTTAACTTATTTTCAAGCAGGACTTGTTCAATTTGCTTTTTTTGGAGCCTATTTTTTACTTTCCATTCCAGCTGGATTTTTATTAGCTCGCATAGGGTATAAGAAGGGGATTATACTGGGGTTGTCGACTATGGCAGTCGGCTGTTTATTGTTTTATCCAGCAGCGTCCTACCGAGTTTTTGGAATTTTTATGCTGGCGTATTTTGTCTTGGCAGGAGGAATGACCATATTACAAGTTGCAGCAAACCCTTATGTATCTGTGCTAGGTTCAGAAGAGGGGGCAAGTAGTCGGTTGAATTTATCGCAGGCCTTCAATTCTCTGGGTACCGCGATTGCTCCGGCTTTTGGAGCTGTACTTATTTTAAGTGATAAAGTAAAGTCAACTAAAGAAATTGAACAATTATCTGATACAGCTAAAGAATCGTATTTATTAGCGGAAGCTACTGCTGTTCAAACTCCTTTTTTAGGAATTGCTGGTTTTATTTTGGTATTGGCAATCGTTTTTTTGTTTGTAAGATTGCCTAGGTTATTAGAAAAAATTCCTGAGGGAGGCTATAGGGGCTTACTAAAAAATAAATCCCTCATGATGGGAGCAACCGCGATTTTTTTATACGTAGGAGCTGAGGTGGCTATTGGTAGTTACCTTGTGAATTATTTTTTAGATATGGAATTGTTTGCTGTAATTGAAAACAATTTGCTGATGAAAGGTATTGCCGAAACATTATTGAATACAAGTATATCTGAGGTGGATAATAAGGCGATTGTGGGGGCCTTCGTTACTTTTTATTGGTCAGGAGCTATGATAGGTCGATTTTTAGGGGCTTATTTAACAAAGATACTATCGCCTGCAAAGGTATTAGCAGGTTTTGCATTCGGAGCATTGGTATTGGTATTGCTCTCTATGAGTACAACAGGTATTGTAGCTATGTGGAGTATTTTGGGGGTTGGTTTGTTTAACTCAATTATGTTTCCTACAATTTTTACGCTTGCGATTGCGAAGTTAGGTGACTTAAAACCTCAAGCTTCAGGGATATTATGTACTATGATTGTTGGTGGAGCAATTGTTCCTCCTGTTTATGGATTGGTTACGGACTATCTTGGATTTAAATTGGCATTTGTAGTTGTTCTTTTGTGTTATGGATACATACTGTATTATGGATATAGAAAAGAAAAAGAGCGTCTAAATTTTAGACGCTCAGTGATATAGAATGATTTTAAAATTATTTGTTTACGACTTTTAGCGCTGCTTCAAAAGCAGGGTCATACCCTGTAGTACCCATGTTGTCAACTTGTTCTTGTGTTGGGATAACTTTTATATCTGGGGTAACGCCAATAGATTCAATGATTTTACCTTCTTTATTTTTAAAAGCCATTAGTGGCATGTAGAACTCTAGGTATCCATTACTCATTAGGTTTCCGCCATTAAAATCATCCTCTGGACCTAAACCAGCTAAGGCACCAGCACTATTATCACCAATTACTGTTACATGTGCTCCTTGAGACCTAATCATTAGGGTACATGCTTCTGACATGCTTGCTGATCCTTTATCAATTAAAATAACAATAGGTATGTTGTTTTTAAGTCCGAAGCTGTGAGGTTTAGTCTCGTTAGGTACCCATGGGCTGTAATTAAATCGACCGTTTCCTTCTTTAGTTCTTTCATATCCCCAAATTTTCTGTTTAGTAATAAACCTGTCAATGAATAAATGTGAGTCTACTACCGCACCACCTCCATTTCCTCTTAAATCTAAAATGATTTTTTTAGCTTTACCATTAGTTATAGGATTAAAAATTTTTGTGTAACCATCTAATTTGTTTAAACTATTAGCTAATTTTTTATCTATATCGAGATATTCTTTATAAGGGTAAATATCTAATAAGTTTAGATCAGAAAAATTTGACGCTATTCTTAATAGATCAAATACTTTATTATAATTATCTCTAATCTCATTAATACTGATTTTTTGGTTGTTTGTGGAGCTATTAGAGCTATTGTATTTTTCTATAAAATAGTTGATTTTATTTTGGTTGTTGTAAAAGTTTTCTTTTTTGTTTTTGATATAATTGGTTAAAGTTGTTATAGTCTCTTGAATTTTAGTATAAGATTCATCATTATTATAAGAATCAAGAGATGTTAAATAGCTTTTATATTCATTAGAGCTAATAATGTTTGATATTAAGTATTTAAATTCATTTAAATTATTTTTAACTAAGTTTTCTAGCTCTTGTCCTTTTTGAAGATCTAAACTTTTAAAATTATCAAAATACGACTGATCAACTGTTTCTGGACTTTCTAAATACTTAAGCACAGGGAAGTCCTTACTTGTAATAGTGAGTTTGTTAACTATATTAAACTCACTTAACTGTATATACATTATTTCAGAGTTTTCCTTTAAAAAACCTGATAGAATAGGTGATGTATTATATATATGATTTGTAATAAGTTTGTTTTGAATATTTTTAGAGACCTCCTCAACCTTTGTTCTTGGGTTGGTGTAAGTATAATATGCCGAGAAACCATCTTTTTCTGTATATGTATATTTGGTATCCCTATGAAAAGTCTTACTTTCATAAGTATCTGAAGAAGGTAAAGGGATGAAGACTGCTAGACTAAAATGTACATCAAGAATTTTATTAGTTAATATTTCAGCAAAGTATTTAAAAGCCAAATGAGCTTCTTTTTTTGCTAAAGCAGGGTCGGCATCTTCTTTATTAAAAGTTGTTAATGCGTTAAATTTAGGAGCATATTCTTTATATACATCATCCCAATTATGTGCCTCTTCATTGAAATGATTATAATCATTATTCATCGTATCCCAAAAGGTTCTAAAAAGATCAGAATAACTTTCTACGTTGGTTCTGTTTAATTCAGCAACATCTAATGCTGGTTCTCTACACGATTCAAAGGTGAATAAAAAGGATAGAGTTAAAAATATTTTAGTTATAAATATAGGTTTTTTCATGAGTAATTTAGATTTAAAAATTATAAGAGAGTCCGATACCGTAATTTGAGGTGGTGTAGTAATATCTAGAGGTTTTTCTTAATTGGTGTTTTTGATTGTCAGTTAACCCATACATCAAAGAGTACTCCAAAAACACGTTAAAGTTTCTATAGAAATTATACCCTAGTCTTGTTTCTGCTTGAAGTCCAAAATCAAATCTGTTAAAGTGATTTTCATTAGTGCTGAAGTCATAACTTTCTGTAACTTTTTTTCTAGGATATTTGTTATCTAATGTTAGTTCAGAAAAAACTTGAACCGTTGCTTCTCTGTTAAGAGAGTTCCACCAGCCGATATAGGCTCCTGCAAAGACTTCAAAGTTAAATTTTGTATTCTTTAAGAGTTTGTGTAGTGGTTGTATACCAACCATGATAGGGACATTGAAATATTTGGTGTCATAAAAAGTATAAATTCCTTCACGAGTATTGGTTCTTTGAAACTGATAGTTTTTATCTAAGTAGGTAAGTCCTGTCTGGATACTGATGTTATTGTAAATTTTTAAGTTAAATCCCGCTTTAATATAATTTCCCGATTTTCCGATATATTCGGTATCGACTCTATTGGAGGCACTATAGGTAATCGAATTGTCATTTAAACCTCCAGATAAGCTAATGCTGAATTTACTTTGTGCAGAAATAGATACATTGACCAAAAACGCGAGGAATAATACTCTTGATCTCCATTGTTTTAAATGTAACTTTTCTTGAATTAATTTGTTTTTTTTCATGTTTTGTAGTTTGTTTTATTTTGCTTTTTAACTGAGGGGGGTAATTATATTATTAATGTAAAAACATTGTCTATCTATAACAGATAGGTATTGTTTCACCCTACTTGTTTTTTAGTTAAAAAAAATGGGGGTAAATATTGATGAAGACTAGTTTTTTGATAGCTAGTTTCTTGTATTGAATGCATTTTTGTTATTTTTTTTTAAAGCTATTTTTATTTATAAATGAAATTAGTGTGTTTTGTAATGTTGGTAGTGCTATTCTTTGTTTTGTGAAGTATTACATATTGCATTTTTTTGTCAGTGAGAAATAGGGGAGGGGGTACTAGTAGTTTCGTGTTATTTAGCTAATTGAAAATATATGTAATCGGTAAATTCGCAAAAAAAAGATGGTTAAAAAACAAAAAATGCAATTTTTAGTGTATTATTTTCTTTATAGTTAAAAAGTTTATCTATTCTTTTATACCCTTAATATAAACCATTTTAAAAATGAATTTTAATTTAAAAAAAATAGTATACCTACTTCTATTTGTTGGTATTGCTTTTTCTTGTTCAAAGAATGAGGAAAATGCTGAGTTAGTAACTGAAACTACATCTAAAATAGAAATTATTAATAAATGTATTGATTGTGGAACAGATGATAGTTTGTTTTACTTTTATGTAGGAAAAAATGCCTCTTTTTCTTCATTAAAAAAATCAGCTATTGAATATACTAAGGTTGAAGAAGAGTTAGGTAAAAACAACCCTCTTAAAGTGTTTTATAACGATGAAATGGCTATTGTTAAAATAGCTCCTTTAAATAAGGAAGAAGTAGGAAGGTTTAAAGAAAAACGAAGAGGAGTAAAAGCTCCAAAAGAATTGTCTTTAAGTGATTTAAAACAAACTACAGCGGCAAGGGGAGCAAATGGAGGTTTTACGAAAATAGCACTAGACCGAATCGTTAGAGGATTAAAGTATAACCGTACTTTTGATTATATAAACTGTAACTACGCCAAAGATGGGTGTTATGCAAGGGCACATGAAATGTACAGATTGTTTAAGGGAGCTTACCCTAATAACAAAATTTACAAAATTTGGGGGTATAGCAATCAATCAAGTTTAACAGCTAAATCTTCAAACGGTTGTTGTATTTCATGGAATTATCATGTGGCTCCTGTTGTTTATTGTACAACTGATTCTAAGTGGTATGTTATAGATCCTTCACTATCTTCAAAACCTTTATTAATTTCAGAATGGTCAAATAAAATTTCTTCTTGTGGCTATGGTCAAGGCTCTAAGCCTTCTTTAAGGTTTAGTTCTCCAGATGTTTATTATAGAAATAAAAATAATTCATATAGTGAGTATGATTATTCATATTCAAAGACATCTTGTGTTTTAAAGCACTATTCTTGGCTTAAAAAGATATACAACGATTGTCAACAAACAATAGCACCTTCTTGTAATTAAGCATTAGGATAAAAAATAATAAAAGAGCATGGTTTTAACCATGCTCTTTTTGTTATATATAGAAGTTTAAAACTTACTTTTTTCTAGCTTTTTGTTGGGCAGCCTGTTGTTCTTGAGCTTGTTTCATAGCTGCATCTAAGCGCTCTCTGAATTTGCTCTTTTTTACAGGTTTCTTTTTGTTTTCTTCTATTTGAGCATGAATTTTATCTTCATCAATCACAAAGTTTTTAATTACAAACATGATTGCAATGGTTAGTAAGTTCGAAATAAAATAATACAAACTCAATCCACTTGCATAATTATTGAAAAAGAACAGCATTAAAAGAGGAGAGAAGTAAATCATGTACTTCATCATTTTACTCATATCAGGCATTCCTTCTTGAGGAGGTGCTTGCATATTGGCTTGTTGACTTTGATTCATTTTCATATAAAAGAAAATAGCGATCGAAGCAAGAATAGGAAATAAACTTACGTGATTTCCATAAAAAGGAACATTAAACGGAAGTTTAAATATGATATCATAAGAAGATAGGTCTGTAGCCCATAAAAAACTTTTCTGTCTAAAATCAATATTCGTTGGAAAAAATTTAAACAAGGCAAAGAATACTGGCATTTGTAATAGCGCAGGTACACACCCAGACATCATGTTGACACCTGCTTTTCGCTGTACCGCCATGATTTCTTGTTGACGTTTTAGCGCATTTTCTGTGCCTGGATATTTTTTATTGATAGCTTCCATTTCTGGACGAATCACCTTCATTTTAGCACTTGATAAATAAGATTTATACAATACTGGAGACATGATGATACGAACAACTATGGTCATCAAAATAATAATCAATCCATAATTTCCGATAAAGCCTTTTAGAACATTAAAAACAGGATAAAAAACATAACGGTTAAGCGTACCGAATATACCCCATCCTAAATCTGCTGTTTCATTCAGGCCAGTTCCTTCATAGGTTTTTAAAAGATTATAATTTGTAGGCCCATAAAACCATTTCATGCTATAATTCAATTCACCATTGTTTAAAACTAATGGCGTTTTTAATTCGTATCGTTTAGTAAAGATAGTATCAATTTCTTCATTTTTTACCAAATCTGTAGAGGTAAGTGTTGCATTATTAAAAGGCGTATCACTTAATAAGATTGAAGAAAAGAAATGTTGTTTAAAAGATACCCAATTAACGTCGTTTACTACTTCGCTATTTCCCGGTCTTAGGTAGTCTACTTCATCTTCTGATTTGAAATACAACCAAGAATACATTGTGTTTTCTGTTTTTACACTTTTTTCTTGGCTAAAGGCATTTAATGACCAATCTAAGTTGATTTCTTGTGATCGATTGATAACGTTCTCTAACCCTTGTGATTTGATTGAAAAACCAACTCTATAATCATCTTTTGTAATTTCATAACGATACTCTAAAAACTGGTGCTCACTAACGTTTAATTTCAAAGATAAAATTTGGCTATTTCCGTTGGAACTTAGAGAAGGTTTAAACAGTAAATCTTTGGTGTTAAGGGTACGATTATCCGTTGTACCAAAATTAATATTAAAAGAAGCATTATTCTCCTTTATTAAATAAAGTGGTAATGAATCATGTGTTTTATAGTTTTTTACTAATACTTCGGAGATTTGTCCTCCCTTGTTATTTATAGTAAGTTTTAGTAAGTTGTTTTCAATAACGGAAGTACCGTCTTTACTAGTTGCCGCTCCGTAAGCAAAAGCACCTAATTTATGCTGTAATGCTACTTGTTTTAACGAATCATTTGAATGATTAACAGTAGCTGTATTTGTGGTGTCTTTCTGATTGATACCTGTGTTTTCCACGACTTTAGTCGTTTCTGTTTTAGGGTCGTTACCTTCGGTAACTTCTGGCTTTTGTGTATTTGCCCACCATAAAAATATTCCCCCTAATAAAAGCATTCCTATAAAGGAATTAAAATCAAATTTTTTTTGTTCCATTGATATATGTTAAAATGTCAACTTGTCATATTTGATTCGTGTGAATCATAGTTAAAACCCGACAAAGGTAGTAAAACCATTCTTTTTTTTAACGTTTCTGACTGTTTTCGTACGATGTATTAGTATAGTTCAAAGCCTGTTCCAAATTCTAAAAAAAACCTGTAATGTCATGATTACAGGTTTTCCTACCAATTTAACTTTGAAATGTATTGGTTTATTTTGAATGTTTCAGTACTGCTTTAATAAAATTCACAAATAGAGGGTGTGGATTCAAGACTGTACTTTTATACTCTGGATGGTACTGTACACCAACAAACCATGGGTGTGAAGCTATTTCTACAATCTCCACTAACCCAGTTTTTGGGTTTACCCCTGTGGCTTTCATTCCAGCTTCTTCTATTTGCTTCTTATAATTGTTGTTGAATTCATAACGATGACGGTGACGTTCACTTATAAATTCTTCTTTATAGGCATTAAATACTTTTGAATCTTGGGTTAATTGACAATCCCAAGCACCTAAACGCATTGTACCTCCTTTTTCTGTTACGTCTTTTTGTTCTTCCATTAAGTTGATAACAGGGTATTTGATATTATCACCCATTTCTGTAGAGTTAGCATCAGAAAGTCCCACAACGTTTCTTGCAAATTCAATAACAGCCATTTGCATACCTAAACATATTCCAAAGAAAGGAATGTTGTTTTCTCGTACGTATTGAACTGCTGAGATTTTACCTTCAATACCACGATCTCCAAAACCAGGGGCAACTAAAACACCGTTTAAACCTTTGAGCTGATCAGCGGCATTTTCAGGAGTTAATTCTTCAGAATGAATCCATCGAACATTGACTTTTGTTTTGTTGGCTGCTCCTGCATGAATAAAGGCCTCTGTTATTGATTTGTAGGAATCATGTAATTCAACATATTTTCCAACCAACCCTATTTCTACAGTAGAAACGGGGTTTTTGTGTTTTTTTAAGAAGGCATTCCATGCTTTTAATTTAGGTTGCTTTCTTGTTGATAAACGTAATTTGTCTAAAACTACATAATCCAAACCTTGGTTAAACATAAGGTTGGGTACATCATATATAGTTTCTGCATCCAGTGATTGAATAACATCTTGTTTCTTAACGTTACAAAATAAGGCTAATTTACGTTTGATAGTATCATTTATCTCGTGCTCAGAACGACATACTAATACATTAGGGCTAACACCACTCTGCATTAATAGTTTTACTGAATGTTGTGTAGGCTTGGTTTTTAGCTCCCCTGCTGCTGAAAGATAGGGAACCAATGTAAGATGAACCACAATAGCATTTTCCTCTCCTAATTCCCATTGTAATTGACGAACGGCTTCAACATAGGGTAACGATTCTATATCGCCAATAGTACCACCAATTTCGGTAATTACAATATCATAATCTCCCGTATTTCCTAAGATTTGAATACGGTGTTTAATTTCATCCGTAATATGAGGAATAACTTGAACGGTTTTACCCAAAAATTCTCCTTTGCGTTCCTTATTGATTACTGATTGATAGATTCGACCAGTAGTTACATTATTCGCTTGTGAAGTAGGAATGTTTAAAAAACGTTCATAATGTCCCAGATCTAAATCAGTTTCAGCACCGTCATCCGTTACATAACACTCTCCGTGTTCGTAGGGGTTTAATGTACCTGGATCTATATTAATATATGGATCTAATTTCTGAATAGTTACTGAGTACCCTCTTTCTTGAACGAGTTTAGCTAGCGATGCTGCTATAATTCCTTTACCAAGTGATGAAGTAACGCCTCCTGTTACAAAAACGTATTTCGTGTTATTCATGTTATTGTTAGGTTTGCGCAAAAGTAAGAAGTCTAATATACTCAACAAACAAAAAGTTGAAAAAGATGTCTTTTTTGATAGTAGAATAAAATTTCAAAAAAATAATACAAGGGTTTGTTAGACTAAAAAACTATTGTATATTTGCCAACGCTTTTAGCAGACGGAATTTCACGAAATTTATAAGAATTTAGTAAAGAAGATATTTAAGATACATTGTAATGAGTAAAAGAACGTACCAACCATCAAAACGTAAGAGAAGAAACAAACATGGTTTCAGAGAAAGAATGGCCTCTGCTAATGGACGTAAAGTATTAGCTAGAAGAAGAGCCAAAGGTAGAAAGAAATTGTCTGTTTCATCTGAAACAAGACCTAAAAGATAATGATATTATATCATTAATATAAAGGTGTTACTTCTTATTAGTAACACCTTTTTTTATACCCAAGCAATTTTACTGACATAACAAATAATACAATAAATAGTAGTAATGCCTAAAAGAAAAGACCTTAAATCAATTTTAATTATTGGATCAGGACCTATCGTTATTGGTCAAGCATGTGAATTTGATTACTCAGGATCGCAAGCGCTGCGTTCATTGAGGGAAGATGGAATTGAAACGATTTTGATCAATTCGAATCCAGCAACTATTATGACCGACCCTTCAATGGCGGATCACGTGTATCTTTTACCTTTAACAACTAAGTCACTGGTTAAAATTTTAGAAGAACATCCTCAAATCGACGCTGTACTTCCAACCATGGGAGGGCAAACAGCACTAAACTTGTGTATTGAGGCTGATGAGAAAGGAATCTGGAAAGATTTTAATGTTGAGATCATTGGGGTTGATATTGATGCTATTAATATTACCGAAGACCGTGATAAGTTCCGCTTATTAATGGAAGAGATCGGAGTACCTATGGCACCACAAGCAACAGCAACATCTTTTTTGAAAGGAAAAGAAATAGCACAGCAATTTGGTTTTCCACTTTGTATTAGAGCGTCCTTTACTTTAGGAGGGGCAGGGGCATCTATTGTTTACGATGAAAATGAATTCGAAAAATCATTGTCAAGAGGTTTAGAGATCTCACCAATTCACGAGGTGATGATTGATAAAGCAATGATGGGATGGAAAGAGTTCGAATTAGAATTGTTAAGAGATGATAATGACAACGTAGTTATTATCTGTTCTATTGAAAATATGGATCCAATGGGGATTCATACAGGTGATTCGATTACCGTAGCACCAGCAATGACACTTTCTGACAAAACGTATCAAAGAATGCGTGATATGGCTATTAAAATGATGCGTTCTATTGGTGAGTTTGCAGGTGGGTGTAATGTTCAGTTTGCGGTTTCACCAGATGAAAAAGAAGAAATTATTGCGATAGAAATTAATCCAAGAGTTTCTCGTTCATCAGCCTTGGCATCAAAAGCAACTGGATATCCAATTGCAAAGATTGCAGCAAAGTTAGCGATAGGGTATACTTTGGATGAGTTGAGTAATCAAATTACGAAATCAACTTCGGCGTTATTCGAACCTACGTTAGACTATGTAATTGTTAAAATACCGCGTTGGAATTTTGATAAATTTGAAGGTTCTGATAGAACTTTGGGACTTCAAATGAAAGCTGTTGGAGAGGTAATGGGAATTGGACGTTCGTTTCAAGAAGCATTACACAAAGCGACTCAGTCTTTAGAAATCAAACGTAATGGTATTGGTGCTGATGGTAAAGGGTATAAAGATTACAGTCAAATCAAAGAGAAATTGAAGTTTGCTTCTTGGGATCGTGTATTTGCTATTTATGATGCGATTCAAATAGGGATGCCATTAAGTAAAATTCATGAAATTACAAGAATAGATATGTGGTTCTTAAAGCAGTATGAAGAGCTTTTTGAACTAGAGAAAGAAATTTCTACGTATACTATTGATACATTAGATAAAGACTTACTTTTAGAAGCGAAACAAAAAGGATATGGTGATCGTCAGATTGCTCATATGTTAGGTTGCTTGGAGAGTCAAGTATATGCAAAAAGAGAAGAATTAAATATTAAACGTGTATATAAGTTAGTAGATACTTGTGCTGCTGAATTTACAGCAAAAACACCTTATTATTATTCGACTTTTGAAAACCAAGTCAAAACAAAAGATGGAGATTTGACAGTTGCAAACGAAAGTGTTGTTACTGATAAAAAGAAAATCATTGTTTTGGGTTCAGGGCCTAACCGTATTGGTCAAGGAATTGAGTTTGATTATTGTTGTGTTCATGGGGTACTTGCAGCTTCAGAGTGTGGGTATGAAACGATAATGATTAACTGTAATCCAGAAACGGTTTCTACTGACTTTGATACTGCTGATAAATTATATTTTGAACCTGTATTTTGGGAACATATCTATGATATAATTAAGCATGAAAAGCCAGAAGGAGTAATCGTTCAATTAGGAGGGCAAACTGCTTTAAAATTAGCTGAAAAATTAGATCGCTATGGTATTCCAATTATAGGAACTAGCTTTAAAGCATTAGATCTGGCAGAAGATAGAGGAAGTTTCTCTACATTATTGAAAAATAATAATATTCCTTATCCGAGATTTGGGGTAGCTGAAACAGCAGATGAAGCTTTGGCATTGGCTGACGAATTGGATTTCCCAATTTTAGTACGTCCTTCTTATGTATTAGGAGGTCAGGGAATGAAAATAGTAATCAATAAAGAAGAATTACTAGAACATGTAGTTGATTTATTGAGAAAAATACCGAACAACAAATTATTATTAGATCACTATTTAGAAGGAGCAATTGAAGCAGAAGCAGATGCTATATGCGATGGTGAAAATGTATATATTATCGGTATTATGGAACATATTGAGCCGTGTGGAATTCACTCTGGTGATTCTAATGCAACCTTACCAGCATTTAATTTAGGTGAGTTAGTGTTGGAACAAATAAGAGAATATACCAAGACTATTGCTTTGGCGTTAAAAACAGTTGGATTAATAAATATTCAATTTGCTATCAAGGACGATAAGGTATATATTATTGAAGCGAATCCACGTGCTTCAAGAACAGTTCCTTTTATAGCGAAAGCCTACAAAGAACCTTATGTAAATTACGCCACTAAGGTAATGTTACGAGATAAAAAAGTGACAGACTTTGATTTTAATCCACAGTTGGAAGGTTTTGCAATAAAGCAACCAGTATTTTCATTCAATAAATTTCCTAATGTAAATAAAAAATTAGGGCCAGAAATGAAGAGTACAGGTGAAAGTATCTTATTTATAGACAACTTAAGAGACGATCAGTTCTACGATTTATATTCTCGAAGAAAGATGTATTTAAGTAAATAAACAGGTGTAGTATTACATCAGATATTTTTATAACAAAGAGCTAGTTTTTCTTGAAAAAAACTAGCTCTTTGTCTGTTTTTTAGGAGATACGGAGTGTTTAGTATATATGAGTTTTTTGTTTATTGTTAAACTAATAATGATTTTTTAAACTATTTAAAGAAAAATAAAAATTATTTTAAGAAAGTTATGTTAAAAAAACAGTTAGATTTGTTTTTTGTCTGAGCTTATTAGTATTATTGCGCTTTACAGGAAAGAAAACCTTTTCTTTAAAAATTTAATACTAACAAACTACTAATTTTGAAATTCCCCATGAGATCTAAGGTATGGTTACTACTTTTACTTGTCCTGAAATTACCCCTTTTCGCCCAAATAGATTCAAATTCGTTATTTAGATTACCAGAAGTTACTGCGGCTGAGATGGCAGGGATTGTTATTATAGATCCTGTAAATGAAAAAGGAGGTCTGTTGTTTTTTAATACTGATGACAAAAAAATATATAAATACACAGGAACTTCATGGACACCTATAAACATAGGTAATGAGACTAAGTTATTATCGGTTTCTAAAAATATTATAATTACAGGAAAAGGAACGGATAAAGATCCATATAAAATTGAAGCCATTCCAGCCAAATTAAAAGATAATAATGACGGTTCTTATACTTTTTCAAACGGTATAGACAAGGATGTCGTTATTAGAGCAGGGAACACGCCTTTTATTACCAATACAAGTGCAATTGGAAATTGTAGAAGTCAATTTGGTTTTAACGAAACTAGAAATGTAATAATTGATGGAGGCTTTTTTGATGGAAGTACTACAATTACTATACCAGGGCAAACAGTTATAAATCCACCACAAATTAATAGTGCTAATCAAGTAACCGTAAAAGTTACTTCGGGTAATATTTCAGGAGTTTTTCCTGTTAAGGTTACAACGAATGGTGGTAGTTATGAATTTAAGAACGGTTTTAGCGTTAGAGGGAACCCTTTACCTTATGTTTTGACAAATGCTGACATGGTATTATCTAAGGGGATGAATTATTCGGGAGGAATTTTAAGAAGGAAGAAAAGGGCTAGAAGAGATCAACAAGGATATTCTAAAGCTTATAAAATAGTAATAGGAGAACTTGGTGGCCTTAGTTTTAGGGCTATCTCTATTACTGCTGATAGGTATATTGCATTGAATAGTGACCCCGATACCGATGCATCTCCTAATTCTCTTGATTATGCTATTTTTTTAGAATATAACTCTTTGGTTAATATTTCTGAAGATGGAATCTACATAGAACTCAGTCCTAGTGTAGAATATGCTAGTGGAGACTTATTTGAAATAAGTGTTGATTGCGATGGTACAGTTTCATATTTAAAAAATAAAAAAGTCTTTTATACATCAAGTAAAAAAGCAAGTAACGATCTGTTTTTTGATTCCTCTTTTATAGAACAAGGGGGAAATATAAGAGATATATCATTAATTAATGCTGTTCCAATTAAATAGATTTAGTGGTAATAATTTTGAATATTATCCTCTTTTTTATGGACAGAACAGAGTACTATACACATTACTTGATATGGATTCATAGTGCAATTTTTTAAAGAGTCGAATTTTTTTCAAGTGCAAATCTAATTCAAAAAAAGGAAAGTATGAGTTTTAAAATTAACATATTATTTAATTTTTAACTTAATTGTTAATGTGTTTTTTTTAGGTATTGGTATTAAATGCATTATTGTTTTTTTGTGTTGGTGAGTATTTCTTTTTTTAACAATTATTTACAGTTTTTGATATGTTTTACTGGTTTTTTTAAATAAGGTGAAATGATAAAGTTTTCTTAAATAATCATAAATAAAGCTTAATGTTTTTAGATTATTAATATTATTGTGTTTTAACCTTAAATGGGTATTGTATACCAAGTGAACGCATAAAATAACACTTATGAAAGTGAGACTACTACTACTAAAATGTATACTATTAATTAGTATAAAAAACTTTGCTCAACAGCCTACATCATCTGAAGTTATAAACGATCCAATAATAGGTAAAGTAGATCCTTATTCTATATTTAAATTACCACAAATTCATACTTCAAAAATGGAAGATGTTAAACTCTATGATCCCGAAAATACAGTGCAAGAGTTTAAAAAAGGAGGATTGTTGTTGTATAATTCATTTGATGGTCAGATATATAAATATAACGGAACTAATTGGGAAAATATAGATTCGGGGGGTATGAACAGCCTTACAAAAATAGAGGCGGATTCAAATATTGAAATAACGGGTAGTGGTACGGATACTGATCCCTATAAAATAAAAGCAATTCCAGCTACGTTAAAAAAAAGAGATAGTGATGGCGCTTATGTTTTTTCTAACGGAGTAGATGATGATGTTGTATTTAAAGCCGAAGAGGTTTCAAGTTATAGTGTAACTAGTATTAATGTTGCAGGTGCAGATTGTGGGGTTGAGACTAACACAAAAGGTGTAGCTATAGAAATTATAGGAACAGGGTTCAAGTCTACCGATACCCCCCAGATAGTAATTAATGAACAGGAAGTTATTACTTCTTCAATCGTTGTTGATAGTACAACGAAAATTAAAGCAAAAGTGAATGTTGGTTCCCAAAGTGGAAAATTTGACGTACGAGTAACCATAAATTCTGTAACCAAGATAGTCCCTCAAAAATTTGTGGTTACTACTTCTGGTTTAAATACTTTTCAATTATCCATTGATGACCTTTGGGTAAACACACCAATGACGAGTTATGACGGAAGTATATTAAAATCTACTCATAGTACTTATAATTTTAAAACTCAAGCATATTCGAAAAATGATAAGTTCATTTCTTTTGATAAAGGAGGGAGTTTACAGTTTAAATTATCGTCAAATATGAAGGATTATTCGCGAATTCAAATTGGACTTAGTGCGAATCCATCATCAATAGACGATGCGGTAAAAGGGGGGAATAATTTAATTTTCCAATTATATAGACATGGAAAATCAAATGAACAATTAGAAGGAATTATAGTGAATGGGTCAATAGTTATAGGTAATAAAGAAGAATTTAGTATCAATGATGTTTTTGAAATTAAACTAGATTGTAAGGGGAATATTTCCTTTATTAAAGGAGGTGTGATGATGTATACTCAAAATATTGGAGTGACTACAGAAAAACTTTATTTTTATATGTCGTTAAAAACACATCCTGGTTTTGATTTTGGAATTGAAGAATCAAATGATATAAGTGATGTCATAATGAGTTTACCACAATAGGAAAACTATACAGCATCGGTATAACGAACAATTTTCTTTACCTTATTTCTAACAAGGAAATTTTTAATAATATTCTTAGCTAGTGATTTATTTTCGATAGGAGTAAGCATGGACTTTAAAATATGAATTTCGTTTTCTTGAAAAGCTAAGTTGGTAAAAGTATACCCAATAACTTCGTTGTCTTCGACTAAAATTACAGCATTTTCTTCTGGAATTCTCCCTTTGTCTATAATTAAAAAACTGGCATTATTAAAACCTTTACCATTGAGTTTACGTTTACGAATGATATTATACTTAGGTCTAATTCTATCAAGATCTAAATGGTATTTTAAACGTGTTAATAAAGAGTTGCCTGTTTCTTCAAACGTTACTTCATATACTCTTTTTAATACTTTCTCAGCTTTTGAAGTCTTTTTCAAAAATTGTTTATTAACTTCAGATTTAATATTACTACCTCTACCGATAAAAATAATATTGCCTTCTTCGTTATGGATATAAAATATACCTTGTGTTTCGGGTAATTTATCAAGAATTTTTAGAATACGACGCTTTTCATGTCGTTTATCAAAATAAAGTACCGATTCTTTAACAATACTTTTGTCAATATCTTTATCTAGTAATAATTTAAAAAGCTTGACAGTAGCAAGGGCATCTCCTTTAGCTCTATGTCGATCAGTTACAGGAATACCGAGAAAACGACATAATTTACCAAGGCTATGAGAAGGAGCGTCCTGAATTAATCTTTTACTGAGCGTTACTGTACAAATGGTATTTCTTTTGTAATCATAACCTAAGCGCTTAAATTCAGTTCCGAGAATTCTATAATCAAAACTAGCATTATGAGCAATTAAAATACAATCTTGTGTAATCTCAATGATACGCTTAGCAACCTCGTAAAACTTAGGGGCATTTTTAAGCATTTTATTACTAATACCCGTTAGCTTAACGACAAAGTCTTGTATTTCTCGTTCAGGATTAATTAAACTTACAAATTGATCAACGATTTGATGTCCATCATATTTATATATAGCAATCTCAGTGATGCCTTCTTCGTTAAATTTTCCTCCTGTAGTTTCAATATCTAAAATTGCGTACAATTTTTATTCTTTTTTATAAGTTAAGCTGGTATACTGTAAATCTAAGCAATATAATTTCGAATACCAAATATTGAACTGCCAATTCTCACCATGTTACTTCCCTTTTTTATTGCTAGTTTATAATCACCACTCATACCCATTGACAAAACTGTTAATTCCTTGTGGTGTTTTTTTTGTTCATTAAAAAAGTTTTCAAGAGAAGAAAATTCATTCAATAATTGTGATTCATTATCTGTAAAAGTAGCCATCCCCATGAAACCAACGATGCTTATATTTTCCATTGATTTTATTTCGTCAGAAGTGAGTATGTTATTTATCTCTTCAAAGGATAATCCAAATTTACTTTCCTCTGTGGCTATTTTTACTTGTAATAGACAATTAATTACACGATGGTGTTTTTTTGCCTGTTTATTAATTTCTTGTAAAGTTTTCAAACTATCAACTCCATGAATTAAGCTTACAAAATGGGCCATATATTTGACTTTGTTCCTTTGAAGGTGTCCAATCATATGCCATTCGATATCTTTTGGTAAGGCATCGTATTTCGTAGCCATTTCTTGGATTTTATTTTCACCAAATACTCGTTGACCAGCATCATATGCCTCTTGAATGTCACGTATTGGTTTGGTTTTTGAAACTGCTACAAGAGTTACTTCTTGTGGAAGTTTGTTTTTTATTTCTTCTAAGTTTTCTTTAATCATGTTTGATAATTTTTTCGTTATAAAAATTCATAAATGGTTAATGCACTTCTTAGCTTAGGCTCAATATAGGTAGTTTTAGGAGGCATGATCAATCCACTATCAACAATGTTTTTTAATTCATTGATGGTTGTGGGGAGCATTCCGAAGGAAACTTTAAAACTTCCTTCATCAACTTTTGTTTTCAATTCCAATCCTCCTGATTTGTTTTGTGAATAGATAATTTTAGAGCTATTTCTTATATCGTCAATTCCTAAAATAGGCTTAAGAACTGTAGCATATAATATATGCGCATCTAACTCACTTAGTCGGTCTGTGAATTTATACACTGATTTTCGTAACGTTAAGGCATAGAAGTTTCCTTCTAAATACATGCTAAAATGGTGTTTACTTTTCGGCTTGTAGAGTTCTTCACCTTTATTTTCAATTTTGAAAATAGTATCAAGTTCAATTAAAAACTGCTCGGTGGTTAAACCATTTAAGTCCCTAATAAAACGATTAAATTCATAAATACAAACTTGGCTTTCTGGTAATAAATAACTCATAAAAAAGTTATATGCTTCTTTTCCTGTATGTTTAGGGTTTTGCTTGGCTAAGTTTTTAGCCAACATACAAGACGAAGTGGTTCTATGATGTCCATCTGCGATATACAAAGTGGGAATTTCTTCAAATTCTTTTGTTATTTTTTGTATATCAATTTCATTATTGATTACCCATAAAAGGTGCGTATTCTTATCCGCTGTTGTAAATTCAAATTCAGCTCTGTTAGTAATGTATTTGTTAATAATTGATTCGATATCTGGTGAATCAGGATACGTTAATAAGACAGGTTCAGCATTAAATCCTGTATTTTTTAGAAAATCTTCAAAGAGCAACTCTCTTTGATGTAAGGTGCTTTCGTGTTTTTTTATAATATCATTATGGTAATCTTCAACTGAAGCCGCTGCAATAATACCCGAAAAAGTATGATTAGGTGTAGTTTTTTGATATATATAAAAAGCAGGCTTAACATCTTGTGTCAAATAACCGTCTTCTTTAAACTCCAAATAACGATTGTGAACCAGTTTAAATCGTTGTTCTCCAGTGATTTCTTGCTGATGATATTTATACCCTGGATTAATGACATGCAAAAATGTAAACGGATTGAATGCAAGTTGTACATTTAATTGTTGTGGTGTATACGATTCATAAGATTCAGAAGAAACCAAGGCAGCCTTGTCTCTTGTGGTTCTAATTGCTTTGAAAGGAGTAATAACAGCCATAAATATTAAGAAAGTAATTCAATAACTTGCTTAGCTAATTCACTATCCATTTTATATTCAGCCTCCATAGTATTAGCACCTATGTTGGGCGTAAAAGAAATATCAGGATTCATTAAAAGCTGTATCTCAGGTGTTGGTTCACTTTCATAAACATCCAAACCTGCATAGGTAACTTTACCATTGTTAATAGCGTTTACTAGGGCAACTTCATCCAAGGCGCCTCCAAAGGATGTATTGATGATTCCAACCCCGTCTTTCATTTTTTCAATTTGACCGCTGTCAATTACATAACCTTCTTTAGAAGCAGTATGTAACGTGATAAAGTCAGCATTAGATAATACTTCATTTAAAGGCTTAGGAGATATTTCAATATTGATTGATTGTCCGTTGAAGAAAGGAATGTTAACAAAAGTAGGGGTTTCATAATCACCAGTAACTACAACTTGCATTCCAATTCCTAAAGCTATTTTAGCTACTTCCAATGCCGCAGGTTTGCTACCAATAATACCTAGTGTTTTTCCACGTAGTTCTATGCCTTTTGAATATTGTTTTTTCAAGGCTTTAAAACGCATGTCTCCCTCTAAAGGCATATCTCTGTTTGTCTGATGTAAAAAACGAACCATACCAAACAAATGTGCAAAAACGAGTTCCGCTATAGCATTTGAAGAAGTATTGGGTGTATTGATTATATGGAGTCCATTGTCACGAGCAAAATCTTCGGCAATATTGTCCATAGAAATTCCAGCTTTGCCTATCAATTTAACACTTGGACAAGATTCTATTAACTCTTCTCTTACAAAAGTATTATTCTTAACTAACAATGCATCAATTTGATGTTCGTTTATATAGTTTTCCAACTGCTCTTGAGAGACTCTTGTTGTAAAAACTTCAAATCCATTTTCTTTTAAAAGTTCTATTCCTTGTTCTGAAATTCCGTCGTTTGCTAGTACTTTCATTAGGTTTACATCGGTTATTTATATCGTATGAAATGACTATATTTTTATTTCATACGTAATTTTCTTTTATGTTATGCGTTTCTTTCTAATTCTTTCATGACATCAACTAATGCTTGCACACTATAAAGAGGCAAGGCATTATACATACTGGCCCTATATCCGCCAACACTTCGATGTCCATGCAATCCATTAATATTTGCTTTTTGCCAAAGCGTGTCAAATTTGTCGGTTAATTTTGTATTAATTAAGGTAAAAGTAGCATTCATATAGCTTCGATCCTCCTTAGCGACTACTCCTTTAAACAATGGGTTTCTATCAATTTCTTCATAAAGTAAAGTAGCTTTCTGTTGATTTACTGTTTCAATAAAACTGATTCCCCCCATGTCTTCCAACCACTCTAGTGTCAACATGGATACATATATAGAAAAAACAGCTGGAGTATTGAACATACTTTCTTTATCTATGTGTATTTGATAGTTTAGCATAGAAGGTATCGCTCTGTTTACTTTTCCTAAAATAGCTTCTTTAATTACTACTAAGGTTGTACCCGCCGGTCCCATATTCTTTTGCGCGCCTGCATAGATTAGATCAAATTTAGAAAAATCTAATTGACGTGAAAAAATATCAGAACTCATATCACATACTAAAGGAATAGAAACTTCGGGGAAGTCTTTCATTTGTGTTCCATAGATTGTATTGTTGCTCGTACAATGAAAATAGTCTGCATCGGTTGGGATGTCATATCCTTTGGGTATGTAATTAAATGATTTATCTTCTGAAGATGCAACTTCTATTAACTCTCCAAATAATTTAGCTTCTTTAATGGCTTTGGTACTCCAAGTACCTGTATTTAGGTATGCCGCTTTATTTTGAAGTAAATTATAGGCGGTCATTAAAAATTGTGTACTGGCACCACCATGTAAAAACAAAACTTTATATCCTTTATTTTCAAGTTTTAATAGCTTAAGAACAAGGGAGCGTGCTTTCTCAATAACATCTACAAAAGGTTGGCTTCGATGTGATATTTCAATCAAAGACAAATTGTCATTATTAAAGTTAATTACTGCATCAGCTGCCTTTTGAAGGACTTCTTCTGGTAAAATACATGGGCCAGCGCTAAAGTTATGTTTCTTCATTTCGGTAGTTAATTTAGTCAATAAAAACCACAAAGATGCAAAATTAAATGATGCTATTCTTTACAGATTTGATAAAAATGCTAAGGTATTTACCCCGTCTGCATAATCTTTAAGAGTTGGATGTTGTGTTTGTCCAAAAGAAATTTCATTTTCAATAAAGTTTTTGGCTACGATGCATTGAATACGGTCACGATCTTGGTACAATTTTATTTTTAGATCATCACTATTCTCATAGTATTCATAAAATATAGAAGCAATCGGGGAGGCGTAGCTCTCGTCTTCTTTAATCATAAGAAAACCGTTTTCAAGAATGTCAAATTCACTCATTAAATAGACAGCTTTGTTGTAGTCGTAGTTATTAGCATATTTTTGATTATTGATAATGGGGTGTTTGTCGTATATTCCTTTAAAAAATGCATCAAAATTATAATTTCTCGGAACATAAAGTTTGGAGACAGAACGGCACCCTAGTCCAAAATACTGAAAAATATCGTTGCTTAAATTCTCCAAATCTGCTGAAGTTTCGTCACCAGTGAGTATTGCTACAGAATTCCTGTTTTTTCGAATAATATTAGGTTTATTTTTAAAATAATATTCAAAATACCTAGCTGTATTGTCACTTCCAGTGGCAATAACAGCGTCAAACTCTTCTAATTTTTGCTCTGTAAACCGAATTTTACCTTTCATTTCAGGGGTTACATATTCGAGGTACTTTGCTAAAAAAGGAAGTAAGTGTTTGTCATTCGAAGACTGTTTTACTATTACAGAATGTCCAGAAATTAATACAGCTAAAAAATCATGAAACCCTACTAAAGGGATGTTTCCAGCCATAACAATAGCAATTTGTTTTGGCGTAGTTTCATTGAAGTTTTCTTGTTCCACCCACTGAGTTAGGTTTTCTATAGTCAAGGCATCTGCCCAATTTTGTAAAGCAAAAGCTAAATTATCAGATGTAAACCACGTGTTATGTTCTTTGGCTAGTGTCAATTGATGTTTGAATCCATCAAAGAATAGATCATTATAAAGAACATTTTCTTTTCTTTTAAAGGGAGTGGTTGAAAATTGACTTAGAAACGTGCCTAATTTACTAAAAGCTTGTAGTCTATCTTGTATGATATCCATTTATATTGGTTCTAAATTAAATTGGAACTATTTTTGTGCTGACAAAGTTACAAAACTCAATTATTTAATATGGCGATTATAATAACCGATGAATGTATTAATTGCGGTGCGTGTGAACCAGAGTGTCCAAATACTGCAATTTATGAAGGAGCCGAAGATTGGCGTTATGCTGATGGGACTGACTTAGAAGGAAACATAGTACTTCCTAACGGAAACGCCGTGAGTGCTGAAGAAGAACAAGAGCCAATTTCGGATGAAATATATTTTATAGTGGCAGATAAATGTACAGAATGTAAAGGTTTTCACGAAGAACCTCAGTGTGCAGCTGTATGCCCTGTAGATTGTTGTGTGCCTGACGAAGATAATGTAGAGACCGATGATGAGTTATTAGCAAAGCAACGTTTTATGCACAATGAATAGTCAAAATTATATGATAATACTTAAACAAAAGCCATCAATTATTTAAAACTTGATGGCTTTTTCTATATTCCTTTTTTTTAGGAATTAAAATTTATATCCAACTCCTATTTGTAAATAATTAATAGAGTAATTAGTATCTGTTTTTACAATGTTGTTTGTAATATTTTCTCCCTTAAATCTATTGGTTAAACCAAAAGAGTAACGACCAGAAATAAAAATATGATCATTAATTTCATACCCCAATCCTGTAGTTGCACCTAATGCAGTTGATTTAATCATTTCATTTTCATTATTGTTAAGAATAAAGTCTAAATGTGGTCCTGCTTGTACATATACTTTTTCAGCAAAATAATATTTAGCCAAAACAGGAATCGAAAGTAACTTAAAACTATTATCATTTTTAAAAGTAACGATATAGTCTAGTTCAGGTTGAATACTAAATTTCTCGCTTAGTTTCAGGTCTACAAACATCCCTAAAAATAAACCTGATGAAGAAAAATTTGAGTTGCTTTCATTGTTCATAGCAGAGAGATTATTGATCGTAACTTTGGTTGTTGTTTTGTGGTTTGAATGATTAAAACCACCTGTAATACCAAATTTTGCAGTCTGAGCTGTGACTGATAATCCTATTGTCATCACAGCAATCCATAATATTTTTTTCATTATTAATTAAATAATTATTTTTTGAGGTCGCAAAGATATTTGACTTATCTGTTTAACAAAATTTTGATTTATGTATTATCAAAATTTTAACATTTTGTAGTTTAGTACTTTTTTTAAAATTTATACCCAACACCAATTTGTAAATAATTAGTAGATTCTTGTAGACCAATAATACCCAAAAAAAGAATGTCCATGTTTATTCTTTCCATTATTCCAAAAGAATACCTAGCACTGATAAAAAAGTCATCACTAATATCGACACCTAATCCAGTAGTTAATCCTAATCCGATAGAAAAATCGTCCATATAAGAATCTAAATAAGGGCCTATTTGTAAATACACTGGTTTTGCAATATAATATTTAGCAACCAAAGCTATGGCAAGTAAATTTAAACCATAATCCTCCTTAAAAAAGATTCTGTTATAGTTTAACTCTGTTTGAAGATAAAATTTTTCAGAAAATTCAACATCTAATAATCCACCAATAAAAAAACCAGAGGTTGTCATATTAATTTCTTTACGGTTAAATATATCTGCGAGATCAGTGTTTTCGATAGATAAATTTTTAGTAGTTAAATTATAACCTCCTGTAATACCAAATCGAGGGTTTTGTGCAGCAAGTGACAAACTTATTACCATCACAGCAATCCATAGTAGTTTTTTCATTTTATATTAAGTTCATTTTTAAAGTTTGCAAAGATACTGTAATTGATATTGAACCTTTATTTATATGCTTTTTTGTGTAAACTTTAACAAGGGATTAATAGTTTTTTTGAGAAAAATAAAAACTTTACTCGAAGTAATTGTCTTTTATTCAGGAGGTTTTTTGTTTTTTTATAGGGAGGTACTCTTTTGTGGTGTTTTTTAATATTACGTTAAAATAAAAGTATGAATGCTAAGAATTTTATATATTTCGTTTTAGAAACAATCTATAAACCTTATGAATTTTCAAAAGTACCAATGGAAAAAAGAATATGCTTTAGTTTTAGTTGCTAATGTAATATATATAGCCCTGTTTTATATAATCATGAATAAATTTTCAATATAATTATGGCAAGTATAGATTGGATTGTATTATCCGTTACCTTGACTTTTATTGTTGTCTATGGAGCATGGAAAACGAGAAAAAATAAAAGTGTTGATGATTATATTAAAGGAGGAAATGAAAGTAAATGGTGGACTATAGGGTTGTCGGTTATGGCGACACAGGCCAGTGCGATTACCTTTTTATCAACTCCGGGTCAAGCTTTTCATAGTGGAATGGGATTTGTTCAGTTTTATTTTGGTTTGCCCATTGCAATGGTTATTATATGTTTGGTCTTTATTCCTATGTATCATAAGCTGAATGTCTACACCGCATATGAATACCTTGAAAGTAGATTTGATAAAAAAACAAGAGTTCTAACAGCTATTTTATTTCTAATTCAAAGGGGATTGGCAGCAGGAATTACCATTTTTGCTCCAGCTATTATTTTATCTTCTGTTTTGGGGTGGGATTTAATAGTTTTGAATATTATTATTGGGGTATTGGTTATTATTTATACTGTTTCGGGGGGGACAAAAGCTGTAAGTGTTACTCAAAAGCAGCAAATGGCCGTGATTTTTGCAGGCATGTTTGTCGCTTTTTATTTAATAGTTCAATATTTACCAGATGAAATAACCTTTACTAAAGCTTTAGAAATTGCGGGTGCTAGCCAAAAAATGGAAATACTAGATTTTTCTTGGGACTTAAATAATAGGTATACTATATGGACAGGGTTGCTCGGAGGAACTTTTTTAATGCTGTCTTATTTTGGAACCGATCAAAGCCAGGTACAGCGTTATCTTTCTGGAAAATCAGTAAGAGAAAGCCAATTAGGATTGACATTTAACGGTCTTTTAAAAGTACCTATGCAGTTTTTTATTTTGTTAGTAGGTGTAATGGTATTTGTGTTTTACCAATTTAATGCTGCACCTTTAAATTTTAACCCAAAAGCAGAGGAAGTTGTAAAAAATTCTGAGTATGCAAAAAACTATGAAGCGTTAACAATAAAGCATCAAGAAATAGAACAAAAGAAAAAGCTGTTAATTCTAAATGGGTTAACAAGCGAAACAAAAACGGAACTTCAAGAGTTAAATAAACAAGATTTACGTTTAAAAGAAGCGGCCAAAAAGGTGATTAAAAAAGCCAATAGCTCTATGGAAACAAACGATAAAGATTATGTTTTTATAGGGTTTATTCTTAAGTATTTACCCAAAGGATTAATAGGTTTGTTATTAGCCGTAATTTTGTCAGCAGCCATGTCTTCTACAGCTTCAGAACTTAATGCATTGGCTTCGACAACGGCTATTGATTTATATAAAAGAAATACAACTAAGGAATATTCAGAACAACATTACGTAAAGATGTCTAAATGGTTTACCCTTGGATGGGGAATCTTGGCAATTCTAGTTGCCTGTGTAGCAAATTTATTTGATAATTTAATTCAATTAGTAAACATCATTGGTTCTATTTTTTACGGAAATGTATTGGGGATTTTTCTAGTAGCATTTTTTATCAAGTTTGTAAAAGGGAAAGCTATATTTATTGCAGCAATTATTACACAGCTTATAATTATAGCTGTTTGGTATAAAGATTGGCTGCCTTACCTTTGGCTTAATGCATTAGGATGTGGTTTGGTGATTTTTATAGCTATGATATTACAAAAAGTGAATAATTATAATAGTAAATGATAGCGATTAGAAAAGCAACGTTAGAAGACCTGTCTAATTTATTAAAGTTTGAACAAGAATTAATTCAAGCTGAACGTCCCTTTACAACTACTTTGAAAGAAGATACGTTTCATTATTATGATATGAAGGAAATGATTTTGTCTGATGATTTCGAATTATTAATAGCGGAGGAAAATAAAAAAATGGCTGCAACTGGGTATGCTCGAATTAAAACTTCAGAAAAACCATACTACAATTTTGGTAGTTGTGGATATTTAGGGTTTATGTATACAGCGCCAGAATACAGAGGGAGAGGGATTAATAAACTTATTATTGATCGTTTATTAGCATGGGTGAAATCTAAAGGTATTAGTGAAGTCCAATTAGATGTATACGCGGATAATGAAGGAGCTATAAAAGCCTATGAAAAGGCTGGATTTAAATCAGAGTTACTTAAAATGAGAATGTCTATTTAGATAAGTAGGAAGCCTTATTATAATAAAATAAAAAAATAAAAGCTCATAGTTGTTTTTTCTATGAGCTTTTGTTTTATAAATAAACGATTGTTTATTGCATTTTTGCTAAAAACTCTTTATTCTTTTTAACATAATTTTCATTACCTTGTTTTTCAGCATTCGCTAAGGATGCTTTAGCCGCTTTAATTGCTCCTTTCTTATCTCCAGCTTTCGCTAGGATCAAAGATTGTTGACGTAAAAACCAAAAACGAGGTTTGTCTTTTGTTAATTCAACCGCTTTGTTAATCCAAACTTTAGCTTTGTGAATGTCTTTACCTTGCTCAAGGTAATACACAGCAGACTTATAATAATCGTTAGGGCTTGGGCCATTCATGATTTTAGTAATAGATTTCTCTACGTTTTTATTTGTAAACGTTTTGAAAGTTACTCCTACATACACGTTTTCCCATAAAAATCCAATTACAGCAGAGTCGTTTTTAATATCATCAATAGTAATGGTGAAAGTTTCAATTGGCATTGGCATTGGCGTAACTTTTACCGAAGTAGATAATGCTATTTTCTCATTACTCCAATCTTTGGGTGTTCCCCAGTTTTCAGTTTCTGTGTAGAAAAAGATTTCCCAAGAAGATTTCCCTGGCTTTGAATAGATAGCATATTTTCCTTTTTTTAATACTTTACCATTAATCGTAACATCCTTACTAAAAGAAATGGTCGTATTTCTATTAGCGCCAGTTCGCCATAACTTGTCAAAAGGTACTAAGTCCCCAAAAATAGTTCTACCTTTTACTCCAGGTCTTGAATACTCGATGCTAACATCGGTTAAGCCTACTTTTTGTTCTAATTTACTAAGTGGGCTTGGAGCAGGGGTTTCTACTTGTGCTTGAATATTTGTTAATAAAGCAGTAACAAATAAACCTAAAAATAGTTTTTTCATTATTTCTGTAAGTTTAATTTTTGAATGGTATTTAAAATGTTGTTAAGCTACATAGAGCTTACCTTCAAAATTAATGAAAAATATTTATAAAAACTTACTTAAAGAAAAAGGGAGTCGTGCTATATTTGATTTTACAAAATTTTATAGAACAGTTTAGTATAATAATGGTAATTGTTTCGACAAAGGAAATGAATTAAACTCGAATGCTGTATTAGAAAAACTACTACAAAGTTCTAATTATCCATTCGCATTAAACGAAACAGTAATTAACTGCACTAGTTTAAAATATTCAAAACTATATGTCTAATTTAAAACCTATTTGTATGAAAAAATACATTTCTGAATTTGTAGGTACTTTTGCCTTAATTTTTTGTGGAACAGGAGCGATGACTGTTCAAGAAGTAACCCAAGGTGTGGATTTAACCCATACTGGAGTAGCTATTACTTGGGGAATAATCGTAATGGCAATGATTTACGCTTTCGGTGAAAAGTCTGGAGCTCATTTTAATCCTGCAGTAACCATTGCTTTTGCTATAGCTAAAAAGTTTTCATGGAAAGAAGTTACCCCTTATATAGGAGCACAACTTTTAGGGGCAATAACAGCAAGTGCCACGTTGTGGGTATTGTTTCCTGAAAGTGAATATTATGGAGCCACAATTCCTTCCTTATTGCCTTGGAGAGCTTTTGTATTAGAGTTTTTATTAACTTTTTTTCTAATGATTACCATCTACAATGTATCAACTGGGAGTAAAGAGGTTGGTGTAATGGCAGGTATTGCTATTGGGGGAGTGGTATTATTAGAAGCCATGTTTGCAGGACCTATGACTAAAGCCTCAATGAATCCTGCAAGGTCAATAAGTCCCGCAATTGTATCTGGACATTACGAGCATCTATGGTTATATATTGCCGCTCCTATATTAGGGGCTTTAGTGGCTGTATGGGTGGGTAATCTAGTAAAAGACGAAACCCATATTTAGTATTTAGGAATATTGTTTTTTTCTCCAGTATGTATAAAATCCCCCCAGAATAATAAATATAGCAATAGGTAAAATAATATTTAAAAATTGCCAGAAACGTTTTTCACTATACGCTTTTTGTTTGTCTAAAAGATTAATCTGAAGTGTTTTTGATCTCAAGTTGATAAGACCAATATCATCGAGTAAATAATCAACAGCATTAAAGATGAATTCTTTATTTCCATAATGAGCACCAGTCCATTTATCTTTGGATAAGTCATAAGGTTTTCCTTTTAAAATTTGATTTTTACCAATATCACCATCTGCTATTACAATCATTTTGTTCGAGTGTTTGTCAGAGATGAAATTGTCGGTATTAAATGGTTTAACCCTGTTTTTGTATGCAGAGCTAAAAGTCCCTTCCAAAAGGACAGCTAATAACTGTGCTCCTCCATTATATTCTTGTTGCTGCGGCTCTTTTGCGATACTTTGAAGCTCAATAAAATTAGGAGTTCCAATTTTTTTGGTTAATTCAGAGGAAATCAAAAGTGGTGTTTTTTTAATTCCCCCTTTCAATACATCAATTTGTGTAGTAAATTGGAAACGTACAGGAGCAATGTTTTTGGTAATAGGATGATTAGGGTGTCCATTTACTAATGGGTGAAAGAACCAGTTGAGATGTTGGAACTGAGTTTGGTTACCTGTATTTCCTGTAGCTAGAGGGATTTTAGCACTGTATAAGTCCTGTACAAGTTTATTGTTGATTCTCACTTGATAGCTAAATAGTAAATCTGTAAGATTTAAATCTCTAGGAAAAGCTAGCATTTTACCCTCGTTATATAAACTATCAGTATCTGCTATATTGGTGTCAATCATCCAGATACTTCTTCCGCCCTTGTTAATGTATTGATCTAATACAAACTTTTCATTTTCGGTAAACCGTTCTGTAGGTTTAGCAATAAAAGCTAAATCGTATTCTGTTAGTTCTTTAAGTGTTTTTTGAGGGTTGTTTTTTGTACTGTCTAAAGTAAATTTAGCGAGACGGTATTTACTTTTTAATCTAGTAAGAATACTGTATAAATAGATATCGTCTAGTTCTCCATTACCAGCTAAAACTGCAATTTTTTTCTTAGTCTTTTTAGTTATCAAATCAAAAGAGCTAGCAAAAGAATATTCAAGTTTTTCAATAGCATTTTGAAGTTGTTCTTCTTGTGTTTTAAAAGTAGTATTTGGTAATAAGGATACAATTTCTTTTTTGTTTTTATAGCTTATTTCCGCCCAAGGAAAAATAATAGCTTCCGATAGTTTACCTTCTTCTTCTACGGTTAATTGACTAGGAATCATTCCTTTTTTTATTAACTGTTCACGAAAATTATCAGGGTTTACAAAACGAAAATGTATATACCCGTTTCGAGCTTTTAATTCTTCTAAAAACTGTCTGGTTTCTATTTGTAGTCGTTTAAACTCTGAAGGAAAATCTCCTTCTAAATAAACTGAAATTAATAATGGAGTAGCTAGGCTATCTACTAGGTTAGTGGTAACAGAAGATAGTGTATAGCGTTTGTCTTGTGTTATATCGATACGTTTATAAAGTTTGTCTCCAACAAAATTAACTAGAAGTAACACGATGAAAACAATACAAATATGTTGTATTTTTTTATTCATTTTTCAGTTGTTGTTTAGTAATAAAAAGGAAGAAAAAAGTAAGGCTTATGAAATATAAGATATCTCTTGAATCTATTACGCCGCGACGCATACTCTTGTAATGCTCGTTGATTCCGAATTGTTGTAAGCTATATCCAGTTTTTTCTAAAGAACTACCAAGTGCATCTACACCCATATACAAAATAAAGATAATAAAGGCACCAATGATAAAGGCAATAATTTGATTTTTAGATAGGGTAGAAGTGAATAAACCAATTGAAACATAAGATGCAGCTAAAAAAAGTAGCCCGATATATGAGCCCACTGTACTACCTATATCTAGGTTCCCAACAGGGTTGCCTAATTGGTATACTGTATATACATATGTTAAAGTAGGTAATAAAGCCATAATTACCAATACCAATGCAGCAAAAAACTTTCCTAAGATGATTTGCCAATCTGTAAGTGGTTTTGTTTTTAAAATTTCGATAGTTCCGCTCTGGTATTCTTCCGCAAAACTTTTCATTGTAATTGCAGGAATTAAAAACATTAGTAGGATGGGAGCTATGTAGAAATAACTATTTAAATCAGCAAAGCCCGCCGTTAATATATTTAAATTATCTTTAAATATCCATAGTAATAGCCCATTGATTAATAGGTAAATACCAACAACCAAATACGCAATAGTTGAGGTAAAAAAAGCATTAAGTTCTTTTGTAAATATAGCTAACATATCTTGTTATGATATTTATTTGATCGTCAAAAATACTATTATTCTAAGAATTATAGTTTACGTTAATGAGGCAACCTTATCTAGGCTCCAAGCTAGAGGTTTGTCATTAAACATAACCTTTGTTTTTGCCCAAATATCCTTAAATAATTCAGAATTTCGATAATTTTCTAAATCTTCTTCACTATCCCAGTGGCTATAGGTAAAAAATACGTTGGGTTGGTTTTTGTCTCGGTACATTTCTAATAAACGACAGCCAGATGAATTTCGTATATGTTGTTTTTTATCTTCAAAATTGGCGATAAACTCCGTTATTTTTTCAGGTTTAAAGCTCATCTTTACAATACGTATTAGCATATTTTATTGATTTATAGTCGTAAATTCAGGTGTTTTCGTGTCTTCAAATTCGATAATAACGGGGTCTCTATATTTGATTCCCAGTAAAGTAGAAGCTCCGCCAACTGTTTCTAGATTGCTTTTATAAATGGCAATTTCTAAAAATCCAGCCGAATTAAAAATTGCTAATTTTTCTCCATCAAATTGTCGTTGACTTTCAGGAAGTGAATAGTCAACAATTTCATTATAGCGGTCAAATATTTGTTTAAACTGATAACCTCTTATAGAGAGTGTAAACTGTCTTCCTTTTCCAATGTTCTTTACTGTTTTTCGATGAATATTAGAAATAGCATTACCATAGTTATCAATATAGATGACTCCTCCTTTGATGAGGTTGGATTTTTGGTTTACTTTCGGTTGGATTTCAACTAACTTTCTATACTCATTTACTTCTTTACCAATAACATTCAATTTACCTCCTCGGGCTATATGAGAAGCTACTTTAACAAAAACATCTAATACAGGAAAACTAGTACTGATATGATCGTGTATATTAATTTCAACAATTTTTGTAGGTTTTACCTCATTTGTTACCATAGAAATCAAACCGTTGTCAGGACAAATAAAATAATGACCGTCTAGTTCGATTGCCAAATGCTTGTTATCGATACTTAATTCAGAGTCGACACCCACAATATGAATCGTGTTTTTTGGGAAGCTCTTATAAGCGTTTTTTAACACATAAGCGGTTTGTGTAATATTAAATGGAGAAATTTGGTGTGTAATATCGACAATATTAGCCGCGGGAAGCTCTGAATAGATAGCCCCTTTTACAGCACCTACAAAGTGGTCTTTAGTTCCGAAATCAGTAGTTAATGTAATAAGAGACATTAGTTTAACTTCTTGTTATGGTGTTTTTGTAAAATATTATTTAAAATAATAACAAAACTAAACAAATCATTAAAAATAATCATTATTTTTAGAGGGAATAATATCATAAAATATACAGCCTTTGAACGAACGTATTATTGAACTAACAGAAATCAGTCCTAACGATTTTTTTGGTGCACAGAATAGCACTATTAGCCAATTAAAAACGTACTTTCCTAAAATTAAAATTGTAGCCAGAGGGAATAAACTTAAAATATACGGAGAAGCAGAGATTTTAGATGAATTTGAAAAACGTCTAGGGATGCTTATTAAATATTTTAATAGGTATAATAGATTGGATGAGAATAGTATAGAGCGAATTTTAACCTCTACAGGAAAAGAAGAAGAAATAAGGAAAGATCACAAAAACAAAGATATTTTGGTGCATGGGGTTAGTGGGAAATTGATCAGACCCGAAACTGAAAATCAACGTAATATGGTTTCTTTAATGCAAAAAAACGACATGCTTTTTGCTGTAGGCCCTGCAGGTACAGGTAAAACGTATACAGCAGTAGCATTAGCGGTTAAAGCGTTAAAAGATAAAGAGGTTAGGAGAATTATTCTTACGCGTCCTGCTGTAGAATCAGGAGAAAATCTAGGTTTCCTCCCTGGAGATTTAAAAGAAAAATTAGACCCATATATGCAGCCATTATACGATGCCCTACGTGATATGATTCCGCACGAAAAGTTACAGGCTTATCTAGAAAACGGTACCATACAAATAGCGCCTTTGGCTTTTATGAGAGGACGAACTTTAGATAATGCTTTTGTAATTTTAGATGAAGCACAAAATACAACCCATGCGCAAATGAAAATGTTCTTAACTAGAATGGGAAGGCATGCAAAATTTGTAATAACGGGAGACCCAGGACAAATCGACTTACCAAGAAAGCAAGTTTCTGGATTAAAAGAGGCTTTGTTGGCGTTAAAAGACATTGAAGGTATAGGGCAAGTCTATTTAGATGACAAAGATGTAATACGACATCGATTAGTAAAAAGAATTATTAAAGCGTATAAGAGTATTGAAACAGAGTAGTTTATGGTTAGGTGGGAGCGCTAGGGGTTCTGAAATGTTTCAATGTAATTTTTACTTGAATAAATGTAATTTTTTTTGTATATTAAAGTGGTCGATTTTTTCGACGACATAGATTATAAGTTCGTATTGATAAACCTACAGCTAACTACCAACATAGTTGTAGGTTTGTTTGTGTTGTGAAATTTATAATTGGTAGTATCAAATGCATAAAAAAATGTACATTTGCAAGCCACAACACAACAAAATACGGATGAAAACAATTAACGAAACTAATTTCCAGTTTCCAAAACAGAAAGCAATTTATAGAGGAAAGGTACGTGAAGTGTACAATATTGATGAAGAATTATTAGTGATGATTGTTTCAGATAGGTTGTCTGCTTTTGATGTAATACTACCCAAACAAATACCTTTTAAAGGACAAATTCTTAATCAAATTGCAGCTAAAATGTTGCAGGCAACTGCGGATATTGTTCCTAACTGGTTAATTGCTAATCCAGATGAAAACGTGGCCGTAGGTCATTTTTGTACTCCATTTAAAGTAGAAATGGTAATCAGAGGATATTTATCAGGACACGCAGCAAGAGAATATCACGCAGGCAAGAGAGAACTTTGTGGAGTTGCAATGCCAGAAGGAATGAAAGAGAATGACAAATTTCCAATACCTATTATTACTCCTTCAACTAAAGCTGAAGATGGTGAACATGATGAAGATATTTCTAGGCAAGACATTATTGCGAAAGGCATTGTTTCGGAAGAAGACTATCTAGTCCTTGAAGAATATACACGTCAACTTTTTAAAAGAGGAACAGAAATAGCTCAAAAAAGAGGGCTTATTTTAGTAGATACTAAATACGAGTTCGGAAAAACAAAAGATGGAGAAATTGTGTTGATTGACGAAATTCATACACCAGACTCTTCTCGTTATTTTTATGAAGAAGGATATCAAGAGCGTCAACAGAAAGGTGAAAAACAAAAGCAGTTATCCAAAGAATTTGTACGTCAATGGTTAATTGAAAATGGATTTCAAGGAAAAGAAGGACAACAAATACCAGACATGACTGAGGAAAAAATTACTGAAATTTCAAATCGTTATATTGAGTTATATGAGCAAATTATAGGTGAAAAGTTTGTGAAAGCAAACAATGAAAATGTTCTAGAACGAATTGAGAAAAATATTGTTCAGTTTTTAGAGAAATAAAGGTAGTATCCCATAAAGTGTGTAAGTAAAGTTATTCTGCAAATTTCTATGAGCCCTTTTATAAGGCTCAAATAGAAATTTTCGGAAATAACTTTACAATTAAATAAATTAGTAATTTAAAACACACTTACTTATGAAAGCTGAAGACTTATTAGACGATGAGTTTTTAAAGCAATTTAAAGACGGAAATGAATTATCAAACTTTTTAGCAAAGATTCAAAAGCGTGGTATCGAAAAGATACTAGAGGGATAATTAGATGCCCATTTAGATTATACCAAGCATCAAAAGAGCTCCAATCCAAACTCTCGTAACGGTTATTCCAAAAAGAAGTTAAAAACTACTTTAGGACAAACACAAATAGAAGTACCAAGAGACAGGGAGGGTTCTTTTAACCCTATGCTGATAAAGAAAAGACAGAGTGCTACCCAAGGGATAGAAAACATAATTATCTCATTATATGCAAAAGGGATGAGTGCTTCTGATATAGAAGAGCAAATTCGAGAATTATATGATTTCAATATTTCAACTTCTACCATTTCAAGAATTACTGATAGCATAACTAATGATATTATTTCTTGGAAAAACCGACCTTTAGAATCTTGTTACCTAATTGTTTGTATGGATGGAATCGTGTTTAAAGTTCGAGAAAACTCTAAAATCATCAATAAAACAATTTATATAGCAGTAGGACTTCGTAGGGATGGAAAAAAAGAAGTATTGGGATTATGGTTAGGTAAAAATGAATCTTCAGCTTTTTGGATGACTGTTTTAACAGATATTAAAGCCAGAGGAGTTCAGGATATATTAATCACCGCTACCGATAATTTAAATGGATTTACAGATACTATCAAAACAGTATTTCCAAAATCAGTAACTCAAATATGTGTAGTACATCAAATTAGAAATTCTAGTAGATATGTGGTTTGGAAAGATAAAAAACAGTTTACTAAAGACATGAAAGAAATTTATACTGCACCTACTAAAGAAGCTGCTAAGGCTGCCTTAGAAGACATTAAAAACAAATGGAATTCTAAGTATTCTTATGCCATTAAGTCTTGGGAAAATAACTGGGATGAATTAACCGTATTTTTTGATTTTCCCATAGAAATCAGAACTATTATTTATACCACCAATCTTATTGAAAATCTCAATGGAAAAATTAGAAAATACACTAAAAACAAACTCTCATACCCAACAGATGATGCAGTGATTAAATCCGTGTATTTAGCCTTAAGAGAGGCAACAAAAAAATGACATTACCTATCAGAAATTGGGGAATAGTATTAAACCAATTTTTGGCTATATTTGAAAGTAGGATTCAGATATAAATAACTAAACCCTACTTTTATAACTTACACACTTTTTAGGATAGTGTCGAAACAAACATGTAAGCCCTAAAAAACTTTATCGTTTTAATTGGGTTGAATTTTACAATAATCTCTTATTAAACAAGTACGTTTATTAAGAGATTTTGTTTTTGTAGATTTTTTCTGATGGGAATATTAAACTCTTTTTCAGTTAATCAAAGCCACCATATTTTCTTAACCATTCTAAAACAGTATTTTTTTCTTGGATGTGCCATGTATGTGTTTCGTTTTTTTATAGTTTAAGCCCCTTTTTTAACCTCTGATACTACAGAGAGTTAAAAACTCTTTGGATAGTTTTTTTATTTGTCTCTTTTAGACATAAAATATACTATAATATTATCTCAGGAAGAAACAGCTAATAGAAAAAGAAAAAAGCACCTAAAAAAAGGTGCTTACTAATTTCAATTAAATGTTTTATGTTTGGAGTTAATTACTGTCCTTTATTAACTCTTACAGGCAAAATGTATATTTCTTGTTGTTTTACTTCGTTTAACTCTAATTTTTGATGATTTAATTTGTTTTTGATAAGAGAATTTAGTTTGTCACTTTTAGAGATAACATCAACCACCACTATTTCATTGTTTTTATTAATAAAAAAGGGAACTCTTACTAATATTTCCCCTTGAATCACTGCATCTAGGTTATTACCAATAATTTCTGTTACTTGACGATGTATAGTCTTCATCAATTTAGATTTGACTGGAGTAGAAGCAAAAGTTGATGCTGAAGATAAAATAGCTATACTAAATGCTAAAAGTGTGGTTTTAATTTTCATATTACAGTTTTTAAAATATTTATAGTTCTAGTTTACGGTACAAAGGTATTAATGTTGTTTTTAAGGTAGGGAATTATAATCAGGTTTAACGTTTAATTATCAATGTTGCTGTGTTTTGTTGTTTAATTGTTAAAAAAAAGTGTATTTGATAATTATTGATGAGTTATTGTTTCAAGTAAATGTTTGTTGGGTTAATTTTTAGATAGGTGTAATATTAAATGTTTTCTAATTTATTTTTTTGTATAAGTTAGCCATGTTTTTCGTTTTTATTTGTTATAAAAATCTGTTGTTATTGTATGAGGTATTAGCTTAATAAAGTTACATGAAAATAGATTTTTATTCTACCATTTAAATGGAATAAAGCTTCCTTCATAATTGATAGAAGCTTTGTTGTATTAAATTATTTTTTATTTATTTTGATAGGCAACATATATACTTTTTGTTGCTGTGATTTAGGGATGTCCAATTTTTGATTGTTTAGTTTGTTTTTAACCATTTCGTTTAGCTTATCACTTTTTGAAAGTACATCCATGACTACAATTTCATTTTTTTTATTGACATAAAAACTAGCTCTTATGGTGAACTTTTCCTTTATCCCTGCGTTTAGAGAACCCCCAATAATATTTTTAACTTGATTTTGAATGCTTTTTTTCTCCTTTTCATTATTATTAGAGGCGTTGGTTGAAATCGAAGATAAAAGAGATATACTCAAAGCGATAAATATGTTTAAAATTGTTTTCATATTATGAGTTTTAATGTTTGTTTATCGCTAAACTATAAAATGAAGTTGTTTGGTAAAAATAATTCAATATAATTGGGTTTTATTTGTGATATATGGTGTTTTTGATTGTAAAGGGTTGAGATATGTTAAATTTTGTTTTTTTTTAAGACTGTATTATTTGTGTTCTTTTATATTAATACTGTTTTGATACATTGTATAGTGTTCAAAATGAGAATGTTCTTATTTATTTAACCGTAGAATAAACGTAGTTTTAAAAAAAGGGAACTATTTTTTATCTAAGTGAATTTATGTAGTTTTGGTATTAATTTTGGATTTTATTATAGCTTTTTAAGTTAACGAAGAGTTAAGGTAAATCCTATTAAAAACTAGTTTCTTATTAACTTTATAGACGTCATATTACCAATTCCATTACAAAAAGCTTTTACTTATGCTATAAATAATGAAGAAGCTATATTTTTGAGAGTTGGTATGAGGGTTGCTGTTTCTTTCGGAAAGAAAAAAATATATACAGCATTGGTATTACGTATACACAAACAAGCGCCCACTTTATACGAAGCGAAAGACATATATCAAATATTAGATGATAAACCTATAGTAACCGAACAGCAATTAAACCATTGGAAATGGGTGGCGAGTTACTATACCTGTTCTTTGGGAGAAGTATATAGAGCAGCTTTGCCATCTGCCTTTTTACTAGAAAGTGAAACAATATTTTCAAAGAATGCTTCTTTCGACAGTGATAGTACGCTAAGTGATGATGCTTTTGTGGTATTTGAAGCGTTACAATACCATACCCATTTAGTAATAAATCAAGTTGTTGATATTTTAGGAAGAAAAAATATTTTGCCAGTAATGCACGAATTACTTGAAAAAGGTGCAATAACTGTGAAAGAAGAGATTTATGAAACCTATAAACCTAAACTTGTCAAATATATTCGTCTAAGTAATGGGTTCGATTCAGATAATGCATTACAAGAATTACTTGAGTTAGTATCTAGAGCAAAAAAACAACGAGAAGTAATATTGTATTATTTTCAATTACTAAGTGAAAAGAAACCAATTAAGGTTAAAGATTTAGAGAGTAAATCAGGGGTTTCATCTGCTGTTATAAAAGCTTTGGTAGCTAAAGAAATTTTTGAATTCTACTATATTCAGACAGATAGAGTTAATTTTGAAGGAGAGCTACAGGAATTAAAAGTATTTAATGAGTTTCAAGAAAAAGCATATACTGAAATAAAAAAGTCTTTTGAAAAAAACGTAGTGACATTGCTTCATGGTGTTACAGGTTCAGGAAAAACAGAGCTCTATGTAGCATTAATAAAAGAAATGTTACTTCAGCAAAAACAAGTGTTATTTTTATTGCCAGAAATAGCATTAACTACTCAATTAATTAATCGATTAAAAAGCTATTTTGGAGGACAAATAATGGTCTTTCATTCTAGGTATTCCATGAATGAAAGAGTAGAGGTGTGGAATAATATTTTGGAGAAAAAATCAAAAGCACAAGTTATTTTAGGAGCTAGGTCATCGTTATTTTTACCCTTTTCAGATTTAGGACTTATAATAATTGATGAAGAGCACGAAAGCTCCTATAAGCAATTTGATCCGGCACCTAGATATAATGCAAGAGATGCAGCCATTGTTTTAGGACACCAGCATAATGCAAAAGTACTATTAGGATCTGCTACACCTTCTATTGAAAGTTATTTTAATGCTTCTCAGGAGAAATATGGCTTCGTACCTTTATTACGTAGACATGGTAATGTACAATTGCCAAAAGTAGAATTAATTGATATTAAGGAACAGCACAGAAAAAAACAAATGGACGGGAATTTTTCTAAACGTTTGTTGAAAATGATTACTGAGGCACTACAAGAAAAAGAACAAGTCATTTTATTTCAAAATAGAAGAGGATATTCACCGATTGTTGAATGTACCAAGTGTGGTGTTTCTCCACAATGCCCAAATTGTGATGTGAGTTTAACATATCATAAAATGCGAAAAGAATTAAAATGTCACTATTGTCATTATCAAAGAGCTATGCCAAGAAGTTGTGATGCCTGTGGTAGTACAACATTGGATACTAAGGGGTTTGGTACTGAACAAATAGAGATAGAATTAAAAAAATTATTTCCTGAGTTTTCTATTGGAAGAATGGACTTGGATACAACTAGAGGGAAATATGGATATCAAAAAATTATTGCTGCTTTTGAAGCTAAAGAAATAGATATTTTGGTCGGAACACAGATGCTTTCTAAAGGCTTGGATTTTGATAATGTTTCATTGGTAGGGATTCTAAATGCAGATTCAATGCTAAATTTTCCTGATTTTAGAGCGCACGAAAGAGCTTTTCAGTTAATGGTTCAGGTATCAGGGAGAGCAGGTAGAGCTAAAAAGCAAGGAAGAGTAGCTATCCAAACATTTAATCCTTATCATCAAATCTTACAACAGGTTTCAACAAATAATTATGCAGAAATGTATAAAGAACAACTTAATGAACGATGGCAATTTCACTACCCACCTTATTATAGGTTAATTCGGATTACTTTAAAGCATAAAGATTATGCAAGAGTTGCATTGGGAGCAAATTGGTTGGCTAAAGCGTTACAACAAGTGTTTGGTCAACATGTTTTAGGCCCTACTGAACCTTCAGTTTCAAGAATACGAAATCAGTATATTAAAAATTTAGTTGTCAAAATAACACCAAAACAGTCTTTACAAAAGTCAAAAAACGAACTTCAGAAGATTAAAAACTCTTTTGAGTCTATTAAAGAATTTCGATCAATACGCCTTATTATAGATATTGATGCATATTAATGTAAGATATTCTTAATTAATTGACTTGAATTAGATATAAAATATCAGTTGAGCAGTTTTTATCAATAACGTTTAAGGAGAGTATAATAAATTGTTCAGATAGGATATATTAAATGTAGATTAACCATATGATTATGTAATGATTCTTCTTTGAATTTGTGAAATACTCTTTACAACTTACATGATTATTGATGTTATAGTTACTACTCATCTTACCATTTTTAGAGGGGTTAGGTTAATGTAAGAAATATTTATTATGTATGTTGTTCTTATTCAGTATTGTAAGTTTTTTGTTCGTTTTTATTAAAAAATACCTTTGTAATAATAGAGAAAAGCTTTATATTTGTAATGTCTTTGGAGACGTCCTTAGACTTTCTTTTTCATAGCAATTTTCCCACTCAATCTTTGAGTGGGTTTTTTTTTACCTAATGTTATTTTCATTTTACCTATAGATAAAGCTTTTTTGAAGTAGGATATTTTAGATTCGACTAAAACGGGCAGTAAAGACTTTTTTTCATCACTAAATTAGATTATGAATTTTAAAAACCTCTAAAGATGAAAATGCAAACGATAAGAATAAAATTAGTAGATAAGAGAACACAAACGACTGGTAAATTTGTTTTTGTTAAGATACCTGTAGTCTCAAACGATATGCTTTTTAACTTAATTTATATGGTGAAGGATTTTGGTTGCGTGTTTTTGAATTAATATAAATCCTCTTGAAATAAAAAAGGGCGCAATCAAAACGCGATGACTACGCCCAAAATTATGATAAAATAATTGAGTTGTTTCTATAAATGAAATTGAAGTCCAAGTACTATGTTTCTCCCCGGATTTAATATTCCATCAGACTTTAAACGAGATAAGTGATTGATATACTTTTCGTTTAGTAAGTTGCTAACTACCAAAGAAGCCGAAAACTTATATTTTTTAATGAATATATCCCCTCCAAAACCTAAGTTAACTAGGTTATAACCAGGTGTTTTTGTTTCAAAAGCACTAACGTTATTTTGGTCTAAAAAGGTATTTACTCCTATAGAAGCATAAGCACTTCTAAGCCATTTACTAATATCAAATTCGGTTTTAATTGAGTTTTTAATTACGTTAGCAGGAATTAATGGTAAATAACTTCCATTATCCTGTTTACCAATTACTGTTTCAAAACTACTTTTTAAATGTAACCAGTCCAGAGGGTGCGGGTGTAAGTGAAAACCAAACTCACCTCCATATAACTTCGCATCTTCTTGTAAATAAGTGAAAACTGGAGCATCATCTTCTATTTCACCTGTTGGAGAAAGATAAATGTAATTTTCTACTTTATTATAAAATCCATTAGCGAATAGTTCAACATGTTCCGTGTCATAACTAAAAGAAAGGTCAACTTGCATGTTCTTTTCATTTACAAGATTTCTATTCCCTTCTTCAAAACGGTTTGTTCCATGGTGAACGCCTTCTGAAGTTAATTCAGCTAAGTTAGGAGCTCTAAATCCACTTGCGAGATTTAGTCTTGTTGTTAATACATTAAATAACTTGGTTTTAAAGCCAAATGATCCTGTAAAACTGTTAAAGTCTCTATCAAGTGCTTCAATTACATGAGGGTCTGTTTCACCTTCATGTAAAACTTCATGACGCTCGCTTTTTATAGATCGTTTGTCGTAACGAACTCCTATTTGAAGAGCTGAATGGTCATTTATACTATAGTTTGCTGTAGCAAATCCACCTATATCATTAACTGTTGCATCAGGAATTAGTAGTTCTTCTCCAAAGTTTTCATTTGTTTGATGCATTCCTTGCAATCCTGCAATAACTTCTACTTTACCTAATTTAGGAAAATGATATTTTGTATTATAGCTAAACGTTTTTAGTGTATTATTAAGTGCAGCTTCAACATCTTCATGGTGGTGGTCATCTTCGTCTTCGTGCTCATCTTCATGTCCTTCTTCATCCTCATGCTCCTCGTCTTCGTGTTCGTCATGGTGATGCTCTTCAAATTCTTTTCTTTTGTTGACAATATAACCTAAATCGATATCTAACTTAGAATCTTCAAAAAAGATATGATTATGTAAACTTAATATATGATTATTAATTTCTTGATACGGCAATTCCAAATGGGTTTCTCTAGTTTGTTCACCAATACCTTCTGTTATACCTAAAGCAGAATCGGTATAATTGTAACGAAGCTCAGAAGAAAAATGTTCATTGTGATACCCGATACCAAGTTTTACGTCTTTTTCATTAAAACGTGTATTAGTTACTCTTTGCTTTTCAGGTGTTTTATAGTCTGAGTGTAAGTTGTAAGTTCCTCTCGCTAAAAATTGCCAATTATGTAGTGATGATTTTATACCAAAAGAGGTATTACTTCCTACGGTATTGCTAAAATATCGTTGATCAACTTCAATGTTTGTTTGATTTTCAGCGGCAAATTTTTCAGGTTGTATATATAAAACACCACCTAGTGCATCCGATCCGTATAATAATGATGCGGGTCCTTTAATAACTTCAACTCCTTCAATACCCGCTCCGTTAACTCCTAATCCATGTTCTCCACCGAATTGTTGGTTTTCTAAGCGTACTCCTTGTGTATATACCAATACTCTGTTTCCACTCAAACCTCTAATAACGGGCTTACCAATAGAAACCCCAGTGGTAACTTCCGCTACTCCCGGTATAGCACTGATCCCTTCAGAAAGGGTCGTAGCCCCTAGTGATTGAATCGCTTTAGTAGAAAGTCTTTCTACCTTCATTACATTTTCTGATTGTAATTTGCTAAAAGGAGTTGAGATAACTACTTCATCAATGTTGAAAACCGATTCTTTCATTTGTGGATCAAAAGTGATATCTCCACTTTTAAATTCAAATGCTTTCGAAATGGTTTTATATCCAATAAAAGAAAAATTTACTGTAATTTTTCTGTTAGGAATGTTTTTTAATGTATACGACCCATCTTTTAGTGATGTTGTGCCTCTGTGCAATTCAGGAGCATAAATTTCAACTCCATAAATAGGATTGTTATTGTCATCGACAATTTTTCCGGTTAAAGTGTTTTGTCCATAAATATTGGACAGTCCTATAATAAATAATAGGAATAGAATAGTTTTTTTCATGAATAAATATATTACTGTAATAGTGTGTTTAATTTAATTAGGTTAGCTAATAACAAATTACTCCAGCGATTACCCTACTAAGTAGATAATACGTTAATATAAATACAAACTCTTAAACAAAAAGTATAAATTAAGCCATAGTAGGTGGAGCCCTTGAGGTTTTATGTTTCAGTAACTCATGTAAAGTGAACTCATGCTCTAGTTGATATATTACTTTAGAATAATCTTGAGTAATTATATCGAAGACAGGAGTAAAATGAAGTGAATACGTTTCTATATTAAAATGAAGAATTGAACAAAGTGACTCTTGAGAGTGAAAATGATGTTCGTCAAGTGAAGAGCATACAGTATGATGATGATCTTCAAAAGAGTGAATTGATTGTAATAATGGTGGTAATAACAGCACCATCAACCCCAAAATCGCAATATGTTTTCTCGCTTCTTCCAACTTAGGTGCAAATATAAAAAAAATAAACCACCTTATCAATAAGGTGGTTGGTTTAACAATTTATTTAAAGTATAATTATTTATTTTATTGTTTTATTTTTTCTCATTTTCATATTAAGCATTTCTACTCCTAACGAGAAGGTAATAGCAAAATATAAATACCCTTTAGGTATTGTACCAATAGATTCTTTAAATAATTCAGCATGAGATAGGTGTGCCGCTTCAGCAATTAACATAAAGCCGATAAGGATTAAAAAAGATAAACCTAACATTTGAATTGTTGGATGCTTGTTGACGAATTTACCAACAGGGTTAGCAAATAACATCATAATGATCATGGATAGGATTACAGAGGTAACCATAATGATCATGGCACCTTCTACACCGTTTGTCATACCAACGGCTGTAAGTATAGAATCAAAAGAAAAAACAATATTGATTAACGTTATTTGAATGATGGCCTGTGTTAAGGTATATTTTTTTTTAGTGTTACCATCATTACCTTCTTCTTCAGCACCTTCTACTTTATGATGTATTTCTTTGGTACTTTTAAATAACAAGAACAATCCACCTGCAAATAAAATTAAACTTTGACCTGTAACACCAGCTTTTAACCATGGTAAATCTACATGGAAAATAGGGGTATTCATGGCGATTAATAGTGAAATTCCGAATAATAGAATTACACGTAATATCATTGCTAGGAAGAGCCCTATGTTTGTTGCCTTTTTTTGCTCATGTTCGGGTAGTTTGTTAGCAGCAATCGAAATAAATATGATATTGTCAATACCAAGTACAATTTCTAAAAAAGTTAAGGTAACTAATGCCCCCCATGTATCTGCCTGCAAGAATATTTCCATTTATTATTTTACTTTATGAACTACTCCGAATTCTTTAAAATTCGAATAGCCTTGTTTTCGACTGTAAGTATACGAACTATCTTTTACTTTTACTATCCTAACAGTAATTGGTTCTTTATCTAGATTACTTTTTGGGTTCTTTTTTTGTAACGTGTATAAAAAGTTATTTTTCCATTTGATAAGAAAAGTGTCAATATGGGTAGTATCCTTATGGTTTGTTTTTTTATGTGAATGCTTATAAATATTTACTTGTAGACTATCAAATCTTGATATTATAACTTTTTCGTTTGAATTCTTAGGATGTGCTTCAAAAACGCCTTGTTTGAATAGAAAGAAATCTTTATTGTTTTCTGAAAAAAAACAACTAGTTAAAAAAAGGGCTCCAATACAAATTTTTGTTATGATATGGAGCTCCTATTTTATTATACATTATTTTATTATTTAATTTTGTAAACTACTCCATTTTGTCTAAACTTAGAATACCCTATTCTAGCAGTAAATTCGTAAGAATCATTGGTAACTTTTGTTATTTGTACAAAGATAGGATCTTTATCAAGTTCTGAACTAGGGGTTTTCATTCGTAATGTGTAGGAAAAGTTATTTTTCCATTTTATATATAATGTATCAATACGTTTTTTTTCTTTAACCCCGACCAAGCTGTCATTAGAAACTTTTATTTTTTCGGTATATTCTTCAATTTGCAAACTATCCTTTCGGATAATTATTGTTTTGCCATAAGCATCACTGGCAGGTATTTCAAAGGTTCCTTTTTTAAACCTACTAGGATCTCCTTTTTTTTCAGAAGCACATGCGTAAAAAAGAGCTAAGAAAATTATCGTTATTAATACATTGTTTTTCATTTTTATAAGTATTAAATACCCGTGTAATTTGACGGCGTTATTGCCTTTAATTCATTCTTAATCTCTGTAGATACTTCTAGGGTATCAATGAAGTTTGCTATAGAGTTTTGTGTAATTTTTTGATTAGTTCTGGTTAAGCCTTTCAATGCTTCATAAGGGTTAGGGTAGGCTTCTCTTCTAAGAATTGTTTGAATTGCTTCAGCAACTACTGCCCAATTATTTTCTAAATCTTCAGCAAACTTTTCTTCATTAAGTAATAGTTTGTTAAGACCTTTTAAGGTAGCTGAAAACCCAATTAAAGTATGCCCAAAAGGAACACCAACATTTCGTAAAACTGTACTATCTGTTAGGTCACGTTGTAAACGAGAAACAGGAAGTTTTAACGCTAAATGTTCGAAGATGGCATTGGCAATTCCTAAATTTCCTTCAGAGTTTTCAAAATCAATAGGATTGACTTTATGAGGCATTGCAGAGGAACCTACTTCTCCTTTTTTTATTTTTTGTTTAAAATAATCGTTAGATATATATGTCCAAATATCACGATTCAGATCTATTAAAATGGTGTTTACACGCTTTAATCCATCGTATAAGGCAGCCATATGATCGTAATGTTCAATTTGAGTAGTAGGAAAAGAGTGATGAAGTCCTAAAATATTTTCTACAAAATTAGTTCCAAAATTTTTCCAATCAATATCAGGGTATGCTACTTTATGAGCATTAAAATTACCTGTTGCACCTCCAAACTTTGCAGCATTAGGTGTATTCTGTATATGTATTACTTGGTTATTAACTCGCTCAACAAACACAAAAAACTCTTTTCCAAGTCGGGTAGGAGAGGCAGGTTGTCCATGTGTACGAGCTAGCATAGGAATTTGTTCCCATTCTTCAGATAAATCTGCTAATTTACAGATTAAGGTGTCTAAAGTTGGATAATAAACTTCTTCCATAGCATCTTTAATAGACAATGGAATTGCTGTATTGTTAATGTCTTGAGAAGTTAATCCGAAGTGAATAAACTCTTTATGCTTTTCAAGCCCTAAAGCATCAAATTTCTCTTTAATGAAATATTCTACAGCTTTTACATCATGATTGGTAACACTTTCAATTTCTTTGATTTTAAGCGCATCATTTGCATTAAAATTCTCGTAGATTGCACGAAGGCTCGTGTACAATTCTTTATCAAAATCCGCTAACTGTGGTAAGGGTAATTCACACAAGGCGATGAAGTATTCAATTTCCACCTTAACGCGATATTTAATTAAGGCTTCTTCTGAAAAATAGTTAGCTAAGTCACTTACCTTAGCACGATATCTACCATCGATTGGAGATATAGCATTTAATGATGTTAAATTCATGTCTTACTGTTGTGTTGAAGCAACAAAAGTAAAAATTATAAAATAGATACACTTCGTTATGAAGTGGAAATTTTACCGAAAAACTTTTCGGTTTATTATTTTAATTTCCCCTTGACGTTCTAGATTTTTAATCGCTCTTATTGTGGTTTCAACACGTAAGCCCAAAATATCGGCAATTTGTTGTCTGGTATAAGGGATTTTACAAGTAAATTGCTCGTCTAAGTGATATACATCTTTTTTTAAGTAATCAAAAAAACGTAGCACCCTATGCATGGGTTCTTGACTAGAAATTTCTGAAGCAATTATAGCTTTATAATAAAGTCGTTTGGCCAGTGCTTTGGTAATATTTAAATGTATAGTTGGATAGGTTTCTAATAAGGTTAGAAGTTCGCTTTTTGGCAAAACAAAGACGCTTGAATCTGTTAGGCTGATTGCGTTAGCAGGATATCGGATATCAATAAATAAAGGAGGTTCTCCAAAGCTTTGGTTTTTGTAAAATATTCCTTGAATAAATTCTTTACCATCATCATTAAAATTACTCATTTTTACCACACCAGATTCAATTTGGTAATAATTTCGAGCTACATCATTTTCAGAAAAAATAATTTCAGTTTTTAAAAACTGTTTAACTTTAGCACCGAAGGAAAGAAGTATGTCATTTGGAATCATTATGATTTGAGTCATAAGTTAATAGTGATATAAATATATACTTTTCTGATTTATTTAGCGAGTACAAAATTATGTATAAAAAAGAAATAACAACGAGAGAGGATGTTTATTTATTAGTCTCAACATTCTATGATAAAATTAAAAAAGACAGTTTTATAGGGCCTATTTTTATTGGAACAATTCCCACAGAAGAGTGGGATGATCATCTTGAGAAACTTACTGATTTTTGGGAAACAAACCTTTTTTTCGTAAAAAAGTTTAAAGGAAACCCAATGCAGGCACATAAAAAAGTTGACCAACAGTTTGATTATGGTATATCTCAAAAGCATTTTGGACGTTGGCTTGAGTTGTGGTTTGGTACTATTGATGATTTGTTTGTAGGTAAAAAAGCAAACGAAGCAAAAGAACGTGCTCGAAATATTGCTTCGCTGCTTTTCTTTAGAATATACGAGAATAAACCTAAATAATAGCAATAAATCCCTTGTTGTATGTGATTTGTGTGTTTCGTTATTCTAATCAATTGCTTAATTGAAGCAATACCTAACTTTTGAACCTGCATAATAAATTGAAGTAATCAGAGTGCCGGTGTGCAAATACAGAAAAGTAAGCATTGCTTCAATATTACAATTATTATTAAATTGGTGTTATTAATATAATTTAAGCTGAATTAAATCCATATAATGAAAAAGAAGTAGGTAAATGATGAAAAGGATATTTCCTAATATACTAATTAAAAAAGCCCATACCCTAGCTTTAAATGGGCGTTGACTAATGGCGATCACATTAGTACCCATTGTTGAAATACACGCATAAATTAGCGGTAAATAGCTAATCTCTCCATGTATTGCCAAGGCTGCTGAAATAGAGGCTACCATAGAACCAACAATGATGAATATTAAGGAGATACCCATTTGGTTGTTTTGTTCTGCTGTAATCCAATTATTAACTTTTGAAATCAATATGAAATCAGAAGAGCTTTTTAAAAAATTATCTGAATTGTCTATAGTTGTACTAGTCATATTATGAGTTGTTTGTGTCAAATTTAATAAGAGCAAAGGCTTAGTTTTTATGACTTTAATCATAATAGATGTTTAATTTAGCGAATCAACATACTTACTATTTTATAAGATATTTATATATTCACGTTTTAAAAACCATTTTGTGAGGTCTATAACATTATTTTATATAGTATTAGCTATTATTTTAAGTTTATTAGTAGCATATTATCAGTATTTTCACCGTGTAAAAAAAACATCAAAAATTGCTGTAATTTTATTTGTATTAAGGTTTTTTAGCCTCTTCCTTTTGGGGGTGTTACTCATAAACCCAACCATTGATATATTGCAAGTAGTATACAAAAAGCCATCCTTAGCGGTATTAATTGATAATTCGTCCTCTACTAAATTTTTTAAGGAAGAAAGGAAAGTAGTAGCGCTTTTTGACGCAATAAAAAACAACGAAGATTTACAAGATAAATTCGATATTTCCGCATTTACTTTTGGAGAAAAATTATTAACGTTAGATAGTTTAACATTTAACGAACCTGCAACTAATATTGCAAAAGCAATTGTTTCAACAGAAGAGTTATATAATGATGAAAAGTTAGCAACTATATTGATTTCAGATGGAAATCAGACTTCTGGTCATGATTATGATTTTATAAATACTGAGAATAAAATTTTCCCTGTGGTGTTGGGAGATACTACAAAATATCAAGATATTCAGATTACACGACTTAATGCTAATAAATATAGTTATATTAAAAATAAGTTTCCTGTTGAAGCAATGATATTGTATGAAGGGAATGAAAATATTGCAAAACAATTTGTTATTTCTCACAAAGGGAAAAAGGTGTATTCCGAAAAAATAATACTTTCACCAGATGCACCCTCAAAAACGATCACTACATATTTAGACTCTGATCAAAAAGGAGTACAGTATTATCATGCTTATGTAGAGCGTTTATCAAATGAGAAGAATCGTAAAAATAATCGAAAAAGTTTTGCTATAGAAGTTATGGATGAACAGACAAAAGTAGTAATTGTTAGTACTATTCTTCATCCTGATCTCGGAGCCATAAAAAAAGCAATAGAAAGTAACCAACAAAGATCCGCTACTATCAAAATAATAGGTAAGGATACTTTTGAGTTTAAAGACTATCAGTTTTATATTTTTTATCAGCCTGATAATAGGTTTAGAGATTTATTTAATAAGGTAACATCAAATTTTTTACTTATAACAGGAGGGAAAACAGATTGGAATTTTATTAATTCCTTAAAGTTAGGGCTTTCAAAAGAGGTAATTCAACAAACAGAAAATTATGAAGCAATTTACGATCCTAACTTTTTGACTTTTACACAAAAAAATATTGGTTTCGAATCCTTTCCACCTTTGGTAGATAAATTTGGTACCCTTCAGTTAACAGCTGATACGCAAGTTTTATTGTATCAAAAAATGGCAGGTTTTTCAACTGACCAACCGTTATTGTGTACTATTGAAAAAGGAGAAGATAAATATATGTTTTTACTAGGAGAAGGTATCTGGAAATGGAGGGCAGCTAATTATATAGAGGAAGCGTCTTTTGAAAAGTTTGATGATTTTATAGGTAATATTACACAATACTTAACTTCAACAGTCAAGAGAGAACGACTTAGAGTAGAAGCAAAAAAACTATACCCAGCCAATGCTGCTATAACATTTACGGCATACTATGTAGATAAGAATTATCGATTCGATAAAAGGGCTTCTCTGCAATTAAAAATAACCAATACAGTTACTAAGGAAGTTCAAACAGTTCCCTTTTCTTTAATGAATACTTCGTATCAAGTTTCTGTAGAAGGTTTAGTAGGTGGAGATTATAGGTATGAGGTTTCAGTCGAGAATCAAAATATCAAAAAATACGGAGCATTCAAAGTAACGAATTATCAAATAGAAGAGCAGTTTGTGAATGCCAATATTGCAAAACTTAAAAAGCTAGCACAACAATCAAAAGGTAAACTATATCACACACATCAAATAGATAAACTAATTGATGCTTTATTAAACGATACCAGTTATTTTACAACTCAAAAAACACAAACCCATCATAAAACGCTTTTAGATTGGAGATGGGTATTATGGACAATTTTAGCCTTGTTTTCTTTGGAATGGTTTATTAGAAAATATTATGGTAAAATGTAATTTATAAATGAGATATAGATATGAGAATAGTAATTAATCTGTATGTTTATTTAGGTTTTTAATATAATCTGAGGGTTTATATCCTGTTATTTTGAAAAATACTTTAGAAAAAGAGTCTGAATTTGTATAACCTACCTCGGTAGCTATAGCTTTTATGGTAAATTTTCTTACATAGATGTTATTTTGAAGTTGTTGTAAAACATCATTTATACGTAAAGAGTTTATATATGTAGAAAATGAACTGTTTTTATGATGGTTAATTACTTTTGATAAATAACAGGTATTTGTATTTAATTTTTTAGATAAAGAGCTTAACGAGATGTTTTTTGAGGTGTAGCCCCTATTTTTTTCAAATTTTTCTAACCGAAATAAAATCTTTTCTACAATATCTTGTGGTACATTTATTTTCTTTCCCTCAATAGAATTTGAAAAATCTACCTTTTTTATAGAGCAGGTTTTAATTTCTAGCTGATTTATTGTAGGTATATTCCTCTGATAAGAAATATCATACCTTTTGGTGTTTTGGTTACGTTTTAAATTAGCGTTCTTTTTATATAGTTTTCTTAATTGAATAAACATTTGATACCCCAACCAATAAATTAAAATTGATGAAAATAACTGTAAAGGATAGTAGGCATACATGGGTACTTTAAAATGTAGGATTATTGCTAAAATTAGCGGGAATAGCCAAAAAACATAAGCGACCGTTCCGAGTTCAAAAAATGTATGAATCCAAGTTAAATAATTTTCTTTGATTAGAATTTTGTTTTTTATTTGACTTTTAAAAATATAAAATGAATAGGCAAAAATAGCTAGAGAGATAAGGATACTAATTACTTCTTCTACGGTCGCATACATTTCTAAATAAAATGAAATTTTAGGGTCATAATAATTGAAATATAAAAAACCAAGACGGATAGTTATAAAGCTAAAAAATAAAAATATAGCTAAGTGCAGTAAGGGTAAGTAACTTTTTTTAACATCTATAAAATCAACCAAAAAAGCATAAAATAAAGGAGCTACCATAAAGTGCCAAGGAGTTTCGATATATGTAAAGTTAAAAAATTTGGTGAAAGATGGATTTACTAAAAACCAAGATTGTAAATTATTCAGTGACATTATAAGGATAAGAAACGCCATATAATAAGTACCTCTTTTTTTTACATTTAAGAATATCAAAAAGACAAAAGAAAATATAAAACCATGGAGTGAACTCAATAGTAAAAAGTAATCTAAAAAGTATTTCATTTTCAATTTTTTAATTATAGGGTGAAAAAAACGACCCGAATTTAGGGATAATTTTACTGGTAATAAAATAAAATACTGTATTTATGTTAATATTATGGTATTTGTTTAAAGTTAAGTGTGTTTTATTGTTTATTATTTGCTTTGATGAGTTGTGGAATATATTTTTTTGAAGTTATACTATTGAAACCCATAAATTTAGGTTGATAACTATTTCTATGGTGTCTAAAATATTAGATATCAGTTAGGGGAAACTGAAGAAGTAATAAATGTCAACTATGACATTAACAAATGCTGATATGTAATTTGGGTTAAAGGCATGTTTATTGTAGAAGTAATAGTTTGATGTGTTTTTGTTAGTAAACAATGTTTTTATTAGTTATTGTTTAGTGTATTGTTAATTTTTTTGTAAATATCACTATTTGGTCTATCTTGCGAATCCTTAGGTTTTTTTTATACTTTTTACAGGGAAATTTAAGGTATTTCAGCTTTTTCAAGGAGAAATAATACAAACTATATAAACTAAACTACTACAAATGAAAAATAGGACTAAACAGTTGCTATGTGTCTTGCCGTTATGTATTTTAAATACGTTATCTGCTCAAAATTTATTAAAAATCAATACATGGAAGCCTGGATCTGAAAATTTGAAGGATTTTGTTAATAACGGAACCGTTTCTGAGAATAGTCGGGAAATGGGGAAAAACCATTTGGGAAAAAATGTTGTCTTATGGAAAGCAAGTCCTGATAAAAACTCTGATAGGGATGGAGGGTGGACTACGCCACCTATAACAATTGATCATTCAAAAACCTACAGGTTAACTGTATGGATAAAAAAGATGAACTCTAATGACGGATCGACTTATTTTGGTTTTTATAGTAAAAATAATGGATTAACACTAGAAGGTAAGGTAAACAACAATCCTTATTTTTGGTACGGAGATTTACCTTTACTCAATCGTTGGTATTTATTAGTGGGGTATGTACATAATAGCAGTTACGGAACAAAAACACATATGGGAGCTATTTACGATGGAGTAACTGGTAAGAAAGTAAAAACAATAACAGATTTTAAGTTTAAAAATACAGCTAAAGAGTTAAGGCATCGAGCCTACCTGTTTTACGATAGGAATACTTCGGATAGCCAATATTTTTCTGCTCCCAGAATGGAAGTGGTAACTGGTAGGGAGCCTTCTGTTTCTAAGCTTCTAGGAATCAAAGAATCAAATACCACTAACTTATTAAACACAGATACTTGGAAAATAGGGGCAGGAAGTGTTATTGGTTATACTCAAAATGGTAGTACAGTAGAAAATACCAGAGAACTGGGGAAAAACCATGTTGGAAGTGAAGTCGTTTTATGGAAGGCAACATCAGATGCAGAGAAAGGACCTGATGGGGGTTACAATACTTCGTATATTCCCATAGATCATACAAAAACATACCGACTAGCGGTTTGGTTAAAAAAAACAAATTCAAATGATGGCATGTCCTATTTTGGATTTAAAAGCCCTGATAACGGTTTAACTTTGGATGGTAAAGTAAATAACAACCCTTACTTTTGGTATGGAGATTTACCTAAATTGAATCATTGGTATTTACTGATAGGGTATGTTCATGGAAGTAAGTATACTAAGACTATTCACCAAGGGGGTATTTATGATGGAGTAACGGGGAAGAAAGTGAAAAATATAACAGACTTTAAGTTTAAAAATACGGCTACAGTTTTAAGAAATAGGGCCTATTTATATTATGATACAAATACGTTAGATACTCAATATTTTTATGCCCCACGAATTGATTTGATATCAGGAAAAGAACCTAGTATTCTAAACTTATTAAAAGTTGAAGCGGATGCAAAAGTTATTGTGTCCTATGATAATGCAGGGAATCAAATAAAAAAGTTTTATTGTAATGATCCTGCTTATTGTTCTTCATCTCCAACTAATAAGCAATTAAGATCAAGAGAAGATAACGATTCTTCGGTTACTAATTCTGATGATAATCAAGAAGAAAATAATGATAATGCGCATTTTTATGATGATAGTTTACTCATATATCCAAATCCGACAAGAGGTTACTGTTTCATTCAAACGAAGTCAAATCTGAATAAAATCGAGGAGATATTGGTGTATAGTACTGATGGAAAATTAATTAAAAAAATTAAAATTTCTAAGGGGATGGAACGAATTGACCTATCAAATTTATCTTCCGGTACTTACTACTTACATTTTCATTTGGATGATGGGAAAGGATTAACAAAAACAATCATCAAAAACTAAATACATAACAAACTAAATTACCTACTATAATGAAAAAAACTGTATACCTTGGTGTATTATGGTTGTTACTATCTATACACACCAATACACAGAGTCAAACTGCAATCAGGGGCAGGAAAGTATTAAAACAATTTTTAGAAACAACAGAAATACGTACTTCATCTAGAGAAGTAGAATTAGAGCTTTCACTACCATCAGGAGGAAAAGTACTTGATGGGGGCGTAGATGTTCCAAATAGACCTGTTAATACGTCAACGGAAGTAGGTAGTACATCAGGAAAACTGTCTGTATCATTAACAGGAGCAGCTACTTATGCCATTCCAGTAATAATTCCTCCAGGTATTAAAGATGTAGTACCAAAGATAGGAATCAGCTATAGTAGTCAAGCCTCAAATGGATTAGCGGGTTGGGGTTGGAATGTGTCTGGGTTATCAACTATTAGTAGAATACCTGCTATCAAATATTATGATAAAAAAAATAACGGAGTAGATTTTAAAGACGATCGTTTTGCAATTGATGGGCAACGTTTGTTGTTAAAGTCAGGAAAGTATGGAGCGGATAAGGCGGTTTATCAAACAGAAAACTATTCAAATGTTAAAATTATTTCATATGGAACTTCCCCTTATGGTAGTAACTATGGACCTTCTTATTTTATAGTATATTATCCTAATGGAGCTAGAGCATGGTACGGCAATGCTGGTGGTTCTAGGTCAAGGTTAGAGTGGGCTATTTATAAATGGCAAGATAGCCAAGGTAATTTTATAGAATATAATTATCAGCAAGATAATGGATTATTAAGTATCAATACTATTGGTTATGGTACAAAATCAGGTACTGCTTCTTTAAATAAAATTCATTTTACGTATCAAACTAGAAAAAGACCAGAAATAGTTTTTGTGGGAGGACATAAGTTTGAAAGAACCAATTTACTTAATAGTATTCAGGTTAAAGTAGGAAATTCTCAATACCGAAAATATGTGATTAAACATGCTACAACTTCGTTAGGGTATCAAAATGTGAGTTCTGTTACTGAATATAATGCAAAAAATAAATCAATGACGCCGATTTATTTTGATTATGAAAGATCAACACCTGGTTTTCAGAAAAGAAAAGAAGTTAGTATTGCGCCCGGTTTTGATTATAAAACTGGACATTTGATTACAGGAGAATTTACGGGTGATGGTCGAACCGATGTAGTGGTTTATAAAAAAAATGATAAAAAAAATATTTATTTGTACTACAATTTATATAATGATAGAAGTTATGGATACAGAATTAAAACAGATAATTTTTCAGATATTTTTGCAAGTAAAATTCTTTCAAAGGAAGGTAAACTTTTAGCAAAACAAGGAATAACGCTTGTTGATGATATTTCTACATCAAAAGAAACCAAAGCTTCTATTCGTTTTAGAACATTTACCAAAGAGACTAGAGGTTCCGTTGTTCAATATGAAAAAATATGGAAAACTGCTAAATATCAAACGGATCTTTGTGGTATAAAAGTTTATAAAAATATTCCTAAAAAATATGTTACAGGAGATTTTAACGGAGATGGTTTGACAGATGTTTTAGCTATACAATTACCCTATACCTTAAAAAGTAATTGTAGAAGAAAATATCAAGATTTTCCAGGTCACAGACGTCATGCTGCTAGAAGAAGTTCAGGTAGAACCTTACATCGAGAGATAGATGATAGAGAATTTATTCACGGTTGCCAATGTAATGAGACAAAAGTAAACAGACATAATTCAAGAGTTGATTTTATTGATTTAAAAAGAACAAAAACAACAAATTTCACCAATTTATCTGGGCATCTAAATCCAGCTGTTGGACCAAAAGACAAAGTTTTGGTAGCTGATCATGATGGAGATGGAAGACAAGATGTGTATCATTTTAAAGAAGGAAAATTATACATATATACTATAAATGATAATAATAAGTTAATAAAAATTCATCAAGAATCGGATACAACTATCAAATTAGATAACCCTATATTATTAGGAGATTATAATGGCGATGGTAAGACGGACTTTATGACTGCTGTAGCTGAAAAGTTTTCTAGATGGAAGATGTTTATTTCTAAGGGAAAAAGTTTTCATAAAGAAACTACGGTGCTTCCTTTTGCTTTTAATAAAGATAAATTAGGAAGTAAAACAAAAGTGGTAAGTGGAGTTTCAATAAAAAAACCATATTATGAATACCGCTATGTACCTCAAGATGTTAATGGCGATGGTAAAACAGATGTGATTTTACATAGAGTCGTAGCGCCTTATTCGTCTTATGATAAATCAGTAGAATATGTAACGGTTTATAAAAACCATAATACAAATACAAGAAATGTTGTTGGTAACATACGTGAGATTTCTATAGGCAGGGGAATTCCTATACATGGAGGAATTCCAAAAACTGTAGGTTCAATAGGGTTTTCTTTTGAAACTCATTTTGTTAAAAGAAATGGTGGGGTTAATAAGTTTGGAAGGCCCATATTTCTAGAACAAAACCGAACTAATGGTAATCTTGAATACGCTTATATTAGTGTTAATCATATATATGCGTACGAATTTACCAAAGATTCTCGAAATGATACCTCATTGCGTAGTGTTACGAATAACGGCGTTAAAACTACAATACAATATGAAAGAATGGGGGGAGGACAATCGAGTTCCAGATCAGCATATTCAAATGATGCAAGTCAATCATATCCTTATACCAATATTAATTATGCTTATTCTTATCGATTAGTCAAAAAATTGACTGAAGAGGCGTCTGGTTTACAACGAACACAAGATTTTAAATACCATGGAGCAGTTTCTCATGTTGATTTAGGGTATCAAGGCTTTTTAAGAACCTCACGAACTAATTGGTACGGAGATGGAGTTGGAACTTTATGGACGGTATCTAAACACGATCCTACAAAAAAGAATGTAATTGTAGAGCAATGGACAGGTACTTCATCAGGTGCAAGTAGTCTTTATATAACTAAGACTACGAATACATATAAAACCAATTTAGCATCTAATAAGATGTTTAGTAATATGCTAATTAAATCGGTTCATCACGATAGACATACTAGAGCAACAACGACTAAAACGTATGAATATGATCGATATAATAATCTTTTGGAAGAGTTACAGGTATATCAAGGAGGAAGTAGCAAAACCAAGTTGACTTATAGTAATAATCCAAATGCAAACGATCAACATTATTATGTAGGAAGAATTACAAAAAAAATAAATACGAGTATCATTGGAGGTAATTCTTTCATAGAAGAAGAACAATATGTATATAAAAATAACCTATTAACACAAAATAAAGTTAAGGGAACTGGAACTTCATGGAAGATCGAAACGTTTGCTCATGATACGTATGGTAATATAACTAAAAAAACACTTTCTTCTAGTGGAGTTTCTCCAAGAACAGAAAAATTTGAGTATGATACTTCAGGAAGGTTTATAAAAACATCAATAGATGTTGAAGGGTTAAAAACTACTTTTACCTACGATGTTTTTGGAAATCCATTAACAACTACCAATCCATTTGGTCAGAAAACAACATTTACGCATGATGGATGGAATCGTTTAAAATCAGAAAAAAACTTTTTAGGAAAAATGACTTCCTATAAGTATACTAGACTAACAGGAGGAGGTGTCAAAAAATATACAGATTATCCCCAAGGAGCTGATATATTTAAAGATTATAATGCATTAGGCTGGATAGTAAAAAGTGGAATTTTAGGATTAAAAAATAAGTGGACTTATAAAAGTTTTAAGTTCGATGCTGGAGGAAGAAAAATAGCGGAGAGTGAACCTTATTTTTCAAAAGCAAGCCAATGGAATACGACTGCTTATGATAATTTTGGAAGAATAATTGCTAAAACTTCTTTTAATGGATTAGTAGCAAATATTCAGTATAATGGGTTGACTACTACAGTAAATGAAGGGACTAAAACAGTAAAAACTACAAAAGATGCAGGAGGTAATATTATTAAATTAGTAGATAATGGAGGAACCATTAATTATACGTATCATGGTAACGGAGTGATGAAATCAGCTAATTATGGAGGGCATATAGTGCATACTGAAATTGATGGTTGGGGAAGAAAAAAGAAGTTAACAGATCCTTCCGCAGGAACGTATACCTATAAACACAATAATTTTGGAGAGCTTTTAACTGAAACTGCCCCAAAAGGAACTACAAGTTATACGTATGATGCTTTTGGTAAAATGTTAACGAAAAGCGTAAAAGGAGATAATACTGATATACAACTTCAATATGCTTATAATACAACAACAAAGTTAATTACTAGTATTAAAGGAAAAAATAATCGTACGAATGAAAACTATTCATATACCTATCAATATGATCTATATAAACGTCCTAGAATAACCAAAGAACAAAACGGAAAGGCATATTTTGAACATAGTATATCTAGAGATCGTTATGGTAGAGTAATTGCGGAAACGTATGTGAGTAAAAATAAAGCAAATGTTAGTAGTAAAGTTTCAGTAAAAAAAATCTATGACACTCATTCTGGAGTATTAAGTGAGATTCGAGATGCTCAGACGAACACTTCTTTATGGACTATAAATGAAGTAAATGATAGAGGACAATCGAAAAAGGTTACGCTGGGTAATGGAATGGTTAAAAATAAAACATATAACTCTCAAGGGTTTTTAACTAAAATATTAGATCAAATTTCAGGAAAATCTCCAAAAACAGCCTTACATGTTGATTATAGTTTTGATGTAAAAAGAGGTAATTTACTAAAGCGTAAAAACCATCATTTCTCTTGGAATGAAGAGTTTAGCTACGATGCTTTGGACAGGTTAACAAATATTGCTGGTTCAATAAATAGAAACCAAACGTATGATACTCGTGGTCGTATTTCAAATAATTCAACATTAGGAGCTTATAAGTATGCTACAAAGACTTCCTATCGTTTACAAGAGATTGACGTAAATACTGAAGGAAGTTTATATTATCAAAATGCGCCTATGCAAAGCGTAACGTATAATGCTTTTAAAAAAACTGTAAATATTGTTGCGGAAGACAAAGGCAAGGTGAATTTTGAATATAGTATTTTACAAAACAGAAGCCATTCTTATTACGGTGGAAAAAATGATGATAAATTAAAGAGACGTTATCAAAAGCATTATTCAGCTATTTCTCCTGTAGAGATTGAAGAAGATGCAAAAGGAAATACTAAAATAATAACCTATATAGGGGGGGATGCCTATTCGGCTCCAGTAGTATATATACAACAAACAGCTAAAGGGACTTCAAGTGGATATCATTATTTACATAGAGATTATTTAAACAGTATTCTTGCGATTTCAGATAGTAAGGGGAAAATCTTAGAACAGCGTCAATTTGGAGCTTGGGGAGAAGTGGACAGATTTAAACGTAATCAGAGTGAAATTAACTTTAAGTATGATACTTCTCTTTTAAATAGGGGATATACGGGGCATGAACACTTTGTAGATGTAGCATTAATACATATGAATGGCCGTATGTATGATGCAAAATTGGGAAGGTTTTTATCTCCAGACAATTATATTCAAGAGCCTTTTAGTACCCAAAGTTTTAATAGATATGGGTATGTTTGGAATAACCCATTAAAGTATACAGATCAAAGTGGGGAATTTTTCTGGGTAGCAGTAGCATATGCTGCGGCTGTTGGTGCCACCATAGGAGCGGTTAGTTATGTAATAAATGCAGCTATTACTGGTAATTGGAATTGGGGAGATTTTGGAAAGGCTATTTTAGGAGGTGCTATTTCTGGAGCGATAACTGGAGCAATTGCTCCGGGTGCTGTACTTATGAATGCTGTGAATGTAGGGTTTGGAGCCTCCGTTGCTATGGGAGTAGTAGCAGGGTTTTTACCAGGCTTTGATATTCAAGTAGGAGATTTTAACTTTAGATTAAGTCCAGCCATAGCATTTGGTAAAGCTTATGGTGTCGGAGCCAATGTCAGTGTATCCTATACAGATGGAAACTTTAGTATGTCTGCTGGTTTTGGCGCTACTTATTTTGGTGCTGCTCATGGAACAGGGCATAAAGGCTGGGAATATCGAACTTCGTACGCCATCGGCTATAGTGATGGAGACTTTACAATGTCGGTATATACAACTTATTTTAATAGTGGTGAGACTTCTCAACAAATAGGAGGATTGTCTTTAGGTCATGGCGAATGGAATATTCGTTATGAAAATGACTTTATTGAAAACCCCCTTAAAGGTATTGGAAAATATCTTTCGGATGATCACGATCGATTTAGAACAGCAGCGCTTCAATTAAGTTATAAAAATTATAGTATTAATGTTAAGTTTTTTACAGGTGAACCTGATAGGAATAATGTGATTCAAAATGGGATAGCTAAACATGGAGTATATAATAATCCTGAAGCTGATAAATATAGACTAGGAAGTATATCTCTTGGTTATAAAGGGTATCAAATAGCGCATCATAATGAAAAAATAAGACATTTAGGTCAGAACAAAATTGTCCACGATAATGTCGGTGCACCATGGTTTAGGAGGCTTCCAGGTAGTTTTCCTGCACAGACCTATTTTCAGTACCAATCCTATAACCCTTATACACTTTGGTAATGTACTTTAGATAATAATTTTTGTGCCCGGCAGTATATGTAATTGTCGGGTACTTTTTTATTCATCAATGGTATTAAAGGAAGTCTCGATTTTTATTATAGAAAACCTTACTGTATATCGAGACCAAAAGTCTTTTTTAATTGCTCAATCAATGGGTTTTTCTCTTTAAGTTTTTCGTACTTTTCTTGAGGGGTATAAGCAAACTTTTTTTCAACTGTGGCATTAACAATTACCTTAATTTGAATACCATAATTATTTAATTTTTCTCTTAGAAATTTAAGAAGTTTAGGTCTTCCTTTTTCTAATTGACTTTTCATTAAATCATTTGGTAAGGAAAAAACTATATTGAAGTTTTCCTCTAATATAGGAGTACTCGAAGCAATAATTGCAGCAATACTCCGTTCCCCCATATCTTGTAATTTAAAATAGTATTTTTTCCAAGCGTCTTTAAGCTCTTCTTCATTGAAAGGAGTTCTGGGGTGGTTGTCAAAGTTTTCATCTTCTGTAATTTCTTTAAATTCTTTCTTTTGATGAATGCTCTTTAAGGATAAAGCTGAGGTTCTACGCGGTAAATTTTTGCGTAAAGGTTTTTCACTAATGCTTTGTGGCGTTTTTATCGTTGTACCATCAGTTTTGGCTTGATTTTGTGTAACAGTTTTTTGTTTAGAAACTTCTTTTATCTTTTTTGTAGGTATTAAAGCCGTGAAAAAAGTTGCAGGAATTATGTAGTTGTTAGATTTTTTTTTTGCTCCATCAAAAGTGATAGAGGCGATTTGCATTAAAGTAAGTTCCACCAGTAATCGTTGGTTTTTACTACCTCTATATTTTAAGTCACATTCATTGGCTTTGTCAATAGCAGGTACCAGAAACTGCATGGACGCTCTCTGTGCTTGATCTAGGTATTTCTTTTTAGTGTTATCACCAACTTCTAATAGCGTAATAGTTTGTGAATCTTTAGCAACAAGTAGGTCTCTGAAGTGACTTGCTAAACCACTAATAAAATGATGCCCTTCAAACCCTTTAGACAAGACTGTATTGTACGCCATTAATACTTCGGGTATTTTATTTTCTAATAATAAATCAGTTATTTGAAAATATACATCATAATCCAACACGTTTAAGTTTTGAGTAACAGCTTCTCGTGTTAAATTATTTCCAGAAAAACTAACTACTCTGTCAAAAATAGAAAGTGCATCTCTCATAGCACCATCAGCTTTTTGAGCAATAATATGCAGTGCATCATCATCTGCAGTTATATTTTCTTTTTCACAAATGGTTTTTAGATATTCCTTGGCATCTAAAACTGTAATTCTTCTAAAATCAAAAATTTGACATCGTGATAAGATTGTCGGAATGATTTTGTGCTTTTCTGTAGTTGCTAAGATAAAAATGGCATGTGCAGGAGGTTCTTCCAAAGTTTTCAAAAAAGCATTAAATGCTGCTTGTGACAACATATGAACCTCATCAATGATGTAAACTTTGTATTTACCCGTTTGCGGAGGAATTCTAACTTGATCTGTTAAACTTCTAATATCATCTACAGAATTGTTTGAAGCAGCATCCAGTTCGAAAATATTAAAAGCAAAATCTTCATCAGAAGTATCCGAGGTACTTTCTTGATTAATTCTTTTGGCAAGAATACGAGCACAAGAAGTTTTTCCTACACCTCTTGGTCCTGTAAATAGCAAAGCTTGAGCCAGATGGTTGTTTTTGATTGCATTCTCTAAAGTATTGGTTATAGCTCTTTGCCCTACAACATCTTCAAAATTTTGAGGGCGATACTTTCGTGCTGATACAATAAAATGCTCCATTTAGTTCCTTAACGATTTACTTGAACAAATGTAAACAACCCAAATACAAATCACAAACAAAAAGTAAGGTTGGAGCCAAAAGTTGTAAACATTGTTTACTTTTGAATAAAGAGTATGTCTATGGACTTGTTTTCACAATTTGAAGATGCCCCAAAAAACTTATTACCTAAAAATGGGACGGTTTTATATTACGGTGTTGTTATTCCAAAAATAGAAGCAAATGTATTTTACAACTACTTGTTGAATGAAATTTTATGGAAAAATGATGAAGCTGTCATTTTTGGTAAAAGAATACAAACAAAACGTAAAGTGGCTTGGTATGGTGAGAAGCCTTTTGAATATTCTTATTCAAATACAACGAAGGTAGCGCTGCCCTTTACAAAAGAGCTTTTAGCATTAAAAGAAATTGTCGAAAAGAAAACACTTGAGACCTATAATTCATGTCTTCTGAATCTTTATCATGACGGATCTGAAGGTATGGCTTGGCATGCCGATGGAGAAAAAGATTTAAAAGAAAATGGCGCTATTGCTTCATTAAGCTTTGGAGCTGAACGAAAATTTGCTTTTAAACATCAAGTCACCAAAGAAGGGGTAAATATTATTTTAACGCATGGTTCTTTATTAGTTATGAAAGACGAAACACAAAAATTTTGGTGGCATAGATTACCTCCAACAAAAAAAATACTGCGCCCTCGTATAAATTTAACATTTAGAACAATTGTTGTTGATTAGTATTCAATATGTTATTTTTTGATACTCTTTGTATGTTATTTTTACTGATTTTTTCTTTTTGTGTAGTCTAAATAAGTTAAAATGTTATTTACGTTTTATAACTCAAATTTTATTGTAAATTTGGATCAAGCGTCAAACCAATAAAGATAAAAATATATGGAGAAAATAATGCAAAACACCCCAGTTGTTGCAGTTGAAGGGATAGAGTTTCTTTGTGAAACTTTTGAGCTTCTAAATTATAAAATTCCAACCAAACAAGTAGCAAATGGTCCTCTAGTAAATATTGAGGTTGTAGATGAAACTAACTATATAGTAACGATTTTAGCCTTTTTACCAGATGTGGCATTACGTCCTATTCCAGAACAAAGAAGAACAGGTATATCGTTGTTAAATGATAAAATATACCTTACTTATGGAGGAGTAAAAAAAGTATCATTAGTAGGCGAAAAATTTAAACACAATGAACCTCTTTGCCGTAACTTTTTTATAGAATATGATAGTGATATTAAAGCTGAAAATTATAATTCATATTATATCAAATTTAAATACCATCTTTTAGCAGGTACTGAAAACGTTGACGGTATTTTGGTTCGTGATCGAAATGATGATCCTGAGACTGATCGTGGAACGGTGACAATTCCAGTTAAATCAGGATACTAAAGATGAAATTGAAGAACTATTTCATTTTATCATTTATCAACACTTATTTGGTAGTTTCACAAATAGCTTTTTTGAACTCAAGTAGTAATTTCTCGTATAATTTTATTTTAAATATCGTTGATACTACTACCAATAGTATGTTTCAAGTTCGAGATATTGTTGAGCTTACTATTAATGAAAAGTATATTTATAACAATGTAACACCGTTGATTGTAAAACATAGATCAAATCAGGAAATTGATAGGGGAACATATACAATTCCAGTAAAAACAGGATATTAATCGGGGATGTTAAAATATTTTATGATGTTTTTCCTTTTTATGCATTTTGCATATGCACAAACGCATAAAAAGAAGACGGGTATAGATTTTTTATACCATAGTTTAGATTCACTATATAAATCATCGAAAAACAGAGAGTACAACAAACTATTAAAATTTGTAGTACAAAGAAAACATGATTCATGTTATATTAGTTCGGGAAAGTTACTTTTAGAGAATAAACCCCTATTTGAAAAAGACCTACTTAACTATATTCAGGGAACAAGTGCCTTAGGTAAAAACCTATATAAAAAAGCGTTTAGAAATTTTAAAAATATATCGAACGAGTATGATGAGCTCTTTACATTAAAACTCTTAAAGTTAGGAGAGATTTACATGCTGTTTAAAGATTATGAACAGTCAATTAATTATTTTTTACAATGGGAACAACAGCAAAGTAATACTAGAAGTAAAATTATAGGAAGTAACCAAGAGCTTAAAGCTGCGTATCACAACCTAGCCTTAAATTATATACATATTAAGAAGTACGATATAGCAAAAGAATATCGTATGAAGGAAATATCGGTAATTGAAAAAGGAGATATTAAGTCGATAATTATTGCAATAACTGATATAGCAAATACTTATTATAACCAATTTTTAGACAGTGAAGCTATTCCTTTGTTTAAAGAAGCTTACGAATTAGCAAAATATTTTCCTGATTATGAATTAAAACAGATTACTGCTAAAAACATGGCAGTTGTAAACAAAAATAAAAAAAGATATATAGAAAGTATTGAGTATTATGAAGAATGTATACAGTGGAAAGATTCGATTTATGATAGTAATAATATTTGGGAGCTAACAGAGAAAGAAAAAAAAATAGCACTTGATAGAAAGCAACAACAAATAGCGTTACAAAAAGAAACCTTAAAAAGCCAGCGCATTATTCAAAAATGTTTATTAATAGGAGCTTCTGGTTTACTATTTTTTTTAGGGTTTTTAGGTTATTTTTACACTAAACTAAAAAGGAAAAATAAGCTGATAACGAAACAAAAAGAAGATTTAAATCAAGCAAATAAAACTAAAGATTATTTGTTTTCTGTTGTTTCACATGATTTAAGATCTCCCATTGAAACTATAAAGTCTCAGCATATACACCTTAAAAAGTATATACAGGAAAATGATATAACAAAAGTTAACAGTATAGCGGATTCTGCGATAGCTGTAACGGATAGTACTACACATATACTCAATAATGTACTACATTGGTCTTTAGAGCAAAGTAATCAGTTAATGTTTAATATTAATGAATACCCTTTGCAACCATTGATGGAACAAGTGCTACATGACTATACAAGTTTGATTGAAGTAAAGGGACTTACAATTCAGCGAGATCTACAAAACGAAATTATTAAAATAGATAAAGAGTCTTTAAAGATAATTTTGAGAAACCTATTGGATAATGCCATGAAATATATGGGGGGAGAAGGTGAAATATTCATACAGACTGGTGTATATTCGGAAAATTTAGCGTTTATAACCGTTGAAGATACAGGATTGGGTATCGCAAAAGAGAAACTTGAAAAAATTAATAATTTAAGGAATTTAACTATAGATAAAATAGATAGATCTAAGGGAGTAGGATTGGGGTTATTACTATGCCAAACATTGGTTAAAAAAAATAAAGGAAGTATATTTTTTGAAAGTGTCTTGGGTAAGGGAACAAAAATTACAATTTTATTAGCTAGAGTTAAAGAATAACTTTGGTTACAAGGAAAGTGTTCTTGTTATTTGATCATAGACAAAACAATAGTACTCATGATATTGAGGTAATAAAAGATTTTCGTAATTTTTAGTTTGCGTTAAACATTCAAGATCGAATAGTTTCAGTGCATCAACTTCAGTTTCTTGACGAGCTAACGTTGTTATTGGAACGGTTAATTCTGTAATAAATACATGATGAAATTCATTGTCGATAATTCCGTTGGGGTGTTTTATCTGATGTTTTCTAGTACCAATTTTAATAAGATTTTTAGGAAAGATAGTAAAGTTAATTTCTTCTTTCACTTCCCTTAAGGCTGCTCTAGTAATATTTTCACCGGCTGCAACATGACCCGCGACAGAAATGTCCCACAACCCAGGAAAAACTTTCTTAGTAGCGGCTCTTTTTTGGAGTAAAATTTTATTATTATCAGTGTAAATCCAGATATGAACTGTTGGATGAAAGTATCCATGTTTGTGAGCAACGGACTTTAAACAAGTTTTTCCTGTATAGTTGCCATTTTCATCAACTATGTCAATTAATTCATCCATATTATATAAAGATAACTAGAGGCTAAAGGTTGATTTTAAAAACCTGATAAAAAGGCGAGCCATTAGTATATCTATTTAACGTATTGTTATAGTATATAACTAATGGCTTTTTTTTATTAAAGTTTATTCAAAATATGAAAAACTATCACCATTTTTAATTTTTAATAATGATTCGTAAATCATTCTAATTACGTTTTCAACATCCTCTCTATGTACCATTTCTACTGTTGTATGCATATAACGTAACGGTAATGATATAAGTGCAGAAGCTACTCCGCCATTACTATAAGCAAAAGCATCGGTGTCGGTTCCTGTAGCTCTTGAAAGAGCAGATCGTTGAAAAGGAATATTGTTGCTTTCGGCTGCATCGATAATTAAATCTCTTAATTTTTGTTGAACAGCAGGGGCATAGGCAACGACTGGACCTTTTCCTAACTCTAAATGACCTTCTTTTTTCTTGTCAATCATAGGGGTCGTGGTATCATGGGTTACATCGGTAACAATAGCAACATTTGGTTTAATTGTTTCCGTTATCATTTGAGCACCACGAAGACCAATTTCTTCCTGAACTGAATTTGTAATATACAGCCCAAAAGGTAGCTTTATATTATTCTCATGCAATAAACGAGCAACTTCAGCAATCATAAATCCTCCCATTCTATTATCTAAAGCTCTACAAACAAACTTATTATCATTTAATATATGAAAGGTGTCAGGATAGGTAATAACACACCCAACATGTATACCCAATTTTTCTATTTCTTCTTTACTACTACATCCACAATCAATAAAAATATTATCAGGTTTTGGTGGTTCTTCCTTAGCACGATTTCTTGTGTGAATTGCAGGCCAACCAAAAACACCTTTTACAATTCCTTTTTTAGTATGGATGTCAACAATCTTACTTGGGGCTATTTGATGGTCACTTCCACCATTCCTAATGACATAAATTAACCCATTATCAGCAATATAATTTACATACCAAGAAATTTCATCCGCATGCCCTTCAATTACGACCTTATATTTAGCGTCTGGATTAATGACTCCTACAGCACTACCATAGGTGTCTGTAATAAAACTATCTACATAAGGTTTTAAATAGTCCATCCAAATTTTCTGCCCTTCCCACTCATAACCTGTTGGGGCAGCATTATTTAAATATTTTTCAAGAAAGTCTAATGACTTTTGATTTAAAATGGTTTTTTTAGTCATATTTTCATAATTAAGAAAAGTTATGAGCAAAAATCAAGCCCAAAACTTACGTTTTTCATTAAGTTCTTCCTGTTCTTTGATTTGTTCAGGAGTTAGAACTTTTAAAAATGAGGGATGTTGTTCAATAGCGTATTCAATTTTTTCAATGATACTATCAAAGTCTTCGTTTTCATAATCAAACTCCAAGGGCTTTTTGATAATCATCGATTGGAGTACGTTTCGTTTTTTTATTTGCAGTCCTTTTTTATCAAAAGATCTTCTAAATCCATCTATTACAATAGGGACAACAACAGGTTTATATGTTTTTATAATATGAGCTGTACCTCTTCTAATTGGTTTAAATGCGGTAGTAGTACCTTGTGGAAATGTAACGACCCAACCATCGTTTAGGGCTTTTCCAATATTTGAAATATCGGACATTTTGACCTGTCGTTTTACGTTTTTTCCTGCACTTCTCCACGTTCTATCAATCGAAACGGAACCCGTATAAGCAAAAATTTTAGGTAAAATACCATCACGCATGGTTTCTCCAGCAGCAATATAATAAACATTTAATTTTGGTTTCCATATATACCCAATGTTTCTAATATTATCAACCCTGCCTTTTAGCGCAGCATTAAATACATGGAACATTGCTGCAACATCAGCAAAATAGGTTTGATGATTTGAAATGAAAAGCACATTTTTATCAGGTAATTGCCTAATTATTTCTGAGCCTTCAATTTGTAATTCGTTGAATCTTCGGTATCTACCGTGTGATATGACACCAAGTATCCGTATGAGCCATTTTTTGATCCATAAAATATGTCCGAAAGGATTTCTTTTAAACAGGGGCATATTAATGTTGTTAGTTTATTGACGACTGCTAAATTACAAAAGAAAAGAAAAAGATTAATAAATAATTAAATCTTTAATTTCTGAAAGTATCATTGCAGTTGCTCCCCATACGATATAGTCATTGAGTCGAAAACAAGGAACATTAACGTTTTTCATATACGAAGTCTCCATAAGAACAGTCGTTAAATTTTGTTCCTTAATGAGGTTCTCAAGTAAAACTTCAATAAGTTGATCTACTTCTTTATTGGGAGTAAAAGTAGGAGGGGAGTTACATATGCCAATAAAAGGAGCTACTAAGAAGTTACTGGGTAGTATATAGGTATCTGTAAGTCGTCTTATTATAGTTATATCCTCAACCGATACTCCAACTTCTTCATAAGTCTCTCGTAATGCAGTTTCTTTTAAGTTCGCATCTTTTAAGTCAACTTTTCCTCCTGGAAAACTTATTTGTGCAGAATGAGTTCCATTATATTGAGCTCTTTGAGTAAGTAAGAAAGTAGTTTTACCTTCTTTATTGGGGTAAAACAGTGCCATCACTGCTGCTTTTTTCGGATTTTTTTTTACGATCATTTCATCAGTTACTTCCTTTCTTAATTTGGGAGCCAATTTGAATTGTGAAGTAAGTCCGCCTAAAGAGTTTTTTTTGTATTTTGGAATCTGATCTATAAAGTCTGAAAACATCATAGTGAACAAACTTATTATTTTTAATGAAATAACAACAAATTTTTGGCTTGAAATTTGTTGTTAAAATTAAAGATTTTGCTTTTGTAGTATAAAGAGTAAGGTTTTTAGGGAAAGTATATCATACATTATGAAAGAAAAAAAATATTTTAAACTTTTTATAAGCTTATTATTAGATGTCATAGGGTATATCTCCTACCTAATACCTGGAATAGGAGAGATAATTGATGTTGTATGGGCACCATTATCAGCCTATTTTATGACGAGATTGTACAAAGGAAATAAAGGGAAAATAGCTGCCATTGTATCTTTAATAGAAGAAGCTATGCCCGGATTGGACGTTATCCCTACATTTACCCTTATGTGGATGTATACTTATATATTTCAATCTTCTAAAGAGAAGGAAAATGTTATAGAGGTCAAATAATAGCGTAGGGAATAGTGATCGTTATTTTTTCATACTTAAAAATGAGAATCGATAACTTAAACCCAAATTAAGAAATGTAGTGTTCAACTTCCCTCCTCTAGAACCGACATATCCTACAGCTCCTTTTAGACCTAGCTTTTCAGAAATTTTAAAATCTATTCCAATACTTGGCTTGATAATAAGGCCCTGCCCAGTACTGATTCCACCACCTCCAGCAGCTCCTCCTAAGAATTGTGTAAATACAGCTGTAGTACTGTTAAAAATAGGTTTCGACCGAACCCCCAAACCAACAATGCCTTCTGCATAAGCACCTGCACCACCAAAGTTGGCAAATGAAGTCTCACCAGCAGCATAAAAATATTTGTTTAGAAAGAAGTTGATTTGCATTGAAATTTGTTGCATGTTTTGACCTGAACCCTGATCTCTTTGTGCTTTAAAGTATAGCTCTTGTTTTATTGTAGTTTCTATACCTTTAAATTTTCCGTTAGTAAAACTGTTACCGTTTGATTGTATACCGTCTTTATCAATATAATATTTGACACCAAGTCCATAGCTTGATGTGACAAAATGTGAATTAGGACTCATTAAATATCCTTTATTAAGACTTAAGTAAATATTATCAAAAACCCTTTGTTCAATTGATAAATCAGGATATATAAGTACACCTCCTTGTGTATCGACACCACCACCGCCTCCAGCACCAACACCAAATTTGGCTAATATATTAGTGTTGTTACGGTTCATTGATAAATGATATCCTGCACCAAGAAGAATATCCATATAGCCAGCTTTAATTCCGTGATAGGCACCATCTGCTTTTAAGAAGAAAAACAATGAATTGTTAAAGTATGAGTTAAGTTCAAAACCAGCCAATCTAATTGTTTGTCCTTCATAAGACCCTTTGTTAACTTTTAAATTATTTAGGTGCATCATCAAGGAAAGTCGATTACTAGACTTATTCCAAGAAGAGGCCTCTAATTCATTAATTCTAAATTTTTTGTTATTATGATCGAAATTCGAAGTATCAAAAGATAATGGTATTTGTATTCCTGCATTTATTTGATGGCTACTGATATTTCCTTGATCAAAAAAATTGATATAACTATAGCCAGTGGTTAATGAAAAATGTTTAAAGTCGTACCCCAAGTTTATATGTGGTAATATAAAAGCCCCCCCACCATCAGGAGCACTAGCACCACCACCACCACCAAAATGAATACCACTATCGATAAATAGTTTTTTTGTAATATTGAATTGCGTACCTACATTAATACCCAAGGTAAACAAACCACCACGAATACCTCCGATAGCACCATAAAAACCCAAGCCAAGATAACTCCAGTTGTTTAGGTTTACATTATAATGAACACCTGATAAATTCATGTTGACCTCGTTATTCGGCATTGTTACGGGTAAAAAATTGAGTTGTCCAAATCCTGTTTGTAGGTTACTATTAGGAATTTTTTCTTGCCCATAAAAAAAATGAATACTCATAGCTATTGCTAACACGAGTATCCTCTGTGAAAACTGTTTAATCATATAGTATTTGATTACATACTTACGTATGTAAATGTACATTTATTATTAAAAATTCACAAAGTGTTTAACTTGTATTTATTTAACAATTAGTCTATTTGTTTACTCTGGGTCACAGACAGCAAGAATATATCCTTTGTTTAAGAAGTTTTTAGCGACGTTTTGAATATCGTTTGCATGAATTGAATTAATTTTTTCTTCAAGTAATAAAGGGTTAAACGATTTTCGATTTTCATAATCTTTATTAGTAATAAGATTTAGCCAGTATTTGTTCGTTTTTAAATGTTCTTGATGTTGTGAAATTAATCTCTTTTTTACTTTAATTAAATCTTTTTTGAGATCACTATTATTTTCCATTAACGAAAGAACTTCTTTTTTACAAAATTCCTCTAAGGTACTAACCTTACTAGGGCTGCAAGTAAAAGATACTTGTAATAAATAAAAGCCATAAGGTACTTTTTTAAAATCAGAAGCAGCATAGGTAGCGTACACTTCTCCTTTTTTTTGTCTTAACTTTTCGTTACATCGTATGTTTAATATTTTTCCAATAATCTTAAAAATCAGAGCTTTTCTTTCATCATAATCCGTTTTTCCTTGATATAGGATACTTACCTTACTTTTTTGCTCTTTGTTTTTTCTTACACGTATTTTATGGGTGCCTTCCAAGGGGTTATTATCATGTACTATGTAATTATCTCTTTTGTTTTTAGTGGGTAGTGACGCAATATATTTTAAGGATAGTTTCTTTAACTTTTCCTCATCAATATTTCCAACAAAATAAAAGTTGAAATTTCCAGCATTAGAAAAACGTTCTTGATATTTTTGGTAAGCAATATCAAAATCGATTCTGTCAATATCTTCGTTCTTTGAAGGATAAGGTTGATGACGTCTGTTATTTTGATTTCGGAAGTTAGAAACCTTGTCATTAAAATAATGATAAGGGTTTTTAATGATACTTTTAGAGTAGCTTTTCAATTTTTTGATATAAGATTTGTAAACTTTTTGATCTTTATTTAATGAAGTGGCATATAAATAGGTTAATTGAAATAAATGCTTAAGGTATTTGGCAGAAGCATGTCCGTTAAAACCTTCTGATATTTCGTTAATATAAGGAGTTACCTTGACCAATTTATCAGATAATATTTTTTGTAGTTCGATTTTTGAATGTGTGTTGATACCAGAATGAAATAAAGCACTTTTAGCATAGAAAGATTTTTTTAATTCCTTTTCTGAGTATAAAGATTCTCCACCAAAACCAAACCCTTTAAATAAGATTATATCGTTTTTAAAGTTCGTTTTTTTATAGATTACTTTTGCCCCATTACTTAAAAACAGTGTGGTGGTTCCTAACGTTTCATCATAAGTGGTTTTGATTATTTTGCCGGGAACAGGTTTTTTATCTAACAATAGTGACGTTTTAACCTCTTCATACTTATAAGGTTTTAGTTTCTCTTGTTTTACTTTGTTTAAAGCATTAATCACTTGAAAGTTACTAACTCTTTTTTTATTACCTGTTATTATAACGGACCTATTGATATCGGGTAAGAAGTTGCCTATGTAAGAATTTACTTCTTTTAAAGAAATCGTGGGAATAAACATGGTGCAAATTTTATACCTCCAATCTAAGCTAGAAAAGGTATTTTTATATAAGAAGTGAGAAATACAATTCTTGACAATTTTTTTAGATAAGATTTTATTTCTTTCTTTAAATTTTTTTTCCATTAATGTTAAAATGGTTTTTTTGGCTCTTTTTAGTTCTTTTTTTTCAAAGCCATATCTTTTAATTCTTTCAGATTCATTTAACAAATGTTGTAAAGCTACAAATTGTCCTTCCTGAGTGGTTTCAGTATTTATAAAAGTAGACTTTTTACTTCTTGTATAATGCTTCCCATGTTTGCAATGTATAGAAATAAAAGGTAAATCTTCATTATATTCAAGCTCATCAAGTCGATTATTAATCATTTTAGTGATTAATTTTCTTATAATTAGTGTCCTATACCCATCAATTGTTTTTAAAGGTTTAGCATCTTCGGTATCTTTATAAAATAATTTTACATTTCCTATTTCTTTTTCTCTATCTTCTTCAATAGAAATAAAAGTTTGTTTATGGTTTTTTAATTTGGTATTTACCCTTGTTTTAACATTTTTAGGCTTAGGGATGTTATTAAAATAATGTTTAATTTTTTTTTCAGCAGTTTCTTTATCAATATCTCCAACAACAATTACTGCAGCTAAATCAGGTCTGTACCAATCGGAATAAAATTTTCTTAAATTTTTTGGTGTTAGGTTTTTAATATTTTCGACAGTACCTAGTGGAAGTCGCTTTGCATATTTTGAATCTTGTAATATAGTTGGTAAATATTTATGTAATAACCTCCTGTCTGCGCTTTGATGAAATAAATATTCTTCTAGTATAATTTTTTTTTCTTTTTCTACGTCAACGTCTTTTAGTAACGCTCCATTAAGCCAATTTTTTAAAATTAAAATTCCTTTATCAAGTTTTGTGTCATTTATGTTAGGGATACTTAGTTTAAAAATTGTTTCATCAAATCCAATTTGATACATTTCATGCTGCTCTTGATTTACACCTATTGAGTGTAAATAATTTATTAGCTCATGGTCTCTAAAATTTTTAGAACTTCTAAATCCTAAATGACTTATAAAGTGTGCAGCTCCAATTTGTTCGTCGGTTTCTACTATCGAACCAGAATTAATAACCAACCTAAGTTCTACTTTGTTTTCTGGGGTACCATTTTTTTTGATATAGTAGGTAAGTCCATTGGACAGTTGTCCAATTTTTACGGAATTATCTATAGGTATTTTAGTTTGCTTAACTCTCCCTTTTGCAGTTTGTGAGTAATTTGAAAAAATCACGGTAAGGTATATCCCACATAGGTATACAATTCTATTCATAATCAATAATCTGTTTCGGTACAAAGTAACAAATATTTTTTTTTTAATAAAAAAAGTAACAATAGTTCAAAAAAATAATTTCATTGATTTAAATATCGTTTTTTTTAAAGAGCGTTATTTCTTATGAAAAATATAAATATGATTGTAAATGATTGTATTATAGATTGTTTATGGTGTTATAAATAAAAATTATTAAAAGTATTTTCCAAGGGAAATAAAATGATTATTTTTACCTAGATTATCTAGTGTTACAATTTAAAAAAAGTAAATGTAGTTATTATAAAAGGTATTATGATATTCATTTAAAAATTTATAACATTAGAAAATAATTAGATTGAAAATAGTATATAATTAAATTACAAAAAGATGAAAAAAATAGCAGCTTTTGCTGGAAGTACAAGTAGTACATCGATTAACAAACAGTTAGCTAGTTATGCAGCAACACTCTTAAACAATACAGCTTTTGATGTGTTAGATTTAAATGACTATGAGGTGCCTATTTATAGTGAGGATATAGAAAAAGCTCATGATTTTCCTGAAGGAGCAATTAGTTTCAATAAAACGTTGGATAACTATGATGGTTTTATTGTTTCTTTGGCAGAGCATAACGGGGCATATTCTGCTGCCTTTAAAAATTTATTTGATTGGGTATCAAGAAAAAATAGGGAAGTATTTAGAAATAAATCAGTTTTAATATTAGCAACTTCACCAGGAGGTAGAGGAGGAGAGAGTGTTTTAAATCTAGCAAAAGGGACATTTCCTCATATGGGAGCTAATGTAATATCAAGTTATTCTCTTCCTGTTTTTTATGATAATTTTAAAGAAGGTAAAATAATTGATACAAGTAAAATAAAAGAGCTAACTACAATTGTAAACGAATTTGAGAAAACATTATAAAATACCTTTTTTTTAATAATTATTACCACTTATCGATTAAATACTGCAAATCAACGACATATATTGGTATTTCATCTGTTTTATTTAAATAAAAGAAATATAGTGAGTAACTTTATTAATGTAGTAGTAAGTTAATTTTTTTTGATTAGCGGTTTAAAGGTTTTCCTAAATTTTCGGGAAGACCTTTAATTATTTTTAGAAAGAAATAAATTTGTTAAAAAAAGAAAAAAGATTATTTTCGCAAACGTTTTTCTTTAACAGGAAAATGAAATTAGAAATATATTATTTTAACATTTCAAAAGAAAAGACGTTCTTATATCCAGATAACCAGACTATTCACTACACTGTATTTTTAAACCCAAGGATACTTCATAATAGCTTTTTAGAAATGTACCAATGATTAATGAATAAAATGATAATTAGAAAAGATTGATGAAGTACAGATTTGTTTTTCTCCTACTTTTAATGCTGTCGGCATCTTTACTTTCTGCACAAGAGAAAAAAATTTCTGTAAGGGATTATCTTACTGTTTTAGAAAAAAAATATTCAGTTAAATTTTCATACAATGATTACTTACTTGATGGTAAGTACGTTGACAGTTTACTTCATAAAAAGAGTTTAGCAGGCAATTTGAAAAAAATATGCGATTACTTTTCTTTTGATACCATAAAAATTAATGATAGATATTATATCCTAGCAGAAAAGAAAATAACACTAAAAGTGTATGTATATGATAAAGATGATCAGAAACCAATTGAAGGGGTAAAGGTCACCTTATTAGGTAAAGCAAGAAGTGTTTTGACAAGAAGAAAAGGAAAGTTTAGGTTAAAAAATATAAGTAAGTTTGATACGATTCGGTTCTCTTCGTTAGGCTATAAAGATAGTAACGTTACGGTTAAGAATTTATTAAAAGTAAAAAAGATTTATTTAGAAAAAGCGACGAATATATTAAAGGAGGTAAAGGTAAACGCTAAAAAGAAAAATATTTATATTCACAAGAATAAGGGAGCAGCCATAAGGTTAAAAGTTACTCGTAACGAAGATATGTATGATATCTTTGGTAACATTCAGTCATTTTCGGGAATTTCTAATCCTTATGATAATAACGGAGAGGTTTTCATAAGAGGGGGAAAACCTTATCAAAACTTGGTGTTATTTAACGGTATACGGGTTTATAAAACTTCTGTTTTTTTTGGAGCTGTTAGTGCTTTAAATCCCTTTATGTGTAATAATGTAAATATCCTAAAATCCAGTACAGGAGCAAAATATGGTAATAACATTTCTGGTGTATTAAATATTACGACTAAAAATACTATCCCCGAAAATATAAATGGAATTATAAGTGCAGATTTTTTGAATTACAATACCTTATTGAATTTACCCGTATCAAGAAAGATTGGCGTAACAGTTTCACTTAGAAAATCATATGGTTTTCAGACGCTTTTTTTTAAAAAAACTGTTGATAAAACCTTTCAAAACTCTTTTGTTAACTTTTTTGAAGACATAAAAAACTTAGACGGAAATTATGATAATTTGGACTTATCATTTTTTGATTATGCAACAAAAACCACCTACAAGTTAGCAAAAAAAAGTTATATTACATTTAAGTCATTTAACTTTAAAAATAGGTTCAATTATGAGGCAAAAATTGTACAACCAGATAGTGTAAAACAAAATTTTAATGTAAAGTTAAACAATGAAAATTATGGAGTGGGTATAAGTTGGAGACAGACGATAAATGACCGAAACTATGTTAAGTCTGATTTTTATTCATCATCTCATAGAAGATCAGATAAATACTTTCACAAGAATGACTATTTCACATTTGACATATCTGGAGAATATTTTATAGAGGATATTGGGGTTAAAACACTTTTTAAAAGTGTTAATAATGATAAGACTTCCTCTTTAATCACTGGATATGAGTTTTTGCTTCAGAAGCTAAATAATGAGCTGTCTTCGGATTTAATGATTGATTCAATAACAAGAAGCTACACCCATACAATTTTTTTAAACCGTAAAATTTCATTAAATAAAAATATGATAGGTAACATAGGTGTTAGGGCAAATTATAATTCTTTATTTCGTAAGTTAGATATTTTCCCAAGGTTATTTTTTAAAAAACAACTTTTTCCTAAAGTATCTATAAATACTGGCTTTGAAATAAAACAACAAAACCTTAATTATCCTATTGACTTGATAAATGAGTATCCATTTTTAAATTATAATACCTGGGTGCTTAATAAACAGGTTGCTAGAATGAAAAATATTCAGTATAATTTTGGGGTTACATTTGAAGATAAAAAAACTAGTTTAAATGTAGAGTTTTATCATAAAAACATTTCTGGTGCATTGATAAATTCTCAGGGGCTTACTCCTGAAGAGAGAAAGGAGTTGTTTTTTGAAGGAAAATCCATAGTTAAAGGATTAGATGTATCGCTTATTAAAAATATTACGACCAATTATAGCACCAATTTGAATTATAGTTTCGGAGAAGCTAGTTATGAATTTGATGAATTAAATAATGGAAATCCCTTTCCTTCTGATATTGATGTGACTAATAACTTAAGTTGGGTACATAGCTTTACGTTTAATAAACTAAATTTTTCGTTATCATGGCTGTTTAGAACGGGGTTACCCTATTCCAAAATAAAATATAAAAAGACACTTGAACCAAGAGCTGATAGTAACTGGAATTCGGAAAGGTTACCAAATTACCATCGATTAGATTTATCAGGAAATTATTCTTTTTTTTATGATAAAAATATACGATTTTCGATTGGGATGTCCTTGCGTAATTTGTTAGACAATGTTATACTAATTAAACGCTCGAATACACATGTATTTAATAGTAATAATGAGTTAGAACAAAAGTATCTTGATTACTTTTCTCAATCGTTTACGCCAAATGTTTCCTTAAAGTTAGAATTGCTATAGTGTTTATTTATAGTTAGATATGTTTTTTATAAGCTTAATCTAACTTACTTTTTTCTAGTATAAAAATTAATTAAAAATATATATTCTAAATTAAGGTGTCACTTTTTCTAATTTTATATATAAATTTTCAGGATAGACAATAAATGCATGTTTTTCATGAATTTTATTAACTGGGGTTTCTAGTAGAAAGTTATAATGTTTACATAAAATGGAAATAATAGTTACCATTTCGGAAATTGCTAAGTTTTTACCAGGGCAAAGTCGTGAACCACCACCGAAAGCTTTTACTACTTGTGGACTATGAACTTTATGTATTGGACACTTGGTATTAAGCCACCTTTCAGGAATGAATTTAGAAGCCTCAGAAAAATATTTTTCTTCTCTTTGTGCATATCGATTAAGTAATATAAAACAGGTACCTTTAGCAATAGTTAAACCATTGACTGTACAATCTTCATTTGATTCTACTATTTGTTGGGTTGTGGTTGGGTGAAGCCTAAGAGTTTCTTGTATTACAGCATTCGTATAGGTTAAATTTTGATATTCTTTGAAAGTGTTAGGGCAAGAATAATTCTTGTATACTTGATAAGCCTCGTTTCTTATTTTAGTTACTACAGAAGGGTGTTGACATAAATAATAAATAATCCATGCTAAAGAACTAGAAGTCGAATCTTCTCCAGCCATAAGCATTGTGAATATATTACCGTAAACCTCTTTATCATTAAACTCACCTTCAGAGTTTTCAATTAGTAAAGCTTCTAAAAAATTAGACGGCTGTTTTTGTTTTTGAAAATTATTTTTTAACGTTTTTTTAGTATGATTAATAAAATCATAAATGATATGTTCTATTGATTTTAGTGATTCATCTAACTGTTTATCTTTTTTACTCTTGTACCATTTCCATAAAGGGATAGGAGAAACATTACGTTTATTCAGCATTATGAATATTTGTTCTAAGTGTTCTTGAAAAATAGCATTATGTCCCTCAATAGTATTTGTTTCATAGCCAAAAGCAATGGCTGTAGTTACATCTACTGTAAAAAGCATAAATTCTTTTTGAATGTCAATAGTTGTGCCTTGTATTGCGTAAGCATCTAATTTATCTAGTAGTTTTTCAGATTTTTTTAATACCGTTTTATAATACTGTTTAACTTTTTTTAGACTCAATGATTCTGTAGTTAATTTTCTATGACGTTTCCAGTCTTCACCCTCAGCATTAAAAACTCCAAAAATTCCTATTTCTTGAAGTACACTATCTATTTTGGGTAAACGTTTAAATTTTTCTGGACGTAATTTTAGAATTTGATTATTTAATTCATGTATTGCTGAAACAATAAATTTTTTGCCAAATAAATTAACACTATATAACTCACCACATTCTTTTACTGATTGTTCTAGGAATAAATGCTTAGCGGATGATTTAAATTGAGGGTAATGCCCTAATATTAAATGACCTTTAGGAGAGGGGAGCTCCTTTAGGTTAATTTGTGTTAAATCGATTATTGACATGATAAATAATCTGAGAACAAAAATACTTCTTCTTCTGATCAGAAGAAGAAGTATTGATCAATTTTTATAAACGTATTATTTAGATAGTATAAATAATCATTTGTTTACTTATTCACTTTTATATACTTTTGCCGAATGGAAAAATTAAAACAGCGTTGGGGTATTAATAGTACATGGGATGTAGTTGCTATTCTAATTGTTTTTGCGATAAACGGTTCTTTTGCAGCGTGGGTTGCAAAGCCTATCACTTTTTATTTAGGGTTATCACCTGAAACAATGTCAGTATGGGTATATTGGATTTCGCGTATTTTGTTAATTTTTCCTATTTATCAAACAACATTACCAATTATCGGGTGGTTATTTGGTCAATTTAATTTCTTTTGGGAGTTTGAAAAGAAATTTTTAAGTAGGTTAGGACTAAGTTTTTTGTTTAATAAAAGATAACTAACTTATATTATTTGCATACCTTTTGGAAGTTTAATTGAGTATTTCGTATGGAAAAGAATCGATAGAATACCGTTTACCAACTTCTGCTAACTCAACATTTTTAAAGACAGATTCTGCTTCTTTTTTGAAATCTGAAATATCATTATACCTACTAGAGTAGTGACCAATGATCAATTTACCTGCTCGGGCTAAATTGGCTATTGAAGCAGCTTGTTCAGCGGTAGAATGTTTTGTCTTATCACACAAATCTTCTCGGTCTTTCAAAAAAGTTGCCTCATGATAAAGTAGGTCAACGTTTTTTATAATAGGTACGATATCAGGCTTGTAGGAAGTATCGCTACAATAGGCAAAGCTTTTAGGTTTTTCGGGGTCGAGTGTTAATTCCTTATTAGGTATTATTTCACCTGAAGGAAGTACAAAGTCCTTTCCTGCTTTTAGATTGTGGTAATCACAAATTTCTATTTCCTTATAACGTTTGATGGTGTTGATGTCCAGCTTTCTGTCTTTAGGCTTTTCTGTAAATAAAAAACCGTTAGTATAAACACGATGATCTAAAGGAATTGTCTTTACGATTACCTTAGTGTCTTCAAAAATAACCTCGCTTTTTTTGGAATCTAATTCATGAAAGATAAGGTTAAATCTTGTCCAAGATTTTGATAATTTTAATTGTAGGATGGTAACTTCTTTTATGCCTTTTGGTCCATAGATATGCAAGTCTTTTTCACGATTTAAGATACCAAAAGTAGATATAAGACCAATTAAGCCAAAGAAATGATCCCCGTGAAGGTGTGAGATAAAAATACGGTCAATCTTAGAGAAGCCAATTTTGTACTTTCTCATTTGTCTTTGTGTTCCTTCTCCACAATCAATTAAGAAAAACCTACTATTTATTTCAAGATACTGAGAAGAAGGATAAGCATTTTTACGAGGTGTAGCAGAGTGACATCCTAAAATTGTAATATTTAGACTCATTTTCTATTTCTGTGGACAATCTTTCTGCAAACTTTACCTTTGCTTGTTACCAATGTTAAAAAGTAATACGGTGCATTTTTCTTTAGCTGATGACATTTGTCACTATTTAATTCAATAATTTTAATATCGTCATCGTCGCCGTCATCATAATCTTCATATTCATCATCTGAAAATTTTATTTTTTCAGTAAGAATGTCTACTGCAAGAACATTCTTAATGTTTATAATGACTTCTTCGTCATCCTCAAGTTCCTGAGAAAGATTTATTGTCGTGGAATATTCCCCACACCTAATAAGTATTTTTTCACTACTATCCTCCTTTTGGGAGACCACTGATAATACTGAAAACAAACAGAAAATTAACAGTAATTTTTTTACCATAAATGAACTAAATTAAAGGGTTTTAAAATTACCTAGGGTTAAAAACCAAGGTCACGCTCTAAATTTTCGATATGTATAACATCAGCAGCTTCGATAAGTGTGGGAACTATATTTAAAGCTTCGGGAATGCTTTCAACGTTAATATCTTTAGAAAGAATCACAAAAGACATGCCAATTTGTCGATGAGATTCAGCGTAGTTCAAAAATACTAAAATATTTTCTAATGAAAAATTATTTTCTGAGGAAATTTCTATAATTAAATGATTAGTCTTTAGTTCTTCATATTTTTTGTCGAATTCTTCAATGAAGCGGGTAAAAGATGTATCACTTGTTGATATTAAATTATAATGACTTTCTTTAACAATATCCATTAAATTTTAACGTTTAATTTGTTGTGCCAATAAGTATATTACAGCCATTCTAACTGCTACTCCGTTCTCAACTTGGTTTAGTATGATAGATTGTTGACTGTCTGCTACATCACTGGTTAGCTCTACACCTCTATTTATAGGGCCAGGGTGCATAATGACAATTTTTTTATTTAAATTGTCTAAGATTTCTTTATTAATGCCAAAAAGTTGTGTGTATTCTCTGGTTGAAGGGAAATATTTTATGGCCATTCGCTCGTGTTGTACACGTAATACATTGGCTACATCACACCATTCTAGTGCCTTTTTTAGATTGGTTTCTACTTCAACACCTAAGCTGTTTATGTGTTTTGGTATTAATGTAGTAGGGCCACAAACTTTTACTTTCGCTCCTTGTAGTTGTAGTGCAAAAATGTTTGATAAGGCTACTCTAGAATGTAGAATATCACCAACAATAACTATTTTTTTACCTTTTAAATCACTATTTAATGCTTCACGCATAGAAAAGCTATCCAGTAATGCTTGTGTTGGGTGTTCATGAGTGCCATCACCTGCATTAATGATCTTAGTGTTTACGTGTTTTGATAAAAATATACCCGCTCCTACATTTGAATGTCTCATAATAACAATATCAACCTTCATTGATAAAATGTTATTAACAGTATCTATTAAAGTTTCTCCTTTTTTTACAGAAGATTGACCTGCAGAGAAATTAATAACATCTGCGGACAACCTTTTTTCAGCCAATTCAAACGAAAGTTTTGTACGAGTACTATTTTCAAAAAATAAATTAGCAATGGTTATGTCTCGTAAAGAAGGGACTTTTTTAATAGGTCTATTTATGACTTCTTTAAAATGTGACGCAGTTTCAAAAATTAAATCTAAGTCATTTTTAGTAAGATATTTGATACCTAACAAATGTTCAACACTTAACTGCTTCATTTTTATACTATAACTTTTTTAGTGTTTAAATTATTTTGTATTATCTACTCTCAAGATATATGGTGTCTTCTCTGTGTGTTTCTTCCCAATGAACAACAACTTTCTCTTCGTTTATAGAGTCAACTTGTCTTCCTCTATAGTTAGGTTGTATTGGTAGGTGACGGCTAAAGCGTCGATCAATTAAAACTAACAATTCAATGTTTGCGGGTCTTCCATAGGATTGAATTGCGGTTAGGGCAGATCGTACACTTCTTCCTGAGTACAATACATCATCAATAAAAACTACCTTTTTACCTTCAACTAAAAAATCAATTTTAGTCGTGGTTGCTTCTAAGGGTTCTTCTCTTCTTCTAAAATCATCTCTATAAAAAGTGATGTCTAGTAGACCGAGTTGTATATTTTTAATTTGATAATCATTCTCTAAAAGTTTCGCTAAACGATCAGCTAGATAGGATCCCCTTGGCTGAAGGCCAATCAAGACTGTATTTGAAAAATCGTCGTGATTTTCGATTAACTGACAAGCCAATCGATGCAGAATGATTTTAATTTCTTCGGAAGTAAGTAATGTTTTTCTGCTCATTGTTGCTACCAAATTTGTTTGATAGTTTCAACGCCCAAAAGTAAGGTAAAAAAAGACGTCAGCAAAATTTAACACTGATTAAGCATTAAAAAATATATTATCGAGTGATGTTCTTTATATTAATAAGTAAAGAATACAAATGTAACGTAGAAAAGTTATTGTGAAGAAAGATATAGGTTTTATTAATTTGTCAATCTTAATGGTGACATTTGAATGAGTAATTCATTTTTTATGAGAATTATAAAAACATGTTAAGCTGTTGGAGTATATATAGTATTAGGGTGTTTTTAGTGTCTCTTAGGTATTGATTTTTAGTTGGAATTTTAAATCATTTATAACCATTCAATAACTCAAGCTTTCTAAATAATGGCTATCTTTGCCAACTTTTAAATATAGTATAGCGGTAAAATTATGACTGAGTTTATTGTAAAAAGAGTAGGGAATATTAGAAATGACGTTCTTTCGGGAATTACTGTTGCTTTGGCACTAGTACCTGAAGCAGTTGCTTTTGCTTTTGTTGCAGGTGTCGATCCATTAGTTGGGCTTTATGCGGCTTTTATGATCGGTTTAATTACCTCTATATTTGGTGGAAGACCGGGGATGATCTCAGGTGCCACTGGAGCGTTAGCTGTTGTAATGGTAAACCTAGTAAGTGAAGGAAATGCAATGGGAGCAGAAGGAGAAAACTTAGGTCTATATTATCTTTTTTTGACAGTAATATTAATGGGGGTTATCCAGATGTTAGCGGGGGTTTTTAAATTAGGTAAGTTTGTTCGACTTATTCCGCACCCAGTAATGATGGGATTTGTAAATGGGCTTGCTATTGTTATATTTTTGGCACAATTAAAAATGTTTCCAGCTATAGCTCCAGAAGGAATTAGTTTTTGGAGTGATGCAGGTGCTTGGTTTACTGCTTTATTTTCAAATTCAGATTTTTGGATAATGCTTTTGTTAGTAGGTATTACCATGCTTATCATGTGGGGACTACCAAAGATGAAACAAACTAAAAAATTACCAGAAGCTTTAATAGGGATTTTAGTAGTTTCTGCGATAGTAGTTTTTTCGGGGTTAGACGTAGCAACTGTTGGTTCATTTATACGAGATGGAGGAGGGAATGGATTAAAAGGAAGTTTACCAACACCCGTTATGGAAACTTTTTCTAAGATACCGATGAACATTGAAACCTTTACCTTCATATTTCCTTATGCATTAATATTGGCAGCAATAGGCTTAATCGAATCGTTAATGACACTTAATTTAATTGATGATTTAACCGAAACGAGAGGAGATTCTAACAGAGAATGTTTAGCGCAAGGAGGGGCTAATATAATTACAGGACTTTTCGGAGGAATGGGAGGTTGTGCTATGATTGGTCAATCAATAATAAATATTAAAGGTGGTGGTAGAGGTAGATTATCTGGTATCACAGCAGCCATTTTCTTACTGATGTTTATCTTATTTGCTTCATCACTTATTGAGCAGGTTCCAATAGGAGCTTTAGTTGGAGTAATGTTTATGGTGGTAATAGGTACTTTTGCTTGGTCTAGTTTTAGAATAGCTAATAAGATTCCACGTACAGATCTATTTGTATTAATATTAGTGTCTTCTTTAACAGTTATTTTTGATTTGGCTGTGGCAGTTATAGCAGGAGTTATCGTGAGTGCATTGGTGTTTTCTTGGGAAAATGCTAAAAAGATAAGAGCTAGAAAACGACTCAAAGATGACGGAACTAAAGTTTATGAAATTTGGGGACCATTATTTTTTGGAAGTATAACAACTTTCAATGAAAAATTTGATATTAAAAATGATCCTGAACAAATAGAAATAGATTTTGTAGAGTCAAGAGTATCTGATCATTCGGCAATTGAAGCTATCTTTAATTTGGTAGAAAAGTATAGAGCTGCAGGAAAGAATGTTAGACTAAAACATTTAAGTGAAGATTGTAAAATATTATTGTGTAAAGCGAGCCCCGTTTTTACAGAAGTTATAGAATATGCAATTGATGACCCTAGATACCATTTGGCTGCTAATCCTGAAAAGTTTTCAAAATCATTATCTGAATACCAATTTTAAATAAAAACTAATCAGTTTTTATATCGATATATTTGTAACATTTGTTACATCTAAACGTTCGATTCTAAAGAGTTTAATTACACAAATAGAATTATATTTGTGATATCAACAAAAAAATATGACATTAATTAAATCAATATCAGGAATACGTGGTACTATTGGTGGAAAAATAAACGACAATTTAACTCCAGTTGACGCTGTTAAGTTTGCCGCCGCATATGGAACTTTTATTAAAAATAAGAATGCTGAGAAAGAAAAGATAAAAATAGTTATTGGTCGAGATGCTCGTATTTCTGGAAAAATGATTAGTAGTCTTGTGGCGAATACTCTAATAGGTTTAGGGATTGATGTGTTAGATTTAGGTTTGTCAACTACGCCTACTGTAGAAATAGCAGTACCTATTGAAAAAGCTGATGGAGGTATTATTTTGACAGCTTCACATAATCCAAAACAATGGAATGCCTTGAAGTTATTAAATGAAAAAGGGGAGTTTATAGATGGAGAAGACGGAGCAAAAGTATTGGAATTAGCAGAAGGGCAGGAGTTGGTTTTTGCAGAAGTTGATCAATTAGGAAAATATAGAAAGAAGAAAAATTATATAAAAAAGCATATAAAAGAGGTTTTAAAACTTGACTTTATTAATAAAAAAGCGATCAAGAAAGCAAAGTTTAAAGTTGTGGTTGATGGTGTAAATTCTACAGGAGGAATTGCAGTGCCAATGCTTCTTAAAGAATTAGGCGTAAAATGTGTAGAACTGTATTGCGAACCTAATGGAGAATTTCCTCATAACCCAGAACCTTTAAAAGAGCACTTGACCGATATTTCTGAGCTTGTTGTTAAAAAGAAAGCAGATTTAGGAATTGTGGTTGACCCTGATGTTGATCGTTTGGCTATTATTTCTGAAGACGGTTCAATGTTTGGTGAAGAATATACTTTAGTTGCTTGTGCTGATTATATTTTAGAACAAAATGGAGGAGGTAATACTGTTTCAAATCTTTCTTCTTCAAGAGCTTTAAGAGATATTACCGAAAAATATGGAGGTAATTATACAGCCAGTGCAGTAGGCGAGGTAAATGTTGTAAAACAAATGAAAGGCACTGAAGCTATTATTGGTGGAGAAGGAAACGGAGGAATTATTTATCCTTCTTCTCATTATGGAAGAGATTCATTGGTAGGAATAGCATTATTTCTGTCATTATTAGCTACAAGAAAAATGTCTTGTAAAGAATTAAGAGAGGGGTATCCTGCTTATTATATGAGTAAGAATAAAATAGCTTTAACACCTAAGATAAATGTAGATGATATTTTGGAAAAAATGGCTACAAAATATAAAGGCGAAGAAGTGAATACTATAGATGGAGTAAAGATAGATTTTGCAGAAGAGTGGGTACACTTGCGTAAGTCTAATACAGAACCAATCATTAGAATTTATACGGAAGCAAAAACCGAAGCTAAGGCAGATGAATTGGCTAAAAAGGTTTTTACAGAAATAGAAGAACTGGTAGGGTGATAGTGTCTTTTTTACTTTAAAGCACTAAGATTTTTAGAAATAGGTTTGATCGTAAAGGAAGTAGCGTATGGATTTGGAGAAATATTTTGAAAAATATAGAAATAATATTGTAGGAATACATCAAACATTTGAGTCTCCGTATGGGGAAAAAAGGCTGGTATACACCGACTGGACAGCTAGTGGTCGATTGTATCGTGCTATAGAAGATAAATTGGTAAACGATTTTGGTCCATTTGTAGCTAATACTCATACCGAAACATCTACTTCAGGAGCTGCAATGACTTTGGCATATCATAAAGCTAGGAAGATAATTAAGGCACACGTAAATGCAAATGAGGATGATGTTTTAATTACAGAAGGTTCAGGAATGACAGGAGTGATTAATAAGTTTCAAAGAATTCTCGGGCTCAAAATTTCTGAAAATTTTAAAGAATATACCCATATTCCAGAAGAAAAAAGACCGATTGTTTTTATTACACATATGGAGCATCATTCCAATCAAACTTCTTGGTATGAGACGATTGCAGATGTAGAAGTAGTTCCTTGTAACGAACAAGGTTTAGTGTGTTTAGATACTTTTGAAAAAACGATACAAAAACACAAACATAGACCTATAAAAATTGCTTCAGTAATAGCAGCCTCTAATGTAACGGGTATAAAGACAGATTATCACAAGATTGCGGCATTAATTCATAAATACAATGGATTATGTTTTGTTGATTTTGCTTGTTCAGCTCCTTATGTTGATATTGATATGCATCCCTCTAAAAAGGAAGAATATCTCGATGCCATATTTTTTTCACCGCATAAGTTTTTAGGAGGGCCAGGAAGCTCGGGGGTTCTTTTATTTCATAAAAAGTTATATAAAAATACGATACCTGATAATCCTGGAGGAGGAACAGTGACCTATACCAATCCATGGGGTGAGCATGATTATATTGATGATGTAGAAACTAGAGAAGATGGTGGTACGCCTGCTTTTTTACAAACTATAAAAATAGCGTTGTCTATTCAGTTAAAAGAAGCCATGGGAACGCTACAAATGTTTGAACGTGAAAATGAAATAAATTCAGTAATATTTGATTGTTTAGAAAATATCGAAGGGGTAAAAATTTTAGCACCTAACCATAAAAATAGATTAAGTATTTTTTCGTTCTATTTTGAAGCATATCATTTTAATTTGGTGGTAAAGTTACTAAATGATCGTTTTGGAATACAAACTAGAGGAGGTTGTTCATGTGCAGGTACCTATGGTCACTTTTTATTAAATGTAGATCAAAATACATCACATAAAATAAAAGACCAAATTTCAGAAGGGTGTAATACAGAAAAGCCAGGTTGGGTTCGATTATCTATTCATCCTACTATAACGAATGAAGAGGTCGATTACATATGCAACTCATTGAAAACATTAGCCAATAATATAAAAGCATGGTCAAAAGATTACCGTTATGATCTGATCAAAAATGACTATGTACATATATCAGTAGAACCAATCGAAAATAAACTAGTTACTAAATGGTTCTCTTAATTAAAAGAACTTATGAAGATATTAGATAAAACATTCTTAGAAAAAGAATATAGTAATTGTAAAGAAGAGAAAATAGTAGGGAGGTGGGTTACCTTTACTCAAATTGAAAGTTTATTTGAAGGCTTACCCGATCTTTTTGAAGTTAAGAATATTGGTACTTCTGAAAATGGCATACCTATAAATAAAATAGTATTTGGTAATGGTAAACGAAAAATACTTATATGGAGTCAAATGCATGGAAATGAAAGTACCGGTACTAAGGCTGTTTTTGACTTTATTAAGTTTTTAAAAAATAATCTTGATAATGAACTGACAACAGCAATTATTGACAATACGCAGATACATATTATTCCCATGCTAAACCCTGACGGGGCATTGTTGTATACAAGAAAGAATGGTAATGGTATAGATTTGAATAGAGACGCTGTAGATTTAGTAGCGAAGGAAAGTAATATCTTACGTCAGATTTTGGAAGAAGTAAATCCTGAGTTTTGTTTTAATTTACACGATCAGCGTACAATTTTTGGTGTAGACGGTACTTCAAACCCGGCAACAATTTCTTTTTTAGCTCCTTCAGAAGAAATTTCAAGAAAAATAACTTCAGGAAGGATTCAAACAATGAATGTTATTGTATCTATGAATCGTCTGTTGCAACAAATCATTCCAGGGCATATAGGACGTTATACAGATGAATTCTACCCAACTGCTACAGGAGATAATTTTCAAAAGTTAGGTCATAATACGATTTTGATAGAAGCAGGTCATTTTCCTGATGACTATGATAGAGAAAATGTGAGGATGTTTAACTTCTTTGCATTATTTCAAGGAGTGTATCATATAGCTACCAGTAGTGAGTTTACAATACATGAGGAGTATTTTGCAATACCAAATAATGTAAAGAACTTCTATGATGTAATTTATAGGTCAAAAAATAATAAAAAAGATATTGCTTTTCAGTATGTAGAAAAGATAGAAAATGATACATTTGTGCTCGATTTAAAGAAAGAGAAAGAAGGTAATTTATCATTATATCATGGCCATAAAGAATTTAATAAAAATACATAGTATTTGAATTTATGTTAATGAAAATTTATTAAAATTAAAAAAAAACCATATTTTAGCAATATTACTTGAATAAAAACAAAATGAAAAAATTTGTACTGGACGAAATAGATCATCAGATCTTGGATATTTTAATTGAGAATGCGCGAACACCATTTACAGATATAGCAAAGAAATTGTTAGTGTCTGCAGGTACCATACACGTTCGTGTGAAAAAAATGGAGGATGAAGGAATTATTGAAGGTTCTACATTGACATTAAATTATGAAAAGATGGGATATTCTTTCATAGCTCATGTAGGAGTTTTCTTAGAAAAAACATCCATGACTCAGCACGTTTTAGATAACTTGAGGCTTATACCTAATGTTACGGTTGCTTACGTTACTGCAGGAAAGTATAATATTTTCTGTAAAGTAAGAGCAAGAAGTACAAACGATGCTAAAGATATTATCTATAGAATAGACGATATCCATGGAGTTAATAGAACTGAAACTATGATATCACTAGAAGAAAGTATTAATGATAAAAAGCGTTTAATGCACGCGATTTTTCAAGAAATTTAATTTCTTCTTTTACTACTAATTAAGCCCATGTTGATATTTTTCACTAAAGATGGAAAAAGTTAACATGGGCTTTATAATATAAGATAATAAACTTAGTTTTTTATTTGTTTTTTAATACTCACCTTATGAAAGTTTCATAAGGATTTTATAGTAGTATTCTATTACTAGAATTAAGTTAAGAGAATTTCTTATTTTCAACATAGTCTATCACTAAGGTTGTAATAAACCCCCTGTACAATATAATTTCTAGTGCAGTGCTGTAGTGATATGAAATTGTAATTGATATTTTTAATAGATGTTTAAGGTGTAATTGCCTTGCATATAACTGTAAGATAAATCTTTTACTATTGTTACTTAGTTTTCAATAGTTTTTAAGCTTTATATAAGCTTTGATGTTAAAAAATAAAGATTTATCTTTTAAAGATAGAAAAAGAAGAATAGTTATTAACCATTCACAAAATTTAAATTTAATAATGTTATGAGTGCTCATTTTGATTTGTCAAAAGAAGAGATGAAATCCTATGGATATAAAATAGTTGATTTGATAGCCGAACATTGGGGGAATATCGAATCAAAAAAACCTTTATTAAAGGCTTCTAGAGAAGAAATGGATGATATTTTTTTACAAGAAGCACCAGAAGAGGGAATGCCTGCAGAAGAAGTATTAAACTTTGTTATGAAGAATGTAATTGCGGATAGTGCAGGAATGTCACACCCCAAGGTATATTCATTTGTTCCTGGTCCAAGTAATTTTATAAGCGCAATGGCCGATGGTTTAGCAAGTGGTTTTAATATTTTTTCAAGTATTTGGATGATTTCCCCATCAGCAGCAGAGTTGGAAATTGTAACAATGAATTGGTTGTTGAAAATGTTTAATTTTCCTATTCAAAAAGGAGGGGGAATTTTTACCAGTGGGGGGTCTATGGCAAATTTAACCGCTTTAGCTACAGCAAGACGTATAAAGTGTGGTGATGATTTTTCAAAAGCAGTAATCTATTTATCAGATCAGGCACACTCTTCAAACATAAAGGCAATAAGGGTTTTAGGCTTTAAAAAAGAACAAATAAGGGTGTTACCTACTGATTTGGAATTTAGAATAAGTATTAATAAATTAAAAAATGCCATTGCTAAAGATAAACTAGAAGGGTTACAGCCTTTTTGTTTTATCGCTTCAGCCGGTACAACCAATACAGGAACCGTTGATCCATTAGATGCTATAGCAGATATTTGTGAAGAAGAAGAAATTTGGATGCATGTTGATGGTGCTTATGGAGGGGCAGCAATATTGTCTGAAAAAGGTGCTAGAGAACTAAAAGGAATTGAAAGAGCAGATTCGTTGACTGTAGATCCACATAAATGGTTTTATCAACCGTATGAAATAGGTTGTTTACTAGTAAAAGATGCTTCGTGGTTGAGTAATACGTTTAGTGAGAAACCAGAATACCTACGGGATATTGAAGGGAATGAATCTGAAATTAATTTTTATGATTATGGTATTCAATTAACGCGTCGTTTTAGGGCTTTAAAATTTTATATGTCGATAAAGACATACGGGTTAAATACATTTAAAAAAGCAGTAAGTTATAATATTGATTTAGCCGATAAGGTTGAAAAAATGCTTCGTAAAAGCAAAAACTGGGAAATAATTTCTCCTGCAACATTAGCTGTAATTAACTTTAGGTATAACCCAATTCATTTAGATTTGACAGAAAAAGAGTTGGATGTATTAAATCAAAAAATATCAGATAAAGTTATGGACTCTGGGGAAGCCTTGTTAGTGACTACGATATTAAATAAACAAGTAGTACTAAGAATGTGTTTGATAAATCCAAAAACTACTTTTGAAGATGTTAGAGGAACATTTTTATTGTGTAATTCTTATGCTGAAAAGATACTGAGTGAAGGAAAATAAATTGGCTTGCGTATTCGTATACACGGTCTAACTATGTTTTTTAATGTGTAGTTTATAATAAAAAACCCCGATGATTAAAGTCATCGGGGTTTTTTATATAATGGTAAAATATAAATATCGTTTATATTTCCTTAATGATGTATTTTTTGTCTTTTGCCGTTTACATAAGAAGCAACAAAAGCATCGCTAAAACCAATAGATACCAGCTCATTTTTTAAGTTTTTTGCTTCACTTAATGAGGTATATAGACCAATTGAGTATTTGAAAAAACCATCTGTTGGAACGACAATACTCGGAATTAAATTTTTAGATAATAAAGCTTGTTTTCTTTGTGAAAATACGCCAATTTGTACCGAATATATTGTTTTTCCTTTAGTATTCTTAGCTACATTATTAGTAGCTTTATTTACATCATAAGAACCAGAACTATTAGAGGTAGACGAAGCACGATTAGATCCTGAACGTCTCAATCTTTTTAAGCTATCAATAACGCGTCTTGCTTCTTTAGCTTTAATAGCGGTGATATTAATTTCTTTTTTGTCTGTTTCGTCATCTTTTTTGTTATCATCATCAAAAGCACCCGTACTAAATAATACAATAACACCTATTGCGATTCCTAAAAGAGAACCAAGGATAATGGAAATTGATCTTGATTTTTGTTTAAATGTACTATGTTCTTCATGTAATTGGTTAAATTCATTTTCGATCTGCTCTTTTTTATGTTTCGCTTCTTCAATATCACTTAGTAGTAATTCATAATTGTCTTCTTCTATAAAGGGCATATTTAAGGATTTAAATTAAAATTATAACAAAAATATATAAATCTTTTCTTATTAACTCCTTTCAATTGAAATAATTACACCTTTAGAGGCAGGAGTATTACTAATTCGTGCTGTACTTTTAATAGGTACTAATACATTCGCTTCAGGAAAATACGTCGCAGTACACTGTTTAGGAATACTATAAGGTATTACTAAGAAGTTTTTGGCAATACGTTGTTCTCCTTCGTAATGACTGATTAAGTTTACATGATCCATTTTAGATAGCTTCATTTTTTTCATATCTTCAGGATTCATAAAGATCACCCTACGTTCATTTAAGACACCTCTATAACGATCATGTAAACCATAAATAGTAGTGTTGTATTGATCGTGGGTTCTGATTGTCATAAGTATGAATTGATCTTCTTCTAGCGTTATATCTGAAGGAACATTAATAGAAAAATTAGCCTTTCCTGTTTTGGTCGGAGAAAAGTCATTACTCCTTGCATTATTGGGTAGATAGAAGCCTCCTTTTTTGCGAACCCTTTTATTGTAATCTGTAAATCCATTAATAGTAGCCTCAATTTTATTTCTAATAAGATCATAATTAGTAATCAACTCAGACCACGGCACAGTAGTATCTTTTAATGTTGCTTCAGCAATACCAGCAACAATAGCAGGTTCACTTAAAAGTTCGCTAGAGCAGGGGGCAAGGTGTCCAGATGACTGATGTACTACACCCATTGAATTTTCAACAGTAACAAACTGTTCACCCGAAGACTGGATGTCTTTTTCTGAGCGCCCTAGGCAAGGTAATATTAAAGCTCTTTTTCCATGAATCAAATGACTTCTATTTAATTTAGTAGATACATGGACTGTTAAATTACAATTACGTAAAGCATCTGCAGTAAATTCAGTATCAGGGGTAGCCGAAATAAAATTACCCCCCATGCCTATAAAAACTTTTGCTTTATGGTTATGCATTGCTTCGATAGCTTCGACTACATCATACCCATGCTTTCTAGGTGCGTTGAATTGAAATTCTTTTTCGAGTGCTTGTAAAAAGTTTTCTTTAGGTTTTTCCCATATCCCCATGGTACGATCTCCTTGTACATTCGAATGTCCTCTTACAGGGCAGGTTCCAGCTCCTTTTTTGCCAATACTTCCTTTAAGTAATAAAAGGTTAACGACTTCTCTAATATTATCCACACCATTTTTATGCTGTGTTAATCCCATAGCCCAACAGGTGATAATTTTATCACAATTGATAATGAGTTCAGCTGCTTTTTTTATTTCAGGTAACGTAAGTCCTGTTTGTGGTAATAGCTCTTCAATGGAATAGTTGTCTAAATCGGCAATAAAAGATTCAAATCCATGTGTTTTTTCATTAATAAAATCATGGTTAAAAATCGTATTAGGCTGTTCCTTTTCTTTTTCTTTCATCTTTTTCATAATGATTTTAAGTAAAGCAACATCCCCGTTAATTTTTACCTGTAAGAAAAGATCGGTTAATTCTTGTCCCTTACCAAGCCATTTAATGGGATTCTGTGGGTCAATGTATTTCATTAATCCTACCTCAGGTAGTGGATTTATGGTAATTATTTTCCCACCGTTTTTTTTCGTTTCACCAAGAGCTGATAACATTCTTGGATGGTTTGTTCCCGGATTTTGACCAATAACAATTACTAAATCTGCATGATTAAAATCATCCAAAGTGACAGAGCCTTTACCAATACCTAATGTCTCTGATAATGCACTACCGCTACTTTCATGACACATGTTTGAACAATCAGGTAGGTTATTAGTACCAAACTGTCGAACAAAAAGCTGGTATAAATAAGCAGCTTCATTACTTGTTCTTCCTGACGTGTAAAAAATTGCCTCATTAGGTGAGTTTAAAGCGTTGAGTTCATCTCCAATAATACTAAAGGCATCTTTCCAAGAAATTTCTTCATAGTTAGAACTGCCTTCTTTTAGCAACATAGGATGTGTTATTCTACCACTTTTTCCTATTTCATAATCAGATAATTCAGAAAGTTCTTCTACTGAGTGTGTCGCAAAAAATAAAGGAGAAACTTTGTTTTTAGTCGCTTCTTCAGCAACTGCTTTTGCACCATTTTCACAGTATTCGGCTAAAAAAGCTCTTTTCTCATCAGGGTCTGGCCACGCACATCCAGGGCAGTCAAAACCATCTTTTTGATTGAGGTTTTTTAATAAACCTATTCCTCTACCAACACCTGTTTCGGTAAAAACGTGATTTAAAGCAGATTTAATAGCTTTTGTTCCTACAGCACTTTCTGGAATATCGGTTAACTTTATTCCAGTCAATTTCTCTGGGGGTTGTGCTTTTGTCTTTTTTGTACTCATAAGCTAATATATTGTGGGTTTGAGTATATCGTCATTCTGTCTTTTCTACTAAAGCCTATCAAGCAAATACCAAATTCTTTGGCAAAGTCTACTGCCAATGAAGAACAAGCAGAAACAGCTATAATAATCGGTATTTTGGCAAAAAAAGCTTTACTTACTATTTCGTATGAAACCCTACCACTCACCAACATAAGGGCACTGTCTTTTAGTTTCTTCTCTATTAATAAACTACCAATACACTTGTCAACAGCATTATGCCTACCTATATCTTCTTTACAGGTTAACATATCGTTGTTTTTATCAAAAATAGCACAAGCGTGACTACCTCCTGTAGTTTTGAAAGTTTGTTGAGATGACTCCATTTTAGTAAACATCTCTCTTATATCAGTAACTGATAATTTATGAGCATTATTAATGGGGGTACCAGTTACTATTATATCATCTATTTCTTGCTTTCCACAGATACCACAAGAAGATACAGAAAGAAGTGTTCTTTTGTTTAGATAGCCTTTACCAAGGTTTTCTTTAGGGATAGACACTTGTAATATATCATGATGAGTTTTGTTTTTACTATCGTAATTAATAGTAAAATTCTCTTTGCTTCTGTAAATATCTTCAGCATATAAGAGCCCTCTAATGAGAGACTCATCGTCACCCGGAGTCCTCATTACTACCGTATATGGTTGGTTATTAATGTCAATTTGCAAAGGAGCCTCAATAACTAAGAAATCTTTCTTTTTATTGATATCCTCCGAATACGTTTTCTTTATTGACTGGTACGCCCTAGCTTGTTCCATACAGAGCAAAGGTAGCCAATAAAAAAGAGAAAAAAGAAATTAAGCTATGGGTAAAATAAGTAACTTTATCCCATCGTTTTTAAAAGAAAAGTATAACATTATGGTGTATAGCGTAATGAGAAATATTTTATTAACCCTCTTTTTTTTCTTGAATGTAATTGCGTACGGACAGAAAAAAGACAAAGTGCCTAGTTTTGTTGATGACTATTATTTAGTTAAAGATGGTGATTCTTTAATGATTGAATTAAATGAGGTCACAATATTACCTAAACATAAGTTTACATCAAAGGTAGATGTCCATTATTACTTTTGGTTTCGGAGAAAGGTTTTCAAGGCATATCCTTATGCTATTATGGCGTCAAAAAGAATAGATAGTCTAAACGTTAGGTTGGATAGAATAGCATCAAGAAGAAAAAAAAGAAAGTACGTAAAGAAGGTGCAGAAGTATCTTGAAGAAGAATTGACAGGTAGATTAAAGAAATTGACAAGGACGGAGGGGAGAGTACTTTTAAAGTTAATCCATCGCCAAACAGGAAAAACAGCTTTTGATAATATTAAGGAGATTCGAAGTGGGTGGAAAGCGTTTTGGTACAATGCAACAGCAAATGTTTTTAAGCTGTCATTAAAGTCAGAGTACAACCCTGCTACTAATAATGAAGATTATTTAATAGAAGATATACTACAAAGGGCGTTTATAGATGAAACGTTGACGTACCAAGAACCTAAATTAAAGAGAAACTATAAAGATATAGTCTCTAATTATAAGGGTAAGGTAGATGTAACGGTATACAAGAAAATGTTTGCTAAGCAACGAAAAAGGAAAAAGAAGAAAGCAAAGAAATAAGGTTCTGATATAACCTTGAAAAAAAAATGGATTATATTATTGTTATTCAGGTGTTTGGTTTTGTGTTGTGATTTTTTAACAAAAAAACATTGCATAAAGTCTTGCGGGTGTCAAAAAGGGTTGTATATTTGCAGCCGCTAACGGGAAATGAGGTAATGAAAAGAGGGTAGCAAAGTTCATTGAAAGTGTTTGAAAAATATAAGCTTAGAGGGTTTTTCTGGGGTGTTTTTTTATTATTAATTTTATTATATTTTGAAACAGAAAAAATAATAAAAAAAATAATTTTTTTCTCAGTTATATCAAAAAGTTTTATATATTTGCAACCGCTTTCACAAAGCGATACAATCACAGAAATTTTGGAATAATTTTTAGATAAATTAGTTAGTTCGATTCTAGCGTTTCTACAAGAAAGATTGGTGTTTTTTTAGGTAAAAAAGATTAATCAAAGTTCATTGAAAATATTGAAATTGACAGCGTAAAATTTAAAAAGAGTAGAATTACCACGAGAGTACAGATTATGTC